>NZ_DATJTC010000017.1:0-164406 GCF_035503745.1 Dyella sp.
TGCAGCGGCTGGAGAGCGAGGGCGTGCTTGCCGGCTACAGCGCCCAGGTGGATCCGGAGGCGGTGGGGCTGGGGCTGCAGGCGTTTGTGCGCGTGCAGCTGACCCGGCACGAGAGCGATGTGATCGAGCGTTTCGTGGAGCGGGTGAACGGCTGGGACGAGGTGGTCGCCTGCTATGCCCTTACCGGCGACATGGATTATCTGATGCATGTGTACGTGGCCGACCTGCAGCACTTCTCGCGCTTCCTGCTGGACCGGCTGCTCAATGCCTCGGGCGTGGCCGACGTCAACTCCAGTTTCGTGCTGCGCACGGTAAAACGTTCAGCCGCGCTGCCGCTCAGCCAGCTCGAACGGTGATACGAACGGCTGCCGGCACACTGTCATTAACGTTAAACTAATGGGCTGATGAGTATCGACGCCGTTTCCACCCCCGATCGCCATGCGCTGCGCCCGTTGCGCTATCTGTGGCGCGTGCCGCTGCTGCTGGTGCACGTGGTGCTGGGCATCCTGCTGTGCGGATGCATCCTCACCTGGAACCGCAAAGCGGTCATGCAGGACGGCCGCGAGCCGTTCACGCATCGCATGATCCGCCTATGGTCCACCGGGCTGATGCGCATCTTCGGGCTGCGCTCCGTACGCATTGGACAGCCCTTGCCGGATGCGGTGCTGTTCGTCGCCAACCACACCTCCTGGATCGACATCGAACTGCTGCACAGCCAGCGCGCCGCGTGCTTCGTGGCCAAGGCCGAAATCGCCAGCTGGCCGCTGGTCGGCTGGCTGGCGGCCAGTGGCGGCACGATCTTTCATCGGCGCGGCAGCAACCATTCGCTCGCGGCGGTGATGCAGGTGATGGTCGAGCGCATGCGCAGCGGCCGTTCGGTGGCGGTGTTTCCCGAAGGCGGCACCGGCCACAACGGTGTGCTGAAAGTGTTTCATGCGCGCATCTTCCAGGCCGCGCTCGATGCCCAGGTGCCGGTGCAGCCGGTGGCTTTGCGCTTTGTGCGCGATGGCCGGCGGCAGATCGACGCGGGCTTCCGCGACAACGAAAACTTCTTGCAGAACTTCCTGCGCATGCTCGGCGGCCCGGCGATGGATGCCGAGGTGCATTTCCTCGAACCGGTAGCCGCCAGCCCGGAGGGACGGCGCCGCATGGCCGATCTTTCGCGCGAACGCATCGCCGCGGCGCTCGAGGACCGTCCAGCATGATCTTGCCGCAAGGACGCGACTTTCATCCGCCCTGGCCGCTGACCAGCGGCCACATCCAAACCATGCTGTCCTCCAGCGGCGTGCGGCGCCAGTTTCTGCCGCGCCGTGCCTACCGCGTGCTGGACGGTGCGCAGACGGTGATGGTGGATGGCGGCGAAGGCATTCGCCTCACCGGTTCGTTCACCGCGCAAACCGCGCAGCCCGTTTCGCGCGGCCTGGCGGTGTTGTTCCACGGTTGGGAAGGCAGCGTCGATTCCACCTACGTGCTGCAAACCGGCAGCCGCCTGCTCGAAGACGGCTGGGATATTTTCCGCCTCAATTTTCGCGATCACGGCCAGAGTCACGGCCTCAACGAAGCGCTGTTCCACTCTTGCCGGATCGATGAAGTGGTGCACGCATTAGGCGACATCGCGCAGCGCTGGCCGTCGCGCGCCATGGCGCTGGCGGGCTTTTCGCTGGGCGGCAATTTCGCCTTGCGCGTGGCGATGCAGGCGCCGGCACACGGCATTGCGCTGAACTACGTGCTGGCGGTGTGCCCGATCATCGATCCCAGCGAAGGCCTTTTTTCGCTGGAAGAATCCGCGCCGTGGTTCTACCAGGCGTACTTCATGAACAAGTGGCGGCGCTCGTTGCGCGCCAAGCAGAAAGCGTTCCCGGAAATCCAGTATTTCGAATTGCAGGAGCTCAAGCAGAATCTGCGCGGGCTGACCGAAGCGCTGGTCTTGCGGCATACCGATTTCGGTTCGCTGGAAGCGTATCTGGACGGCTATTCGGTGGCCGGCAATGCCCTTGAAGCCATGCAGATTCCGGCCACCATCCTCACGGCGCGCGATGATCCGGTGATTCCCGTCACCGCGTTCGAAAAGCTGCAATTGCCGAGCAATGTGGAACTGGACATCGCCACCTACGGCGGTCACTGCGGCTTCATCGGCGGCTGGGACATGACCAGCTTCTGCGACGAATACATCGCGGCGCGCTTCAACGCGATCGCCGAAGGGCAGTCTCCGCATCCAGCTTGACCCGTGGCCGTCATGCCTACTCTAACTGGCGCCATACCCCTCATTGCCGTCATGCCCGCGAAAGCGGGCATCCATCTTGTCCTGATGCATCCATGGAACATGGATGCCCGCTTTCGCGGGCATGACGACAGAGAGGGCGGGCATGACGCAGTGAGGGTGGGTATGACGCAATGAGGACGGGCGTGCCGTAGTGAGGGCGAGCATGACGGCAGTGAGGTTTGTGGAATAAACAGCCGTTCCCTAAGGCTGTGACTATATGCACGGTGACTTCCTGCAGTCGGAGTTCGTAGCAGCACGGGCATAAGCTCCGCGCACCTCTGAACGAACGTCGCCGGGAGCCGTCATGAAACGTCGCACCGCCGTTTTGCCCGTTTTGGTGTCATTGGCCCTATCCACGACATGCTTCGCTGCCCATCCACCGCAGGATGGCGATCTCCTCACAGCGGGCGAACATCCGGGCTGCGAGCACATCGATGCAAAAGCGTGTGTCGAGCAGGCCATTGCGGCGATGGGCGGCAGGTCGCGGCTCGAAGGTATTCACAGCCTTCACTACGATGCGATGGGACACACGGTGCTGGCCGAGCAGTCGTACCGGCAGCAGCCGTTCATCACCTCCTACGAGCGCGACAACGTCACCATCGACTTCGACAAACAGCGTTTGCTCAATGACGAGCAGCTCACCTGGCCGGAAGCCGATCCGCACACCGAAAGCGTCGAACTCACCCTGATCGCGACGCCGCAAGGCATCGTGCTGCACGGCAAGCATGGCGACCTGCCGGCGTCGCTGGCGGATCGGGATGCCAGCCGCGACATGCTGGCGCTGGAACCGGAACGTCTGTTGCTCAACGCGGCGGCCGCCGGCGATTTGCATTACGTTGCATCGCAGTGGCTGCGCGCCACGCCGCACAGCGTGGTCCAGTTCACCTGGCAAGGTACGCCCATACGCGTGTTGCTCAATGCCACCAATCATCTGCCCGATGCGCTGGAGCGCACGAGTGTCTTCAATGATTTCTGGTTTGCCTGGGGCGACGTCGAGCAGCGCATCTATTTCGACAACTGGCATCTCGTGCAAGGCATGCTCTTTCCCACCAATCGCATCGACCGGCGCAACGGACTGTGGTTTGCGTCCACCCAGTTGCTCGATCCGGTCTTCAATGCCGAGGTGGACGACAAGGCATTCGCGCTGGATCCGGCGGTAGCCGCCAAGAGCGCGCAAGCCAAAGGTTGGAACCGCGTTTTCAGCGACCGACAGCGCGTGCAGCTGGCGCCGGGTATCGAGCTTTATCAGGGTGCATGGAACACCACGCTGATCAAACAGGACGATGGCGTGCTGGTACTGGAGGCGCCGATCTCGCCCGGTTATGTAAAGGGCATTCTCGCCAAGGTGCACAGCGAATATCCGGGCGTGCCGGTCAAAGCCGTGCTCAGTACCTCCGATTCGTGGCCGCACATGGCCGGCGTCAGACAAGTCGTTGCGGACGGTGTGCCGGTGTATGTGCTCGATCTCAACCGGCCGTTGCTCGATCGCCTGGTGCATGCGCCGCACCGCCTGCAGCCGGACGATCTGCAGACTCACCCCATGCCGGCGCACTGGATGACCGTGGCCGATCGCGTGGTGCTGGGCCAAGGCGCCAATCAGGTGGTGCTCTATCCTCTGCGCGGCGCATCGACCGAACGCCAGTACATGGTGTATTTCCCGCAGCAAAAACTGCTCTACGCCAGCGACACGTTGGCTTTGAACCCCGACCACAGCCTGTACGACCCGGAACTGATGTACGAAGTGGCGCAAGCCGTCGCGCGCGAACACCTCAAGGTCGACACGGTGTATGCCATGCACGAAGGGCCGACGCCGTGGACCGCGGTCCAGCAACAGCTGGCCAAGGCGATGTCGACGGCCAGTCCCAACGCCGCGGGCTGACGGTCGAGGAGCTGTCACGACCGGATCATTGATCGCGCGTTACAGTCGCGCAGACAGGCGCCGGCTTGCGCCGGCGCGGGCCTGCCCCAAACTGTCGAGTTTTCATGGCGTCACGGAGATCCCCATGCAGCTACGCAGCGATAACTTCCAGCACGGCACACCCATTCCTCCCGACCTCGCGTTCGGCAAGCCGGGCCATCCGGTGGCGCTGTCGACCAACGTAAGCCCACACCTGGCATGGAAAGATGCGCCGGCCGGCACGCAGTCGTTCGTGCTCACCTGCATCGACACCGACGTGCCGAGCAAGCCCGATGACGTCAACAAGGAAGGCCGCGTGGTGCCTGCCGATTTGCCGCGCGTGGAATTCGCGCACTGGCTGATGGCCAACATTCCCGCCGAGTGCGGCGAGCTGGCCGAAGGCGCGTGCAGCGAGGACATCACGCCGCGCGGAAAAAAACAGCCGTACGGCCCACCCGGCAGCGTGCAAGGCGTCAACTCCTACACCGATTGGTTCAGTGGCGATGTGCAGATGGAAGGCACTTACCTGGGTTATGACGGCCCATGCCCGCCGTGGAACGATTCGCTGGTGCATCACTACCATTTCAGCGTCTACGCGCTGGATACACCGCGCCTGCCGCTGGATGAGGGTTTTTCGCTGGAAGAGCTGCGCGCGGCGATGGCCGGGCACGTCCTGGCGCAAGCGCAGCTCACCGGCACCTACAGCCTCAATCCCAGCGTGCCGGCCTGAAACGGGAACCGCGGCTTTAGATGTGCCAGACCGTTCCCTCCCCTGCGCGCAGGGGAGGGAGCTATCCCGGCAGATTGAATTTCAAGGCAAATTCAGCCTTCTGCGGCGAGCGCTCTGACAGCAATCTTCACGCCAACACAGCACGCTGTATGGCACATGGAACCAAGGGCCGCGACCGGATGCCCGTCGATTCCCGTGGAGCGCCGCCATGTTGCACTACGCCTTGGTCTTCCTGGTCATCGCCATCATCGCCGCCCTGCTCGGTTTTACCGGCGTTGCCGGTACCGCCGCGTGGATTGCGAAAGTGTTGTTCGTGCTGTTTCTGATCCTTGCCGTGATCGCTTTTTTCCGGCGGACTGGCTGAATGGCACGACTTTTTCGTTCAGCCTGCAAGGCGGCAAACCGCTAGAGTGAACACCTCAAGCCAATGGAGAACGTCATGAACAAAGAAGTCCAGGCGCAAGACGGCAGCATGCATGAGAACCGCGTGCACGAGCGCATCGACCAAGGTGCCGAACGCATCAAGCAGGCAACCTCTGACGCCGTGGCCAGCAGCAAGGATAAATTCGATCGTGCGGCCGACCGCGTCGAAGAGCGCGTGCACAGCGCCACCGACAAGGCCGCGAACGCCGCCAACCGCGCCAGCGACAAAGTCAGCGATGCCGCCGAGCGCGGCCGTGCCGCGTACGACCAGGCGCGCGATCGCGCCGACGAATGGCTGGAGGAAGTGCGCGAATACGTGCGTGAAAAACCGGTCCAGGCGGTGGCCATTGCGCTGGGCGCCGGCTGGCTGCTCGGCCGTATCCTCCGTCGCTGAGTTTGAACCTAGGCACGGAGGCGGGTAATGCACGATTCCGTGCACGAAAACGAAACGTCAGCAGAGCAGCCGGAGCCGACCGGCCACGCCCCCCCGAGCGGGCTGCTGGATGACCTCACGCGCTTGGCGCGCGCGGTGCGCGACCTGTTCGGCGCGCAGTTGCACCTGCTGGCCGCGGAGCTTGGACTGGCGCGCAGCGCCGTCTCCTGGCTGCTGGCCGCCGGCCTGGCCGCCACCATCGCGGGGGTGGGTCTGGGTCTCACGTTGCTGGGTCTGATCGGTTTGCTGCTGGCCAAATGGCTCAGCTCGTGGATCCTCGCCTTCGCGGTGCTCGCGGTACTGGAAGTCGTGTGGCTAGTGGGAGCGGTCGTGTTGTTCCGGCGCTGCATGCACTGGATGAGCTTGCCGGGTACGCGGCAGGAGTGGCGTGCGATCATGCGTGACACGCTGCACCGCGCCGAGCGCGACATCGGCACAGACGAGGGGGAGGTCTGACATGAGCCTGTTCAAGCAACTGGAGCGCGTGCGCCACGCGCGCGAACGCGTGGCCCGGCATCGCGGCGAAATGGCCGCACCGGCCGCGGCCCTGTTGGAACGCGGCTATCGCCATCCGCTCACCACGGTGGGCGCGGCCGCCGGCGCCGGACTCGTGCTCGGCAGCCTCGGGGTCAGCCCGTTGCGTGTGCCGGGACTGGTGTCGACCGTAGGTGCGGGACTGGCGGAAATCGTGGCGCACGGCACGCGCCTCATCGCTGAAATGGGCATGGACGAGGGCTACGACGGCAGCGACAGCGACACGCCATGACCGCCGTCGAACCCACGGCGTTGCCGGCGGTGACATCGGCCGATAGTCCAGCGCGTGATACACCAGCGCCACCTTCGACCAGCCTGACGCACCAAATGAAAGCCACCACCCGCGGCGTCAACCGCCTGCGTGGCCATCTGCGCAGCATCCGCATGTCGTTCACCGCCTTGCTGATACTGGCGCTGCTTTACACCGTCACGCTGGTCAAAGGCCTGATCATTCCGCTGGTGCTGGCCGCGTTCATCGGTCTGGCGCTCAACCCCATCGTGGCGCGCGGCACGCGCCATCACATTCCGCGCTGGCTTGGCGCGAGCGTGCTGATGCTCACCTTGATGGCCGGCATCGGCACCGGCATCAGCATGCTTACCCAGCCTGCGCTGGGCTGGTTGCACAGTGCGCCGTCGCAGATTCGCAGTTTCATTCCCAAGCTCGAACACATCACGCGACCGCTCGAAGCCGCCGGCCGTGCGACGCAAACCCTGGTCAACGGCCATCCCACGCGGCCGGATGCGACGCAAAATGCCGGCGATGTCGCGATCAGCGTGTGGGATGTACTGGCCAACGCGCCGAAGGTGCTGGCGGCGGTGCTCACCGTAGTGCTGCTGGTGTACTTCTTCCTCGTCTACGGCGACCTGATCTTGCGCCGCCTGGTGGAGATCGCGCCGAACTTCGGCTACAAGCGCCACGCCGTCAGCATCGTGCGTGGCATTCAGACGGAAGTCTCGCGTTACATCCTCACCACCGTGGTGATCAACGTATCGTTGGGCGTGATCACGGCCGGCATGCTTTATCTGCTGCACATGCCCGATCCGGTGCTGTGGGGCGCGGTGGCGATGATCGCCAATTTCATTCCTTATGTCGGCGCGATCGTCACGACGGCCACGCTGTTGTTCGTCGGCCTGATTCATTACGACGCACTGGGGAACGCCTTGCTGCCCGCGTTCTGCTTCGCGTGTCTGACGGCATTCGAGGGCAACCTGATCACGCCGATGATCCTTGGACGACGCATGCGCGTCAGCCCGATCGCCATTCTTATCTGGCTGCTGGTCTGGGGTTGGCTATGGGGCGTGCCGGGCGCGCTGCTGGCCGTGCCGATGCTTACCAGCACGAAGCTGATTGCGGAGCGGGTACGCGGGTGGGAATGGTTTGCGCGGATGGTGCAGCGCTGATTGGCATCACTTGCCGCAGATCTCGCGCTCGTCATTCCGGCCTGGGCCGGAATGACGATTAGGTAAGACTAACGATTACGGTACTTGGGCTACTTGCGAGCAATGGTTGTCGCCGCACGCCTGCCAGCCGCCACCAAGCGCCTTGTACAACGCCACGGCGCGCGTATCGATGGCGCTCTCCGATTGCGCCAGCGCATCCTCCGCCGACAACTGCACGCGTTCGGCATCCAGCAACTCCAGATAGCCGGTCGCACCTTCCTGGTAACGCACGCGCGCCAGATCGGCGGCGCGGCGGCTTTCCTGTGCCTGCACGATCAACTGCTCGACCCGTGCGTGTTCGGCGTTGTAATTGACCACCGCGTTATCCACGTCCTCCACTGCCAGCAGCACCGCGCGCTGGTAATTGGCTTGCGCGGCATCGGCGCGCGCCTCGCTGGCGTGCAGGTTCGAACGCACGCGTTCGACGTTCAAGCCGTTCCAGGTGATGGTGGGCATGAACGAGAACGCACGCGAGGCCGGGCCGCCGAAGTCATTGCTGCGTCCGGCCAGGAAACCGACGAAACCGCCGAGCGTGATATGCGGGAAAAAGTCCGCCTTGGCCACGCCGATGCGCGCGGTGGCCGCCGCATACTCGCGTTCGGCGATGCGCACGTCGGGCCGGCGCGACAGGGCGTCGCCGGCATCGCCGACCGGCAGCGCCGTCGACACCGGCTTGAACGTCGCCGGTGACACATCGACATCCAGCTCGCCCGGCCGCTCGCCCAGCAGCACCGCCAGGCGATAGGTGTACCCGCGCGCCTGCGCATCCAGCACCGGCAATTGCGCTTTGGCCGCGCTGAGCTGTGCACTGGCGCTGGCCACGTCCTGTTCGGAGGCGGTGCCGATCTGTGCGCGGGCGCTGATCAGCTTCAATGTATCGGCCTGGTTGGCAATGTTGCGCTCGGCAATCGCCAGCCGCTGCTGGGTACCGCGCAGTTCGAAATAATTGCGCGCCACTTCGGCAAACAAGCTCACCTGCGCATCGCGCAATGACGCCTCGCTCGCCTGAGTATCCGCACGCGCCGCCTCCACCGAGCGGCGAATGCCGCCGAAGACGTCGATTTCCCACGACGCATCGAAGCCGGCCTGATAGGTATCGATCGGAATGCGCTGCGTGGTGAAGCCAGGCTGTTGCTCGAACGCGCGGCTATAGGACGCGCCGGCGTCGATCGTGGGAATCTGGTCCGACTTCGCCGTGCCCAGCAGTGCGCGCGATTCGGCCAGCCGCGCCTGCGCAATCGCCAGGTCGAGGCTACCCTTGGCCGCGTGCTCAATCAGTGCATCAAGAGCAGGATCGTTGAACTGCTTCCACCACGCAGCCTGGAACTGCGTGTTGCTTTCCCATTGCGCGTCGATGCCCTGCAGCGTCGCCGACGGCGTGTGCGGTGTCTTGTAGTCCGGCCCCACGCTGGCACATCCGGCCAGCGCGAGTGCGGCGAACAAGGCGGTATTACGTAGCAAACGGATCATCTCAATGGCCCTCCAAAGCGGGCAAGTTGGATGCGTGCTGCTTCTTGCGCGCTTCGCGGCGTTCCACCACGGCGCGGATCAGCACGTAGAACAGCGGGGTATAGATCAAGCCGAAAATGGTCACGCCCAACATGCCGGAGAACACCGCCACGCCCATCGCGTGACGCATCTCCGCGCCAGCGCCGTGCGAGGTCACCAGCGGCACCACGCCCATGATGAAGGCGATCGACGTCATCAGGATCGGGCGCAGACGCAGGCGGGCCGCTTCCAGCACCGCATCGTGGCGCGACATGCCTTCATGCTGGCGCTCGCGTGCGAACTCCACGATCAGGATGGCGTTCTTGCACGCCAGGCCCACCAAGACGATCAAACCGATCTGCGTGAAGATGTTGTTGTCGCCACCGGTGAGCCACACGCCGGTCAGCGCCGACAGCACGCTCATCGGCACGATCAGGATCACCGCCAGCGGCAGCGACCAGCTTTCGTACAGCGAGGACAGCACCAGGAACACCAGCAGCACGCACAACGGGAACACCAGCACGGCGGTGTTGCCGGCGAGAATCTGCTGATAGGTGAGATCGGTCCATTCGTAGCTCATGCCATTGGGCAGATTGTCCTGCGCCAGTTTCTCCATCGCCGCCTGCGCCTGGCCCGAACTGAAGCCGGGGGCGGGGCCGCCGTTGATCTCGGCCGTGATGTAGCCGTTGTAGTGCTGTACGCGTTCCAATCCCGCCGAACGCTGCACCGTCACGAACGAACCCAGCGGCACCATCTCGCCGTTGGCGCTGCGCGTCTTCAGCTGCAGGATGTTCTGCGGCTCGTGGCGAAAGGCCGGCTCGGCCGAAACGTTGACCTGATAGATGCGGCCGAAACGGTTGAAGTCGTTCACGTACAGCGAACCCAGGTATGCCTGCAAGGTTTCGTCGACATCACCCAGATCCACGCCTTCGGCTTTCGCCTTTTCGCGGTCCACGTTCGCATCGATCTGCGGCACGCTCACCTGATAGCTGGAAAACAGGCCAGCCAAGGCGGGTACCTGCTGGCTCTTCGCGATCAGATTCTGGGTCTGCTTGTACAGCTCGTCGAAACCCAGCTGCCCGCGATCCTCGACCTGGATACGGAAACCGCCGATGGTGCCCAGGCCCTGTACAGGCGGCGGCGGGAACGTGGCGATGTACGCATCCTGGATGGTCGCGAACTTCTGGTTCAATGCGGCGGCAATCGCACCCGCCGAGAGCGACGGATCGCGACGCTCATCGAACGGTTTGAGCGTTTCGAACACGATGCCGGAGTTGGTGGCATTGGTGAAGCCGTTGATCGACAGGCCCGGGAATGCCACCGCGCTTTGCACGCCCGGTTGCTTCAAGGCCATCTCCGACATGCGGCGGATCACATCTTCCGTGCGATCCAGCGAAGCGGCATCCGGCAATTGCGCGAACGACACCAGGTATTGCTGGTCCTGCTGCGGCACGAAACCCATCGGCACATGGCTGAAGCCCAGCCACGCCAGGCCGATCAAGCCGGCATACACCACCAGCGCTGCCGGACCCTTGCCGACAATGCGGTTCACGCCACCGACATAAGCATCCGCACTGCGATGGAAGAAGCGATTGAAGGGTCGGAAGAGCCAGCCCAATCCCTTGTCCATCAGCAGCGCCAGTCGATCCTTCGGCGCGTCATGCCCTTTCAGCAGCACGGCGGCCAGCGCGGGGCTCAGGCTCAGCGAATTGAAGGCCGAGATCACCGTGGAGATCGCGATCGTCAGCGCGAACTGGCGATAGAACTGGCCGGTAAGGCCGCTGATGAAAGCCGTGGGCACGAACACCGCGCACAACACCAGTGCGGTCGCGATGATCGGACCGGTGACTTCGTTCATCGCGCGTCGTGTCGCTTCCTTGGGCGCGTGGCCGAGCTCGATGTTGCGCTCGACGTTTTCCACCACCACGATCGCGTCGTCCACCACGATGCCGATCGCCAGCACCAAGCCGAACAGCGATAGCGCGTTGAGCGAAAAGCCGACCAGATACATGATCGCGAACGTGCCGATCAGCGATACCGGCACGGCCACCAGCGGAATGATCGATGCGCGCCAGGTCTGCAGGAACAGGATCACCACCAGCACGACCAGGAAGATCGCTTCCAGCAAGGTGTGCGCCACCGCTTCGATCGAGCCGCGCACGAACACGGTCGGGTCGTAGACGATGCTGTATTGCACACCTTGCGGAAAGTCCTTTTTCAAGTTCGCCATGGTGGCGCGCACTTCGTCGGAGATCTGGATGGCATTGGAACCGGGCCGCGCGAAGATCGGAATCGCCACCGCCGGCTGGTTGTTGAGCAGGCTGCGCAGCGCGTACTGGTTGGAGCCCAGTTCCACCCGCGCCACGTCGCGCAGATGCACCACGCTGCCGTCCGCATCGGTACGCACGATGATGTTGTTGAAATCATCCACCGTGCTCAGGCGTCCCTGCGTTTGCACGTTGAGCTGGAAATCCGTATTGCCCGGCACCGGCGGCGCATTCAGCGCACCGGCCGCCACGGCCACGTTCTGCTCCTGGATCGCATGCACGATGTCGCTGGTGGTCATGCTGCGCTGGGCCAGCTTATTGGGGTCCAGCCACACGCGCATGCTGTATTCGCCGGCGCCGAAAATCTGCACATCGCCCACGCCATCCAGGCGGGCGAGCGTGTCCTTCACGTGCAGGCGCGCGTAGTTGGACAGGTACAGCATGTCGTAGCGCTTATCCGGCGAGGTAAGGTGCACCACCATGGTCAGGTCGGGCGAGCTTTTCTGCGTGGTGACACCCAGCCGCTGCACTTCCTCGGGCAGACGCGGCAGCGCCTGCGATACGCGGTTTTGCACTTCCACCTGCGCATTGTTCAGATCAGTGCCGAGCGCGAAGGTGACGGTCAAGGTCATCTGGCCGTCGCTGGTGGCCTGCGAGGACGAATACAACATGCCCTCGACGCCGTTGATCTGTTCCTCCAGCGGCGTGGCGACGGTTTCGCCGATCACCTCGGGGCTGGCGCCGGGATAATTGGCGCGCACCACGACGGTGGGCGGCACCACTTCGGGATATTCGCTGATCGGCAGCTTGAACACCGCGATGCTGCCGGCGATCACGAAGATCAGCGAAAGCACCGCGGCCATGATCGGCCGGTCGACGAAAAACTGTGCGATGTTTTTCATGGTTAATCTCTCGAAAGCGATAAAACCGCAGCAATGGTTGTTGCCTCTCCCCCTGCGGGCAGGCGGAGCTTGGAAGGGGTGGCGCTTTTACCTGGTGCGCGGGCTCGACCCCATCGCTGCCTTCCCCGCTGCACGGGGAAAGGCAGCGGCCAGGCTCAGCCTTGCGGGTGTTTCTGCGCCGTGTTGCCGGTCTGCGCGGTGCGTGTGTCTTGCTGGCCGCTCGGATCGGCCGCGGCGGCATCCACCAGCGCCTTGTCTTCAGGCGAGAGGCGTGCATCCATCGCGACCTGCGTGGCGTTGACTTCGGCGCCGGGCCGCACGTGCTGCAAGCCGTTGATCACCACCACGTCGCCGGGATTAAGTCCGCTCTCGATCACCCGCAGGCCGTGAAACAGCGCACCGGTGTCGACCTTGTGGTACTGCACCTTGTGCTGGGCATCCACCACATAAACGAACTGGTTGCTCAGGTCCGTGCCGATGGCGCGGTCGTCCACCAGCAGGCGCTGGCGCGGCTGGCCGCTCTGCAGGCGCACATGCGCATACAGGCCGGGGGTGAGCAGGCCGTCTTCATCGTCGAACACCGCGCGCAGGCGCATCGTGCCCGAGCCTACGCGCAGCTGGTTGTCGACGAAGTCGATGCGTCCGACGTGCGGATAGCCTTGCTCGTCGGCCAGGCCCATGGTCGCCTCGATGCGCGGGGCGCGGCCGCTGCGGGCGGCATCGCGGCGCAGGCGATCGAGCTTGAGCCAGGTCTGCTCATCGACGTCGAAGTACACGTAGATGGGATTGACCGAGACCACGCTGGTCAACACGTCCGAACTGCTTACCAGGTTGCCCGGCATGATGCGGGCGTTGCTGACGTGGCCGTCGATCGGCGCGCGCACCTGGGTCCAGTCGAGGTTGAGCCGGGCATTGGCCAGCGCCGCGGTGGCGGCGGCCAAGGTGGCGGCGGCACTTTGCTCGCCGGTGACCATGCTGTCGGCGTCTTCCTGCGAGATCGCGTGCTGGGCCAGCAGGCGCCGGGCGCGGGCGGCATTGGCCTGGGCCAGCCCGAGCTGGGCCTGAGCCTGGGCGCGGTTGGCGGTGAGGCGGTCGACCTCGGCCTGGAACGGGCGCGGGTCGATGCGGAACAGCACATCGCCCTGGTGCACCAAAGCGCCTTCCTTGAACTGCACCGCGTCCACATAACCGCCCACGCGCGGGCGCACCTGCACGGTATCGACCGCCTGCAGCTGGCCGGTGAAATCGGCGCTGTCGCTGATCGGGCGCAGCATGGCCTGGGCGACGGTGACTTCGGGCAGGCCGCCGCCGGCGTTGGCCGACTGCGCCTGAGCGCCGCCGTGGTGGCTTAAAAGAGCCCAACTGCCGGCGATCGCTACCACGACAAGGCCGGCCAGGATGGTTTTCTTAAACATCGTTTCGCTCCCTGGAGATGATCGTGCGGCAGTGCAGCACGGTGAGGGAAACGAATAATGGGTGTACTATCTAGCACAGAAAATGCGTTCGTTGCGCAAGCCACTCCTGACAGCCAGTCACGAATCGAGTCAAAATCGAAGCTATGGAAGACTTTTCCGCCATATCCGCCTTCGTCCGCGTGGTCGAAGCGAAGAGTTTTGCCAGCGCCGCCGCGCAACTGGGCATGACCCCTTCCGGGGTCAGCCGCGCGGTCTCCCGGCTGGAAGAGCAACTCGGGGCCCGGCTGCTGTTCCGTTCCACCCGGTCGCTACGTTTGACCGACGATGGGGCCTCGTTCTATGCACGTTGCAAGGAAATCCTTGCCGATCTCACCGAGGCCACCGAGGCGCTGGGCTACGCCAATCGCAAGCCGAAGGGCAAGTTGCGGGTTGGGATGACCGTCTCGGTGGGCCGCGCGGCCATCATCCCCCAGCTCAGCGATTTCGAGCGCCGCTACCCCGATATCCGCCTCGAGCTGATGATGTGCGACTACCCTTACGACCTTAACGAGGAAGGGGTCGATTGCGCCATCCGCATGGGTGAGTTGGAGGATTCCAGCCTGATCGCGCGCAAGATCGGCTATTTCAAGAACGTGCTGCTGGCCTCTCCCGAATACCTGCAAAAGTACGGCGCGCCGGCCAGCATCGAGGATCTGAAGAACCACCGCTGCATCAACTATGTCTACGCCAACGGCCGCCCGCGCCAGTGGCAGTTCGATACGCCCGGCGGACGCGTCGAAGTGGACATCGACGCGCATATGCTGATCAACGACGGCGAATCGGTCATCCAGGCCGCGGTCGCGGGCTTGGGCATCATCCAGGCACCGCACGTGCTGGCCGCCTGCATGCTGGACCTGGGCAAGCTGGAGCCGGTAATGACCGACGTCACCTCCACCGGCAAGTCGGTGTGGATCGTCTATCCGCAGAAGAAACACCTGTCCGCGCGCGTGCAGGCTTTTATCGAGTGGGCGCGCGAGCTGTTCGAGCGTCCGTTCGAATCGATGGGGCACGTGGCGCCGCCGGTGGTCGAAGCGTTCCGCCCGGCCGGGCGGGAGAAGCAGCGTTCGCGCGCGCAGTAACGACCCTCACGCGCCGGGCGGCGTCAGCCACAACAAGGCCGCGCCCAGCGCGATGCGATACAGCGCGAACCCGGTGAAGCGGTGCGTGCGAATGTAGCCGAGCAGCCATTTCACGGCGATAAAAGCCACGATCAGCGACACCGCGAAGCCAACCATGAGCGCGCGCCAGTCTTCGTGCGCGGCGCTGCCGTGCTTGAGCATGCTCAGCAACGCATAGCCGGTCGCCGCATACATGGTTGGGATGCCGACCAGGAACGAAAACTCGGCCGCGGCCGAACGGTTGCTGGTACCGGCGAGCATCGCCGTGAAAATCGTGGCGCCCGAACGCGAGGTGCCCGGGAACACGCCGGCCACAATTTGCGCAATGCCGACCAGGATCGCCACGCGCCACGTCACCGCCGTGCGATCGGTCTGGCGCGCTGCGATCGCCTCGGCTGCCAGGATCCAGAAACCGCCGATCAGCAGCGCCCACGCGATCGGCGTGATCGTCTCGGGCAATTTGAAGCCGTAGTGCGTCACCAGCGCGCCCAGCAGGCAGGTGATCGCGAACGCAGCCATCAGCTTGAGCAGATAGTCACGCTGGCCGGGTTGGCGCCACTGGGTCAGCAACTGCCCGATGCGCTTGCGGTAAATCAGCGTGATCGCCAGGATCGCGCCGGCTTGGATGCCCACATTGAACAGGTCCGAGCGCGCGCCCAGCCCGAACTTCTCCGCCATCAACAGGTGGCCGGTGCTGGAGATCGGCAGAAACTCGGTCACGCCTTCGATGATGCCCAGCAGGGCGACGCGGATCAGGTCGGGCATGGCAGGGCCTCCGGCGAGTTGAGTGCTGCCGCGTGCAGTCGGACACGAAACGGCATAGCTTAGGTGGAATGATCGACCCGCCGAGGTGGGCACGGGTGGACGGCAGGCTATGAAAAGTTGCACCATCGCGAAGCAATGTGCGTTACAAAATGGTGCATCGCAGGCTCCTCCCCGCGCGACATTGAAGCTCAAGCTATTGATGTAAAAACACTTTGCAACTTGGTACGGCGCTTGCAGGCAAGCACGCGCGATCCACATCCTGACCCCGAGGTTTCTCCATGTCCGCCAAGAAAGTACTCGACCTGATCCAAGAACATGACGTCGAGTTCGTCGACCTGCGTTTTGCCGACATGCTCGGCAAGCACCACCACGTGACCTTCCCCGCCCACGCCATCGACGAGTCCACTTTCGAGGACGGCAAGATGTTCGACGGCTCCTCGATCTCCGGCTGGAAGGGCATCAACGAGTCGGACATGGTGCTGATGCCCGATCCGGCCACCGCCTACCTCGATCCGTTCAGCGGCCACACCCAGCTGGTGCTGCATTGCGACGTGCTGGAGCCGAGCACCATGCAGGCCTACGGCCGCGATCCGCGTTCCATCGCCAAGCGCGCCGAGGCGTTTCTCAAATCCACCGGCGTCGCCGACACCGCGTTCTTCGGTCCGGAGCCGGAATTCTTCATTTTCGATTCGGTGCGCTGGCAGAACGACATGGGCCGCGTGTTCTACGAAATCGAATCGCAGGAAGCGGCGTGGAGTTCGCGCTTCAAGTACGACGAAGGCAACAGCGGCCATCGTCCGGGCGTGAAAGGCGGCTATTTCCCGGTCAGCCCGGTGGACTCGCTCGGCGACCTGCGTGCGGACATGTGCAAGGTGCTCCAATCGCTTGGCCAGGTGGTGGAAGTGCATCACCATGAAGTGGCCAACGCCGGCCAGTGCGAAATCGGCACCCGCTTCAACACGCTGGTGCAGAAGGCCGACGAGCTGATGACCATGAAGTACGTCATCAAGAACGTGGCGCACCAGAACGGCAAGACCGTCACCTTCATGCCCAAGCCGATCGTCGGCGACAACGGCAGCGGCATGCACGTGCACCAGTCCTTGAGCAAGGACGGCAAGAACCTGTTCTCCGGCGATCTCTACGGCGGCCTGTCGCAGACCGCGCTGTGGTACATCGGCGGCATCTTCAAGCATGCCAAGGCGATCAACGCGTTCGCCAACTCCACCACCAACAGCTACAAGCGCCTGGTGCCGGGCTTCGAAGCGCCGGTGATGCTGGCCTACTCCGCGCGCAACCGCTCGGCGAGCTGCCGCATTCCGTTTGTGTCCAACCCCAAGGGTCGCCGCATCGAAGTGCGCTTCCCCGATCCGATGCAGTCGGGCTACCTCACCTTCACCGCGCTGATGATGGCGGGCCTGGACGGCATCCTGAACAAGATCGACCCGGGTGCGCCGGCCGACAAGGATCTCTACGATCTGCCGCCGGAAGAAGAGAAGAACATCCCGCAGGTGTGCTCCAGCCTCGACGCCGCGCTGGAAGCGCTGGACAAGGATCGCGACTTCCTCAAGGCCGGCGGCGTGTTCACCGACGACTTCATCGATGCCTACATCGAACTGAAGATGCAGGAAGTGACGCGCTATCGCGCCAGTACGCATCCGCTGGAATTCCAGATGTATTACGCGATCTGACGGCGGTTGCATGGCAAGCGTGCACAACGACGGGCGCCTGGGCGCCCGTTGTTGTTTGCATATCCTGCCGGCACAGCTTGTTGCGTGCGCATCCTTTTCGCCGCATGCCGGCGAGGGGCGAGTGGAAGACCGCGGTGCGCACGCCGTGGCGAGTCCTCGCCACATGTCTGTCATCTACGCTGTTTAGGGTGGGTACGATGACTCACCCCTTCCACGCCAGCGGGCCGCCGATGGCCCGCCGCCGCATGCTTGCCGCCGCCATGCGCCGCGGATCGCGGGACCGCCAATGACACTGACGCGGCGCCGATTCCTGCACGCCACCGGCGGCCTGCTCGGCGCGAGCGCGTTCGCCGGCTTCTGGCGCCCCGCCATGGCGCAGATGAAGATGCCGATGCGTGCGATGGCGCCGACGCTGGCCGCGCCCAACGTACCGCTGATCAATCCCACTTCGCTGGCGCGCTTCGTCGATCCGCTGCCGGTGCCGCCGATCGCGCGCGCGCGGGGAAAGCGTGCCGATCCGCTGCATCATGGCAAAGAGCTTGCCTACTACCGCATGGAAATGCGCGCGTTCAAGGCAAAATTGCATCGCGACATCCCCGCCACGCCCTTGTGGGGCTACGAGGGCATGTTCCCTGGGCCGACATTGGAAACGCACCGCGACGAGCCGCTACTGGTCGAGTGGGTGAACGCGCTGCCGGAAAAGCACTTCCTGCCGATCGATCATCACGTCCACGGCGCGGAACGCGATAAACCCGAGGTGCGGGTGGTGACGCACGTGCATGGCGCGCGCGCGCCGGCCAATGCCGATGGTTATCCGGAAGACTGGTACGTGCCGGGCCGCTCGGCGTTGTATCGCTACCCCAACAGCCAGGATGCGGCAACGCTGTGGTATCACGATCACGCCATGGGCATCACCCGGCTCAACATCTATGCGGGCCTTGCCGGCGCGTTCATCGTGCGCGACGCGCATGAACAAGCGCTGGGCCTGCCCGCGGGCGACTACGACATACCGCTGATCCTGTGCGACCGGCTGGTCGCGCAAGACGGCCAGCTGTATTACCCGGTGTCGAACGATCCGGACGCGCCGTGGGTCATGCAATGCAACGGTAATCTGGCGCTGTGCAACGGCAAGATCTTTCCGTATCTGGACGTGGAGCCGCGCCGCTACCGTTTTCGCCTGATCAATGTGGCCAATACGAGTTTCTTCGACCTGTCGCTGTCGCAGGACCAGGCGTTCCAGCAGATCGGCACCGACCAAGGCCTGTTGCCCGTGCCGATCGAACGCGCACGCGTGGAGCTCTATCCGGCCGAACGCGCCGATGTGATTATCGATTTCTCCAAGCTCGCGGGCAAAACCGTGCTGCTTCGCCACCAGTCGCAGGGCATCGTGGAATTTCGCGTGCGCCGTCATGGCGGACCCGACGCCTCGGTGCTGCCGGCGACGTTGCGCGAGGTGCCCCGCATCGATCCGGCCCGCGCCGCGCGAGCGCGCATCCTTACCTTGAACGAACTCGACGACGCCAACGGCAACGCACTGGTGATGTTGCTGGACGGCAAGCGCTGGTCCGATCCGATCTCGGAAAATCCGCGCCAGGACTCGCTGGAGACCTGGAGCTTCGTCAATCTCAGCGGCGATGCGCATCCGGTCCATCTGCATCTGGTGCGTTTCCAGCTCATCGACCGGCGCCCGTTCGACCTGTTCGCCTGGAACGCCCATCGCACGTTGACCTTCACCGGCCCCGCGCAGGTGCCCGAACCGCATGAGATGGGCTGGAAGGACACCGTGCGCGCCGATCCGGGCATGGTGACGCGCATCGCCATGCGCTTCGAGGGCGAGCCGGGCCGTTATGTGTGGCACTGCCATTTCCTCGAACACGAGGACAACGAAATGATGCGTCCTTACGAGGTTTTGGCCGCCCAGACGTAAATACGGCGTCAAGTTGAAGTAGTGCGCCCGATCACGCTTGTCGCAGGACGGTCATCGTGCGATGACGGCGTGTCGCGTTGCTGCCAACGCCGCGTCATGTAACAGGGCCACACTTGCGGGCGGTCCGCGAGAGACGGCGACGACACGCGTCTGCGCGGACTGTAATCAGGGGGATTACGCGATGCAGGCTCTCTTTGGGATCGCCAGCAGGAGACACCAGTCATGCCCACGAAGTTTGACCGTACCCGGTTGAAGCCGTTTCTGTTTGGGGCGCTCGTGACCAGCCTTGTCGGACTGGCCAACGCGCAAACCACCAATCCACCCAATGACGCGAGTTTCCGCGCCAACGTGCCGAACTCGGCGACGACGCCCGCCAGCGGCCAGTCCGGCGGCACCATTACGCTGTATAGCCCCAATACAGGTAAAGACAATAGCAACCGCACGCGCACGCCCATCAAGCACGTCATCCTGCTGATCGGTGAAAACCGCACCTTCGATCACGTCTTCGGCACCTATCGGCCGCCGGCCGGGCAGACGGTGTACAACCTGCTTTCCGAAGGCATCGTCAACGCCGACGGCACGCCGGGCCCGAACGTGGCCAAGGCCGAGCAATGGCAGGCAAGCCAGACCGGCGATTACACCCCATCGCCCACCCGCACCAGCGCGTATACGCAGCTGCCCCAGATGAACACCGGTGGCGCGCCGACGCAGCCGTATCTGTCATCGGCCGCGCAGGCCGAGGCGATCGAGCCGGGCCTGCCCACGGCCGACTATCCCGAACTCGCCGAAGGCGGCACGGGCCTGCCCAATGACGCGGTCGATACGCGCTTCCCGTCCACGCTGGCCAACGCGCCGGTCAACATGCACGCGTCGATCAGCTACAACGACTACGCCAACAGTCCCGTGCATCGCTTCTTCCAGATGTGGCAGCAGCTGGACTGCAACGTCAGCCAAGCCACCCGCGCCAACCCCAGCGGTTGCCGCGCCGACCTGTTCCCGTGGGTGGAAGTGACCATGGGCGCGGGCAACAACGGCGCCACGCAGCCGGCCGGTTTCACGGATGAAAGCACGGGCGAAGGCTCCACCTCGATGCAGTTCCTGAACATGGCGCAGGGCGATGCGCCGTATCTGAAGCAACTTGCCCAGCAGTTCGCGCTGAGCGACAACTTCCACCAGTCGGTGATGGGCGGCACGGGCGCCAATCACATCATGCTGGGCTTCGGCGACGCGATCTATTACGCCGATGCCAACGGCAATCCCGCGGTGCCGCCGAGCAACCAGATCGAAAACCCCAACACGCAATCGGGCACCAACAACTGGTGGGTGCAGGACGGCTACAGCGGCGGCTCCTACGTCAACTGCGCGGACGATACCCAACCGGGCGTCGGCGCGGTGCGCAGCTATCTTAAGAGCCTGCCGTACCGCACTTTCCGCGGCACCGATTGCAAATCCGGGGCGTATTACCTGGTCAACAACTACAACCCCGGCTACCTGGGCGACGGCACGCCCGCGCCGCTGGGCGCCAACCAGTTCACCATCCCGCCGGTAACGCAGCAAAACCTCGCGCTGCTGCTGACGCGCCATAACGTAAGCTGGAAGTATTACGGCGAAGGCTGGTCCAACGGCACCGAAGACGGCGAAGCCGGTACCTTTTGCAACATCTGCGATCCGTTCCTGTATTCCAAGCAGATCATGACCAACCCGACTCTGCGCGCGAATAACCAGGACATCAACAACCTCTACAGCGACATCCAGAACGGCACCCTGCCGGCGGTGGCCATCGCCAAGCCGGACGGACTGCTGGACGGCCACCCGGCTTCGTCCAAGCTGGAGCTGTTCGAGGGCTACGTGCAGAAAATCGTGCAGATGGTCCAGGCCAACCCGCAGCTGTGGAACAACACGGCGGTGATGATCACCTTCGACGAAGGCGGCGGTTACTACGATTCGGGCTACGTGCAGCCGATCGACTTCTTCGGCGACGGCACGCGCATCCCGCTGCTGGTGGTGTCCAAGTATTCGCAGGGCGGCCGCGTGGTGCACACGTACTATGACCACGTGTCGTTCGACAAATTCGTCGAAGCGAACTGGGGCATCGACGAGACGATCTCCCGTCGCAGCCGCGACAACCTGCCCAACCCGATCCAGTTCGGCAACAACCCCTACGTCCCGGTCAACGCGCCGGCCATCGGGGACCTGATGGACATGTTCGACTTCCGCGGATGGAACCCGGACGTCAACGTGGCTGCAACACAAAACTGAGTATGCTGATCCAATGCCCCGCCCGCGCAGGTGGGCGGGGCATCCGCTTTGTGCTGATGGGAACGATGAAGACGATGAGTTTGCTTGCGCATCCCGCCGCTCGCTGGCACCGCTGGTCCAACCCGATCGCCGCACTGGTGCTGCTTGGCGCGTCCGGCAGTTTCAGCCCTCGTACCCATGCCGATCCCGGCGATTTCCAGGCCATGCCGGGTCTGTGGAAAATCACCCTGCACACGCTTAAAGACGGGCGTGCCGGCCCGGCTACGGTGCAATGGAAGTGCCTGTACGACGGCGGCGATCCATGGGCCACCTTCGTCGATGCGATGGTGCCCGGCGAGCACTGCACACGCAGCGGCGAACACCGCACCAGCACGGCGCTGGCCTGGACCGTGGACTGCGGCGGCCAGCCGGCGGCCGGCAACGGCCGTATCCAGCTCGATTCGCCCAAGCACTACACCGGTGACGTGACGCTGGACGGACACGACGTACTGCAAGTGGAAGGCAAGCGCTACGCCGCCTGCACCAGCCCCAGCGATTGAAGGCGCTTCAGTCGGGCAGCGCAATCGGCTTGCCGAGCTGGCGCAGCCGGCGTTTTTCCGCGCGCCTGGCTTTGCGTTCGGCCTTGCGCACGCGCCGGTCGTGCTGCCACAGATAGATCGCCGGGGTACTAAGCAAGGTCAGCAGCTGCGACACGAACAGGCCGCCCAGGATCGCGATGCCCAGCGGCTGGCGCATTTCCGCACCGGTACCAAAGCCGATCGCCAGCGGCAGGGCCGCGCCCATCGCCACCAGCGTGGTCATGGTGATCGGGCGAAAGCGCACCAGCGCGGCTTCGCGGATCGCCTCGGGCGGTGACAGACGGTCCTCGCGCTCGGCGACGAGGGCAAAATCCACCATCAGGATCGCGTTCTTTTTCACAATGCCGATCAGCATCAGCACGGCGATCACCGACATGGTTGACACCTGCGTATGCGTAATCAGCATCGCCAGGAACGCACCCATGCCCGCCGCCGGCAGCGTGGAAAGAATCGTCAGCGGATGGATCAGGCTCTCATAGAGCATGCCCAGCACGATATACATAGCCAGGATCACCGCAATGAAGACGATCCCCGCATTGGTCGCCGCATCCACCAGTTTCTGGTTGTCGCCGGTGAATTTCTTCATCACGCCCGACGGCAGCTGCGCGGCATAGATCGCCTGGTCCACAAATTTCAGGCCGTCGGCCTGCGTCACGCCATCGGCCAGGTTGTAATGGATGGTGGCCGATTCGAGCTGGTTGTAGTGCTGGATGTCGATCGGTTCAATGTACGGTTTGATGTGCGCCATCGCCGACAGCGGCACCATCTTGTTGCTGGCGTTGCGTACGTAGAGATTGAGCAGCGTGTCGGGGCTGACCGAGTTGGCGTTGTCGGCGCTCAGAATCACCTGGTATTGATTGAGATCGGAATAAATCACCGATACCGGCGTCTGGCCGAAGCCGTTGGCCAGCGCCTGGTCGATATCGCCCATGCCGACCTGCAAGCGCGAGGCTGCGTTGCGATCGACCTGGAGCAGCTGTTGCGCGCCGATGTTGTCGAACGTGGTGCTGACATCGCGGAACGGCTTCATCTTGCGCATCACCTCGGCCAAATGCAGGGTGGGCTGCTGCAGCGGCTGGCCGCCGGTGCTGGTCAGGTCGAATTCGTATTTGCCCTTGGCCTTGGCGCCGCTGCTGCTGCTGAAAAAGCCCAGGCTGGTGATGGTGATGTCGACATCGGTGAGCTTCTTGTAATGCTCGTTGAGCCGCGCAATGACCTTTTCCACCGGATCGGGCCGCTCGCCCGGGCCGTGGCCGCGCGGTTTGAGGTCGATGAAGTAGGTTGCCTCGTTGCCCACCGCGCCATTGGTATTGTTGCCGCCGAGAAACGAGGTGACGTCGTATACGGCAGGATCGGCCAGCATGCTCGCCTCGATCTCCTGCGTGCGCCGCGCCAGCAGAACAGGCGAGATGTTCGGATCGGCGACCAGATCCACTTCCAGCATGCCGGTGTCGCCTTCGGGCATCAGTGCGCCGCCGGCGGTCTTTACCACGGCGACGGCCAGCGTGACCGTCAGGATCAGCAGGATCAAGGGCTGCCAGCGCATGATGCGGCGATGGCGCATGGCCCAGTCCAGCGCGCTTTCGTAGATGCGCAGCAAGCGCCGGTCAAAGCGCTCAACCGCACGCTCCAGCCTGCCGGGTGTGTGTTCGCCGACCGCTTCGCGCTTCAGGTAATGGCCGCACAGCGCGGGCGTGAGCGTCAGCGACACAATGGCCGAGATCACGATCGTGGCGATCAGCGTGACCGAGAATTCGCGCATCAGCAGCGTCATCGAATTGTTGCCGAACACCATCGGCGCGAACACCGCCACCAGCGACAGCGTGATCGAGATCACCGTGAAGCCGATCTCGCGCACGCCGATCAGCGAGGCATGCAGGGGATCCTCGCCCTTTTCCATGTGGCGAAAGATGTTTTCGATCACCACGATCGCGTCGTCCACCACAAACCCGATGCACAGCACCAGCGCGATCAGCGACAGCATGTTGAGCGTGAAATTGAGCGAGTACATCAGGACGAACGCGCCGGCGAGCGACAGCGGCACGCTGAACATCGCGATCACCATCGGCCGCACGCGGCGCAGGAACACCAGCATCACCGCCGCCACCATCACGATGCTGAGCAGCAGCGCCACTTCCACCTCATGCAGCGCCGACTTGGTGGACCGGGTGAGATCGAAGATCGGCGAGATCTTCACGTCGGCGGGCACCAGCGCCTGCAGCTTGGGGAGGGTGTCGCGGATCTTCTGCACCAGTTCCACCGCGTTCGCCTCGGGCCGCTTCATCACCTGCATCACCACGGCGTGCCGGTTGTTGAACCAGGCCGCCTGGTAGGCGTCCTGCTGGCCGTTGCTGACCGTCGCCACGTCCGACAGGCGCACCGGCACGCCCTTCTGGTTGGCGATCACCAGCGATGCAAAATCCCGGGCGGTCTGCAGGCCGTCGTTGGCGGTCACCGTCATCTGCGTGATGCCGTCGCTCAAGATGCCCTGCGGCGACATCACGTTGGCCGCGCGCAGCGCATTGGCCACGTCGTTGGCGGTAAGACCCTTGGCGGCGAGCGCGACATTGTTCAGCGACACGCGGATCGCGTGCGGCGCGCCGCCGATCAGCTGCGCCTGCGCCACGCCGGTGATTTGCGACACCGCCGGGCGCATCAGCGTATCGGCCAGATCGTAGAGCTTGTCCGGCGGCATGCTGGTTGAAGTCATGGTCAGCAGCAGCACGGGAATCTGCGTCGTATCCGCCTTGAAATACTGCGGCGGCGACAGCGCCATCACCGCCGGCAGGTCGGGTATCGCCGCGTTGATCGCCTGTTGCACGTCGCGCGCCGCCTGGTCCGCGCCGCGCGAGAGGTTGAACAGAATCTGGATCTGCGTGCCGCCCGGATTGGCATCGGATGTCATCTGCTGGATGCCCGGGATGCGTCCGAGCTGCCGTTCCAGCGGCGCCGTCACGGTGGCCGCCACCGTTTGCGCATCGGCACCGGGTACCAGCGCCTGCACGGTGATCGCGGGAAACTGCATCGAGGGAAACGCGGCCAGCCCCAGCACCAGGTAGGCGCAGAAGCCGGCAATGACCAGCCCGATCGCCAGCAACGAGGTAGCGACCGGACGGCGGATGATCGGCTCGAAGATATTCACGCGCGGCACCTGCGGCCACGCGCGGCGGCGTGC
Source organism: Dyella sp. (assembly GCF_035503745.1). Taxonomy (GTDB): domain Bacteria; phylum Pseudomonadota; class Gammaproteobacteria; order Xanthomonadales; family Rhodanobacteraceae; genus Dyella_B. The sequence goes on from NZ_DATJTC010000017.1 coordinate 25,342, forward strand.
GTCAGGAAGCGACTGGGATGGCGCGCGCGGATTCCATGCATAACCACTTCATACGCTGACATCGCTCCAGGCAAATGTGCCTGAAGTCCGGCCGTGCCGGAAGGCATGCGTTGGCATACGCGAAAATGACGGCGAGAGAAGCGGGTGTATCGGAAAGTTTACAGTTGCGCTCGATGTTCACGTTTGCCGCCAGGGCGAAGCGTCAACGCATCACGGCGATGCCGTCGCCTGCTTGCCCAATTTGCGCAAGCGCCGCTCCTCGCGCCGCGCCTTGTGCGCCGCCTTGCGCACGCGGCGGTCGTGCTGCCACAGGTACATCGCCGGCGTGCTGAGCAAGGTCAGCAGCTGCGACACCGACAGGCCGCCCAGGATCGCGATACCCAGCGGCTGGCGCATTTCCGCACCCATGCCGAAACCGATCGCCAGCGGCAGCGCCGCACCCATCGCCACCAGCGTGGTCATGGTGATCGGGCGGAAGCGCACCAGCGCCGCCTCGCGGATCGCATCGGGCGGCGACAGCTGCCGCTCGCGCTCGGCGACCAGCGCGAAATCCACCATCAGGATCGCGTTCTTCTTCACGATGCCGATGAGCATCAGCACCGCGATGACCGACATCATGGTCAGCTGCGTATGCGTAAGCAGCATCGCCAGGAACGCACCCATGCCCGCGGCGGGCAGGGTGGAAAGAATGGTCAGCGGATGGATCAGGCTTTCATAAAGAATGCCCAGCACGATGTACATCACCACGATCACCGCCGCGAACACGATCAGGGCATTTTCCAGCGCCTCCATCAGTTTCTGGTTGTCGCCGGTGTAGCGGCGCGTGATGCCGGGCGGCAGCTGCGCGGCGAACATCGCCTGGTCCACGTATTTCAAGCCGTCGGCCTGGGTGATGTCCTTGGCCAGGTTATAGCTGATGGTGGACGATTCGGTCTGGTTGAAATGCTGCACTTCCACCGGCGCGATGCTCGCCCGGATATGCGCAATCGCCGACAGCGGAATCATCTTGCCCTGGGCATTGCGCACGTAGGTATTGAGCAGGGTATCGGGGCTTAGCGAATCGGCGTTGCTGGCGGCCAGTACCACGCGGTATTGATTGATGTCCGAATAAATCACCGACACCGGGTTCTGGCCGAAGGCATCGACCAGTGCCTGGTCGACCTGGCCCATGCCCACCTGCAGGCGCGAGGCGGCATCGCGATCCACTTCCACCCGTTGCTGCTTGCCGATGCTGTCGTAGCTGGTGGTGACATTGGTGAATGGCTTCATCTTGCGCATCACCTGCGCCAGGCGCAGGGTCGCCTGCTGCAGCGGCGCGCCGGTGGTGCTGTCCAGGTCGAAGGCGTATTCGCCGCCGCCCTTGTTGCTGCCGCCGCCGAGAAATTGCAGGGCGCGCATGGTTACGGTCATGTCCGGCAGGGTTTTATATTTCTTGTCCAGGCGCTCGATGACTTTATCCAGCGCATCGGGGCGCTGGCCCGGACCCTTGCCGAGCGGCTTGAGGTCGACAAACAGCGTGGAATCATTGCCGACCGCGCCATTGTTGTTGTTGCCGCCAAGGATGGTGGTGACGTCCGCCACGGCCGGATCGGCCTGCATGATCGCCGCCACGGCTTGCGTGCGCGCGGCCATCAGTTCGGGCGAGATGTTTGCGTCGGCCGACATCTGCAGGATCAGCATGCCGGTGTCTTCCTTGGGCATCAGGCCGCCGCCTGCCGTCTTGGCCACGATGACCGCGAGCAAGGCGGTAAGCAGCAACAAAATGGGCGGCTGCCAGCGCATGATGCGACGGTGGTGCATCGCCCAGTCCAGCCCGCGCTGGTATACGCGCAGCATCCAGCGGTCGAAGCGCTCGATGGCCGCTTCGAGCTTGCCGGGTTTGTGTTCGCCGGGCGTTTCCGCCAGCAGGTAGCGCCCGCATAGCGCCGGCGTGAGGGTGAGCGATACCAGCGCGGAAATCACGATCGTGGCAATCAGCGTGACCGAGAATTCACGCATCAGCATGACCAGTGTGTTGTTGCCGAACACCATCGGCGCAAACACCGCCACCAGTGAGACGGTGATGGAGATCACCGTGAAGCCGATTTCGCGCACGCCCAGCAACGAGGCTTCGAGCGCGCCCATGCCGTGTTCCATGTGGCGCACGATGTTTTCGATCACCACGATGGCATCGTCGACCACGAAGCCGATGCACAGCACCAGCGCGATCAGCGACAGCGTGTTGAGCGTGAAGCCCAGCGCGTACATCACCACGAACGCGCCGGCCAGCGACAGCGGCACGCTGATCATCGCGATCAGGGTGGGGCGCACGCGGCGCAGGAATACCAGCATCACCAGCGCCACCATCACGATACTGAGCAGCAACGCCACTTCCACTTCGTGCAGCGCCGATTTGGTGCCCTGGGTGAGATCGAAGATCGGCGTGATGGTGATGTTGGCCGGCACCAGGTTGCGCAGGGCCGGCAGGCGGTCGCGGATCTGCTGCACCAGCGCCACGGAGTTGGCCTCCGGCCGCTTGCTGATTTGCATCGACACCGCGCGCTGGCCGTTGAACCACGCGGCCTGGTACTTATCCTGCGCGCCGCTGGTAATGGTGGCGACGTCCGACAGGTGCACCGGTACGCCCTTCTGGTTGGCGATCACCAGCGAGGCGAAATCCTGCGGCGTGTGCAGCGCATCGTTGGCGGTCACCGTGATCTGGCGGATGCCGTCGCTGAGCATGCCTTGCGGCGAGGTCACATTCGCCGCGCGCAGGGTGTTGGCGATGTCGTTGGCGGTGATGCCCTTGGCAGTCAGCGCCATGTTGTTCAGCGTCACCCGCACCGCATGCGGCGAGCCGCCGAACACCTGCACCTGCGCCACGCCGGGGATCTGCGACACCGCCGGCTTGAGCAGCGTATCGGTGAGGTCGTACAGCTTGTCCGGCGGCATGCCGGTGGAGGTGAGCGAAATCAGCAGCACCGGGATCGAGGCGGTATCGAACTTGAAATACTGCGGCGGCTGCATGCCGGCGGGCAGGTCCGGCTGCGCGGCGTTGATCGCCGCCTGCACGTCGCGCGCGGCCTTGTCGGCATTGCGGCCGAAGTCGAACAGGATCTGGATCTGGGTGCCGCCGGCGTTGCTGTCGGAGGTCATCTGCTGGATGCCGGGAATGCGGCCGAGCTGTCGTTCCAGCGGCGCCACCACGGTAGCGGCCATGGTCTGCGCGTCGGCGCCCGGATACTGGGCCACCACCACCAACCCCGGGAAATCCAGCGACGGCAACGCCGCCACGCCCAGCAGCAGGTAGGCGCAGAAGCCGGCAATGCTCAGGCCGATCGCCAGCAGCGAGGTGCCGATGGGCCGGCGGATGATCGGTGCAAAAACGTTCATCGCGCTACCTGGCAGGTGTCAGGCCAACGCAAGCGGCGCACACGCTCATCCAGCGCGTACGACGGCGCAACAAAAGAAAAGGGCACATTCATGGGCACCTTATGCCTTGGCAGGCGATCAGTGCGAATGTGCCTGAAGTCCGACCCTGCCGGAAGACATGGGCGCGGATTTTTCGTCGAAATCGCAAACTTGTTCAGCCACTCCCCGTCCCGGCATGCGCCGCGACGGGGGCGTCATCGTCAGTGGATCGACGGGCTGTAGCGGAAGGTGAGATACCAGGTGCGGCCCAGCTGGTTGTAGTAGTAGGCCGTTTCGTAGTTGTGATCGAACGCGTTGGCAAGCTTGGCCTGCACCTGCCAGCCCGGCGCCAGGGTGTAGCTGACGCGAAAGTCGGTGGTGGCGTAGCCGCCCATGCGGTACGCGTTGGCCTCGTCGTCGTAGCGCTTGCCCGAGGCGAAGAAAGTGGCGCCCACGGCGAATTTGCCGAAGCTGCGATCGATGTCCACGCGTCCGGTGTCCCTGGCGCGGCGCGGCAGCAGGTTGCCGTTGCCGGGGCCGGCGCCGTCGTTCTTGGGCTGCATCAGGGTGAGGTAGTTCTGCACGCGCCAATCGTCCAGGGTGAAGCCAAACTGGCCTTCGATGCCGCGGATCACCGCGCGGCTGATGTTCATCGGGATGAACGCTTCGTTGAGCTCGATCAGGTCGCTGATGCGCGTCTGATACGCGTTGACGCCCCAGTTCCATCCGTTCAGCTGCTGGGTCAGGCCGATCTCGGCGCTGCGCGAGGTTTCCGGCTGCAGGTTGGGGTTGGCCGTGGGCACGCCGCCGAAGGCCGGATAGTAAAGATCGTCGAAGGTCGGCGCGTGGAACGCCGTGCCGTAGCTCACGGACAGCACCGGACCCTGGTCGAAATGGTAGCCCCACGCCGCGGTGCCGGTGTTGTGGTTGCCAAATTCATCGTTGTGGTCGTGCCGTGCCGACAGCTGCACCTCGTTCTGGCCGAACGTGCCCTGGTACAGCGCAAAGGTGCCGGTGTCGCCGCGGGTCGTCTGGGTGAAGCCGGTGTCGCTGTAGATGTGTTCCTGCTGGTAATCCAGGCCGACCGTCAGCAGTTGGTTGGCGGCCAGCGTGATGTCGTTCTGCCACGAAGCCTGGTTGCGGCGCGAGTCGAAAAAGCCGGTGCCCATGCGCGGGTAGTAGAAGCCGTAATAGCTGCCCTGGTAGAAGGTGTCGAAGTCGTCGCGGCTCTGCCCGGCGTCCAGCGTCACTTTCCAGATGTCCAGTGGCGAGAAGCTCAGGCGCGCGCCGGCTACTTCCTGCGCTTCGACCGCATCGTTGCCGCTGTACGGCGAGCCGGCGTATTCCACGTTGCTCTTGCTGCGCAGCCAGTCGAAGGCCAGTTCGGTGCCGTCGTCCCAGCGATAGCCGAAGTTGGCCAGGCCGTTCCAGTTGCGGTAGGCGTCGTTGCGCGGATCGTCCACGAAACAGGCCACGCCCAGCTCCGCCGCGCCCATGCGGCAGGCGGGAATGCCGCCGGTGTATTCGCCGCCGAGGCTGGCGTTGTACCAAAGATGGGAATCGCCGCCGGAAACGCTCGCTTCGCCGTTGACGTAGTGATGGCTGCCGCCGGTGACGCTCACCGACGGCGAGATGCCGCCGTTGGGCTGGCCGTGGCGGGTGAAGATCTGGATCACGCCGCCGATCGCATCGGAGCCGTACAAGGTGGCACGCGGACCGCGCACGATCTCGATGTGGTCGATCACGTCCACCGGAATCTGCTCCAGCGCCGCCACGCCCAGGCTCACCGAGCCGATGCGCACGCCATCGATCAACACCAGCACATGCGTGGGATTGGTGCCGCGCACATACACCGAGGACGATTGCCCGATGCCGCCGGTCTGGGTAACGCTGATGCCGGGCAGGCCGTTGAGCAGATCCAGGGTCGAGGACGGCTGCAGGCGATCGATATCCTCGCGCGTGATCACGCTGACCGAAGACAGCGAATCGCTTTCGTTGATCGCGGTGCGTGTTGCGGTGACGATGACCGGTTCGAGCGTATTGTTGCCCTCGGTGCCGGTGGCGGACTGTGCGTGGCTGGTTTGAGCAGTCAGTCCCAGGCCGAGCAGCGCCAGGGCCAGCGAAGTTTTTTTCAACATGATGTCGGTTCCCCTGCCGCGCGTCCCCGCGCGGCGTCAATAAATAAGCCGGCCATCGCGCGAAGATAAGGGGAACCGGAATGCGGGCAGGCGCAAAGCGTCGTGGCACGCATTCGGAGCCTCGCCCACCGCGAGCTGCCAGAACCTTGCTTCGGGCCGGTCTCCGGACTCGCGGGCGGCATGCTTGCAAGTGCATGCCTGCGAACGATGCCTTCCCATGCCAAAGCACAGTGGCGCGTGATCGTTCGCTAAAAAACGCTCGCTTACCGTTGCGGGGGCAGTGCCGGCCTTGCTGCGTGAACAGCGCACCGGCTTCCCGTTTCATCCCCTTCAGCCAAGGCCGTGGGGACACCCGAAACGCGCAAACTTTAGCCGCTGAGGGTGTTGCGGGCAATGTCGGGTGCTTTTACCTGGCGCTGCAAAACGGCCGACGCGGTAAAGTCGCCGCCTCGTTCATCCGACCCTGTCCGGAGATCCAGGCACATGAAGAAGCGCTTTGGCGGCCAGCGCGCCGTGTTGTGGCTGGCGCTGGGCATGGCGTGCTGGTCGCAGGGCTTACTGGCCGCCGCGCCGCCCGGCGCCGACGCCATCCCGGCGCGCCGGCCGCTCGATGAGCCCCAGCCGCCGCCCGGCCCCGGCCCGAGCGCGCAGACCATCAAGGCGTGGCAGGACCGCAAGTTCGGGATGTTCATCCACTTCGGTCTGTACTCCATCGCCGGCGGCATGTGGAACGGCAAGCGCGTGGACCATGGCTATAGCGAGCAGATTCTCGCCAACGGGCCGATCCCGCCGAAGGATTATGAAGCGCTGGCCGCGCAGTTCGATCCGGTGCGCTTCGATGCCGATGCCATCGTGGCGCTGGCTAAGGCGGCAGGGATGAAGTTCATCGTCATCACCGCCAAGCACCATGACGGCTTCAACCTGTTCCAGACCGCGCAGACCCGCTACAACGCCGTCGATGACACGCCCTACCATCGCGACATCGTCAAGCAGCTGGCCGAGGCCTGCGCGCGCGGCGGCCTCACATTCGGCGTGTATTACTCCACCATCGACTGGCACCATCCCGGCGGCAACACCTACATCGAGGGCAACAGCAATCCCATCACGCCTGCGCAAGAAGCGTTCAACGTCGCGCAAATCAAGGAGCTGTTGAGCCATTACGGCCCCATCGCCGAAATCTGGTTCGACATGGGCAAGCCCACGCCCGCGCAAAGCGCGCACTTCGCGCGCACCGTGCACGCGCTGCAGCCGCAGACGATGATTTCCGGACGAGTGTGGAATTATCAGGGCGATTTCGCCGTGATGGGCGACAACAGCGAGCCCGACGTGGCGATGGAGTTGCCATGGCAATCGCCGGCATCGATGTTCGCGCAAACCTGGGGTTACCGCTCGTGGCAGGTGCGCAACGACTTGCCCGGCAAGATCCGCGAGAACATCGCGCGGCTGGTGCGCGTCGTCAGCCAGGGCGGCAACTACATGCTCAACATCGGCCCGCGCGGCGACGGCTCGGTGGTGCCATACGAGGCACAGGTGCTGCGCGGCATCGGCGACTGGCTCAAGCGCAACGGCCAGGCCATCTACGGCACGCGCCAACAACCCTTCGCCGCGCTGGATTTCGGCTACGCGACCGTCGGGCCGCACGCGCTCTATCTGTTCGTATCCAAGCTGCCTGCCGACCATCGGCTGCGCCTGCCGGGCCTGGCCGATACCGCGCTGGGCCGTGCGTATCGACTGGGCGCGCCGGGCGATACGGTGGAAGTGCAACGCGAAGGCGCGGACGTCAGCATCGCGCTGGACCGCTTCGCCAACTGGCCGACCGGCGACGCCCAGCGCGACAGCGTGGATGCCTTCATGCCGGTCGTCGTATTGCCGTGGAAGGGCGAACTGCGGATTCGTCCGGCTGCGCTTGCCGCGGCAGGCGATGGACGTTTTGATCTGCTGCCGGCGCAGGCCGAGCACTATCTCAACTACAACGGCGAAGGCTACGAGGCGCCCCCCACGCTCTACAAGCTGGGTTGGAATCTGGATGCGCAGGCGGCCGACTATTCGCTGACGGTCCACTACGTGCCGGCATCTTCGGCCCGTGCTGTCGATGTGTGGGTCGATGGCAGGCCCTACCGGCTGGCGCTTGCCGGTGCCGCCGCGGGCACCTCGGGTGAGACGAGCCGAAGCCTGCTCATCCATCGCGACCGCGCCACGCACCCCTACGCCATGCGCCTGAAGCTGACTCCGCCCGCGCCCTTCGTGCAGGGCAGCGCCTTGCCGGTAACGGTGCAAAGGGTGGAGCTGTCGCCGCTGCCGTAAGTGCGCATCGCGGAACCGCGCCTGGCCGATAGGGCGTCCTCAAAAGCCTGACTGGCGGCTGCACGGAAAACGTCGGATCGGCCGGATTTCACGGGCCGGTCATGGATAGCGGAGCGTAGTCGGGTATGACGCAACGAGGAGGAGCAAGCCATGCGCGACAAACACCTGCCTCTGGCGGTGACCTGGATCGGCTGCATGCTAAGGCCTGTTTACCCTATTGGCGTGGCCCTGGCCCTAGTCATGTCCGCCGCCGCCGCCGCCCAGCCGGGCGATCCTTCCGCACCGGGTTCGGCGATGGCAAGCGGTGCGGCCGAAAGCTCAACGGTCATGACCGTGACCAAACCTGCCTCGCCGCGCCAGACGCGCGCGTGGGCGGCTTATCTGTCAGGCATCGTGCGGCAACATTCGCAAGGCATCACGGCCACCCGAAGCACCATCTATTTCATTCCCGCCGGTGCGGATACCGACGCCGCCAGCGCCAGGGAGCGCCAGCTCGCCAACGTTGAAGAGGCGCTTTCCGGGCGCCTGCGGCCGGGCAACCTCATCGCATTCGGCGGGCCCGACTCGCGCGAAAGCGCGGACTTTGTGGCAAGCGCTTTCCAGCACGCGCCGCCCGGTGCCTGCCAAGGCTCGGTGATACTGTTCATGGGCTCGCCGTCCGACCAGGCCAAGGTCGCCGCCGCCACGCAGGCCAGTGGCGCCACGTTGCGCTTTGCCGATACGTCAGGTCCGACCTACCTGCTGAGCAGCGCGTCGGCGCAGGCTCCCACGCCCATGTTCATCGTACCGCCGGCGTCCGTGCCCCCGGTGCCGCCGATGCCGGCAGGTTCACCGACGCAGCCTGCATCCATGCACGGACGTTGATGCAGGCAAGGCTTGGCCGCCGGCAGGGTTTACGGCGGATGCGCGCGGTAGCGTCAGGTGGTTTCGCAGTTGCCGCCGGCCAGCTCCACGCGATTGCGGCCGGCGGTCTTGGCCAGGTACAAGGCGGCATCGGCGCGTCGGATCAGGTCAAAGCCATTGTGGTCGTGCCGCTGTAGCCAGGCCACGCCGATCGAGCAGGTGACAGCGACGCGTTCGCCGTCGCCGTGGAACGGGTTGGCGGCGATATAGCCACGCAAGGCCTCGAACGGTGCCGGGTCGTCCAGCGGCGCGCCCGGCACGACGGCCAGGATCTCTTCGCCGCCATAGCGGCCCAGGGTGGCGCCGTGCGGTAGCGCTTCGCGCAGCCGCGTGGCGGCCTCGATCAGCACCGCGTCGCCGGCCAGGTGGCCGTGGTGATCGTTGATGCGCTTGAAATGGTCCAGATCGATCAGGGCGATGGCCAGCGGTTCGCCGCTCTGCCGTGCCTCCTCGATGGCCAGCGCCAGGATGTTCAACACGTGCGAGCGGTTGGGCATGCCGGTCAGCGCATCGTGCGTGGCCTGCTGCCAGAGCGCGGCGCGCGCGTCCTCCAGCGCCTGTTTGTCCACTTCCAGTTCGCGCGTGCGAAGGGCGACCAACTGCTCCAGCCGGCGTGCGCGCGTGCGCAGGTGCCGCGTGCGCAACTGCCAGATCACAACCAAGCCCAGCGCAAGCAGCAACAGGCCGCCCACAATCGCAGGCGTGCTCTGCCACCATGGCGGCACGATGTGCAGCGACAACTGCGCCACCGGCGAAAACTGCCGGTTGTCCGGATCGTAGGCCATCGCCTCGAACACGAAATCGCCCGGCGGCAGCGGCGGGTAATCGACCTGCGGCCGGTCCGAGGTTACCCAGCCCGGTTCCAGGCCGCGCAGGCGGTAGCGATACTGCATGGTGCTGCGCGTGGGTGCGCCCAGGGTGGCCAGGCGCAGCGTGACGGGCTGGTTGGCTGCGTAATGCCAGCGATACGCCGCGGCCGTGCCCTGCCATGTCTGGCCGCGGCGCAACCCGGTGATGACGATTTGCAACGGATCGGACGCCGCCAGCGACAAGGGATCGAGGATGTGCGAAATGCCGTTGCTGGTGCCGATCCACACCGAACCGTCATCGTCTTCGAAAAAGCTGTTCTCGGCGATGTCATCCCAGATCAGGCCGTCGTCCTCGGTGAGCCGGCGCCAACGCCGGCCATTGAACACTTCCACGCCATCCGTGCCGCCGATCCACAACCAGCCGCGGCGATCGTGGAAGATGAAATAGATGCGCGTGCCATCGACCAGCGCATCTGCCGCGTGGACCACCGTCAAGGTGTCGCCATCGGTAATGCGGCCGCGCCACAAGCCGTCGAAATTGCCGGCCAGGTAGAGTTCGCCGTCCGGCTCCACGTCCAGGTGGGTGAAGGCCTGCGCGGATGGCGCGCCGTTGACGCGCACGTGCGACCATTGGCCATGCGCGAAACGGAACAGGCCCGCATCGCCGCTGAACCATAGCCGCCCCTGTGCATCTTCTTTGCCGTCGGAGCAGGTGTTGTCGGGCACCACGCCGCCGCCGGCGTGCTGCAGGGCATGGCCATCGTAGACGTACAGCCCGCGCTCGGTGCACAGCCAAACGTTGCCATGCCTGTCGAGCAACATCTGGCGGATGTAGGCCGGCGAATGTGCCAGCACTTCGGTACGGCCCTCGCCGGCGCGATAGCGCAGCAGTTCGCCGGAGTAATAGGCGGCGAGCATGTCGCCATTGGGCAATGCGGCCAGCCCGATCGTCTCCTGCGCCAGCGGCGGCGCTTTCAACGGCCAAGGCACCATGCGCGCGGCGCCGCGCGCCAGGACGCTGCCACCGAGCTCGTCACCCACCCACAGTTCGCCGCTGCTGGCACGCGCGATCGCCCAGCTGGGGCTGCTGTCCAGGCCCTGCGCGCCCTGCCAGCTTTGGATCCGGTCGTAACCGCGCCACTGCAGGACGCCGCGGCCGTAGGTGCCGATCCACAGCACGTGGTTGCGGTCGTAGAGCAGGGCGTCGATGCCGATCGACGGTAAGCCGTTGCCGGCATCGAAGATGCGCCAGGCGTGGCCGTTCCAGCGCGCCAGGCCATCATTGGCGCGCGTCAGCAGACGGCCGTCTTCGTCTTCGATCATGTCCAGGTAGGCGGTCACCACGCGCGCGCCGGGCAGATCGTGGTCGGCGAACGCGCCGGCGCCCGGAGCGAGCGTGCGGATGTGATACGGACTGCGCACCCACAGCGTGCCGTCGCGGGCATGCAGGTAAGACGTCCAGGTGTCCGGCGGAATACCCTCGCGCTCACCCCATACGCGCAGCTCATCGCCGCGCAGTTGGCACAAGGATTTGCCGCAGCCTAACCACAGCGCACGGCCATCGCCGAACACGCTGCCGACGTCCGCCAGCGCCGGTGTCGCGCGCTGGGCCGCCGCGTCGAAGCGCGGCTGCGCGCGCCATGCCGTGCCCGCGGGCGCGATCTCCCACAGCTGGTGTTCGCTCACCGCATACACATGGCCATCCAGATCGGCGAGCGTGGCGCCCGGATCGATCAGCAAAGGGCGTCCTTGCGCCAGCACGGGTGCGAAGTGCTGGCCATCGCCGACGAACAGGCCGCTGCGCGTGCCGACCCACAAGCGCCCGGTGGCGTCCTGGTGCAGCGCGCCGATGTAATTTCCGCGCAGGCCTGTCTGGGCACCCAGGCGCTCGAACACGCGCCCGTCGAAGCGGAACAGCCCGTTCTCGGTGCACACGTAGACGAAGCCCTGGCGATCCTGCAGCAGGCAATTGTCTTCCAGGCTGCCCAGGCCTTGCTGCTGGGTGAAGCTGGCCAGGTTGATGGCCTGGGCGTGCGCGCCCAGACCCAGCATGGCGATCCAGGCGAACACCGCGCAGGCCCCGCGCCGCCGGCGACGACTCCGCGAGAAATCGTCGCGTAACTCATTCGCCCCTGCGTTCAATGTCCCCTGGCCCTCATTCGGCATCCGCCGCGGCGCAGGCTAGGCATGGCCTGTACCGTGGATTTGGATCGAGCCAACAATAGCGTAGGTTTGCGTCGCTGCGCAGGTTCGCGGCGGAAGAACCTTGCGTGCCCGGTCTGGCGCATCCGGGCTTGGGCCGGCCTGTCGTGCGCCGGTCTTCGGCGATGCGGCCCGAGCGCGCAGTGTTTTAATTTTTTCTCCAGGCCCGGCGGCGATGGTCACGCGCTGCTGCCTGGTCATCGTCGGGCCGACGCGCGTCACAGCGCCAGGCGTCGCGCAGCGGCTCCTCGAACGGCAGTGGTTTTCCGTCATTCTCGAAGGAACCCTTGAACGAGCTTTTGCGATGAGGGACAAGCTCTCGCCCGGACCGGTCGTACAGGCGGTCGTCCTGCGTCGTCTCGTAGCGGACACTTCGGGTCTTGCCGTCTTTGGAAGGCGCGATGGTCCAATGGATTTCGGTCGTCTTGATCGTCGTCACGCCGTCTGCAGAGGTAAATTGAAACGTCCTTTTCAGAAAAGGATGCCGCGGCCCCGATGCGTCCTGTCCCACGGCGGTCCATGTCTTGGACCTGCCGTCCGGACTGACGCAGTAGCTCTTCTTCGTATCGCCCGCGGTCGGGAAGGCCGTTTCCGGCGAGGTGGAAAAGGGCTTGTTGTCAGGGACATGCGCCGCGACAAGGCCACGCGCGGCGGTTTGCGTGTCGTTTTGCTGGATTGCCGTGTTCATGGGCGAATGGCCAGCACCTGCGGGCTCGTAGTCATAGCGGATGGACATGCGGACGCCTTCGGGTCGTTGGGGTGGCGCGTGCAGCGATCGCTGCGCGCCCGGCCGTCCATCGCAATCGAGTTTGGCTTGAGCGGGCTGTCGCATCGATGACGCACCGACTGCTGGCACGCCGCCGCAGGCGTGCTGCGCTACCAACGTGTTGCGGCGCCCATCGACGTGACAGGCCGCTGGCGAGCGCGTTGCGCGGTCGTCAATCGGTCTGCAATTCCGCCACGAAATCGTAGATATCCCCGCGATACCAGGAGGTGGTGAACTCCACCACGCGGCCGTCGTCGAGAAAACCGCGGCGCTCGATGTGCAGCCCGGCGCTGCCGGCCGTCACATGCAGCAGGCGCGCCTGGCGCGCGCCCAGCAAAACCGCGCGCAGGCGCTGCAAGGCGCGCACCGGGCGGCAATCGTGCTGCTCCAGCGCTTCGTAGAGCGAATCGTGCACTTCGTGCGGATCGGCCAACACGCTCGCCGGCACCACGCTGCGCTCGATCGCCAGGGGTTCGTCCTCGGCATAGCGCACGCGATGCAGGCGCGCGACCAGCACGCCGGGGGACAGGTTCAGCGCCATGGATTCTTCCGGCGTCACCTCGCCCACGCTGCGCTCGAAGAACTCCGAGCGCGGATGCAGGCCGCGCGCGCGCAGATCCTCGGTGAAGCTGGTGAGGCGGGACATCGGCTTGATGATGCGCTCGGCCACGAAGGTGCCGGCGCCATGGCGCTGGGTCAGCAGGCCTTCCTCGACCAGGCCGGCAATGGCCTTGCGCACCGTCACCCGCGACAGCCCCAGCGCCTGGGACAGGTCCCGCTCGCTGGGCAGGGTTTGACCTGGTTCAATATCGCGGTGCTGTATCACGTTGCGGATCGCCCGGCGCAACCGCAGGTAGGCCAGCGGCTGGTGGGTGGTCGTATCGCGGCTGAGGCGCCGGTATTCGTCGGCCAGGGCATTTTGCATGAAGCGCACCATACCAATACCGAACCACTGGTACAACCGGCGCCCTACGCCGGGGCACGGTACGCTTAGGAAAAATTTGCATACGAATGCACCCATCAGGGGACTGGTATTGCGTGGTATGTCATTGGTACGATCCACATTCCCCGGCGGCCGCATCCCCGTGGCCAGCCAGCATCAGCAAGAGGTGAGTTGTGACTGCACCTGCCCTACCGGTCGACCCCTTCGACCTGGTGATCTTCGGCGGCACTGGCGACCTGGCCGTGCGCAAATTGCTCCCTGCCCTGTTCCATCGCTTCATGGACGGCCAGATCCAGGAGGGCAGCCGCATCATCGGCGTGGCCCGCGAGGGACTGGACGATGATGGTTATCGCAACCAGATCCGCGCCGCGCTCAACGGCACCGGCTCATCCCGGCCCGACAAGCTAGCCGCGTTCCTCAAGCTGGTCGGCTACCGCCCGCTCGACGCGCGCAAGGACGATGGCTGGGACGACTTCGCCAAGCTGCTCGGCGAGCAGCCCGACCACGTGCGCGTGTTCTATCTGTCCACCTCGCCGGAACTGTTCGTGGACATCTGCGAACGCCTGGGCCACTACGGGCTCAACCAGGGCCAGTCGCGCGTGGTGCTGGAAAAGCCGATCGGCCACGACCTGGACAGCGCCAACCGCATCAACGACGACGTCGGCCGCGTGTTCGCCGAATCGCAGACCTACCGCATCGATCACTACCTCGGCAAGGAAACGGTGCAGAACCTGCTGGCGCTGCGCTTTGGCAACGCCTTGTTCGAACCCCTGTGGAACGCCGGCCACATCGACCACGTGCAGATCACCGTGGCCGAAACGCTGGGCGTGGAAAAACGCGGCCCCTACTACGACAACGCCGGCGCGCTGCGCGACATGGTGCAAAACCACATGCTGCAGCTGCTGTGCATGGTGGCGATGGAGCCGCCCGCGTCGATGTCCCCCGATGCGGTGCGCGACGAAAAGCTCAAGGTGCTGCATTCGCTCAAGCGTATCGACGAAAGCAATGCTTCGCAGCTCACCGTGCGCGGCCAATACCGCGCGGGTGCCGCCGAAGGGCACAGCGTGCCCGGCTATATCGAAGATCTCAACAGCACCGCCAAGACCCCGGTGGAGAAATCCGGCACCGAAACCTTCGTGGCATTGAAGGCGCAGATCGGCAACTGGCGCTGGGCTGGCGTGCCGTTCTACTTGCGCACAGGCAAACGCCTGGCCGAGCGCGTGTCGGAAATCGTCGTCGCCTTCAAACCGGTTCCGCACTCCATTTTCACCGCCGCTGCAGGTCCGCTGGCGCAAAATCGCCTGGTGCTGCGGTTGCAGCCGGACGAAGGCGTAAAGCTGTGGCTGACCATCAAGCATCCGGGGCCCGGCGGTTTGCGCCTGCGCCACGTGCCGCTGGACATGAGCTTCGCCGAAGCGTTCGGCGCGCAGCAGCCCGATGCGTACGAGCGCCTGCTCCTTGATGTGGTGCGCGGCAATCCCACGCTGTTCATGCGCCGCGACGAAGTAGAAGCGGCATGGCGCTGGGCCGATCCGATCCTTGCCGCCTGGCGCGCCAGCGGCGAAGCGCCGCGTCCGTACACCTCCGGCACGTGGGGCCCCAGCGCTTCGGTGGCACTGATCGAACGCGACGGACGCACCTGGGACGAGGATAACGAATAGTGTCGGCGCAACCGGACATGCATGCGTTTGAAGACAAACTGGCGCTGGCCGCCGCGCTGTCGGCGCGCCTCGCCCAGGATCTGCGCGCAGCGATCGCCGCGCGCGGCGAAGCCACCATCGCGGTATCCGGCGGCAGTACGCCCAAGCATCTGTTCGAACAGCTGGCGCAGGAAACCCTGGAATGGTCGCGCGTGACCATCACCCTGGTCGACGAACGCTGGGTACCCGACACGGACGAGCGTTCCAACGCGCGCCTGATCGAATCGCTGCTGTTGCGCCACAAGGCCGCCGATGCGGAACTGGTGCCGCTGTACGTGGAAGCGGCCACGCCCGAAGCCGGCATCGGCGAAGTACGCACGCGCGTGGCGGCGCTGAAGCTGCCGTTCGATGCGGTCGTGCTGGGGATGGGCCCGGATGGGCACACCGCTTCGTTTTTCCCTGGCGGCGATCGCCTGGCCGAAGCGCTCGATCCGGCCAACACCGCGCAAGTGCTGCCGATGCGCGCGCCCGGCGCGGGCGAGCCGCGCATCACGTTCACTTTGCCGGTGCTGCTGAAAGCGCGCGCCTTGTATCTGCATATCGAAGGCGCCGACAAACGCGACGTGCTGCAACAAGCCGAACAGCCCGGCAGCCAGCTGCCTATCGCCAGCGTGCTGCGCCGAGCACCGCATTTGGACGTCTATTGGTGTCCTTGATGAATCGCCTCGCCGCACCTCCCGCTCCCTCCCCTGCGTACAGCAGGGTAGTGCTGGGGTGGGGTGAAGCCCCGCATCGCAAGACAAGCATGTGTAACCCCTTCCCAACCTCCCCTGCAAGCAGGGAGAGAAGCGTCATGTTTGCGCCGCGTAACACCGGCTGGAGTTGAAGATGAGTTTGCATCCCGTCGTAGCCGAAGTCACCGAACGTCTGCGCGAACGCAGCCGCGATACACGCGCCGCCTACCTTGATCGCATCGGCGCGGCCGCCGTCGAGGGCACGCATCGCGCACGCCTTTCCTGTGGCAACCTTGCGCACGGCTTTGCCGCCTGCGGCGCGCACGACAAGACCGCGCTGCGCGAAGGCCGCGCGCCGAACATCGGCATCGTCACCGCTTACAACGACATGCTTTCGGCGC
Organism: Dyella sp.; assembly: GCF_035503745.1. Taxonomy (GTDB): domain Bacteria; phylum Pseudomonadota; class Gammaproteobacteria; order Xanthomonadales; family Rhodanobacteraceae; genus Dyella_B. Next base: position 41,572 of record NZ_DATJTC010000017.1, read on the forward strand.
ACCAGCCGTACGAGCGTTATCCCGCGCTGATTCGCGACATCGCGCGCGAGTCGGGCTTCACCGCACAGGTGGCTGGCGGCGTGCCGGCGATGTGCGATGGCGTCACGCAGGGTCGCTCGGGCATGGAGCTGTCGCTGTTTTCGCGCGATCTGATTGCCATGGCGACCGCCGTGGCGCTGTCGCACGACATGTTCGACGGCGCGCTGTACCTGGGTATCTGCGACAAGATCGTGCCGGGCCTGTTGATCGGCGCGTTGAGCTTCGGCCATCTGCCGGGCGTGTTCGTGCCCAGCGGCCCGATGCCCAGCGGCATCAGCAACGAACAGAAATCGAAAGTGCGCCAGGCGTATGCCGAAGGCAAGGCCAATCGTGCCCAATTGCTGGAAGCCGAAGCCGGCTCCTATCACGCCCCCGGCACCTGCACTTTCTACGGCACCGCCAACTCCAACCAGATGCTGATGGAGATCATGGGCCTGCATCTGCCCGGCGCCAGTTTCGTGGCGCCCGACACGCCGCTGCGCGACGCGCTCACCGCCGAAGCGGTGCGCCGCTGCGCGGCGTTGGGAAAGAACGGCGAGAACCTGCCCATCGGCCACATCATCGACGAGCGCGCCATCGTCAATGGCGTAATCGGCTTGCATGCGACGGGCGGTTCCACCAACCATTTGCTGCATCTGGTGGCGATGGCACAGGCCGCGGGCATTGCGCTGCGCTGGGAGGATTTCGACGCGCTGTCGGCGGCCATTCCACTGCTCGCGCGCGTTTATCCGAATGGCTACGCCGACGTAAACCAGTTCCACGAAGCCGGCGGCATGGCTTTCCTGATCGACCAGCTGCTGAGCGCGGGCCTGCTGCATGGCGATGCGCGCACTGTGGCCGGGGGCACACTGGCCGATTACGGCAAGGTGCCCACCCTGGACGAAGCGGGCCAGCTGGTGTGGACGCCGGTACTGAAGGAAAGCGGCAATCGCGGCGTGCTGCGCGGCGTAAGCGAACCGTTCCGTCCCGATGGCGGACTGCGCATGGTGCACGGCAACCTCGGCCGCGGCGTGATCAAGGTGTCCTCGGTGCCGGACGATCGTCTGGTCATCGAAGCGCCCGCCGTGGTGTTCCACGACCAGGACGAGATCAAGCACGCTTTCGACCGCGGCGAACTGGACCGCGATTTCATTGCGGTGGTGCGCTTTCAGGGACCGCGCGCGATCGGCATGCCGGAACTGCACAAGCTCACGCCGACGCTGTCGGTACTGCAGGATCGCGGCTATCGCATCGCCCTGGTTACCGACGGGCGCATGTCCGGCGCAAGCGGACGCGTGCCGGCCGCCATCCACGTAACGCCGGAAGCCGATGACGGCGGTCCGATTGCGCGCGTGCGCGACGGCGACATCATTCGCCTGGACGCGCATCTGGGTACGCTGGAGGTGCTGGTCGATGCGGCCCAATTCGCGGCGCGCACGCCGGCTATCGAAGATCTTTCGCGGCATCAGCACGGCATGGGGCGCGAGTTGTTCGGCATGTTCCGCCGCAACGCGGCCGCGGCCGACCTCGGCGCGGGCGTCCTCTAGCGCCCCTTCGGGCGAGAGGAAAACACTTAATCGCATAGTCAGGCTGGAAGGCATGAACATCCAAACCAAGCAACAACACGTCGAAGCCACCATGCGCCTGGCGCCGGTGATTCCGGTGGTCATCATCAACGATGCCAAACATGCGGTGCCGATGGCGCGTGCGCTGGTGGCCGGCGGCACTCCGGCGATCGAAGTGACGTTGCGCACGCCTGCTGCGCTGGATGCGATCCGCGCGATTGCCGCCGAAGTGGAAGGCGCCGTGGTCGGCGTGGGCACCGTGCTCAGCGCCAAGGATCTGCAGGCCGCCGAACAGGCCGGCGCGCGCTTCGCCGTGTCGCCCGGCGTGTCGCCGAATCTGCTCGCCGCCGCCGAAGACAGCGCACTGCCGCTGCTGCCCGGCGTGGCAACGGCGAGTGAGGCGATGAGCATGCTCGAACGCGGCTATCGCCATCTTAAATTTTTCCCCGCCGTGCCGGCCGGCGGCGCGAAACTGCTTGGCGCGTGGGCTAGCCCGTTGCCGCAGCTGCGTTTTTGCCCGACCGGCGGCATTACCCTCACCAGCGCGCCGGATTTCCTTGCGCTATCGAACGTGCTGTGCGTGGGCGGCTCGTGGCTGACACCCAACGACAAGCTCGAACGCGGCGACTGGAGCGGCATCGAGCAGCTGGCCCGCGAAGCGGCGTTGCTGCGCGCCGTGGTCGCCTGATAGCGCCGGTATTGCTTGGCCCTCACGCCTTCTTCCCTGCGCGGAGAAAGCGCGGATGCCGCTGACCGTGTAACTTCTGGGCGGTCGGCGCGCCGTGCCGGTTCGGGAACCCTCCATGCGCAAGCTTCCGCTCGTCTTCGCCCTCGCCACACTGCTGCTGGGCAATGCACTCGCCGCCGACCATCACGACAAGGACAAAGCCGCGCAGGATGACCGCGCGCCCGATGCGGCGCTGGTGCATCCGCAGGCATCGGAAAGCGAAGGCTCGGTGTCGGTCCAAGGCAAGCGCATCGCCTACAAGGCGGTGGCCGGCACCCTTGTGCTGCACGGCAAGAACGAGAAAGAAAACCAGCCGACAGTCAGCATGTTCTACGTGGCCTACTTCAAGAAAGGCGTGGACGCGGCGAAACGGCCGGTTACCTTCATCTACAACGGCGGCCCGGGTTCGGCTTCGGTGTGGCTGCACATGGGCGCATTCGGTCCGCGCCGCGTGGTTACCCGGGACGACTCGCACACGCCGGCCGCGCCCTACCAGCTGGTCAACAACGATTACAGCCTGCTCGATGCCTCCGACCTGGTCTTCATCGATGCGCCGGGCACCGGCTTCAGCCGCCTGATCGCCAACGATCCGGATCCGGCCAAGCGCGGCGAGCAGTTGAAGGAGCGCCGCAAGGAGATCTACAGCGTGGATGGCGACGGTCACGCCTTCGCGCAGTTCATCACCCGCTTCCTGTCGCGTTACGGCCGCTGGAATTCACCCAAGTACCTGTTCGGCGAAAGCTACGGCACCACCCGCTCGGCGGTGCTCGCCAACGATCTGGAAAACGAAGACAGCGTCGATTTGAATGGCGTGATCCTGCTCTCGCAGATCCTCAATTTCGATACCAGCATCGATGGGCCGGAGCAGAACCCCGGCGTCGACCTGCCCTACGAGCTGGCGCTGCCCACCTTCGCGGCCACGGCGTACTACCACCACAAGCTGCCGCAGGCACCGGCGGAACTCGAGCCATTGCTTGCGCAAGTGGAGCAGTTTGCGCTGGGCGACTACGCCTCGGCGCTGATGGCCGGTTCCCGCCTGGACGCGGCGCGCAAGCAGGCGATAGCGGAAAAGCTGCACCAGTACACCGGCCTGCCGGTGGACTACCTGCTCAAGGCCAACCTGCGTGTGAGCGGCGGCATGTTCGAGCATGAACTGCTGGACAATACCGACGACACCACCGGACGTCTGGACACGCGCTTCGCCGGCCCCTCGCTCGATCCGCTGAGCAAGGAAGCCCAATACGATCCGCAATCCTCGGCGATCAGTTCGGCCTATATCGCCGCGTTCAACGACTACGTGCGCAAGGATCTCAAATACGGCCAGGACCAGACCTACCACGAATACGCCACTGACATCACCGATTGGGATTCCAGGCACGACGGCCACGAAGGCGCGCTCAATGTGATGCCGGACCTGGCCAAGGCGATGAAAACCAATCCGGACCTGAAGATCCTGCTCAACGGTGGCTACTACGACCTGGCCACGCCGTTCTTCGCCGCCGACTACGACATGCACCACCTGCCCGTTCCGCCGGCGTTGATGAACAACATCAGCTATGCGTGGTATCCGTCCGGGCACATGGTCTACGCCCACGAAGCCTCGCTGAAGCGCTTGCACGACAACGTCGCGCGCTTCATCGAGCAGACCGACAACGTCAAGCCATAAAGCGCGATAGGCTCTTGCCCCGGCTAGCAGGGGGAAGCTGGGAGGGGGTAAGCTCTTCGCTCTTCTATCTCGTACAGACCTCCCATGCGCGCCCTCATCGACCGCTACATCGACGCCTACAACCGCATGGACGTCGAGGCCATGATGAAGACCATGCATAGCGAGGTCATCTTCGAAAACTACACCGGCGGTACGCTGAGCGTGCGCACCGTCGGCGTCGAGGAGCTGCGCCACCTGGCCGAAAGTTCGCGCCATTTGTTTTCCGCCCGGCACCAGACCATCGTCGGCTACGCCGAGGCGGCGGGCGTGGCCCATGCGCAGATCGCCTTCGAAGGCACCTTCGCCATCGACCTGCCCAACGGCGTGCGCGCCGGTCAACGCATCGCCATGCCGGGGCGTAGCGAATTTCGCGAGCGCGAGGGTCTGTTGATCCACGTCGCCGACTACAGCGACTGACGCCGCCGATTACGCGAGCAGGTCGAGCTGCCACGACACGCCGAAGCGATCGCTCAACCAGGCGAATTTTTTGCTAAAGCCATAATCGCCGAGCGGCATGAAGACCTTGCCGCCCTGTGCCAGTTCGCCGAACGCGCGATCGACAACGGCTTCGTCGTCCAGCTCGACGAAGATCGAGATCGACGGCGTGAAGCTGAAGTCGTGTTTCACCGCGCTGTCCATGCACAGGAAAGTGCGCCCGCACAGCGTAAACGTGGCCCGTTTTACCGAGCCAGCGGCGCCTTGCTCATGTGCGCCATAGCGCTCGATCGACACGATGGCCGAATCGGGGAACAACGAAACATAAAGCCGCATCGCGGCTTGTGCCGAACCTTCGAACATGAGACAGGGTAAGGCGCTCGATGTCATGGCGCCGCGCCGATGACTTCGTACTCGCTTTGCACCAATCCGCTCGCATACGAGCGGGTTGTGACATGCTTGAGCGCGATGTCGCGCGGAAGGGGGCCAAATAGGGGTATGCCGGTACCGATCAGCACCGGCACGCGCGTCACGATCAGGCGCTGGATCAAGCCTTCGCGCAGAAATCCCTGCACGGTGACGCCGCCGTCAACATAAGCGTGCTTGAAGTTGCGCGCGCTGAGCCGCGAAACGATTTCCTTTGGCGTGCCGCGCAGATGTTCGAGCACCGCGCCTGCGGGCGGTGCGGCAAGCTCACGCGTGCTCAGCACGAACACGGGCTTGTCGCCATAAGGCCAGCCGTCGAAGCCCAATACGGTTTCGTAAGTGCCGCGACCTATCACTAGCGCATCGACGCTGGCCATGAATTGGTCGTATCCGTGCGGTTCGCCGCCGCCGGCGGGGAGAAAGTCGAGCGCGCCGTCGAGCCTGGCCATGAAGCCATCGACGCTGACGCCCACGAAGACCGATGCTTTCATGTTTGCCTCCGCCGCCGCGGCCATGCTCTGCGACATGCCGGCCTATCGTTCGTAGGACCTGATTTCCAGCAGATGTTTGTTGGGGTCGAAAAAATACAGCGTCGGCGCCAGCCCGCGTGCACCCGATTCCTCGCCCGGCCCCCGATTCGATCCCACCGAATCGAAGGTCGGGCCATACCCGATACCCGCCTCGCGGATGCGTTCGAAGATCTGCGCGAACTCGGCCTTGGATACGGCGAAAGCGTAATGCTCCGACCCCGGCGTGCCGTAGGGCGCAAGCTGAAGTACGAAACCGTCATCGACGCGGATGACGGTAAAAGGCCCGTCCCGGCCCTGCAGCGCGAAGCCCAGCACGCCGGTATAGAACGCCAGGCTTGCTTGCAGATCGTTCACGCGCAAGATGATGTGATCGAGCGTTGCCATGTCGGACGCGCTCCTGGCTGTGCAATACGATGCTTGCTGTTGCAGAGGTAGGGCGTTACTGCGGCTCCCACAGTTCGATCGGATTGCCTTCCGGATCATGCAGGCGCGCAAAGCGGCCTTGGGGATAGGTTTCCGGATTGATCTCCACCGCAATGCCCGCCGCGCGCAGCTGGGCCGCCATGGCGTCGAGATCGCGCACGCGGAAATTCAGCATCCACATGCGGCTGGGGTCGCCGAAATAGCCGGTGTCCTGGGCGAAGGGCGCAAAGGCGGTCGTGCCGCTTTCCTGCTCCCATGCCTCCTGATCGCCGCTGGTGGGTATCTTGTTGACGCCCAGGTGCCGCTCGTACCAGTCAGCCAGGTTGTCCGGCGCTTTGGCGCGAAAGAAAAATCCACCGATACCCGTCACTTTTTCCATAGCACGTCCTCGTTGGCGTTCCCGGTTCGACGGATGATCGCTCAACTCGTCAGCGCGAGCGAGTAGAACCGCGTGCCGGGCAGGTGTGTATCGTTGTACGGCGAGATTTCGATGAAACCCAGATGACGGTAAAGCGCCTGCGCGGCGACCATGCTGGGCAGGGTGTCCAGGCGCAGTTCGCGATAGCCGGCGTCACGCGCGGCCGCGATCACCGCTTCGACCAGGCGCCGGCCCAGATTCAATTTTCGGTAATCGGGCCGCACATACAGGCGCTTCATCTCGCCGACGGTCTCGCCCAGCGGGCGCAGCGCCACACAGCCGGCCAGCGCCCCATCCACCCGGGCCAGCAGCAAGGCGCCACCGGGCGGCACATAGGGGCGCGGCAACGCGGCAAGTTCGGCCGAAAAGCCCTGGTACTCCAGATTTGTGCCGATCGCATCGGCGTATTCCAGAAACAGCTCCCTGGCCTGGCCAACAAGTGCAGGGCCGGCCGCCTGCGCCAGTACGATATCGGTCACGGGGAGGGGTCCTGCATCAAGCTGTGCAGCATGCGCTGCGGGTCGGTGATGAACGAACGCGTGATGCGATAGTGCTCGGTGTCCTCGTAGGCCACGCGCTCGATGCCGTGCTCGGTGAACTGGTAGATCCACGCGTTGGGGTAGGCCATGAGGATGGGCGAATGGGTGGCGATGATGAATTGCGAATCCGCGCACACCAGTTCATGGATGCGCGCCAGCGCGGCCAGCTGACGCTGCGGGGAAAGCGCCGCTTCCGGTTCGTCCAGCAGATACACGCCGCGGCCGCCGAAACGATTGACCAGCAAAGCCATGAACGACTCGCCGTGCGACTGCTCGTGCAAGGAGTGGTTGCCGTAAGAGCCGATGATAGGCGGGCCGAAACCCGGTTCGAGATCGAGCCGTTCGATTTCGGTGGCCACATTGAAGAAACTTTCCGCACGCAGGAAAAAACCGTCCCTGGGCCGCCTCACGCCCTTGGCGATGCGCAGGTATTCGTTGAGCGCCGAATGCGAGAGGCGCGTGCCGAAGCGGAAATTCTTCGAGCCGCCCTCCGCGTTGAAACCCATCGCCACGGCAATGGCTTCCAGCAGCGTGGATTTGCCCGAGCCGTTTTCGCCGACGAAGAACGTAACCTTCGGATGCGGCTCCAGCGTGTCCAGCGCGCGCACGGCCGGCAGCGAAAACGGATAATGCTCGAACGAGGGAACCTTGTCGCGCTTCAAGCCGATCTGCAGGATGTATTGGTCTTTCATGTACCCTCCTCGTCCATGAGCCGTCCCAGATCAGCAGGCGTTTAGCGACGAAGATAGCTGACGTCGCTGGTGCCATCCGGTTCGGGTCTGCGCAACAGCGCATTGTGCCAGCGGCGTTGTTGCGCCAGATCGCTTTCGATCAACCATTGCGGCTTGCTCGCGACCAGCGCCGCGACGGGCAGGCCGTCTTCGTACAGCACGCGGGTGCCGGCCAGCGCGGGCAGGCGGTCGCCGGCCAATACGGTGCCGACCAGGTTGAGCGGATCGCTGCCGCTGAGGCAGACGCATTGCTGCTCCAACGGATGCTGCCGCACACTGCGCAGCTGGCCGATCGCTTCGGGCAGCGCGAACTGCTCGCCGACCAGTCCTTCCACGAAACGGCCGCCGCGGATGTCGCCGCGCGCTTCCAGTCGATGGTAGACACGCAGCAACTCGCGCCAGGATGGCAGCCACGGCGCCTCGCGTTCCAGCAATTTCCAGAACACCACGCCATAGCGGCGCAACAGCACGCGCGCGATGTGTTCGATCGTATCGGCCTGCCCTTCGCCGCCCGCGTTCGGCGACGGCGCGCGCACCAGCGCCCAGCGCCCGGCATCCTCGATCTCGCTCAAGCCGTGCCGGCGCACGCGTCGGTGCTTGGGCGACTCGCGCTTGGCGGCGGGCACCAGCAAGGCGCGCAGGCCGGCGAAGCTGTCGGCGGTGACGCGGCCGGCGCAAACCAGTTCGCCCAGCGCGTTTTCCAGTTCCGTGCGCAGCAGGCGCGCGGCATCGAGCAGCTCGTCGAAGAACAGCGCGCCGTGCGCGGCCAGCACATCGAACACGGCCTGCGCGCGCGAGGACAATAACAGCGCCTGTTCCTGATGGCGGTCGGCGATGGATGTCCACGTTGCCAGCTGGCGGCGCGGCAGCAGCACGATCGGTGTGGCGCGCACCGGCCCGCTGCCCCCGCCGCCGCTGCGCAGGCGGTTCCAGCCGATGCGGCCGGCTCGGCACAGCTCATCGAGCCATCGGCTGGAATAGTCGGCGATGCGCGCTTGCAGCAGTTCGCTTTCCCACGCGCCGGCGGCGGCTTCGAAACCTTCGAGCTGGCTGAGCACGGCGCCGAGCGCATCCGGACCATTCAACCGCGTGTCGGGCGTGGCGTGTTGCCACTGGAGCAGAAAACGCATCAGATCGCGTCGGCTGACCGGCTCGATCTCGCGACGCAGGCGGCCGATGGTGTAGCGATGGATGCGCGCCAGCAGGTGGCGCTCGCACCACTCCGTGTGCGGCGCATCGGGCGTGAAGCGGCCCTGCATCACATAGCCTTCCGATTGCAGCCGGGTCAAGGCCAGTTCGATGTCAGAGGTCTGGACGTGCAACGAAACGGCCAGCGTGTTGACGGTGACCGGGCCCAGACCGGTGAGACGGCCGCGCACGAGTTCGAGCAAGGCGTCTTCGCCGGTCCAGGTTTGCGCTGCGAATTCGGCGGGGGGCTCGATGCGTGGCTGCAGCGAAGCATTCGTGTGAACGGCGTGCCATAGAGGAAGTTTTTCCGCGCAGACCCACACACCGGCCACAACCTGCCCCTCCCCTTGCGCGCTGGAGGAGGTTGGGAGGGAGGCGTTCGAGCTTGCCGCAACGGGGGGAGCTTCACCCCACGCCAACGCTCCCTCGCTGCGCGCGGGGGAGGGAGTAAATTGCGTCGCACGATGCGACTTTGCGAGCTTGTGCAACCAGTCGGACCAGCCGGCGTTGGCCTGGACTTCTTCGTGTGTGACCAAGCCCAGCACGTTCAACGCTTCATGCATTTCATCGGCGTCGCGCACCTGGGGCCACGCTTCGGCGCGCACGGCGGCGATGGCCTCGGGATCGAGCCGGGCCAGGTCGTCGGTGTCTTCGATGCCGTTCCAGTGGCGTGTCTGCACGGCGCGCGTGCGGCGTTCTTCCAGCGGCGCGTCGTCGAGGAAGGCGTAGGGTGCGGCATTGAGTATTTCGCTGGCGAGCGGGCTGGGCGCGGTGAGGTCGCGCGCGACCACGTTGATGACGCCCGCTTCCAGCCCCTGCAGGATATGCAGCAGGCCGTCCACGTCCATCGCTTCGCGCAGGCAATCGTGCAGTGTCTGGTTGACCAGCGGATGATCGGGAATCTGCCGCTCGCCGACGATGTTTTCCAGGCAGGCGACCTGATCGGGAAACACGGTGGCGAGCAGGTCTTCGCTCTTCATGCGCTGCAACTGCGCCGGCACTTTCTTGCCGCCGGCGTAGCGCGGCAAGGCGAGCGCGGTGACCGCGTTCCAGCGCCAGCGCACCGGAAACAGCGGCGCATCGAGCAGCGCCTGCACCAGCACGTGCTCGGCGCTGCTGCTGTGCAGGTAGCGCGCCACTTCTTCCAGCGGAAAACTATGGCTGGTGGAGAGGGACAGCACGATCGCGTTTTCGGTCGCCGCCGCCTGCAGTTCAAAGTTGAACTGGCGGCAGAAGCGCTTGCGCAGCGCCAGTCCCCAGGCGCGATTGATGCGGCTGCCCCACGGCGTGTGGATCACCAATTGCGTGCCGCCCGATTCGTCGAAGAACCGTTCCAACACCAGCGTGGATTGCGTGGGCAGCACGCCCAGCGCGGCCTTGGCCTTGGCCAGGTACTCCACGATCTGCTGCGCGGATGACTCGTTCAGCCCCAGCATCCCGTGCAGCCAGTCGAACGCGGCCTGCACGCCGCCGGCATCGATGCGCGCGAGGACTTCTTCGCGCAGGCGCGACACACCCAGCGACAACTCGTTGCTGCGGCCGGGCGCCTCGCCAAGCCAGAACGGAATGTTGGGCGGTGCGCCGTGCGCGTCTTCCACGCGCACGCGATCGCGCTCCACGCGCTGGATGCGGTAGCTGGTGTTGCCGAGCTGGAAGATGTCCCCGGCCATGCTTTCGATGGCGAAGTCCTCATTGACCGTGCCGACGATGGTGGCCTTAGGTTCCAGCACCACCAGATAGTCGGCGGTGTCGGGAATGGTGCCGCCGGAGGTGACGGCAGTGAGCCGCGCGCCGCGCCGTGCGCGCAACTGGCGATGCACGGCGTCGCGGTGCACGTAGGCCGCACGCGCGCCGCGACGGGTGGTGAAGCCATCGGCCAGCATGCGCACGATCGCATCGAATTGCGCGCGCGGCAGCGCGCGGTAGGGATGGGCGCGCCGCACCAGGTCGAACAGTGCGTCCTCGTCCCATTCCGCGCAGGCGATTTCGGCGACGATCTGCTGGGCCAGTACGTCGAGCGGTTGCGGCGGTTGCACCAAGGTATCGAGTTCGCCGCGGCGCACACAGTCGAGCAGCGCGGCGCATTCGATCAGGTCGTCGCGGCTGCTGGGAAACAACCGCGCTTTGGGCGTGCCGTTCACCGCGTGGCCGGCACGGCCGGCGCGCTGCAGGAACGCGGCGATGGAACGCGGCGAGGACAGCTGGCACACCAGGTCTACCTCGCCGATGTCGATACCCAGTTCCAGCGATGCGGTGGCGACCAACACCTGCAACTGGCCGCGCTTGAGACGCTGTTCGGCATCCAGCCGCTGTTCCTTGGCCAGGCTGCCGTGGTGCGCGGCAACCGCTTCATGGCCCAGGCGTTCTGACAAGTGCCGCGCCACGCGCTCGGCCATGCGCCGGGTGTTGACGAACACCAGCGTGGTGCGATGTTCGGCGACCAGTTGCGCGAGGCGGTTGTAGACCAGTTCCCAGCTGTCGTTGGACATCACCGCATCCAGCGGCACGGGCGGTACTTCGATGGCCAGATCGCGTTCGCGCGTGTGGCCGATGTCGATGATGGTGCAGCCTTTTTCCATCGCGGCGCAGGGAACAGGTGCGCAAAGCGCGACCGGTGCGGCGAAAAGATCGCTGGTAAACGGTTGCGGCGTCGCGACGGTTGCTTGCGCTTCCCGCAGCGGCGAAGGCGCCGGGCCGTCGCCCTCCCCCACCAGGAATCTCGCGACCTCGTCAATCGGTTTCTGCGTTGCCGACAGGCCAATGCGCTGCAGCGGTCGCCGGCACAGCGCCTGGAGCCGCTCCAGCGTCAAGGCCAGGTGCGCACCGCGCTTGCTGCTCGCCACCGCGTGGATTTCGTCGACGATCACGCTGCGCACGCTTTGCAGCATCTGGCGACCGGACAGCGAACCCATCAGCACGTACAGCGATTCGGGCGTGGTCACCAGGATGTGCGGCGGCGCCTTGCGCATCAGGTTGCGTTCGGGCTGCGGCGTATCGCCGGTGCGCACGGCGGTGCGGATCGGGGCGTCGGGCAGCGCGAGCTTTTCCAGTTGCGCGCGGATCCCTTCCAGCGGCGCTTCCAGATTGATGTGGATGTCGTTGGACAGCGCTTTCAGCGGCGATATGTATACGACGCGCGTTTCGTCCGGCAGCGTGCCGCCGCGCGCCACGGCTTCCTGCACCAGCGCGTCGATCGCGGCGAGGAACGCGGTGAGCGTTTTGCCCGAGCCGGTGGGTGCGGCCACCAGCGTGTGCCGCCCTGCCCTGATCTGCGGCCACGCCTGCGCCTGTGCCGAGGTGGGCGCAGGAAACGTGGCGTCGAACCACGCGGCAACGGCAGGGTGGAAATCGCGTAGCGGCATCATCGATGGCCCGCGCTCGGACGGGGACGGTTCGTCGATCATACATAAGGCCCGATGGCGGCGCGGAAAAGGCCTGTCTTGCAGGCAGGCATGCCGGGCATGCTGTGCCGCGGGCGTCTCAACGGGTGAGACGCCCGCCTGGCCGACATCAGGCCGACGCATCCCTCAGCATGGAAATTTTCGGTAGCGCGACGCCGCCATCGACGTCGGTGGACAGGCTCACCGCGCGCCAGCGTTCGGTCTCGGCGCGGCGCGCATCGTCCACCTGCTGGAAGAAGTGCATGGCATCACCGCCCAGCAGCAGGTGTTCGGGCGGCGCGTCGTGCTCGGCCAGTTGCACTAGCACCTGTGCGATCTTGTCCGGATCGCCGGCTTCGCGGCCGACGTAGTCGGCCAGCATGCGGTTGACCGCGCCCACCGAGGGCTCGTAGTCGGGCAACAGCGCCGGCACCGCGCCGCGCGCGATCTCGCCCCAGCCGGTGCGCATGCCGCCCGGTTCCACCGCGGTGACCTTGACGCCGAACGCGGCGGTTTCCTTGGCCAGCACTTCGGTGAAGCCGCCTACCGCCCATTTGGCGGCCTGGTAGGCGCTCATGCCCGGCGTGCCCATGCGGCCGCCTACGGAGGAGATCTGGAAGATGTGGCCGGAACGTTGCCTGCGCATCACCGGCAGCGCGGCGCGGGTAAGGTTCACCACGCCGTACAGATTGGTATCGATCTGGGCGCGGAAATCCGCCTCGGTCGTCTGTTCGAACGGCGCGACATGGCCAAAGCCGGCGTTGTTGACCAGCACGTCGAGCCGGCCGAAGGCCGCAACGGCAAGATCCACGGCCGCTTGCGCGGCGGCCATATCGGTGACGTCCAGCGCGGCCGTGCGCACGCGGTCGCCGTAGCGGGCGACCAGGTCCTGCAGTTTGTCGGGCTGGCGCGCGGTGGCGACCAGGCGGTGGCCGGCGGCCAGCACGGCCTCGGCAAGATGGCGGCCCAGGCCACGGGCGCTGCCGGTAATCAACCAAATCTTAGACATGACAAGCTCCTTCAGGGGGATGTGAGGAAATTTAGGTGAGCAAGTACACACTCATAAATAAGGCAAAAGAAGCCTCAATGTTTGGCGATGGCCGCCCAGAACGCTTCGAAACCGGCGTTCCTGTAGCGCTCGGCCTGTGCCGGTTCGCGCAGGATGAACTCCATCGTCGTTTCGGCCAGCGAGGCCATGACCGCCCCGGCGAAGGCCGGCGGCTGATCCTTCAGTACCCCGCCGGCCAGGCTTTCCTGCAGCATCGCGTTGATCTGCCGGAAGCCGGCCATGCCCGCTTCCCTGGTCTGCGGGGTGATCCGGTCCGAGACGGATAGTTGCGAGATCGCCCTGCGTTTCAGCGGATGGGCCACGCCCCAGTCGACATAACCGTTCCACGCATGGCGCGCCTGCGCGGCCATGCGCTCGGCGGCGGGAAAGCCATCGAGCATGGCGTGGCGCAGTTCGCGTTTCAGCTCAAGGTAAAGCTGATTGAGCAGGGCGTCCTTGGTCTCGAAATAGGTGAACAAGCTGCCTTCGGCCACCCCGGCACGCTTGGCGATCCTGGCGGTGGGCGCGCTCACGCCCAGCTCGGCCACCACCTCGGTGGCGGCTTCCAGGATGGCGTTGCGCTTGTCTTCGCTGCGGGGACGGGCCATGATGAGCGTATATGAATGAGTACTTGCTCAATAATAAGGGCGACTGTCGGCTTATGCAAGGGCTAGGCGGCGGCCCGCTGGCCGAAGTAGCGCGCGGGCGAATGACCAAAGCAGCGGCGGAACATGGCGATGAAGGCGCTGGTGCTGGCGTAGCCGAGCGCGTCGGCGACGGACGCGACCGGCACCCCGTCGGCCAGCTGTTCCAATCCCCGCGCCAGCCGCGCCTGTTGCCGCCACTGCGCAAAGCTCAGCGCCGTTTCGGCGCGGAACAGGCGGCTCAGGGTACGCGGCGAAAGCCCGGCCCAGGCGGCCCAGTCTTCCAGGCTGCGGTTGTCGTGCGGTTGTTCGATCACCGCCTGCGCGATGCGCAGCAGGCGCCGGTCGATCGGCATCGGCAGATGCAGGGATTCGTGCGGAGCGTGCAGCATTTCGTCCAGCAGCACGTCCATCACCCGTTGCTGGCGCGCATCCAATTGGGCGTTCCATTTCCACGAGCTGGCGCGATGGACCAGCTCCTGCATCAGCGGGGTCACGCCGATCACGCAGGGGTGGCCGGGCAGCTGCCCGCAGATGTCGGGGGCGAGAAAAATGCCCCAGCCGCGCATCGTGCCGCTGAGCGTCACGGTGTGCATTTCGCCCGGCGGCATCCAGCCCGCGCGGTGCGGCGGCAGCAGCCACGACCCGCGCGCCGTGTGGATGTGTACCAGGCCGCTTTCCACGCACCAGAACTGGCCGCGCAGGTGGCTGTGCCAGTCGTATTTGTGCGTGTCCTGGCTGTATTCGCTGGCCGCATTGCCTTCATCCCAATAGGCGATGAGGGGCGGGCCGCCGGCTTGCTCGATGAATTCAAAGAACGATTCCTTAGGATGCGCCATGGCCGGTTCTCGACATTTTTTGACCAAATAACGTTATCAGCTGGCGCCGGGATTTGCCTAAGCTTTGTATCGCCCGGCGCGCACGCCGGGTTTCCCCGCCGCTGCCGCCGCTCGCGGCTCCCAACCAGGCATGGCCAGGGGCTGTGCTCGATCGCGTTGACCGGCTTGGACCAGCGCGATGGCCCGATGTCACATCGCAAGCCGCCGTCTCGTCCATTCCAAGCGTCCCTGTTCGTCGAACAAGAACCAAGAAGCTCGTCCAGAGCCCCACAGCAACTGATTCAAAGGATCGCCTCATGTCCCCTATCCAGTTGATTTCACTCAATTCCCGCTTATCCAAATCACCGCTCGAAACGTTCGTGGCATGCGCTCACCAGATGCTCGATCCAGCCACCCCCGAGCCGGTCCGGCGCGCGGTGGAGCCTCGTTTGCTGGCGCAATTGCCGGCCCTGCGGGCGCTGGGCGTGTTCGAGCTGTTCGAACTGCGCGACCCCGCTTTGCGTACATGGGTCGGCGACGAACTGGCGGAATTGACCGCCTCGCCCCAGAAGTAATTCGCCCCTGACCATTTGCTGAAACAATAGGTGTCCTAAACATATTTGCCTTGACAAATATTCCAGAGGCAATAGAATGCGCTCCCATGAATCCGGGACCGCTCGTAACCCCCACCGCCCAAGAAAGCCTTGGCGTGCTGATCAACCTCGTCCGCATCGAACTGGTACGCGGCATCGAGGCGGAGATCGCCGCCAAGGGGCTCGACCTTCGCTACATCCAATTCCTGATCCTCAAGCGGCTGTCCGTGCTGGGGCCGATGTCCGCCACCGAGCTTGCCCGCTCGGTGGAATTGGACGGCGGCGCCATGACGCGCCAGCTCGACCAGCTCGAGGGCAGGGGATTGCTGCGCCGCTGCCCGCATGAGCAGGACCGCCGCGCCTTGCGCATCGAACTGACCGACGCCGGCGGCGCCCTCTGGCAGCAACTGACAGGTTGCAACGATCGCGTGCTGCAGGCGGCGCAGCGTTCGTTGAGCGAGACCGAAAGCAAGCGCCTGCACGACTACCTGGAGCGCGTGTTGCACGCGCTCCGCGACAAGAACTGATTCACTCCAAACTCGAGATTTCAAAGCCATGCGTTTGCATATTCTTGCGGCTGCCGTCGGACTGGCCTTGGCGCTCGCTGGCTGTGCCACGAGCGGAGGCATTCATCCCAATGGCGCGTCGATCGATCCGTCCTCGCTCAAGGCCGATCGCAGCCTGGCGAACGTGCAGCTATCGGATGCGGCGTGGCCCAAGGCAGATTGGTGGACAGGCCTGGGCGACCCCCAGCTCGACGCGCTGATCGCCCAAGCGCTGCGCGATAACCCCACGCTTGCCATCGCCGACGCGCGTGCGCATCAGGCGCAAGCGGCGGCCAACAGCGCCGATGCGGCGCGCGAACCGTCCGCGAGCGTAGGCGGCAGTGCCGCCGAAGCATTCATTCCCACCAGCATTCCCGCCTTCGGCACCGGCCATCCGGCCGCGGCCAAATACGCCTACGGCAGCTTCAAATGGGATCTGGACCTGTGGGGCGGCCAGCGCGCCGCATGGGAAGCGGCGGTGGGCCAGTGGCGTGCCGCCGATGTCGACGCGCAGGCCGCGCGCATCGAACTGTCGACCAATGTCGCGCGCGCCTACGTGCAGCTGGGCTACGCCTATGCGTTGCAGGATGTCGCCAACGCCGAACTCAAGCGCGCCAGCGACGCGCGCGACCTCACGCGCCAGCGCGTGGCGGCGGGCATCGACAACCGGATCCAGCTCAAGCAGAGCGATTCGGAAGTAGCCAGCGCACAAGGCGAGAAAGCGCGGGCCGATCGCGCGATCGACGCGGCGCGTTCGTCCTTGTCGGTGCTGCTGGGCAAAGGCCCCGATCGCGGACTTGATATCGGCCGTCCGCCATTGCTGCCGCCGGCGGCATTGATGGTGCCGTCCAATCTTCCGCTCGATCTGGTCGGCCATCGCGCGGACCTGGTCGCGGCGCGTTGGCGCGTCGAAGCGTCGGCCAAGGACATCAAGGCCGCCAAGACGCAATTCCTGCCGAACGTGAACATCGGCGCGATGGTGGGCTTGATCGGCCTGGGCGGCGGCAACCTGTTCACCCTGCAGAACCGCTTCTATGAAGTGGCGCCCGCGATCAGCCTGCCGATCTTCGATGGCGGCCGCCGCCGCGCCAACCTTGATGCCAAGGACGCGCAATACGAGCTGGCCGTGGCGCAGTACAACCAGACGCTGGTGTCGGCGATCAACGAAGTGTCCGACGACTACGACGCCATCGCCTCGGCGCAGCAGCAGATCCAGGCGCAGCAGCGCGCGGTCGATGCGGCCAGCGATGCATGGAAGCTGGCCGAGCAGCGCTACAAGTCGGGCATCGGCAGTTACCTGGACGCGCTGAGCGTGCGCCAGGAATTGCTCGCCGCCGAACAGCGCATGGCCCAGCTGCGCGCGCAGCAGTCCGATCTGAACGTGCAACTGATCCAGGCGCTCGGCGGCGGCTTCCGTCCGCAGGCCGGCGTCGAACTTTCTTCCAAATAATTCTCATCGTTTCTGAGGCAGCCCCATGTCCAGCCCCAATCCCAATACCGCCGACAGCTCCGTCGTGCAGGCGCCTGCGGCCAGTAACCGGCGCGGCGTGCTGCTGCGCGTCCTGGCCGCGGTCGTCGTCCTGGCCCTGATCGGCTGGACGGCGTGGTATTTCCTCGATGGCCGTTGGTACGAAAGCACCGACGACGCCTACGTCAACGGCAACATTGTGCAGATCACGCCGCGCATCGCCGGCACCGTCACCAGCATCCGCGCGGACGATGGCGACTACGTCAAGCAGGGCGACGTGCTGGTGACGCTGGACAAGACCGACGCCGACGTCGGCCTGCAGCGCGCCGCCGCCAACCTCGGCAACACGGTACGCAGGGTGCGCGGCCTGTACAGCACCGTGCAAGGCGCGCAGGCGCAGCTGGCCGTGCAGAAAGTGGCGCTGGCCAAGGCCCGCGCCGACTACGAACGCCGCCGCGACCTGGCCAAGACCGGCGCGATCTCCGCCGAAGAGCTGTCGCACGCGCGGGATGCGCTGACCGCCGCGCAGAACGCGCTCACCAACGCACAACAGGCCTTGCAGACCAACCAGGTATTGGTAGACGACACGGTGGTTGCCTCCCATCCTGAGGTGATGGCCGCCGCCGCGCAGTATCGCGAGGCGTACCTGGACGACATCCGCACCACCATGGTCGCGCCGGTGAGCGGCTACATCGCCAAGCGCACCGTGCAGGTCGGCCAGCGCGTGCAGCCGGGCACGGCACTGATGGCGGTAGTGCCGCTGCACCAAGTGTGGGTGGATGCCAACTTCAAGGAAACGCAGTTGACCCACATGCGTATCGGCCAGCCGGTGGAAATCATCTCCGACGTGTATGGCGGATCGGTGAAGTACAAGGGCCAGGTGGAAAGCCTCGGCGTGGGCACGGGTAGCGCGTTCTCGCTGCTGCCGGCGCAAAACGCCACCGGCAACTGGATCAAGATCGTGCAGCGCATTCCGGTGCGCGTGGTGTTCACCGATCCCTCGCAGCTGGACAAGAACCCGCTGCGCATCGGCATGTCGATGGACACCGACGTGGACCTGCACAACCAGGGCGGCGCGATGCTGGCGCAGCAGCCACGCACCGAAGGCCGCTTCAGCACGGACGTCTATCAGAACGAACTGGCCCAGGCGAACGTGCAGATCGAAAAGATCCTCCACGCCAACATGGCCGGACAGCACTAAGCGGACAGGATACCGGTCGCGCCGGCACGCACATGCAAGGCCGCGACCGCTTCCTCCACGACCGATCGCACACAACCCCCAACCGCATTCCATGAACACCCATTTCCGTCCACCCAACCTGGTTCTGGCGACGATCGGCTTGTCGCTGGCCACGTTCATGCAGGTGCTGGACACCACCATTGCCAACGTGTCGCTGCCGACCATCGCAGGCAACCTTGGCGTGAGTCAGGACCAGAGCACCTGGGTGATCACCTCCTTCGCGGTGAGCAACGCCATTGCCTTGCCGCTCACCGGCTTTCTCACGCGCCGCTTCGGCGAGGTGAAATTGTTCGTGTGGGCTACGCTTTTGTTCTCGCTGGCCTCGTTCCTGTGCGGCATCGCGCAAAGCATGAGCATGCTGATCCTGTTCCGCACCATCCAGGGCGCGGTGGCGGGGCCGATGTATCCGATCACGCAGGCGCTGCTGATCTCCATCTATCCGCCCGCCAAGCGCAGCATGGCGCTGGCGCTGCTGGCGATGGTGACGGTGGTGGCGCCGATCGCCGGCCCCATCCTCGGCGGCTGGATCACCGACAACTATTCGTGGCCGTGGATCTTCTTCATCAACGTGCCGATCGGCATCTTCGCCAGCATGGTAGTGGCCAACCAGATGCGCCTGCGCGAGGTGGTCACGCAGCGGCCGAAGATCGACTACGTGGGCCTGATCACCCTGGTGATCGGCGTGGGCGCGCTGCAGGTGGTGCTGGACAAAGGCAACGACGATGACTGGTTCAACTCCAGCTTCATCATCGTCACCGCCATCATCTCGGCCATTGCGATCGCGGTATTCCTGATCTGGGAGTTGACCGACAAAGACCCCATCGTCGATCTCAAGCTGTTCCGCCATCGCAATTTCCGCATGGGCACGATCGCGCTGGTGCTGGCGTACGCGGCGTTTTTCGCGATCGGCCTGCTGATACCGCAATGGCTGCAGTTGAACCTGGGCTACACCGCGACCTGGGCGGGTTTTGCGTCCGCACCGCTGGGCGTGCTGCCGGTGTTGCTCACCTTCATCGTAGGCAAGTACGCCACGCGCTTTGACCTGCGCGCGTTGACCAGCGGCGCGTTCCTGGTCATGGGCGCCACCTGCTTCCTGCGTTCGAATTTCTACATCGGCGTGGACTTCACCCACGTCGCGCTGGTGCAGTTGCTGCAGGGGCTTGGCGTGGCGTTCTTCTTCATGCCGGTGACCACCATCCTGCTGTCGGACCTGCAGCCGCATGAAATCGCCGCGGGCGGCGGCGTGGCGACCTTTCTGCGCACGGTCGGCGCGAGCTTCTCCGCTTCGCTCACCACTTTCATGTGGGAACACCGCGGCATCCTGCATCACGCGCGACTGGCCGAGCAGATCACGCCATACAACCCGGACGTGCAACAGGCGATGAGCCGGGCCGGCGATTCGCCATCCGTGATGGCCGTGTTGAACCAGACGATTACGCTCCAGGGCCTGCAGATTTCGTTCAACGAAATCTTCCATATGCTCGGCTGGATTTTCCTCTCGCTGATCGTGGTGATCTGGATGGCCAAACCGCCGTTCTCCGCCAAGGCGGGCGCGGGTGCCGGCGGACACTGACCGGCGGTGCAAGCGCCGAAACGACAACGGCCCCGTACGGGGCCGTTGCTTTAGGCATGGCGGTCAATGCGGTGGATCAGAACGCGATGCCGGCCACCACCATCGTCTCGCCGCGATTGGGTTCGTGGAAACTGCCGTTGGAGATGTGGCGAATGCCCAGGCTCCAGTGATTGCCCTGGTAGCCGACCGTGGTCACGAACTCGTACACGCTGCTCAGTGCCTGCGTGCGCCCGGTGTGCACCGCCGGCTGGAAGCTCAGGAACAGCGGCTGGTACCAGGCGCCGGCCGGGCCGTAGTGCAGCCGCACGCCGCCGGCTGCCAGCCAGATGTCGTCGCGCGTGGTGTAGCGGTCGATGTTGAATTGGGGAACGTTGCGGCCATCGATCCAGCCGGCGGTGACGTCCGGCGACCAGGTGAAATTGCTCTGGCCGATCTGGCTCGGATCGAAGATGACTTCACCGAACGCCGCCGGCGCGTCGTAGCCGTTGGAAGGGTTGCCCATGTAGCTGACGCCGCCCTGTATTTCGAAACGGGCCGCCATGGCGGGAAAGGCCGGCACAGTGCAGATCAGTGCGACTGCCAGGCCACGAACAAGGGATTGAATACGCATTCGGTTGCCTATGGGGGATAGGATAGGGCGTTTATGTACTTAAAAGTTTACTAATGATTAACAGAAGGGGCTAGCCCCATTTGGGGTAGTTTCGCGCAATACGCCATCACCGCAATCGATGTGCGGGAAAACGACAACTTGGTGTAAGCCAATGCCCACTCCCGCATGGCCGGTAGGGTAGGCGTTGGGCTGTGCAAGGGCAGGGCATCGGCGATGCCTTGCGGTCGTTGCGGATAATGCGCATGTATGCCGGCGCCGCGCTATGTCACCTGCCCATCGCCACAGCCTGCTTGGAAGCCAGGCATTGCGCGATCTCCAGAAACGCGCTGACCATCGGGTTGACCACGTCCTGGCGATAGATCGCCCACACCGCCGTCGTTGCTTCCAGATCCGCCACGGGCCGGAACACCACGTCTTCCATCATCATTCTTTGCACCGAGGCCGGCAGCACCGCCACGCCAAAGCCGCCGGAGATGAGCCCGATGATGGTGGGCAGTTCGCGCACCTCGTACAAAATGCGCGGACTGAATCCGGATTTGCGGCACAGCGCGATGACTTCGTCATAGAAACGCACGCCCAGGTTGCGCTGGTAAAAAATGAAATCCTCGCCGGCCAGTTCGCGGATATGAATCGGCCCGGCGGTTTTGGCGAGCGGGTTGCTCGCATGCATCACCACCGTCACCGAATCCTTGAACAGCTCCAGCGACGCGATGCCTTCGGGCAAGGGTTCCGGGCGAATCACGCCGACGTCGATCACGCCTTGTTCCAGCGCCTCGACCTGGTGCGAGGTAGCCAGTTCGTGGATCTGCAGGCGCACATGCGGCAGGCGTTCGCGGAACCTGGCCAGCACGCGCGGCACCACAAACGTAAACGGTCCGGACGACATCAGGCCCAGGTGCAGTTCGCCCAATTCCCCGCGTTGTGCGCGGGCCACCGATTCGGCCGCCCGTTCGGCCTGAACCAGCAGGCCGCGGGCGCGCGGAAGCAAGGCGGTGCCGGCGTGGGTGAGGGCGATGCCGCGGCCTTTGCGCTCAAACAGCCGGGCGCCGAGCCGTTGCTCAAGCGCATGAATCTGCTGGCTTAGCGGCGGCTGCGAAATACCCAGGCGTTCGGCCGCGCGGCCGAAGTGCAACTCGTCCGCCACGGCGACGAAATACTTAAGGTGTCGCAGCTCCAGGTAATCATTCGTCATGCGTATCGAGCCATTCGCTTAGCTGTATCGATCTTAACAAGCCGTATTACTAATCTTGACGCACAGCTGGTGCCTGTCCCCGCACACCGGCTGTTTATTCGCATCGCAAGTTTGCCCGTAAAGCAGAGCGCGTGGTTGCCGCTGGCGGCCGCGACGGGGTTTGGCACACCGCATGCCTGGCATCGTGCGGCCGCGGCCCCGAGGCTCTGCCTCCCCTTCCCTGGAGTGCATCCATGCTGAGGATTGTACGGCTTGCGCTGGAGCGGCCTTATACCTTCGTCGTTCTCGCGCTGCTGATCCTGATCGTCGGACCCCTGGCTGCGCTGCGCACGCCGACCGACATTTTCCCGGATATCAAGATTCCGGTGATCGCAGTGGTATGGCAGTACACCGGCTTGCCGCCGGAGCAGATGGCCGGCCGCATCGCATCGCCGTTCGAGCGCGTGCTGACCACCACCGTCAACGATGTGGAACACATCGAGGCCAAGTCGATCGCCGGCTTCGGCATCATCAAGATCTTCTTCCAGCCCAACGTCAACATCGCCACCGCCAATGCGCAGGTGACGGCCGTGTCGCAGACCCTGCTCAAGCAGTTGCCGCCGGGCATCACGCCGCCGCTGATCCTCAACTACAACGCATCGACGGTGCCGATCCTGCAGCTGGCGCTGTCGGGCAAGGGCCTGAGCGAACAAAACCTGGGCGATCTTGGCCTCAACATCCTGCGGCCGCAGCTGGTGTCGGTGGCGGGTGCGGCGATTCCCTATCCCTACGGCGGCAAGACGCGCCAGGTGCAGATCGACGTCGACTCGGCCAAGCTGCAGGCGCGCGGCCTCTCGGCGCAGGACGTGGCCAATGCGCTGGCGGCGCAGAACCTGATCATACCGGTGGGCACCGAAAAGATCGGCACGTTCGAGTACACGCTGAACCTCAACAACTCCCCATCGGACATCGCCGACCTGGGCGACCTGCCGGTCAAGACGGTCAACGGCACCACCATCTACATCCGCGACGTGGCGCATGTGCGCGACGGCGCGCCGCCGCAGACCAACGTGGTGCATGTGGACGGCAAGCGCTCGGTGCTGCTGAGCATCCTCAAGAACGGCTCGGCATCGACGCTGGCCATCGTCGCGGGCATCAAGCAGCGCGTGATCGACAGCAAGGGCCTGCTGCCGGACAACCTGAAAGTGTCGCCGATCGGCGATCAGTCGCTGTTCGTGCGCGCGGCGATCACCGGCGTGGCGCGCGAAGGCGTGATCGCGGCGGCGCTCACCAGCCTCATGATTCTGCTGTTCCTGGGCAGCTGGCGTTCCACGGTGATCATCGCGGTGTCGATTCCGCTGGCGATTCTGGGCGCCATTGCGCTGCTTTCGGCGCTGGGCGAAACGCTCAACATCATGACCCTTGGCGGCTTGGCACTGGCGGTGGGCATCCTGGTCGATGACGCCACGGTGACCATCGAAAACATCAACTGGCACCTGGAGCACGGCAAGGACGTGGAAACGGCGATCATCGACGGCGCCAAGCAGATCGTTACGCCCGCGTTCGTCTCGCTGCTGTGCATCTGTATCGTGTTCGTGCCGATGTTCTTCCTCAACGGCGTGGCGCGCTACCTGTTCGTGCCGATGGCCGAGGCGGTGATGTTCGCCATGGTGTGCTCGTTCGTGCTCTCGCGCACGCTGGTGCCGACGATGGCGAAGTTCCTGCTGAAAGCACACGCGCCGCACGCCGACGGACTCGATGCGCGGCCACCGTCGCGCAACGCGCTGGTGCGTTTCCAGCGCGCGTTCGAGGCACGCTTTGAGCGCATCCGCGCCACCTACCACGGCCTGCTGGAGCTTGCGCTGGGCCGGCGCAGGCCGTTCGTGCTCGGCTTCCTGGCTTTTGTGCTGGTGTCCTTCCTGCTGGTGCCGTTCCTGGGCCGCAACTTTTTCCCGGACGTGGACGGCGGGCAGATCCTGATGCACGTGCGCGCCCAGGTCGGCACGCGCGTGGAAGACACCGCCAACCTCTTCAGCCACATCGAGCGGACCGTGCGTGGCGTCATCCCGCCGCAAGAGTTAGGTACCGTGGTGGACAACATCGGCCTGTCCAACAGCGGCATCAACACCACCTACAACAACACCGGCCTGATCGGCGAGCAGGACGGCGACATCCAGATCGCCTTGAACGAAGGCCATCGCCCCACCGCCGAATACGTGCGCAAGCTGCGCGAGTTGTTGCCGCGCACGTATCCGGGCGTGACGTTCTCATTTCCGCCGGCGGACATCGTCAGCCAGATCCTCAACTTCGGCGCGCCCGCACCGCTGGACCTGCAAATTCGCGGCCCACATCTGGCGGCCAATTTCGCTTACGCCAACCAGTTGCTGGGGCAGATCAAGCGGGTGCCGGGCGTGGTCGATGCGCGCATCCAGGAGTCGCAGGCCAGTCCCGCCTTCGACGTGAATGTGGACCGCACGCAGGCGCAACTGGTGGGCATCACCGAGCGCGATATCACCAACAGCCTGGTGGTGAACCTGGCCGGTTCCAGCCAGGTGGCGCCGACGTTTTGGTTGAATCCGGCCAACGGCGTGTCCTATCCGATCGTAATGCAGACGCCGCAGTACAACCTCGACAGCCTCGCGTCGCTGCGCAACCTGCCCGTCAACGGTGGCAGCGGCCAGGCGCAGGTGCTGGGCGGCCTGGTGACGCTCAGGCGCAGCAACACCAACGACGTGATCGACCAGTACGACATCCAATCGGTGGTGCAGATCTACGCGGCCACGCAAGATCGCGATCTGGGCGGTGTGGCGTCGGACGTGCAGAAGCTGATCGACGCCAGCGCCGGCCAGCAGCCCAAAGGCTCGCACGTGGTGCTGCTGGGCCAGGTGCAGACCATGAACAGCGCCTTCTCGGGCTTGATATTCGGCCTGCTCGGCGCGGTGGTGCTGATCTATCTGTTGATCGTGGTGAACTTCCAGTCGTGGAGCGATCCGTTCGTGATCATCACGGCGCTGCCCGCCGCGCTAGCCGGCATCGTGTGGATGCTGTTCGCCACGCACACGCCGTTGTCGGTGCCCGCGCTGACCGGCGCGATCATGTGCATGGGCGTGGCTACCGCCAATTCGATCCTGGTGGTGAGCTTCTGCCGTGAGCGCCTGGCCGAGCATGGCAATGCCACGGTTGCGGCGCTCGAAGCGGGCTTCACGCGCTTCCGTCCGGTCTGCATGACCGCGCTGGCGATGATCATCGGCATGGCGCCGATGGCATTGGGCCTGGGCGAGGGCGGCGAACAGAACGCACCGCTCGGTCGCGCGGTGATCGGCGGACTCATCTTTGCCACCGGTGCCACGCTGCTGTTCGTGCCGGTGGTGTTCAGCATCGTCCATGGGCGTCGCAAGCATGCCCCGAAAGAAGCCAATGCTACGGGAGAACCCAGCTATGTCGTCTGAAACCGTGGCGCATCCCGCCGAGAAACTGTCCCGGCGCGGCTTGCGCCTGACCGGTATCACCGTCGCGGCGGTGCTGGTAGCGATCGTGGCGATCGGCCTGGTCACGCGCGCCACGCAGGCGAGCAGCCTGAAAACCTGGACCGACGAACAGGCCGTGCCCACCGTCAACGTGGTTGTGCCCGAGCCTGGCAAGACCGGTCCCGTGCTCGATCTTCCCGGCCGCCTGGAGGCCTTCACCCGCGCGCCGATCTACGCCCAGGTGAGCGGTTATCTGAAAGACTGGAAAACCGACATCGGCACGCCGGTGAAAGGCGGCCAGCTGCTCGGCGAAATCGACACGCCGGAACTGGACCAGCAGCTGGTGCAGGCGCGCGCGGATCTGGCCAGCGCCAAAGCCAACGCGGAACTCGCCGGCATCACCGCCAAACGCTGGCAGGCGATGCTGGGCAGCGATTCGGTGGCGCAACAGGACGTCGACCAGCGCACCAGCGACTACAGCGCGAAAGTGGCGCTGATGAACGCGGCCCAGGCCAATGTCGACCGGCTGGTGGCGGCGAAGGCTTTCGCGCGCATCGTGGCGCCGTTCGATGGCGTGGTTACCGCGCGCGACACCGACGTCGGCGCCCTGATCAACGCCGGCGGCGGCACCGGTCCGGAACTGTTCGTGGTGTCGGACATCCATCAGCTGCGCGTTTACGTGCAAGTGCCGCAGAGTTACGCGCCCTCGATCCGCCCCGGCAGCGCCGCCGTCCTGGTGGTGCCCGAATACCCGGGACGCGAATTCCACGCCAAGGTGATCGCGACGTCCAATGCCGTCAACGCCAACTCCGGCACCACGCTGGCGCAGCTGCTGGTCGACAACGGCGACAGCGCGCTGATGCCGGGCGCCTTCGCGCACGTGCGCTTCAGCCTGCCGGTCGATGGCACCGCGCTGCGCGTGCCGGCCAGTTCGCTGATCTTCGACAATGCCGGCCTGCGCGTAGCAACGGTGGGTGCGGGCGACAAGATCGCGTTCAAGAAGGTGAGCATTCTGTACGACTATGGCAAGTCGGTCGAAATCGGTGCGGGCCTCAACGCGGGCGATCGCGTGATCGACAGCCCGCCGGACGGCATCAAGGACGGCGACGCGGTGAAGATCGCCACTGACCAGGCAACGGCCAAGCCCCATGAAAAAGCCTGAATTCGTCCTCGCCATGGCCATCGCCGCGGTGCTTGCCGGCTGCTCGCTGGCGCCGGCGTACAAGCCGCCGGCCACGCCCGCAGCGACGGCGTACAACGATGTCGGTCCATGGATCGCCGCGCAGCCAGGCGACCGGTTGCCGCGTGAAAACTGGTGGCATCTGTATGCCGACGCCCAGCTCGATCAGCTGCAGGCGAAGTTGCTCGCCAACAATGCCGATCTTGCCGCGGCGCTGGCACACTACACGCAGGCGCAGGCTTTCAGCGCGCAAGCGCATTCGCAGTTGTTCCCGCAGATTGGCGCCGGTGCCGTCGGCGAACGCCAGCGCGAATCGGACAACTCGCCGCCGGCGCGCAACCCCTCCGCACCGGCCGACTACAACGCCTACACCGTAGGCCTGCAGGCCAGCTATGAAGTGGATGTGTGGGGCCGCGTACGCAACACGGTCGAGGCAGGGCGCGACAACGCACTGGCCGCGCAGGCGGACCTGGCCTCGGCGCAGCTCAGCCTGCAGGCACAACTGGCCGACAGCTACATGCAGTTGCGCGGCCTGGACCAGCAGATCGCCCTGCTGCAGCAGACCATGCAGGCGTACGCCAAGGCATTGACGCTGACACAGACACTGCACGCTGGCGGCATCGTCTCCGGCCTGGACGTGTCGCGCGCGCAGACGCAGTTATCCGATGCGCGTTCGCAATGGTCGCAAACGGTGGCGCAGCGCGAACTGGTGCAGGATGCGATCGCCGTGCTGGTGGGCGAAAGCGCTTCCACTTTCAGCCTGCCCGCGCAAGCCGCGGCGATCGCGGTACCGGCCGTGCCGCTGGATGTGCCTTCCACGCTCCTGCAGCGGCGTCCCGACGTCGCGGCGGCGGAGCGTCGCGTGGCCGCCGCCAACGCCGGTATCGGCATCGCGCGTGCGGCATGGTTTCCCTCGCTCACGCTCAACGCGCAAGGCGGTTTCCAGAGCACCGGCTGGGCGAACCTGCTCACCGCGCCCAACCGCATCTGGGCACTGGGCCCGGCACTGGCCTACGACGTATTCGACGGCGGCTATCGCAAGGCCACCATCGCCGCGGCCAAGGCCAAGACCGACGAAGCCGGCGCGAACTATCGCAGCGTGGTGCTCGGCGCGTTCCAGCAAGTGCAGGACAATCTTGCCTTGCTCGACCACCTGGGCGCGGCCAGCGCCGATCAGAAAGACGCTTCCGACGCCGCGCAGCACGCGCTGGATCTGTCGATGACACAGTACAAGCACGGCGCGGTGAGCTATCTGGACGTGGTGCAGGCGCAGACCGTCGCGCTACAGGAACAGCGCGGCCTGCTGCAGCTGGACACGCAGCGCCTGCGCGCCAGCGTGCAGCTGATCCGTGCGCTCGGGGGCGGCTGGTCGGTGGATCAGTTGGCGCGCAGGTAAGATTGGGCGGGCGCGGCGCGATCCTCTCGCTCATCGCGCCCGGCAATGCGAGAATGCGCGCAGTCCGAAGGAAACCAGCATGATGACGAAAACCGGCGAAACCGATCCCGGCCATAGCGGGACTTCCGACCAGCACGGCATCCCCACCGGCATGCACAAGCCGGCGCACGGGCCGCTGGATACGATCGAAACTACCGCCACCGACGAAGTGCTGCACGACACGGCATTGCGCGATTCGAGCCTGCGCGTCCCACGCTGACGCGCCCTGGCACCCCGCCGGCCCCGCGCACTCCTGTCGTCTGGAGTGCAGCTGCGGCGCGCTTGGTTTTTCAGACAAAACATACCGTCTTCAGGCGGCGGCGCGGGTATACTCGCGCCGGGATAGCCGCCCGCGCGCATTCTCACTGCCGCGCCGCGGGCAAAAAAAGGATGATGGGTAACGTCGATTCATCGTTGGACAGGGTGCGGTTGCAGGTTTGCAAGGATCAACCCTCGTTTCGATCAGGCGACTGTCAGGAACCCTCTATGAATACGGACCGTTCCATGCCATCGGGGCAGCAGGCCCAGCGCGCGCGCCAGTTTCTGCGCTGGCATCGCAAGCTGGCGCGCAGCGTCGATCACGATGCGGTGATGGCCAACGTCCAGGACAGCGGCATGTTCACGCCGCGCTATGCGTTCATGGCGATCATGTCCTGCGGCATCGCCATCCTTGGCCTGTTGCAGTCCTCCGCCGCGGTCGTGATCGGCGCGATGCTGATCTCGCCATTGATGGGGCCCATCGTGCAGCTGGGTTTTTCGCTGTGCGTAGTGAACTTTGGCATGATGCGGCACGCGCTGATCGCGCTGCTGGGCGGCATCGCGCTGGCGCTGCTCACCGCCATGTGCGTGGTGTGGCTGTCGCCGTTGCGCGAGGCGACAAGCGAAATCCTTGCACGCACGCAACCGACCTTGTTCGATCTGCTGGTGGCGCTGTTCTCGGGCCTTGCCGGCGGCTACGCCGTGGTCACGCGCAAGGGCGAGGCGATCGTGGGCGTGGCCATCGCCACCGCGCTGATGCCACCGCTTGCCGTGGTCGCCTATGGCCTGGCGACCTGGGACACGGGCATCGCCGGCGGCGCATTCTTCCTGTTCATGACCAACCTGCTGGCAATCGCGCTGGCCATGACGCTAGTGGCCAAATGGTACGGATTCGGCGCGAAGAACTCCCAGCACACCGCGTGGCAATCGCTGGTGATCGCCGTTACCTTCGTCGTGCTGGCCATTCCGCTGGGCCTGGCGCTGCGCAATATCGGCGAACAATCGCTGGCCGCCAAGCAGGCGCAGGCCGTCATCGCCAGTTATCTGGACGGCCATGGCGGCAGCATCGAACAGCTCAAGGTGGAGCGGCGCGGCGATCAATACCTGATCAATGCCGTACTGCTGGTGCCCGCGTACCTTGCCGACGCGCAGGACAATATCCAAAACCTGCTGCGGCAGAAGCTCAAACGCGATGCCATCGTGCAGGTGCGCCAATCGCTGGAGGCCAGCGACAGCTCCCGCCGCGACCGCGCCGACATCGACAGCCTGCGCGCGCAGATCGATGACCTTACCTTGCAGGTCAACGAGCTCAAGCGCCAGGCCGAACCGTGGATTGCGCTGCACGTGAAAGACCTGCTGCAGCAACCGGGGGACGTGGCGGTCGATATGAGCCGGCGCAAAATCGTCATTTCGTTGCCGCCTTCAGGGGATGCCGATGCGGGCAGGCTCAGTGAGCTGAAGAGGCGTCTATCGGCGCTCGAACCGGGCTGGGATGTCGATGTCGTCGTGGCGCCGGCGGCGACGTCTCCATCGGGCCATTGACTGAACCGGCACCGCGAAGGCGTCGCGCGGATCCAGATGATGCCGCGTGGCGGTGAAACAGCGGCGTGGTATCAATCCAAGCGGCCCTCGCCGGGCAAGCGGTCCGGCAGCACAAATTCAAATCCCCGCTGCTCCAGGTGAGTCAACGTTTCGTCCAGTATGGCGGCGGTGGCCGGCCTGTCGTGCATGAGCAGGATCGACTGATCATCGGTCTCCTCCAGGGAAAGATGCAGAATCTGCTCGGATTGAGTGACCCACGTATCTCCGCTGTTGGCGTTCCAAAGCATCTGATGCATACCCGACGCTTCGGCCGAACGTTGCACGGCGTCAGACGTCATTCCAAAAGGAGGGCGAAAATAAACGGGCCGGCGGCCGGTAACCCGTGCTATGCGCTGGCTGCATCCTTCAATCTGTTGATGAAGTTCATCGGCACGAAGCTTGGTGAGCTGGAGATGGTCGTAACTATGGTTGCCGATCAGGTGGCCGTCGCGCTCCAGTTCGCCGAGCATGTCCGACTTGGTTGCGTCCAGGCGGCTGCAGATGACGAAGAAAATGGCGTGTGCACGATGCTTGCGCAATACATCGAGAATCTTTTCGTCCACGCCGCTCCCATACGGGCCATCGTCGAACGTAAGCACGGCGTATTTCTTTCCGGCGATCCAATCGCCTGCGCTGCGCCAGTCATGCTGCACGATGCGCGTGACGCTGTTATGGCCTTCGCTAAGTGCGAAATGCGGTCGTTGCGTATTGCGCTCGATGAAAAGAACCAGGCAGACGCCGCAAAGCAAGGTCAGCGCCGCCGATAGCACCTGCCGGTGGAAGGTCTGGTTTCCGAGTGTGTCAGTTTTAAGCAAGGTCATGGTGCGATGTCTCCAACAACCTGGGCTTGCGCCCTCCAGCACCCTCTTGAACGCGGTGAAGCTACAGTTCGCAAGAGATGAAGAAGCGTCCGCTGTCGTTCATCAAAGTAAGGTCGATGGAACCCATGCACGCGCCGTGCCAGCCGCGAAGGTGTCTTTTCACGGTGTGCTGCGCGCTTCCACAGGCAAATAGGGACGCGATAAGTAAAGTCATCGCGCGCTGCGAAACGAAATGACGTAACGCGGCGCTATCGCGCGGCAGCGAAGCTTTCGCGAAGTTGAAAGGGATCACGCCATGCTTGCGTAGTGCTTACGTTGCGGGCAACGGAGCCTTTCCGATTACCGGCCGCGCGCGCCTGCGCCGAACTTCAACTCCATCTGCAGCAGGAATTCCCGTCCGTATACGTTGTAGTTGTCGTAGTTGAAATACGGGTAGGCCGTATAGGTCGGGTCGCTGGGCGGCATCTTGTTGGCGAGGTTGTTGACCAGCATGGATAGCTCAAGGCTGCGCGTGGGCCGATAACTCACGCTTGTGTTGAACGTGATCCATGGCGACAGGCGTCCGGCACCGGGTACGCCGGCACCGTCATTGGTTGCCAGATAGTTGGGCGAGGGTCCGTAGCGATGCCCGTAAAGCGCGCCGCTCCAACGGCCGTTCGGACTGGTCCAAGCGATGCTGCCGCTGACGATGCTTTTGAACTCGGTGCTGTATTGCGGATTGGCCAGGTTGTTGATCGGCACCTGGCCGGACGCCAGCTGGTACTGGTGCCTGAGCATGTCGTTGTAATCGAGCTGCAGGTCGAAGCTGCCGATATGCCAGGGCGAAAAGCCGTAGCGCGCACTGCCGACGATCGAGCCGGTCACTTCGTTGGCGAGGTTGGCGTAATAGGTGGTGATACCGGTGATAGGGCCGGTGCCCAATGCACGCTGTACCTGTCCGTTGGTCGCATTGGTAAGGGACAGGCACCGCACCGACTCGGGGTTGAGCTGCCCGAGCAGGCATTGCGCGTCGGTGCGAATCAACGTGTCGATGTCTTGCTGCACCACTTCGTCGCGGATGGCGATATGCAGGTAGTCGACGCTGAAACTGACCTTGTTGACGGGCGACCACACCGTTCCCACCGACCAGCTTTGCGCAGTGGTGGGCTGCAGCGTGGTATTGGGCAGCGTCGTGCCGCGGATGCCGTATTGATAGGCGCTGCCGCAGGTGCTGGCATGCGCCAGCGCGCACTGGTAGTAGTCGGTGATGGTGGTGTAGTAGTCGGTAGGGCCCAGAAAGATCGCCGACAGATCCGGCGCCTTGAACGAGGTGGTGTAATTGCCGCGAACCAGAAAGCTGTCGGTGGGGCGAAATTCCAGGCCGGCCTTATAGGTGAACTTGTGGTTGTCGCTGCCTTGCTCCAGCGCATAGCGGTCGTAGCGGCCCGACAGATCCAGCGTCAACAGGGGCAGCCATGGCAGATTCAACTCGAACGCCGCCGCCCCATGCGCGCGCTGCCCGCCGCCGCCCGTGGCGGCGTGTTCGAACACCGCGTCCTGCGTGTAGAGCGGATTGAGCGGCTCGTACCACGCTTCGCTGCCGCCTTCGAGCAGCGCGGCGAAACCCGCGTCGCCGCCGGGCAGTGCGAACAGTGCGGGGTTGCTGAGCGTCGCGCGCGTATTGTTGATCCAGGTGTTGCTCAATTCGCCCACGCCTTGGGTGAAGCTCGCGTATTGCGCGGGCGTAACCGGTGCGAAGAACGCCTTGTAGTTGGGGTTGTACATATTGAGCCCGGAAGCCGGATCGACGCCAACCACCGGCCCGAGGATGTTGTAGAAAAAAGCGTCGATACGCGAGGTGATTGCCAGCGGCTCGACCACCTCGGTGCGATCGCCGGTGCGCAGGAAATAGATGTCCCAATCCCAGCCGGAGTCG
Organism: Dyella sp.; assembly: GCF_035503745.1. GTDB lineage: Bacteria > Pseudomonadota > Gammaproteobacteria > Xanthomonadales > Rhodanobacteraceae > Dyella_B. The sequence continues at coordinate 74,024 of NZ_DATJTC010000017.1, forward strand.
CCAAGATGGCCGTTGGCGCCAAGATCGGCCTGATACAGCAGATCGCTCTGGCGGTACATCTGTCCCGCCGCGCCGCCGGGCATTTCTTCCGGCGCGAAAAACTTTTCCAGGTACAGATAGTGGCCGGTGGCCGCGTCTTCGATCGCGCCTTCGGGCAAGTCGTCGGGAAACCATGCGGGCACGCCGGGAAACCAGCGCTGCTGCTGCCAGTTCAACATGATGTCGCTGTACAGCCGAAGCTGCTCGCTGACGCGGTCATCGAGCTTGAGCATGCCATCGTAGTTGCGGCTCTGATTGCCGAAGGTAACGTAGCCGGGCAGTTTGTCCGAGCCGCAGTACTGGCCCTGGCCGACGGCCGGGTTTTGGCTCAGTACGGTGCTGTTTGCGAACAGATGGTTGTCGCAGCCGGCGGGTGGGCTCAAGTAGCCCAAGGGTTCGCCGGTAAAGGTGGCGGCCGTGCCGTAATCGAGTATGCCGGCCTGCACGCTTGGCGGCATAGCGCCGGACGGGCCGGAACGGGTGCCTACCGTCAACGGACGCTGATAGCCCCAGATCGGCGATGCGTTGTCGAACTCCGCCGCGCCGGTCACGCGCAACGGCCCGAACGTGCGGCCAAAGACAAAACTCACGCGCTGGTTGGCGCCGCCGCCATCGGAAAACGTGCCGGTACGCACCGACAGTTCGCCGCCCTCCACGTTCGAGCGCGTCACGATGTTGATCACTCCGCCGATCGCCTGCGAGCCGTAGATCGACGAAGCGCCGCCGGGCATCACGTCGATATGGTCGACGATGGCGATCGGCAGGTTGGCGATGCTGGTGAAATTGAAGGTCCCGTTGTAAAGGCGTCCAAAGTCGGCAATCGGCTTGCCATCCACCAAGATCAGCGTGAACTGCGGCCCCAGGCCGAACAGGCTCACCGGCTGCGCACCCTGGGTGAAGCTGCCGGCGGTCTGCTGGCCTTGCACGGAACCGGTAGCCAGCACCGAGTTTTCCAGCACGTCGGCAATGCTGGTGAAACCGCGCAGTTTGATGTCCTGCGCGCTGATGGTGTACGTGGGCGTGGCCGTCTGGATGGCCGCGTTGCCGATCAACGATCCGCTGACATTGACCGCATCGAGCGTTCTGGGTACGAGGGCGATGGCGCGAGCCGGCGCCATCGTTGCCGCACGCGGCGACGCTAGCGGCTCCAGCACGAAGTTGCCCTCGCCCGCGGTTTTCCAGCCCAGGCCTGTGCCGGCCAACAGTTGCCGCAGGGCATCGACCGGCGTGAAGCGCCCGGCGACGCCGCGCGTGGTCTTGCCGGCCGCCAGATCGGGTGAATAAACGATCTGCACGTCGCCCTGCGACGCCAGCGCATCGAGTGCGCTGCGCAGGTCGCCGGGCTGGATCTTGAACAGGTGACGCGGCGCTTCGCTCGCGCCGGCCGCCGTCGCGGACGCGCTTATCGGCAAAAGCGGCATCGCCGCGCACAGCATCGCGGCGAAAGACCGCCTCGTCATCAAGCCGCGCGCGGCCGCGCGGAAAGAGGCGCCCGGGCCTTCCTTCCGATCACAGTGCCACAGGCCCGTCTTCCCCATCCCTCTCCTGGCGCGTAGGCATCGCACGCTGGCCGGTCAGGGTTGATCATAGGGCAAGGGCGCGGGCTCGCAAGGTCGTCGCGGGCATAAGCAAAGCCCCGCCGGGAAGGGCGAGGTTGCCAAGCCATGGCACGCGTCCTTGCGCACCGTAAGCGCTGGGGTTGGCCGTCCATCGAGCGGCACCGCCAACCCCTAAGACGTGTGCGAAACGCAAAACCCTACCCGTCCGCGCGCGAACGCATGGCGATGCCGTCAGAACGCTTAGCGCTGACGCGTCAGCGCGAGGTGCTGCGCATCGATGCGCGTGGCCCGAACCGCCCAGCCTTGCTGCAGCAGGGCCAGGAAGGCCGGCTGGTCATGGGTACGGAAAGCCCCGCTGATGCGGATGTCGCGCAATGACGGATCGCTGATTTCCAGCTTGGTCGTGCTATAGCGATTCATCTCCTGGACCAGGTCCGCCAGGCGCCAGTCGTGCACGAACAGTTTGCCTTCCGTCCAGCCGCGCAGATCCTGCGTATCGATCGCGTGTACCGCCGAAATGCGGCCGCTTTCATCGTACGCCAGCCCTTGTCCGCCGATCAGCGCGGCATCGTGCGGCGTGCCGTTGGCCGGTGTGGTGGCAATGGCGAGCTTGCCCTTGATCAGTGCGACGTCGGTGCAGTCGTCGTTGATGCGCACCTGGAACTGCGTGCCGACCGCGGTGACGGTGCCGTGCAGCGCATGCACCACGAAGGGCCAGGCATGATTGCCGTGCACCGAGAATTGCGCCTGCCCATGCAGCAAATCCACGCGGCGGGTGCTGGCGCTATAGCTGACCATCACCTGCGTGTCGGTATCGAGCACGATGGAGGATCCATCGGCAAGCTGCACGGTTTGCTGTTGCCCGGCGGCGGTCGTGTAAGTGACCCCGGCCGGGGCGGGCGCGGGCGAAGACCAGCGTGGCACGATCACCGACGCTACCACCGCGGCCGCGGCGGCCGCCGCCACGGTGGGAAACAGCCAGCGCCGGGGCGAACGCGCCGACGGTTCGGGCTTCAACGCGCGCCATGCCGCGGCGGCGACGGCCGGATGCCTGGATGCATCAAGGCTAAGCCGCCATAGCCTTTCCACGTCGCGATAGGCGGCGGCGTGCGATGGATCGGCTGCGCGCCAGCGCTCAAACGCGGCGCGCTGGGCGGGTGGGTAGGCCGGATCGAGCAAGCGTGCAAACCACTGCTCGGCCTCGCCTTGCGAGTCCGGCGCGGTATCCCTGTTTGCATCCTGCCTGTCCATGTTCATTAAAACGTATCAACCGGCCAATCGCCTACCTTGCGCCGCAGCTGTGTCAGCGCCGTGGCGAGGTGCTTTTCGACCATCTTGACCGATATGCCGCAGCGTTCGGCGATCTGCGCATGGCTCAGGTCGTGCACGCGCTTGAGCAGATACACGCGTTGGCACTTGGGCGGCAGCGCCACGATCGCCTGGCTCAGGCGCGCCATCTGCTGATCGTGCACGGCGCGCTGTTCGGGCGATTGTTCGGCGGTGGCGATTTCCAGCCCGTCCAGGCCGATGTGATCCTTGCTGCGATGCGTCTGCGCCACGCGAAATTGATCGTGCGCCACATTCACCGCGATACGGTAAAGCAGCTGCTTCCACGCCGACGGCGGTTCCGAATCGCGATAGCGCAGCAGCTTGGCCATGCTTTCCTGCGCGGCATCCTCGGCATCCTGTTCGGTGGCCGTGCGCACGCGCAGAAACTGGACCAGGTTGCGAAACTGGTCGCGAATAAAGACATCGAAGCTATGCGCCTGCTCGCCGGCACCGATGGCCGGGATATCCGGCAGCGATGCGAACGACGCGCTCTCCCGCTTGTTATCCATCCCCGGTTTCACGCCACCTACCCCATATCAAACGAATGTGGACCAAAACACAGCGGCGCGCAATCGTCCGCCGTGGATGGCGGACGATGCCGCACCGTGAGAAGGTCCCCTGGCGCGCGCGCCGCGCGTCAGTCTGGCGCAAGCTTTGCGAAGAAAGAGCGAAGGCGGCCGGCCGCCTTCGCTCTTATGCCGCTATTTGGAAATCAGCAGCAGCAGTGATTGCCCGCATTGGTTGTAGGTGGCGCCGCTGCCGCCGATCAGCGTTTCGTTGCCCGGCGTTACCCAGGTATTGGGGCCGTCGTTCCAGTTGCAGGTATCGGTCACGCGATACCAGTTGGTGCCGGTGGGCGGCGGCGGCAAGGTAAAGGTCACCTGGCCGGACCAGCCGTTGTAGGCGATATAGATCGAATTGGCATCGCCGAAGGACGAACCGTTGATGGTGTAGGCAATGGCGTAGTTGCTGGTGTTGTTCCAGTAACTGGTGGTGGCCTGCACGCCGCTCGGTTCCCACCACTCCACCTGGCTGCTGGTGTACCAGTTCAGCGGGCGCAGCGAAGGATGCGCCAGGCGGAACGCAATGGCACGCTGGGCGAAGTTATAGAAGTTCGATTGATCGGACGTCCAGGAGAAGTTGAGCCAGTTGGCGGTGGAGTCGACGTTGTAGGGATTGTTGTTGCACTGGAGAGAACGCAGGTATTCGTCGCCGCCGGCCATGATCGGCGTACCTGCCGAGAGCATGGTAAAGGCCAGGCCCGTGCGCGCCGCACGCCGCTGGTCTGCGGCCGCGCCGCCCTGGTTCCAGCTGTAGTTGGTGGTGTTGCCGCCGGAGGAGGGGCCATACGGCCAGCCCTGGCTGTTATTCGGGCCGTTGCAGTAATAAACGTCGTACAGCGTAAAGCCGTCGTGGATATCCATGTAGTTGGTGGAGTTCCACGGATAGCGGCCGTTGCCCTGGAAGATGCTGGAGGAGCCGGTGAAATCCTGCGCGTCCTGGTCGATCGAAATGGTCATGTTGCCAAGTTCGTTCTGCGCCTGGCGCAAGGTGTTTTCGAACACGCCGTTCCATTCGGACCAGCCTGCCGGGAACTGGCCCTGGTCGTCGCCGCCGCTGGCGCTCCACGGTTCGGCGAACAGATCCACGCCGCTGCCGCCGCTGGCCGGCCGCACGGTGAGGTTGGCAAGAATCTGGTTGATCGCCGTTTTCGAATCGGCGGCGTCGAAATTGAAGCCGCCATTGGGACAATTGGGCGCTGCCGCTTCATAGGATTGGTTGAGGCAGTTGTTGCCCAGGATCGGGCCTTCATCGAAACGGAAGCCGTCCACGCCCATCGTCGTGCTCCAGTAGGAGAGCGAGTCGATGATCATCTGCTGCGCGACGGGGTTGTAGGTATTGAAGTTCGCACCGATGCCGGTGTCGTCGTAGAAATACTGGTTGCCGGTGGTCAGCTCGTAATAGGTCGCATTGTCCAGGCCGCGCCAGGAGATCATGGTTGCGGTGGTGGGGTCCGAGCCGCTCCAGGTGCCGCCTTCGGCCGTGTGGTTGTACACCACGTCCATGTACACCTTGATGCCGGCGTTGTGGAACGCCTGCACCATCGCCTGGAATTCCGCGGTGGGGCCGCCGGCTGCTTTGTTATACGCATAGCGGCGATCGGGCGCGAAGAAATCCTCGGTCATGTAGCCCCAGTAATTCTGGTCTTGCGTCGAATCGGGGATGACGTCGTTCTCGTCGTTCTGCGTTTCCTGGATCGGCAGGAATTCGACCGCCGTAACGCCGAGGCTGGCCAGGTAGCTGGCTTTCAGCCCCGCACCGTAATACGTACCCTGGTATTGCGAAGCGATGCTCGGATCCTGCTTGGTCAGGCCGCGCACATTCACTTCGTAGATCACATCGTCTTTCTGCGCGCGCGTGGGCTTGGTGCCGGTGCTTTGCGTGCTGGTTGCAAGCACGATGCCCTTGGGCGCATACGTGCCGCTGTCGATCAGCCGGTAGGCCACGCCGAAATTGGCATCGACGGTGCCGCCCGTGGCGAAGATGTCGGCATCCTGGTTTTGCGCATTCAGCGGGTCCTGGCTGATTTCGCGCGCATAGGGGTCGATCATCAGCTTGTTCGGATTGAAGCGGTTGCCGTTGCTGTCCACGTCGGACACGAAGCCCACCGACGATCCCTTGGTCCAGCTTGAGCTATACGTCCAGTTGGGCCCCCAGGCGCGGTAGCCGTAATACACGCTGCCGGTGATGCCGGCACTTTTGATCGACGACACCGGCACCACCACCTGCCACACGCCGCTGCCGACGTTGCTCAGCGGATAGGTGGCCGACTCCTGCACGCCGTAGCCGGCGCTGTACAGATACAGCACCATGTAGGTGGCATTGGCGGAATAAACGCGAAAAGTGATCTGCGTCTGCGCGGCGTTATAACTGGCGCCCAGATTGTTCGGGTTGATTGCCGCGCGCGCGGGCATCAACGGCAATATGGCCAGGCCGGCGCAAACCAGCAGAGCCGCTAGAAATTTAGGACACTTCATTCGGGCATGCCTCCATCCTGCTTCATGATTGAACAGGTTCAATGGACGTGCGTTGCAAGGGTTCCCTTAAAAGTGCATGCCTCATGCAAGCGTGCATGCCGCAGCTGCGTTGAACGCCGAATCGATCTCCCCATCGATTGCGTAGATAAAAACTTGCGCGTTGGGCGGTGCGTCAGCTGGTGCGGGGCATGGTAGAAAGCATCGCGGTGCAGCAACCAGCGTATGCATACGTATTCATGCGAAGAAAATGTGCGTCACGGCGCGATGCGCGTGCATGGCGTGAAGAAGATGTCTACAAGTGGGAGGTGCCGTGTCGCAAAACGAGGTCAAGCGATGGCAGGTTTGTCCTGCCGCGCCGGCCGCGGGTGCGGCGCAGAAGGTGTTGGCCTCCAGTGCGGCGACGACGCGCCACATGAAATGTCGAAACGCGCAAAGAAAAACGCCGCGTGGACATCCACGCGGCGCTCTTGGGTTTTTTACAGCCGCAACGCTAGCGCCATCTCACCACGGCGCGGCCACGATCGACAGCGATTCCCAATACACCGGAACCTTGCTTGCATGCGTATCGGCAACCGGGTTGCTCAACGCCACCTGCTGGTGCGGCAGGGGACGCCAGCCGCCAGCGCGCAGGAAGGACAGCGCCACCGCCAGATTACCCTGCAGCGCGGGCACTGCATCGTGCGCGAATGCCTTGATGGCCGTGTCCGCCGTGCCGAACTTCACCGCCTCGTAGGCAGGAATGATCTGGTAGTGATCGCGGATCATCAGCCCCGCGAAGGTCTTGTCGAACGTATCGCCGCTGAGCGACTCCAGCGTAGCCATGCGCGCGCAGTGGGTGGCGGCTTGTTGCAGCGCGGCGCGATCGACCGAGCTGCCGGCGATCGCGGCCAGCTTCTGGTCCAGCGCCGATCGCTCGGCCAGCACCATGTTGGCCACTTCAAGGATCCGCGGATTGGTCGATTTCTGCAGGGCCAGCTTGGCCATGGCCATCTGCGATGCGTTGTCGGCCATGGCACGGGCAAGGAATGCATGCTCGCCGCTGTCCAGCGCCTGGTTGTTGTCCGCGGCCAAAGCGGTGCTTAGCACTGAAGTGCACCACATCACCAGCAGCGACCCCATTACCAAACGCGTCAGGTTTATTTTGCGCATACGACCTTCCCACCCATCGCCCGAGCCACGAAAGCCCCACGACACCAATGTGAACCCGGATAAGTTCACTTTGCGTTTAGATTTCGTCAGGCTCTTATATAACGGCGTGTCCCGCCTTACGATTTATTCCTAGATGTCAGCGCGCCGTGTCCAAGATGTGAAGCGCTCGCCCGCCTGGCGGTTCAGGCCGGGTCCGCGCCATAGGGAAGGGTCCGGGCAAAAGAAAGGGGCCCGGATTCCATCCCGGGCCCCAAGTTAAACCGGCTTGGCCGGGCCTTACTGGCTTAGCGTGGTGATCAGCGCCGCCTTTGGACTGCCCCAGCCGGTCACCAGGTCGTAGCCCGTCACGGCCGAATAGCTGCCGGACTTGCCGCTGGTAATGTCGTGGAAGTCGGTGGTGTAGGTGCTGGTCAACGCACCGCCGGACTCATTCTGCGGATACACGGTGGCGTTGAAGTTGCCTACCCCGGCCGAGCCGTTGGCCGCCAGCTGCTGGTTGACCAGCGCGATGAAGGCCGCCCACATCGGCGCCGCGAAGCTGGTGCCGCCGTACTCGTTGGCCGTGCAGGTGGTCTGGTCGGCGCACACATAGAAGGTGAAGTTGGCGTTGGCCGCCACATCCGGACCATTGCGGTACTTGGTCGAACCCTTGTTGCTGGAGTTGATCACGCCGCTGATCTGCTGCCATGACGGAATGGCGATCTTGTCGGGCGAGATGCCGCCTCCGCTGTCCGTCCACGCCGTTTCAGACTTCCACGGGCCGGCCGCGCTGCTGGTGGTGAGGTCCGTGCCGCCGACCGAGATCACGTTGGTATCGTCAGCGGGCCATGCTTCGTTGCGCGAGGACCAGGTCGAATCGTCACCCGAGGCGGCGAAGAAAGTCTGGCCCTGGGCGGCCATCTTCTCAAAGTAGGGATCGAGCGTGGACGGATCGTCCGGCGTCCAGCCCCACGAGCAGCCGATGGTGGTCGGCAGCGGGCTGTGCGTGGTCATCGCACTGATGATCGCGGTGTCGGTGGAGCCGACATACATCACCAGGCTGTTCAGGCCCGGTGCCATGCCAAGCGCCTGGGTCATGTCCAGCGTCTGCTCGGTATCGTCGCAACCGCTCGATGCCGTGCACGAGGTGCTGGTACCGTCGGTCGAATACACCGTCACGGGCACGTTGTTGGTCTGCTTCACGTTCTTGTAGTACGTGGTCAGGTCAGCGAGATCCGTGCCATAGAACTCCCACAGGCCCAGGTTCTGGCCGGCGCCGGTGAGCGCAGTGCCGCCGTAATAGGCCGCGCGCATGTCGCTGCCGAGGAACGAAGAGGACGGACCCGAGCCGGTGGTCGCATGCGACACCAGGCTTTCCGCGCTCAAGCCGTGCGTCTGTGCGTAGGTGGTGCGATTGACGTACAACGGGTGGGGAATCGAATAGTTGTTCAAGCCCGACACGTGCCACAGCGGAATCGCCAGCGACGTAGTCGGTTCGCGATCGGGGCTGTAGAACACGCGGTTCTCGGTGGGGTGCTGATAGGTGTTCATCTTTACGTTGAACGCCGATTCCACCGACGACACCGGCCCCACGATCTGGATATCCATGCTATCGCGGCTGCCGCCGACCACGGTAAAGCCGTTACGCGTCAGGTACTGCACGACCGTGGCGTAGTCGTTCTGGGTCGGGCCGAACTGCGCGGTGAATTGCGCGGGCGTCAGATAATGGCGATACGTCGGGCTCGACGGATTGGTCACCGCCGCGACAAACGCATCCAGGCCTGCCTGGTCGCGCACCGGCAGCACCACATCGAGCCTCATCAGCTGCGAGGAAGGCAGATGGCCCACCTGCTTGGCGATGCCTTGATTGACCACGTCGCGCACATGGTGCGTTGAAAACTGTGCGGCTTGCGCTGCTGTCGTTGCGCCGAATGCCAAGGCGATGGCAACGGACAAGCCGCATGCCTTGCGCGCCAGGCGAGAAATTCCCTTTCCAGCATTTATTCCAGTCGAAGCTGCTCTATTCATTTGAGAATGCTCCCCATATAGACAGTGACGGTGAAAGAAATGATTGGAGGAACCAGCAAAATACCCCCCTCCCCAGGGGTGCCAGTGGCCGCGGGAGCGTAGGCTTGCCAATGTGGTCTTGGAGTGAAGCTGGAACACGAAACGGCGCGTCGGCGACGCGAGTTCGTCAAAGCGTGACGCGGTACCTGGTGCACCGAGAAAAAGCGCATGGAAAGCGTGAAAAAACGTGCTGTTCGTGACGGCTGCGTGTATGCAAAAGCCGGTGCGCAAAGTCGCGGACGGCGTGGCCACGCAAGCGCCGCGTGTAGGTTGCGTGTATGCAAGCCGAGGCGTCGGCCTCCGGCGCTATCGATGGCGGCGAAGGTAGCGAAGCGACGCAGTGCGTCAGCCCATCGCCCGCCGGTAACGTCAGTGATGACCGATCGCTCCGCTTACCGGTTCGCTAAAGGCGCACAGGTCCATGCTGATCGCAGCGGCGATCTTCGCGTCCAGTTCCCCGCGCTTGAAGTCCACCATCAATTTATCCAGCGATGGCCGATCCAGCATCGCTAGCACGTCGCGCAGCGCATACGAAGCGCAGAACGCCGGCGCGAATCCGCCGCCGTAGATCTGCCGCAACGTGCGGATTTGCACGTCGCCGTGCTGATGCTGGATTTCGCGACCCCTGAACCCGTGGTGCAGGCATCCGTGCGTCGGCGCTCTGGCTCCCATGGCAACCCCCTGACTTACCTGCGGACAACGTCCTTGAGCGTAGGCATACATAAGTCGTGCCAAATCGCGCCTGATGCAAAGCAGGATCGGACCGCAGGTGTGAAGGGATGGCGAAAACTGCAAAGGCGGCAGAGGCGAATTCGTTTTAGCAACTTTTCAATCGATTCAATTCATAGCCGCTTGCAGATCGAATGGGGATGGGATGCCGAGCCGGCGGCTTCTTTACAAGGGCCATGGCCGACGCTGTGTTTGCGGGCAAGGCGCGGCTCGATACCCATTGCAACGTCATACCTTGCCGATCGAATAGCTCGTCAGCGAAAGCCGATTCGCGGCAAGGACCAAGCCCGCGCGGAGCGAGCGTGTTTACGTCAGCGCTCGAACAACGTCAGCGGAATCGCCTCGCCCATGGCGCGATAACCGACCGGTGACGGATGCAGATGATCGCCGCAGTCATAGGCGGGCAGCAGGCGCTCGGGGTGATGCGGGTCGCGCACCACTGCGTCGAAATCCACCACCGAATCGAAATGGCCCGGCGCGCGGATCCACGCGTTGATCGCCTGGCGCTCGGCTTCCGTCAGTGTGCCGGGGTGGTCGTACATCGAGCCGCCGAACGGCGTGATCGTGCCGCCGGTTACGCGGATGCCGTGTGCGTGGGCACGGTCGATGATCTGCTGGTACGCGGCAATGATCCGGTGGGTGAGATCTTCATGCTGCGCCTTGGATACGTCGCCATGCTCCATTTGGGTGCCAAGATCGTTCACGCCCTCCAGCACGATCAGCCAGCGCACACCGGCCGGCGCCAGCACGTCGCGATCGAAGCGCGCCAGTGCATTGGGTCCAAGGCCATCGATCAACAGGCGATTGCCGCCGATACCCTTGTTCACCACGCCTAGCGCGCGCGTGGCCGGCGATTGCTGCAGGCGCCTGGCCAATACATCGGGCCAGCGGTCATTGCCATTGGTGGTGGAAGCGTGGCCGTCGGTAATCGAATCGCCCAGCGTGACCACGGTGCCCGCTTGCGGCGAGCCCTGCACATCGATTTCCGCGATCTGATACCAATGGTCCACTTTTTCGGGCGAGCTAAAGTTTGCCGCACCGACCGCATTGCCATGCACCAGATACGTGGTGGCACGCGAGCCCGGGTGTCCGGTCTCGCCCTGCGGGGCGTTATCCAGATGGAAGGTGACGGCAAGGTTGGACAACGCATCGACGGGATAGTCGATGGGGTCGGAAAGATATTCGGCACCCGCCGGCACGAGCACGTCGGGCGCGCCTGCAAAGCTCAACGCGCGATCGCTGGCAGGATCGATGGCAGGCGCATCGGCCGCCAGCGGACGCGCGATATGCACCGAAGTAAAGTGCAAGGGCGCGGTACCGAATGCATTGGAAACTTTGACGCGCAACGTGCGCCCGGCCACGGACAGATGGAAAATCTGCCGCACGGTGGCGTCTTGAAGATCCTTCGCCGGCAGCGCGTTTCGCGGCTCTGGAGTCTGCTGCGCGGCACCCCAGGTGGCGATCCATCTCGGCACCTGATCGGCGGCGTGTGTCTGCAGACATGCGGCGGCACACACCAGTGCGGCGAACAGGGCGAGGCGCTTGAAATCCTTCCTAGTGCGTTTCATAGGCTTGGGCTGGGGTCTCGGTCGATGGCGGGATCACTGTTTCAGCTGCGCAAGCGTACCAGCTTGGCGGCGTGCATCCAGCGGGCTGGTATCCGTGTACGACCGCAGCGGGAGGTAGCGCCTGCTGCAAGGCATGGCGGACGCCGGAGATGGGGGCCAACCATGCACTCACGTTTCTGCGCCGTTGCAATAGAGCTTTTGGGATTTGAGGTGTATAAGCTCGGCATGCCTGCAAAACGGTGATGCGCCATGACCGATCAGAACTGGATGTTCGCACTGCAGGACGCCATCGACAAACTCCCCGGCGATGAAGCCCCGTTTCGTCTCCACTATGGGCTTAGGCATGGAACCATGAAGGTTGGCCTGTATGCGCCAAGAGGGGAAGACAACCAAACCCCTCATGCGCAAGATGAGCTGTACATCGTCGTCAGCGGGGCGGGCGAGTTCGTCAAGAATGGAATCCGTTCGCCGTTCAAGGCGCAGGATGTTATTTTCGTCGAGGCCGGGGCCACGCATCGCTTCGAGAAATTTTCCGAGGATTTCGCCACCTGGGTCGTTTTTTGGGGAGCGCAGGGCGGGGAGTCGTGATACGTGTTCGCGGTCCCTCTGTACCGCATCAGGAGAAATCATGTTCGATCACGTCGTATTCGGCGTCAGCGATTACGCAGCGAGCAAGACGTTCTTTCTCAAGGCGCTTGCGCCGCTGGGCATGGCGGTAGTGCAAGAAGGACCGCACGGAATCGAGCTTAGCTCGGACGGCAAAGTGTCATTGTGCATGTACCAAACCCAGGACAAGCCGGCGCACCTTCACCTGGCGTTCGTGGCCGACAATCGCCAGCAAGTGGATGCGTTCCATCGCGAGGCCCTGGAAACAGGCGCCAAAGACAATGGTGCGCCCGGTCTGCGCCCGCACTACCACGCAAACTACTACGCAGCGTTCGTCATCGGTCCGGACGGGCATAATGTTGAAGTGGTCTGCCATAGACCGCAGGCGTAGTGCCTTCAAGGACGGGGTCATGGCAAGCATGCCGGCGCCGGTAAATACTGATAGTGGATACGGGGACCGGCTGAGGCGCCTTGCAAAGGGGCACAGGTTGCCTGGGGCGACTCCGTTGGGCTTTACAAGTGCATTGACGTAAGCAGGATGCGCGCAAGCCAACGCATACGTCATAACGCAGACGTCATAAAGAAGGGGTGCAGGCGAAAATCGATCGGCGTTGATGGGCATCCTATGCTTCTTCGAGGGTGCTCAATGCAACGGGCTTTGCATGAATCAGATGCGTCACGTTGTTAGGGACAACGAACCAGGGGGATAAATGAACAAGATAGTGTCGGCGCTCGCGCTCGCGTGTGCCGCATCCGCATTGATCGCGCCGCTCAGTAGCAATGCGCAGGACTCCGGTGGGGCCGCGCTGCCGCCGATACCGCTCACGCCGGGCGCTGGCCCACCGGGCAACGTGCAGAACCCCGCCTACCTGTTCCACCTGGCCCCCATCTATCCCGGGTTCGACGCCGTTTACGGCATCGAAGGGAGCACGGTGCTGCTGGTGTTGGTCGGCAGGTCCGGTCAACCGGAAGATATCAAGGTTGAACAGACCTCGGGGTATCGCGACATGGACATGGCCGCGCTGAATGCGGCCATCCACTGGCGCTTCCGTCCCGAACTGAAAGACGGCGTACCCGTGGACGGCTACGTGCGCGTGCCCGTGCGGTTCACCGTGAACGCCAAAGGGGAGAAACTATGGCCCAAGAATTACGTCGGCGCACCCTACGTGCTCGACGAAGCACCGATACCCTATGCCACCGTCAACGAAGCGTTGACAGCGGTAGCGGCGTTGGCGCACGAGGGCATCTACGACGACCAGGTAAAACACTTCGAGGCCTACAACTTGCGCGACCCGAACAACGTCATCACTGAAAGATGGTATTTCATGGATGTCAGTTCGACGCGCGCCATCGCCGTGCGCTATGTTTTTGCCGGCTCGCCGGACCACCCTGTCATCAAGGTATCGGCACTTTGCGAGCGAGCGAACGTCTGCCAGGACCGCATGCGATGGATCATGGCTGGCCCCTATTCGGTAAGAGTGGCCAGCGGCGGGACGGGTTCGCGCCAATAGGAGGCGCCTGTTTCAAAAGGACGAAAGCTTAGGGATGGCAGGCGCAGGGAGGTCGCGCGCTTTTTGCCCAGGTTGCTTGTCGTGGGCATCGTTCACGCAGCCGGTCAGGAGCAAGGCGGCACGCCTGCCATCAAGCACGATGGCAGGCGTGGCCGCCAAGCCCCACTTACATGCCGTGACAGCGTTCGCGATAACCTTTTGATGCGGTGTCCCTATTTTGCGGAGCTCGGGATGTGCAGCTCTTGTCGTTCGCCCCGACGGAGGCGTAACCGCCCGATTGCGCCGGCCTGCCGCGTCGAAACCCCGATTGAGCCGGCACCGTACCCGTTACACCGCCATTGTCGCGACCGCAACGCCAGGTGTTCGTCAAACGCCGCTTGAACAGGCAACTGACCGGAAGCAACGCCAAGCGGGGGTAGACTGTGGAGTGGGACGCTCACGCGAGGCCAGTTGCAGTCATGAAACCACTTCACTTCAAAAGCATGGTTTACCAGGCGAACGGCAAAGAGCCGGCGCGCGATGTGAAATCGCCGTTCGACGGTTCGGTAGTGGGTACGGTCGGCACGGCCTCGGCGGAGGATATCGAGCGCGCGCTAGCGACCGCCTATCGGCTGTTCAAGGATCGGCGTGGCTGGTTGCCCGCGATGGATCGCGAAGCGATCCTGCGGCGCGCGGCCCAGCACATGACCGAGATGGCCGAGGATCTATCCATGCTGATCGCGCTGGAAGGCGGCAAGCCGCTGATCGATGCGCGCGCCGAAACGGCCCGGGCCATCGATGGCATCCTGTCGTGTGCCCAAGCCATCCGCGACCATGGCGGGCATGTGATCCCGATGAACGTCAATGCCAGTTCGGCGCATCGCATGGCGTTCACGCAACGCGAACCCATCGGCGTGGTGGTGGCGGTCAGCGCCTTCAACCATCCGCTTAACCTGATCGTGCACCAGGTCGGCCCCGCGGTGGCCGCCGGGTGTCCGTTTATCGTCAAGCCCGCGACCGATACACCGCTAAGCTGCCTGACGCTGGTCGATATCCTGCGCGAGGCGGGGCTTCCCGAAGCATGGGGACAGGCCATCGTGGTGGAAGACAACGAACTGGCATCGCGCCTGGTCACCGATGCGCGCGTGGGGTTTTTCAGTTTCATCGGCAGTGCCGGCGTTGGCTGGAAGCTGCGCTCGCTACTGGCCCCCGGCACGCGCTGTGCGCTTGAGCACGGCGGTGCCGCGCCGGTCATCGTGGCGGCCGATGCGGACCTGGACAAGGCCATCCCCAAACTGATCAAGGGCGGCTTTTATCATGCAGGTCAGGTCTGCGTGTCCGTGCAGCGCGTTTACGTCCACCAATCCATGGCGCGCGATGTGGCCGATCGTCTTGCGCGCGCCGCAGAAGCCCTCGTCGTCGGCGACCCGACCAAGGCCGAGACGCACGTGGGGCCGCTGATCCGCAAAAAAGAACGCGATCGCGTACAAACCTGGGTGCAGAACGCCGTAGCCGCCGGCGCGCAATTGGTGACCGGCGGCAAGCCGGTGGGCGAGACCTGCTATGCGCCGACGATACTGTTTGCACCGCCGCCCGAGTGCGAAGTCAGCCAGAAGGAAGTGTTTGGGCCGGTTGTCTGCGTGTATCCCTACGACGACATCGAACAGGCATTCGCCGCCGCCAATGCATTGCCGGTGGCCTTTCAGGCGGCCGTATTCACGCGCGATTTCGATACGGCGATACGCGCCTTCCACAGCCTGGATGGATCGGCGGTGATGGTGAACGAGCACACGGCCTTTCGCGTCGATTGGATGCCGTTTGCGGGCTTGCGCGAGTCCGGCCTGGGCGTGGGCGGCATTCCCTACACGTTCCATGACATGCAGATCGAGAAGATGTTCGTGGGGGTGAGTCCATAGCCGGCGGCGACGCGTAGGCGGCCCGGTCGGGAGCTTGCGTTCGCTTTGCCGGTCATCCGGTCATGTCGCCGCGCCGCGGCGTGTCATCGCAGCGCGTAGCGCGTGAGCGTTTCACGAGCGCCTGTGTAGGCGCAGGGCGATTCGTGCCCTGCGCGGGTTGGACGCCGCGCGGGATGCCTGTAATGTCACCGCACCTTCGCCATGGACAACGGCGTCGGAAAAGGGGAAAGGAGACCCCGCCGTTCATGTACCCGCAAAACGATTTTCGCTACCTCGCGTTCGGCCGCTTCGCCCCGCCCACGCTCCGCTTGCCACAGGGATCATGGCTTTCGCCGTGGCCGCCGCTACACTCGGTCGGCATGAACGCACCCTCCCGCTTACCTCAGGCAGGCGTCCTCACCGACGACGGCGCGACGTTTCCGCTGAAAACCTTCGCCACGTTGTGGACGATATTCTGGCTGCTCATGATGAGCGTTACCGCGCAGGATGCTCTGCGCAATCCGCATACGCTCTGGTGGGAGCCGGTGCTGTGGGAGGGCAGTTCAATCCTGGTCGCCACGGCATGGATGCTGCCTGCACTGCGGGTCCGCCAGCGCTATGCGGTGTATCTGGACAAGCCCCTGGCCTGGTTCGCCTGCTACGTGCGCTGGTTGCCGCTTGTAGCCGTCACGTTCATTGCGGCGGTGTATGCGATACGGTTTGGCGTCTATGCCGCCGTCGGCCGTACCTATGAGCACTCCAGCTGGCGTTTCATCGTGGTGTACGAGAGCGTCAGGCTGGTGCTTTTTGCAGGGCTGTGGCTCGGTATCCTGTTCGGGATCGATTCCTACGGCCAGTGGCAGCTGCAGCGGCATCGCTTGCTGCAAACGCGCAAAGCACTGGCCGAGGCGCAGCTTGCGCAACTTCAAGGCCAGCTGCGGCCGCATTTTCTGTTCAATGCGCTCAACACCGTCTCGGCGCTGATGCATACCGACGTCGAGAGGGCCGACCGCCTGGTCGCTATGCTCGGCGACCTGCTGCGGATCAGTCTTCGCTCGATCGAGCATGAGATGACGCCGCTTGCCGACGAACTGCACACGCTGCAGCTTTACGCCGACATCATGCGCGAGCGGTTCCGCGACCGCGTCAGCGTCCATTGGCATACCGACGAGACGCTGCTGTCCACGCCCGTGCCCGCGTTATTGCTGCAGCCCTTGCTTGAGAATGTCTTCAAGCACGGCGTCGAGCGTACGGTGGCGCCGGTGCGCATCGACGTCCGCGTCCGGCGCGAAAGCGGCGCGCTGGAAATCCTGGTGAGCAACTCCGGCTCGTTGCTGACACCGGGGCATCGCGACGGGGTGGGCTTTCGCAACTGCCGGGAGCGGCTTGGCATCATCTACGGCCACGCGGCATCCTTGCTGGTGCGCAACGAGGGCGACGGCGTGGCCGCGCGTGTCCTGATACCGCTGACGAGTGCCTTCGCATGATGCGCGTCATGATTGCCGACGATGAAGCCCCCGCGCGCGAGAAGCTCGAACACTGGCTGGCCGAGCAGCCGGACGTGACCGTGGTCGGTTCGGTCAAGGATGGATTGTCCGCGGCGCAGTGCATCGAGCAACGCCGCCCGCAAGTGGCGTTTCTGGACGTCCAGATGCCGACCTTGTCGGGGCTGCAGGTTGCCGCGCAGCTCGATCCATCCAGCGCGCCGCTGATCGTCTTCGTAACAGCATTCGACCAGCATGCGCTTAAGGCGTTCGACCTCAATGCGGTCGATTACCTGCTCAAGCCTTATGACCGGGAGCGCTTCGCGCGCACCGTGCAGCGCGTTCGCGAGCGACTGCAGTCGTATCAGCCCGGGGCCAGGGCGGTGGCGATGGGGCGGGCGCAGTGGCCTGCCTCCGAGCGCTTGCTGGTACCCGATGGCGAACGGCTGCGGCTCATCGAGACGGCATCCATCGAGTGGCTGCAAGCCGACGACAACTACGTCCACGTGCATACGGCCGGTTCCCGCTACCTGCTGCGCAGGACACTGCACGATCTGCTGTTCCAGCTGGGCGAGCAGCGCTTCATGCGCATACACCGATCGACGGCGGTCAATATCGGCTGCATCGCGGCGCTCGCTCCGCTCTTCAAGGGCGACTACGAGGTTCATCTGCATAACGGCCGCGTGCTTCGACTCAGCCGGCGCTATCGCGACATGCTGTTCGCCCGCATGGTCTGGTAACGTCCGCTTCGCCACGCCGGAGTCTCCATTCGCCCCACGTCGGCTGACAGACGGCCCTGTGTGGATCAGGCTGCGCGCAAGTCGGGGGATGTCCGCATCGGCACATGAAGCGGTTCCGGCGCATGGATCGGGCTCGGCGCGATGTGCAAAGGGCGGACGGTCCAATAGGCAGGTTCACCTATCTGAGGGAGAAAGGCATGCGCCGTCGCGATGTGCTCAAGGCCGCCATGTGCGCGCCGTTTTTGCCGCTGGCGGCTTCCTGGAGCATGCGAGCGCATGCCGGCACGCGCCTGCTTGCGCGTGTTCGCCCCGGCGATGCAGCTTGGCCAGGGCCCGCGCAGTGGGATGCGCTCAAGGCGCAGGTCGGCGGCCGGCTGATCGAGCCGCGCTCACCTTTTGCCGAAGGCGGTGCGGCAGCGCAAGAGGCGCTCAGGTATCTGCGCAATCCCTATTATCTGGGCGACCAGCCTGGCCTTACGGAAACCAGCGGCTGGTTTGGCGCATGGACTTCCCAGCCCAGCCGTTACGCCGTGGTTGCCAGGGATGCGAGCGATATCGCCGCCGCGGTGAAGTTCGCCCGAGAGCATCGCTTGCGCCTGGTAGTCAAAGGCGGCGGCCACAGCTACCAGGGCACCTCCAACGCACCCGATTCGTTGTTGGTGTGGACGCGGCAGATGCGGCAGATCCAGCACCATGCGGCGTTTGTGGGCCGGGGTTGCGAGGGTCGCGAGGCGCCATGTCCGGCCGTTACGCTCGGCGCGGGCTGCGTCTGGATGGACGCCTACCATGCAGTGACGACATTGGGCGGGCGCTATGTGCAAGGTGGCGGCTGCCCTAGCGTGGGCGTTGCCGGGCTCGTGCAGAGCGGTGGGTTCGGCCACTTTTCCAAGACCTTCGGCACGGCGGCCTCCAATTTGCTGGAAGCGGAGCTGGTGACTGCCGATGGGCAGATCCGCGTCGTCAACGCGAGCAGCGACCCGGATCTGTTCTGGGCGCTGAAGGGCGGTGGCGGCGGCACGTTCGGCATAGTCACCCGCGTAACGTTGCGCACGTTCGATCTGCCCGGCTTCTTCGGCGGCGTGGGCGGCGACATTCGCGCATCGAGCGAGGAGGCGTATCGCGCGCTCATCGCACGCTTCCTGCAATTTTACAAGTCGCAGCTGTTCAATCGGCACTGGGGCGAACATGTCACCCTGGGGCGCAACAACGTGCTCAGCTTCACCATGATGTTCCAGGATCTGGACGCGGCGGCGGTGGAGAGCATCTGGGCGCCATTCCTTCAATGGGTGCGTGCACGCAAGGCGTACACCTTCGACAGCCCCGTGAACGTCATCGCCGTTCCGGCGCAGCATCTGTGGGATGGGGCGTATTTCAAGGCGCATCTCCCCGGCCACATGCGGTTTGACGATCGGCCCGGCGCGCCGCCATGGAGGGCTTATTGGGACGGCGAGCAATACGAGGCGGCGTGGTTCATCCATGGCTATCGTTCGGCGTGGCTATCGCAGGCGCTGCTGCATCCCGATCAAAGCCGGCATCTGGCGGACGCGCTTTTTGATGCGTCGCGCACGCGCTTCGTCGAACTCTACTTCGGCAAGGGGCTTGCCGGCGGACCGCCCGATGCGCTTGCCCGCACCGGCGATACCGCCATGAACCGGCAGGTACTGGATGCCTTTGCGCTGGCGATCCTGGGCGCCGGCGGCGATCCGGCCTTTCCCAACATGCCGGGCGCGAAGATCGATGCGAAGCAGGCACGCGGCGACGTCCACGATCTGGACCAGGCGATGGCGGCGCTATACCGGCTGAACCCTGGCGCCGGCAGTTACGTCGCCGAGAGCGATTACTTTCTCAGCGATTGGCAAAGCCGGTTCTGGGGACACAACTACACGCGCCTGGCGGCGATCAAGCAGCGCTACGACCCCGATGGGCTGTTTGTCGTTCACCATGGCGTGGGAAGCGAAGCCTGGAGCGCAGATGGCTTCGCGCCCGTGGCGAGCACGCAGCAGGCTTGATGAATTCACGCGTGCTGAAGGGCGCATCGGCGACGTATCGCCTGCGCCCGCAGCGTAAGGACCGGCCAAGCCGGCGCAAACAAAAAGGACCGCGCGGGCGGTCCTTTTTGCGTGGCATGGCATGAAGTTTACATCAGGGCAGCAATTGCACGGTGGCTCCATACAGCCCCGATGCATACTGCGAAAAGCGATCGAGCCAGGAGAGGTTGTTCAAACCCAGCCAGCAATGGCGGCCATCCACCCATCCGGTCAGCGCATTGTTCTTGGAAGAAATCCTGCGGTCGTAGCACTCGCCGAAGCTGTCCTGGTAAAGATAAGCCTGATGGCTGTAAGTATCGGTCACCCCGGTAAAGTTCTCCGACGCGTCATACAGGATGGTGTTGTTGCCATCGAAGGTATTGTCCAGCCTGGCCGAGGCGGGCAGCGCAAAGCCGGCCTGCACGGAAACCGATTGCCGGAATCCCTGCTCCTTCACATGGCTGTATTGCTGGAAGCTTCCATCGGTTTGCTGGAAGAAGCCCAGGTCCAGCTTGAGCGGGTAGCTCAGGTGTTGCTGCAGCACCACCACATTGCGGTTGCCGTCCGTGCGCGTGGTTTTCGAATCCACCGTCGAGGTCTGTACGATATTTTCGCCCTCGCTGTTGGTGGGCAGGGTGTAGTCCTGCGAGTTTGAAAAATCGACAGTCTGCGCCACTTCGGTTTTCACCGTGCCATGCGAGGTGGTCACGACACCGGCGATGGTAAAGCTGCGCTTGGAGGTAACGGTAATGTTTCCGCCCGTCACGTTGCCGCTTGAATCGGTAGTGAGGTTCTCCACGACCTTCGGGGTGGGTGCGGCAGCCAGGGTATTGGCAGTGACCGATCCGGTGACCTGCTTGGAACCGTGATCCAGATACAGCAGCAAATTGCCCGCCACGCTGAAGTACTGGTTGGCATTGAACACGCTCATCGAGACGCTGTGCGCCTTGCCGTCATCGAGCAGGCCGGCGAACGGGGTAAGGTCGACGCGGTAGGGAACGAAAGACAGTGTCTGCACGCCGGGCGTAGGTTCCCAAAGCCAGGGGTTGCCCGTGCCGCCGGTATAGATCCACGGGTAGACCGGAGCGACACCCGCGGGCTGGCCGTCGATGGAAATCTCCGCTTCGCGAAATGCCGTGTTGTTGCAGCCGAAGAAGCTCAGGTCGCCCTGGTCGTTGGGGTTGCAGGAGTACCAAATTTCATCGTTGCTCTGGCTTTGCGTATAGACGTCCAGATAGGCGCGCTCGATGTTTCGCGGCAACGAGGTGTATGTGGCCGTGTATTGGTCGGCGGTGGTATTCAGTGCGTAGGTTCCGTTGGACGGATCCGGATTCATCGACAGCACCACGTCCGGGCGCGGCTGCAACGTGTTCTGCGACTGGCCGCGCGGCAGCGGGTAGAAATACAGCGACGCCGAGCCGCTCAGTTTGCCGTCGTAGGGGCCCTCCACGTAGTTGACGAAGTCCGAATGTCCGGCCTGGGCGCTCTTGAACACGGCACCGTAATCGGTCACGTCTTTTTCGATGTGCCAGGTCGTGGCGCCCGGCGGCGCAATGCTGGGTTCCTGCGTGGTACCGAAATAGAGAATCGCGCCGCCCAGCCAGATGGAGCCGGTGCGATCGAACTGGTTGGTGCCGACCATGCTCATATCGATGGTCAGCACGACCTTCGCCCACGGGCCGGGGCATCCGGCGGGTGGTGTGTAGTTAATCGGCGTCGGGCCGCTGGGGTTGTCGAACGATTGGTTGGCGTAGAGCGGAACCACGCATGGCGTCGTGGGCGGCCGGGGCACGGTCGGATCGGCGACAGCGACATTGTGCGAGCCGACGGTCAAAGACTGCGCCCAAGCATTGGGCAGGCCCGCACAGGCCAGCACAGCCACGACGCATTGCAAGAGGGAAAATTTCAGATGCCTGCCAGCATACGGACGAGTCGACACAACGCCACCTCCCTTTAATCGGTGCCATTTCAATCGATAGAAACCCCTGTGCCGCACGTGGTATCACGGCGCCACATACCCCCGCAATCTGCACTGCAGCGTATCGCGGATGGGAACCGACCCAAGGCGGCCATATAAACGGCCGCGCGATGCCATGTCAGGGTACTGTCAGCCTGCCATGGTTTGGTTACACTGGATCGATGCGGCGGTCCTGGGGGCAGGTTGACCAAGCCGCGTCACTTATCGTGTGCAACAGGGGATGGAAAACATGAGAAATGGACGTGCGTGCGCCCTCGCGGGCGCGCTGTGTGTATTGATGCCTGTCATCGCCGCTGCCGCGGATCGCGTGCCGGTGGAAGCTTTCGCCCATCACGCGGGCTATTCGATGCCCAGGCTATCGCCGGACGGAAACTACCTGGCAGTGGCCGTCGAGCAGGGTGAAACCCACTCCGTGGCGATTTACCGGGTTGACGACATGAGCCACCCCAAAAGTCTGCTGACGCTGCCCTGGCCGCAGCTCGCCTACGACATGGAATGGGTAGGTAACTCGCGTCTGGTGGTGGAGCTGGCCAAATTTTTCGGTTCGCTCGATCGCCCGGTACAGCTGGGCGAAATCATCGCCACCGATGCCGATGGCACGCACATCCAGCCGATGTTCAACCGCGAATGGGTGGACGGACGCGGGGGCGTGGTGCGCACTGCCGACGAAGGCTACGCCACCGTCGCCAGCCTGCCATTCAAGCCCAACAATCACTTCTTCATGCAAACATACATGTGGGAGGACGAAAAAAATACCTGGCTTTACGACGTGGACGCCAACACCGGCGTACGCCACCAGATCAGCCAGATCAACGCGGGCGACATGGAATTTACCCTGGATGCCGAGGGCAACGTGCGCTACGCGCAAGGCCTGGACTTGGACGAGCGGTACGTCGCCTATCGCATGCAGAACGGCCAGTGGGTGAAGTTGAACAATGACGACGACGGCGAGCGCTTCGAACCCATCGGCTTCTCGCAAGACAACCAGCATCTGTATGCGCGCACCGGCGTAAAGGGTGGCCCACTGTCGCTGGTGCAAACGAACGGAGACGGCACCCAGCCGCAGCTGCTGGCCAAGGACAGCTTCGGCAACATCGGCTACGTGCAATGGACGCCACAGCACGAACCCATCGCCGCGTCGCCCGTTACCGGCGTCCCGGCCCCGGTCGTCATCAACGGCAATCAGCCGCTGGCGCAGATCTACCAGGCGCTGAGCGCAAAATTTCCCAACCAGTTCGTGCAATTCAGCACCTTCAGTGAAGACGGTACCAGGCTGATTTTCGTAGTCGCCAGCGATCGCAATCCGGGTTCGTATTACCTGTATGACATGCGGGCAAAGAAGATAGTGGCGTTGTTCTCGCAGAACGAAAGCATCGATCCGGCACAGATGGGGACGCGCGTGCCCATGCGCTTCACCGCCAGCGACGGCGTGCAGCTGGAAGCCATCCTCACTGTGCCCAAGGGCGCCAGCATGAAAAATCTGCCGATGGTGCTGCTGCCGCACGGCGGCCCGATCGGCATAAGCGACAGCTGGTTCTTCGACGACGATGCCCAGTTCCTGGCAAGCCGTGGCTATCTGGTGCTGCAGGTCAACTATCGCGGATCGGGCGGCCGCGGCCCCGGCTTCGAGGACGCCGGCTACGGCGTTTGGGGTACGCGCATTCAGCAGGACCTGATCGACGGCGTAAAGTGGGCTCAAGCGCAGCACTACGCCGACCCCAAGCGCGTGTGTGTCTTCGGCGGCAGCTTCGGCGGCTATTCGGCGATGATGACGGTGATCCGCGCGCCTGGCATGTTCAAGTGCGCGATCGGCTACGCCGGCGTCTACGATCTGGCCATGATGTACGAGAAGGGTGACACCAAGGATTCCAAGGCCGGAAGAAGTTATCTGCGGCAAGTCATTGGCGACGATCCCACCCAGCTGGCGGCCAATTCACCGGACAAGCTTGCCGACAAGATCGACGTGCCCGTGCTGTTGATCCACGGCGAGGCCGACGAACGCGCGCCCTTTGCGCAGGCCAAGGCCATGCGCGCGGCCCTGGAAGCCGCGCATAAGCCCTACGAATGGCTGGTCAAGCCCAAAGAAGGCCACGGTTTCTACAAGGAAGAGAACCTGGTGGACATGTACAACCATCTGCAGGAATTCCTTGAAAAGAACATCGGGCCTGGCGTGTCCACAAACTGACAGTTTGCGATAAGCCCTTTCGCCTGCGAGGGCGGGTTCGCCGGTCCATGCCACATGCCGTCCACGCGGGCGACATAATGGCTTGCATCGACCGGCTGACATCGCAAACCGCCATGGACATCAGAGCGCTTCACGAAGACGACCTCGACCTGATCTGCCGGCATCGCGAAGAAATGTTTCGCGATGCCGGCAGGGGCGATGACGTGTTACTGCCGATGACCGCGCATTTCCGCGAGTGGCTCAAGCCACGTCTGCGGGATGGCGACTACTTCGGTTTCATGATGGTGGACCATGGCGCGGTCATCGCCGGCATCGGATTGATGCTGATCGATTGGCCGCCGCACCCCCTGCATCCGGCGCAGCACAAGCGTGGCTATGTGCTAAATGTCTTTGTCGAACCCGCGTACAGACAGCGCGGACTGGCGCGTGAACTGATGAAGCTGGCCGAAGCGGCGTTCATCGGGCGCGGCGTGGGTTATGCCGTGCTGCATGCAACGGATAAAGGCAAGCCGCTCTATCAGCGCCTGGGTTGGACCGGCACGAGCGAAATGGCGAAAACGCTCGATATCGCATCCGCTTGCGCAAATTGAGGGCGCAAACGCAGGAAAACGCCCGATAGCGCGGCCGCGAGCAGTGCCGGTATCCGTTGCGGCATTTTGTATCCAAGTGTATCGAGCCCGTAGCCCGATACAGAAGGTTGCACTTTCGCCCATTCAACATAAAGGTGGGACACATCGCCGTGGTCTTCTATGTCCACACCCAACCACCGCGAGTGTGCCGTGTCCGAACAAATCGATCAGCAGCGTAGAACCTTTCTTACCGTATCGGCCGTGGGCCTGGCGGTCGTTCCGTTCGGGCTGGCCTCCCTGGCCCATGCCGAGGCGGCCGCGCCGGCAACGGGCAAGAGTGCCGCCATCGGCGGGCACACCTCGTTCAAGGCGCTGAAACACATCAAGGCCGGCGTGCTGGACGTGGCCTATGCCGAAGATGGCCCGGCCGACGGCAAGCCGGTGTTGCTGCTGCACGGCTGGCCCTACGACATCCATAGTTTCGTGGACGTGGCGCCGATCCTCGCCGCTGCCGGTTACCGGGTGATCGTGCCGTACCTGCGCGGCTACGGCGACACGCGCTTCCTCTCCATCGACACCAAGCGCAACGGCCAGCAGGCGGCGCTGGCGGTGGATGCCATCGCGCTGCTGGATGCGTTGAAGATCAAGCAGGCCATCGTCGCCGGTTTCGACTGGGGTGCGCGCACCGCCGACATCATGGCAGCGCTGTGGCCCGAGCGCTGCAAGGCACTGGTGTCGGTAAGCGGTTACCTGATCGGCAGCCAGCCGCTCAACCGTGCACCGCTGCCGCCCAAAGCGGAGCTGCAGTGGTGGTACCAGTTTTATTTCGCCACGCCGCGCGGCGAAGCAGGCTATGCAAAGTACACCCACGATTTCGCCCGCCTGATCTGGGAAACCGCGTCGCCGAAGTGGCGCTTCGACGATACGACGTTCGCACGCTCCGCCGCCGCGCTGGACAACCCCGACCACGTGGCCGTGTCCATCCACAATTACCGTTGGCGGCTGGGCCTGGCCGAAGGCGAGGCGCGGTACGACGAACTGGAACAGAAGCTGGCCGCCCTGCCGGGCATCGGCGTACCCACCATCACCCTGGAAGGCGATGCAAACGGCGCGCCGCACCCCGACCCCGGCGCCTACGCCAAACGCTTCACCGGCAAGCATGAGCATCGCCTGGTCGGCGGCGGCGTCGGCCACAACTTGCCGCAGGAAGCGCCGCGCGACTTTGCCCAGGCGATCATCGACGTCGACCGCTTCTAAGCGAAACGCCGCGCATCTTGATGAACAGCACGCAATATTTCGCTTCACCGCAGGATATTACGCGCCGATTTGACAACCCTTACGCCTAGCTTTCCTCCCGACTTACATTATCCTTACGCCAGGCTGACATCGTTGGGGCGATGTCAGCGCTCCGTGGATCATTGAAAGAGGAAACATGCGTGGCGCACGTCCTTCTTCACATCGGAAGTGAAAAGACCGGAACCACTTACCTGCAGCACCTGCTGCAAGCCAATGCGAATGTGCTGCGCAAGAAGTACGGGCTGCTTTATCCCACGGACGGCCTGCTGCTGCAGCAAGCCGCGCACCATCCCATCGCGGCGGCGTTCCTGCCGCCCGAACGATGCGACTTCATTGCGTTGTCTTCCCGCCGGCCGGCGGCACTGCTGATGGAGCATCTCAACCAGGTGATTGCGCGCACGCACAGCGAACGCGTGCTGCTCAGTGCCGAACATATGTCCTCGCGCTTCGACCGCGAGGCGATCGGCGAACTGGCCGGTCATTTGTCGCAGCACTCGGTGCAGGTGATCTTCTATGTACGGCGGCAGGACGAGCTGGCCTTGAGCGCACTCTCCACCGACCTGTGTTGCGGCAGCCGCGATTGGATTCCGCTGGAGCGCATTTCGCCGGACGTTCGCCGCTTCAATCCGCTGCGCATCGTCGAAGACTGGCAGGCCGTATTCGGCCGCGATGCGGTAACGGTGCGGTCGTACGCCAGCGCATGCCGGAACGATTTGACCCGCGATTTTCTAGATTGCATTGGCCTTGCGCATGCCAACTTTGCCGAATGGGAAGCGGTTGGCCGCATCAATCAGCGCATCAGCCTGTACGAAGCGCGCATCCTGCATGGCATCAACCAGTTTCTGCCCACTTGGCGCGAAGCCGTGCAGCAGGGCGAGCCGGAGACCTACCACCAGGCCAACCATCTGCGCGCAAGCCTGCTGGCGTGGCTGCGCGCGGAAGACGCCGTGGCCAGCGACGTGCCGCTGGATGCGGCGCTGTCACCGCGGCAGCGCATGACCTTGATGCAGCACTTCACCGATATCAACCGCCAGCTGGCGGATGCGTGCGGCCTGAACGCGCGCGAGTTCGACATGTCCGGCGACAACAGCGCGGATGTGGCGGCACGCATGCTCAAACCCGAAGACGAATGCATGCTGATGGCGCAGGTGTTGCGTATCGTCAGTCAACGCTTGTTGCATAGCCAGTCGCACGGTTCGATCACGCGCGACGCCGTGCGCCGCATCGGCGCGTGGTCGCGGCGTTTGATCGTGCATTGAAGCCGCCGCCCGCGGCTCAGCCGCGCGCCGGGCCGAATCGCCGCAACGCGGCTTGGACCACCGCCGCCGGCGCTTCGCGGTGCGGAAAGTGGCCGACCCCGGCTAGCACGATGCGTTCGTAGCCGGCAAAAAAATGCGCTTCCTGTCCTTCCGAAGACGAGGGCAGGTCGCAATAGTCTTCCCCGCCCTGGATCATGGTGGTGGGAACAAGAACTTCCCGCGTACTGCGCAAACGCACCCGAAGTGCGTCGTAGCGAGGATCGACCGCCTCGGCGGGAAGATAGCGGGACCGATAGGCATTCAAGGTGGTTTCCACCCAATCGGGTTTATCGAAATGCTCGCTGGCGAGTTTGAAATCTTCCTCCGTGAACCATCCGGCCGGGCTCCAGGTTTCCCATTGCACGCGCGCGAAGCCGACCGGATCGCGGCGCACGACATCGGCACCGGCTTCGGTGCATTGAAAAAATTGATACCAGTACCGCCTGGCCTGATCGAAGCTGCGCAGCTGGAATTCGCCGCGCGGCTGATAGGGCAGCGCGAGCGTGACGATGGCCTGTACACGCTCGGGAAACAGCACCGACAGCGAATAGGCGGTGCGTGCGCCCCAATCGTGGCCGATGACATGAAAGCGCGCGATGCCCAGTTTGTCGGCCAGGTCGATCACGTCCTGCGCCATGGCCACGGAGACCGCGTAGCGTGGCGTGTCGTGCGAAAGAAATGCGGTGGGATGAGAACCGCGCAAGTACGGCGCGATGGTGCGGAACCCGCGCTGCTGCAAAGCCTGGGCAACCGGCTTCCAGCCGATCGGCGCATCCGGCCAGCCGTGCAGCAAAAACACCGGCGGGGCATCGGGCGCGCCTTCCATCTCGAAGGCGATATTCAGCAGCTCGGTTTGTTCAAAACGCATGCTCTGGCCTCCGTAAACATCCGCCTGCGCCGACGGCGCAAGGCGGGGAGATGGTGTTCTTTTTGACGGCATGGGGGGTGGGCGCCTCCCGCCCGGCACAGGATGCCGACGGCCAAGGTAAGCCCACCTGGGGATGCTGCATTTGAAGCCTACGCTGTTGGCGCTACGTAGCGTAGTGCCGTGGCGCGGGCCGGCGGTGGCCGGCCGCCGGAAGGCTGCCGGTGCCCATCGCCGCCAAATGGATGGCCATCGCTTCCAGTCGGTCCATGCCGGGAACTACCTTTCCGGGCCTTCCCAGATGGTGGAGAGGTACTCAGTAAACGGATCGCGCGCGATTTCGTAGAAGACCAGCCGCAGGGTCGCCCGGTCCTGCCTGGTGGCGCGCGCCGCGCAAGCGAGCACGGCCTCGGCCTCGGCCACGTCGCCGGCATCGCCGCTTTCCAGGCTGCTCTGCAGGTGGCTTATTTCCACCGCGCCGCGCAAGCCGAACGCGCGAATGGCATTCATGCCGCCTTCCAGATAAACCCAGGCCAGGGCCTGGTTCATGCAGTCGATGACGAAATTGAACGACAAGCTCGAGCGCATGGTGATGCGGATCGGATCGCAATAGGCCAGCTGCGCAATGGTGGTGATGCCCTCGTTGGCAAGCCGCTCGGCGATGCCGGCGTTGATCCCTTGCAGCTTGATGATGTCGTTGTCGGTGGTCACGTCGTCCTTGATGCCCAGCCGGGTCAGCAGCATGCGGCGGAAAATGCTCAGCAGGCCGCTGAGCGGAAACGCGCCCACGCCGAACGCCACGAACGAACGCCACCCGGAAAAAGCATCGGGAATGACCTGCGCCACGAAACAGCCCAGCGGCAGCGCGATCGCCAGGCGCAGCACGCCCCAATGCACGTCCGACGGCGCGAAATCCAGGCGCCTGGCGCGCGAGGTAAAGTCGTTGACCACCCACATGTATGCGCCGGCCTGTGCCGCCAGCCCCAGTTGCGGCACCGGTATCCACGCCAGGTCCGCGAAGCGGCCGCGCGTGACGGCGCCGGACGCACTCAGCGAGCCGCCGTCGTACAGCGCCAGGGCGCTGCTGATGACCAGATAGGTGACGATGAGCGTGGTCGCCAGCAACAGCGCTACCGGGATCAGATACAGCCGCCGGCCGTACCAGCGGATATAGAACCGGTCCAGTTCGGCATGCGCCTGGTTCTCGTCAAGGTTCTGGTTGCGGTCGAACATGTCGAAATAGCACAGGCGCGACTTCGGGCTAAGCGCATCCATGATGTCCGCGCGCCTGGCTTCCCAGCCGGTGCAGATGTATCTCAGCGCGGGCATCGCCAGCACGATGGTGGCCAGCAGTACCAGCACAAGCAGAATGACGGACTTGTCGATGGGCGTGTCGGGCATGTTCGGCTCCTATCACGGATAGACGCGTACGTTGCCGAACACCTTGTTGGCGCCATCGAAGAGCGGCGCGATGTTTGCCGGCGCATAGCGGGTGATCGGCGCGCCCGGCCCGCACTGAATGTTCTGTCCCCAGCGATGGGTGACCGATACATGCAGGCCCAGCGTGGATGAATGCGGGACGCTGGAAAAATCGCGCGCCATCGCGGTGCGTGCGCCGGGTGGATTGGGGATGTTCCAGGGCATCTGCGTCCACGGCTGGTGCGAGACGCCCAGCGCGTCGGCATTGAACGGATCGACCGGGCCATTCATCAGCAGGCCGATCGGCGGATCGCTCAACCGCGTGCGCATCCACTGCAGCGACGTATCCGACAGGCCGCTTTGATTGAGCGCCGACGGATAGCCGCCGCCGACATCCGCATGCGCGCCGGCAAACAGCGCCTGCACGATATTGGCGCGATCGTTCCACAGCGTGGGGGTGAAGTCGCGGCGTTCTTCGTCCACGGAGATCGCGTGGATGCCATAGGCGACCTGGCCGCTGAGATCGTTCGTCGCGAACTGAAACGTATCGAGCCGGTCGCCATCCACCGCGTATTGGGGAATGCCCAGGGCGCCGACCGTGTCCCACACCGCTACCGCATGGATGGACACCGGTGCGACGAAGCTGCCCGCCGGCAGCGGGCGCGTGACGAAGCCGGGCAGGTCGGCGATGAGGTTTTCGAACTTGCCAAGCCAAGACACGTCGGTGTTGGCCTGCCTGCGAAAGGCATACCACGCCGCCGCACCCAGCCGATACGCATTCTCCTTGTCGTCCAGGCCGAGCGCGGGGTTGAGCAAGCCCTGGCTCACGATGAAAGCGGCCAGCGCCCTGGCGGTATAGGCACCGCGGCTGAAGCCGACCAGCACGATCTGGTCGCCCGGTGCGTAGTTGCGCGACACATAGGTGTAGCCGCGCACGATGCGCGTAATGGTGCCCGCGCCCAGCGCACCGCCCATCAAACGTACCAGGACGTTGCGCGAGTCGCCCACGCCATGCAGGTATTTGGCGACCTGCCGCAGGCCTGTGTCGTCGGTGAAGGTTTTCTCCTGCTCGTCACCCAGCATCACGGTATCGGGCGTGTCAGTGCCCTTGAGCGACAGGAACAGTTTCAGGACATTGGTCGTGCCCGAGGATTGTCCGGTGTCATCGGGCTGCCCGGGTCCGTTCCAGGTACCATCCGCGCAAAAAACGATCGTCTTCGCCATAACCTGTGCCCCCATGCGAAACCAACGGGAGCGCCTGGCACGGATGCAAAGGACTGCGATGCCGTCGCGCCAGGCGCACGGCAGGCTTGGGGGCGGTGGGTTGGGGCGAACGCACACGCGCAGACGTAACGAGCAAACCCGTCGCGACCATGCGCGTGGAAAAAACAGACATATCTGCGCTGTCCCAGATGCGAAAGCCTGCCTTGCTGGACGCCAGGGCTTGCGGCCCCCCCTGTGGCGCATCTTTTACTGCACGGCCGTCATTGTGCTCCTTTTGCGTGTAGGTCGCGTCAAGCTGGCGGCAGGGCTTGCGCGCCGGCACCCGGCGCTGGGTTCAGCAGCCCGTGGCGGCCCTTGGCAATCGGGCGATCGCGCTTTACGGCGAGTTCAAGGGCATGGTCGATGTCATCGCCAAGGCGCGGCGTTACCGGTATCCCCAACCACCGCTGCACAGGATGCGGGACGAATGCGCGACTTGGTCGTCAAAGGTGACGGCCACCTCGCGGCGCGATGGGAAATTGCGAATCATCTCGCGCACAAGGGCAACAAGGCGAGTGCCTCCAAGCCTGGCGCGGCGAAAACGACGCTTCGCGTTGAAATGGTGGGAGCCTGCGTCTATCTCCCGAAGAAGTTGCTGAAGACCGGTGTAATGAACGCCGATCACGAGCACGATGTGATTGCTCCATGACCTGGGCAAGGCGCTCGCGGCGGATGATGGCAGTTGGCGCATCGATCCGGCGGCGGTGGGCGCAGTGCCTGCTACGGCGACCAAGACGAATTGGAGGATCAAATACACCAGCGTGACTGGCAGGGTGGTCCTCACCGATCAGGCCGGTTACGCGGCACCCAACAGGCAGCCAGCTCATGCCGTATCCAGCTTCGCGATCCTATGCGAACGTCCGGGACGCCCACGAAAAAATCATTCAGGGTGCCCTTTTCAACTTGTATGTAACCGGCGGCATCGGATAAGTTGACGCGGCCCGCTCACCCAAGAGCGAAGGCGATACGGAGAAAACGGGATGGAACCGAATAACCGCGTCAAAGCGTCATTCCCGCCGCAATATTTTGCCGTGCAAGCGGTTGGCGCTGCCGCCCTTGCGCTGGGCTTGATTAGCCTGTTCTCCAGCCTGCGGCCGATGATCATCGGCATGGCGCCATGGCTGGGCATTGCCTGGATCGCCTGGACCGTTGCCGGGTTCGGCATTTTCCTGCTTGTGGCCAATGGCATGCGATGGGTCGCCCATGCGCGAGGCACCAAACACAGCGCCTGATCCACCTTCCGTTGCCACCACCACGGCATACCTATTCCTAGCCCCGCATAAGCAGGGTGCTTTCACCATCGACGAGGACGACGTTCATGGCACTTACGCGACAGGTAGTCTCAACGCTCAAAGAAGACGGCACGGACGTGATGGGGCCGGAAACGCTTGCATGGCACTACCCGGATCAAAGCCTGGTATCGGGCAGCCTGCTTACGGTCGAAGCCAATCACTTTGCCGTGCTGAAATCGCGCGGAGCCGTGCTTAATGTGTACGACACCGGCCAATACCCGATCCAAACGCCGGACAAGCCGCTGATCGGCGGTTTCGTGACCGGCTTCTTCGGCGGCAACTCGCCGTGGCAATACGAAGTGCTTTACGTCAACCGCGCCAAACTGCTTATTCGCAGCACCGGTATCGCCAGTTCCGCCGAGATGGCCGAAATGTCGTATCAAGTGGAGTACTACATCCACATCGACACCAAGGAAGACGCACTTAAGCTCACCACACACATGCCTTTCTCCGGCCACGCCATCAATGCCGATGAAGTGGCGCGTTATGCCGGTCCGGTGGTCGAGCAGGCGATCAACCAGATCATCCAGGTTACGCCGATGGAGAAAATCAACGAACATATCCACGACATCGTGGAGCTGGTGAAGGAGCACCTTGCATCGTTCCTCGGCGTGTATGGCATTACGTTGAACGATGCCAAGGTACTGATCCTGCCCAAGGACGATCGCATGCGCGAACTCATTTCATTGCGCGCGTTCGGGCTGTCCGAGCTTGATGCGGTGCGCTACTACGTCGCGCTCAAGATGGCCGAAAAAGGCCTCGTCTCCGCGCCCAACATGGCCGTTGGCCAACCGTTCTTCATAGGCGGCGGCACCGTGGGCACCTTCCCGATTCCCGGCGCCGACTGACGCCCATGTGCATGGCCGCGCCAGCCATGGCGCGGCTGCTTCATCAGCGGGGAAAAACGATGGAACTGAAAGAAAGCGGCAACCCGATCGACGATGCCGGCATCGCCAAACAAGTGCTCTCCAACCTTTTTTACGGCTGGGGCTACAACTTTTACCGACGGGAAAATCAACTGCGCGCCGACGACCTGCTGATCCGCAGCCGCCTCAGCGACTGGCTCGGCGAATGCCGTGCGCACCTGGCTGTGCTGGAAGCCGATTACCGCCGCACGCACCTCCCGCCGCCGACACGCGAGCATCCTTTTCCCGATGCCGGTGCAGTGGGCCAGGCGCAAGCCCTGCAGCGCCTGGGCCGCGATATCGAAAGCTTGGAAACCGCAATTCGCACCGCGGCCGTACCGGAGATGGACCGCATCCATCAACGTCACCGCAACGAGGCTGAAACACTGGAAAAATTGGTGGCCGCCGACAGCACGCTCGTATTGCATGTCATGCAATTGCGCGACGCCGTGGTCGCCATCGGCGACGCTACCGCAGCCATTGACCAGGTGCCGGCCTTACTGAAGGCCAGCGAGATCGCTTCAGGCTTGCAGCAACGTAATCAGATCCTTTCGGTGCTTGCCGAGGGCGGTTGACAGGTTGGTGAGGCTTTTCGTGCAGGGCGGATTTTCGGACCCATAGGTGCGTAAAACGTCTATGGCGAACAACTGTAAGCCGCAAATGCTCATGATTCCCGGGGTGGCCTGGCCCAGCAAGCAAGCCGATGCAAAGGCGGCATGGCGAATGCGGAAAAGCACAATTTTCTGGGCATCTTGTCGAGCTGGGGTTTCGCCACTCGTCGTCGTAATGAAGGGGCCGGCTCAAAGGCACTCCCGCTACCCCTTTCCTGAAAACGCTCAAGTAGAGGGTTCCCATGGCAAAGCTTGTGTTCGGATTGTCACAATCCCTGGATGGCTATGTCGACCACCGGAAATTAGGGCCGCCCGGACCAGCGGTCTCTCGCCACTTCCTCGAGCACGTGCGTGGCCTGACAGGCCTGGTGTACGGACGACGCACGTACGAGATCATGCGTTATTGGGACGAAGACAAGCCCGAATGGGATGCCGAGGATCACGACTTTGCGGCGGTGTGGCGAAGCCAGCCGAAGTGGGTCGTGTCGCGCTCGCTTAAATCAGTAGGCCCCAACGCCATCCTTGTTGCCGACGATATCGAGACGGCGATACGTGGACTGAAGGCCGAGCGCGCGGGGGAAATCGACATTGCCGGCCCGGACCTGGCACGAAGCCTGACCGACCTAGGTCTTATCGATGAGTATCGACTCTACCTCCGCCCCGTCGTGCTTGGTCATGGCACGCCATTCTTCATGGGCCCTCAGCCGCCACTGCGGCTGGTGGCAAGCGATTTAATCGGCGAGGACGTAATCAGGTTGACCTACGCTCCAGCTTAATGGCACGTCGCGCCTGACGGATGAGGCCGGCGCATCGGGTATCGCAAAAGCAGACACCCAGGTTTTCATCACCATTCCCCACTCTCCATGTCCCATTCCCCGTGTCGTTTCTTGATGCCGCACCCAATTGCGACGCAATCAGATCTCGCGCAAGGTGAGCAAGCTGGCTTCACATCTGACCCGCTAATGCGGGTCAGTCCATGGCAAGCACAGCCTGTTAACCATCGAGTATCTCCGCTTTGCCGACCCGAAGCGGACTCTTGAATGCCAGCGCCTGTCCTTGAACTCACGGCGCCTTGTTGCCACGACTACCGGCGTGCATGCTATTCAAATTCGGGTCCATGACTCCAAAGCTCGCGCCACGGTTTGCGCGCGCTGCCGCAGACAAAGATGTCGGGATGATCTCTGCTTTCTTCATTGATGACGCCTAGCGCGTTACCTGAGTGACCCGCGAGGCGGCAATCGAAGAAGAGTTCATCAGCGCGCTCACGTGAACTTCCCAGCACGATGACGGTGCGTGGCGGCGTCCGTGGATAGCTACGCAACCATCCGGAATTGGCCATGGTGATCGGTGGTGGCAAGCCATAGGCCTTGCCGAGCAAAGCGATCGCGCCTTGCTCGCCATAGTTGCCTACCACGACGCCCAGATCGACCCGTTGCTCGGCGGGAAGAGCATCCCGGATCGTGGCGACTCGTGCAACGAGTTCGTTCCATCCGATTTTCTCACGCAGATCGCCGTTCCTCTTCAACGCGAAGTCCAGCAATGGACCGCCTGATGCCATCGGCATGATGATTAACGCCGCGTAGGTACCGATAATCGCGACACCGCTGAACATCAACGCCGCCGTCGTGACTCGCCATAGGGGGCGCAAGGTGCGCAGCCACCGCTCCCCCATCACCGAACCCATGGCCAGCAGCATCGGATACGCCGCGCTGACGTAATAAAAACGACCCTGCAAAACCAGGAACAAAAGCAGCGGGGTGATATACATCCAGGCGAGCATTCGGTAGCGGGGCGCGCGCAGGTACCCAGCCAGGCCCGCGATCCAGACTGGCGCAGCAAACAGGTTGGCGTTGATGAGGAATTGGTTGCGAAGGAAGCCGTCCGCGCGACCTTCATGGACATCGCGCATGTGGATACTTTGCAGGAATCGATAGGAAATGAAGTCGTGCCTGTCAAGCCAGACCAAGTTTGGGGCAAACACCAGCAGCGCTACGGCCGCGCCAACCCATAGCCAGCCGCTGGCGAGGTATCGCCGTGCGTCAGTAAACAGCACGCCAGCCAGCACGCCCACAAGCTCAAACGCTATCGAGTATTTGGTTTGTAGCCCAAGCCCGGCAAATAGGCCGGTCGCCACCCACCACCGTGGTTCGTCCTCGCTCAGCAAGCGGATCGCACTCCAGGCGATCAGTACCCACCACAACATATCGAACGAGGAGTACTGGAACATGGTGGCATTGCCCATGGGCGCCGGCGACAGCCCAACGGCGATCGCCGTGAAGACTTGAGCCAGTCGGCCCCCACCAAGGTCACGCGCCATAAGGCCGCTGATCAAAATCACCACCGCCTGGGCGACTACCGAGAACAGACGCAGCCCCACCAGCGATAGGCCAAACATCTTCAGCCCCAGATGCTCCAGCGCTGAGGTCAGCGGTGGGTAGGGCACAAAACCCCAATCCAGATGCTGAGCGTCGTTCAGGAATTGCAGTTCATCCCGGTGGAAGCCGTATTGACCGTTGGTCAGGACGTGGGCGACGCCAAAGAGGACGGCAATAATGAGTACGGGGGCGATACTTTTCTTGGGGATCAGGTCTGCAGTGGTGAGTTTGGGCGCGTGGCTGTTGTGCACGTTGCAGTTTCCCCTGAATGGTTGAACCCAAATGCTCGCCTGTCACTGGCCGCCATGCCTTTGCATTGGGTCGGAGGGAGCTGATTTGGGGACAAAAGGCGGTTAGATGGTGACGAACGATGGGCATTCGCGGTCGTGCTGGACGGCTCACCAAGTCCCTCGGCAGCGATGCGGAGCCACGCAGCTGCGCTCCGTTCACGAGGCCAAGAGCCGGCAGTTGTTTTCGTATCGAGTTGGGCCACCTTCGGGTCGATGCTTGGATGAAGCGGTTGGGGATCAAGAGCGGCTGTTAAAACGGAGCAGCGTCAGTGGCGCCGCCCCGGGGGCTGGATCGGGGCAATACAGCATTTATTGCGATGTTCCGGAAACGATTGATTGATAAGAAGGCCAGGGCTGTCCACATGCCTGGCCGCGAAAATGTGCGGCTCTGGTTTGGCGACGTTGGTCAAAGGATCGCTGCCGATTAGAGGGCTATCTCGTTGAACCAAGGGCCGTAGTATCGTCATGTGGCCGGGCAATGCCATCGGTTGACCTGTTTTGTCATCGATGGCGGGGTGTCGAGCGCAGGATGCTGAAGCCCATTTATCTTTGTTCGTAGCTTCCTGCGCCAATGCAACAACGGCTACGTCGCCGCTTCCCCCAATACGCAGCCATCCCGCTGCGTTCGCTGCTTCACCCTGATAGCGTTGACGTCGGTGTATTTCCATTCGACGAATG
Source organism: Dyella sp. (assembly GCF_035503745.1). Classification (GTDB taxonomy): domain Bacteria; phylum Pseudomonadota; class Gammaproteobacteria; order Xanthomonadales; family Rhodanobacteraceae; genus Dyella_B. Next base: position 110,747 of record NZ_DATJTC010000017.1, read on the forward strand.
ATGACTGCTTGCTAGGACCTTCTTTGATTATTGCTCCACTGGCACCGACCAGTGACTTTTAACCATCCACAAAGAGTAACCAGTAGCGGTTTGACTGATTGCCATCTGATATTCCCTTAGAGCTGCCGATCTTTGTGTAGGCGGATCCCTGGCAGGAGTCTGCCGCCAGACCCGCAGATACCATGAGTCCACGCAAGCACGATTTACCCGGCGAGCCGCTTAGCCACCCGTTGGCGAACCAGCAAAAGGCCAAAAACCCGATCGACGAGAACGGCCTGCTCAAGCAGTTGACCGGCTGAATGGGCAGCCATGAGCGGACATGGCGCTTGAATACCGTAAGCACACGCCAGCCGCCACGAGTGGAAGCACGTGGCCACTCTCGATACGGTTATACCGAACGAGTGGCTTCCACTGGAGGTACGCGCGAAGCCTTAAATGCTGGGTTTAGGGTGGCCGCCTGTCCTAGTAGTAGCAACACAACAGAGCTCGTTAGCAAGTAAAGGAAAGATAATCGTTGCATCTCGAAGCGTATCACCAGCCACTCGCTGAGGCAGATGCCTAACACGGTGCCTATCAGCAGGCCGATCAGGCTGAGCAGGAGGTTTTCAGTGAGGAAATAGGCGAGTATGTCACCACGCGTGGCGCCGAGTGCGCGTCGCACGCCGATTTGCTTTCGCCGTTGACCCACCCAGAAACTGGTGAGGCCAACGATGCCGGCGCCAGTGATAATCAGCAGCACCACACAGATCGAACCGAGCACCATGGCGAGCCCACGATCGCTTTTGTACGCTTCAGCGCGCACTACGTCGAATGTTTGAATGCCATGCTCCGGCAAGAATACGCGCATTCGGTCGAGTTTGATCAAGGCGGCAGGTGCGTCCTTGGCGATGGTTGCGAGTTGACCGGGTTTGCTGCGAATCAAGTAGCTTCCGTCGTCGTTTGCGAGCAACGATGGTAACAACACGGCGCAGTCAACGAAGCTGGTATTTGGAGAAGGGGCCTGGAGCCTCCCGACGATGCCGATGACGGTGCTCGGTGACGGGCTGTCATTGCCAATATATATGGGTTTACCCAGCGCATTGCCGCTTGGATACAGTTTGTCGGCCAATGCCTCGGTGATAATGACTTCGGAAGCGGGTCGCTCCATTTGAGGATCGATCGCGTGTATTTCGTCTGCGCGGAAATTGCGCCCGGCAACCAACTGAACACCCATCGTAGTCAGCGTATGATCATCAACGAAATACTCCGCGGCGAGGCTGATGTAAGGCTTCACGTTGGGATCGAGGCGGATGCCTTCGGTCGTGCTCTTGTTGCCCAGTGGATACGCGTTTATCTGCGTAGCATCTTCCACACCCGGTAGCCGACGTAATGTCAGAAGGTCTGCCTTGGTCAAGGTAGGGATGATTTGGGCGCTCGCTCCTACCCAGTGGTTCTGGATGACCAACAGATTGCTTTCATCCATGCCAGTGGGACGTGACATGCGTGCAACGCGTTCGTTGATGATAAACAGCGCGTTGCAGACAATCGCAAGAGTCAGTGCGATCTGAAGCACGATCAAGACCGTGCCGGCTTTGTGCCGTTTAAGGGCGCGCAGGATGGGTTTGATCTGTAACATGCGCATCATCTCAGCTGGACTTGAGTTGCCAGGCCGGCTGCACCTGTGCGGCGCGCCAAGTGGGATAAAACGCCGCAACCACCGTGGACAGTACGGCGACGCAAAGAGTCAAACCCACCAGCGACTTATCCACGGTGGCGAGTCGCGCAATCTGTGGCTCAAATACCAGGCCGATTTCGAGCATGCCCACACCCGTCATCGCCACGCCCAGCAGCCCTCCCGCCAGCCCTACCATGCCCGCCTCGATCAGGAATTGCTTGTAGATTGCATTGCGCGATGCGCCGAGCGCGCGCCTAACACCAATCTCGGGTGCCCGGCGCATGAATTTCGCCAGCAGCAATCCAACGGTGTTGACCAGGCAGATCAGTAGAAAACCGAGCGAAACCAGTAGTGAAATTTTCGACTCCGGGGGCACGACCTGCTTATAGTCGAGCCATTGCATCATGTTGCGCAGCCGTATATTGGGCGGCCATTGGAAACGCCCTGAACGCTGCTGTTCCGCGGCATAGCCGTACAGGTAATCGTGGTACGCCGAAACGCTGGCCCTGTCGGGCAATTCGACCCAGTAGTTGATCCAGACGCAGTCGGAACGCAGCCACGTATTCCAACCCCCATTCGAACTGGTGGCACACAGATCGGCACCGATGGTAGGGATCTGCAAATCTACGGCGCGCGTAAATGGAATAAATACCTGCGTCGGATCGCCAAACCCACCGGAGGTCTTCACATCGTAGAACATGGGCTGCGGGTTCCAGTTGTTCATCACGCCTACGATGCGATAGCTGTGGCTATCCAGCACGATGTCCCTTCCGACACTGTTGGCGCCCTGGAACAGCTTGTCGTTAAGCGCACGGCCTATGACTGCTACAGCCGCATGAGCTTGATCTTCCTGCGTAGACCATCCAGCGCCATAGAGAAACGGAATATCGAACATGGCAAAGGTGCCGGCGTACGTCGCATAGCTGGTTTCCCGGAAAGGAAGGCGCGATGCATCGGGAGGAATAATCGACACGCCGATGGGATACAGGGCGGTCTGCCGCTTCGCACGGTGCGCCTGCATCAGCGCCATCGCGTCGATGTAGCTCATCAGGTCGAGTGGTTCTCCGTTGTCGTCTGAGGGGCCCGCGTTGTCGATTTGCGGCGTAAATAGTTGCGACGACTTCTGCGGAATTGGATTATTCGACGTAGCGCGGAGCACTGCGTATGTCGTCATCGACGCCGCTACGCCAAAGCCGATCGCGACAACCATGAGTGAGGTAAGCAATGGATTGCGCCTAAGGCTGCACAGACCAAGCCGAAGGTAATAAGCGAACATTCCTTTGCCCTCTCCATAATCGAAATTTGCAACGGCGAAATGTTTACGGTGATGCGCTTGGCAAAAGCTGGAGTTTCAAGCGCCATGCAAGTCTGATGCGGACTCCTAAGGGCATCGCCGTATCTCAGGCCGCGGTCGGTGCAGCTGGAAGAACTCTCAGCAAACGACATGCCAACTAAATGTGTCGTACTTGTCTTTTTAATTCAGATAGTTGCGAATCATGGGCGTTACCGGGTCGCTGTCCGCGGACACTGTCCCCGGACAGTCGGACGATTGGTCGTCTGCCTTAAAAATGTCGAGATGGGGGATGGCCCGTAGCACATGCGCGGACTGTCATTCGATGGCATTTTAGAACTGTGGGGGTAGTTGGCCGAGGGGGCACATAGAAAGCCTTCGGAGCTTCACAGGGTCACACGGATACGGCGGATAGTTACGTCCGCTCCCGACCGAGGCTGTGTGAAAAACAAAGCGGAATGTTTCATGGCCCAGATCTTGATCAAAATCGGCGGTGTAGATGTGCATCTGACCAACTCGAGGTCAGTAACTCGGTCAGATTTCGCGGAGGAGGCACATCGTCAATAGTCAACTTGCGTTTTCACGCAGCCTGGACCCAGACAGGAACTCGGCAATCGCCACCATCAGTCTCAGTCAGCAAGGCGACTTGCGCAGACGCACAAAGCTGCATACTCTCCGCACGGAAAACCCTAGGAGGCACGATGTCCAGAGCAACACCGCTGCTCTTTTTGCTTCTGATCGCCGTAGTAATCGGACTGAGCTGGCGTCATTACCAGAACGCCAGGGCACTGTTGAGTGACTGGGCCAACTCCAACGGTTTGCGCATCCTGCACGCGAAATCCAACACCTTCTGGCTATCTGTCCCGCTGTCGATGTGGCTCACCACTTCGAAGTACCAGATGATCTTTCGCATTTCCGCGTACGACGAATCCACCCATCGCATACGTACAGGCCTGGTGCGACTGGGTACGCCCATATGGGGCATCATGGATCGCGATGCGGTAGACGTGTTTTGGGACAGCGAAAGCTGAGCCTTGAGCGATCGGTTGCTCCGGGTCCCCTAAGAAGGAGCAGGACCGACTGTTTCATTGAAAATGGCCGTTTGCGACCAGTGACAGGCACTTCTTTTGCGCTAAGGAAACGAATGCCTGTGGCCAAGGCGATAGGCAGGGATCTTTCGATCCAAACGAGCCGCGATACTCGCAACCGTTGCTAGACATCTCCCCGGCCATGAAGCCTAAACTTTCGGCCAACCTCAGAAAACGCTGCCATCGTAGCGGTGAGGATGAGCAGTGCTACAAGGATCCCCCAAAGTCGCTGCAATGCGGCAGATGCGTCTGTTGACCATGCGTAATCCTGTACAAAAATCATGATGAACCCGACGCCGAATTGGGTTCCTATGTAGCTCACTTCCCCCGATCCCGCCTGGACATGTGCGGCCAGCCAGACTCCAGTGCCCAAAACGAGCAAACAGAGGAAGGGAGTATCACCGATCAGCGGTAACAGCGGGGCCGCAAACAACACGGCGCAAAAGCAGCCCAAAAGGCGATTAAACATGCGTACGTGTACCGCTTCTTCAACGTGGCCGTTTAACAAGACGAGTGGTGACACAAGTAGAACGGCAATCACCGAAACCATCGACTGCACGAAATTTGGCAACGCGTGGAAATGGTTGACAGAACCAATAAGCGCAATAGCGATGGCGCCCTGCAGTGCCTGCCATATTCGTGTGGATCGTGAGCATTCGGCGACGTGTGGCGTAAAAGAGTCGCGGGAGCTTCGCTCTGAGGGCCCGGAAAGGTTAACTGACGAAGGGCCGCGGCGAAGCAATCGTTCAATGGAAAATGACGCTGCCGAGATCGTAGCCGTTGCGAGAACCCCCACGGAAACATCCAGGACTCTGTTCACGGCAAGACTGGGGGACGAATCGACGCCTACAGCATCACTGAGCACCATAATCGCGGTGACGGTTCCAAGAACCCAACTATAGGAATAGGGTGAACCAAGCATGCAGTAAACGCCAAGGCCGGAGACGAAGGAAAGCGCTACAACGGTCAGCCCGGATTGGCGAGACGCCATGGTTGCGAGCAGCACGCCGATCGACGCGCCGATTACCGTGCCAGCAAGTCGCTCCAGGCAACGCCGAAATACCACCGTGGGGCTTGCTCTGATGAGTGCATAGGCGCTTAGCGCCACCCACCAACGCTCTTTGAGGTTGAAAATATCCGCCAGATACACGGCAAAAACAACGGAAGCGACCGTTTGCGCACACAGTTTTCCGCGATCGCCCCGTAGGGTGACGAGACGAAGTTCCGTAACGACGCCGCCAGTTGTACGACGAAAATACCGGCGTAACATCGACATCTTCATGCGGCAGGATACCTCGTCAAGTCAAACACCTATTGAGCGTCGCGCTGCCCCTCTTTTGGCGGCCCCTTACCTGAAGCACGCGCGGCGTCGATGATCGCTGCTACCGCAGTCGGATTCGACAGCATTGGCATGTGGTTTGCATCCACCTTATCACTGTCGCGCCAAGTCGCTAGCATGTCTGCTTTCGATACAAACCGCACGCCATCTTCTCTGTTATTAAGCCTTCCAAGCCGAAACGATCGCTGGAGTCGAGTAAGCCCCGGCAGCAATTCCATGAATCCCAGGCTACCCCTATGAACAGATCAAGCAGAGCGACACGGTTTTGCTCTCGTCATCGGGTCATCGGGAATGGGTCCTTTTCGATTGAGATCCGCCACTGCCTGATTGAGATTTACGTACGGCGTGTACGTCGTTCGTAGGCTAGCCATGCCCGCTTCGACTCATCAGGATAACGAGCCATTCCGCAGGCCAGCACAAACGAACTGACCAAGGCGAGGTTCGTACCTTGACCCGTAAAAGGAGAAGGGCAATGGGCTGCGTCGCCAGCCAGCACTACCGTGCCCTGGGACCATGCGGGCATATCTATCTGGGCGAGTTCTTCATAATAAAACTGCGGCATCTCTTTCAAGGCTTCAATGATCCGAAGAGAGAAGCCACCCAAGCCTGCACATTTGGGTGCCACCATTTGCTTCTGCGCACCAGCATCGTGGCTGAATACTTCGGCGCCCTTTGTGCCGTAGCCAACGCCGACGCGGAGATTGTTTTGGTCGCGGCTTGGGTACATCGCTACGCTAGCCCTTACACAGAACAACCTGCTGCTATGCCGCGCCATGCGCAATCGCTGAAAGCCCTTCAAGTCGAGCAGGTAGGTCAAAGGGCAAACTCAAACCCCGGCAAGATTATTCAGAGGACGTCGTGCATTGAGTCTGATCGGCAACCTGACCTGTCCACCGCGCCCCGAATAGTCCGGGATAGATCCCCATGCATAAGGGATCGCCGATCTTTGTGCGGTTATATTGGTCGTAGTCGACCCATATTCTGTCGCCATGAATGCCCGGTCCCCAATCGCCAACCTTTAGGTAATACGACGTGCCCCTGTGATCGTCCACGTATTTCTGCGTAACCTGACTTGGATAGGCTTGCGGTGAGTGGTAGTCCAACAGGCGATTGAACAGCGCGGCCGTTGAGCCGCCGTAGATCAGGCACAGGACGCCCAACGCCAGCATTTCACCGAGCTTCGGCCTGTCAGCAACGACCACGCGCGTTGAAGCAACATAAAATGCGAGCCATAGCAGGATGCCCACTATTGCGGCGGGTAACAGGATGTCGCCAGGGTGCAAAAGATCTGACAGCACATTTGCACCGATCCCAAGGAAAAAAAGGGCGGCCACCAACGGTAAGAGCACGGGATCTTTGCTCTTGGGTCTTAGGAACGCCATCCGTCCGCTGCGAAAACTCTCAACTACATAACACCATGGAATGAGAGCAACGCCGGTAAATAACGCAGCTTGGCTGTTAAAGCCTACGGCGACCAGCGCGATCAATAATAAACCCGAGATGATCCAAACCGTCGAGGACTTGCTTGTTTCTTGGGTATCCATCGCTCCCCCTGGGCGCTGTGGCCATTTTTTGCGGTTGAGGAGGACGCCACTTCCCACGACGTCCCTGTCGTTCTCGCGAACAGGGCTCATTCTATCCGTTGGATAGGTACAGGGGCGGTGATGCGGGGATGTTCGATTACCAAACGAGTATGGGCGTTACTTTTGGTGCACCCGTCTCGTGTATTTCTCGGCAAGCCATTGATTGAAAATAACTATTCGATCTATATGAAAATCCATAGTTTATAAAACCCGCACAAACTATGTGCCTGAGAACAACTGAACAGAACTCCATAGTTTGTACGCTTTAGTACCCCATAGTCTGCGGGTTTAGTGGGCCATCAACGCGGACTATGCGTACAAACAGTACGCATAGCTTGCACATGGTCTTGGAAATCAGAAGGTTATCGCGCATCAATTGGCTTCGATGGGTACTTACGGAGCTCCACAGTATGTACATAGCCCTTCTCTGCGCACTTCACTTGCCCCGAATCAAGCGCCGAAGCGGGGCAAGCGGCACGACGGGCATGAATTCGTAAGACATCAGCTTCTCAGCCACGAACGGCAGCTCGTTGAGAATCGCTTTGGCTTCGTCGACCGATTCGACGTTCATCAGAAAAATAGGACCGAGCTTCTCTCGGAACCAGAACTGCTCGACCTTTCCATCAAGATAGAGCTGTAGAGTGGCAGGCGCTTCGTGCGGAATGTGCTTGTCGAACAGCTCGGGAGTGAGCGCCGCGCTAGCGGTCGCAATGGCCATGACTTTCATAATCGGATTCCTTATTTGGTCGGTGGATGTCGAAGGATTGGCGTTACGCGCGGATGGGCAGTCGCGTAAGCATCATCGCCTGCATGCCCTTGGGATCAGCCAGAAACGCTTCCATCGTGCCGCGTGTCTGCGCTCCGGCAACAACTTCGTCGTTGGTTCCGGCTTGCAGTGCGTCCAGCACGTCACCGACCACCTCCGCCGTCGTCATCCTGGGTTCCGGCATGACCGAACCCATGGATGTTTCGGTTTGCACGGCAACGACGCCGATGACTTGCGTCTTCTGCGCACCGAGTTCGGCGCGCAGGCTGCGCGTGAGCGAGAGCGCCGCAGCCTTTGAGGCAGCGTACGTGGCGGCGCGGGGCAAGCTGACGTACGACAGCATGGAGAGCATGTTGATCACCGCGCCGCCACCGTGGCTTGCCAACACAGGTGCAAATGCACGCGTCATCTCCAATGTCCCAAAGTAATTGACCTCCATTTCCTGTCGCGCACTCGCCGTGTCGTTAGCTGACAAGGCACCTTCGTACTTGGAGACGCCCGCATTGTTGATGAGAAGCGTCACGTCCGTGGCGACGTTGGCGGCAGCGGCCACCTGGTCGGCGTCGGTAACATCCAGCGGGAGTGGCACCAACCGCTTGTCGCCCTGTTGAAGGAGCTCATGCAACGAAGCGGTGTCGCGTGCAGCCACATAAATCTTCTTCACGCCGCGCTTGAGCAGTTCAGCGACGAACGCTGCGCCGATACCGCGATTGGCGCCGGTGACCAGGGCAATGGAATCTTTGATGTCCATGACGAAATCCTTAGATAGTGTGGGGAGGTGCGCCGAATGCTCCGGCGCACGGGGGCTTATGTGGCATTGAGTTGGTCGGCATGAAGGCGAGCAAACTCGCCCACGGACATCGAGCGGCGACCGGTCAGAAGCTCAACGTTGTTGTCGGCGCCGGACATGTGGCCGTGCTGGTAATCGAGCATCGCGCCGCCGAAGTGCTGTACGACATACGGGGGAAGTCCCATGTCGGTGATCGACGTAACGTATTCGGCGATGGCGATGTCCTGAAACACGATCTTGCGGCCGAGCGCCTCGGAGAGTTCGACGGCCATTTGCTCGTGATCCATTTCTACCGGACCGGACAGCGGAATCGTTTTACCGATGTGGTCGTCCGGATTCTTAAGAAGTGCCGCGATGGCGCGGCCTTGATCGGCGACAGCGATGGGTGAATGGCGGCCCTTGCCAGCGGGCAGACGAAGAATGCCGTGTTGCAGGTATGGCAACTGCCAGGGATAAAGCAACCATTCGAGGAAGAACGTGGGACGAAGATGGATGACCGGCACGCCCGACCAGTTGAACACCTGTTCGGAAATGTACGTGTCGCGGCAGGAGTCGCTGGTCGATTCGCGGTTGGCCGAACGCTGCGACAGATTGATGACGGCCTTGACGCCGGCTTCCTTCGCAGCTTGTGCGAAGTTGACCGTTGCGGCGATGAGACCTGGTGCAACCGGATAGACGAAGTAAGCAGCATCCACACCCTGCATGGCATCGCGCAGTGAATTGACGTTGTTGAAATCTCCCGCCACGATCTGGGCACCCAGCGCCTGAAGCGCGGTGGCGCGCTCGTCGATCGAGCGGACCATGGCTCGGACTTGGAGACCCAGCGCGATGGACTCGCGAACGGCGGCACTGCCGGTATCGCCGGTGGCTCCTGAAATAAGAACTTTCTTGGACATGACGGTAATCCTCGGGGTGAAGTAAGGGATGGCTTGGAGCCTTCGGCGGAGCGCTTCATGTGCTGCGTTTGCGTTCCGACAAGCTCACTATCGCGCCGGCTCCTGGGGGCCGGTAGCCTTCCATTTTTGCTATCACTTATCCGCAATCCGCATGGATCTTGGCCGAGGTGGCGTCATCCAAAACCACCGATCGGAGGCACTAAATCATCGAACCTGGCAGCCTGCGTTCTACGTTAAGATCCTGTCATAGATCGGTGCGACGCCTGGCGGGTACCGAATGTCATAACCTTCCAGGGTGAAGCGGGCATGGCTGTCAAGGACATTCTTACACTCAGGCTTTACACGCGCGTCGCGCACCTGGGTAGCTTTTCCGCCGCGGCGCGCGAGTGCGGAATGTCTCAGTCGCAGGTGTCGCGAATGATTGCTGATCTTGAAGCCGCTCTTGGTGCACGGCTCCTGTCGCGCACGACGCGCGCTGTCGTGTTAACGGAAGCGGGTGCGGAGTTCCTGGTGCGTATGGAACCCATCCTTGCCGCCATGGACGATGCGGAAAACAGCGTTCGAGAGACGGGTGAACTACGCGGCTTGTTACGTGTAAGCATGCCTTCGACGATGGCATCGAGAGTCGTACTACCTCGCTTATGGCGCTTCACAGAAGCGCATCCGCTTTTGCAAGTCGAAATTATTCTGGAAGACAAGCTCCAGGACATGGTTCGCGAAGCCATTGATGTCGGCATGCGCGTCGGTAATTTGCCGGATTCTGCGGGCACCGCTCGACTCGTCGGCCACATGCGGCGGGTCATCGTTGCGTCCCCTACCTATCTGGACCGTCACGGCACTCCACAAACGCCTGAAGAAATTCTTTCTCATCGCATCGTCGGTGGCCCGGCAAGTCCGGCGTCCTGGCAGTTCGAGCAAGACGGGACAACGAGCGCCATCTCACCACGTCCGAATGTCGTGACGAACGATACGGCCGGTGCCATCGCGGCGGCTGCGGCAGGATTGGGTATTACCTCGACGATGTCCTGGGCGTGTCGCGAGGAATTGAATCGCGGCGAGCTGGTGGCACTGCTTGCTGGATGGAAGACGCCCATACTTCCCGTGCACGCTTATTTTCCACTTGGTCGTGCGACGCGGTTACCGGCGCGAGCGTTTGTGGATTACATCGCAAACGAGCTTGGCGAGCTAGATGAATTGCGAAAGGCAGAGGGCTGATTGTTTGCCGATGCCCTTCTGTGTTGACGAGCGCGTTATAGGCTCATCAGTCAGAAGACGCGGCTAACTTATCGCCAACCTTGACGTGCGCAAGACTACTACGTAGAACGCCAACGCTCTTCGTCCCATTCATTTTTTCAAAGTGCCGTTGTGCTTCTTGCCAAAGCGGTGCTGCTCGTTCAAAAAGCACCTTGCCTTCAGGCGTGAGCTCAACAATGCGGCTACGGCCATCGGTCGGCGATGGCTGGACGCGCACATAGCCGTCACGCTCCAAGAAGCCAACCATCTTTCCCATCGCCGTCCGCTCAACGTCGAGACGTTCGGCGAGACCGTTGACCGTTGTGCTTTGTTGTTCGTTCAACGTCGCCAGGAGGAGAAATTGCGTGATCTTCAGCCCAGTGGGCTGAAGATGCGCATCGTAGAGGCGCGAGATCTGTCGGGCGGCCTTTCGCGTGGCGAAACAATGGCATTGATCAACGCCAACAGCTTGGTTGCCCGACAGCATTTCACACTCTCCTCGATCCATATAATCAGCTTTAGTGCTTGACGCACCCTTCAGACGAACGCAGTCCGGTTCTTTTCGATGAACTGGGTAACCGAAAGCGCCGGTGTGCCAGTAATCTTTTCGATCACGTCATTAGTGCCTTGGAAAATACCTTCCCTATAGTTCTGCGCAACCTCAACAAGATGCTGCACAAGGAACGTGGGGAACTTATACAGGTTTTCCATTTTTTCCTTGAATTCGTCGATGGACGCTGGGGCATACTCGATCTTTGCACCGAGAACATCACTCATGGCCGCCGCAATCTCGGTATGGTTCATTTCGACCGGACCGTGCAAGGTGTAGACCTTGCCGCCGTGTTCTGCCGGCTTGGCCAAGATATGCGCGATGACGCGGCCTTGGTCGTCGGCACTGATCGGAGCGTGACGTCCATTTTCAAACGGGAACTCGATCCTTTTCTTGGCCCAGATTTCCTTTGCGAAGTGCGGATACACAAGCCAGTCGGCGAAGAACGTGGGGCGCAGGTGTGTCGTAGGGACGCCTGACCCATCGAAAACGCGCTCGGAGACCCAATGGTCTTGTGCCGCATGACTTGTTGATTCTCGGCGCGCCGAGATTTGCGACATATTCACGATGGCGCTGACGCCAGCCTCTTTCGCAGCCTGCGCGTAATAGGCAGCAGCGCTGATGATCCCCGGTGCGATCGGATGGAGGAAATAGGCAGAACCGACCCCTTCCATGGCCGCACGGATATGGTCGATGTCGGTGAAGTCACCCACGGCGGTCTCCACACCGCGTGCTCGAAGCGCAGCCGCGCGCACATCATCTGAGCGCACGTAAGCTCTTACACGCTTGCCCAGGCGCAATAGTTCGTCGATGGCCGCGCCACCGGTACGGCCGGTTGCTCCGCTGACAAGAATGACCGAATTGTTCATGACTGGATCCTCTCAGAAATATAAGAGCATATGCCCGTAATGGCAAATATAAGAGCATATGCTCTTATATGCAAGAGGTAGATGCCTCAATGGGCTCAAACTCCCGCTAGGGCTCAGCGCGGCCTCCGTTTTTGACAGGTTCTTCAACGGCTATCCGGTGCCGCTCATCCTTCGAGAGGGCCGTTGGTGGGCTCGGACACCAGTCCCCATGAGGGACGCTCCAGCGGGTTCAAAAACCCAGACACTAACTGGAAAGCAATCGTGGCCATGCCGTCTTTGCAGCGGATTGTTAGCCGGACGTCGAGTCGATAGAGTTGCGCGGAATCAGTCGCTTATCGGCCGCGTTCAGAAAGGCGGCAAGGATGTATAACCGGGCATCATCGTCCGTCTATTAGGTAGTTAGGCCTTATCCATATGATTCTTCCGATGATGGGTCTGTTGTTTGTCGCTTTCGCTGCCGCGCCCCTTGGCGCCGCAATGCTTTACTTCGTGCATCCACGGCGCCGGCTCCTGCCGCTGGCACTGATTCCAGCTTTGGCCGCGGTTGGTTCGCTTCTTTTCTGCTGGGGTTTAGCTGTCGGTTTAGAACGGTTCTTCGCTTCGCAGCAGGCCGGCGGCATTGGCTTCTTTGGCGGCTACGTTCTTGGCGGGTTCCGACCCATAACGGACATCCGCATCGCTGAAGGCCCGCTTCCGACCGGGAGCGGTCGCAGCAAAAGCCCCTTCTAAATCACCGATTCGAGCACGCTTTATGACCACTCGGAGTAATGGCAAGCCACAGTCGGAAGGAGCCACCCTGGTTGTCTCTGCCGGTTTCGTCATCCTTCTTGCGCTGTTCGGCTGGCGCATCTTTCCTGCATGGGACCGCGTCAACAATATGCGGATTACCCTGGTGGTCTTACCCGGGATATTGCGTGCCATTAATCTCCCTGCAGACCAGGCACAGACGGCATTGACTGCGCCGGTTCGTGTAGGCCGTGGGGCCGTAAGCGCGGTAGACCTGGGCATCATCCAGGCTGCCCCGGACGGCGATCACAGCAGGGTATTCTGGAGCCGCCTGCCCCTCGGAGTCTGTGAAGGATTGCAGGTCCACGCACGCGAAATGTCCACTGATTTCACGGGCCTGATTCTCACGGTACCCGGGCATACGTGGCGCGACGCCAAGGACGTCCTGGTCACGAATTGCAAGTCCTTACCTGCTGGTTTCACTCTGACGGTGGAGCGAAAAAAATGAGATTTTGCAGGCTGACCAATCGGAAGTCCGCTTCCGATCCGAAGCAGACGTGGTCTACCGAGTTCATCGGATTGTCTACAGAAATCAGCCTACGAACCGGCACTAACCTCTTGATTTAGCGGTAGTCCCGTTCGGGGTTGAAAACACCATAGTTTGTAAAGGTCGAAAACACCAAAGTCTGTGTTTCCCTTACAAACTATGCGCATCGGAACAAAACACGTGCCCACCAGCGGCAATTAAGCCACGCCCCATTTGCACCAATTCTGCGCATTGTCCATGATGGTGCAATGAGCGAGCTGGGGTTTCAGAGCTGGGCGGAGCAGATGGCGACCGGGTTGGCGGTGGTCGATGGGCGGTTGCGGGTGCGGTGGATCAACGCGGCGTTGGCGGAGTTGCTGGGGTTGGGGTTGCGGCATGCGCAGGGTCAGTCGCTGGCCGGGTTGTTGCCGGAGGGCGGGGTGGCGGGGCAGGCGGTGCGCAGCCTGGCCGAGCAGCGGTCGGTGCAGTGCCGTGGCGTGGCGCTCAGTGGTGTGCATGGCGGCGCGCTACGCGTGGATGTGTCGCTGCAACCCTTGGACGCCGATAGCCTGCTGGTAGAAGTGCATGCGCTGGCCGAAGCCGCGCCGGCGGTGTCGCCCTTGTCGGCGACACTGCGCGGCTTTGCGCACGAGGTGAAGAATCCGCTTGCGGGTTTGCGCGGTGCCGCGCAGTTGTTGCAGCGCCGGCTGGATGATGCGGACATGCGCGCGCTCGCCGGGCTGGTGATCGCTGAGGCGGATCGGTTGGCGACCCTGGCGAACCGGCTGCTGCATCACGACGGCGCGCCGCAGCTGGCCGACGTGAATTTGCATCACCTGCTCGAACGCTTGAGCGAATTGATTCTGGCCCAAGCATCGCCGCCGCGCCTGCGCCACGATTACGATCCCAGCCTGCCCGATGTGCGCGGCGATGCCGATCGCTTGCAGCAGGTGATGTTGAACCTCGCGCGCAACGCGATCGAGGCCGGTGCGCGCACACTTACATTGCGCAGTCGCGTGGAGCATGGCGTGCGGCTGGGCGAGCACATGTTCCGCAGCGCCTTGCGGCTGGATGTGATCGACGACGGCCCCGGCGTGCCGGCCGCCCTGCGCGAGACGTTGTTCGAGCCGCTGGTGTCCGGGCGTGCGGATGGCACGGGGCTCGGCCTTGCGCTCTCGCGCGAAATCGCGCACGAGCATGGCGGCGAACTGCGTTATGTCAGCCGCCCCGGCGAAACCGTCTTCTCGCTTTACCTTCCCTTGCCCCCGCGCACGCCCGCGCCCACCGCAGGACGCTCCGATGGCTAAACCTTCCGATACCACCGGCATCTGGATCGTCGACGACGATCGCGGCGTACGCTTCGTGCTGGCCGAAACATTGCGCGACGCGGGGTTGCCGGTGCGTGAATTCGGCGATGCGGCCAGTGTGCGCGAGGCGCTGCGCGAAGCCACGCCTGCCTTGCTGATTACCGATGTGCGCATGCCCGGCGAAAGTGGCCTGGCGTTGCTGGAAGAATTGCGCGCGCGCGAGGTCGGGCCGGTGATCGTGATGAGCGCCTACACCGACGTGGCCACCACCGCGGCCGCGTATCGTGCCGGTGCGGTGGATTATCTGGCCAAGCCGTTCGATCTCGATCAGGCGCTGGCCGCTGTGCAACGTGCCCTGGCGGACGTGCCGCACGAGGAAGTGGACGCGACGGCGGTGACGGAACCTTCGCATGCGCTGCTCGGCGAAAGCGCGCCGATGCGGCAGGTGTTCCGACTGATCGGGCGCGTGGCGGCCAGCGATCTCAACGTGCTGATTACGGGTGAAACCGGCACCGGCAAAGAGTTGGTGGCGCGCGCGCTGCATGATGAAAGCGCGCGCCGCGGCAAGGCGTTCGTGGCATTGAATACGGCGGCCATTCCCAGCGAATTGCTGGAGAGCGAGCTGTTCGGCCACGAAGCCGGCGCGTTTACCGGCGCGACGCGGCGCGTGGCCGGACGTTTCGAACAGGCCGAAGGCGGCACGCTGTTCCTCGACGAAATCGGCGACATGCCGTTGATCCTGCAGACGCGGTTGTTGCGCGTGCTGGCGGAAGGCGAGTTCTATCGGGTCGGCGGGCGCGAATTGATCCGCTGCAACGTGCGCATCATCGCTGCCACGCATCAGGATCTGGATGCACGCGTGGCGGCCGGACAGTTTCGCGCCGATCTCAAACATCGCCTGGATGTGGTGCGCATCGAGTTGCCGCCGCTGCGCGAACGGCGCAGCGATATTCCCTTGCTGGCGCAGCATTTTCTGGCCGGTACCACGCAGGAGTTGAAACTGCCGCCTAAGCGCTTTTCCAAGGCGGCGTTGAAGGCGATCGCGCAGCGCGATTTCCCGGGCAATGTGCGCGAGTTGGAAAACCTGTGCCGGCGGCTGGCGGTGATCGCCGCCGGCAACGAAATCCTCCCGGCGGACCTTGGCAGCACCTCGGCACATGTGCAGCGCGGGGACTGGACTGATGCCCTGCGCGACTGGACCGACCGCGCGCTGGCCGATGGCGAGGCGGACATTCACACGCGTGCACGCGAGACGCTCGACCGCGTGTTGCTGGAAGCGGCGCTGGCTGCCAACGAGGGGCATCGCCAACATGCCGCGACCGCGCTGGGTGTGGGCCGCAATACGTTGACGCGCAAACTGGGCGCGTCGCGCACCCGCCGCAAACCATGACGATTCAATCGGAGCCTGAGCCGTGCCGACCTTGACTATCCGCCCCGCCACGCGCGGCGACATCGACCACATCGCCGCCTGGAACGCGGCCATGGCGTGGGAAACCGAGCAAAAACACCTGGATTTGGAAGTGCTTACGCCCGGTGTCGCGGCGGTGTTCGACGAGCCGCGCCGCGGCTTCTACATGGTGGCCGAGCATGACGGGCAGGCGGTGGGCTGCCTGTTGGTGACGTACGAATGGAGCGACTGGCGCAATGGCGACTTCTGGTGGATCCAGAGCGTGTACGTGGCGCCTCATGCGCGTCGCGGCGGCGTATTTCGCGCGTTGTATGGCGAGGTAGTGCGGCGTGCCTGGGCGTCGGGCGCGGTGGGTTTGCGCTTGTATGTGGAGACCCAGAACGAGCGTGCGCAACGCACATACCGTGAGCTTGGCATGTCCGAGTGCCATTACCGAATGTATGAGCAGATGATCTGACGGCCGCGAGCGCTGGGTTTTCCCGCGGAGGGAGAGGGCGCCCTTGTCGCTCAGGCCGGCTGTTCGGCCAGACGCTGTTGGAATATCGCCGCCGGCATGGGCGCGCCGAACAGAAAGCCCTGCATTTGCGAGCAGCCGGCTTCGCGCAAAAAGGTACTTTGCACTTCCGTTTCCACGCCTTCGGCGATCACGTCCTTGTTGAGGCTGCGTGCCATGTCGATGATCGCGCTGGTGATCGCGGCGGTTTCGGCGTCCAGGGTGATATCGCGCACGAATGCGCGATCGATCTTCAGCGCGTCCACGGGGAAGTGCTTGAGGTAGGCAAGGCTGCTGTAACCCATGCCGAAGTCGTCCAGCGAAAGGCGCACGCCGCGTTGGCGGATGCGGCGCAGCAGGCGGATGGTGCCGTCGCCGCCGCCCATCATGGTGCGTTCGGTCAGTTCCAGTTCGAGCAGGTTCGGATCCAGGCCCGTTTCGTTGAGGATCGCGTCGAGCCGCTCGTAGAAACCCGCATACTGAAATTGCAGCGGCGAGACGTTGACCGATACCGGAATCGCCCAGCCTTCGCGCTGCCACGCGCGTGCCTGCAGGCAGGCTTCGCGCAACACCCACGTGCCGATGGAGACGATCAGTCCGGTGTCCTCGGCGACGGGAATGAACTGGTCGGGCACAAACAGGTCCTGACCGTTCACCTGCAGGCGCAGCAGCGCTTCGGCGCCCACAATATGGCCTTGGACGGCATCGACCTTCGGCTGGTACTGCAGCGAAAGTTCGCCGTGCGCCAGGGCGTGGCGCAACACGTTTTCGATGCGCTGGCTGGCGGCCGTGCGCTGGCTCATTTCCGGCGAATAGAAACAGTAGCCATGGCGGCCCTGCACTTTCACCTCATACATGGCGGCATCGGCGGTGCGCACCAGCGCATCCGGTTCGGTGGCGTCGTTGGGAAACAGGCTGATGCCGATGCTGCAGCGGACATCCAGTGGCGGCAGGTGCGCCACGCGCGTGTGCGCGCAGGCGTCGAGCAGCTTCTGTGCGAAAGTGGCCGCTTCCTCGGCACCGTCCACGCGCGGCAATAGCACGACAAATTCGTCGCCGGAATAGCGGAAGGCCAGATCTTCGCTGTCGCGCAGCGCGCTGCGGATCTGCTGCGCCACCGCCTGCAGCACCTGGTCGCCGACGCCGTGCCCGAGTGTGTCGTTGATGCGGCGGAAGTGATCCAGGTCCAGATAAAGCAGCGCGCATTGGCGATGCCGTTGCGTGGCCAGCGAGGTGGCCTGCTCGATGCGTGCGTACAGCAGGCTGCGGTTGGGCAGGCCGGTCAAGGTGTCGTGCTGCGCCAGCTGAATCATTTTCAGCGCCAGCATGCGGTTCTCGCTGATGTCGTGGCAGACCAGTACGCCGCCGGTGACATTGCCGGCGTGGTCGTGGATCAGCGCGGCCGAGGTTTCGATCGGCGTTTCGAAGCCGTTGCGGTGAAGCAGGATCGCCCGGCCGCTGAAATCGACCAATGCGTTGCGTCGCATCGCCTGGCGCAAGGGATTTTCCAGCGGCTGGCGGTTGTTGATGTCGCGCACGCGGAAAATGTCGTCGAGCGGGCAGCCCCTCGCATCGGCGTTGGACCAGCCGGTCATTGCCTCGGCGATCGGGTTGAGCGAGGTGACATTGAGGCCGACGTCGGTAGTGATGACCGCGTCGCCGATGGAGTTCAAGGTGACTTCGGCCAGCTGGCGTTCGCGGAACAGCGCTTCTTCGTATTGTTTGCGCTTGGTGATGTCCTGCACCTGGCTGACGAAATAGTTCAGCTGCCCCGCTTCGTTGCGCACCAGCGACACGCTCAACATCACGTGCACGACGTGGCCGTCGCGGTGCAGGTAGCGCTTTTCGGTCTGGAAGGCCTCGCGCTTGCCGCCGGCCACCAGCGAAGTGAGTGTGTCGCTCACGGTCAGGTCGTCCGGATGGGTGACGTCGCGCCAGGTCATGGCGCGCATTTCGGTTTCGTTGTAGCCGAGCATTTCGCACAGCGCGGCGTTGACGCGCTGGTAGCGGCCGCCGGGCAGGATCAGCGCCATGCCCACCGCCGCGTGCTGGAACGCCTGCGAGAAGCGTTGCTCGCTGTCGCGCAATTGTTCTTCCAGCGCGTGCCGCTCGGTGATGTCGGTGAACACGGTAAGTACGCCGCGCAACTGGCCGTTCTCGTCGCGGTCGGGCTTGAAGGTGCCGTGCACGTAGCGGTGCTCGGGGCGGTCGAACAGCTCGCCTTCGTAGCTGGAAGGATGGCCATCCAGCGCTTGCAGCAGCGCACTGCGCACGCGCAGGTAGCTTTCCGGATCGAGTACTTCGCTGACCAGGCGCCCGATGATCCGCTGCGGGTCGATCTCGAACCAGTGGCGGTGCGCCTCGTTGGCAAACCAGAAGCGCTCCTCGGGGCTGATGTAGGCGATCAGCGCCGAAACATTCTGTACCACGTGCGCAAGCAGCTCCGGCCCCGGTTGCAAGGGGCGCGGATGACCTTCTTTAGGCTGCGTCACCTTCGGCACGTCGATCTCCCGGCTCGAACGTTCCTGGCACTGGCCCGCACATCATGCGCCGGACCAGGTGCGGTTTGCATCTTCCGGGCCAAGGGCGGCGTGGGGAGTTAATGCAGGGCGGCCGCCGGTGCGCCGAGGGCGCCTTGCTCGTCCAAGTGGATGCGGCCCAGCGCGTGCAGATCGCTGGCGATGCCGAAACGGTCGGCCAGGGTGGCGACCAGCGAACCCAGCGCCGCCGCATGCAGGGGATATCCATGGGCCAGCATGCGGGCCCGGCCGGCAGGTCCGCGCTGCGCGAGGGTCACCACCACCACGCCCAGGCCCGCGGCCTCGTGGGCGTATAAGGTGGGCGCATCGTAGGCGTCGTCGGCGTCGGCGACTATTTCCGCAAGCCAGCCTTCGCCCGCATCGATCGTCCGATCGCCTGCCGCATCCAGTTGCAGCGGCAGGCCGTGCGCGTGCAGCAGCGCCGCGTATTGGCGCAATTCGAACACCACCCCGGCCAGCGCATGGCTGCGTTCGGCGTCGTCGCCTTCCTGGGCTGCAAGCCACTGGGCGGGCGATTGCGCGTGGATCTTGCCGTCGGCGTAGCGAAAGGCCAGGCCGCGCGCGCTGAGCGTGGCCTCGCCGCGATAAGGGGTCAGCAGCGCCGCTTCCAACAGTTGCCAGAGCGGGGCGAGGTTGACGTGCTCGTACTGCACGCAAGTGAGCGCGAGCAGGTCGTTGCGGCTGAGGTAGCGCGCGTGTTCCAGGCGCACGCCCAGGTGGCGCATCAGCCAGTCGGCGGTACGCGCGCCGGCTTCGCCGCGGCCGACCAGTTCCACTTCCAGGCGCTCGGACAGCGTCTGCACCCGTGCTTCGGGCACGAGCAGGCTCAAGGGCAACAGGCGCATCGGGCCGTCCGCGTAGGCACGGTCCGGCTCCAGCGTCTGGGCCGGCATGTGGCCGTCATGGCTGCCGAAGGCCACCACGTTTTCCAGCTGGCCGCGGGGCACGCGGCGCGCCAGTTCGTCCAGCGTGGCCCAGACCGGAAAGCCGGGGCGCAGCAGTTCCACCGCGTCGAAGGAGGCGCCGGCCAGCGCCAGCCGTGCCTGCACCACCTCGGGCACCAGCGCGTGCAGGTCCTCGGCGATCAGTGCGGCCAGCTCGGCGGCGTCATCGCGGGCCAGGCTCAGGCGTTGCGGCGGCTCGCCAGGGGACAGTTCCAGCGCCAGTACGGCGGGCAGGGCTTGCAGCGGGCCGGCTTCCACGGGGTGATTCCGTCAACAAAGGGAAGCAAGTCTAACATTTGGCCTTCTGGCACCGTTTCGGGCTTTCGTCGCGGGACGGAGCGGGTTAGCCTTGGGCGATCGGGCGTATTTGGATAGTCTGGCTATGGAAAACACGCAGCAACGTGTCGGTGTGATCGGCGGAGTGCGGATTCCCTTCTGTCGCAATAACACGGCGTATGCGGATGTGGGCAACTTCGGCATGTCGGTGAAGGTGCTCGGATCGCTGGTGGAGCGCTTCGGGCTGCATGGTGTGGAACTGGGCGAAGTGGCGATGGGCGCGGTGATCAAGCACTCCTCGGAGTGGAACCTGGCCCGCGAAGCCCTGTTGAGTTCGGGTCTGGCGCCGACCACCCCGGGCATCACCACCGCCCGTGCCTGCGGTACCTCGCTGGACAACGCCATCATCATCGCCAACAAGATCGCCGCCGGCCAGATCGAGGCCGGCATCGCCGGCGGTTCGGATACCACCAGCGACGTGCCGATCGTCTACAGCCAGCGCCTGCGCAAGCGCCTGCTGGCGGTCAACCGTGCCAAGACGCCGATGGAAAAATTCAAAACCGCCGTGCGCGGTTTTTCCTTGCGCGAGTTGAAGCCCTCGTTCCCGGGCGTGGCCGAGCCGCGCACCGGCATGTCGATGGGCGATCACTGCGAAAAGATGGCGCGCGAATGGCACATCGGCCGCGAGGCGCAGGACCGTCTGGCGCTTGAGAGTCATCGCAAGCTGGCGGCCGCTTACGAGGCCGGCTTCTTCGAGGACCTGGTGGTGCCTTTCCGCGGCTTGAAGCGCGACGGTTTCCTGCGTCCGGACACGACGATGGAAAAGCTCGCCACGCTCAAGCCTGCGTTCGACAAGAGCTCGGGCCTGGGCACGCTCACCGCCGGCAATTCCACCGGCTTGTCCGACGGCGCGGCGGCGGTGCTGCTGGCCAACGAGTCATGGGCGGCGCGGCGCGGGTTGAAAATCCAGGCGTATCTGCGCGATGCCGAGGTGGCGGCGGTGGATTTCGTGCACGGCGAGGGCCTGTTGATGGCACCCACCGTGGCAGTGCCGCGCATGCTCGCGCGGCATGGCCTCACCCTGCAGGATTTCGATTTCTACGAAATCCACGAAGCCTTCGCCGCGCAGGTGCTGTGCACGCTGCGCGCGTGGGAGTCGGCCGACTACTGCAAGCACCGCTTGGGCCTGGACCAGCCGCTGGGCAGCATCGATCCGGCCAAATTGAACGTGCATGGCTCCAGCCTCGCGGTGGGCCATCCGTTCGCCGCGACCGGTGCGCGCATCGTCGCCACGCTGGCCAAAATGCTGGAGCAGAAAGGTTCCGGCCGTGGCCTGATTTCCATCTGCACGGCCGGCGGCATGGGCGTCACCGCGATACTCGAGCGCTGATTTACAACACCCCCGTCACCCCCGCGCCGAAGGCGGTAATCAAGCGCGTGTAGAGCAGCTTGGGCGAAATGTCGACGTCGGGGAAATCGCCCACGGGCGTATAGCACTGGTCAAAATGCGGATCGGTGGGCAGCAGCGGCCCGCAGCCGGGCTTGATGTCGTAACTGGTGGCGTAGCGGAACGGCCACAGATCGAACAGCGGCAGCTTGGCCGACACATCGCCGATGGCGCGGCTGATGGTGCCCAGCACGGGGATGGTCGGCTTGCGTTCGGCGATCACCCACGCGTTTTGCGGTTCGGTGGCGACCAGGATCGAGGCGCGCAGCGCCCGCGCGAAGCGCGCGTCGTAAACGATCACCCCGGCTTCGGTATTGTAGTGGTCCGAGCGCGGATCGAAGTTGTGGGAGCCGACCATCGCCACGTCATCGTCGATCACCAGCGACTTGGCATGCAGGCCGAAGCGGCGCCCCTCGCTCAACAGCGGCGCGGGCCGGTTACGGCGGCCGTTGCTGCCGAACAGGCCGGGCCGGCGGTCGGTGCCGGGAAAGCGCCGGGCGGTCTTGCCTGCGGATGCCTGCGCGGAAGGCGCGCCGTCATCGTCTTGTTCTTCGTCCACCACGTTGGCCTGGGTGTAGGCATCCATCGCCAGCGGCGCATGCGGCTTCATCTCGTAGATGTCGAAGCCGTATTGGGTGAGATAGCGCTTGCGGTGCTTGTAGGACACCGCATAGACCGCGAAGGCGTCGGTGGAGGCCAGCGAATTGGTCGATACGATGATCCGCGGCGCGGGGTGTTCCCTGTGCAGGCGCCTGAACAGCTTTTTTGCGCGGCGGCTCATCACCAGGTACGGCGTCTGCAGCACCACCTCGCGATGCGCATTGCCGACCAGGCGCATCAGGTTGGCGGTAAATTGCAGCGCCTCGCGCTTCTGGGGCTGCTCGGTCTTGGCCGGGCGATCGCTGAAAAACTCCACCTTGCCCGTTCGCATGGTGGGGTCGATCAGGTGCGCGGCGAGCCAGTCGGGATCTTCCGCCTCCGCCTGCGCCTCGGCCACGCGCGCGGGGTTGGTGTAGTGCGGCGCGGGCCACGGCGGCGGCGCGGGGTCGGCGCGGATCAGGCGATTGACGTCGCGCAGTTGGATCAACGGCACCGAGCGCTTGAGGTTCCAGAACAGGTTGAAGCTTGCCGCCATCTGGTGCGCCGCCGGGCCGCCGACCATGACGTCGCGGTCGACGTAGTTGAAGTCGTTGTCCCAGTTGAAATAGCGGTCCTGGTAATTGCGCCCGCCGGTGATGCCGATGCTGTCGTCCACCAGCAGCAGCTTGTTGTGCATGCGCTGGTTGAAGCGGATGAAACAGCAGACCAGGCCGGCGGCAAATTCCAGCGGCGTGGTGCGCGAGCTGTGGAAGGTGGGGTTGTAGATGCGCACGCTCAGATGGGGGCTGACGCGCGTGAGCCGCTCCAGCATGGCCGGGTCTTCGAACGAAAACAGCTGGTCGGCAAGAATGCGCACGTCCACGCCGCGGCGTGCGGCGGCGATCAGTTCGTTGAGGATCAGTTGGCCGGTGTCGTCTTCGTCCCAGATATAGGTCTGCACGTCGATCGACTGCCGCGCCGCTCGGATCAGGTTGATGCGCGCGACCAGCGCCGCCTGGCTGTCGTCGAGCAGGGTGACGACGTGTTCGGGCTGCTCTGGCGTGGAATGGGCCAGCGCATCCTCGGCGTCGTCGAGCAGGGGCGAGGGTGCGGCGCAGCGGTCGGCGCGCGTGCAGGTGGTCTGCCGGTCGATGCTTGCGGCGACGATCGCGTCGGCCTGGCGGACATGCGCGCGACTGGTCGCGCAACCCTGCAGCAGGGCCGCCACGAAAACAGGAATCAGTAAGCTGCCGCGCAGATGCATGCCGCGGATGATAGCCGCCGCTTAGCGACTTTCGCGTTGCAGCGTGATGCTAAGGTTCAGGTCCACGCTGTCCGAAAGCGCCAGGCGGTCGCTGGTCATGCCGAATGTGCTGCGGTGTACGCGTCCGCTGAGCTGGATGCGGCAGGGCGCTGCCGCCAGGTGTTCGCAGTGCGCCGGTTGCACGATAAACCGCACGGGCGCGGTGACGCCGCGCACGGTGATGTATCCGCTGAGCGTGCCGCCCTGGTCCAGTTGCTCCTGTCCGATCGGATCGGACACGAAATGGATGATCGGATGGTGGGTGGCATCGAAGAAATCCGGTGCCAGCACCCAGCGGCGCAGCCGCTTGGAAGGCATGGCCACGCTATCGACCGGAATGTCGGCGTTGACTACCCAGCTATCGGGGCGCGGGCCCGGTACGACATCGCCGGCCACTTGCGAGAAATGGCCGTTGACGCTTTCCAGCCAGAACACATGGACCTGGAAGGTGGCCTGCGAGGTGGCCGAATCGATGCGGTAATCGTCATCGCGGGCGACGGCACGCGCGGACCACAACAACACTAGACACAAGCAGAACGCGAACCGCCCAAGCCTCACGGCGACCAGAACGCATCCAGTCGTGCGTTGCCCGGTTCCAGCGGGCCATCCAGGTGGAGCACGGCCAATCCGGCCGGCGGCATGCCACGAAAGTCATCGGAGCGGCCTTCGACCAGCAAGGCCACCAGCCGTTCGATCCCAGGGTTGTGACCGATCAGCAGCACCGTGTTGGCGTCGTCGTGCTGATCGAGCAGGGCCAGCAATTCGCCCGGCGTCGCGTTGTAGATTTCCGGCGCCATGCGCATGTCCGGCGTCGGCTCCAGGGCGGACAGCGCAAGTTGCGCGGTGGCGCAGGTACGCTCGGACGGCGAGCAGAGCACGCGGTCGGGGCGTACGCCATGCGAGCTCAACCAGGTGCCGGCGGCACGCGCCTCCTGTTCACCGCGTCCGCTCAGGCGGCGCACGACATCCTCGCCGCCCGGCGGTGCGGGCTGGGCTTCGGCGTGTCGCAGCAGGATCAGTTCGTGCATGGTCGTAGGTTCTCCATAAAGACACGCCGGTTTAATCCGGCGCGGAAGGTGCTCAGTGCTGGCGCTTGATCCAGCGCAGCAGGGGCGCCCAGTCGTGCTGGTGGCCGCGCACCTGTTCGGACCCATAGTCGAAGATGCCCTTGCCCAGCGACGTCAACAAAACATAGGCCTGGGTGTCGCGCAATTGCGCCACCACCGGGAACGGCGATTGCTCGGCCAGCTGCTCCATGGCGTCCTGGCTGGCGTGGGTCCACGGCTTGAGGCGATTGCCTACAACCGCCACGGGCAATTTCCCACGCTTGATGCGGCTGATGCCGTGCAGGTGCTTGAGAAAATTCAGTGTCGCGTGCAGGTCGAAGGACGACGGCAGCGCGGGCACCAGTACTACGCTGGCCTTTTCCAGGTAGGGTTCGAGTTCTTTCTCGTGCGAACCGGCGGCGGTGTCGATGAGTACGCGATCGGTATCGTCGGGCAGTTTGTCCAGCGCCTTGCGGCCGCCTTCCAGCGCCAGCACGCCGGGCACGTTGTCTGGCCGGATGCTGGCCCAGCGGAAGCTCGAACCCTGCGGATCGCTATCGACAATGGCCGTGCGCTTGCCGTCCTGGGCCCAATGCGAGGCCAGCTGGGTTACCAGCGTGCTCTTGCCGCAACCGCCCTTGCTGCTTGCTACCAACACCGTGACCATCGACTACCCCTAATGGCGTGAGGTGGCCCAAGGGTAGCGGGGGAAAGCGGAACTGTGAACAGGCCCTAGTTGGTTTTGCCCGCCTGCTCGTCGGCCGGGGCATCGGTGGGGATGCCGTCGTCGCGCAGGGCGGCCAGCACCAGGCTCATCTGCGTGCCCCCGTTGCGGGCCAGGGCCAGCAGGTGCTGGGACTGGCCCCTGTCGTTCTGCGCGCGCAGGGACAGCTCGGCGAAATTCTGCACCTGCCACACCAGGTTGCGGCGCGCGGTTTTCGCGTCCTGCTGCTGGGCCGGATCGGGATTGAGCACTTCGCGCAGATGCAGGCCCAGCGAACGCGCCAGTGGGCTGGAACCCCACTCCAGCGTCTTGCCCAGTTTCAGGCAGTCGTCCTTGACCGAAGGATCGCTGGGGGCGTTTTTCTCGCAGAAAGTTGCCGTTTCGCGCAGGGCCGGCTGAGGCATCCCCTGGGCGCTGCCGAAGGCGATCAGCAGCTGCACGCCGTTGGCACCGGCGGCGGAGTTGGGGTCGAGCGTGGCATTCGGGGGCGGCAGCAGGCTGACCGCGTTGGCCAAGGCCATAAGGCCGATGCCGGAATAATCGTCATACAGCTTGGCGGAGGCCGCCTTGGCCAGATCCTGGCGCACATCCTGCGACTTGAGGTTGTTGGCGTCCTGACCCAGCTTGAGCAGCCACACCGCCGCGTTGTCCGGCGCCTGCTGCAGCAGTTGTGCCAGTGCGTCGGCGTTGGGGCAGCTGGAATTCTTTGGATCGCAATCGGCCAGGCGGGCCCAGTTTTCGGCGGGGCCGGCATCGTCGGCGCGCGCGGCGCGTTCGATCAGCGCGTGGAAGGAGTTCACCTTGCTCTGGTTGGGCAGGGGGCGGGCCAGCAGGGCCGCCGCCAGCAGGCGCTGGGCATCTCCGCTGGGCGACAGCACGTTGACCAGGTCGCTCTGGAACGAAGCCAGCGCCTGGCTGCGCGCCTGGGCGGGCTTTTTGGCAATCGGCGTCGCGGGATGCGCGTGCTGGGCGACCGCCAGCGCCGGGACGGCGAGTGCGCAGGCCAGGGAAAGGGCTACAGGGCGACGCCAACCACGCATCGAGGTACTCCGTCATTCATTCATAAAGTCACCAGCATAGCGTCCCGGCGTTGAGGATGTTCTGAACAGCCGGCGGAGCCCGCGCCGGCCAGCTGCTAGCATGGCCTTCTGCCCAGGCGGTACACAGGAGAGTGCTGTGGAGTCGTTTTCGTTGTTGTCCCAGGGGACCGCGCCGTGGTTCGTCGGCTGGGGAACGCTGGCGTTGATCAATGCGGGCCTTGCCCAGGGCAAGAATCGCAGCGGCCTGCTGTGGTTCGCGCTGTCGGTGCTGTTCGGCCCCTTCGCCACCCTGGCGCTGGTGTTGCTGCCGAAGGTGCGCGAGCGCTTGTTCTGATTGAAAAATCGGGCAAATCCGATTTCTTGAGCGCGTGGCCGGGCATTAGCCTCTTCCATGAAGCAGGCCGTATTCGATACGACCCGCAGACTTGGTCTGCCTTGGATGCCGCCGCCCGAGGGATGCCGCTTAGAGGTCTTCATGTACGAGATCGCGCTCGCTTGTGCCCGAGATGTCGATGGCATCGCCGCGTTGCTGCAAGCCAATTCCGCCGACCGCGGAGGTTCGCTGACCGGCGAATTTCCGCAGGACAAAGTGGCGCGCATGGCACTCAACGGAGCGCCGGTGATGGTGGCGCATCGGCATGGCCGGGTGGTGGGCGTCTTGTTCAGTGCTCACAAAGATGCCCCGGCACCGCCTTCCGTTCAGGCGATGTTGGCGGCGTGGCCCGGCGGCCCGGATGCCTACGTGTATGGCCCGGCCTGTGTCGCCGATAGCGAGCGCGGGCAAGGTGTGCTGGGCCAGCTATATGCCGCTTTGCGCGAACATCGTCCCGGCCAGGAAGCTGTGCTTTTCATTCGGCGCGACAACGCCGCCTCCTTGCGCGCCCACGAGCGGCTTGGCATGCGCGAAGTGGCGGGTTTTGTGTTCGATGACAGCGGCTATGCCGTGCTGAGCGATCGCCAGCGCGAAACCATCCGCAACCAGGGCGCTTGATTGCGCGGCGCCCGGAGCATGCGGCGCCAAGCCATATTGACGCCACGAATCTTGCTCGAAGGCGGTTTACTCGCCCAGCGCTTCGCGCATGAATTCGGGCAACGCCAGCGCACCCTTGTGCACGTCGGCGTTGTAGTAGCGAGTGGGGAAGTTCTTGCTGATCGCGCCGCGCTCGCGGAAGCCGGCCAGGTCGCCGCCCTTGCGCGCCATCGTGCAGCTCCACCAGCCGGTGGGATAGCACGGCTGCGGAAACGGCAGGGTTTTCACCGCGTTGAAACCGGCCGTGCGCATCGCCGCGCGCATCGACTTGATCAGCTCCAAATGCGCCAGCGGCGATTCGCTCTGCTGCACCAGGATGCCGCCATGACGCAGCGCCTTGTGACAACTGGCGTAGAACGCGGCGTTGAACAGGCCCTCGGCGGGACCGACCGGATCGGTCGAGTCGACGATGATCAAATCCAGCGAATCGGGCTCGGCCTCGGCCATGTACTTGATGCCGTCGATGAACAACAGCTCCGCACGCGGATCGCCGTTGGACTCGCACAGTTCCGGAAAATACTGCTCGGCCAGGCGAGTGACGCGCTCGTCGATCTCCACCTGCGCGGCGTGCTCCACTTCTTCGTGCTTGAGCACTTCGCGCAGCGTGCCGCAGTCGCCGCCGCCGATGATCACCACGCGCTTGGCGCGCGCATGGGTGAACAGCGCCGGGTGGGTCATCATCTCGTGGTAGAGGAAGTTGTCGCGGGTGGTCAGCATCACGCAGCCGTCGATCACCATCAGGTTGCCCCAGTCGGTGGTCTGGTAGATCTCGATGGTCTGGAACGGGGTTTTCTCGGCATGAAGCGGCTTTTCCAAGCGATAACCGATGGAGGATCCGGAAGCCTGGTGCGCTTCGGTGAACCAGCTGGGCTGCGACATGACGGGAAAATCCTGGGAAGCATGGTTAAAGAGCCGCAATTGTAGCGGCAACCGCCCCCGGGCGTCCCGGTGCGGGTGACCTCAAATTGTCGCCTGTGCCTATTACAATAGTCGTTCGGGTCGCCGCGCGGCGGCCCGCCAAGTCCTACGGCCCCGCGGCGTGCGAGGCTTCCGGCCGGGGGCTTTGCGTTCGTCAAGGCTCGCCGCTGCGACGATGTCATCCCTAGGGTCGATCCGTCGACTCCCATAAGGAGATACCGTCAACATGGCCCATTCCTGGAATGCCGATGCCGCCCGCCACACTTATGCCGTGCCCTACTGGGGCGACGGCTACGTCGATGTGAACGATGCCGGCGACATCGTGATGCGCCCGCGCGGTGCGAAGGGTCCAGCGTTTTCGCTGCCTCAGATCGTCGATCGCGCACGCGACGAAGGCTTGCGCTTGCCGCTGCTGGTACGTTTCCCCGACATCCTTGCCGACCGTCTCGCGCGCCTGCAGGGCGCCTTCGCCAAGGCGATCGGCGAGTGGAATTATGCGGGCGGCTATACGGCCGTCTATCCGATCAAGGTGAACCAGCAACGCGGCGTGGTTGCCGAGCTGGTCGCCGCGGGCGAGCAGGGCTTCGGCCTGGAGGCCGGCTCCAAGCCGGAGCTGATGGCGGTGCTGGCGATGGCGCGGCCAGGCTCCATCGTGGTGTGCAACGGCTACAAAGATCGTCAATACATCCGTCTGGCCCTCATCGGGCGCAAGCTCGGCCTGCGCATCCACATCGTGATCGAAAAACCGTCGGAACTGGAGCACGTCATCGCCGAATCCAAGGCGCTGGACGTGGAGCCGCTGCTGGGCGTGCGCGTGCGGCTGGCCTCGATCGGCGCGGGCAAGTGGCAGAACACCGGCGGCGACAAGGGCAAGTTCGGGCTGTCGCCGGCGCAGGTGCTCAGCCTGGTCGAACGCCTGGATCAGGCCGGTCTCAAGCACACACTGAAACTGCAGCATTTCCACATGGGGTCGCAAATTTCCAACGTGCGCGACATCGCCAACGGCATGCGCGAGGCCACGCGTTATTTCGTGGAGCTGACCCGGCTGGGCGTGCCGCTTGAGATCGTGGATGTCGGCGGCGGCCTGGGCGTGGACTACGAAGGCTCGCGCTCGCGCAGCCACAACTCGATCAACTACTCGCTGGAACAGTACGCCGCCACCATCGTGCAGTCGCTGGCCGAGGCCGTGGACGCCGCAGGCCTTCCGGCGCCGCACATCATCACCGAGGCCGGCCGCGCGATGACCGCGCATCACGCGGTGATGGTGATCAACGTAAGCGAAGTCGAATCGGTGCCCGCCGGCAGCCTGCCGCCCGCCGATGACGATGAGCCGGCCGTGCTGCGCCATCTGCGCGAAGTGCACGATGAACTCGATGCGCGACCCTCGCTGGAGCTTTACCACGAAGCCCAGCATCACTTCCAGGAAGGCCAGACGCTGTACGCGCTGGGCCAGTTGTCGCTGGCCGCGCGTGCGCGCCTGGATGAGCTGTACTACGCCATCGTCAATGCCGTGCGCGCGCGCCTGCTTTCCTCCGAGCGCGCACATCGCCAGGTGCTGGACGACCTGGACGAAAAGCTGGTCGATAAATACTTCGTCAATTTCTCGGTGTTCGAGTCCGTGCCCGACGTCTGGGCGATCGATCAAATTTTTCCGATCGCGCCGATCGCGCGCTTGAACGAGCAACCCACCCGCCGCGGCGTGCTGGTTGACCTCACCTGCGATTCGGACGGCCGTATCGATCACTACGTGGACGCCGAAGGTGTGGACGTAAGCCTGCCGCTGCATGCGCTCAAGGACGGCGAGCCGTATCGCCTGGGCATCTTCATGGTCGGCGCCTATCAGGAAACGCTGGGCGACATCCACAATCTGTTCGGCGATACCGACGCGGTAAACGTTCGTATCGACCGTGGGAACTATGTTTTCGCCCATAAGCGTCGCGGCGACACCACCGACCTGATGCTCGACTACGTCGGCTACGACCTGGAAGCGCTGCGAAACAGCTATCGCGAACGCATCGCGGCGGTCAATCTTGGCGAAGATCAGGCCAAGGCGCTGTTTGTAACATTGAATGAAGGCCTGACCAGCTATACCTATCTTTCCGAGGGCGCGCGTTGATCTGACAAGCGCCGGCGTCCCGCCGCCGCGGCGGGCGTCCCGGGCAGGCAAGCACGCGAGGCGCCCGCAATCGGTTCCCTCATCCCCCATCCGAAGGAGTGGCACATGGCAAAACTCGACGGCAAAGTCGCATTGATCACCGGCGCGGCCAGCGGCCTGGGCAAGGCCATCGCGGAGCTTTACGCCAAGAACGGCGCGGCGGTCGCGATCGCCGACATCAACCAGCAGGCCGCCGATGCGGCGGCGGCGCAGATCAATGCCGCCGGCGGCAAGGCCATCGGCATCGAAATGGACGTCACCAGTGAAGAGGCGGTGAACGCCGGCACCGACAAGGCCGTGGCGGCATTGGGCAGCCTGGACATTCTTATTTCCAATGCGGGCGTGCAGATCATCAACCCGATCGACCAGTTTGCCTTCGCCGATTGGAAGAAGATGCTGGCCATCCATCTGGACGGCGGCTTCCTCACCACCAAGGCCGCGCTCAAGCACATGTACAAGGGCGATCGCGGCGGCACGGTGATCTACATGGGCTCGGTGCATTCGCACGAGGCGTCCAAGCTCAAGTCCGCCTACGTCACCGCCAAGCACGGCTTGCTGGGCCTGGCGCGCACCTTGGCGAAGGAAGGCGCGGCGCACAACGTGCGCTCGCACGTGATCTGCCCGGGCTTCGTGCGCACGCCGCTGGTGGAAAAGCAGATTCCCGAACAGGCCAAAGAACTGGGCATCAGCGAAGCGGACGTGATCAAGAACGTGATGCTGAAGGATACGGTGGACGGCGTGTTCACCACCGTGGAAGACATCGCCGAAACGGCACTGTACCTGGCCGCCTTCCCGAGCGCGGCGCTCACCGGCCAAAGCATCGTGGTAAGCCACGGCTGGTACATGCAGTAACCGACCTGCACCCTCCCCGACGTGTAACAGGGGAGGGTTGGGGTGGGGTGAAGCCCCTGAAGGTTGCGGCAAGCTCGTGCAACCCCTCTCCAGCCCTACCCTGCATGCACGGGAGGGGGCAAAACGCGAATTGAAGTTCGGTATCACGCAACGTTTTCCATAAGGACGCGTCTATGAAAATCGCCGACGTCAAGGCCAATGCCTTCGCCATGCCGCTGACCAGCCCCGCCTTTCCGCCGGGGCCCTATCGCTTCGTCAATCGCGAGTTCCTGGTCATCACCTATCGCACCGACATGGACGCGCTACGCGCGGTGGTGCCCGAGCCGCTGGAAGTTACCGAGCCGGTGGTGAAATACGAATTCATCCGCATGCCCGACTCGACCGGATTTGGCGACTACACCGAATCGGGACAAGTCATCCCCGTCAGCTTCAACGGCGAGCGTGGCGGTTATGTGCACGCGATGTATCTCAACGACCATCCGCCGATCGCCGGCGGCCGCGAGCTGTGGGGGTTCCCCAAGAAGCTGGCGACACCCATCCTGGAAACGGAAATCGACACGCTGGTGGGTACGCTCGATTACGGCAAGGTGCGCGTGGCCAAGGCCACCATGGGCTTCAAGCATCGCGTGGCCGATCATGCAGCGGTGCTGGCGGGCCTGGCCGCGCCCAATTACCTGCTTAAGATCATTCCGCACGTGGACGGCACGCCGCGCATCTGCGAGCTGGTTCGCTACTACACCAGCAACGTCACGCTGAAAGGCGCCTGGACGGGGCCGGCATCGTTGGAGCTGCATCCCCACGCGCTGGCGCCGGTGGCCGATCTACCCGTCTTGAAAGTAGAGTCGGCAGTGCATTACGTCACCGATCTTACGCTCGACCTGGGTACGGTGGTTCACGATTATCTTGCCGAGTAACAGAGGTTCGCATGTCTTCGCCTTCGTCCAAGACGTCTTCGCCGACAGTAGCGCGCAATCCCGCGCAGGATGCCTACAAGGTCACCGCCCTGGTATTGCAGGGCGGCGGCGCCCTGGGTGCCTACCAGGCAGGGGTGTACCAGGCGCTCGATGAAGCCGGACTGCATCCGGATTGGGTCGCCGGCATTTCCATCGGCGCCTTGAACGCGGCGATCATCGCCGGCAACGCGCCGGAACATCGCGTCGAGCGGCTTACCCAATTTTGGGAAACGATCTGCAAGTCGGCGTTCTGGCCTAATCGCCCCACGTTCTCGTGGCCGGAGAACATGACCTGGCCGCAGATTTTTCGCGACGGCATCAACACGATGTCCGCATGGCGCGCGATCACCGAAGGGCAGAGCGGTTTCTTCCAGCCGCGCATGCCGCCGCCGTTCCTGCAATGGAACGGCACGCCGGCCACGGCAAGCTGGTACGACACCGCACCGTTGCGCGCAACGTTGGAGCAGCTGGCTGATTTCGATCGCATCAACCATCCCAAGTGCGTGCGCGTGTCGGTGGGCGCGGTCAACGTGCGCACCGGTAATTTCGCGTATTTCGACAATCGCGTGGGGCCGCTGCGGCCCGAGCATTTCATGGCCTCCGGTGCGCTGCCGCCAGGCTTTCCCGCGGTAGAAATCGACGGCGAGTACTACTGGGACGGCGGCATGGTGTCCAACACGCCGCTGTACAAGGTGCTGTCGGAGCGGCCGCATCACGATTCGCTGATCTTCCAGGTCGATTTGTGGAGCGCCTGCGGCGCCCTGCCGCGCGACATGGGCACCGTGGCCGAACGCGCCAAGGACATCCAGTTCTCCAGCCGCACGCGCCTGGTGACCGAGTACATGCACAACACGCGCGAGCAACAGCAGCTGTTGCACGAACTGATGAAACTGGTACCCGAAGACAAGCGCACCGCGCCAGCGTTCAAGCGCGCCGAACGCTACTCCAACGGTGCGCTGACCAACCTCATCCACCTGATCTATCGCGACAAGCCCTACGAAGGGCATTACAAGGATTACGAATTCAGTCCTGCTACGATGCACGAACACTGGCAGAGCGGCCTGACTGACATGCGTCACACGCTGACGCAACCGCACTGGCTCGATCCGCCGACCCGCGAGAAACCGTTCGTGACACACGATGTGCATCGTGTGCTCAATTGCGATTGAGTTTAAGGAACCTGCATGACTCCAAGAGCAGCCTTCATCGGCCTGGGTGCGATGGGCGCACCGATGGCCGGACATCTGAAACGTCACGGCCTGTTGCATGCCGTGGCCAACCGCACGCACGCCAAGGCCGTCGCGCTGGCGCAAGCGCTGGACGTAAGCGCACCGGCGACGCTGGCGGAGCTGGCCGGCGCATGTGACCTGATTGCGCTGTGCGTGACGGCCGATGCCGACGTGCTTGCCACCGTCGATGCGCTGGCGCCGCACTTGAAAGCAGGCGCGATCGTCGTCGATCACTCCACCGTGGCACCCGATACCGCCAAGGAGGCCGCCGCGCGGCTCGCCGCGGTCGGCGTGCATTTCCTGGATGCGCCGGTGTCGGGCGGCGTGGAAGGCGCCAAGAACGGCAAGCTGTCGGTGATGGTCGGCGGCGATGCGGCAGTGCTGGAGCGTGCACGGCCGGCGCTGGAAACCTATGCGCTGCGCATCACGCATCTGGGTCCGGTGGGTGCGGGCCAGGCGACCAAGGCGGTAAACCAGGTGCTGGTGGCCGGCATCGCGCAGGCGGTTTGCGAAGGGCTCGCCTTGGGCGAGGCGCTGGGCCTGGATCCGGACCGGCTGATTCCCACGCTCGGCGCGGGCGCAGCCGGCAATTGGTTCCTGGAAAAGCGCGGCGCCACCATGCTGAAGAATGAATTCAGCGTGGGCTTCAAGCTGGCGCTGTTGCATAAAGACCTTGGCATCGTACGCGGTATCGCCGAGGGTGTCGGTACCGATCGCACGGTGATCGAGCGTTCGCTCGCCGACTACGCCGAACTGATGCGCCAGGGTCATGGCGATGACGATATCTCGGGCCTGATCCGCCTCAAGCGCAAACACTGACGGCGCACGGCATGAAACAGGCGGCCTGTCGCGGCATCGCCTGTTTCATGTGCGATCGGTTACTTGCCCGATCCGACGTAGGTCAGGTCCGCGCTGTAGCTATCCACATGCGAGGAGATGTCCTTGATCGCATCGTTGATCGCCTTGCGGATGGCCAGGGCATCGGCCTTGCCGTACACGCCTTCGACCATTTTCCACACGTCCGGATTGGGATCCCGGCCCAGTTCCGCCCAGCTGCCGGACGGCGATATCAGGATGAAATCGGGTGCGCCCTCGCCCCCATCGATGACCTGCCCGAACCGGTAGTAATACGGCCATTTGGCTTTTTCGGCTGCGGCGGCGACTTTTTTCACGTTCGCCGTGAATGTCTCGGACGCTTCATGGCCCGGCTTGAGCATGAAGTAGGTGACTTCGATCAGCTTGGGCGTCGCGTCCGTGCCCTTGGAAACGTGGCTGAGTTCGGGCATCCATTGCAGGAATGAACTGGTCTCGCTCTTGAGGTGCGGATTGACGCTGGAGCGCAACACGCCATCGCAGGTTTTTCCCACCGCTTCCATGTCATCGAAGCCACCCCATGGAAGGGGGTCGGATGTATACGAATAACTGTACGTATTGCCGGTTTCGTGCACCCAGGCCGTCCAGGTGTACTTGGCGCCATGCTGGCGCATGCACTGGTTGAAGTTTTTGACACCCGCTTCGTACGCCTCCTGGTCTGCCGGTGCGACCACGTCGGTGTAGTCGCGCAGGACGGTCGTCGGTGCCGCTTTTTCCTGTGCCTGCGCCGCCGTGCCAAACAGCAGCGCCAAAGCGAGCCACGCCGTAACGTTCTTCATAAGAACCTCCAATCGGGGCAGTTGCCCCCACAATGGTTTGGGGTTCCCCTGGTTCTGGCGAACGGGCGGTTCGTACCATTATGCGCGCGGTAGGCGCCATAGTGCGCGCACGATCGCAAAAGCATGCTTTGGGCCGATGGCGTCGCCGAAAGCCGGGCCGGATGAACCGGTCGAGCGCTGCCGGCCCAGGACGCATGGCGGCCACCGTATCCAAGGGCGCTCCCGAAGCCGGCGGGAAGCGCGCTGGCAGCCAGCCTCCCTTCGGCGCGCCGTTGACGACAAGCGTGTTAGAGTCCGGCGCACGCAAATTAATGCCCATGGGGGGGACATGGACGACACGGCAAACTGGTCAGTGACGCTGACCGGAAAGACCATCGCGGGCGCGGACCCGCAAACCGCCTGGCAACGCGTCGCCGAGACCATGAAGCTCGACGCGGACACTTTCCGTACCCGCATTCTTCAACGCGTGCCGCTGACGCTCAAGGCGGTAGGCGAGCCGGCCGCGCTGGGGCAGCGCGACGCCCTGCGCGCATGCGGCGTGGAGGCCTTCGCCTTGACCAATCCTGGCGGCCGCTATCTGTGGCTGCAGCAACAAGGCGAGGTGCGCGGCCCGGTCAGCGAGGGCTACCTGCGCCAGGCTCT
Source organism: Dyella sp. (assembly GCF_035503745.1). GTDB lineage: Bacteria > Pseudomonadota > Gammaproteobacteria > Xanthomonadales > Rhodanobacteraceae > Dyella_B. The sequence goes on from NZ_DATJTC010000017.1 coordinate 146,596, forward strand.
GGAAAGCGGTGCGCTGGATCGCCAGGCGCGCGTGTGCGTCAAGGGCGAGCAGGACTGGCAGACGCTGGAGGCGGCGCTGTCGTTGTCGCCGTTGGCGTCGGCGGCCTTGCATCTGGAAGAAGATACGCCACCCGCCGCCGCGGGCGTGCCGGCCCCGCCTCGGGCCCAGCCCAGGCCGGCGGCGCACCCCGATGCGATCCGCCTGGATGTCGTGGACGTCGCCGAGCCGGTCGTGCGCCATGCGCGCGTGTTGCCGGAAAACGCCGCCGGCCTGTATGGCGGCTTCTGGATGCGCGTGGCGGCCTATGCGCTGGATATGCTGATCATTTGGCTGGCGTTTTTCGTGTTGTTCTTCGTGCTTGCGCTGATGCTGCCGCATCGGAGCCCGACCGCTGCGCCGCCGTCGCAGGTGATGCCGACGGTCGTGGCTTTCCTGCTGATTCTGGCCACGTGGCTGTATTTCCCGCTATGGGAATCGAGCGCCAAGCAGGCTACGCCCGGCAAGCAGGCGCTGGGTTTGCGCGTCACCGACGAAAACGGCAACCGCTTAGGTTTCTGGCATGCATTCGGGCGCTTTCTCGGCAAGATCGTGTCTGGCCTGATCTTGTACGTGGGTTACATGATGGCGGGCTGGACCAGCCGCAAACAGGGGCTGCACGACCTCATGGCCGGCACCTTCGTGGTGCGCGGCCAGGTGCTGGAAGCATGGGAGCAGGGCGAGCATCCGCCGGGCAGGCCCACGACGCCGATGCCCGCCTGGGCGATCGTGCTGATCGTGCTGGGCGCCGGTTTTTTCCTGATCGTGCCGATCATGGCGGCGATTGCCATTCCGGCGTATCAGAGCTACGTGGTTCGGGCCCAGACGATGGAAGCGGTCGCCCTTACCCAAAGCGCCAAGATTGCCGTCACCAACTATCTGCTGACGAACGGCACGCCGCCGGCCGACAACGCGCAGGCGGGGCTGGGCAGTCCCGAGCAAGTGCATGGGCGTTACGTTTCGTCGGTGTCGATAGTCGACGGCACCATCGTCGCCAGTTTCGGCGACCAGGCCGCGACGGTGCTGCACGACAAGCACCTTACGCTGACGCCGGCGCTGCAGGCGCACGGGGTCAGTTGGAGTTGCGCCAGCGAGGATATCCCCAACCAGTACCTGCCGCTGGCGTGCCAGACACACTGATCCGGGCAATCTGCGGAAAAACAAAAAAGCCACGTGACAGCGTGGCTTTTTGTTGGCGGCCACTGAAAGCTTAGTGGCCTTCTTTCAGCGCGATCGCGGGAAAGCCCGCCGAAGCGAGCCGCTGCTTGGCCGACTCCAGGTCGGTGGCCGAATGGAACGGCCCCAGGCGCACGCGATGGTAGGTTTGTCCGCCCACGCTGACCGATTGCACGTTGGCGACGAAGCCTTGCAGCGCCAGCTTGGCTTTCAGCGTTTCGGCATCGGCCGCGCTCGGGAAGGCGCCGACCTGCAGCAGATACCCGGTTTGCGCCGGGCTGGCCGCGGGTGGCGCCGTCGGGGCCAGCGATGGCGCGGCGGTGATGTTTTGCGTTTCGGCGCGCGGCGCGTTGGGCGGCAGCGGCGGCGCGGACGGCGTCGCATTCTGCGCCTGCGCCTGCTGCTGCGTGGCTTGCTGGCGTTGTTCGGCCTTGGCCTGCGCGCTGATTTCCGAATCGGGAATGCGCACTTCTTTTTCCGATAGCACGGAGTAGAAATCGTATTGCGGCTTTTTCGGCGCGGTGGCGCCGTTGGCCGGCGCCAGGCCTTCGTCGCTGCCGGGCTGCGCGGTGGCTTCGGGATTGGGCTGCGGACCCTTGGGCGTCATCGGGACCAGCGAATGGCGCATCAGCACGACCACCACCAGCGCCCCGATCAGGATGCCGATGACGACCCCGGCCCAGGCCGGAAACCCGCCGCTGTTGTTGCGCACGGCCTGACGGCCTTTGCCCTTGCGTGGTGGCATTTACATCTTCTCCGGGGCACTGAGTCCCAGCAAATCCAGTCCGTTACGTATGACCTGGCGGGTGGCGAGGGCCAGCGTGATGCGCGCATTGCGCAGTTGGGCGTCGTCCACGATCCATTTGTGTTCGTGATAGTAACTGTGAAGCGCGCCGGCGAGTTCGCGCAGGTATTGCGCGATCAGGTGCGGTTCCAGATTGCTGGCGGCCGCCTCGACCACTTCCGGATAGCGCGACAGTTCCGTCAGCAGGATCTGCTCGGCTTGCGTATCCAGCCGCGCCATCTGCGCGATGCCGGCCTGGGTGTCTACCGGCGGCAGGCCGCGCTCGGACAGTTCCTCCAGCACGCGGCACACGCGGGCGTGCGCGTACTGGATGTAATAGACCGGGTTGTCGTTGCTTTGCGAGCGGGCCAGGTCGATGTCGAACACCAGCTGCGAGTCGGCCTTGCGTGCGATCAGGAAGTAGCGCGTGGCGTCGCGGCCGGCTTCCTCGATCAGGTCGCGCAAGGTGACGTAGCTGCCGGCGCGCTTGGAGATCTTCACTTCCTCGCCGCCGCGCATCACCGTCACCATCTGGTGCAGCACGTATTCGGGCCAGCCCTTGGGGATGCCGCAGTCCAGCGCCTGCAGGCCCGCCCGCACGCGGGCCAGGCTGCCGTGGTGGTCCGAGCCCAGCTCGGTGATCGCGCGCTCGTAGCCGCGCAGCCATTTGCTGCGGTGGTAGGCCACATCCGGCACGAAGTACGTGTAGGTGCCGTCGGACTTGCGCATGACGCGGTCCTTGTCGTCGGCGAAATCGGTGGTGCGCAGCCACAGCGCGCCGCCTTCCTCGTAGGTGTGGCCGTGGGCGATAAGCTCGCGCACGGTTTCGTCCACCTTGCCTTGGGTGTATAGCGAGGATTCGAGGAAGTACACGTCGAAGCCGACCCCGTAGGCTTGCAGGTCAAGGTCCTGCTCGCGGCGCAGATAGGCCACGGCAAAGTGGCGGATCGCTTCCAGGTCGTCGGGGTTCTTGGCGCCGACCACCGCCTGGCCGTCGGCGATCACCGTGTCGCCGGCAAGATAGGCGCGGGCGACGTCGGCGATATAGTCGCCGCGGTAGCCCTCTTCCGGCCAGCCGGCATCGCCCGGCGCCAGCCCGTGCGCGCGCGCCTGGGTGGAAATCGCCAGGTTCTGGATCTGCACGCCGGCGTCGTTGTAGTAGAACTCGCGCTTGACGTTCCAGCCGGTCGCCTCAAGCAACCGGCTCAGGCAGTCGCCGATGACGGCGGCGCGGCCGTGTCCCACGTGGAGCGGGCCGGTTGGATTGGCCGACACGAATTCCACGCCCACCGTGTGACCGGCGCCGCTGCTGTTGCGGCCGTAGGCGTGCCCCTGCGACAGCATGCGTCCGGCCTCGGCGTGATAGGCGGCCGGGGCCAGGAAAAAGTTGATGAAGCCGGGGCCGGCGATCTCGACCTTGTACACCAGCGCGTTGGCGGGCAGGGCGGCCACCAGTTTCTCGGCCAGCTCGCGCGGCTTGGCGCGCGCCGGCTTGGCCAGCAGCATCGCGGCGTTGGTAGCGAAATCACCGTGTTCGCGGCTGCGCGCGCGCTCGATCACGAAATTCGGCCATTCGATATCCGCCGGCAGGACGGCATCGGCTTGGAGGGTCCGCAGGGCCTGCAGAACCAGATCGCGCAGCGCTTCTTTCACGGGAGGGGTTTGATCGGGATGGAACCGCGCATCCTAACAGACGGCGCACCCGTGGCCGCGTTTTGCCATGGCTACACGTTTTTGACCGTTCCATGGGGCCGCCTGCTGCATTGCGGGGGGATACGGCCTGTGGATAACTCTGTGGGGAAAGTGCGGGCGCGTTGCGGCGCGATGCGGTAAAGATCGGTAGAAACCAGTCTGTCATGAAATTAATCAAACAAAAATAACAACTTGGGTAATGAAATTGATGTGATCTTCAGCAATGAGGCGGTAAGTGGCTCCGCACAGGCGATGTGCATAAGTCTTGCCACCCACTTGTAGTGGCCAGGTGCAGGGTATGTGTAGGGCATGTCATACCCTGGTCATGACGCATTGCGACAATGCCTGGGTATCACCGGCGTCTCCCCCGTCGGATCGATACGGGACCGCCGCATCCCTTCATACCCTCCCCTCATGCGGCTCCCGGCGCGAACCTAGCGGTCGCGCCGTTTTTTTTGGCCGCGATCAAAGCAGGCCGCGGGACGCCATGGATACCGGTTCGGCATGGCCGATCACCAGGTGGTCGAGCACGCGCACCCCGACCAGTCGCAGGGCCTGCCCCAGTTCCCGGGTGATCGCCTGGTCGGCCGCGCTGGGCTCGGCCACGCCGCTGGGGTGGTTATGGGCAAAGATCACGGCGGCCGCGTTGTGCTTAAGACACGCGCGCACCACTTCGCGGGGGTGCACGCTGGCGCCGTCGATGGTGCCGCGGAACAACTCTTCGAAAGCAAGCACGCGGTGGCGGTTGTCCAGGTAAAGACAGGCGAACACTTCGTACGGCAGATGGCGCAGGCGCGCGGCCAGGTACTCCCCGCTTTCGCGCGGGTTGCCCAACGCGGGCCGCTCGGCCAGTTGCTCGGCCAGGCTGCGGCGCGCCAGTTCCAGTGCGGCCACGATGCGCGCGCGCTTGGCTGGTCCCAGGCCTGCGCTGCGCACATCCTGGTCCGGACGTCCGAGCAGGGCGCCGAGGCTGCCGGCTCGCGTCAATAGTTCGCGTCCCAGTGCGATGGCGTCCTTGCCGCGCGTGCCACTGCCCAGCAGCACGGCCAGCAATTCGGCGTCCGACAAGGCGCCGCTGCCGCGCGCCAGCAATTTTTCGCGAGGACGTTCGCCCTCCGGCCAGTCTTTGATACTCATCGCGATAGCATCGTTGGTAAGGATGCGATCGGGACAGCAGTGGCGGTAGATGAATCCGGTAAGCTACTGCTCTATCGGTATGTCAGACGACGCTTACACCATGAGTCTTGCTCAACGCCGCATCCTGCTGGGAGTGTCGGGCGGCATCGCCGCCTACAAGTCTTGCGAACTGGTCCGCCGCCTGCGCGACCTGGGTGCGCAGGTGCGCGTGGCGATGACCGAAAACGCCACGCGGTTCGTCACCCCGACCACTTTCCAGGCGCTGTCGGGCGAGGCGGTGCGCGTGAGCCTGTGGGATGAATCGGCCGAGGCGGCCATGGGCCACATCGAGCTGGCGCGCTGGGCCGAGCGCGTGCTGATCGCGCCGGCCAGCGCCGACCTGATGGCGCGCCTGGCGCATGGCCACGCCGACGACTTGCTCGCCACGGTCTGTCTGGCGACGGCGGCACCCGTTTACCTGGCGCCGGCGATGAACCAGCAGATGTGGGCGCATGCCGCGGTGCAGGCCAATCTGGCCACGCTGCGCGCCCGCGGGGTGCATATCCTGGGTCCGGCCGCGGGCGACCAGGCCTGCGGCGAGGTGGGTTCGGGCCGTATGCTCGAACCGCACGAATTGCGCGAGGCGATGGTGGCTTCCTTCGGCGACCAGGTTCTGCGCGGCAAGCAGGTAGTGGTCAGCGCCGGGCCTACCTACGAGGACATTGATCCGGTTCGCTTCATCGGCAACCGCAGCTCCGGCAAAATGGGTTTCGCGGTGGCGCAGGCGGCCGCGCAGGCCGGCGCGCAGGTGACGCTGATCGCAGGTCCCGTGGGGTTGGCCACGCCCGCCGGCGTAGCGCGGCGCGTGGATGTACGCAGCGCCGCGCAGATGCAGGCTGCCGTGATCGAGGCGAGCCGCGGCGCGGACATCTACATCGGCGCGGCGGCCGTCGGCGACTATCGCCCGACCGACGTGGCCGAGCACAAGCTGAAAAAGCAGGCCGGCTCGGATCTCACTCTGCAGCTGGCGGAAAACCCCGACATCCTGGCCAGCCTTTCCGCACAGCGCGAACATCCGTTCCTGGTCGGTTTCGCGGCGGAAACCCAGAACGTGGAGAGTTATGCGCGCGACAAACTGCAACGCAAAGGCCTGGACATGATCGCCGCCAACCAGGTCGGCGAGGGCATGGGTTTCGAAACGGCCGACAATGCGGTCACGCTGTTTTGGGCCGATGGCTCGCAGGCCTTGCCGCGCGCCGACAAGTCGGTCATCGCACGCCAGCTGGTCGCATGCATCGCCAGCCGCTTCCAGGCGGTGCGTGGATGATGGTCGATGTCGAACTGAAAATTCTCGATTCGCGCCTGGGCACCAGCATCCCTTTGCCGCAGGCCGCCACCTTGGGCAGTGCCGGCATGGACTTGCGGGCCGCGCTGGATACGCCGCTCACCCTGGCGCCGGGCGAAAGCGCCCTGGTACCCAGCGGCATGGCCATCCATATTGGCGATCCGGGCTGGTGCGCCTTGATCGTGCCGCGTTCGGGGCTGGGCCACAAACACGGCCTGGTCATGGGCAATCTGGTAGGAGTGATCGACGCGGACTACCAGGGGCCGCTGATGATTTCATGCTGGAACCGCGGGACCCAGCCCTACACCATCGCAGTGGGCGAGCGCATCGCCCAGTTGCTGCTGGTGCCGGTGGCCCAGGCACGCTTGAAGATCGTGGATGAATTCGTGCCGTCAGAACGGGGCGAAGGCGGATTCGGTTCGACGGGGAAACACTAAAACGCTTGGGGAAATGGGGCATGGCGATGAGCGGCGCACGAGCGCGTTTGCCGGTAGTGCAAGTCCATTGGGGGCGGTTGCTGACGCTGGCGGCCGGCACGTTGCTGCTGGCCTTGGGCGCGTTCAGCGCGTGGCAGACTTGGTTGATTGCCAACCAGGGCACGGCCGTGCAGCACGTGCATGCCGTGCAGCAGCAAGCCGTGCGGGCGCTGGCGCAGGAGATCGCCGCCGAGCACGACCAGGTGGTCCGTGCCATCGCCGGCATCGACACCAGCAGTTTGCCCGGCGATCCCGCGCCGGTGCTGGCGGCCCTCAAGCAACGCTTGCCGCAGGCCCAGGACGTGGAGCTGTACAGCGCCGGACTCGACGAAGTCTTGCACGCCAACTACCACACCTTCGGCTATGCCAAGGCGGCACAGCTGATGAGCGCGCCCGATGCCGGGGGCGATCCGCCGGTGCAGTCCACGCTCAAGGGTGCCGGCGATCGCCGTGTGACCATGGTGCTGCCGCTCCTCGCACAGCAAAAAACCGTGGCGTGGGTGTGGATCGAATTGCCGTTTGCGGAAATCGCCAAGCGCTTCGATGATCTGCCGGTGGACAGCGGCAGACTGGAGCTGCACCAGAGCAGCGACCGCGGCGAGGATCTTCAACTCATGGCGCATGGCAGCTCGAGCGCCCTCGACAGGGAATCGTCGGGAAAGGACATACCCGGCAGCACCTTCAACATCGTGGCGGTGTTGCCCGGGGCTTACATCCTGTTGCCGCAATCGGTGCTGCTGGCCGCCGCCTTGGCGCTGATCGGGCTGGCGGGCGGCGGCTACATTTTCTGGTTGCTCAGTCATTGGGGCGCTCGCCGCGTCGCTGCTGATGCGCTGGCTGAACAGGAAGCGATGGCGGCCCAAGCGGAGTTGGCCGCACAGCCCGAGCCGGTCAAGCCGGTCGCGCGCCCCGCCGCCAAACCGGCTCCCCCGCCGGCACCGGCATCCGTCGCGATCGATCCGGCCATCTTTCGTGCTTATGACATCCGTGGCGTGGTCGGCAAAAGCCTCACCACCGACGTCGCCAAGCTGCTGGGCCAGGCGATCGGTTCACTGATGCGCGAGAAGGGGCTGCACGAAATCGTGGTCGGCCGCGACGGCCGCCTCTCCGGCCCGGATCTGGCCGGTGCCCTGTCCGACGGCCTGCGGGCTGCGGCCATCGATGTGATCGACATCGGCGCCGTGCCCACGCCGGTGGTGTATTACGCCACCTATCGATTCAATACCGGCTGCGGCGTGGCGGTGACCGGCAGCCACAATCCACCCGATTACAACGGCTTCAAGATTGTGATCGGCGGGGAAACGCTGTCGGAGGATGCTATCCAGGATCTCTACCGGCGCATGGCCGGCAACACGCTCGATCATGATGGCGGCGGCATGCTGCGCCACGTCGACGTGGTGCCGGACTACATCGAACGCATCACCTCCGACGTGCAGACCGAGCGCCGTCTCAAGCTGGTGGTCGATTGCGGCAACGGCATTCCCGGCGCGGTGGCGCCGCAAGTGCTCGAAGGCATCGGGTGCGAGGTGATTCCGCTGTATTGCGAGGTGGACGGCCATTTCCCCAACCATCATCCCGATCCCTCCGACCCCAATAACCTGCAGGATCTGATCCTATCGGTGAAGCAGACCGGCGCGGACCTGGGCCTGGCCTTCGATGGCGACGGCGATCGCCTGGGCGTGGTCACGCGCGGCGGCGAGATCATTTTCCCCGACCGCACGCTGATGCTGTTTGCGCGCGACGTGCTGTCGCGCCAGCCGGGCGCCACGATCATCTACGACGTCAAATGCACGGGGCATCTGAAGGGACAGATCCTGGATGCGGGCGGCAGTCCCTTGATGTGGCGCACCGGCCACTCGCTGATCAAGGCCAAGATGCGCGAGACCGACGCGGAACTGGCCGGCGAAATGAGCGGGCACTTCTTCTTCAAGGAGCGCTGGTACGGTTTCGACGATGGCATCTACGCCGGCGCGCGCTTGCTGGAAATTCTTGCGGGGGACATCGAAGGTCGAACCCCGGAAGAGATTTTCGCCACCTGCCCCAAAGGCGTGTCCACGCCGGAGCTGAAGATCGCGATGGCCGAAGGCGAGCATTACCGCTTCATCGAAAAATTCCGCGAGCAGGCCCATTTCGGCGAGGCTACGCTGGTCACCATCGACGGCGTGCGCGCGGACTGGCCGGACGGATGGGGGCTCGTGCGCGCTTCCAACACCACGCCGGTGCTGGTGCTGCGGTTCGATGCGGATAATGCCCAAGCGCTTGCGCGCATCCAGGGTGTCTTTCGCACGCAGTTGCTGGCGGTCGATCCGGCGCTGACACTGCCGTTTTGACATCCATCGGCCGGCGGCGACGGCGCCGCCGGCGATCAGTAGCCGCGATTGTCCTTCTGCGCGGCCTTCAGTTCGCGGTAGTGCTCAAGCTCTTGCGCCTGCTGCTGCACGGTCGCTTCCCGGTTGGCCTTCTGGCGTTCCAGCAGCGCCCGCTCGCTGGCGACGATGTTGCGCTCGGAGGAAATCTGGTCGCTGAGAAACTTCGGCACCGGTTGCTTGGCGCGTTCGTCGTCGGCGGCACGATTGAGCAGGTCGGTCAGTGCGGCATCCTGGCTGTGCAAGTTGGCGCGGGTGGTGCCCATCTGTCCGTCGAGGCTGTCCAGCACCTGCTGCTGTTGCAGCTTGAGCGCATCCTCGTCCGGGTAGGTGTTAAGCAGCCGCATGTCGGCGCGCTTCTGCTCGTCCAATGCATGCTGCCGGGCGGCCTCCTCGGCGGCCTGCTTGTCGGCGGCCGCGCGCTCGCTGGGCGACAGCGCGCGGTTCACGTGCTGGATCACCATGCCGTCGCCGCTGATGACGTCATAGCCGTACTTCACCGCATCATTGGTGAGGCTGTCGCTGAAGTGAGGCAGGCCGCTCGGATCCACCCAGCGGTAATGGATGCCGCTGGACTTGGTGTTCTGCGCGACCGCCGGGCCGGCGAGGCCAAGCGACAACGCGATGGACATAACCAGTACAAGTCGACGCATGTTCCCCTCCTCCATCGAGTATAGCCGTGGTCTGCGGTCTGCTGAATTGCGGATATGCGCCAGCGTGACTGAATTCACCGCAAACCCCCGAGGAGCTACTCGCGTACGCCGTAGCGCTCGCGGTAGGCAAGCAGGCGCTGGTGCTCGGCGGCCAGGTCCGGGCGCTCGCCCGCGTAGGCCAGCACGTCGCTGAAACCGGTAATGGCAACGACCGGAATGCCGTAATCGCGCTGCACTTCCTGCGCGGCGGACAACTCGCCCTGGCCGCGCTCCTGGCGGTCCAGCGCAATCAGCACGCCTGCCGGCGTGGCGCCCTGTGCGCGGATCAGGCCGAGCGACTCGCGCACCGCGGTACCGGCGGTCATCACATCGTCCACGATCAGCACGCGGCCTTGCAGTGGCGCGCCCACCAGTACGCCGCCCTCGCCGTGATCCTTCGCTTCCTTGCGGTTGTAGGCCCATGGAAGGTCCCGGCCGTGCTGGTCAGCCAGGGCCATGGCGGTGGCGGCGGCGAGCGCGATGCCTTTGTAGGCGGGGCCAAACAGCATGTCCACCTGCAGCCCCGAATGGACCACTGCCGCCGCGTAGGCGCGCCCGAGGCGGGCCAGCGCCGCGCCCGAATCGATACGGCCCATGTTGAAGAAATACGGGCTCTGGCGACCGGACTTGAGCGTGAATTGACCAAAACGCAGCACATCGCGCTGCAGGGTAAGTTCGATGAAGTCGCGCTGGTAATCGTGCACAGGGAAATCTCGTCAAAAGGAATCAGGGCAGGGCGCGCCACAGCAGATGCTGCGGCCCGGACCGGCCGCCATGGTACAGCTGGCCAGTGTCGACGAAGCCCGCGCGCAGATAAAGCCGCAACGCGGGAAGGTTGCGGCCATGGGTCAGCAACACCAGCAATTGTGCTTCGGGGTGGCGCCCGGCCAGGTCGCCGATCAACGCCTGCAGCGCCTGCGTGGCGAGTCCTTGGCCCTGCCAGCGATAATCGATGAAGAACGAGCGCAGGCCCACCGCGGGCCGGTCGAAATCGCAGTCGGCGAGGCTGCGCGCCTGGGCCTCGATGCGGTAGTAGCCCACGGGAACCTCACCGCGCAGAATCGCCATCGGCGTGCTGCCCTGGCAACGTTCGGCATCGATCAGCGACGGCTCGATGTCGCTCACAAAATCGCGTTGCGGCGCGGTGACCCGCAACGAGAGCAAGGCATCGCGCCACGGCGGCGACACCGGAACGACGCGGATGGCGGCGCGATCAGGCATGGTTGGTATGATGGCGCATTCCATGAGGAACGCCCATGCGCATTATTTCCCTGAACGCCAACGGCATCCGCTCCGCCGCCAACAAGGGCGTGTTCGAATGGCTGCACAAGCAGCGCGCGGACGTGGTCTGCCTGCAGGAAACCAAGGCGCAGGAGGACCAGCTCACCGATCCCATGTTCCGCCCCGACGGGCACCACTGCTTTTATCGCGATGCCACCAGCAAGAAGGGTTACAGCGGCGTGGCCATCTACGCCCGGCGCGAGCCGGACAAGGTGCTCACCGAGCTGGGCTGGGACGAATTTGACAACGAAGGCCGTTACGTCGAGGCCCGCTTCGGCAACCTCAGCGTGGTCTCCCTGTACGTGCCGTCGGGATCGTCCGGCGATGAGCGCCAGCAATTCAAATTCAAGGTGATGGACTGGATCACGCCGATCTTCGACAAGTGGCTCAAGAGCAAGCGCGATTACGTGATCTGCGGCGACTGGAACATCGTGCATACCAAGGACGACATCAAGAATTGGACGTCCAACCAGAAAAATTCCGGTTGCCTGCCCGAAGAGCGCGCATGGCTGGATCTGTTGTTCAAGCAGCGCGGGTGGGTGGACAGCTTCCGCGCGCTCAAGCCGGAAGCCGTGGAATACACCTGGTGGTCCAACCGCGGCCGCGCCCGCGAAAACAACGTGGGGTGGCGCATCGACTACCAGGTGGTGACGCCTTCGCTGCGCGATCGCCTCAAGCATTGCTCCATCTATCGCGACGAGCGCTTCTCCGATCACGCCCCGTATACCGTTGATTATGCCGACTGATCCTGGCGCCGCGCCGGCGCGCAAACCATCGGTTCTGCGCGCGTTTTCGCAGCCGGCCGCATGGACGATGTGCTTGCTCGGTTTTTCATCGGGCCTGCCGTTCTTGCTGGTGGCCGGCACGCTGGCATTCTGGCTGAAAGAAAACGGCATCGTGCTGACAGACATCACGATGATCGCCAGCGCGGGCATGACCTACGCGTTCAAGTTTGTCTGGGCGCCCTTGCTGGACCATTGGCGCGTGCCGTTGTTCGCGCGATTGGGCCAGCGTCGCGGCTGGCTGCTGTTGGCGCAGATGGGCGTGTTCGCCGGCTTGCTGGGGATGGCGGCGTTGACGCCGCATCAGCTGGTGCCGTTCGTGGCGATGACGTTGTTCGTTGCGTTCATGGGCGCAACGCAGGACATCGCCATCGACGCCTATCGCATCGAAATCGCGCCGCCGTCCGCGCAGGGCGCCTTGGTCGCGACGTATTCGCTCGGCTATCGCCTTGGCCTGCTGATGGCCGGCGCCATCGCGCTGATCCTGGCCGATCACGTTGCCTGGGCCAAGGTCTACACGTTGATGGCGGTGATGATGGTGGTGCCGATTGTCACCACGCTGGTGATGCGCGAACCGGACGTGCGCCGTAACAAGCCCTCGTCATGGCGTGGCGCCATGCGCGAAAGCGTGATCGATCCGTTCGCCGATTTCTTCCGCCGCTACGGGTGGATCGTCGCCGGGCTCACGCTGCTGTTCATCCTTTTTTTCAAGATTCCCGAGCAGGCCATCGTCGGCGGCGTGATGAGCCCGTTTTATCGCGACATGGGTTTTTCCAAGACCGAAATCGGCGCGATTACCAAAATCTACGGCGTGTGGATCGGCATCGCGGGTGCGTTCGTGGGCGGTGCGTCGGTCGCGCGCTGGGGTGCGTGGCGCACCTTGGGCGTGTGTATCGTGCTGGAAAGCTGCAGCAATCTTTTGTACCTGCTGCTGATCCACCACCATGGCAATGTGATGATGTTGACGGCGGCTATTTCAGGGCAAAACTTCGCCGAAGGCTTGCTCGGTCCGCCGACCGTGGCCTTCCTGTCCTTGCTGGTGAATCGCCAGCACACCGCCACGCAATATGCACTGTTAAGTTCACTGGTGAACTTGCCGGGCAAAGTGCTGGGCTTCTTCGCCGGCGGCATCGTCATGGCGCTAGGCTATGGCGGATACTTTGTAATCACCGTGTTTTCAATGCTGCCGGCGATGCTGCTTTTCGCCTGTCTTTGGCGGCGTTTTCGCTACGACGAACCGGGGCCGGCCTGATTCAGCATCAGCCGCAAACGCGTTCACACCCCGATTGCCAACTTGTCCACGGAACCTCGCGATGACGATTGCCAGCGCGATGAAGGTTGGCCACTATCAGCGCACAGGGGCTACGTGGCACGGAGCGGAGCCATATGCCGGATATCATGATTCGTCACATCGATCGTCTAATGGCCGAGCGCATTCAGTTGCTCGCCAAAGAGCGGCAGTGGTCGGTCAACGATGTAGTGCTGCAGGCACTGCGGCGCGGCTTGGGCGTGGCCGAAAGCAGCAGCGCGCTCGCCGAGACGTCGCTCGAATCCAAGGAGCTGGCCAAGCCGGCGGGCGAGTGGGACGCAAGCGAACAGGCGGCGTTTCAGGAAGCCATGCAGGCGCTGGCGGTCGCACGCGCGGAGCAGCTTGCTCCCGCCGGCCGCTGAACGAATCGTTCGGCGGGTTCAGTCTGATCTACGGGGCGCCGCGTGGACTGCGCCCAACACGCGCAAGCCGCGCGCACCGGTAACGGCAGGCAGATTTCCCGGCAGTCCCAGCAAGCGCTGGCGGGCGAGCCACGCAAAAGCGGTGGCCTCCAGGTAATCCGGGTCGACGCCATGGTCGGCCGTGCTGCGCAATGCGCGCGGTTGCAGCAGTTCGCCCAGGCGCTGGACCAGCAATCGGTTATGCACGCCGCCACCGCACAGAAGCACGTCGCTGGCGTCGTTCGCGTGCTCTGCGATGGCGTCGGCAACGCTCCTGGCGGTCAGTTCAAGCAAGGTTGCCTGCACGTCGGACGGCGACAGGCTGGTGCCCGACAAGCGCGCATCCAGCCAGCCGAGGTGGAAATGTTCACGCCCGGTGCTTTTGGGTGGAGGCGCGCGGAAATACGGATCGTCCAGCAGCGTGGCGAGCAGCGCGGCATCGACGCGTCCGCTGCGCGCAAACGCGCCATCGCGATCGAAGGCTTCGCCGCAATGGCGCAGACACCAGGCATCGAGCAGGCCGTTGGCCGGGCCCGTGTCGAAACCCGCCACGCGGCCGTCGGCCCATAGCGCGGTGATATTGGCGATGCCACCCAGGTTGAGCACCACCCGCGTACGGCCCGGCAGCGCAAGCAACATGGCGTGCACCGCCGGAAGCAGCGGTGCGCCCTGGCCGCCCGCAGCCACATCGGCGCGGCGGAAATCGGCCACCACGTCGATGCCGCTGCGTTCGGCGATCACGCTCGCATCGCCGATCTGCAGGGTAAACGGATGCTCCCCGGTGGGCCGATGGCGGATCGTCTGGCCATGCGAACCGATCGCGCGCACCGCATCGGATGGCGTTCCACTTTGCGCAAGCAATTGGCGTACCGCATCGGCAAAAATCTCGCCGATGGCCACGTCGAGCCGGCCGTAGGCATCCAGGTCGAGCCGGGCCTCGTCTTGCGCGACGCGCAGGATCTGCGAACGCAGTGCGGGGGGCCAGGGATGGGTCAGCGCATGCAGCAGTCGCGGCGTGTCACGCTCGAACTGCACCAGCGCGGCGTCGATGCCGTCCGCACTGGTGCCGGAAATCAGGCCGATGTAAAGCGCCGAAGCGTCATTCACGCGATGGCTCAATCGTCGCTGCGCTTGGTCGATTGGGCCTGCGCAAGCTTGTAGTTGTTGTCAATTTCCATCAGCCGCGCGAGCTGCGGCTTCACCACCGAACTCTCGAACTTTGCCATCTGCGCGGGCGGTAGCGGCTCGGGTTTGGGCAGCGTGACGGTTTGCGGATTGCGCTGCACGCCATCCACGCGGAATTCATAGTGCAGGTGCGGGCCGGTGGCCAGGCCCGTCATGCCGACGTAGCCGATGACGTCACCCTGACGCACGTGCTGGCCTACATGCTCGTTGGCGAAGCGCGACATGTGGCCATAGGCAGTGCTGATGTGGCTGTTGTGCTGGATGATCACGAAATTGCCGTAGCCGTTCATCCAGCCGCGGAACTTGATCACGCCGTCGCCCGCCGCATGGATCGGCGTGCCGGTCGGCGCGGCGTAATCCACGCCCTTGTGCGCGCGCATCAGGCCCAGGATAGGATGCATGCGCGCCGCGCTGAAGGGCGATGAGATGCGCGTGAAGTCCACCGGAATGCGCAGGAAGGACTTCTGCAGCGGGCGTCCGTCCTCGCTGAACCAACCGTCGCTGCCGTCGGCGCGTTTGAACTTGTAGGCGGTGTAGCGATGCCCCTGGTTGACGAACTCGGCCGCGACGATGTCGCCTTCGTGCAGGTAGGCGCCGTCGCGATACACGTTGTCGTAAATCACGGTAAAGCTGTCGCCCACGCGCAGGTCCTGCACGAAGTCGATGTCGTATTTGAACAGGTCCGCCAGCTTGATCACCATCGCGTTGCTCAGGCCCGCCTTGTTGGCGGCGGCAAACAGCGAATCGTCGATCACCCCGTGGGCAATTTGTTCGCGCGTCTCCACCGAGCGCGCCACGGTCGTGACGGTGGGTGCATGGCCATCGAGGCGGATGATGGCGCGGGTGTCCTCGTCCTTGTCGAAGCGGATGCCTTCCAGATTGCCGCTGCGGCCGATCAGGAAATCGAACTCCTGCCCGGGATGGATACGGTGCAGTGCGCTCTTGGCATCGCCGGCGCTGTCGATCACGGTCTGCAAATCGGTCAGGCTTAGCCCCTGGCCCTGGAAGATGTCCGACAGCGTCTGACCCGGACGCACTTGCACCACGCGCCAGTCTTCCACCGCGGGCGCCTTGAGCGTGGGAGCCTGGATCTTCGGAAGCGCAAGCGGCAGCAGGATATGTTCCACCGGCGCGGCCGCCACCGGCTTCATCGCCGTGGCCCAGGCCGGGATGAGGAAGCCCGATAGCAGGGTGATCAGCAGGCCGGTCGCGGCGAGAATCCAGCGCTCGCGATGCCAGTGAATGGGCGCGCCTTCACCCTGGCCGTTGAAAGACCAGTGGGCGCAGCGTTCGTAGAAGTGAGAGTGGCGTCGTTGAGCCTTGCGGCGAATGGCCTGTTTGCGCGCCGCGCGCGCGTCTTGCTTGCCCTCAGCCATCACCTGTACACCTTATTCTTCTTATTCATCTGCTGTACCCGCCCCCGCACGGTACAAAGTATCAATAAGCGCGTACCATAACGACCTTGTGCAAAGTGCGTCAATGCCTTTTGCATCAAGGGTTTGCGCGATGTTTGCGGTTAACGCACAATTAACGCAATTGACGGCCGCCATCACTCTATTGGCTGTCTAGACAACTAAACCACGAGGGATACATGAGCGAGCTTGAGCAGGCGCTGGCCACCATTGCGCGCGGCGCCGACGAAATCATCAAGCGGGAAGACCTGGTCGAACGGCTGAAACTGGGGCGGCCCCTGCGCATCAAGGCGGGCTTCGACCCGACCGCGCCGGACCTGCACCTGGGCCACACCGTGCTGCTCAACAAGATGCGTCAATTCCAGGACCTGGGGCACACGGTGATTTTCCTGATTGGCGACTTCACCGGCATGATCGGCGACCCGACCGGCAAGAACGTCACGCGCAAGCCGCTCACCCGCGAAGACGTGCTGGCCAACGCCGAGACCTACGCCGAGCAGGTGTACAAGGTGCTCGATCGCCAGAAAACCGAGCTGCGCTTCAATTCCGAATGGTTCGGCCAGATGAACGCGGCCGACATGATCAAGCTGGCCGCGCAGCACACCGTGGCGCGCATGCTCGAGCGCGACGATTTCGCCAAGCGCTATGCCGCGCAGCAGCCGATCGCCATTCATGAATTCCTCTACCCGCTGGTGCAGGGCTACGACTCGGTGGCGCTCAAGTGCGACGTCGAACTCGGCGGCACCGACCAGAAATTCAACCTGCTGATGGGCCGCATGCTGCAGGAACACCACGGCCAGCCGCCGCAGATCGTGCTGACCATGCCCTTGCTTGAGGGCCTGGACGGCGTCAACAAGATGTCCAAGTCGCTAGGCAACTACATCGGCATCAACGAGCCGGCGATCGACATCGTTACCAAGACCATGAAGATCGGCGACGAGCTGATGTGGCGCTGGTTCGAGCTGCTCAGCTTCGACGTGTCGCTTGATGAACTTGCGCAGATGAAGCGCGACATCGCCAGCGGCGTGCTCAATCCGCGCGACGCCAAGCTGCGGCTCGCCCGCGAGCTGGCCACGCGCTTCCACGATGCGGCGGCGGCGGAGCAGGCCATTGCGGGGTGGCACGCGGTAGTGCGCGGCGAAGGCGACACCCGTCTGCTGCCGCTCACCGAGGTAGCCGTGCCCGCCGAAGGCCTGCGCTTGCCGGCCTTGTTGACGGCGGCGGGCCTGACGCCGAGCAACGCGGAAGCCCATCGCAAGCTCAAGGAGCGTGCCGTGCGCATCGATGCCGAAGTGGTCGAGGACGCGCAGCGCGTGTTCGCGCCGGGTTTCGAGGGCGTCCTGCAGATCGGCAAGCGCAACTTCGCGCGCGTGCTTCTGATTTCCGCCTGAGTCGAACCCGGCGGCGACCTGCATTCGGGCCGCTGACGCCCGGCTCGAAAAATAAGTTTCGCTACAGAACAACGCTTTACGCGAAGTGCGAAGAAAAATTAAAAAATCGCTTGCCAAAGGGTAGGGGCCTCCCTAAGATTCGCCTCCCCGCCGCAGGCAACGCACTTCGACGGCAACAACGGAATCAAAAATATTTTGATGAAGGTGTTGACGGACTGAAGACACGATGTAGAATGGGCGGCTCACCCGGGACGAAACGCTTCGGGGCGATCTTCAAGAGAAGGTTGCAAGTGATTGATCTTTGACAGTGTGCGCAGGTGACTTGTGTGGGCGCCTTGCGGTGGAAGGGAAACCTGTCCATAAATG
>NZ_DATJTC010000018.1:0-202789 GCF_035503745.1 Dyella sp.
AACAGGTGGTCCTGGGGAACCAGCATCTCGAGTGTCACCATCTCCAGATGCTGTTGGGCCGGCGTCGGTATCTTCAGCATGGCCCATTAAACGACAAACCCCAACGCGATGGTTGGGGTTTGTCAGCAGTCTGAGCCCGCCAGATGGCGGGCTTTTTGTCTTTCGTGCGCGCCGGGGCAGGGGCAGGCGCTAAAAATGTCGCGGGTTGGGCACCGGGGCAGGGGGCTGGCTACAATGGTGTGCTCTGGCCGGTTGCCGCGGCGTGTTCGCGCTACCGGCCGGGCGGCTCATTGACCCACGCCATGCGGGTGAATCCAGCCCATCTTGATGCCGACGATCACCATGGCGATCAACAGCAGCGAAAAGCTGATGCGCCGTGTCAGCGCCCATGCGGTGCGCTTGCTGCCGCCCTTGTCGGTCATCATGAAGTACAGCGCCTGGCCGAGATTGAACACCACCACCAGGAACATGATCACCAGCGCGACTTTGTAGGCGGTTTCCACGTGACAGATCCGATCCGTAGCGACGCAAGCAGTATAGCCATCCGGCACGGAGCCACCGCGTGAGCTGGCTGCGCAAGCCCTCGTGGTGGTCGGTGGCGATAACCATCGTGGGCGCCCTTGTTTTCGTGCGTCTTGGCATCTGGCAGTTGCATCGCGCCGACTACAAGGACGAACTTCTGCGACGGTATGCCGCAGCGGCCAGCGCGCCGGTGCAGGCCTTCGACGCGGTGGCCGCGCACCCCCCTCAGGATGCTTATCCGCGCGTGCGCGTGGCAGGCCGCTACCTTGCCGACCGCATGTATCTGCTGGATAACCCCAAGCACGACGGCATGGGTGGGGTGGAAGCCTACGTACCGTTCCAGCCGGATGGGCAGAGCCGGTTGCTGCTGGTGGACCTGGGCTTTCTTCCGGGCAATGGCACCGGCGCGAGGCCGCAGTTGCCGCCGCTGCCGGAGGGCCCCCAGGTACTGCACGGTCTTTATCAACCGCCGCCGGGCACGGGCCTGGAAATGGGCGGCGATGCGCTGGCGCGGCAGACACAATGGCCCAAGGCCTCGATCTACCTGGATATGCAGCAGGTCGCCGCGGACCTGCACGCCACGCTGTATCCGCGCGTGCTGGCGCTGGATGCCGATCCCGCGTCGATCTACGTGCGCGTGCACGCGCTGGATCTTTCCTCGATGCCGCCGGCGCGGCATCGTGCCTACGCTTTTCAATGGTTCACCTTCGCCTTTGCGGCGGTGGTGATCTTCCTGGTCCTGCATCGGGCGAAGCGTCGTCCACACAAGCACAAGAACGCATCATGACTGAACCGACCGACCGCGCCGTACGCGCCAGCCGCCTGAAATTCCTGCTGGTGGTGCTTGTGTTCGCCGCGCCGATCATCGCGGCGGGCCTGCTCAACCTTGCAGGCTGGCAACCCACCGGCAAGGGCTACGGCCAACCGATCGCCCCGCAACGCAATTTCGAGCAGGAGCGCCTGCAGGTACGGCTGGACGATGGCCAATGGTGGCCCTGGCGCGACAAGTCCCCGCGGCTCACGCTGATCGCGCTGGCCGGTCCCGGCTGCGCGGCGCATTGCCTGGATACGCTGACCAAGATGGCCGCCGCACGCATCACGCTCAACAACAACATCGATCGCCTGCGCCTGCTCTACATCGGCCAGCCGCCCGCCGATGCCGCCACCGATGGCATGCGCAACTACTGGCGGCTCGGCTCGGACGTGCAGGGCCGCCTGGCCCAATACGTGCCGAGCGTCCCAGACAGCGTCACCGCATTGCTGGTGGAATCCGACGGCACCGCGCTGACGCTGTATCCTGCCGGCTTCGATCCGAGCGGCCTGCGCAAGGATCTGCAGAAGGTGATCCGCTGATGTCGCTGCATGCCCGCAAATGGGTGCCTTATATCGCGTTGCTGGCGGCGGCGTTCGCCTTCGGTCTGGTGATGTTCGGCGCGTTCGTGCGTCTTTCCAATGCGGGCCTGTCCTGCCCGGACTGGCCCACCTGCTACGGCCAGGCAACCTGGCCGCGGCACGCGCAGGCGGTGGCGCGCGC
Organism: Dyella sp.; assembly: GCF_035503745.1. Lineage (GTDB taxonomy): Bacteria > Pseudomonadota > Gammaproteobacteria > Xanthomonadales > Rhodanobacteraceae > Dyella_B. The sequence goes on from NZ_DATJTC010000018.1 coordinate 2,057, forward strand.
CGACGCGGCATTTCCCGATCGGCCGTACGAAGCGGACAAGGCGTGGCGCGAACAAGTGCATCGCATGCTCGCCGGCACGCTCGGCCTGCTGGTGCTGGTGCTGGCATTGTTGGCAGCGCGCCGCGATCGCCTGACGGTCGGCGCGATCGTGCTGAGCGCGATCTTCGCCACCGTGGGCGTGACCTTATATTTGCACGGCGAGCGCAATTGGTCCTCGGGGCTGGGCTTGCTTGCGATCCTGCTGCCGATGATGGGGGCGTCGTGGTTGCGCGAGCACGCCGCCTTCAAGGTGAGCGTGCTGGCGCTGGCGGTCATCGTGTTCCAGGCGATGCTGGGCATGTGGACGGTGACGCTGCTGCTGAAGCCGATCGTGGTGATGGGGCATTTGCTCGGCGGCATGACCACCTTTGGTCTGCTCGCTTACGTCGCATTGCGTTTGAACGGTGTCGGGGCGGCCGATAACCGTCATGCCCGGCTGCGTCGCGCGGTCGTGCTGGGCATCGTGCTGCTGGCGCTGCAGATCGCCTTGGGCGGATGGACGTCCGCCAACTATGCCGCGCTCGCCTGCGGCACCGACTTCCCCACCTGCCTGGGGCAGTGGGCGCCGCCCACCGATTTCCACCAGGGTTTTGTGCTGTGGCGCGAGATCGGCGTGAACTACGAGGGTGGTGTGCTGGACATGGCCGCGCGCAGCGCGATCCAGATCACGCACCGCATCGGCGCGCTGGTGGTGTTTTGCTATCTGACGTGGCTTTCGTACCGGCTGGTGCGCGCGGGCTTCCGTTTCGGCGGTCTTGCTGTTCTGGTAGTGCTGCTGCTGCAGATTGGACTGGGCATCAGCAACGTGCGCTTTGGCCTGCCGCTGCCGGTGGCGACGCTGCATAACGGTGGAGCGGCGTTGTTATTGTTTACCCTGCTGGCCAATTTCGTGCGCCTGCAGCCGTGGCGTGAGCTGCCGGACGCCAGCGCATGAGCCTGGCGCGTGAGTATCTGCAACTGACCAAGCCGCGCGTGGTGGCGCTGCTGGTGTTCTGCGCGGTCATCGGCATGTTCCTGGCGGTACCCGGCATTCCGCCGTGGCACGCGCTGGTGTGGGGCACGCTTGGCATCTGGATGGCGTCGGGTTCCGCCGCCGCCTTCAATCACCTGATCGACGAGCGCATCGACAAGCTGATGGCGCGCACCGCGCGTCGTCCGCTGGCCACGGGTACGCTCAAGCCGCGCCAGGTGCTGGTGTTTGCGATCGTGCTGGGCATCGCATCAATGCTGGTGCTGGCGCTGCTGGTCAACGGGCTTACCGCATGGCTGACGTTCGGCGGATTGATCGGTTATGCCCTGGTGTACACCGCCTACTTGAAGCGCGCCACGCCCCAAAACATCGTCATCGGCGGCCTGGCCGGCGCGATTCCGCCCGTGCTTGGCTGGACGGCGGTGACCGGCGCGCTGCATCCGTTCGCGCTGCAGCTGTGCATGATCATCTTCGTATGGACGCCGCCGCACTTCTGGGCGCTGGCGATCTTCCGCCGCGAGGACTACGCCCGCGCCGAGATCCCGATGCTGCCGGTGACGCACGGGGTGCGCTACACACAATGGCAGATCCTGCTGTATACGATCCTGCTGGTACTGGTGAGCCTGCTGCCCGCGATCACCGGCTATACCGGCCTGATCTATTTCGGTGGCGCGCTGGTGCTGGGCGGCGGATTTCTCTATTACGCCATCCGCCTGATGAATCCGCCGGACGAATACTTCGCCATGCGCACGTTCAAGTATTCGATCATCTATCTGATGGCGCTGTTCGCCTTCCTGTTGGCCGACCACTGGCTAAGCAAGGGCCCGGCGGCGTTCTGAATTATTCCACCTGGCGGTGCGGTGCCAGGACGGCGCGAAGCCGCATGATGCGGCACGCAAGTGCCTTGCAGCCTGCCGTCGGGCTTCGATCCCGGTTCCCGCCAGCCCTTCGTTTTGAGCGAAGCCAGACGCGGTTTGACCAATCATGCGGTGATCCAGGCGCGGGCAGGGTTGGCTGCGTTTGCGTGAAGTCAATCGGAGCGGACGCAAACTTCACGTTTTTCGGCATTTTCCTACACGCAACGCGATCGCCTTCAGCTACTTTTCCGATTCAGCTGGAAGGCCGCCGGCATGCCGTACCGCGTGGATCGACATGACCAACACAGGATAGTGGACCATGGTCGCTTACTTCGACTGCAACGCAACGACGCCCATCGAGCCGGAAGTCGCCGAGGTGGTGCGGCATGATCTCAGCAAGGAATATGGCAACGCGGGTAGCGCATCTCACGTGTATGGATGGGCCGCGTTCGATGCAGTGCAAAAAGCCAGGCGCCAATTCGCAAATGTCCATGCGCCTCACTGAAACCGGCGCCTCACGGGACGAAGCCCTGCCCATCGTGCACAACTTGCTGGCCGCCGCCTTGATGGAGTGCTGTGAGCCGGGTCTCGTGAAAGCTATAAAGTCCCACGCGTCATTTGACGCCGCCGTAGACGATTGCGCGGACGATCTATTGGCTTTCGCCAGAAAGGATCCCGCCGCGGGCGGGTCCCTGCGTGCCATTGCGCAAGGTTACTCATCGTTCAAGGCCGTTGCCCACTATCGATTGGCGAACGCGTTACACAGGGAGGGCGCCCTGATCAGGCCGGATGATGATTCCATCTGCGCAAGCATCGACTTTCTTTCGTGTCGAGGAAAAATGCTTTCTGGCGCTGAAATACATCCGCGATGCACGATCGGCAGAAGATTTGTTCTCGATCACGGCTGGGGGACGGTCATCGGTGAGACCGCTTTTCTCGGCGACGATTGCTACGTGTTGGGCGGCGTGGTGCTCGGGGCCATCGGTATTGCCGACAACCCGCGTGCAAAACGCCACCCAACGATAGGTCATCGTGTCCAGATTGGCGCGTATGCCAGAGTGTTTGGTCCAGTGAGCATAGGGGACGATGCTTTCATAGGGGCGCATTGCGTTGTTCGGCACGATGTAAAGGCGCATTCGCGCGTATTGCTGAAAAGCACGTTGCAGATAATCAAAGAGCGTGTTGGCGCGCGCATCATCGAACCGCGTTGCGAAGGGCGGTTGTCCCATGAATAAATTCCATCGAGCCACACGGAAGTGCTATTACGAAGACCCTTGTTTGTACGACTGCATGGCCTGCGTCATCAAGGTTGGGCCCGATTACGTCGAACTCGACAGAACGGTTGCGTATCCTGAAGGCGGAGGTCAGGAATCTGATCATGGCGTGATCATCGCACCCGATGGCCTCCAGATCCGCTTCGTGCATGCGCGGAAAATGTACGTGACGAAAGTCCACATTCCCGACATGCCCGAGGTCGGTGTGGATGGCGTGGTCGAACATGTGGTTCATGACCAAGACCGGGCGCTCATCGAAAAGCTTCGTCCGGGCATGCCGGTCATGCTGCGAATCGACGTGGTCAGGCGCTCCCGGCTATCGCTTAGCCACACGGCATCGCATTTGGTTTATTTGGGCGTGTCGAAAGTTAGGCCGGACGCTATGGCGCGGACATTAGGCTGTCATATCCGAACCACGGCCGCGCGATTTGATTTTGCCGTCGACAATCGGTTCACGCTTGAGGAATTGGCGGAAATTCAAAACATAGCCAACGGCTTTGTTGCAAGAAATGGCTCGGTGAACCTATACGCCCACCCGGAATACCCCGATGCGCGCTATTGGGAGTGCGAGGGCGAGGTCATACCTTGCGGAGGAACGCACATCGGTTCAACCGGTGCGATTGGCTCTCTCGTTCTTCAACGGAAGAGTTTGGGGAAAGGCAAAGAGCGCGTTGCCTGCGAGTTTGGCCAGGCGGTACTCAAAACAGAAGCCTTTCATGCTTGGAATGCCAATACTGGAACTGATCAGGAATGAATCTTAAGCATACGGAAGTGGGTTTGATGGACTCGGGCGAGCTGCGGCTGCCCTCGTCAACCTGCGTATTGTGCTTGTGCCAGGCGCTCAATCTCACCGCGGCGATCGTATCGGTGACAGTGGCCGCGCTCGTCGGCGAGCAATTGGCACCTCATCCGGTATGGTCTACGCTTCCTTATGGCGTGCAATTTGCGGTCGTCGCATTGCTTACCTATCCCGCCTCGGTGTTCATGCGCCGCTTTGGTCGAAGAGCAGGGTTCATGCTCGGGGCGACGATGTTGATCGCGGCGGGATGCGTGGGCTTCGCTGCGATTGAAAGGTCCCGCTTCGCGGGGCTTGTTCTTGCTCACGGATTGCTCGGCGCATACGTGGCATTCGCGAATTTTTACCGGTTCGCAGCGGTCGATCGCCTGTCCGCTGCGTTGCGGCCGCGTGGCCTCTCGCTCGTCGTGGCTGGTGGGGTGCTGGCCGCATTTATTGGGCCGTGGCTTTCCATGGGGCTTGGGAGCGTGGAAGGCTATGCACCATTCGCGCTTTGCTATGCGAGTTTTTGCGCCATCGGGTTCTGCACCATGATCTTGTTGGGGCTATGGAAGCGGGCTCCTGCCATGCCAACGACAAACGCGGCATCCACTAAAGAAATCGAGCAGCACGTCATCGCTCCCATCGCGGCAGCCGTCTTCTCCTCGGCCAGCGCCTACCTGATCATGAACCTGTTGATGGTGCAGGCTTCGCTGGTCATGAACTCGATGGGGGTCGGTTTTCACGCAGGTACCTGGGCGATACAGGGGCATGTGCTCGCCATGTTCGTGCCTTCCTTTGCCACCGGACTGGTTATCAACCGGCTTGGTTATCGCGCGACGCTATGCGGTGGTTTTCTTCTGTTGATAGCGGCTACGTTGCTTGCGTTCGTTGGCTTGGGCGGGTTTTCCGCCATGCTGGCGGGGCTCATCCTGCTTGGTGTGGGTTGGAATTTCAGTTACATCGGTGGCGGTGCCCTGCTTGCCAAATATCTTACGGATGAGAACAGGCATCGGATGCAAGGAATCAATGACTCGATCATCGCTATATCCGCCACGGTTGGGGCGTTCGTTCCCGCCTTGCTGCAGGCTTTGGTCGGGTGGAGAAACACCAACCTTTTATGCCTGTTGATATGCATCTTCGGTTTCGTTCTTGCTTGGCATGCAACCGGGAAGGCGTCGTTGGACTAGTCGTAGGGAGCTGCTTGCGTGAATGCCGAAAGAGCCGCTTTTGACACCCCGTTGCGCGAAGTCGTCCCGGGGGTGCTGATGAAATTTGAATGCGATAACCCTGGCGGAAGCCACAAGGCACGGGCCGCGCGGCGTGTCATCGAAGAGGCCGTCCAATCCGGACAAGTCGTGCCCGGCAAAACGATCGTCGTGGAAAAGACCGGGGGCAACTTCGGATTTGGTCTGGCGGTTGCTTGTCATGCATTAGGTACGGAGGTGGAGCTTGCGGTCGGACTTGGGTTCAGCGCGGTCAAGCGCCGTTGCCTTGAAGTGTTTGGCGCTCGGCTGATCGGCGTGGACATGCTGGAGCAAGGTGCAACGCCAAAGGAGGTTGTCGAATGGCGACTGAGCGAAGCATCAAGGGACGGGGTAAGTTGCTTCTACACCGATCAGTTCTCCAATGCGGCGAGCGTGAAGGCGCACGAGTTCGAGACGGGGCGTGAAATGGTTGAACAGCTGCGCCAATGGCCGCAGGTGCAAGCGCTGACATTCGTAGCGTGTGCCGGTACCGGGGCGAGCCTCACAGGCGTGGCGCGGGCTCTCAGGGCCGCCCATGACGAGGTGAACTGTGTTCTGGTGGAGCCGGAGGGGTGCAACGCCTCGACGGGCGCTTTCGCCGAGCATGCATTTGAGGGAATGTCTGTTGGCGTTGCGCCGCCCTTCCTTGACTGGCAGCAGGTGCAAGATCACCGCACGGTAACGTTCGATGCCGCAATGGAGACGAGAAGGCGGTTTTGCCAGCGCACCGGCTATTTCGTTGGCAACACCACTGCGGCCTGTTTAACCGTGGCGATGCAGCTCGCAAAGCGCTTGCCGGACGGGCACAAGGTCATTCTTCTCTTTTACGATCACGGGTTATGGTACCTGCCGGCTTGAGGTCGGCGTTCGCATTGCATCGACAGGCCGCTGATCTTCAACGGCGCTTTTTCCCTTATCGGATTCGGCGCCCGGCGTCACGCGGGTGCTGGCATGCCAATGGGCAGGCCTCTGCATGTGCAATCTGCCGGCATCGGACGCGAGGCGGGCCTGAGCTTCCTGGCCTGGGCCGAAGTTCTGTTTCCGGCAACTACCCCGGAAGGTAGCCGGGAGGGAGCCGGGTCGGCGGTACCGCTGTAGTGGGCGAAGGCGCCCTTAGCCATTTGGCCGATCTGTCTGGCTGGGAAAAAAATGCCCCTGACCGACAAAGATTTATGTCCGAGGGTTGACACTCTCGCACCGCAGCATGACAATGCACGCGCCCACCGGCGCGGTATCACCGGCAGGGCCTCTGTCCGAACTTAACCAAGGCATATGGACGTTTACCCTAGTCGCAACGTCGACATCCGCGAGCATCGGGTGCCGGCATTGCATAACAAGCTGATCGTTCGCGGCAACCGCCAGCGGTTGGCCGGCGCTTTCCTCCACTAGGGAAGTCCGGCCCGCTCCTAACGGTGCCGTGAGCACCGTTTTAGAGGAGATGGGCCAATGAAGCTCCTTCGCGATTTCTTTCGTCTGCGCACCGCGGGTCGGTTTTCCCTGTCCGGCCGCCGCGAGCCGGTGCGCGTTTCCATTTCAGTAACCGTGCCGCAGCCGCTGAACCAGCCGGCCGCCCAGGCGCGCCCCGCGGCCCCTTGGCACGAACAGCCGCCGGCCGGCACGTCGCGTACGTCCCGTCATCTTCATCTGGTATCTAGCCTCTGATGCGCCGTAGCAATCTGCGCAAGGGCTGGCCTCCACCACCAAGGTCGCTTTGCCGGCCGGGGTGGTTGCCCCTCGGCCGCGGATTGCCGTAGCGGAAGTAAGTCGTTCCCGACGCTCGCTTCCCTGCCGCATGCATAGGACATCCACGGAAGCGAGACATGATGAAGCACTCCACCCAGGCTGTTATGGCCAAGGCTGTCGCCAAAGTGACGGCAGCCGCGTCCACGCGCGTGGCCGCCGCCCAGGAAGCGTTCAAAGAGAACGAGGCGCTGCTTGCCAGCCTGGACGCCACCACGGCGGGCCTTAACGAAGAGCAGATCACCGAGCGCCTGGATCGCGATGGCGTGAACGAGGTCTCGCACGAAAAGCCGCCGCATTGGACGGTGCAGCTGCTGCGCGCGTTCAAGAACCCCTTCATCATCGTGCTGCTGATTCTGGCGGTGGTGCAGGTGGTGCTGACGCCGGACGATCTGTCCGGCCCGGTCATCATCGCGGTGATGGTGGGCATCAGCGTGCTGTTGAGCTTCACGCAGGAATACCGTTCCTCGCAGGCGGCGGAAAAACTCAAGGCGATGGTGCGCAACACCGCCACTGTCACCCGCCGCGCGTCGGATGGACATAGCGAACGCATCGAAGTGCCGGTGGGCGAGCTGGTGGTGGGCGACATCGTGCACCTGGGGGCGGGCGACATGGTGCCCGCCGACCTGCGCCTGCTCTCCGCGAAGGACCTGTTCATCAGCCAGGCGATCCTTACCGGCGAATCGCTACCGGTGGAGAAGGCCGCGCCGGGCCAGGCGCATCTGGTCGAAGGCGGCGAGCACGGTGCGCAACAGGGCAATCCGCTGGATCTGCCCACCATCTGCTACATGGGCACCAACGTGGTGAGCGGCACGGCCACGGCCGTAGCCGCGGCAACCGGCTCGCGCACCTACCTGGGGTCGCTGGCGCGCACCATCGTGGGCGAGCGCGTGCAGACCAGCTTCGACCGCGGCGTGAGCAGCGTGAGCTGGCTGCTGATCCGCTTCATGCTGGTGATGGTGCCGGTGGTGCTGGGCATCCAGTGGTACAAGCACGGCTTCCTGGAGGCGCTGCTGTTCGCGCTGTCGGTGGCGGTGGGCCTGACGCCGGAAATGCTGCCGCTGATCGTCACCGCCAACCTCGCCAAGGGCGCGATGGCGATGTCGCGGCGCAAGGTGGTGGTCAAGCGCTTGAATGCCATCCAGAACTTCGGCGCGATGGACGTGCTGTGTACGGACAAGACCGGCACCCTCACGCTGGACAAGATCGTGCTGGAACGCCACCTTGACCTCGACGGCGAGGATTCGGAAGACGCGCTCGAATACGGCTACCTCAACAGCCACTTCCAGACCGGCTTGAAAAACCTGATGGACAAGGCCGTGCTGGCGCATCGCGATCTGGAGCCGATCGTGGCGCGCTATCGCGTGGTGGACGAAATTCCGTTCGACTTCCAGCGCCGCCGCATGTCGGTGGTGCTGGCCAACGGGCACGGCCATCATCTGCTGGTATGCAAGGGCGCGGTGGAGGAGATGCTTGCCATCGCCACCCGGGAACGTCGCGGCGATGAAACCGTGCCGATGACCGACGAGCGCCGCCGCGAGATCAAGGCGATGACCCGTCGCCTCAACGAAGACGGCCTGCGCGTGCTGGTGGTGGCGATCAAGGAAGACGCACCGCGCAGCGGCGCCTATGGCGTGGCCGATGAAGCGGAGTTGACGGCGGTGGGTTGCCTGGCCTTCCTCGATCCGCCCAAGGATACGGCGGCCACGGCGATCGCCGCGCTTCACCATCACGGCGTCACGGTGAAAGTGATCACCGGCGACAACGAGGCGGTGACGCGCAAGATCTGCCGCGAAGTGGGCCTGGACGTGGAGAACTCCGCGCAGGGCCGCGACATCGAACCGCTGGAAGACGCCGAGCTGGACGACCTGGTCAAGCGCACCACCGTATTTGCCAAGATGTCGCCGCTGCAAAAGGCGCGCGTGGTCAAGTCGCTGCAGCGCCAGGGCCATACGGTGGGCTTCCTCGGCGACGGCATCAACGACGCGCCCGCGCTGCGCGAAGCGGATGTGGGCATTTCGGTCGATACCGCCACCGATATCGCCAAGGAGTCGGCGGACATCATCCTGCTCGAAAAGAACCTGATGGTGCTCGAAGAAGGCGTGATCGAAGGCCGCATCACTTTCGGCAACATCATCAAGTACATCAAGATGACGGCCAGCTCCAACTTCGGCAACGTGCTCAGCATGGTGGCGGCGGCGTTCTTCCTGCCGTTCCTGCCGATGTTGCCGCTGCAGATCCTGGTGTTGAACCTGCTGTACGACATCTCGCAGCTGTCCATTCCGTTCGACCGCATGGACGACCAATACCTGCGCAAGCCGCGCAAGTGGGATGCCAGCGACATCGGCCGCTTCATGGTCTGGATCGGCCCGACCAGTTCGATCTTCGACATCACCACCTTCGCGCTGTTGTGGTATCTGTTCGGCGCAAACAATCAGGCTCACCAGGCGTTCTTCCAGTCCGGCTGGTTCATCGAGAGCCTGCTGACGCAGACGCTGGTGGTGCACATGATTCGCACGCGCAGGATACCGTTCGTGCAGAGCGTGGCGGCGGCGCCGGTACTGGGCCTGACCACCGCGATCATCGTCATCGGCATGCTCATTCCGTTCACCGGCGTGGGCCCGAAGATCGGCATGGTGGAACTGCCCGGCGTGTATTTCGGCTGGCTGGCGGCGACGGTGGCGGCCTACTGCGCGCTGACGCAGGTGATGAAGCTGCTCTACATCCGCCGTTACGGACGCTGGCTCTGATCCAGTAAAGCGGCCCTTTCTCCCTGATGGAGGAAGGGCGATGAAGGCAAATCCCAACTGGCCGCCATGCCTTGCCTGGCGGGCTTGGGCCTTGCCGCACATGCGGTTCCCGTCCATCGTGGAAAGGACACGGCGGGAACGTTCGATTCAAGGAGTTGCCCGGATGAAAGGCACGTTCGCTTTCTTCGATATCTTCGGCTACGTTGCGCTGCTGCTGTGGGGCACGCACATGGTCACCAGCGGCGTTCTGCGCGGCTACGGCAGCGCGTTGCGTCGCGGCCTTGGCCGCTACCTGGAGCGGCGCCCCACGGCGTTCACGTTCGGCGTGTGCATTACCGCGCTGCTGCAGAGCAGTACCGCCGCCGGCATGATGGCGACGTCGTTCGCGGCGGGCGGTTTTCTGGGTCTCACGCCCGGATTGGTGGTCATGCTTGGTGCCAACGTCGGCACTACGCTGATCGTGCAGGTGATGTCGTTCGACATCGCGCTGGTCGCGCCGATCCTCATTTTGCTGGGCACCGCCATGCATCGCCGCTCCGACGACGCACGCCATCAGAACCTTGGCCGCGTGGGCATCGGGCTGGGGCTGATGCTGCTCGCCTTGCATCTGCTGGTGCTGACCATGGCGCCGATCCAGAACGCACAAGCCGTGCGCGCGGTGATGGAGAGCCTTGCCGGCGAACCCGTGCTGGTGCTGCTGGCAACGGCGCTCCTTACCTGGCTGTGCCATTCCAGCGTGGCGGTGGTGCTGTTGATCGTGTCCTTCGCCACCGCCGGTGTCGTCGATACGCAGGAAGCGTTGGCGATGGTGCTCGGCGCCAATCTCGGCGGCACCTTGCCGGCCTTGCTGGAAGCCCACACGCCGGTGGCGCGCCGGCTGCCGCTGGGCAATGTGCTGGTGCGCGCGACCGGCTGCCTGGTCTGCCTGCCGTTGCTGCATCCGCTTACGCAATGGCTGGCGCCGCTGGGCGCGTCGCCCGCGCGTATCGCGGTGAACTTCCATACCGCGTTCAACCTTGCCCTGGCGGTGATCTTCATCCTGCCGATCGAACGTTTTGCGCAGCTGCTGGTGCGCCTGTTGCCCGAACCGCCGCGTCCGGCCGATCCGGGCATGCCGCTGTACCTGGACGAGGCCGCGCTCGAAAGCGCCAACGTGGCGCTGGTCAACGCCACGCGCGAATCCATGCGCATGGCCGATACCGTCGAAGGCATGCTGACCAGTCTGGTGGAGGTGTTCGGCAAGGACGACGCCGCGCGTGCCACCACCATCAGCCGCATGGATCCATGGCTCGATCGCCTGGGCATCGCGATCCGCCAATACCTCACGGATCTTGGCAGCGAAGCCTTGAACGAAGAGGACGGCGCGCGCAGCCAGGAGATCCACGCGTTCGTGATGAACATCGAGCACATCGGCGACATCACCGCCAACAATCTGATGGAATTTGCCGCCAAGAAAGCGCAAAGCGGACAGGATTTTTCAGCCGAGGACATCCAGGATCTTGCGATCATGCATGCGCAGGTGATGGAAAGCCTGCGCCTGGCGATCACGGTGTTCATGCGCGGCGACCTGCGCGCGGCCCAGCAGCTGGTCGAGCGTAAAGAACTGTTATGGCGGTTGGAAAACGAATCGTCGGACCGGCATATTCGCGCCTTGCGCGAACATCGCGATGGCGGCGGCGGCGATGTGTACCTGCGCATCCTGCGCGACTTGCGGCGCATCCATTCGCATCTGGCGGCGATCGCCTATCTGCCGCTGGAGCGGGCCGGCCTGTTGCAGGACCGGCTGGTTCGCGGCGCCCTTTCCAACGCTGCCGCACAAGGAAAAGCTTGAACTTGGACAGTCACGCGCAAGCAGAACCAACGACAATTTACCCGCCTTAGAGCCTGTCTGCGCGTGCGCTCCAGCAGGAGCGTCACCCGGCAGCGGAGGTCATATAGGCGGCCAAAACCCGCGGTTCCGGGATACGCCAGGTCGTTCAAACGCAGCGACCTGCCTGCCCTTCACCGTTTTGCAACAGCTCTGTGGCCTTGTGGTTGCAGAAAACGCATTCGAGCGTCAAGCCGAAGGGAAATCCCTATGTTTCATCTGACGACCCATGGACTGCGAGTATCCGTAGCCATTGCCGTGGCACTGGGCGTGGCCGCCTGCTCGCGCGGCTCCAGCGACGATGTCCAAGCCCCGCCGTCCTTCACCGTGGATCACGGTTTGTTGAAGGTGCCCGCCGATTCCCCGCTGCGCAAGGAGCTGGTGGTGCAGCCGGTGCAGGTGCGGGCCGCGCCGCACGCCATGGCGTTTCCCGCCAATGTGGAAGCGGACCCGGCACGCACCGCCAACGTGCTGCCCGCGCTGACCGGCAAGGTGGTCGAGCTGAAGGTGGGCCTGGGCGATCGGGTCAACCGCGGCCAGTTGCTGGCGGTGGTCGATTCGGGCGACATGGCCCAAGCCAACGCCGACGTAGTGAAGGCGCGCGATGCGCTGGATCTGGCCAGGAAAGCGCTGGATCGCGCGCGCGGGGTAAAAGCTGCCGGCGGCAGTGCGGCCAAAGACCTGGAGGCAGCGCAGAGCGGCTTCAACCAGGCGCAGGCCGAATACGACCGCGCACGCACGCGCCTTGTGTCATTGAGCGGTTCGCCCGACGCCAGCACCGCGCGTCCCATGCAGGTGACGGCGCCCATCAGCGGTTACGTCACGGCGCTTTCGGTGGCACCGGGAACCTATGTCAACGATCCCACCACCGCGATGATGACCATCTCGAACCTGGACATGGTGTGGATCACCGCCAACGTGCCGGAAATCGATTCGGGATTGATCGCCAAGGGCCAGGCGGTGGATGCCACGCTCTGGGCCTATCCGGGCCAGGTATTCCACGGCAGCGTCAGCTTCGTCAGCCCCGTGCTGCAGCCGGACACGCGGCGCGACCTGGTGCGCGTGGCTTTCGCCAACCCCGATGGCCGGCTCAAGCCCAACATGTTCGCCACGGCGAGCATCGACATTCCCCAACCGGCGCAGGTGTTCGTGCCTGAATCGGCGCTGGTGATGAACAACGACAGCACCACCGTGTTCGTGGAAGTGTCGCCGTGGACGTTCGAGCGCCGCGCCGTCGATCTGAGCTACGACGAGAGCGATGGCACGCGGGTGCTGAAGGGCTTGAAGGCTGGCGATCGCGTGGTCGTCAGGGGCGGAGTGCTGCTCAATGATTAATCGGCTCTTCCGCTTCTGCTTCGAGAAGCGCACGCTGTTCATCGTGGTGACGGCGCTGGTCATCTGCTTTGGCTATTACTCCTGGACGCAGTTGGCGATCGAGGCGTATCCGGAACTGAGCGACGTCACCGCGCAGGTCACCACGCAGGTGCCGGGGCTGGCCGCCGAAGAAATCGAACAGCAGATCACCACACCGCTGGAGCGCAGCCTGGCCAATACCCAGGGCCTGGTGGCGATGCGTTCGAGCAGCACTTTCGGCCTGTCGCTGATCACGCTGGTATTCAAGGACGGCGCCGACGATTACTGGGAACGCCAGCGCGTGATGGAACACATCAGCCAGGCGACCCTGCCGCCGGGCATCACGCCGGGGCTGGATCCGGTCAGCGGCCCGGCCGGCGAGATCTATCGTTACACGCTGGAATCGAACAGCAAGAATCTCATGCAGCTGTCGGAGATCCAGAACTGGGTGGTGATCCCGGCGCTGGAGCAAGTGCAGGGCGTGATCAACGTCGACAATTTCGGCGGCTTCACCAAGGAATTCCAGCTTGAGCTCGATCCCAGGCAATTGCTGCACTACGGGGTGAGCGTCAACCAGGTGACGGCCGCGATCGCCGCCAACACGTCCAACGCGGGCGGCGGGCGCATCACGCGCGGCGAGCAGTCCTACATCGTGCGCGGCATCGGCATGGTGCATTCGCTCAAGGATCTGGGCGAGGTGGTGGTGACCCAGAACAACGGCGTGCCCGTGCTGGTGCGCGACCTGGGCAAACTGCGCTACGGGCATCAGGTGCGCGAGGGCATCCTGGGCAAGGACAATAATCCGGATACGATCGAGGGCATCTGCGATCTGTTGAAGTACGACAACCCCTCGCGCGTACTCGAAGGCATCCACGCAAAGGTGGATGAACTGAACAAGCAGCTCACGGCGCAGGACGTGAAAATCGTTCCGTACATCGATCGCGACAACCTGGTCAACGCGACCAAGGAAAAAGTCTTTCACACCGTCATGGAAGGCATCGGCCTGGTCTGCATCGTGCTGATCCTGTTCCTGGGCAGCCCGCGTTCGGCGCTGGTGGCGGCGGTGGCGATTCCGATGTCGCTGGTGACGGTGTTCATCCTGATGCAGTTTACGCACATGTCGGCGAACCTTTTTTCGCTTGGCGCGATCGACTTCGGCGTGATCGTTGACGGAGCGATCGTGGTAACTGAGGCCATCCTGCGCCAGCGCGAGATGAAACCTGCCGAAGTACTTACCGAAGACGACGTGATGCTGGTCACCGGCCATGTGGGCCGCTCGATTTTCTTTGCCACCTTGATCATCGTCACCGCTTACCTGCCGCTGTTTGCGTTCGAGCACGCCGAAGGGAAACTGTTCCGGCCGATGGCCTTCACGGTGGGCTACGCGTTGCTGGCGGCCTTGCTGTGCACGGTGACGTTGACGCCGGCGCTGGCGTACCTGGCATTGCGCAAGCCGCGCAAGCTGTTCCACAACAAGCCGCTGGAGCGGTTGCAGAACGCCTTTACCCATACGCTGGGCAAATTGTTGCACCGCTTGCCGATCGCCTATGCGGTCGCCATCGTGGCGTTCTGCGGCGTGCTGATTCTTGGTGCGACGATCGGCCGCGAATTTCTTCCCGACCTCGATGAAGGGTCCTTGTGGCTGCAGGTGCAGATGCCGACCGGTTTGTCGCTGGACAAGGCCAGTGCGATGACGGCCCAGTTGCGCAAGGCGGTGCGTGAATTCCCCGAAGTGTCCTACGTCGTCACGCAGTTGGGGCGCAATGACTCCGGTACCGATCCGTGGACGCCCTCGCACGTGGAAGCGGCCGTGGGATTGACGCCGTATAGCACCTGGCACGGCGAGAACAAGGCGCAATTCCTGCGCAAGTTCCGCGCGCGCCTGGATCAGATTCCCGGTATCAGCGTGGGCATCAGCCAGCCGATCGTCGATGGCGAAAACGATATGATCGGCGGTGCGCACAGCCCGCTGGTGCTGCGCATCTACGGCGACGACTTCAAGGAACTACGTCGCATCGGCGACCAGATCGTGGACGTGCTGCAGGGCGTGCGCGGCACCGCCGAAGCCTCCATCTTCCAGGAGCCGCCGATTCCGCAGCTCACCATCACCGCCGACCGCGAAGCGGCGGCGCGCTATGGCATCAACGTGGACGACATCACGCATCTGATTCAGACGGCCATCGGTGGCGCGCCGATCACGCAGGTCTACGTGGGCGATCGCATCTACAACGTTACCGCGCGCGTATCCAACGACGTGGCCAACAATCTCCAGGCGTTGGGCGAGTTGCCGCTTACATCGGCCAGCGGTGCGCAGGTGCCGCTCAAGCAGGTGGCGCACATCCGGCTGGCCATGGGCGAAAGCACCATTGCGCATGAGATGGGCCATCGCGAGCTGACCATTCGCATCGACAACCGCGACCGCGCACTGTCCGACTACCTGGCCGACGCGCAGAAGCAGATCGCCGAAAAAGTGCATTTCGACCCGAACGCGTACCGGTTGGAGTGGGCTGGCAATTTCGAGAACGAGGAGCGTGCACAAGCGCGCCTGATCGTGGTGATGGGCATGGTGATGGCGATCATGGCGGTGTTGCTGTTTGCCGAATTCGGCAAGTTCCATCAGGCGGTGCTCGTGCTCGGGGTCGTGCCGCTGGCCACGGTCGGTGGCCTGATCGCGCTGCATTTGCGCGGCGAAACGCTGAACATCGCCACCGCCGTGGGCTTTATCGCCTTGTTCGGCGTGGCGGTGCAGAACGGCATCATCATGGTATCCAACATCAATCGGGTGCGACGAGAAGGACTGTCGCTGTTCGAGGCGGTGCTGGTGGGCGCTACCGAACGCTTCCGTCCGGTACTGATGACCGCCACGGTGGCGAGTATCGGCATGCTGCCCGCGGCGTTGGCCACCGGTATCGGTACCGACGTGCAGCGCGGCTTGGCGACGGTGGTGGTGGGCGGCTTGCCCATCGCCACGATGTTGACGCTGTTCATCCTGCCCAGCCTGTATTTCGGCCTGGAGAATTTCATCAACAATCGCTTCGGCCACCCACCGTCGGCGGCGGAGATCTGATCATGCACGCCATCAAGAACATGGCATCGTGGCGGGCCGGGCACGGCGCGCTTACCTTGGGCATCGCCCTGATGCTTGGCGCCTGTGCGGTGGGGCCAAACTACCATCGTCCCGCGGCGCCGACGGCGCAGGGCTACACGTCCACGCCGCTGCCCAAGGTCACCGCATCGACGCAGGCGCCCGGCGGCACGGCCCAGCAACTGGTGCAGGGCATGGACATTCCCGGCCAATGGTGGACAGTGTTTCACTCCGAACCGCTGAATGGCCTGATCGACGATGCGATCAAGCACAATGCTGACCTGGCGGCCGCGCAGCAGGCGCTGGTGTCGGCGATCGAGAATGTGAAGGCGCAGCGCGGTGCGTATTACCCGCAGGTCAGTGCGGGTGTGGACCCGACGCGGCAAAAGACCGGCCAGGTGCTCTCAAGCAACGTGGCTTCCAACAGCACGCTCTACAACCTTACCACCGCGCAGTTGAGCATTTCCTACGCGCCGGATCTGTGGGGCGCCAACCGGCGCCAGGTGGAATCGCTGGCGGCGCAGGCCGATGCGCAGCGGTTTCAGATCGAGGCGACGTATCTCACATTGACCTCGAACGTGGTCAACGCCGCCATCAACGAAGCGTCGCTGCGCGCGCAGATCGCCGCCACGCAGGACATGGTCGACAGCCAGTCCAGGATCCTTAAAACCAACCGCACGCAACTCGCGCTTGGCGACATGGCCGATGCCGATATCGCCGCGCAGGTGGCAACCCTGGAACAGACGCGCGCAACACTGCCGCCGCTGCAGAAGCAATTGGCGCAACAACGCGATCTGCTCGCCGTGCTGACGGGTCGATCGCCGGATCAGGACGTACCGGCGCAGTTCAATTTCGATAGATTGCAGTTGCCGCAGGATCTGCCGCTGACCCTGCCGGCCAGGCTGGTGGAGCAGCGTCCGGATGTGCGCATGGCCGACGCGAACCTGCATGCTGCTTGCGCGCAGGTGGGCGTGGCGTTCGCCGCGCGCCTGCCGAACATCGACGTCACCGCCAACTGGGGCAGCGCGGCCGATCAGCTGCATAACTTGTTCGGCTCGGGCACCGGCTTCTGGAACATCGGTGCCGGCATCACCGCGCCGATCTTCACCGGCGGTACCTTGCTGCATCGCCAGCGCGCGGCGCAAGCGGCTTACCGGCAGGCCGCGGAGCAGTACCGCAGCACGGTGCTGTCGGCGCTGCAAAACGTCGCCGATACGCTGCACGCGATCCAGTCCGATGCCGACGCCATGGCCGCCACTGCACGCGCCGAACGCGCCGCTGCGCACAGCCTCGACATCGCGCAACGGCAGTACGCGCTGGGCGACATCAGCATGGTCGCCCTGCTCAACGCGCAGGTGACCTACAGCCAGGCCCAGCTTGCATTGATCCAGGCGCGCGCCAACCGCTATGCCGATTCGGTGGCCCTGTTCCAGGCACTGGGCGGCGGCTGGTGGCACCGGCAGGACATTGCCGTATCCTCGAAGTAACCGTCAAAGGCCATCCAGACGTCTGGACGGCCCTGCGGTTGTGGAAACCTGCGGGCGGGCCTTGCGCGTGCGCCGGTACCACCACAGCGCCAGCGTGCCCAGCACGATCACCGCGCCCACTACCCACAGGCTCCCCTGTCCGCGGCGAATCCACATGCTGAGCCATTCGCGGCGGTTCGCGCCGAAATAGCCCAAGTACACCCAGAGCGGCACGCTGATCAGCGAGGCCAGGCCATCGATCAGCAGGAACCGCGCGAACGTCACGCGATGCGTGGCGCCGGCGGTGATGTAGACCGCCGTGCGCATGCCCGGCAGGAAGCGCGCGAAAAACAGCAGCCGATTGCCGAAGCGTTCGAACTTTTGCTGCATCTTCGCGTAGCGTCGCGGCGGCATCAGCAGGGCGATCGGGCGCCACTGCAACATGTGCACGCCAAAGTGATGGCCGAGCAGAAACATGCCCGCATCGCCGATCATCACGCCAGCCATCGTTACGCCGGCCATGATGTGCACGTTGGCGTAGCCGAGGCCCGCGATCACGCCGCCGGCAACCAGGGTGATGTCCTCGGGAATCGGAATGCCCGCGCCGCACAGCAGCAGCGCCAGAAACACTGCAACGTAGCCGTTCTCGGCGAAAATCGTGATCAGGCGTTCAAGCAGATCCATCCGCGGCCCTTGGTAGTGAAGCCGGCGCGGGCATGCGCGTCCGGCGAAACGGGGATCTTACTCATGAAGACGCCGCGGGTGCAGGTACGCGTGCGGCCAGCAGTTCGCGCAATTCCGCTTTTTCGGCATCGCTGAGCGCGCCCTCGCGGTTCTTGCTGACCAGCGCGTCGCGTCGCTGCGTGATGGCCTGCTGCTGCATCTTGAGCAGCGCGTCGAGGAATTCGATGCGCTGCGCCTCGGGCTCGCCGACCACGGTCGCGGCCATCAGCTTCTGCAGTGACGCGTATTCGGGCCGCTCGCTGAAATGTTCCACCAGCATCGCCGGATTGATGCCCGGACGCGCGCGTGCGGTGTCCAGCAGTTCGGCCAGCAGTTCTACCCCGGGTTTGTCCAGGCGCAGGAAACCGTAGGGCTTTTCGACCTGGTCGGCGACCCCGGGCTGTGCCAGCAGCAGCGCGATGGCGCTGCGCACCAGGGAGCGCTGCACGGCGACCGGACGCTGCACTGCGCGGCGCATGCCGGCATCGGGTTCGAGCACGGCGCGCGCACCGCTGCGCTTTTCCAGTTCCTGCGCCATCAGGTCGCGGAAGGCGCCGTCGGGCAGGCGCGCGATCAGCGGCCGCGCGCGCTCGGCCAGCCGCGCGCGGCCATCGAGGCTGGCCATGTCGACGTCGTGCGCAAGTTCGCCGAAGAAATATTCCGACAGCGGCGTGGCTTCGCGCAGGCGCTTTTCGAAGCCTTCCTTGCCTTCCTTGCGTACCAGCGTGTCCGGATCCTCGCCATCGGGCAGAAACAGGAAATAGGCCTGCCGGCCGTCGCGCAGGCGGGGCAGGGCCGATTCCAGCGCCTTCCAGGCGGCGGAGCGGCCGGCGCGATCGCCATCGAAGCAGAACACCACATCGGGCGCGGCGCGGAACAATACTTCGGTGTGCTCGGGCGTGGTCGCGGTACCGAGCGTGGCTACCGCGATCGGCAGGCCTGCCTGGTGCAGTGCGATGACGTCCATGTAGCCTTCCACCACCACGATGCGCGCCAGATGGCTGTTGGCTTGCTTGACCTGCCACAGCGCGAACAGCTCGCGGCCTTTGTGGAACAGCGGGGTTTCGGGCGAGTTGAGGTATTTGGGGCCTGTACCTTGTTGAGAAGTGCGGGCAGGTTCTTGATCTTCGCCCGCAGGCGGCGCGCTGGAAATAATGCGGCCACCGAAGGCAATCACGCGGCCGCGCCGGTCGAGGATCGGAAACATCAACCGTTCGCGGAAGCGGTCGTACTTGCTGCCGCGCTCGCTGCTGGCGACCATGCCCGCTTCGGTCAGCAGTTGCATGCGCTTGTCGCTGTTGCCCAACGCGCGGATCACGCCGTCGTAGCCGGCCGGCGCCCAGCCGATGCGAAAGCGCGCCATCGTTTCGGCATCCAGGCCGCGCTTGGCGCAATATGCCTTGGCATCGGCGCTTTTGGGCAGCTCGCCCTCGTACCAGCGGGCGGCGGCATCGAGCACGGCATACAGGTCGGTTTTGTCCTCGCGCGGCGCGTTGTCGCGCGCCCCTTCGTAAGGAACCTTCAAGCCGACGGATTGGGCCAGTTCTTCCACCGCGTCCGGAAATTCCAGCCGCTCGTAATCCATCAGGAACTTGATCGCGCTGCCGTGCGCGCCGCAGCCAAAGCAGTGGAAGAACTGCTTGGCGGGGCTGACGTAGAACGAAGGCGTGCGCTCGTTATGGAACGGGCAGCAGGCGGTCCATTCGCGGCCGGCTTTTTTCATGGGCACGCGCCGCTCGATCACGTCGACGATGTCGACGCGGGCTAGCAGTTCGTCAATGAAGCTGTCGGGGATGCGGCCGCGCATGATCGGTTTAGTCTAGGGCCTGTTCACACTATTGGCGTAGTCCGCGTTGCGTTGGCGTGGCTGTCAGGTGGTCGTGCGTGGCGCCGGCTTGGCCGGCTGCCAAGCCAGGCCGCGCGCTGCCGCATGGCGGCCACGCCAACGCAACCTGCCATGGGCATCATGGCTCGGTCGCGTACGCAAATGCGCTTGGGTGGAAGCATCGGGCGTGGCCACGCCAATGATGCGGACGGCCGCGGAGGGTGCCCGCATGGTCTGGCACGGGTTACAGCAGGTGGATCAGGCCGATCACCGCCAGGATCACGATCAGGAAGATCACCAGGAAGATCGCGAACAGTACCTTGGCGATCGTACCCGTCACGCCGGACAAGGTGCCAAAGCCCAGCCAGCCCGATACCAGCGACACCAGGCCGAAAATGATGGCCCATTTGATCAGATGCATGGGTGCTCCTGTCCGCGATGTCCTTGGCCAGACCGTAGCCTAACCGAGCCGGGCCCGATGTGAAGGTGTGCCGCCGACGGCGAGGCGCCGCCGTGCGGTTCAGCCGCCCAGGCGCGCCTTGATGCGCGCGGACACCTGGCCCATGTCGGCACGGCCGGCGGCCTTGGCTTTCACCACGCCGACCACCTTGCCCATGTCGCGCGCGCTGTTGGCGCCGGTTTCGGCGATCGCGGCGGCGATGATGGCGTCGATCTCCTCGTCGCTGAGCTTGGCGGGCAGGTACTGGTCGATCACGACCATTTCCGCGCGTTCGACTTCGGCCAGGTCTTCGCGGCCGGCGGCCACGAACTGGGTGACCGAGTCCTTGCGCTGCTTGAGCATTTTTTCCAGCACGGCCAGGGTCTGGGTGTCGTCCAGCTCGATCCGCTCGTCCACTTCGCGCTGTTTGATGGCCGCCAGCACCAGGCGGATCACGCCCAGGCGGTGCTTGTCGCCGCCGCGCATGGCGGTCTTCATGTCTTCGGTGAGTTGCTGTTTCAGGCTCATGGGAAGATTCCTCTTCGGAACGCGCAAAGCACAAAGCCGACGCTGCGGAGCAACGTCGGCCAGTGCAAGTGCCTGGCTGGCAGCGGCTGCGAATGGACGCGCCGGCTGCGAGCGGTTTGATGGTTCAGCGCGGAACGCGGCTGAACAAAACGCGGCTGAACAGCGGGTCCGCCGGGGCGGACGGCGCTCAGTACAGGCGCGTCTTGCGCGAAACGTCGCGCGACAGGCGGCGCAGGTGACGCTTCACGGCGGCGGCGCGCTTGCGCTTGCGTTCCTGGGTCGGCTTCTCGTAGAACTCGCGCTTGCGGGTCTCGGCCAGGACGCCGGCCTTTTCGCAGGTGCGCTTGAAGCGGCGCAGGGCGAGTTCGAACGGTTCGTTCTCGCGGACTTTTACGCTGGGCATGGAAACTCCGGATGATAAACAGGCCCGCATGAAGCGGGCGAGCCGCGAAGTATACCCTCAGAGGCGTAAAGATTTCAAAGTGCCGGGCGCAAAGAACCCGCGCTCACCCCCGCTTCGCGGCGTGCGCATGCGGGTTGCCGCGTTTGCCGATACCATTTGAAGCTGAATCGAGCTGGTGCCCGGCCCGCACGTGCCTTGGCCCGGCCGCCCATCGCCCCACTTGGCAACTCATGACCCCTGCCGCCGCACCTCGTCCCATCCTGGGTATCGAAACGTCCTGTGACGAAACGGGCGTCGCGCTGCTGCGCTGGGAGCCGCGTGCGCCCGGGCATGGCCTGCTGGCGCATGCGCTGTACACCCAGATCAAGCTGCACGCCGATTACGGCGGCGTGGTGCCGGAACTGGCCAGCCGCGACCACGTGCGCAAGCTGCTGCCGCTGGTGCGCGAGGCGCTGGCGCAGGCGGGGCTGACCCCCGCCGAGCTTGGCGGCGTGGCCTATACCGCCGGCCCCGGTCTGGTCGGGGCGCTGCTGGTGGGCGCCGCCACCGGCCGCGCGATGGCGTGGGCACTCGGCGTGCCGGCGATCGGCGTCCATCATATGGAAGGCCACCTGCTGGCGCCGCTGCTGGAGGATGATCCGCCGCAGCCGCCGTTTGTGGCGCTGCTGGTCTCCGGCGGCCATTCGATGCTGGTGCACGTGCAGGCGGTCGGTCACTACCGGATTCTGGGCGATACCCTTGACGACGCGGCGGGCGAGGCGTTCGACAAGACCGCCAAGCTGATGGGCCTGCCATACCCCGGCGGCCCCGCGCTGGCGGCGCTGGCGGGCAGCGGCCGTCCTGGCGTGTTCCGCTTCTCGCGCCCGATGACCGATCGCCCCGGCCTGGATTTCAGCTTCTCGGGCCTCAAGACCCAGGTACTGCTGGCCTGGCAGCAGTCCGACCAGGGCGAACAGACCCGCGCCGACATCGCGCGGGCTTTCGAGGAAGCCATTGTCGACACGCTGTTGATCAAATGCCGCCGCGCGCTTGCCGAAACCGGCAGCCGGCGGCTGGTGATCGCCGGTGGCGTTGGCGCCAACCGCCGCCTGCGCGAAGAACTGGCCGCGGCAGGGACGAAGGACGGCTTCAAGACCTATTTTCCGCGCCTGCAGTTTTGCACCGACAACGGCGCGATGATCGCGCTGGCCGGCGCGATCCGTCTTGCGCACGGCCAGCATCAGGACGCATCGGTGCAGGTGTTTCCACGCTGGGACCTGCAAACCCTGCCACCCGCGGCCTGACCGCGCCGCATTTGCGAGCACGCATGGATATTGTTTTCATCGAAGACCTGCGCATCGACGCCGTCATCGGCATCTACGACTGGGAACGGCGCGTGCGCCAGACATTGTCGTTGGACATCGAGATGGCGTTCGACAACACCGTGCCCGCCGCCAGCGACGACATCGCGCACACGCTCAATTACAAGGACGTGTCCAAGCGGCTGATCACCTATGTGGGCCAATCCAGCTTCGGCCTGGTGGAAACGCTGGCCGAGCGCTGCGCCGGCATCATCCGCGACGAATTCGGCGTGGCGTGGGTGCGGCTCAAACTCTCCAAGCCCGGTGCCGTGCGCGGTGCGAAGGCGGTGGGCGTGTGTATCGAACGCGGCAAGCGGCCCGACTGATGCCTCGGGTTTATCTGAGCCTGGGTTCCAACCAGGACCCGCACCGTTATCTGCCGGCGGCGCTGGACGCATTGCGTGCGCGTTTCGGCGCGCTGGACGTGTCGCCGGCCTATCGCAGCGCCGCGGTCGGATTCGACGGGCCCGACTTCATCAACCTCGCCGTGGGCCTGGACACCGATCTCTCGCCCGCCGCGCTGAACGACTGGCTGCACGCGCTGGAAGACCGCCATGGCCGCCGCCGCGACGTGCCGCGCTACGCCGACCGCACGCTCGACCTGGACATCGTGCTTTACGACGATCTGGTGACGCAGGGCGCGGGGCATCTGGATATTCCGCGCAAGGAGCTCAAGCATGCGTTCGTGCTCAAGCCGATCGCCGACATCGCGCCCACGCTGCATCACCCGGTGAGCGGACGCACGATGGCGCAGTTATGGGCGGAGTTTCCCGCCGAACGCGAGCCGCTGGTCATCGAACCCCTGCAGGCGTAAGACTTGCGCAAGGTGCCCGGCGCATCGGCGCGATAGGCGCTATGCTGGTACGCGGGGACATCACAGGGGGATGATCATGGCGGGCAAGTTCGCACGCAGTTGGGCATTGCTGAAAGCGAGCGCGCAGGTGTTGCGCTCGGACAAATCGCTGCTCGTGTTTCCGTTGTTGTCGGGCATCTGCACGTTGATCGTGGCGGCGACGTTTCTTACGCCGGTGGGCATCGAGTATCTCAACGACGAGCGCATCCGTTCCTACGGCATGGCGCATCATGTCGCGCCGTCGCACTATGTATTTCTGTTCCTGTTTTATCTGGCGCAGTACACGGTCATCATCTTCTTCAATACGGCCCTGGCCAGCGTTGCGACGGCGCGTTTGCGCGGCGATGAGGCGAGCGTCTCCGACGGCCTGGCGGCGGCGCGTTCGCGC
Source organism: Dyella sp. (assembly GCF_035503745.1). Taxonomy (GTDB): domain Bacteria; phylum Pseudomonadota; class Gammaproteobacteria; order Xanthomonadales; family Rhodanobacteraceae; genus Dyella_B. The sequence goes on from NZ_DATJTC010000018.1 coordinate 25,979, forward strand.
CTGGGCTCCATTCTTGGCTATGCGGTGATTGCCGCCACCGTGGGCGCACTGCTGCGCAGCCTGCAGCAGCGCGCCGGTTGGCTTGGGCGCCTCGTGGTGGGCATGCTCGGCCTGGCCTGGACGGTGGCCACGTTTCTGGTCGTGCCGGTGCTGGCGAACGAAGACGTGGGACCGCTGCAAGCCGTGCAGCGCAGCGTGGAACTGCTCAAGCGAAGCTGGGGCGAAAACCTGATCGGCAACGCCGGCATTGGCTTTGCCTTCGGTTTCATCACGATGGCGGCCGTGCTTGTGGTGGTGCTGCTGGTGATGGCCGCGGCCAGTGCGCATTCGATCGCGCTGATGGTGCTGGTGTTCGCGCTGGCGCTTATCGGTCTGGCGCTGCTGGGCATGGTGCAGTCGTCGCTGCAGGTGATCTACGCCGTCGCCCTGTATCGCTTCGTGGACGAAGGGGAAACCGGCGGCGGCTTCGATCAGGCCATGCTGGAAAGCGCGTTCCGTTCGCGCTACTGATCAGATCGACACGCTGCGCCCGCCGTCCACGCGGATGATCTGTCCGGTGACGAAGGGCGCGTCGCGCAGCAGCCATAGCACCGCGCTGGCGACGTCTTCGGGCGTGCCGGCGCGGCCCAGCGGCGTGCGCGCCATCATCGCCGCCTGGTCGTCGTAGGACTTACCGTCGCTGGGCCACAGCACCGCGCCGGGCGCGACGCCGTTGACGCGGACCTCCGGCGCCAGATCCAGCGCCAGCGTGCGCGTCATCGCGGCCAGCGCGCCTTTGGCCATTACGTAGATCGGGTGGTCGGCGATCGCGCGTTCGGCGTAGATGTCCACCAGGTTCACGATCGCGCCGTGCGCGCTGCGTAGGGCCGGCAATGCGGCCTGCGCAAGAAAGAACGGCGCCTGCGCATTGGAGGCGAACAGCTCGTGCCATTGCGCGGCGTCCGCGTGGCCGATCGGCGTGGGATAGAACGCCGAGGCGTTGTTGACCAGCGCGTCCAGGCGTCCGTAGCGTGACAGCGTGTCGTCGACCAGTTTGGACAGGGCCGGGATGTCGGCCAGCTCCGCTTGCAATATCAGTACGCTGTCGGCGCGTTGCGCGTGCAGTTCGGCGGCCAGCGCCTGGGCCTGGGCGATCGAATGGCGGCAATGCAGCGCCAGGTCGTAGCCGGCGGCATGCAGGCTGCGCGCGAGCACCGCGCCCACGCGTTTGGCGCCGCCGGTGATCAGCGCGACCGGTCGCGCATGCAACGTACTCATGCCGGGGCTCCACTAACGGCGTCGGCGCGCAGCTTGACGCAAACGGTGCGCGGCGTCATCCCTGCGCGCGGTGTTCGCGCGTAGCCGGGACTTCTTGCGATACCACCACCGCATGCACCGGTGTCGTATCGTCGGCGACGCCGATCTCGTTCTTGAGCATCGCGATCGCGGTGGCTGCCACCTGGCGCGTGTCGTAATACGCATAGCCGCCCACGCCGATCGCGCCGATCACCGGCATCCAGCGCGACAGACCTTCGCCCAGCGCGCGCTGGGTGACCTTCACGCCGATCTGCTTGGCCACCCGTTCGATCACGCCGTAGGAGAGCCGCCGGAAGATCAACCGATCGCCCAGCCGCACCACCAGGTCGCGAAACGCCTGCGCGGAGGTGTGCCGAAACAGGCACCACAGCATCTGCTCGCGGCCCAGCTCCGCGTGCTTGCCGTAGGCGGCGGCGATGTCGCTGACCAGCTGTGCCTGGATTTTCCAGATCGAGATCAGTTCGGGCAGGATGGTGAGCCAGCCCAGCGGCCCCGGCGGTAGCGCCAGCGTGCCGGCAGTGAGCGCGGCACGCTGCGCGGCGCGGCCGGTGAGGCGGCGCGCCTGGGCGTCCGGATCGGCGGCGCCGTGCACCTTGCTGTCGGGGATCTGGCTGACGAAATCGATAATCGCCCGCGTGACCCGGTTGCTGGCTTCGTCCTGCTGGATGACAGCCGGGAGATGGGCGGGGGAGGCGGTGGGCTCGGTCATGCCGTGCTCCTGGTCGGGATGCCCCGGATCATAGTCCGCGCGCGCGACTTTCCGATGAGAGCCGGGTGAACCGCGCACATCCGGCGGCCGGGGCCGGGAGAACAAGGCGGGCATGACTTCTGGGACGGGCGCAGGCTCGTGACGGAAATGTTATAACATATCGAGCTTGATTCCCCGACCATGCCGCCCCGGAACCCTTTTGCATGAAATTGTCTCCGCTTGCCCTTGGCCTGAGCCTCGCGCTGTACACCGCGGCCAGCTATGCCAGTACCGCCACCACCACGGCTCCCGCCGCGTCGCCGGCCACGGCGCCCGCCACGCAACCGGCCGGCACGGTGGGGGGTGATGACGCCGCGGCGGACGACAACGACAGCAGCGGCAACCGCAATCGCCGCGCCAAGGCCAAGCAGCTGAGCGCGGTGAACGTGAATGCGGCGCTGGACATAGCGCGCAATTCACTGTCGCCCGGTACCGGCAGCAGCCAGTACGTGATTTCCGCCAAGGACATCCAGGCGCTGCCGCTAGGCGATTCCACGCCGATGAACCAGGTGCTGCTGCAGGCGCCGGGCGTGGTGCAGGACTCCTTTGGCCAGCTGCACGTGCGCGGCGACCACGCCAATCTGCAATACCGCATCAACGGCATCATGATTCCCGAGTCGATTTCCGGCTTCGGCCAGACGCTGGATCCACGCACGATCCAGAGCGTCACGCTGCTGGACGGCGCGCTACCGGCGCAATACGGCGAACGCACTGCGGCGGTGGTGGATATCACCACCAAGACCGGCGCGGACCTGGGTAATGGCGGCACGGTAGGCATCACCGGCGGCTCCTACGGTACGGTCAATCCGTTTGCCTCGATCTGGGGCGGCAGCGGCAAATGGAACTATTTCCTTACCGCCAACTACCTGGAAAACAACGTCGGCATCGAGAACCCCACGGCGAGCAAGGATCCGATCCACGACCGCACCAACCAGGTGAAGGCGTTCGGCGACGTGTCGTATCTGATCGACAACGACACGCGCCTTAGCGTGATGTTCGGCGTCACCGACAACCGCTTCCAGATTCCCAACAATCCGAACCAGACACCGCAGTTCGGCTACCTGGACGTTACCAACTTCAACTCCGCCGACCTGGACGAGCGCCAGGACGAACAGACACGCTTCGGCAACGTCGCGCTGCAGGGCAAGTTCGGCGACACCAACTACCAGGTATCGGTGGGCGAGCGCTACAGCAGCCTGCAGTATTACCCCGACGACATCGGCGACCTGATGTTCAACGGCGTCGCAGCACAGATCAACCAGGGCGATCGCGCCACCACGCTGCAGGCCGATTTCTCGATGCCGTGGGCGAGCGACCACACGCTTCGCTACGGTTTGTACAGCGAGCTGGACCGTGCCTACACCAACACCTCCTCGCTGGTATTTCCCACCGACGCCGAGGGCAACCAGGCCAGCACGGTACCGTTTGGCGTCTTCACCAGCGATCGCATCCTGGCCAAGACCGATGCGGCCTACATCCAGGACGAATGGGACATCAGCGACAATTGGACGCTGAACTACGGCCTGCGCGGCGATCGCTACGAGGCCTTCCGCGAAGAGAGCCAGCTGAGCCCGCGCGTGGGCGTGGTCTGGCAGGCCACCGACAGCACCACCGTGCACGCCGGTTATTCGCGCTACTTCACGCCGCCGCAGACCGAGCTTATTTCTACCGAGAACATCGCCCAGTTTGCCAACACCACCAATGCGGTGAAGGACTACGGCAACAACACGCCGCTGACCGAGCGTTCCAACTACTACGACCTGGGCGTGCAGCAGAACATCGGTCCGCATTGGACCGTGGGCCTGGACAACTACTACCGCCAGGTCGACCGCCTGCAGGACGAAGGCCAGTTCGGCACGGCGCTGATCTATTCTACCTTCAACTACAAGTACGGCAAGGTGCGCGGCAACGAGTTCAGCGTCAACTACGACAACGGCCCCGTCACCGCCTACTTCAACTTCTCCTTCAGCCGCGCCATGGGCAAGGATGTCATCACCAGCCAGTACAACTTCGCGCCCGACGAGCTGGCCTACATTGCCAACAACTATATCCATCTGGACCACGACCAGAAGTACACCTCCTCGGGCGGCATCAACTACGCGATCGACGACAGTACCAAGGTGGGCACCGACTTCCTGTTCGGCACGGGCCTGCGTGAAGACGGCCTGGTACCCAACGGCCTGTCGGTGCCCTCGTACTTCCAGCTCAACCTGGACGTGTCGCACGACTTCAACTTGGACAGCTTCGGCAAGCTGCACACCTCGCTGGCGCTGATCAATGCACTGGACCGCAGTTTCATCCTGCGCAGCGGTACCGGCGTGGGTGTGGGCGCGCCGCAGTACGGGCCGCGCCGCGGCCTGTACCTGACGCTGTCGAAGGATTTCTAAAGCCCCTGCGCATGGAGATACCGCGCCCGCTTCGTCGAAGGGGCGCGTGTATCGATCGCGATGGGGTCATGGCGGCCGCGGCCGCCATGACGATGATGCGAAGGCGGCTATCGGGCCTGCCTGCTCAATGCGCGGCGGGCACGGGCACGCCCGCGTCGCGGCGCAAAGCAAGGCCCTTGAGGATGTTCAGCGCTTGCGACAGCGCGTAGTCGGTCGTGGCGAGTTTTTCGTTCTCGGCGCTGCCGTCGTTGTTGATGTCCGAACCCTTGGCCACCGTTTCATTGGCCAGGTGGTGCGGCAGGTCCGCTTCGGAACTGATGGCGTCGTTCGAATCGTCCACCTTGGCCACGGTCAGGTCGCCCAGCGCAATGTCGGGCTTGATCCCCTCGGCCTGGATCGAGGTGCCGTTGGGCGTGTAATAGCGCGCCGTGGTCAGCTTGACCGCGTGGTCGGCATCCAGCGGCAGCACGGTCTGCACCACGCCCTTGCCGAAGGTGCGCCGGCCCACGATCAGGGCGCGATGGTTGTCCTTCAGTGCGCCGGAGACGATTTCCGCCGCCGAGGCGGTGCCGTTGTCGGTCAATACCACCATCGGCGCGCCGTTGAGCAGGTCGCCCGGGTGCGCGCTGAAGGTGAGGTTGGAATCGGGCAGGCGCCCGCGCGTGGTGACAATGGTGCCCGAATCGAGGAAGTCGTCGCTAACGCTCACCGCGGCAGTCAGCAGGCCGCCTGGATTGGAGCGCAGGTCCAGGATGGCGCCCTTCTGCGGCCCCTTTTTCTGCAACAGCTCGCCCAGCTTTTTTTCCAGGTCGCTGGCGGTGTCGTCCTGGAACTGGCTGATGCGGATGTAGACATAGCCGGGCTCAAGCTCGCGCACCTTCACGCTGGTCATCGAGATGCGCTCGCGCGTCAGCGTCATGCTGACCGGCTGCTGCGCCTTCTCGTGCAGGATGCCAAGCGTGATCTTGGTGCCGGGGTCGCCGCGCAGCGCGTCGAACATGTCGTCGATGTTGTCGGGCGTGATGGTCTTGCCGTTGATCGAGGTGATCACGTCGCCCGGCTTGATGCCGGCGCGCGAGGCCGGCGTGTCGTCGATCGGCGAGACGATGCGCAGCATGCCGTTGTCTTCCATTACCTCGATGCCCAGGCCGCCGTATTGGCCGGTGGTGTCTTCGTCCAGCTCCTGCAGGCCCTCCTTGTCGAGGTAGGCGCTATGCGGGTCCAGGCCGGCGAGCATGCCCTTGATCGCGTCGGTCATCAGGGTCTTGTTGTCCACCTTCTCGACGTAGGCCTGGCGGATGATCTGATAGACGTGGGCGAAGTTGCGCACGTCCTCCATATCGACCTGGTCGGCGGCCGCGCTGCTCGATGCCTTGGCCGGGCTTGCGCTCTCCTGCGGGGCGGCCTGCGCCGGCGTTTCCGCGGGAGCCTTGGGCGAGGTTTGCGGGGCAGCCTGCGCGTGCAGCAGGGGTGCCGCAAGGATCAGGGCGAGCAGGCAGTAGCGGGGAAGACGCATGGGGCAGCTCCACAGAAAAATCACGCGGCGACGTGCGTAGGACCGCTGCACACCGCCAGAATTCAGTCCTAAAGAATACGCCGATCGCCGTTGACTGGGCGTGGGCATCAGCGCCGCTGGCTCAGCCAGCCGCGCGGATCGACCGGCTTGCCGTCGTGGCGCAGTTCGAAATAGACCCCGGTACTGTCGCTGGTGGTGAGCGAGGCGGTACCCAGCGCCTCGCCGGCCGCCACGTCCTCGCCCACGCCGTGCAGCAGGGTTTCGTTGTTGCCGTACATGCTCAGCCAGCCGTTGCCGTGGTTGAGGATGATCAGCTGCCCGTAGCCGCGCAAAAAGTGCGCATACACCACCCGGCCGCGCGCCACCGCATGCACCTCGCTGCCGCGCGGTGCGGCGATCAGCACGCCGTTGCCGAAGCTGTGCACCGAGCCGGCGGCCGGCCAGGGCAGGTTGCCGCGGATGTTGGCCAGCGCCTTGCCCGGTTCGCCGCCGGGCAGCGCCGGATTGGGACGCGAGCGGCGCGCCGCTTCGCGGGCGGCCTCGTCCATCGCCTTTTGCAGCTTGGCCATCAGCTCGTTGAGCGACTGCTCGTTTTGCTTCAACGCGGCCAGCCGTTGCGCCTGGTTCTTGTATTGGGCGTCAATCTGGCTGGCCAGCTTCTGCTGGGCCTGGCGCTGCTGCTCCAGCGCGCTGGCCTGCTGTGCGCGCTGGGCGCGGGTGGCCTGCAGTGCCTGCTGTTCGGTGGTGATCTGCGTTTCCAGATCCTGCAGCGTGCTCAGCTGTGACATCAGTGCCTGCACTTTCTGCATACGGTCTTGCTGAAAGTATTTGGAGTAGGCGAGCGAGCGGGCGATGCGCGCGATGTCTTCGTCGCCCAGCAGCAGGCGCAGGTCCGAGCCCTGGCCGATCTGGTAGGTGGCGCGCAGCAGGTCGGCGATGGCCGCGCGCTGGCTGTCCAGTTTCTGGTTGAGCGCCGTTCGTTGCGTTTGCAACTGATCGAGCTGTTGTTGCTTGGCGGCGATCTGGGCGTCGGTGTCGCGCACCGACTTGGCAGCGCTGGCGACGGCGTCGGACTGCCTGGCCAGCACGGCATTGGCGCTGTCGCGACGGGCGGCGGTGTCGGCCTGCTCCTTGGCCAGCGCCTGCATCTTGCTGCGCAGGTCGCTCAGCTGCTGCCGGGTCTGGGCCTGCTCGGCCTGGGTCTTGGCGTCCTGCGCTGCCCGGACGGAGCAGTATGGAAGAGCGGAAAGGGCGATCGCGCAGGCGATCAAGGCGGACGGGAGTGGGCGAAAGGCGCTGGAAAGTATCGGCATGTGCCGATTATGTCCGAGCTGGACTGTTCCGGCGAGACGGCTCCAACGGCGCCATAACGCGCCTGGCGGGCCTGCGCGGGGCAACTGGTCTGTTAGCGCGCACGCTCACGACCGGCGCCGATTTTTCATTTGGACGTCTAGAAGGCTTTGACGCGACGCACAAGTTGTGCGTAAAGTCGGGGTGCAAGCCTCGTTCGCATCCGCCTGCCGCCTCGCACCGGCAGGTCTTTTGCGCCCCCGCGAACCGGAGAAAGCCCAGAGGATTTTGATCATGCCGGTAGTGCCGCGTTTGTACGACGCCAGTTTTGAACACGATAGCTGCGGTTTCGGTCTGGTTGCCCAGATCGACGGCCGCGCCAGCACATGGGTGGTCGACACGGCGTTCGAGGCACTGGCCAAACTTTCCCATCGCGGCGGCGTCAACGCCGACGGCATCAGCGGCGACGGCTGCGGCGTGCTGATCCATCACCCGCAGTCGTGGCTGCGCGCGCTGGCGGCGGATGCGGGCATCGCCCCGGGCGGACGCTTCGCGGCCGGCCTGGTATTCCTGGAAGGTGCCGAGCACGAATCGGTCCAGGTGCTGGAACGCCATATCGCCCAAGAAGGCATGCGCGTAGCCGGCTGGCGCGAGGTGGGCGTCAACGCGCAGGCCTGCGGGCCGCTGGCCGCCGCGGCGCGTCCGCACGTGCGGCAGGTGTTCGTCGATGCCGGTCCGGACATGGACGATGCTACGTTCGAACGCGCGCTGTTCCGCGCGCGCCGCCGCGCCGAGCACGCGCTGCACGAGGATCCGCATTTTTATGTGGTGTCGCTCTCGGCACAGGTCATCGGCTACAAGGCGATGGCGGCACCGGGACGTCTGCGCGAGGTGTTCGACGATCTGCGCCACCCGGCCCTGGCGGCGGACGCGGTGGTGTTCCACCAGCGCTTTTCCACCAACACCACGCCGCAGTGGCGGCTGGCGCAGCCGTTCCGGCTGCTGGCGCACAACGGCGAGATCAACACCATCCGCGCCAATCGCCGCTGGATGCAGACACGCGCCCAGATCTGGCGCTCGCCGCTGGTGGAGCTGGGCGACATCGGTCCGTTCGTGCGCCAGACCGGTTCGGATTCGGAAAGCCTCGACAACGCGCTGGAACTGCTGCTCGCCGGCGGGCTGGATCTGCTTGCCAGCATGCGCGTGCTGGTGCCGCCGGCATTCGCCGCGCGCGAAGGCATCGACGAAGACCTTGCGGCCTTCTACGAATACTATGCCTTGCATAGCGAGCCGTGGGACGGTCCGGCCGGCCTGGTGATGTGCGATGGCCGCTACGCGGCGTGCACGCTCGACCGCAACGGCCTGCGCCCGGCGCGCTGGGCGCTATCGGACGACAACCATCTGATCGTGGCCTCCGAAGCGGGCCTGTGGGACGTGCCGAGCGCGCGCGTCATCGCCAAGGGACGCCTGGCGCCCGGCGAAATGATCGCGGTGGATTTTGCCACCCATCGCCTGCTGCGCGATGCCGACATCGACGACATCAACCGCAAGCGCGCGCCGTATCGCGACTGGCTGCGCGCGGGCGTGAGCTATCTGGAATCGGACCTGATCGATCCCTCGCTCGCCGCCGAACCGCTGCCGGCCGAACAGCTGCGCTGCTACCAGAAGCTGTACGGTCTCTCGCGCGAAGAGCGCGAAACCGTGCTTAAGGTTATCGCCGAATTGGAAGCCGAAGCCACCGGCTCGATGGGCGACGATACGCCGATCGCCGCCATGTCGCGGCAGGTGCGGCCGCTGTTCGACCGGTTCCGCCAGGCGTTCGCGCAGGTCACCAACCCGCCGATCGATCCCCTGCGCGAAAAACTGGTGATGTCGCTGGTGACGCAGATCGGGCCCGAGGGCAATGTGTTCGAGCTTAAGCCTGAGAACGCCAGCCAGATCCTGATCAACTCCCCGATGCTCTCGCAGCGCAAGCTGCGCCAGTTGCTGGCGATGCCGCAGTACGCTTCGGCGCCGCGTTTCGACCTGATGTACGCGCCCGACGAAGGACTGGAAGCCGCGCTGCGGCGCCTGTGCCGGCAGGTCGCCAAAACGGTGCGCGAAGGCTGCGCACTGGTGTTCTTGAGCGACCGTTATCCGCAGCGCGAACAATTGCCGATCCACTCGCTGCTGGCCACCGGCGCGGTGCATGCGCACCTGATCGAGGAAGGCCTGCGCTGCCAGTGCAACATCCTGGTGGAGACGGCCACGCCGCGCGATCCGCATCAGTTCGCGTGCCTGATCGGCTTCGGCGCCACCGCGATCTATCCGTGGCTTGCCTACCAGAGCCTGTTCGAGCTGGGCCGTGAAGGGCACATCGAAGGCGACCGCCAGGAAATCGGACGCAGCTATCGGCGCGGTATCCGCAAGGGATTGTTGAAGATCCTGTCCAAGATGGGCATCTCCACCATCGCCGGCTACCGCGGCGCGCAGTTGTTCGAGATCGTGGGCCTGGCACCGGAGGTGGTGGAGCTGTGTTTCCCCGGCACGCCCTCGCGCATCGGCGGAGCGGGTTTCGCCGAGCTTGAGCATGAACAGCGCCTGCTTGCCGCCGAAGCATGGAACGAAGCGCTGCAGCTGCGCGCGGGCGGCTTGTACAAGTACGTGCACGGCGGCGAGTACCACATGTACAACCCCGACGTGATCGCCAGCCTGCAAAAGGCGGTGCGCACGGGCCGTCCCGCCGACTATCGCGTCTACGCCGATTTCGTCGACCATCGCCCGCCATCGGCCTTGCGCGACTTGCTGGGGCTCAAGCACAGCGCGATGCCGGTGCCGATCGATCAGGTCGAATCGGTCCAATCCATCCTCAAGCGTTTCGATTCGGCCGGCATGTCGCTGGGTGCGCTGTCGCCCGAAGCGCACGAGGCGCTGGCGATTGCGATGAATCGCCTGGGCGCGCGCAGCAATTCCGGCGAAGGCGGCGAAGATCCCGCGCGCTACGGCACCGAGCGCGCGTCGAAAATCAAGCAGGTGGCGTCGGGGCGTTTCGGCGTTACGCCCGCCTACCTGGTCAACGCCGAAGTGCTGCAGATCAAGATCGCCCAGGGCGCCAAGCCCGGCGAGGGCGGCCAGCTCCCCGGCCACAAGGTGGATGCCACCATCGCGCGCCTGCGCTACGCCAAGCCCGGCATCGGCCTGATCTCGCCGCCGCCGCATCACGACATCTATTCGATCGAAGACCTGGCCGAGCTGATCCACGACCTGAAGGAAGTGAATCCCGACGCACTGGTGTCGGTGAAACTGGTTTCGCACGCGGGCGTGGGCACGGTGGCGGCCGGCGTGGTCAAGGCCGGCGCCGACCTGATTACCGTCAGCGGCCACGACGGCGGTACCGGCGCCAGTCCGTTGACGTCGATCAAATACGCCGGCACACCATGGGAACTGGGCCTGGCCGAAACGCAGCAGACGCTACGCCGCAACGACCTGCGCGGGCGCGTGCGCCTGCAGACCGACGGCGGCCTGAAAACCGGCCTGGACGTGATCAAGGCCGCGTTGCTTGGCGCCGAAAGCTTCGGCTTCGGCACCGGGCCGATGGTGGCGCTGGGTTGCAAGTACCTGCGCATTTGCCATTTGAATAACTGCGCCACCGGCGTGGCCACGCAGCATCCGGTGTTGCGCAAGGACCACTTCGTCGGCCTGCCCGAGATGGTGATGAACTATTTCACCTTCGTCGCCGAAGACGTGCGCGCGCATCTGGCGCAACTGGGCGCGCGTACGCTGGGCGAGATCGTTGGCCGCACCGATCTGCTCCAACAGCTGGACGGCTCCACGCCCGTGCAGCACAAGCTCGATCTCACGCCGCTGATCGACGGCGCGGGCCTTAGCGAAAGCAGCGACTTCGCGTGCGCGCTGGCACGCAATCCGATGCGCGACGACGCCGAGCTTGCCTCGCGCATCGCGCGCGATACGGCGCAAGCGGTATTGAATGCCGGCGGCGGCAGTTTCGCCTACCCCATCGCCAACACCGACCGCGCGATCGGTGCGCGCCTGTCCGGCGATGTCGCGCGCCGGCACGGCGACCACGGCATGGATGCGCACCCGATCGAATTGAAGCTGGTCGGCGCGGCCGGCCAGAGCCTGGGCGCGTGGAATGCCGGCGGCGTGCATATTGAACTGACCGGCGAGGCCAACGACGGCGTCGGCAAGGGCATGGCGGGCGGACGCATCGTGGTGCGTCCACCTGCCGATGCGCCCTATGCGAGCCAGGACGCGGCGATCATCGGCAACACCTGCCTGTACGGCGCGACCGACGGCGAGCTGTATGCCGCCGGCCGCGCGGGCGAGCGTTTTGCCGTGCGCAATTCCGGCGCGCTGGCAGTGGTGGAAGGCGCGGGCGATCACTGCTGCGAATACATGACCGGCGGCGTGGTTGCGGTGCTCGGCAAGGTCGGCCTGAACTTCGGTGCCGGCATGACCGGCGGCTTTGCCTACGTGCTCGACCTGGAGCGCGATTTCGTCGACTGCTACAACCACGAGCTGGTCGATATCTTGCGTATTTCGCCCGAGGGGATGGAAAACTACATGCAACACCTGCGCAAACTGGTGACCCGTCATGTCGAATTGACCGGCAGCGAATGGGGTCGGCAGATCCTGCGCGATTTCCGCGGACTGCAATACAAATTCTGGCTGGTCAAGCCTAAGGCCGCGAGCCTTGCCGTACTGGCCGAAGAGCTGCGGAGGGCGGCATGAGCGCAAAGCTTTTCCAATTTCTCGACGTGCCCCGACAGCCGCCGCGCACCGTCCCGGTGGCGGTGCGCGTGCTCGGCTATGGCGAAATCGGCGGCGACTTTGCCGCACCGCAGGCGGGCACACAGGCGGAACGTTGCATCGACTGCGGCAATCCCTATTGCGAACATGCCTGCCCAGTTCACAACTACATTCCCAACTGGCTCAAACTGGTGCAACAAGGTCGCATTCTGGAAGCGGCCACACTGATGCACGAAACCAATCCGTTGCCGGAAATCTGCGGTCGCGTATGTCCGCAGGATCGCCTGTGCGAAGGCGCATGCACGCTCGAGCAGACCGACTTCGGCTCGGTGACCATCGGCAGCATCGAGCGCTGGGTGACGGACGAAGCGTTGCGGCAAGGCTGGCGTCCGGATCTTTCCAGCGTGCGCGAAACCGGCCACCGCGTGGCGGTGATCGGCGCGGGGCCGGCCGGGCTTGCCTGTGCCGATCGCCTGCGCCGCGCGGGCGTCGCGGTCGATGTCTACGATCGCCAGCGCGAGATCGGCGGCCTGCTCACGTTCGGCATTCCGCCCTTCAAGCTCGACAAGTCGGTGGTGCGCACGCGGCGCGACGTGCTCGAAGGCATGGGCGTGCGTTTCCGGCTGGGTACCGAAGTAGGGCGCGACGTGGCCTTTGCCACGCTGCTGGACGACTACGATGCGATCTTCATCGGCACCGGCGCCTACACGTTTGTGGATGCGCAGCTGCCCGGCCGCGAACTGCAGGGTGTGCACGATGCGCTGCCGTTCCTGATCGCCAACACCGAGCGACTGCTGCGCGGCGAGCCGGCTTCCCTGTTCGACTTTCGCGACAAGCACGTCGTAGTGCTTGGCGGCGGCGACACCGGCATGGATTGCAACCGCACCGCCATCCGCCTGGGCGCCGCCTCGGTGACCTGTGTCTATCGCCGCGATGAAGCGAGCATGCCCGGCTCGGCGCGCGAAGTGGCCTACAGCCGCGAAGAAGGCGTGAGCTTCCTGTTCCATCGCCAGCCGCTGGCCATCCTGGACAACGGGCACGGACAGGTGCGCGGCGTGCGCGTGATCCAAACGCAGCTGGTGGACGGGGGCGACGGACGCGCGAAACCGCAAAACGTGCCGGGCACGGAATCGGAGATCGTGGCGGACGTGGTCATCCAGTCCTTCGGCTTCCTGCCCAGCCCCCCGGCCTGGCTGGCCGCGCACGGGGTCGAGCTGTCCCCCTCCGGCAAGGTGCTCACCGGCGGCCCCGGCCGGTTGCCGCAGCAGACCAGCCACCCCCGGATTTTCGCCGGCGGCGACAATGTGCGGGGGGCGGACCTGGTGGTGCGGGCGGTGTACGACGGGCGCGAAGCGGCCGTCGGGATCGTGGCCGAGCTGGCCCGCAAAGCGCACAAAGAGGCCGTACTGGCGCGTTAACCAGGCTTTATCAACTACGCAATATATTACGAATTGTCATGCGCCGGTAACCTGGGGTTGCCGGCGCAAATTTTTTTAATGCAGTCAATTCAATCGATTAAAGACGTAAAATTTAGGCGGCGTCTCATAATTTCTTCACGCAAGAAATTACGTGTTGTTAAGGACTTGTATGACGCGTTGCGGGTATGGAACACTCGGGAAGTGTCCCCACACGCCCAACTTCCCCCATTGCTGACCCACAGCTAGTTGGGCTCATCACAATCAGTTGTACCTTTGGAGGGTATGAAAAATGACTCGGAATAAGCTTGCGCTTTCGTTGGCGGGTTTATTGCTGGCCCCTATTGCCGGCACCGCCTTCGCCCAGACCGCCCCTGCAGCCACGCAGGACCAGTCGCAGAGCCAATCGGCCAATTCCCAGAACACCAAGCAGCTGCAGACGATCACCGTGACCGGTTCGGCCCTGCCGCGCGTGGACACGGAAACCCCCTCGCCGGTGACCGTGATCACCGCCCAGGACATCGCGCGCACGGGCTTCACCACCGTCTCGGACGTGGTGCGTTCGCTCTCCGCCGACAACAGCGGCTCCATCCCCAATTCGTTCTACAGCGGCTTTGCCGCCGGCTCTTCGGGCGTCGCGCTGCGCGGCCTGACGGTCAACTCCACGCTGGTGCTGATCGACGGCAAGCGCTCGGCCAGCTACCCGCTGGTGGATGACGGCATCCGTTCGTTCGTCGACCTCAACACCATTCCGCTGGCCGCCGTCGAGCGCATCGAAGTGCTGAAAGACGGCGCCTCCTCGATCTACGGTTCGGACGCGATCGCGGGCGTGGTCAACATCATCCTCAAGCCCAGCTACCAGGGCGTGGAAGGCAGTGCCGACGTCGGCAACACGCAGCATGGCGGCGGCTTCACCAAGAAAGCCTCGCTGGTGGCCGGTACCGGTGACCTGGAAACCGATCACTACAACACCTACTTCAGCGTCGAGTGGGAACAGGACCAGCCGATTCGCGCCAGCGATCGCAACTATCCGTTCAACTCGGCCAACTGGACCGGTATCGGCGGCCAGAACACCAGCTGGGGCAACCCCAACCTCAACGGCACGGGCGTGGGCTCGATCTGGGGCACCGTCGCTCCGGCCGGCACCACCGCCGGCGGCACGGCCACCGGTCCCTTCCAGCCGCTGCGTCCCTGCGGCACCGGCAGCACCAAGGTCACGGTGCCGGGTACCGGTCCGGGCACGGGTACGTACTGCGAGCAGAACCAGGTGGCTGACTACACCTACATTCAGCAGAAGCAGAACAAGGGCGGCATCTACGGCCGCTACACCTACAAGTTCAACGACACCACCAAGGCTTACGCCTCGCTGAGCTACGACGAGAACAAGACCACCATCCTGGGCATGCCGCCGCAGATCCAGAACTCGGTGCCGGTCAACACCAACACCATCGAACTGCCGCCGACCCTGGCCAATGGCCAGCTCAACCCGAACAATCCGTTCGCGTCCCAAGGCGAGTACGCGCTGATCAACTACGCGTTCGGCGACATCCCGCAGCAGACGATCACCGACGATCACAACCTGCGCGCCGTGCTCGACCTGCAGGGCGAGTGGGGCGACTGGAACTACGAAGCCTCGCTGGTGGGCAACCATGAGTCGCTCGACTACCGCCAGACCGGCTTCCTCAGCTACAACGGCCTGATCAACGCGATCAATAACGGCACCTACAACTTCGTCAATCCGTCGGCCAACAGCGCGGCCGTGCTCAACTCGATCGCACCGCCCTACGCGACCACCGACACGTCGGACATGGACGTGTTCGACTTCAACGTCAACCGCGAACTGTTCGATCTCCCGGGCGGCGCGGCGGGCTTCGCCGGCGGCGTGCAGTTCCGTCATGAGGCGCAGGACGAACTGCCGCTCAACCCGGGCGGCATCTACCAGGGCCTGGGCGCCACGCGCATCATCGGCAACCGCAACGTCAGCGGTATCTACTCCGAATTCGACGCGCCGCTGCTCGATACCCTGGAGCTGGATGCCTCCGGCCGCTTCGACCATTACCCGGGCGTGGCCAACAACTTCTCGCCGAAGGTCGGCATGAAGTGGAAGCCGACCGACTGGCTGGCGGTGCGCGGCACCTACTCCAAGGGCTTCCGCGCCCCGGCCTTCGGCGAAAGCGCCGGCAGCTACAGCGCGGGCTTCACGACCACCTCGGTGCAGGGCCTGGGCGCTTCCCCGGCGTTCCTTGCCGCGCACGGCAACGATGCATATGTGACCAACCCCTACTCGATCGAAGAGGGCAGCTCGGGTAATCCCAACCTCAAGCCGGAGAAGTCGCAGAGCTTCACCTTCGGCGTGGTGGTGCAGCCGCTCAGCTGGCTGAATGCCTCGCTGGACTACTACAGCATCAAGAAGAGCAACGTGATCCTCCCGGCCGATCCGGGCACGGCGCTGTCGCAGTACCTGAACACCGGCACGATCCCCGCCGGCTACACGATGACCTTCGATGCGCCCGATCCGCTGCATCCGAACGCGCCCCTGCGTCCGGTGTTCGTGGGTGCGGACTACATCAACGGCCAGTGGCTGAAGACCACCGGTCTTGACTTGGACATGCAGGCGCATTTCGAGTTCAGCAACGGCATCAAGTACATCAGCGAAGTGCAGGCCACGCAGATCTTCGAATGGAAGGAAGACATCGGCGGCCAGATCCAGAGCTACGTGGGTACGCAGGGTCCCTACGGCTTGTCCTCGGGCGCCGGTACGCCCCGTACGCGCAGCAACTGGGCCAACACCGTCGAGTACGGTCCGCTCAGCCTGACCGCCACGGTGTACTTCACCAGCCACGAGTACGAGTCGGCCCAGGACATCACCGGTACCACCGCGTGCTACGACGCGCTGGGTGCCAATGGCGGTCCGCTGATCCCCGACTGCACGATGGCCTCGTTCACCTACGGCAACCTGGTGGGCAGCTACCAGCTGAACGACCACATCACGCTGACCGGCTCGATCGACAACGTCACCGACCGCAAGGCGCCGCTGGACCCGATCAACTACGCGGGCAACGGCTACAACCCGACGTTCGACTACGCCGGCATCCTCGGCCGCGTGTGGAACCTGGGCGTGAAGGTGAAGTTCTAATCGTCTTCCAGCGCCGCCTGTCGCGCGTTGCGCGGCAGGCGGCGGTACGAAGCACGAGCTGTACGTATCTGCACGAAGAACGGCGCGCCGGGCAACCGGCGCGCCGTTTGTTTTCCGGCGTCGCGCGGCACCGCCGGTCCCATGCCTCGCATGCGCTTCGCGCTAAAAATGCGTGCCGGCCGTCATGCAATATGTTGCGAAGCATGAATGCAGACGAAACACGTTTGGCCGTAAAAACGTTTACAACGCCAGTTTCATTGGCGTGCGGCGCGGGAAGCTGTCGTTTTGCCGGCGCGCAATATTTTGCGCAATGTTAAAGCCTTGTCTACGTGATCTCTATGTGTTAGACCGAACTCGAATTGGAGGGATCCAGGAAAACTTCCACCGGCCGATCGAAAGGCGACGCACGTGCGGCGAAACCTTTCGCGAGGCCATGTTTGGAGGGGCACCTGATGAAACGTAAGACGCTTGCACTTTCGCTGGCAGGTCTGTTGCTGACACCTGCCGCCGGGGTCGTTTTTGCGCAGGACACGCCTGCTGCTTCCCCGCAGAATCCGCAAAACGCGGCCCAGCAGCAACCCGCGCCGCCGCCGCCTTCCAGCGCCAAGCAACTGCAAACCATCACGGTTACCGGTTCTGCGCTACCGCGCATCGATACCGAAACGCCGTCGCCGGTGACGGTGATTACCTCCCAGGACATCGCCCGTTCTGGCTTCACCACCATCTCCGACGTGGTGCGCTCGATCTCCGCCGATAACAGCGGCAGCATTCCACCCGCGTTTTACGCCGGTTTTGCGGTCGGTTCGGCAGGCATTGCGCTGCGCGGCCTCACGGTCAATTCCACGCTGGTATTGATCGACGGCAAGCGCGCGGCGAGCTACCCCTTGGTGGACGATGGCATTCGCTCGTTCGTCGACTTGCAGACCATTCCGCTGGCCGCGGTCGAGCGCATCGAAGTCTTAAAGGACGGCGCATCGTCGATCTATGGCTCCGATGCCATCGCCGGCGTGGTCAACATCATTCTCAAGCCCGGGTTCCAGGGCGTGCAGGGCAGCGCCGAAATCGGCAATTCGCAGCATGGCGGCGGGTTCCATAAAAATGCCACGTTGCTGGGTGGCATTGGCGATATCGACACCGATCACTACAACGCCTACTTGAGCGCGGAGTGGGAGCAGGATCAGGCCATTCCCCTGCGCAGTCGCAGCTATCCGTTCAACAGCGCCAACCTTACGGGGATCGGTGGTCCGGATCTTCGTAACGGCAATCCGCTCAACACCAATGGTTCGACCGTCGGCACCGTAGCCCCCGCCGGCACGACGGCGGGCGGCGCGGCTACCGGCCCCTTCCAGCCGCTTGGCCCGTGCGTCGATGGCACCCAGTTGGAGACGGTTCCCGGCACGGGCCCGAACACCGGCAGCTATTGCGCACTGGATCAGCAAAATCAGTACGGCTATGCGCAGCAGTTCACCAATCGGGGCGGCCTGTACGGTCGCTTCACCTTCAAGTTCAGCGATAACACCAAGGCGTATGCATCGTTGAGCTACTACGAGTCGCAGCTTCACTCCAACGGGTTCCCGGCGCAGATTCAAAGCTCCGTACCCAACAACACCGACAACATCGAGCTGCCGCCGGGCAACCCGTCCAACCCGTTCCCGGGGCAATACGCCTTGATCAACTACCAGTTCGGCGATATCCCGAACCAGACCAGCACCGATACCCACAACCTGCGCGGCGTACTCGATCTGCAAGGAGTCTGGGGCGATTGGAATTATGAAGCGTCGTTGGTGGGCAACAGCGCGTGGATGCAATATGAGAACCTGGGCTTCATCAGCTACCAGGGGTTGCTCAATGCAGTGGCCGACGGCAGCTACAACTTCGCCAACCCCTCGGCCAACACGGCGGCCGTGCGCAACGCGGTGGCGCCCCCGTATTCGGTAACCAATAACGCGAACATGGATGTGTTCGACTTCAACGTGAATCGCGAATTGTTCGACCTGCCCGGCGGTCCGCTGGGCTTCGCCAGCGGTGTGCAGTTCCGGCATGAATCGCAGCTTGAAAACCAGCTCAATCCAGGCGGCATCTACCAGGGCCTGGGCGATACCTTCATCGTCGGCAGCCGCAACGTCAGCGGCATCTACACCGAGTTCGACATGCCGCTATTGGATTCGCTGGAGCTGGATGCTTCGGGCCGCTTCGACCATTACCCGCGCGTGGGCAATGACTATTCGCCCAAGGCCGGCTTCAAATGGAAGCCCACCGATTGGCTGGCCATACGTGCAACCTATTCGAAGGGTTTTCGCGCGCCGCAATTTGGCGAAAGCGCCGGCAGCTACAGCGCCGGCTTTGTCAGCAGCTCGGTCGAGGCGCAGGGTGCGCCGGCATCGTATCTGGCAGAACATGGCTACTCCAACTATGTCACCATCCCTTATGCGCTCGAAGAAGGCAGTTCCGGCAATCCCAACCTGAAGCCGGAGAAATCGCAGAGCTTTACCGCCGGTATCGTGGTGCAGCCTGCCAGTTGGCTGAGCGCGTCGATCGACTACTACAACATTCGCAAGAGCAACGTGATCGTGCCGGCCGATCCGGGTGTCGCGCTGCTGAACTATTACCAGACCGGCACGATCCTGCCGGGCTACACCATCTTGTTCGATACGCCCGATCCGCAGCATCCCACGGCGCCGCCGCGTCCGATCTTCGTGGGTGCCGACTACATCAACGGCAACTGGCTCAAGACCACCGGCGTCGATGTGGATGTCCAGGCACACTTCCATTTCAGCAATGGCGTGACGTTTATCAGCGAGGTATCGGGCACGCAGATCTTCCAGTGGAAGGAGGACGTCGCCGGCCAAGTGCAAAGCTATGTCGGCACGCAAGGTCCGTACAACCTGTCATCCGGTGCCGGTACGCCGCGCACGAAAGGCAATTGGGCGAACACGGTCGAGTATGGTCCGTTGAGCGTTACGCTCACCGCGTATTTCACCAGCCACGAATATGAGTCGGCGCAGGACGTCACCGGTACCACCGACTGCTTCGACACGCTGGGGCCCGATGGCGGCCCGCTGGCGCCCAACTGCACGATGGCCTCGTTCACCTACTTCAATCTCGTGGGCAGTTACGCATTGAACAACCACATCACGTTGACGGCGTCGGTGGACAACCTCACCGATCGCACGCCGCCGATCGATCCGCTGAACTATGCGGCCAACTTGTACAACCCGACCTTCGACTTTGCCGGTATCGTCGGGCGGTTCTGGAACGTCGGCGTCAAGGTGAAGTTCTAGGGATGCTTTGATTAATGCTTCGCAGGTGGCCTTCTGGACATCACCCCATCAAGTCAAATTCAAAGTGGTGGGGCTCGCGCTGTCTGTCCGCATGCCACAGGTCCATCGTCTTGACAGACAGCCCGTCTACCGGCGCCGATGGCCCTGTGACCTGCGAACAGACAGCGCGGGTGACACCTGCGAAGCATGGATCAGAGCATCCCTAGGGCCGGCAAAGGCGGCGCGCCGCTGCGCCGGCGCGCCGCCTTTCCATCGATGTGCCGGCGCGGGCGCTGGCGGAGCGGGGCCGTGTCGATGACAATGCGGCCATGCCCATCCGATCCGTATCCGTTAGCCGCGCATGCTAAGCCGCCTGTGGTTCGGCTTGTTTCTCGCGGCCGCGCTGGCGGCATTGGCGCGCTGGCTGATAGGGGGCGATGCGACGGTATTCGCGGCCATCGTCGGCGCATTGTTCGACATGGCCGATCTTTCCGTGAAGGTCATGCTGCTGCTGTTCGGCACGCTGACCCTGTGGCTGGGATTTCTCGCCATTGCCGAGCGCGCGGGGCTGGTCGATGGGCTGGCCCGCTTGCTGGGGCCGCTGTTCGCGCGCCTGATGCCGGACGTGCCGCGCGGGCATCCGGCGATTGGCTTGATCACGCTCAATTTCACCGCCAATGCGCTGGGGCTGGACAACGCGGCCACGCCGATCGGCTTGCGGGCCATGCGCGCGCTGCAGACGCTCAATCCCTCCGACAGTACGGCGAGCAACGCGCAGATTCTGTTCCTGGTACTCAATGCATCGTCGCTGACGCTGCTCCCGGTGACGGTATTCGTCTATCGGGCGCAGGCCGGCGCGCACGATCCCACGCTGGTGTTCCTGCCGATCCTGTTGGCGCACTTTGCGGCCAATCTCACGGGGTTGTTGTCGGTGGCCTACATGCAGCGCCTGCGCCTGTGGGATCCGGTGGTGCTGGCGTGGCTGGGTGGCGGTGGACTGTTGCTGGCCGGATTCCTGGCTTTGCTCGCATCGCTGGCGGCGGCCACGCTGGCCTCGCTGTCGTCGCTGCTGGGCAACCTGGCCTTGTTCGGCGTTATCGTCGTGTTCTTGTGCGCGGGGGCGTACAA
Source organism: Dyella sp. (assembly GCF_035503745.1). GTDB lineage: Bacteria > Pseudomonadota > Gammaproteobacteria > Xanthomonadales > Rhodanobacteraceae > Dyella_B. The sequence continues at coordinate 46,904 of NZ_DATJTC010000018.1, forward strand.
GCGGGTGCCGCTGTTTGAAAGTTTCATCGACGGTGCCAGGCAGGGCTTCGACGTTTCCAAGGAGATCCTGCCCTACTTGGTCGCCATGCTCGCCATGGTGGGCGTGCTGCGCGCATCGGGCGCGCTGGATTTCGCGCTGGACGGCGTACGCTGGCTGGCGCAGCACGCAGGGCTCGATACGCGCTTTGTCGATGCGCTGCCCACGGCGCTGGTCAAGCCGTTTTCGGGCAGCGCCTCGCGCGCGATGCTGATCGAGACCATGCATCATTCGGGTGTGGACAGCTTTCCCGCGCTGGTGGCCGCCACGGTACAGGGCAGCACCGAAACCACCTTCTACGTGGTGGCCGTCTATTTCGGGGCGGTCGGCATCCGGCGCGTGCGTCACACGGTGGGCTGCGCCTTGCTGGCGGATCTGGCCGGCGTCGTGGCCTCGATCGCGGTGTGTTATTGGTTCTTTGGCAACATCACCTGACAGGAGAGCTTTGCATGCGTATGGGTTTGGCGGCCAACGCCCTTCATCACGACCAGGACGACGCGGCGCTGTTTCGCTGGCTGCGCGCATCCGGGCGTGGCATTCGCGAACTCAACATCGGCCTGCACGCGGTGGGGCGAACCTATGCCGCCATCGCCCGCGTGGGCTTGTTGGCCGACTATCCGGGCCTGGTGCGCTATCCCTACGGGCACGAGGGCGGCCTGATGAAACTGGTGGCCGAGGTGGTGGGCATGCCCGAGACTGGGCGCACGCTGGACGGCGCCATCTATTTGATCAACCCGGTCGATCCATCCTCGACCTTTCCCGAGGCGGTGGCGCTCAAGCGTCAGTGTGTCATTCACCAGAAGCCGTTTATCTCCACCGTGGCGTCGGCCCGCGACTGGATCGAGGTGGAACGCATCCATGCCGGATTCGCCCCCGATCCGGGTGCGGACGACCTGTTCGCGCTGGAATCGCAAACCGTTGCCATGATCGCGCACGATGCCATGAAGCCGCAGATGATGGCCTACGCCTCCGATCACTTCGACGTGCTGTCGCGCTTCGCGCGGCGCGTGGCGACCGGCACCACCGGGCAGCAGCTGAACGAGCTGGCCTGGGGCCGCGGCTGGCCGCAGGACAAAAATTGGGTGGAGCGTTTCCAGAGCGGCCCGATGGGCGGCGATGCGCAAATTGCCGATCTGGTGCTGGAACGCCGCTGCCGTCGCGCGGTCTTTTTCGAAGACCCGCACGTCGCGCGCCAGCACGAGGCCGACATCCAGTTGCTGGAGCGCGCCGTCACCACCGTCACCGACGGGGTGGTATGCATGACCTCGCCGCGGGTCGCCGCGCGCTGGGCGCATGCCGCCAAGCAGCGCGCCCATTACCGGGCCTAGGAGCTAGACATGTGCCTGATCGCGTTTGCCTGGCAAACCCATCCACGCTGGCGCCTGCTGCTGGCCGGCAATCGCGACGAGTTCCACGCGCGCCCCAGCGCGCCGCTGGCGCATTGGCAGGATCCGCCGATACTGGCCGGGCGCGACCTGGAGGCGGGCGGCACGTGGCTGGGCGTATCGGCGGCGGGGCGCTGCTGCGTCGTCACCAACGTGCGCGATCCGCGCGATTCGCAACACGGCGTATCGCGCGGCCTGCTGGCCACCGATTACCTCAAGGGCGCCGACGACGCCACCGCGCACGCGGCCACGCTGCTCGATGCGGCCGCGGATTATCGGCCGTTCAACCTGCTCACCTTCGATGCCATGCACGGCTTTTACATCGGCAACCGTCCACAACCGCGTGCGCAGCTGATCGAGCCGGGCGTGCACGGTCTGTCCAACGCCGATTTCAATACGCCCTGGCCCAAGACGCGCGTGCTTATCGATCGCTTGCAGGCATGGCTGGATGCCGGCCACGAAGACGATTTCGCACCCCTGTTCCGCGCCCTGGCCGACGAACAGCAGGCGCCCGATGAAGCCCTGCCTGACACCGGCGTGGGCCTGGAGCGTGAGCGCTGGTTGTCCTCGGCGTTTATTCGTGGCGAACAGTACGGCACGCGTGCCAGCACCATCGTGGCGATCGATTACCAGGGCAAGGGTCGCGTGCTCGAACGCCGCTTCGGGCCGCAAGGGCGCTTCGACGGCCAGAGCGAGCTGATGATCCAGCCGGCCTGACGGCGCGGCTCAGTCTTCGGGAAAGCGTCCGTCCAGGTAATACCAGCGGTCCTGCTCGCGCACGAAGCTGCTGATTTCGTGCATGCGCTGTGCCTTGCCGCCGCCGTAGCGCAGGCGCGCGACGAATTCGACCACCGCGCGCTCGCCGTGTACTTCATGCCGCTTCACGTCCAGGCCCAGCCAGGTGGGCGCGGGCTGCTGCGCGGCCAGTTTCAGGCTGGCCGGCCGCGTGCTGGGGTGCCAGGTGGCAAGCAGGTAGTCCTCGCGCTTCATGACATACGCGCTGTAGCGCGAGCGCATCAGCACCTCGGCCGTGTGTGCGATGGCGCCCCCGTGCAGCGGTCCGCAGCAGTGCGCGTAGCCGGCGTTGTTGCCGCAGGGGCAGGGGGTGAGGGTATCGATGGCTTGCAAAAGACTGAGGTTCCACAGTGTATCGCCGCCCATCCTCCGCCAGTCCGCGCCAAATGCAAAGAGGTACCGTGCAAAAAGTCATGCACGGCTTTGGCTGGCGATCGCTTAAAGTCATCAGGCTGCCGGGAGAGCAGCACCCACCTACATCGCATGCATCGGCCACTCTGGTTAGGGGCGACCGATGCGGAGATTGCCATGCACCCGATTCGTTCCCTGCTCAGCCTCACCGCACTCGCGGCGGCGATGTCCGTGGCCGGCGTCCAGGCGCAGACCGCGCCGCTCACGCCCGACATTCCGGCGTCAGGTTTTACCGCGCCGACCACCGCCAACGACTACATCAAGCGCGTGGTGATGATTCCGATGCGCGACGGCGTGAAGCTGCATACCGTGATCGTGATTCCCAAGGGTGCCACGCACGCGCCGATCCTGCTCACGCGCACGCCCTACCATGCCGACATGCGGGCCCAGCGCACGCAGTCGCCGCACATGCTCGACATCCTGCCGCAGGGCGACGAGGTGTTCGTGAAAGCCGGCTACATCCGCGTCTTCCAGGACATTCGCGGCAAGTACGGCTCCGAAGGCGACTACGTGATGACGCTTCCGCTGCGCGGTCCGCTCAATAGCGGCAAGGTGGACGAATCGACCGACGCTTACGACACCATCGAGTGGCTGTCCAAGAACATTCCCGAATCGAACGGCAAGGTCGGCATGCTCGGCTCCTCCTACGAAGGCTTCACCGTAGTGATGGCGCTGATCAACCCCAACCCCGCCTTGAAGGTGGCGGCGCCGGAAAGCCCGATGGTGGACGGCTGGATGGGCGACGACTGGTTCCATTACGGCGCCTGGCGCCAGACCAATTTCGACTACATCACCTTCCAGACCACGCAGAAGGGCACGGGCTACGCGATCCCGCGCGAAGGACTGGACGACTACAGCAACTTTCTGCGCGCCGGTTCCGCCGGCGACTACGCGCGCGCCAACGGGCTCGATGCGCTGCCGTTCTGGCGCAAGATCCACGAGAACCCCGCCTACACGCTGTTCTGGTCGGCGCAGGCGCTGGACAAAATCCTCGCCGACCAGCCGCTGAAAGTGCCCACCATGTGGGAGCAGGGCATGTGGGACCAGGAAGACATGTGGGGCGCCATCCACAGCTACGAAGCGATGGAGCCCAAGGACAAGAGCAACACCATGAACTACCTGGTGATGGGCCCCTGGCGCCACAGCCAGGTCAATTATGACGGCAGCACGCTCGGCCCGATGAAGTGGGATGGCGACACCGCATTGCAGTTTCGCCGCGACGTGCTGCTGCCGTTCTTCAATCAATATCTGAAGGACGGCGCGCCCAAGGCGAACACGCCGCCGGTGCTGATCTACAACACCGGCGAAAACCATTGGGACCGCTACACGCACTGGCCGCTGTCGTGCGACAAGGGGTGTGCGTCCAGGCCAAGGCCGCTGTATCTGGAAGCGGATGGACGTCTATCCTTCCAGGCGCCCGGCGCGAACGACGCCAAGTACGACGAATACGTCTCCGACCCGGCCAAGCCCGTGCCTTACCAGCCGCGCCCGGTGATCGGCTCCGATCACGACGCCTGGACGCACTGGCTGCTGAACGATCAGCGTTTCGTGGACGGCCGCCCGGACGTGGTTACCTATGTCAGCGAGCCGCTGACCGAGCCCTTGCACGTGGGCGGCGCACCGCAGGTGAACCTGATCGCTTCCACCAGCGGCACCGATAGCGACTGGGTGGTGAAGATCATCGACGTGTATCCCGATTCGGTGCCGTCCAACCCCGGCATGGGCGGTTATGAACTGCCGATTTCGCTGGATATCTTCCGCGGCCGCTATCGCACCAGCTTCGAGCATCCGCAGGCGATCGAGGCGAACGCGCCGCTGTTGTACCGTTTCGGCCTGCCGACGGTGAACCATGTATTTCTGCCGGGGCATCGCATCATGGTGCAGGTGCAGTCGAGCCTGTTCCCGCTGTACGACCGCAACCCGCAGACGTTCGTGCCGAACATCTTCGATGCCAAGCCCGCCGATTACGTCAAGGCCACCCAGCGCATCTGGCATACACCGCAGCAGGCGAGCTTTATCAGTTTCCCGGTGGTGTCAGGAAAATAAGCGGAAAACGGCGCCGGGCGGTGGTGTCCGGCGCCGTTGACATCAAACCGGCCGTCCGCGCAACACCCGTGCCGGCAGCATCAGCAACGCGGTGAGGAAGGAAAACACGGCGCTCACCGTAATGCCGACCAGGCGCAAGGGCAGCAACAGCAGCCACACGATGGGATACAGCACCAGCGCCAGCAGCGCGAGCGGCCAGCAGAACACCAGCAGCAGCAACCAGAGCAGAAAACCGACCATGGCGATCACCCGGGCAATGGAATCGTGCAAACTGTAGCGCAGGACGCAGCCCAGGCGAAGATGACTGCCGGCACCCTGGCCTTTGCCACATGCGGCCGTCTGCCAAAAGGATAAACAGGGCCTAGCTCATCGGATTGACGCCGATCAGCCAGGTATGCAGCCAGAACGCGAACAGCGCCCAGAGCACCAGGCCAATCACCGCGATCAGCATGTCGCCCTTGATGGTGCCGGGCGGATAAACCGTGCCGGCACGCTGGTCGCGGGCGCGCGAGACCGCGTAAAGCGCGATCGACCAGATCAGGAAGGGCAGAAACAGCACCACGTCATGCAGCATGCCCGTTGCCAGCAGATGGCCGAAGGACCAGATTTTCACCGCCAGCGTTTGCGGATGGCCGAACGTTGCTTTCAGATGATTGTTGGGCACGCGTGCGGCGGCCAGAAAGAAAAAGGCGATCAGCACCAGCAGCGCGTTGAGATGGCGCAGCCACAACGGCGGGACATAGAGCAGTACGGGGTGCTGCCGCGCCATGCCGAAACCCCAGATGATCAACACCAGGCCGACGATGGCGAAGATGGAGTAAATGCCTTTCCAGCGGTTCATGCCGATCCGTTCGATCTGGCGTGTGCGCCAACCGTCGGCGACGATGCGCAGGGAGTGGATGCCGAGGAAAAGGATCAAGCCCAGGACTAATACCAGCATGACGGTAACCTCACGGCGACGGTGTCTGTCGGTTGCACCTGCAGGCTGTGCATTTTGCCGGTCATGCCGGCGTGCACGGGCATGACGGGCAAGAAAGCGTGGCACCCACCATGGTGCCCTTGCCAGTTGCCTCAGTGTCCGCGCGCCTGCACCCGTGCCACAAGTGCCAGCGCGCCCGCGCCGAGCGTAACGCGCCCCGCCGACCGTACCGGCAGCCACGCATCGCCCGGCAGCAGCCTTCCTTCGGCCGTATCCACGTGCCCTTGCGCGCAATAGATCAGCGCCACCGCATCGTCCACCACCTGGCGGCCGGGCACGTCCCAGAGCACCAGTTCGCCGTGAACGCGTTCGCGGCGCAGCATGAGGTTGAAGTCGCGCGTGGGGCCGTCGAGCAGTTCCACCGTCACCTGGGCTTCGCCGCGAAAGGCGAAGGGCGTGAACGGCGTGTGGAGTGCGTGCACCTGTCCATCGTCCAGCGTCATCGTGAAGCCCGCGCCGTCCAGCAGCGCGATATGGCGGTCGATGCCGGGGAAAGCGGAAAACGGCGCCGCGCTGTCCACTTCCGCAACGCTCACGCGCCAGCTGAAATCGTCCATGCCGGCGCCGTCCGGATACACCGCAAGCTCGCGCGTGCGGCCCATGCCGTTCTTCCACGGCATGGCGCGGCAATCACGCAGGCGGATGATGCTCACGCGGTACGCTCGATCACGCGCTGGAACGGCGGCAGCGCCTTCAGCATCTGCGTGCCGTAGTGACGCGTCACCACGCGGCGATCCAGCAGCACGATGCGGCCATGGTCGGTTTCGCTGCGGATCAATCGGCCGCAGTACTGCGTAAGCAGCCTTGTGGCCTCCGGCACGGCCACTTCCAGGAAGGGGTTGCGCCCGCGCGATTCCAGCCACTCGGCATAGGTGGCGCCGACCGGATCGGTGGGCACGGCAAAGGGCAGCTGGGTGATGACCACGGTTTCGCAGAGCTTGCCCGGCAGATCCAGGCCCTCGCCGAACGAAGCGAGCCCGAACAGCGTACTGCCCTTGCCGGCTTCGATCGCAGCGATGTGTTCGGCAATCAATTGCGTTTTCGCCAGCGAGCCTTGCGCGCGTACTTTGCGTACCTTGTCGATCGGCAGGCGTTGCAGGACGCGTTCGAGCTTGGCGCGCGAGGTGAACAACACCAGGTTGCCCGCGTCCCAATCCAGGTGCTCGGCGAGCCAGTCGGTAATCGCCTGCGCGTGCTGTTCGCGCGCATCGGGCATGACGTCGATCGCGGGCACTTCCAGCCGCGCCTGTGCGCCCAGGTCGAACGGCGAGGGCAGGCTGATGGTGACGGCGTCGTCCGGCAGGCCCACCGCATCGGCGAAGCCGCGGAAGTTGCCGCCGGCGCTCAAGGTGGCGGACGTCATGATCGCTGCGCTGGCGTTGTCCCAAAGGATCGTGCGTAACAATGCACCCGCGGACACGGCAGAAGCGTGACAGACGAGTTGCTGGTCGTGCGCAAGCGTGACCCAGCGCGCGAGCGGCGGTGCGTGTTCGGGATCGTCGCTGGACCATGCATGCCAGGTGCGTACCTGCCGGTCGATGCGTTCCAGCGCCATGCCCAGTTCGCGCGACAAGGCCTCTTGCGTGGGGCCGCCTTCGCTCATTTCGGTGACGGTGCGGCGCACGGCGGTGAGCCAGCGCTGCACGTCGGCGGTGGCGATGTATAGCATGGAGGCGTGTTGCATCCAGCTGTCCGGCAGTTGCCCCAGCGAGCCGCGGTACATCGGTTCGGTTTGGGCGGGATCGGGCAGCCAGGACTGGCGGATGTCGCGTTCGAGTTCTTCCAGCGCGTCGCTGAGCCCCTGCAGCTTTTCGTCGCCCGCATCGAGCGTGAGCTTGCCGATCACTTCCTTGTCGGTGAGCGAATACGCCGCATGCACCTGGCGCGCGAGGCGGCTGATCTGGCGCGTGGCGGTGCCCAGGGCCACATCGGAGGCGCCGCGGTCGATGGTTTTGCCCGGCATGTGGTGCGCCTCGTCGAACACGTACAACGTGTCGTCGGGCTTGGGCAGGATCACGCCGCCCCAGTTGTCCTCACCGCCTGGCATGGTGAGGTCCGACAGCACCAGATCCTGGTTGGCGACGATGATGTCCGCGTCCGCCACCGCACGCCGCGCGGCGAAAAACGGACAGGCCATGAACTGCGCGCAGCGCCGCCCGGTGCAACCGCCGGCGCTGGTGGTAATCATGCCACGCAACATGTCGCCGGGCGTTTCGGGCGCGGCGTCCATGTCGCCGTTCCATTCGTTGTGGTCGAAGCTATCGGTGAGTTTGCGCAGCACCTGTTTGTCGCGCTCGGCCGGCGGTTTGCTCCACAGTGCCAGATCGGCATCCAATCCCAGGCCCATCTGGCTGCTTTCGCCAAGGCTGCCGCTGGCCATGCGCAGGTTGCGCGGACACAGGTAACGCCCGCGCCCCTTCGCCAGCGCCACTTTCGCGTGGCTGCCGTTGAGTTTGAGGTAAAGCGGAATGTCGCGCTCCACCAGCTGCTCCTGCAGCGCGATGGTGGCGGTGGCGATCAGCAGTTTCTTCTTCTGCGCGCGCGCCACTTCCATGCCGGCGATCAGATAGGCCATGGATTTGCCGGTGCCGGTGGGCGCTTCGATCGCCGCCGCGCCGCCCGCCTGCGCTAGCGCTCGCGCGACTTCGGCGATCATGCGCGTTTGCGCCGGCCGCGCGCGGAAGCCAGGCAGGCCGTCCTTGATGCGCGCGTAAGCGTTGCGGATGTCGCCTTTGAGGTCGTCAGTGAGCATGCGAGACCGGCTGCATCGCCGCGATGCTCAACGCCACCGCTTCGGCCACGCGGATGCCATCCACGCCTGCCGAAAGAATGCCGCCCGCGTAACCGGCACCTTCGCCGGCCGGGAAAAGCCCGCGCGTGTTGCGGCTTTGCAGGTCGTCATCGTTGCGGCGCACGCGCACGGGCGAGGAGGTGCGCGTTTCCACGCCGGTGAAGATCGCATCGTGGCGCGCGAAGCCCTTGAGCTTGCGATCGAACGCCGGCATCGCTTCGCCAATGGCGTGGACCGCGTAGTCGGGCAGCGCGTGCGCCAGATCGGTCAGGTGCACGCCCGGCTTGTAGGAAGGAACGATGTCGCCCAGTGCCCGCGAGGGACGTGCCGCGATGAAATCGCCCACCAGTTGTGCCGGGGCTTCATAGGTGCCCCCGCCCAGTTCGAACGCGCGGCTTTCCCAGTGCCGTTGCAGTGCGATGCCGGCAAGCGGGCTGCCGCTGCTGTCGTAAGGCAGGAAATCGGAAGGCTCGATGCCCACCACGATCGCGGCGTTCGCGTTGCGCTCGTTGCGCGAATACTGGCTCATGCCGTTGGTGACCACGCGCCCCGGCTCGCTGGTGGCCGCCACCACCGTGCCGCCCGGGCACATGCAGAAACTGTACACCGAACGTCCGTTGCGGCAGTGATGCACCAGCTTGTAATCGGCCGCGCCGAGCAGAGGATGCCCCGCCTGCGGACCGAAGCGCGCGCGGTCGACGATCGACTGCGGATGCTCGACGCGAAAGCCGATCGAGAACGGCTTGGCTTCCAGATACACACCGCGCTCGTGCAGCATCTGGAAAGTATCGCGTGCGCTGTGGCCCAGCGCGAGCACGACATGATCGGTGCGGATACGCTCGCCGCCGGCCAGCACGACGCCGCGCACATGGCGTACGCCGTCCGCGCCGGTATGGATGTCCAGATCGTCCACGCGCTGCTGGAAGCGGATCTCGCCGCCCAGCGCCTCGATCGTGGCGCGCATGTTCTCCACCATCGTCACCAGGCGGAAGGTGCCGATGTGCGGCTTGCTGACGTAAATGATTTCTTCCGGTGCGCCGGCCTGCACGAACTCGGTCAGCACCTTGCGGCCGTAGTGCTTGGGATCGGAAATCTGGCTATACAGCTTGCCGTCGGAAAACGTGCCCGCGCCGCCTTCGCCGAATTGCACGTTCGATTCCGGATGCAGGTTGCGCTTGCGCCACAAGTCCCAGGTGTCCCTGGTGCGCTCGCGCACGGCCTTGCCGCGTTCGAGCACGATCGGGCGAAAGCCCATCTGCGCCAGCACCAATGCGGCAAACAGCCCGCAAGGCCCCAGGCCGACCACCACCGGACGATGCGCCAGCCGTGCGGGTGCCTGCGTCACGAAGCGGTAGCGGGTGTCGGGCGTGGGGCGCACATGCGGATCGTCGGCCAGGCGCTGCAGCAGCCTGGCTTCGTCGGCGACATCCACGTCCAGCGTGTAGATCAGCTGGATCGCGCCGCGCCGGCGCGCATCGTAGCCGCGGCGAAACACCGTGTAGCCGCGAACCGCCTGCGCGTCCACGTGCAGCCGATGACGGATGGCTGCCGCCAGCGCCTCGTCGGGGTGATCCAGCGGAAGGGTGATGTCGGTCAGTCGAAGCATGCGGGGCGGGGCGGAACGGGACGCGCCATTGTCTCACGTCGCCCGCCGTCGCAGCGGAGCCGGGCCGGGTGGGCCCGGCGATGCCCGCTTATACTTCCGAAGCGATCTGCCGCAGGGTTTGCTCGAACACTTCCGGCGGCTGGCCGCCCTGGATCAGGTAGCGCCCGTTGACGATCACCGAGGGCACCGCGCGAATGCCTTGTTCCTGGAAAAAGCGTTCCTGCGCGCGGACTTCCTGTGCATAACGCCCGCTCTCCAGCAGCTCGCGCGCCTGGTCCACGTCCAGGCCCACCTCGCCGGCGACCCGCGCCAGCACCTCGTGCGAGCCCACATCCTCGCCCTTGCTGAAATACGCCTCCATCAGCGCCAGTTTCAGCGCGGCCTGGCGGCCTTCCCCTTGCGCCCAGTGCAGCAGGCGATGGGCGTCGAAGGTGTTGTAGATGCGCTGGCGCCTGTCCATGTCGAAGGTGAACCCCACCGAGGCGCCGCGCCGGCGGATGCCTTCCTGGTTCTTCACGATCTGCTCGGGCGTGCTGCCGTACTTGTGGCTGATGTGCTCGATCACGTCCTCGCCGCCCGGCACCATGTCCGGATTGAGCTCGAAGGGCTGGAAATGCAGCTCGGCAGTGACCTGCCCATCCAGCCGCTGCAGCGCCTGCTCCAGCGATTTCAGCCCGATGGCGCACCAGGGGCAGACGACGTCGGAGACGAAGTCGATGTTGAGGTGTTTGATGTCAGCCATGATGGATCCACCGTGAGGGCGGGCCGGATATGCGGTCCGGTACCGCATATGGCAACCCCCTTTGCGCCGGAACGCAAGCCACCCGGAAAAAAAGGGCCGGCGATGCCGGCCCCGGGGTTGGGTCAGGCCACCATCCGTAGCGTCAGTGGGCGCTAAGTCGATGGCTTTGGGTTGGCGCGGATCAGAAGTCGTAGCTGGCCGACAGACGCACGTAGCGCGGGGTTTCCTCATACAGCGCCGCGCCGTAGGTGTTGGAAACCGTGTAGGGAGCGGTTTCGTAGGTGGCGTCCAGCACCGTGGGCTTGCGTTCGTTCAGCACGTTGAAGACGTCCAGGCTGAATGCAAGCTTCTTGTCCGCCAGCGACGGCCTGTAGGTCACGCCGAGGTTGAGCTGCTTGGTCCAGGGCAACCGCCCCAGGCTGCCGATGGGCGTGGGGCTGCCCGCGCAATAGTGGTAAGCCGAACCGTACAGCACCGGATCGGATTCATCGCTGCCGTAATAACCCAGGCATGCCTTCGGTGCGCCCGACGCGATCTGCAGCGAGCCGGACACCATCCATTCCGGCGTGATCTGATACGCACCTCGGGCCTTGAGCACATGCGTGCGATCGTTCGACAGCACGCCATTGCTGTATTGCATGAGCTGCCAGAAATCCCAGTCCTGCGTCTTGGAGACGTCGTTCTGGCCGATGGTCGAGAGCACTTGCCCTTCGGTATTGCCGTAGCTGCGCGAGAATGTGTAGTCGATGCGGCCTTGCCACTTGCCATCGAACGGGTGCTCCAGGAACAGGTCGAGCGCGTAGTACTTGCGCTTTGCTCCATCGCTGAAACCCCAGTCCCGGTTGTTCATGGTGACTTTCGAGTAGCCGTCGCCGTCGGCATTGGCCAGCAGGAAGGTGTTGGTCTTGCCGGGGTTGAAGATCAGGCAGCTGTTGGGAAATATCACGCGGTCCGGATCGATGCCGGATGCGGCCGCCTTGGCGGCGAGGGCGTTGTAATCGCACACATCGTCAATGGCCGTTTCCAGCCGGCGCACCGTGACCTTGGCGCCATACATCCAATCGCTGCCCAGCATCTTGCTGAAACCGAGGATGGCTTCGTCCTGGTATTGCGAGCGTAAATCGGTGGCGGTAACCGTCTTGGGGTCCGGGGTCGCGCCATATTCGCCGTTGGAAGAGATGGGGCCAGGTCCGATCGGTTTCAGGCCGGTCGGTGCGCCCGTGGCCGGATCGATGCCGGCGTAGGTGAAATACTCATAGGTAAACGTGGACGGCCCCGCCGCGCGTTCGGCCACGCTATTGGGCAGCGCCAGGTAGTAGCGCCCAAGGTTGCCAAATACCTTGAAGGTCGAATCGCCCAGCACGTCCCAGCTGAAACCAAGGCGCGGCGCCCACTGGTTGGTGTTGTGCACGAAGGGCTGGCCGAGGTTGTTGTAGTTGGTGAACTGGTCGTTGCGCAAACCGATAGTGAGCAGCCAGCGGTCGTTCACCTGCCAGCGATCCTCCACGTATTGGGCTTTCTGGTCGACGGACATGTTGGTCGTCGTGCTCAACACATACCGGCGCGCGTAATAGCCGTCGCCGCCGGGCGCGCCCACGCCGAAGTCGGGATTCAATGCTACGTCGGGCTTGCTGGACTTGCTGTAGATCCACGCATAACCGGGTCCGGATACCTGCTGTCCTTCATCGGTGGAAGAAGTGGTGATGTTGTCGATACCCGCGGCGATCGTGTGATCGCCGAGCTTGTATTCCAGATCCAGCCGCAGTCCGTGGCTGCTGCTTCCGGGGTTGGGCGATTTGACGTAAAGCGAGGTGATGCCGTTGGTGATGGGGGTGCCGCCGGTCATGCGCGGATCCTGGTTCACCACGCCACCGAGATAGGGCAAGGTGGGATCGACGCCGGGAATATCGCTGTAATCCATCACCTTGGTTTTGCCGTAGGTGGCCGAGACGGTCAGGTCGTCGGTGATGTAGCCGGTGTATTTGCCGATGTAGATATCCGAGCCGGTTTTGGTCGAGGTGTCGTAGCCGAACAGCGGACCCTGTGCGTGCGTGTCGTAGTCGTAGGCGTACAGGCTGCCGCTGTAAGACTGCTTGCTGGAGATGTTGGTGAATTCGACAATGTTGTTGTCGTTGATGTTCCAGTCCAGCTTCACGTAATGCTTGGGGAGGCTGTAGCGGTAGCGAGTGTTGTTGGGTTGCGAAGCTTCCGCCGAAGACGTCAGCATGCCGTCGCTCTTCTCGGCTTCTGCCGAAGCGAACAGGAACAGCTTGTCCTTGATCAGCGGCCCGCCAAGATAAAAGCTGTAGACCGTATGCGTGGCCTTGTCGTCCTTGTAGGAGTGATACAAGGTGCCGGCAAGCGCCGGATTCTGGTAACCGTAGCCGGCGGGCAGGGCGGTGTTGGGGAAGTAGACGCTCCTGGGGCTGGACGCAAGAAAGCCCGGCTCCCACAAAACCTGTGCGCCGGCATGCCACTGGTTGGTGCCGCGCTTGCCTACCTGGTTGATCACGCCGCCATCCGAGCGACCGTATTTCGCGCTATAGCCGCCGGTGAAAACTTCCTGCTGATCGATCGAGCCGTAAGGCAGGCTGATGCCGCCAAGTCCGGAAAGCGGATCGGTGGTGTTGAAGCCATTGATGTAATACGCGTTCTCGGTCACCGATGCGCCGCCAAAGGAGACCAGCGCATTGCCGGTGGGGCCGTTGAAGTAGTTGCTGCCGGCGACGACGCCCGGCGCCAGCAGGGCGATCGACTCGGCGGTGTGCGCAATGGGGAGTTGCGCCAATTCCTTGGACGTCAAGACGGTGCGCGAGTCCACGGCGGTCACATCGATGGGTGGCAGCGCGTGGCCGGAAACGGTGACCGCATCGAGCGACTTGGCGCGCGCGGCCGAGGCGAAAGATACGTCCATGTTCGCATTCACGACGACATTGACGTGGTCGCGTTTATCCACGACGAGGCCATCGCGCTGCAACGAGACACTGTAGTCGCCGAGCGGCAAATGGGTGAGGCTGTAGCGTCCGGCGTTGTCCACGGTGGTTTTGCGCGCAAGGCCGGTGGAGCCGGTAGCGACGATGGTCGCGCCGGGCTCGGCCTGGCCGCCTATGCTGCCGGTGGTGGATTGCGCGAGGGCGCCGGTACTTGCCAGCGCAGCCGCACACGCCAGCGCCAGTAACGAATAATGGAACGTATTTTTTGTTTTCAACAGGAACTCTCCCTGGATTCGCCAGGTCGCCGCAGGGGATGCGACCGATGGCGGATGACAAAAGCGAAAGCTGCTCCTGAGCCAGGACACACGGCTCATGCAGTGACCATCGCGGATTAACGGTTCGACCTGTGGGGAAACGTGTTGCGAACCGTATCGATCAAATTAGCGGCCGAGGTTTTTGCAACAATCGGACAGGGCTCAATTTGATGTGGGGAGAGTGCGTGGGAACGTTAAAGACGTAAAAACGTCCGTAATGATTCGATTCAATTGGGGCGAGTACGAGCGCGCTTGGGCGTCAAGGCGAGCCTGTCATTGCGCGCGAAAAGCGCTGGCTCCAGAGCGGCGATGCAGGGCGGAGATGCCGCCCTGCATTAGGAACAAAGGCGTTACGGCTTGCCGATGAAATCGCTCTTGCCCAGGTTCGCGCCGGATGTGCGCAGGATGTCGTACGCGGTGGTGCAGTGGAAGAACATGTTCGGAATCACGAAGTGCAGCAAGTAGGCCTGGTCTTCGAAGTTAAGCTCGCCGTTGCGTGTCTTGAGGCTGACGGCGCGCGTTTCGCTGCCGTCGATCTGCTCGGGCTTGAAGCTTTTGATGTAGTCGATGGCGCGTTCGATGCGATCTTGCAGTTCGGCAAACGTGGTTTCGTTGTCGTCGAATTTCAGCGGATCCACGCCCGCCAGGCGTGCGGCGCCGTTCTTGGCCATGTCGGTGGCGATCTGCACCTGCTTGACCAGCGGCAGCATGTCGGGGATGAGGCGGGTCTGCAGCATCACCGAATCTTCCACGCTCTTTTCCTTGGCGTGGGCCTGGCCCAATTCCAGGACGTGCCTGAGGTTGCCGAGCGCGCGTAGAAACACGGGAACGGCGGCTTGGTACATCGAAATACTCATGGGGACGACTCCGGTTGATCGGTTGGGAGAGGTTCGTGGGCGACGGTGCCGGCCAGTGGAGACAGTTCGCCGGCCAATGCCGCCGCGCCTGCCTCGCCGTGAGCCGCCGCCTGGTGCGGTTGCATGTGATGGATCGCGTAGCGCGCGATGAAGGCACCGACCACCAGCAGCGCGGCAGCGAGCACGAAGGAAATGCCCGGCAGGTGCATCGGCGCATTGTGGCTGATGAATAGCGCAAACAGATTGGCGAACAGCGCCGGTCCGAAGATGCCGGCCAGGCTCGCCAGGCTGGTGAGCGCGCCTTGCAGGCGGCCTTGTTCGTGCGGATCGACCTGTTGCGTCATCAGCGCTTGCGAGGGCGGACCGGCCAGCCCGCCCAGGCACAGGAACGGAATGCCCAGCAGGAACAGCCAGCCCGTCGAGGCCAGCCCAAACAACAGATAGCCGGCCACGCACAGCGGCAGGCCGATCATGATCAGCCTGCTTTCGCCCAGCCTTGGCATCAGCCGGCGCACCAGCACCGCCTGCACCAGGCCGCTGCACAGACCAACCAGCGCCAGCGTATAGCCCACCGCCTGCGGGCCCCAGCCGTAGCGGTAATCGGTGTACAGCACATAGGTGGAGTTAAGCGAAAACTGCGCGAAGTTGATCAGGAAGAACACCGTCGCGAACGCGAACACCTGCGGATAGCGGCGCAGCAGCACCAGCGCGCCGAACGGATTGGCATGGCTCCAGTTGAAACGTTTGCTGCGGCGTTCTGGCGGCAGCGATTCGGGCAGCACGAAGAAGCCGTAGCAGAAATTGATCAGCGACAGTCCCGCCGCCACCCAGAACGGCAGGCGGATGCTGTAGTGGCCAAGGAAACCGCCCAGCGCCGGCCCCACGATGAAGCCGATGCCGAACGCCGCGCCCAGCGCGCCGAACGCGGCCGCGCGCTTTTCCTTCGGCACGATGTCGGCGATGTAGGCATTGGCGGTGGAGAAGCTCGCCGCGCAGATGCCCGACACGCCACGGCCCAGAAACAGCAGCCACAGCACCGGCGTCAGTGCCATCACGATGAAATCCACGCCCAGCCCGAAGCTGGAAATAAGGATCACCGTGCGGCGCCCGTAGCGGTCGGACAAGGTGCCCTGCATCGGCGAAAACACGAACTGCATCAGCATGTAGAGCGTGCCGAACGCGCTGGTCCACACCGCCGCGCGCGCTATGCTGCCGCCGATCAGTTGCACGATCAGGTGCGGCAGCACCGGAATGATGATGCCGAACGCCAGCATGTCCAGCATCACCGTGACGAAGATGAAGGCGAAGGCGGCTTTAGTGCGCGACACGGTGTTCGGTGCGGAGTCCATGCGGGGGCGCGAAAGGGCGGCGGACAGTGCCAAAGGTGCAACGATAGCCGATGGCGGGGTGGCTTGGCATGGGTAGAAAGTGACTGAAAGGTCGCAGGCCGGCGGCCACGGAAAGCCGGGGAGGCTGGCCGGGAACGGCGAGAATGCCCATTACTGCGGCGGCTGCATCAATTCCCGTTCGTCCAGATACCCGCGATGGTGCCGGTCCAGCTTGTGAAATTCGCGGCGCAGGTTGTCCTGCCATTCCTTGAGGGTGATCGGCCTGCCGCGCCCGCCGGGCAGTTCGTCCTGCTCCAGCACGCCGTCATGATTGCGGTCCATGAGGTAGAACCTCTGGCTCATGTAGGCCACGTATTCGGCCTCGTCGATCCGGCCGTCGCCATTGCTGTCCATCGCCTGGAACAGCGCCGACGCCGTGCCCTGCGCCAGCACGGCGATGGGAAGCCACAGCAGCAGCGCGGCCAGCGATGCGCGCATCAGCGGTCGCGCTTGATGCCGATGAAATCGAGAAACTCCGCGCGCGTGCGCGCGTCGTCGCGGAAGCTGCCCAGCATCTGGCTGGTGATCATCGATACGCCGCGCTTGTGCACGCCGCGGGTGGTCATGCACTCGTGGCTGGCGTCGATCACCACGGCCACGCCCGCCGGGTGCAGGTTGTCCTGGATGCAGCGCGCGATCTGGGCAGTGAGCTTTTCCTGCACCTGGAAGCGGCGCGCGTAGGCGTCCACCACGCGGGCGAGCTTGCTGATGCCCACCACACGGTTGGTCGGCAGGTAACCCACGTGGGCACGGCCGATGATCGGGGCCATGTGGTGTTCGCAATGACTTTCGAATTCGATATCGCGCAACACCACCATCTCGTCGTAGCCCGCCACTTCCTCGAAGGTGCGGCGCAGGTATTCGCCCGGATCGGTCCGGTAGCCGCTGAACCAGTCGCGATAGGCCTTCGCCACGCGGCGCGGCGTATCGAGCAAGCCCTCGCGCGTCGGATCCTCGCCGGCCCAGCGCAGCAAAATGCGCACGGCCTCCTCGGCCTGTTCGGGGGTGACGTCGTGGGGCTCGTGCTCGCTCATGCGGCTTCCTTGGTGATGCTCAGGCCGGCCATTGTAGCGCCCACGTCAAGCCTTTTATTGATCTGGCCGGCGCGCCCTAATAAGGTCCCCCGGCAAGCACCCTGCCGGCCGGCGCCCCGGCGCCCCCCCGACGATACCGTTCGACAGCCCACGCAGACGCATCGATATGTCCCTTTCCATCAACCGCGACACCCAGCTTTGCATGTCCCTGTCCGCCCGGCCGGGCAACTTCGGCACGCGCTTCCAGAACTTCCTGTACCAGGCGCTTGGCCTCAACTACGTGTACAAGTCGTTCACCACGCGCGATCTTGCCGCGGCGATCGGCGGCATCCGCGCCCTGGGCATTCGCGGCTGTGCGATCTCGATGCCCTTCAAGGAGGCGGTGATGCCGATGGTGGATCACATCGATGCATCGGCCGCGGCGATCGGTTCCATCAACACCATCGTCAACGACGACGGCTACCTGCGTTCCTACAACACCGACTACATCGCCGTGCGCAAGTTGATTGAGCAGCATGGCATTGCCCGCCACATGCATCTTGCTTTGCGCGGCAGCGGGGGCATGGCCAAGGCGGTGGCCTGCGCATTTCGCGACGCGGGTTTCCGGCATGGGCATATCGTGGCGCGCAACGAAGCCACCGGGCGCAAGCTTGCCCAGGCCAGCGGTTTTGCGTGGGCACCCGACATGGCGGGGTTGTCGGCGCAGGTGTTGATCAACGTGACGCCGATCGGCATGGAAGGCGGCGTTGAAGCCAGCGAGCTGGCATTCGATGCGAGCGACGTGGCGCGTGCGCAGGTGGTGTTCGATGTCGTGGCATCGCCGCCGGAGACGCCGGTGATCGGGCTGGCGCGTTCGCTGGGCAAACAGGTTGTGACCGGCGCGGAAGTGATCGTGTTGCAGGCGGTGGAGCAGTTCGTGCTTTATACCGGCGTGCGGCCGGACGACGATTTGATTGCGCAAGCGGCCGAGCATGCATTGCGTTGATGTGCGCTTGGTCAGGCGTCTTGCGTCGAAATAAGCCAGGCCATGGACTGCGCCCGCACTGTCATGCCGGCGTGGTGAAGCGTGCCTCATTCATGTCGAGTCGGGCGTGCCGAAAACAACAACATCCCAGGGAGGATGGGCACGCCCGACAGACGTAGCGTTGCACAGTTGGATCAGGGCGTATGTCGGATTCGGGCGGTTCGTGGCGCTGGCGAAGGCCTACACCTTGTCGGAATTTGGCCAGGGCCTGCTCAGACTGTTGGCGTGGGCTACATCCATCGTGTGAACAGGCCCTAGTACGCGATCGCTCGTCCAGGCGCATGGCACACGTCCGAAGGCGGCACGGATCAAGGCAACATAAGCCCTATTCGCGCGGGCGGCCAAAGCCATCGTTGCGGGGCAAGCTTATTCGTCCGCGGCTTCCTCGTTTGCCGTCGAATCGCCCAGCAGTTGCTGGGTCTGCTCGCCAGGCATGGTTTCGACGTTGCGCAGCTTGCGTTCGATCGCGCGCGTGCGTACCGACGTGCTGTCCAGGTGCTTGCCGGCTTCTTCCAGTTTCTTGCGCACGGTGTCGAGCACGCCGCCGAATTTGCCGAATTCGTTTTTCACCGCCCCGAGCAATTGCCACACTTCGCTGCTGCGCTGCTGGATCGCCAGCGTGCGGAAGCCCATCTGCAGGCTGTTGAGCAGGGCGGCGAGGGTAGTGGGGCCGGCGATGGTGATGCGTTGTTCGCGTTGCAGGCTTTCGAACAGACCGGGACGACGGATGATTTCGGCGTAAAGGCCTTCGGTGGGCAGGAACAGGATGGCAAAGTCGGTGGTGGCGGGAGGCGCGATGTATTTGGCGCGGATGGTTTTGGCTTCCTCGCGCACGCGCCGCTCCAGCGCGGAGGCGGCGCGTTCGACGGCGTCGGCGTCGGCCTGCTGCTGGGCGTCGAGCAGGCGCTCGTAGTCTTCGCGTGGGAATTTGGCGTCGATCGGCAGCCAGACCTGGCTGTCGCGGTCGCTGCCGGGCAGGCGGATGGCAAATTCCACACGTTCGTCCGAGCCGGGCACGGTGGCGATGTTGGCGGCGTATTGCTCGGGCGTGAGCATTTGTTCGAGCAGGGCGGCCAGTTGCATTTCGCCCAGGATGCCGCGCGTCTTCACGTTGTTGAGCACGCGCTTGAGGTCGCCCACGCCGCTGGCCAGCGATTGCATTTCGCCCAGGCCACGCTGCACCGCTTCGAGGCGTTCGGAGACGAGCTGGAACGATTGGCCTAGCCGTGCCTCCAGCGTGGACTGGAGTTTTTCCTCGACCGTGGCGCGCATTTGTTCCAGCTTGGTGGCGTTGTCCTGCTGGATCGCGCCGAGCTTGGTTTCGAGCGTGGCGCGCACTTCGGCGAGGCGCTTTTCGTTGTCGGCGGCGATCGCGGTCAGGCGCTGCCGTTGTTGCTCGCCGAGCTGGGCGAGCTGGGCGGCGAGTTCCTCGCGGCCGCGGCGGGCGTCTTCGGTCAGGCGTTGGCTGAGCGCCTGCATGCTGGTGTCGGTGCGCTCGGTGAGTGCGTCCAGGCGCTGGCCGAATTGCTGCAAGGCCTGGCTGAGTTCGCCGCGGCCGGCGCGCTGTTCTTGTGCCATGGCTTCGCGCAGGTGGCGGTTGTCGTCTTTGAGGGCGTCCAGGCGCGCGTTCAGGCCGGCGTCGTGGTGGCCGCGCAGCAATGCGAACACCTGCATGATGAGCACGGCGACTAGCAGGATCAGCAGGATATCGAGCAGGGGCATGGGTGGTTCCGGTGGTGGCGCTGCACAGTGTACGCGTTGTCGTATCACTGCCTGAGATCGGGGTAGTATCGGCCCACCGCAACGCTTGCGCAGGTGCGCTTATGCACAAGCCGTACGCCCGGGGACGGTTGTTGGCCGCGTTGATCGCGCTGGTCGGCTGGCCTGGCCTTTTATTGCAGCTTTATCTGTCGATCCGGATGGTGCAGGCCCATGGCCGCACGGTGATGTACGGCCTGATGCTGTATCTGGGTTTCTTCACCGTGTTGACCAATATCCTTGCGGCTTTGGCGGTGACTTTGCCGTTGCTGGCGCCGCGTTCGGCGGCGGGACGCTTGTTCTCGCGGCAGGAGGCGATCGGCTGGGTGACGGCCAGCATCGTGTTTGTTGGCGTGGCGTATTACGTGCTGCTGCGCAAGCTGTGGTCGCCGCAAGGTTTGCAATGGCTGGCGGATGTGTCGATGCACTACGCGGTGCCGCTGCTGTTTCTGTTGTATAGCCTGACTGTGCTGCGCGGCGCGGCGTTGCGCTGGTGGGTGCCGTTGCGGTGGAGTCTTTATCCGGTGGCGTATTTTGCTTACGCGCTGGTGCGCGGTGCGGTGGTGGGCAGTTATCCGTATGCCTTCATCGACGCGGCGACGCTGGGCTATGCGGTGACGCTGCGCAACGCGTGCCTGCTGTGGGTGGCGTTTGTGGTGCTGGCCTATGCGCTGCTGTTGGGGTGGCGGTTCGCCGGGGCGCGTCAGTCGACCCGGCAGAACACCGCCTTGAGGTAGCGGCTTTCGGGCACGTCGGTACGCACCGGATGATCGGCGCCCGCGCCGCGCACTTCCAGGATCTGGATTTCGCGCTCGGCATTGAGCGCCACGCGGCGCAGCATTTCCAGGAAATCCGCTTCGCTGACCAGCCCCGTGCACGAGCAGGTCAACAGCAGGCCGCCGGGCGCGATGACGTCCAGCGCAAGGCGGTTCATGGCGAAGTATTTCTTCAGCGCATCGATCACCTTGCTGCGGTCGCGGGTGAGCTTGGCCGGGTCCAGGATCACCGCGTCGTAGCGTTCGCCGTCCGCGGCGGCCTGGCGCAGCCAGTCGAAAATGTCCGCTTGCTCGAAGCGTGCGGGCAGGTTGTTGGCTGCGGCGTTGGCGCGGGCGATCTCAAGAATGCCGCCGTCCATGTCCACGCCGGTGACTTCCGTGGCGCCCCCGGCCATGGCATGCACGGCAAAACCGCCGGCGTTGCAGCACAGGTCCAGCACGCGGCGGTCGCGCGCGAGTTCGGCGAAGCGGCGGCGGTTTTCGCGCTGGTCGGCGAAGAAGCCGGTCTTGTGGCCGTAGCCGGGCGCGGCATGGAAACGCAGGCCATGCTCGTGCACTTCGACGGGAGCGGGGGCTTCCATCTCGCGGCAATCGAACGATTCCTGCTTTTGCACGTGGCTCTCGGCGAACCAATACAGGCGCGCGCCGGGGAAATGGCGCAGCAGCGCGGCATGGATCGCATCGCGGAATTTCCACATGCCGGCGGCGAAGTATTCGATCACCAGGATGTCGGCGTAGCGGTCCACGATGAGGCCGGAGAGACCGTCGCCCTCGCTGTGCACCACGCGCCAGGCGTCGGTGGTGTCGTCCAGTTTCAGCACCTGGCGGCGCAAGGCCACGGCGCGGTCGATGCGCGCGGCGATCCAGCCGGCATCGATGGCCTCGCCGGCATCGTCCGTCAGCAGGCGTAGCGCGATGCGCGCGTGGCCGTTCCAGAAACCGCGCCCCGCAAAGCGGTATTTGGCATCCATCACGTCCACCACCGTGCCGGGCGGCAGGCGCGAAGGGGGCTTGTGCACCTGCGCCGACCACACCCAGGGGTGCCCCGGCGGGCGGTCGGATTTGAGGCGGATGACGGGCAGTTCGGTGAGTGTGGTCATCGGCCAATGATAACCGGCGTGTGGCAAAGCCTCGCGCTTTGGCTTGCTGTCACCGCCGAGGCACGTAGGGACGGCACAGGAATGTGCCGGGCTTTGAGGCGCGAGAAGACGGTTCGGATGGGGCCGTCCGCGCGAAAACCTGTATTTTCAGCTGGATATTGACCGCGACGTGCCGAGCCGGGATGGCCCCTGTTCCCAACCCTCTCCCGGGGGAGAGGGCGCAGCGCGGGTCAGCGCAGTTTGAGTATCAGCCAGGACAGCAGCGCCAGCAGGTTGACGCCCAGGCGCGAGGCCGAGGGGCCGCCGAAGGCCAGGGCAAAGCCGTAGCTGCCCAGGCGCCAGGCGAGGTCCGGGTGTACGGGTGTATGAAAGACCACCGATAAATTGACGAACGCCCCACAATGCAGCGCGTAGCTGAAGATCGGCGTGGCGATCAGCGGCAGTTGCAGCAGTTGGGCGATGCTGGAGAAGTGAATGCCGCGCTCGCTGTTTTCCAGCAGCAGCACGCCCGCGACCAGTACGAAGGCGTAGAGCGCGAAGGCGATCAGGCCGATCGCCGCCGTGCGCAACGGCCCAAGTTCGAGCAGGCGTGGCAGGATCGTGGCCATGCCGAAGAAGCCGCCGGCGATTTCCAGGATACCGATCAGTCGAAACAGGACTTGACGCATTCAACACCCCATCAAAAAAACATTATTCAAGTTTGTCGGCCTGCTCGTACAGGTCGGTGATGTGCTGTTCCCACCAACGCGGTTCGGCGGCGAAGGGGAACGCGGCGGGAAACGCCGGGTCTAGCCAGCGCGCGGCGATCCAGCCGGCATAATGCACTTGCCGCATGGCGCGCAGCGCGGGTACCAGGCCCAGTTCCGCGTGATCGAAGTCACGCATCGAAGCATAGCCTTCCAGCAGGGCGTCCATCGCGCGCTCGTCATGGGCGAGCATCCACAGATCCTGCACGGCCGGTCCCATGCGCGCGTCGTCCAGATCGACGAAGTGCGGGCCCGTATCGGTCCACAGTACGTTGCCCGGGTGGCAGTCGCCGTGCAGGCGCAGCTGGCGCACGGGACCGACCGCTTGAAGGCGTGCGGCGACGGCGCGGTCCACGCATTCGATCGCGCTGCGGTAGCGATCGGCCAGGGCGGCCGGCAGCAGCGTGGAAGCGAGCACTGCGCGCATCGGCTGCGCGATCAAGGTATCGCGGTCGAGCTGGCCGCGGTGTGCGAATGCCGAGCGCGCACCGACGCCGTGGATGCGCGCGATCAGGCGCCCCAGCCACTCCAGTTGATCGGCCGATTCGAGCGACGGCGCGCGCCCGCCGTGCCGTGGCGTCAAGGCATAACGGAAGCCCTCGTGATGGCGCAGCGTGCGTCCGGCGAAGGCACGCGGCGCGACCACGGGCAGCTCGGCATCGGCCAGTTCCTGCGCGAAAGCATGTTCTTCCAGGATCGCCGCATCGCTCCAGCGGTGCGGACGATAGAATTTCGCCACGACGGGCGCATCGTCTTCCAGGCCCACCTGCCAGACGCGGTTTTCGTAACTGTTGAGTGCAAGCAGACGGCCGTCGGGCCACAGGCCGCAGGTGGTCACCGCGTCCAGGACCAGGTCGGGCGTCAGCCGTGCATAGGGTGTTTCGTGCGACATGGATCGGCGCGCCGCACGGATCAGCGCGCGCCGACCGCGCCGGCCGGCACCACGGCCATGGTCAGGCGCGAGATGCATACCAGTTTGCCCGCTTCGTCTTCGATGCGGATTTCCCACACTTGCGTGGAACGGCCGGTATGCAATGCGCGCGCCGTACCGGTGACCGTGCCGCTGTGCACGCCGCGCACATGGTTGGCGTTGATGTCCAGCCCTACCGCGCGCTCCTTGGCCGGATCGAGGGTGAGCATCGCAGCCATGCTGCCCAGCGTCTCGGCCAGCGCCACCGAGGCGCCGCCGTGCAGCAGGCCGTAGGGCTGGTGCGTGCGGTGGTCCACCGGCATCGTGCCCTGCAACCAGTCATCGCCGATCGCCGTGATGCGGATGCCGATCGCTTCCAGCAGGGTGTTGGTACTCCAGCTGTTGATCTGCGTGAGGTCGACGTCCTGTTTCCAGATGCGCATAGGCGAATACTCGCTTGATACTCGTAAGGGAGGCCCGCATTGTCCGCTGACCACCCCAGCGGCGACAATGAGCCCGTGTTTACCGTAACCCTCCATAGTTCCGGGCGTCGTTTCGACGTAGAGCCTGGCCAGACCGTGCTGGAAGCCGCGCAGCGCGCCGGTATCGCGTTGCCGTATTCGTGCCGCGCGGGCGTGTGCGGCAGTTGCAAGGCATCGCTGCTGGAAGGGCACTGCGAGTATCCGCGCAATCCGCCGACGGCGCTGAACGTGCACGACCGCGCGTGCCGCGCCGTGCTGCTGTGCCAGGCCGTGCCCGCCAGCGACCTGCGGGTGGCGGTACGCGAGGTCACCTCGGTGGAGGACATCGCGCGTCGCCGGCTGGATGTGCGGGTCAGCCGCAAGTGGCAGCTCGCGCCCGACGTCATTGGCCTTCATCTGCAACCGGTGCCGGGCGAACCGCGCTTGAACTGGCTGCCGGGCCAGTACCTGGATGTGCTGCTCGACGAAGGCCGGCGCCGTCCGTTTTCGATCGCCAACGGGCCGCAGCCGGAAGGCACGATCGAATTGCACGTACGCCACGTCGCGGGCGGCGGTTTCACCTCGTGGGTCAGTGAGGTGCTGCAGGAAGGCGACACGCTGCGCATCGAAGCGCCGCTAGGCACCTTCGTGCCGCGCGAGGATTCGGAACGTCCCATTGTGTTCATGGCCGGCGGCACCGGTTTCGCGCCGGTGAAGGCGATCCTGGAACATTTCCTGGCGCTGGGCACGCGCCGTTCGATCGATGTGTATTGGGGTGCGCGCAGCGCTGCGGATCTGTACCAGCGCGCGCTGGGCGAGCAATGGGCGGCGTGCACGCCCGGCTTGCGTTTTCACGCGGTGGTATCGGATCCGGAGCAGGCGGCCCTGGCCGGCATGCGCGCCGGCCTGGTGCACGAGGCGGTGCTCGAAGACCACCCGGACCTCGCCGGCTTCGACGTCTACATGAGCGGGCCGCCCGCGATGATCGACGCGGGGCACAAGCTGTTTCTCGATGCCGGCCTGCCGGAAGACCGGCTGTATTACGACTCGTTCGATTATGCGCCGGACGTGCTGGCGCAGATCCTTGCCGGTCGGGCGGGCATCAGCGAAGCCTGATCAGTTGCGGCCTTTCGCGATGGGCAATTGCGCCTGCTGCCACGCCAGCACGCCGCCGCCCAGCGTATAGACGCGGGTGAAGCCGGCCTTGACCAGCCGCTGCGCGGCGCCGTCGGAACTGCGCCCGTCCTTGTCCATCACCACCACCGGCAGTTCGCGCGCCTTGGCGAGATCCTTGTTTTCCGGATCGAACTGGCTCATCGCCACGTGCTTGGCGCCCGGCACGTGCATCTTCTCGAAGTCGGCGCTGGCGGAAAGGTCGATCAGCAGCGGTGTGTCGCGGTTGATCAGCTGGGTCAGCCCGGCCGGGGTCAACTCGGTGAACTTGCGCATCATCAGCATGATCTGCACCACGATCAGCGCAATGATCAGGCCGGCGAACGGCAGCGACAGCTCCAGATGATGGCCCAGAAACTGGGGCAGCTTTTGCAGGAAATCGTTCATGGACTATCCACGGGCGCGGAGGGCCGCGCGGTTATGGGTAAACGCGCGATTATAGCCGCAACAGGCTTTAAGGATTGCCCCGATGAATGCTTCGCGGGCCTCACCCGTCCTGTCCGTTGCCAGGCCACGGGACTGTCGGCAAAGGCAGGCAGGCTGTGCAGACGGCGGGCTTGCTGGACATCATGCCGCCTGCGAAGCATTCACCAGGGCATCCTTAATTCTGTTGGGAGAGGTCCGGCATGCCGCTTTCAAGCCACCAGCGGTTCTGCTGGGGGTCGTAGCGCCACAACTGGTGCACGGTGATGGTCCGCACCGCCTGCGTATGCACGTTGGTCAGACCGATCTGCACGGTCTGGCGCACCTGGTTCTCGCCGGCCGGCACGGGGCCGTTGCCGTCGTCGTAGTCGTTGACCTGCACCTGCTTCCATCGCTCGCGGTCAAGGTCGGTCGGCGGATGCGCCTGGCGCACCTTGGGATCGACGAACTGCTCGGCCGCTTCAAAGCCATCGAAGCGCACGGCGTTGTTGTACTGGATCATGGTCAGGGTGAGCGCATCGGCGCGTTTGTCGGTGGCGCAACCGGACAGCGACAGCGCGATCGACAACAGGACGGGACCTACGATACGACGCATACGGCGAACCCCTCTGAGTCTTGTCCTATTGTGCCGTAGCCGCGCGACGCTTTGCCACGAACTGCGCCGCAAGTGTGGCGGCCGGCCGGCCCGGCTCGCCCGGCACGTGACAATCCACCGCAATGCGTGCGCGACCGCGCGCGGCCAGGGTGGCGAAGAAGGTGTCCCAGTCCGCCTCCTGGGCGCGCTGGGCCTGGGCCGTGAAATCGCTCCACACCGGGCTCAAGTAGCGCACGGTCGATTCGCCGACGTACACATCGCAATCCTCGCCGCGCTGGCGCAGCGCCAGCTCCACCAGGCCCCAGCCGGTCAGGGTCATCAGGCTGACGAGGCTGCCGCCGAAAGCGCAGCCCTTGTCGTTCACATTGGGTGCCAGCGGCGTGGCCAGGCACAGCCGTTCGCCGTCGTAGTCGCCCAGTGTCAGCGCCATCGCCCGGGCCAGCGGGATACCTTTGTGGATAAAGGCCACCAGGGCCTGGGCCGCAGCCGTGAGATCGGACTTGTTCATCGAGCGCCGTCGGGGGATGAGGGGAGCGGCAAGTGTAGAGGCTACACTGCGCGCTTGAGCCCTTGCCGACGGAATCTGGCGTGAGAGCGCAAACCCTACAACGCGATGGCGCGCTGGCCGGTTGCACCGTGGTGATCACGCGTCCCGCCGGGACCGGTTCGACGCTGGCGTGGCGCGTGCGCGCGTTGGGCGGGTTGCCCGTGCTGCTGCCGGGAATGTCCCTGCGCGCAGCGGCCGACCGCGATGCCGCGCGGGCGCAGTGGCAACAGGCGCAGCGCGACGAGGTGATGATTTTCAGCAGCCCCGCCGCGGTTCGCTATGCCCTGGCGCTGGCGCCCGTGGCGACGCGGGCGGGCATCGTCGCGGTGGGTCATGGCACCGCGCGGGCGTTGCATCGCCATGGCATTCAGGCTCAGGTGCCGGCCGTGCGGCAGGACAGCGAAGGCGTGCTTGAGCTGCCGTTGCTGCAGCGCGCGCGCGGCCTTCATGTCGCCTTGATTACCGCACCGGATGGGCGCGGCCTGCTGCAGCAGCAACTGGCCGCGCGCGGCGCCAGCGTGCGCGAGGTGCTCGTCTATCGACGGACGGCGCCACGCCTGGGGCGGCGCCACTTGCAGGCGGTGCAGGATCTGCCCGCGACGGCGTGCGTGCTGCTTTCCAGCGCCCAAGCACTGCAGCATCTGAAGACTCGGCTGCTGCCCGAAGCGTGGCGGCGGCTGTGCGCGGCCCAAGCCATCGCCAGCAGCGAGCGGATCGCCGAACAAGCCCGCGGCGCCGGCTTTGCGCGCATCCACGTGGCCCGTTCGGCCACCGCGGACGATCTGCTGGCCTGCGCCGCCGAGGTCCATTCACGCCTGTAGCACGAAGCGGACCGCTCAGGCTGCTAGCATGCGTGAATGAGCCAGGACGACCTCACCCCCGATCGCACCGCCGCGCCGACCGGCGCTCCCTCCGACACCGCGCGCCCCAGCCGGCCGCAGGCGCCGCCGCGTTCGAGCGGCGGCACGCTGGCGCTGGCCTTGCTGCTGGCGCTGATCGCCATCGTCGGGGTGGGCTACGTGGCCTGGCGGCAGGTCAAGCTTGTGCGTGTCAGCACAGTGGCCCTGCATACCACGACCGGCCTGGAACAGCGCGTCAACAACATGGACCATGCGCTCACCGGCACCGCCAGCCAGAGCGCGACGCTGCTGCAGCGCTTGAACGACGCCGACCAGATCAACCGTTCGCTGCGCGAAGAGCTGCTTTCGCAAGACCAGCGCATGCGCGATCTCGAAGAAGCGGTTGGCCGGCTATCGGAGAAAACGCTCTCCGGCCAGGATGCGATGCGCCTGGACGAAACCGAATCCCTGCTGCGCATGGGCAGCGAGCGCTACATGCTGTTCCACGACGCGCAGTCCGCCGCGCAAGCCTATGCACTGGCCGGCCAGTCGCTGGCGGCGGTGAACGACAACGCTTTCGACGGCGTGCGCCAGAGCATCGAAGCCGAACACGAAGCGCTGCTGAAAAGCCAGTCCGGCAATCGCGAACAATTGCTCGACAGCATCGTGCAATTGCGCGACGGCCTGGCGGCGCTGCCGCTGAAACCGCTCGACGAACCGGCCCCGAGCACCAACAACGGCGTGTGGGCGCGCATCGTTCGTGCGTTCAGCGGCGTGGTCAAGATCAGCCGCGACAACGGCGCGCCGATCGACATCGCCGATGCGCGCATCGCGCGCGAGCTGGTCGCGCTGGATCTGGCGCAGGCGCAGACCGCGCTGATTGCCTGGGATAACGATGCCTGCCTGGCCGCGCTCAAACGCGCCGACGCCGGCCTCGCCGGGCAGTTCGACGCGCAGGCGCCGGCGGTGCGGCAGGCGCGCGACCAGCTCGCGCTGATCGGCAACCAGCTCAAGCCGGCCATTCCCGTGCAGTTGGGCGGCGCATTGAGCGAACTGCGCAACCTGCGCGCGGTGCATGCGCTGAAGTCCGAACCGGATGACACAGCGGCACCCGGCGAGAAGAAACCATGAAGCTGTGGCGATGGATACTGTTGCTGGTAGTCATCGCCGCGCTCGCGGCGTTCTGCTGGCATTGGGTGGCCGAGGATCCGGGCTATGTGCTGGTGCGCTTGCGCGGCGTGACCGTGCAGACCAGCTTGCTGGCCGCGGTGGTGCTGCTGTTGGCCGCGTGGGTAGCGGCGGTCACGCTATGGCGTCTGGCGCGCTGGCCGTTCGGTGCGTTTTCGCGGCGCCATCGCAAGGTCAGCCAGCAGCGTCTGGCCGAAGGCCTGGTCGCTTTGATGGAAGGCCGCCACGGCGATGCCGAGCGCGATCTCAATCGCGCCTCGCGCCTGGGTACGTTGCGCGGGCCCGCCTTGCTGGCGGCGGCGGAGGCCTCTTCGCGCCGCGGCGAACACGCGCGTGCGCTGGAATCGCTGGATGAAGCCGCGCAGGTGGCGCCGCGCGCGGCGCGCGTGTTGCGCGCACGCGTACTGCGCCGCGACGGCAAGCCCGCCGAAGCACTGTCGTTGCTGATTCCCGAAGCCGACAACGGCAGCCTCAGCCCTGGCGGCTGGCGCGAATACGCGCTGGCGGCACTGGCCAGCGGCGACGTGCGCCGCGCGCGCGCCGCACTCGAACCGTTGCAGAAAAGCGGCGTGCTGGGCAGTCGCGGCTACGCCGCGCTGGAAACGCAGGTGCTGGTGGCCAGCCTCAACGCGTCTACCGACGGCGCCGTGCTCAACACGCTGTGGTCCCAGCTACCCAAGGCACAACGCCGCGCACCGGCGGTGATCGACGTCTATGCGCGCAAGGCTGCCGGCTACGGTTTGCTGCTGCCGGCGATGGACGAAGTGGAATCCGCGTTGCGGCGCGAATGGTCGCCGCAACTGGTGGAAACCTACAGCGTGCTCGCGGGCGACGATCTCGACGCCCGCCTGCGCCGGGCCGAAGGCTGGCTGGATGGCCACCCCAACGATGCCAGCCTGCTACTGGCGCTGGGCCGCATGTGCGTGCGCATGAACCTGGCCGGCAAGGCACGCCAATACCTGGAGCGCTCGCTGGCGCTGGTACCCAGCGCGAATGCGTGGGAAGCCCTCGGCGACCTGTATACCAACCAGAGCGATGCCGCGCTGGCGCAGCGCTGCTATCGCAACGCCATCGCACTGGCGCGTGGCGATGCCACCGAGCCGCTGCCAGCCGCGCCCATCGTCGGCGGCCGCGTGGATACCCGGCCGGTCGCGATCGAAGAGCGCGATTCGCACGGCGTGCCACGTTTGCGCGAATAGTTGCCGCTGGATCGAAGCAGCCCTTGCGCGGCAGGGAGCCGTGCAGGTTCAGGACCCGTTCGGTAAAAACCGATAACCCACGCCCGGCTCGGTTTTCAGCCAGCGGGGCGTGGCCGGGTCGTCGCCGAGTTTCTGGCGCAGCTTGCCCAGCACGATACGCAGGTAATGCGTGTCCTGCACGTGCGTGCCGCCCCAGATGTCGCGCAGCAGCTGTTGCTGGCTGACCACGCGTCCGGCGTGGCGCACCAGCATGGCCAGCACGGCGTATTCCTTTCGCGTGAGCGAGAGCTGCACGCCATCGAGAAACACTTCGCGCCGGCCCAGGTCGATCTGCAGGTGGCCATCGTCGTAGCGCGGCGGCGCATCGCCGCTGCCTATGCGATTGCGCAGCAGTGCGCGCAGGCGCGCCATCAGCTCCTGGATACCGAAGGGCTTGGTCATGTAGTCGTTGGCGCCCGCGTCCAGGGCTTTGACTTTTTCATTTTCGGTGTCGCGCACGGATAGCATCAGCACCGGCACCTGGGTCCACTGGCGAAGTTCGGTCAGCACTTCGTGGCCTTCGCGGTCGGGTAGGCCGATGTCCAGGATCACCAGGTCGGGATTGCGCGTGGCCGCCAGCGCCAAACCTTCCGCGGCGTTGGCGGCGAGCAGTACCTCGTAGCCTTCGGCGCGCAGGCCGATGTCGAGGAACTTGCGGATCTGCGCCTCGTCATCGACGACCAGTACGCAGGGAGTGGCGGCGCTCATGGGGCAGGCGGGTTGGGCAGCGGAAGGCTGATGCGAATGGTGGTGCCAACGCCTTCGCCGGGCAAGGCTTCCACGCTGCCGCCGTGGGCGCCGATCATGCCGCGGCAGATCGCCAGCCCCAGGCCCGTGCCCTGCGGCGCGCGGTCGCCGCGGGCCACTGAATAGAACATGTCGAAGATGCGTGCGCGTTCCTCTTCGGGAATGCCGGGGCCGCGGTCGGTCACGTCCAGGAACAGGCGGTCGCCGGCCACGCGCACCAGCACGCGCACGGCGTCGCCCGGTGGCGAGAAGCGCGCGGCGTTTTCCAGGATGTTGAACAGCGCCTGCTCGATCAATGCCGGATGCACGAATAGCAGCACCGTTTCCTGCGGCAGGATCGTGTCCACGCGCAGTTCGGGAAACAGCTTGCGCAGGCGCGTGACGGCCGAGGCCACGATCTCGGCCGCGTCGGTCCAGTCGCGGTTGAGCTTGAGCGTGCCATGGCCCAGGCGCGTCATGTCCAGCAGGTTCTGGATGTAGCGATCCAGGCGCTGACCTTCGCCGAGGATCGCGCCGAGCAGTTCTTTGCGTTCATCCGCCGGCAGCTGTTCCCAGTAATCGGAAAGCGTGCCGGCCGAGCCGATCATCGACGCCAGCGGCGAGCGCAGGTCGTGCGACACCGAGGATAGCAGCGCATTGCGCAGGCGCTCGGTTTCGCCTTGGACGCGCGCGCCCTCCAGTTCCGACGCGAGCCGCGCGCGCTCCAGTGCCTGGCCGATGTCCTGCACCATCGCCAGGGCGAGGCTGCGCTGATCGATGTCCGGCGAGACGTTGTTGTCGAAACGCAGCGCCGCCACGCCAAGGCGATGTTCCTCGGTGCCCAGCGGCAGCATCCAGCAGCGCGCGGCGTTGAGGGTGTCGGTGTAGCGGCCGGCGGGCTCGGCGTGCTGTTCGCACCATTCGGCGGCGGCGAAATCCTGCGTGGTCAAGCTCAGCGTGCGCGAGCTGTTCGCGGCGATCTGCAGGCGATGTTCGACATCGCGCGCCAGTATGGCCACTTCGCACCGCAGCACGTGCGACAGCGCCGAGGCCCCCACTTGGTTGATGCCATCGGCATCCGCGCTGGCCGAAAGGCGCTGTCCCAGCGTCAACAGCGCATGCGAATATTCATGCGCGGCGCGCAGCGATTCCACCTGGCTGGCAAGCCGCGTGGCCAGGCGGCTGCAGATCAGCGCGACCAGCAGGAACAGCGTCACCGCCAGCACGTCGTCGGAACTGGCGATGGCCAGCGTGTAACGCGGCGGCGTGAAGAAGAAGTTGTAGCCAAGAAAGCACAGCACGGCCGTATACACCGATACCGCCATGCGCGTGCGCACCGCCACGGTCATCACGGCGGTCAGGAAAATCAGCCCGAGATTGGCCACCGACAGATAGCGGTCGGCGACGAACGCCAGCGCCAAGGCGAGGATGGTGACGACGCTGGCGAAGATATATTCGTCGCGCCGTCCGTAGATCGGCATCAGGCGCAGCCGCCGGCGCGCGCGCACGCGTTCGGTGGGCGTGGCGATGATGGTCAGTTCCAGATGCGCGCCGCGCCGCAGCAGTTGCTGTGTCAGCGAACGGCCGAGCATGCGCGCAAACAAACGTTCGCGCGTGCGCCCCAGGATGATCTGGCCGACGCCTTCGCGATCGGCATGTACCAGCAATTCATCGGCGATGGCGTGGCCGCGCAGCACCGTGGCCTCGCCGCCGAGGCGGCGCGCCAGGCGCATGGCCGCGTCGATGCGTTCGCGCCGCGCGTTGTCCAGCTGGGCACCGGTATCGACGAACACCACGCTCCACGGCGCGCTGCGGCGTTCGGCGATGCGGCGCGCAATGCGCACCAGGTACTCGCTTTGCGCATGGCCGTCGATGGCGGCCAGCACGCGCCGGCGCACCGGCATCTTGCCGCCGCGCGCCAGCATGTGTTCGCGCAGGTCGCTGTCGACGTGGCTGGCGACGGTGTCCACCGCCAGCTCGCGTAGCGCGGCCAGGTTGGTGGGCGAGAAGAACGCTTCCAAGGCGGCGGCAGCGGTTTCCGGCACGTAGACCTTGCCTTGCCGCAGGCGCTCGATCAGCTCGCGCGGCGGTAAATCCACCAGCACGATATCGCGCGCGCGGTCGAGGAACGCATCGGGCACCGTCTCGCGCACCGTCACGCCGGTGATGCGCCGCACCTGGTCGTTGAGGCTTTCCAGATGCTGCACGTTGAGCGCGCTGTAAACTTCGATGCCCGCGTCGAGCACTTCGGTGATGTCCTGCCAGCGCCGCTCATGGCGGCTGCCGGGCACGTTGCGATGCGCCAGTTCGTCGACCAGCAGAATGTCCGGGTGTCGCGCCAGCGCGGCATCGACGTCGAATTCGGTGAATGGGCGGCCTTGATAGGTCAGCGTGCGGCGCGGCAGCACTTCGAGGCCTTCCAGCAACGCGGCGGTCTCGGCGCGGCCGTGGGTTTCCACCAGGCCGACCACGACGTCCACGCCCTGGCGCTTAAGCTCGCGCGCGGCCGACAGCATGGCGTAGGTCTTGCCCACGCCAGGCGCGGCGCCGAGGAAAACCTTCAGGCGCCGGTGGCTTTCTTCCTGCACCACGTCGAGCAGGGCATCGGCGCGTGCGTCGCGGGAGGTGTCGGTCATGTGGGCATCATAAGGCGTATGTTTACTCCCTTGCCGTAGCACTCCATCCACTGCGCGCAATAGGGGCGGATGGGTGATGGGTGAAGCTTTCGAGCGTTGCGCAAGCGCGCGCTACCCCACCCCTATTCTCGCCTGCACGCAAGGGGCAGGGCAGAAGCATTACTTGCCCTGCAACCCATCCAACGCCAGATTCAACTGCAGCACATTCACGCGTGGCTCTCCAAGCAAGCCCCATTGCCGCCCCTGCGTAAATTGCGCCACCAGCGCCCGCACCTGCGCAACGTCCAGCCGGCGCACGCGCGCTACGCGTGCGATCTGATACTGCGCGGCGGCGGGGCTGATCTGCGGGTCCAGACCGCTGCCCGAGGCCGTCACCAGATCCACCGGCACCGGCGCGGTATTGCCCGGGTCGGCCTTGCGCAACGCATCGATGCGCTGCTGCACCGCATCGCGCAACGCGGGGTTGGTCGGGCCCAGATTGGAACCGTTGGACGCCGTGCCGTTATCCGGCTGCGGCGTCGTGGCGGACGGGCGGCCCCAGAAATAGCGGGGGTCGTCGAACCACTGGCCGATCAGCTGCGAACCGATCGGCTTGCCGTTTCTCTCGATCAGGCTGCCATTGGCCTGATGCGGAAACAGTATCTGCGCCACGCCCGTGGCGACCAGCGGGTAGGCGATGCCGGCGATGAAGGTCATCACCAGCAACATCGATACGGCATTGCGAATTAACCTGCTCATGGCATCAGTACCAGTTGGGAAATCAAAGAAACTAACGGACCATCAGCACCGTCTGGCCAATAGCGCGCTGCTCAAAAATGAAAGATGACGTCGCCAGACAGAATTGTCTCGTGTGACTTGTTCGGAGGAATGCCGGCATTTGAGTTTCCGTTGAATGCCTTGCCGTCCAAAGAATGGTACGTAGCGATTTCCGGCCGTACTTCGAGTTGCGGCGAGAACCAGTGTTGCCAACCAATCGCGAAGTTCACATAACGCGTTGCCACGCCGGTGCGTTGGCCATTCTTGTCCCAGTAGTACTCGGGACGGAACGAAAAGTTGTTCAACGGATCGGGGCTGTAGTTGAAATAGGCCACGGTAGCCAGCGTGCTGGCCCTGCACGTCAACTCCGCGGCGCTGCGGCAGATGGCCAGGTCGGGGGCGTTGTAGGGGATGAATCGTGGCGAGAACGGTGCTCCCCCGTTGGCATAGATGGTTTGCACGTCGCTATTGAGCGCGTTGGGAACGCGGTTCTCATAGAGGTCATAGGCCTCATAAGAAACATGCCAATGCGGATCGAACGTATGGTAGAACGTAAAGCCATACCACTGCAGATTATTGTAACCGTATCTTCCCGAGTTGATGGCATCGGCGCATGGCATGATGGCGCTCCTGCCATCATCGGTGAGATAGCGAACGCATGCCGACACCGACGGCATGGCGCCGGGATCCTTCTTGAAGGTCGCGTTCGGATAGAGCGGGTTGTATCCAATCTGGCCAGGACCGGTGCCCGGGACGTTCGGGTAGGGGTTGTCCCACGTCTCATTCAAGTGCGTTGGAAACGCCTCGGTACCGTCCGTTACGCCCAGTAGCACGGTCCAGTTCTTGTTGACGGCTACG
Source organism: Dyella sp. (assembly GCF_035503745.1). Lineage (GTDB taxonomy): Bacteria > Pseudomonadota > Gammaproteobacteria > Xanthomonadales > Rhodanobacteraceae > Dyella_B. The sequence goes on from NZ_DATJTC010000018.1 coordinate 81,976, forward strand.
GTACCTTCCAGGCCCGTGTTGGTGTAGTTATCGAACGAATAAGCCATCGAATGCGTGTACATGTAGTTGTTTGGTGCGAGCTGCGCCTCGATATCCGGTATGGAAATAAAGCGCCCGAAACGCAGCATCAGACCGTCGGCGACCCAGGGAATGTAGATTTCGCCATACACCATCGGGAAGTCGTAGCCATTGACCTTGTTTTCGTCCAGCAATTGGTAGCTGGCCAAACCATAGGACGTGGTGTAGCGATAGTTTTCGCCATACAACACTGAAATGCGCAAGCCCCAATCGATGTGATCGGTCTGAACCGTGTCCGGGAAACGATCCAGATACAGCACAAATTGGTCAAATTCCAACGTATTGGGCGTATACGCATACGCCGCCGGCGCGTTGCCACCGGGCTTGGTCGTACTCGTGCTCAGGTTGCCGCCACCATTGACCCAGCCATAGAGCTGCAAGTTGTTCCCAGTGAGCCATTGGCCGAATGAAGTGTTTGCCAGTGCCGTCATCAACGGACTGTCGACTGAATTGGGGCGCGTTACGCCCAGCGGCGTGGTCCCGCCATAGGGCCACTCGGTAAACGGCATCGGCGGGGTTGTCTGCGCGGCTGCCGGCCAATCCGCCCGCCTCGCGGCAGGTGCTTTGGGGTCTGTGGGAGGCGCTGGCTGGTGCCACTCGAGTTTGTAGTAGTTTGCTATGCGTTCCCAGAAGCCAGTTCCCAGGTAGTCATTAAGGCAATCGAAGTTCTTGTAGGGGTCGCAATCGCCGCGGTTATCGCGAGCAGGTGCCGAAGATACCGCTGACGGGGGAGGCGCCAATGGCGGCGCAGCCGCTATATCCGTGCCGCCCGCGGCAGCGGTCGCCGCCACCGCATGCCCGGTGGGAATCATTGCCAGTAAAACAGCACAGGCCAGTGTTTTCTTGTACTGCATGAGTTGTCCTTGCACTCCGGCTTTTACCGGATTTTCTTCAATTGAGATGGTTAATGGAGATGGCCTGAAGCGGCTATCAGATACCGGCGTAACCGCCAAGGGCGTATTCGTCTTCTGTTGTCATTGGCGCTTCGGGCGCCGCATTTAACTTGGGTTGGCGGCGCACTGGCAGCTCAATCACTACATCGCAGTCCGGATCATTCGACGAGACACGCAATGGCATTTGCGAATGGTCTGCATCGGGCAGCGACACGGATAACATCAGGGTTTGCATGACAACGCCTCCTCAGGCGAGACCAAACAGCACAAGCAGCATGTCGATCAACTTGATGCCCACGAACGGCACGACGATGCCGCCCAGGCCGTACACCAGCAGATTGCGCCGCAGCAGCGCGCCGGCGCCGAGCGCACGGTATTTCACGCCCTTGAGCGCCAGCGGAATCAGGAAGATGATGATCAACGCATTGAAGATCACCGCCGACAGGATCGCGCTTTGCGGCGTGGCCAGCTTCATCACGTTCAGCGCATTGAGCGCCGGATAGGTGGTGGCGAACGCGGCCGGAATGATCGCGAAGTACTTGGCCACGTCGTTGGCGATCGAGAAGGTGGTGAGCGAGCCGCGCGTGATCAGCATCTGCTTGCCGATCTCCACCACTTCGATCAACTTGGTGGGGTTGGAATCCAGATCCACCATGTTGCCCGCTTCCTTCGCCGCCTGCGTGCCGGTGTTCATCGCCACCGCCACGTCGGCCTGCGCGAGTGCCGGCGCATCGTTGGTGCCATCGCCGCACATCGCCACCAGGCGGCTTTGCGACTGCATGCTGCGGATCAGCTTGAGCTTGGCTTCGGGCGTGGCTTCGGCGAGGAAATCGTCCACGCCCGCCTCGGCGGCGATGGCCGCGGCCGTGAGCGGGTTGTCGCCGGTCACCATGACCGTCTTGATGCCCATGCGGCGCAGCTCCGCGAAACGCTCCTTGATGCCGCCCTTGACGATGTCCTTCAGTTCGATCACGCCCAGCGCGCGATCGCCTTCGGTGACGATCAGCGGCGTGGCGCCGCGGCGCGCGATGTCCTGGGCCATGCGTTTGACCGCCGGCGGCAGGTGGCTGCCGATACCGTCGAGATAGCGTTCCACCGCATCCAGCGCGCCTTTGCGGATGTGGCGCTCGCCCATGTTGACGCCGCTCATGCGCGTCTGCGCGGTGAACGGTACAAACTCGGCGTGCAGCGATTCCAGTTCGCGTTCGCGCAGGCCGAACTTCTCCTTGGCCAGCACGACCACGCTGCGGCCTTCGGGTGTTTCGTCGGCCAGCGAGGCGAGCTGCGCGGTGTCGGCCAGCGTGCGTTCCTCGATGCCCGGTGCCGGATGAAACGCCACGGCCTGGCGGTTGCCGAGCGTGATGGTGCCGGTCTTGTCCAGCAGCAGCACGTCCACGTCGCCGGCCGCTTCCACCGCGCGGCCGGAGGTGGCGATGACGTTGGCGCGGATCATGCGATCCATGCCGGCGATGCCGATCGCCGACAGCAGCGCACCGATCGTGGTGGGAATGAGGCACACCAGCAATGCGATCAGCACGGTCAGCGTAATCGGATGGCCGGTACCGGCGACCCTCGCGCTGTAGATGGAATACGGCAGCAGCGTGGCGCAGGCGAGCAGAAAGATCAGCGTGAACTTCGCCAGCAGAATGGTCAGCGCGATTTCGTTTGGGGTCTTGCGGCGCGCGGCGCCTTCCACCATCGCGATCATGCGGTCCAGGAAGCTTTCGCCTGGGTTCTTGGTGATGCGCACCACCAGCCAGTCCGACAGCACACGCGTGCCGCCGGTCACCGCACTGCGATCGCCACCGCCCTCACGGATCACCGGCGCCGATTCGCCGGTGATTGCGCTTTCATCGACGCTGGCCGCGCCAAGCAGCACCTCACCGTCGCCGGGAATCTGCTCGTTCGCTTCCACCAGCACGTAGTGGCCGGTGCGCAGTTCGCTCGATGGCGTGAACACGATGTCGGCCTCGCGCCTGGGCTCGGCCAGCTTCTTGGCGATGACGTCCTTGCGCGAACTGCGCAACGCGGCAGCCTGCGCCTTGCCGCGGCCTTCGGCCAGGGCTTCGGCGAAGTTGGCAAACAGCAGCGTGAACCACAACCAGATGGACACCCAGAAAATAAAGCCGGTCGGCGCTTCGCCGTGGCCGGCGAGCGCCTGCACCCATAGCAGGGTGGTAAGCACACTGCAGACAAACACCACAAACATCACCGGATTGCGAAACTGCAAGCGCGGCGATAGCTTGCCGAATGCATCGGCGATGGCCTTCCAGATCAGCTCGCGGTCGAAGCTGCGAACGGCGTGTGTATGCGAAGTCATGGAATCAGCATTCCTATTCAGGCAGCCGGTGCGGTCAGTGCGCCGACATCAGGTATTCGGCGATCGGGCCAAGCGCCAGCGCCGGCAAGAAGGTGAGTGCGCCGACGATGATCACCACGCAGGCCAGCAGCGTGACGAACAGCGGCGTGTGCGTGGGCAGCGTGCCGGCCGATTCGGGGACGTGCTTCTTGGCCGCCAGCGAGCCGGCCAGCGCGAGCATGGCGATGGCCAGCGTGTAGCGCGAGAGAAACATGCACACGCTCAGCATCACGTTCCAGAACGGGATGTTGGCGGAAAGGCCGCCGAAGGCGCTGCCGTTGTTGTTGGACGCGGAGCTGACCGCGTAGAGCATCTCGCTGAAGCCGTGCGCGCCGGGATTGCCGACGGTGGCGGTCGCGGCCGGCGTCATCACCGCGATCGCGGTGCAGATCACCACCAGCGCGCAGGGAATCAGCACGGCCAGGCTAGCCATCTTCATCTCGTACGCTTCGACTTTCTTGCCGATGTATTCCGGCGTGCGACCCACCATCAGGCCGGCGATGAATACCGCCACCACCGCGAAGGCGAGCATGCCGTAGAGGCCCGAGCCCACGCCGCCGAACACCACTTCGCCCAGCTGGATCAACCACATCGGCACCAGTCCGCCGAGTGGGGTGAGCGAGTCGTGCATGTTGTTCACCGCGCCGCACGACGCGGCCGTGGTGATCGCGGTGAACAGGCTGCTGGCGGCAATGCCGAAGCGCGTTTCCTTGCCCTCCATGTTGCCGCCCGGCTGCAGCGCCGAAGCGTGCTGGTCGATGGCCAAGCTGTGCAGGATCGGGTTGCCGGCCTGCTCGGCTGCCGTCACGCCGATCGCCAGTGGGATGAAGATCACCAGCATCGTGGCCAGAAGCGCCCATCCTTGCCGGCGGTCGCTCACCATCTCGCCGAAGGTGATGCACAGGCCGCCCGGGATCAGGAAGATCGCCAGCATCTCCAGGAGGTTGGCGAACGGCGTCGGGTCTTCGTACGGATGCGCTGAGTTGGCGCCGAAAAAGCCACCGCCATTGGTGCCCAGCATCTTGATCGCGATCTGCGAGGCGGCCGGGCCCATCGGTAGCGTCTGCGTGGTGAGCGGCGCCGGCTTGGTGACCGCGTTGCCCTGCGCATCCTTGAGCGGATTGCCGGCGGCGTCGGTCACCGGATTGGCATATGTGCTGGCTTGCAGCACCGGCACGTCCACGTACGGCTTGACATTCTGGATCACGCCCTGCGACACCAGCAGCATCGCCAGCAGAAAGGAGATCGGCATCAGCACGTACAGCGTCGTGCGCGTCAGATCGACCCAGAAATTGCCGATGCCCTTGGCACTCTTGCGCGCAAAGCCGCGCACCACGGCGATCGCCACCGCGATGCCGGTCGCCGCCGACATGAAGTTCTGCACCGCCAGCGCGGCCATCTGCGTGAGATAGCTCATCGCCGATTCGCCCGAATAGGCTTGCCAGTTGGTGTTGGTGATGAAACTGATCGCCGTGTTGATCGAAAGGTCCGGGCTCAGCGCGGGAAAGTGCTGGGGGTTGAGCGGGAGCCATTGCTGGGTGCGCTCGAACGCATAGACCGCGAGCATGCCGCCGACGTTGAACACCAGCATGGCGATGCCATAGCGCTTCCAGCTCATGTCCTCGTCGGCGCGGATGCCGCAGAGACGGTAAATGATCCGTTCCACGCCGGCCCCGATGCGCTGGACGCGATTGGGCTGGTCGGCATATACGCGCGCCATGTAGCTGCCGACCGGCTTGATCAGCAACAGCAGCACGACCAAGTAGATGCCGATCTGGAGGAAATCGTTGGCGGTCATTCGAACCACTCCGGCTTGAGCAGCGCCACGCACAAATAGATCGTCAAGGCCACCGCGAGCACGGCGGCCAGTCCGTAGAAGAAGTTCATGGGATTGAATCCGTCAGATAGTCGCGGCCGCGGCGGTCAGCCGCGCGGCCCCAGGCGGTCGCAGAGCAGCAGGAAGCCCAGTGTGGCCGCAGCCAGCACGAAACCGAAAAGCAGATAGATAACGTCCATGGGTATACCCGATGCCTTACAGCTGCGCATTGTGGGCAGCCGGGCATAAGAAGCGGGTAGCGAAATCGGGCCGCTGCGTATAGAACGCGTAAAATTTTTCGGAACGCGGGAACTTGGCCCGGTTAGTGCCGATTTTTTTTTCGGGGCACGCCAGCTCCCCCTGCCAAGCTAGGGGTGGCTCCGGGGCAGGCTCTGGAGCTTATCGGTGAATGTCGTGCGGTGTTCCGGGTTTCGAAAGGGTAAAGCTCTCTTGTATGCACCAATTCGATCCCTAGCAAGCCTCAGCGCTCCCTCGGCAATCTTCAATGCGTTTCTGGTAACGTAATTTGCTGCCGAGCTTCGGCCGCTGCTCTTCCGTTGCCAGACATTAGCGGCAAATGCTTAATCAAAGATATTCGATCTTTTCGGCGATGGTGTCATAAATTGGCATGCCTGCAATGGCTTTGAGGCGATCGTTGCCATTGATGTAGTTCAGATTGCCCTCGTTGTCGCGGCTTTCTCTGAATTTTGAAAGTACGTAACCATCAGGCAATGCCATTTCGCGAACAGTTGAGTTCAGGGCGTCTCTTTTTACGAAATACGCGTTGTTTCCTGCGGTGTTGCAGCCGATGAACGCGTACCCTTTCTCGTTGGACAGATCGCACAGGGCTTTTAGAGAGGCTCCAAAATAGAGGTTACTGCTGTGTGCTTTGGTGCGTTGAAAGTGCCTGTCGTAGGGGATGGTAATGGCCATTTCGGCTCCAAAGATACTATTGTATTCAAGTATCACCAGGAGAGGTTTTACGGCGGTTATTTCCTTCCAAATCCAATAATCGTTTCCGTCAAGATCAATATGCAAAATGCCTATGGCTTCGGGCAATTCAGAGGACCTGAGCAATTCATTGATATTTTCACGATCTATAAAGGCCGCCTTGGCAGTTAACTCGTATCGCCAGAAATATTCGGAATTTATGATTTGATCGATATTGGAGCGGGAGCCATCCATGACAAAACCCGACCAGTTGTTGTTCATCATGAGAAATCGGGTGTTTGACTCACGATAGTTGGATACGCCAAATTCAATGAATGTCTTGGATGGAAAGTGTAGATGGTTGATTAGCCACTGAATAATGCCGTCATCTCCCCACTGGGAAAAAACCTTGAATTCCACCTCTTCGAAGCTCTTGATCTCTGCTTTTGCCCTGACCATATCAGCCAACAATTTACCGAGCGCGAGCATTTGCTGCTCGGTGGTTTTCGCTGCCAATCTGGGTAGTACGGCTTTAACACGCTTTAAAAACTTGGACAGATTCATCGAATAACCCATAGTAACCTCGTGCCAAGACGAAGTGCTGTTGATTGCTCACGCCAATTAAAGCCTTCCCCATTGATGATATTAGAGCCTGTCGAGGGTCGAGGAAAAGTATTGAGGCGGTGCTGAGTGTCGGAGTCGCAAGGGCACAGGCTATGGTGGACAAATAAAGTCATCTTCGGGCTGAATAAATGGCGTTACGCCGACGTTAGACGTGATGGATCGCGCCATGGTGACACTCTTGCGGTCATGCGTATTTTTGAGGTTGGCACCCATCTGGCTGATGCTTATCTATGTGCTGGATGTCGTGTGGGTATGGGGTTTTCGCAGCCTCAATGCACGGAAACTGCCCAGGCGATGAACGCCGCGTTCACCGCCGTCAGCGTCAGTGCGATCAGGAACAAGGCATCCGCGCAGCGTTCCAACCGATGATTGCGCCGCACATTGCGCGTGCGCAGCGCCCAATACGACACCAGGCAGGCGGCCAGATAAAGCATGGCGTTGACGGCCAACAGGTCGTCGCCGAATATGTCGGGCCGGCGCAGGGAAATCACCACGCGGATGATGCCGATGACCGTCAGGCAGACACCCACCATCGCCGCCGATGCAGTAAAGATGTGCACGCAGATATCGTTATCAAGCAGTGATTGGCGGGTTTGCGCGGTGTCGTCCTCATCCATAGGCATTCGAGGCGAATGGCATCGTTCAATTTGGACATGCCCCCGCGCAAGGGGTTTCACGGCAAGACCCTGCGTTTAAGGGGCAGACGGGTTCTACGTATTTGCGTGCGGATCGCCGATCAGGTGCGCTTCCAGCCAATGGGCGATGCGCGTCACTACCAGCGCGCTGGCGATGCCGATGGTCACTTCGCCAAGCCGGGTCAGCGCGACGGTCCAATAGGCGCCCTGATGAGGCACCAGCATTACGATGGTGACGGTGGTGGCGCTGAGCTTGCCGGCATTGCCGATGTTGAAGCACCAGCACAGCACGATCGCCACCGCCATGGTGATGGCGTAGACCGGATAGCTGTCCTGCGCTAGCGATGCGCCGATCAGCGCCACGGTCGCGCCGATGGCGGCGCCGATAACTTGGTCGCGCGACAATTTGCGCGTGTCCATGTACGTCTGCTGCGTTACCGAGATCGCGGTCAGTGCGCCCCAGAACGCCTGTTGCGTATGCAACAGCAAGCCAAGGCCATAGCCCATGCCGCCGGCCACCAGCGCCTGCGAGGCCATCGACAGGCCCACGATCAGTCGATGGCTCCATGGCAGGCGCTCGTACAACTGTTCCATCTGCTGCTGGAAGTAGCCGAGCTCACGCCGGTTCTCGCGAATGCGTTCGTTGCTCATCGGTGCATGCTTCTCACAGCGGCGTGAGGTTGGCGTAGGCGGCAACCAGCCACTTGCTGCCGGCGTTTTCGAAATTCACCTGCAGGCGCGTATGGTGGCCGCTGCCTTCGGCGCTGACCACCACGCCGTCGCCGAAGCTCGGGTGGCGCACGCGCTGCCCCAGTTTCACCGGTTGGTCTTCCTTCAGCGATGGCGGCGGTTCGGCGAAGCGTCCGGCGTAAAGCGGGCGACTGACTTGCACGCGTGGGCGTATTTCGTCGATCAGCGACGGCGGTATTTCGCTTAAGAAACGCGACGGGCGCGCAAGCATTTCGGTGCCGTGCATGCGCCGCGACTCGGCGTGGGTGATGATCAGGCGCTGGCGTGCGCGCGTGATGCCCACGTAAGCGAGGCGGCGTTCTTCTTCCAGGCGTCCTTCATCTTCGACGGAGCGCTGGCTGGGGAACAGGCCTTCTTCCAATCCGACCAGAAACACCAGCGGAAACTCCAGCCCTTTGGCCGAGTGCAGCGTCATCAGTTGCACGCAGTCGTCCCAGGATTCGCCCTGGCCCTCGCCGGCTTCCAGCGCGGCGTGCGAAAGGAACGCAGGCAGCTCGCCCAGGCCCGCTTCGATGTCGTCGGGCGTCAATTGGAAGCGGCTGGCGACGTTGACCAGTTCGTCCAGGTTTTCCACGCGCGATTCGGCGTTGCCGCGGCTGTCCTTTTCGTAGAACTCGCGCAAGCCAGACTGGGTGATGGCGTGGTCGATCTGCTCGGCCAGGGATAGGCCCGCTTCGCCGCTTTCCGCCGAGGGGGCAAAGGCGCGGCCCATCTCGTCGATCATGACGAGGAAGCCCTTCACCGCATTCTTCGCGCGTCCGGCCAGCTCGCTGGCGCCGCTCAATTCGTTCAGCGCCGCTTCCCACATCGACGTAGCCTCGGCGCGCGCGCGCCGGCGCAGCGCATCGAGCGTGCGATCGCCGATGCCGCGCGGCGGTGTGTTCACCGCGCGCTCGAACGCGGCGTCGTCGTGGCGATTGGCGGTCAGGCGCAGGTAGGAGAGGGCGTCCTTGATTTCGGCGCGCTCGAAGAAGCGCTGGCCGCCGTAGACCCGATAGGGTACGTCGTGCTGGATCAGTTGCTCTTCGAAGTTGCGCGATTGCGCGTTGGAACGGTACAGGATGGCGCAATCTTTCGCATCGCCGTGCTCGGCGATGTATTCGCGGATGCGCTCGATCACGAAGCGCGCTTCGTCCTGTTCGTTATAGGCGGCGTAGACGGCGATGCGCTCGCCTTCTTCGCCGGCCGTCCACAGCTGTTTGCCAAGACGGCCGCCGTTGCGTTCGATCACGCTGTTGGCGGCCTTGAGAATGTTGGAGGTGGAGCGGTAGTTCTGCTCCAGCTTGATGGTGCGCGCGCCGGGGAAATCGCGCAGGAATTGCTGCACGTTTTCGACCTTGGCGCCGCGCCAGCCGTAGATCGCCTGGTCGTCGTCGCCGACCACGAACACCTGGCCGGTGGAGCCGGCGAGCACGCGGATCCAGGCGTATTGCAGCGCGTTGGTATCCTGGAATTCGTCGATCAGCAGATAACGCCAGCGCTGCTGGTAGTGCTCCAGGATCGCCGGCTGCTTGAGCCACAGTTCGTGCGCGCGCAGCAGCAGCTCGGCGAAATCGACCAGGCCGGCGCGGCGGCAGGCGTCTTCGTAGGCCTGGTAGATCTGCACCAGGGTGCGCGTGACCGGGTGATGGCCATGTTCGATGTTTTCCGCGCGCTTGCCTTCGTCTTTCCAACTGTTGATCTGCCAGGCGGCCTGGCGCGGCGGAAAGCGCGCTTCGTCCAGGCCCAGGCCCGCGACCACGCGCTTGACCAGGCGTTGCTGGTCGTCGGCATCGAGAATCTGAAAGCTTTCCGGCAGGCCCGCTTCGCGCCAGTGCCGGCGCAGCAGGCGGTGCGCGATGCCGTGGAAAGTGCCGACGGTAAGACCTTGCGTGCCGCCGGGAATCAGCTGATCCAGGCGCGCACGCATCTCGCCCGCGGCCTTGTTGGTGAAGGTAACGGCCAGGATCGCCCACGGCGGCACCCGTTCGACCTGGTTGAGCCAGCCGATGCGGTGGGTGAGTACGCGCGTCTTGCCGGAACCGGCGCCGGCAAGCACCAGGTAGTGGCCGGGCGGGGCGCAGACGGCTTCGCGCTGCGCGTCGTTAAGCGAGTCGATCAGATGCGAAACGTCCATCCGCATCATTGTAGCGGGTGGATGTGGATCGAAGGTTCGTCTCGCGCCGGGCTTGTGGTTGCGCCTGGGGCGTATGGCTCCACATGCGCCGGAATCACCGGCAGGCGCGCGGCGAACCGGCTCAGCGCTTGGACATCAATCCGCCCAGCGTCAACAGCGCACCGACCACGATGCCGCTGATGCCGATCCACGGCGGGATGGCTTTGTCATGCGTGGCGGTGAGCTTGGCCGAGCCCAGCTGCACCAGGGTGTCGGTCTGCGAGTAGCTGGCATGGCCGAAGATCACCCACAGGCCGCCCACGAGCAACACGATGCCGACAATGACCAGGATGGCGCGCATGATGGGTTCCCGCGAAAAGATGGTTCGATCATAGGTGGCGTCCGCGCGGGAAGGAAGACGCCATGGCTGCTCCGCGCTGCCCGTTCTCAGCGCACCTTCATGAAGGCCGGGTGCACATCGTGGGCGAATGCGAGAGAGGGGGGCGAACGAGGCGCGGAGGCGGCATGGCGCCGCCTCCGGCGCGTGCATCAGTTGACGAACTCGTAGTAGTCCACGCCCAGGTCCTGGAACGCTGCTTCGTAGGTGCTGCCGGTGCGCGCGATGATGAACTGGTCGCGCGGCGGGCAGTTGAACTCCGGATGCTTGCCATCGTGCAGCGCTTCGTACTGGTGCTGGGACAAGTCGGTCGCTGTGGCCAGTGCCTGGCGGAAGCCGATCTTGCCGGCCGCCGCGCGCCACTGCGGCACCACCTTCAGCGGAATCGCTTCGGAGGCGTCGCCGCTGCCGTAGCCGATCGCGTAGAAGCGGGCACCGGCCAGCTCCGCGCCTTGCTCCAGCGCCTGCTCGAAACCGGCGGCGATCCAGGCCGGCAGCGCGGCGGTGTAGAGGTTGCCCAATTCCATCGCCCAGTCGGTACCGTACTTCACGCGCGTGGCCAGCAACTCCTGGAACGCGGCGCTCTTGCGCACCACGCCGGACAGCTTGGTGGTAAGCGGATGCGGTTCCTGCGCGGCGTCGGCATGACTGCCCAGACGGACGAATTCGCCGAACAGGTCCGGCGTGTTGCGGCACTCGGCGATCACCGCTTCCGGCGCCACGCCGGCCTGCGCGCACAGCGCCTGGAAGGCTTCGTTGGGCTGCGGCGCGCGCGCCAGTGCACGCGCGTAGATGAACGCCAGCGCCTGCAACGGCATCATGTGGTACGGGCGGTGGAAAAACAGGCCGTCGGCGCCGTTGATGAAATCCAGGTCCGACACGCCCAGGCGCTGCAGCATCGCATCCACCGCCTGGCCGGTTTCGTCCAGGTAGGCGAAGGTGGAGTACTTGCCGCTGAACACCGGGAAATCGTGCGCGCGCTTGCTGCGCTGGCCGTAGTCCTGGTCGAAATGGCGGGCGAACGGCTTGCGGAAATCCGGGCCGCGATAATCGGAGGCGCTGCCGGCGCGGGCCAGGTCCACTTCGAACAGTTTGGGATCCGCTTCCACCAGCATGGCGACGGCGCCCGCGCCCTGGGTCTGTTCGCCGCTGGAACCGCGTTCGTATTCGGCGATGTCGCTGCATACCACGATGGCCTGCTTGCCGTGCGCATCGAAGGCCACGTAGCGCAGCGCGCTCTTGAGCGCGTACACGCCGCCCAGGCACGCATGCTTGAACTCCGGTACTTCCAGCTGGCGGGAAAGGCGCGGCAGTCCCAGTCGCTCCAGTTCGCGATCGACCATGCCGCGCACGATCACCGCGCCGGCGGAGTTGTCCTTGCTGCTTTCGGTGCCGAGCGCGAGCTGGCCGATGTTGCGCGGGTCGAGGTTGTACTGGCGGATCAGCCGCAGCACGGCCGTGGCAGCCATGGTGTAGGCGTCTTCATACGGCGCCGGCCGGCGGAAACTGCGACCCACCACGGCCTGTACCTTGTCCCAGGAGTTGCCGGTCCATTCGCACCAATCCTTGAGGGGGACGCGCGGCTGCGGGACATACAGGCTCATGCCGCTCACGCCGGGGTTACGCTGCTGTGCTGCCGTATCGTTCGCTGTATTCAAAACCAGTATTCCTCGATCAATTCGGGTCATGCCGGCGCTTTATTCGATTCGTTCCTAAGCGCTGGACTGCCGCCTGCGTCGCGACGGGGCGTGGCACGTACGGTGGGGGTGCACAGTACATAAAACGGGGCGGACTCGCCATTATCGCGCAGATTGCGGCGTCGGTCCCGTGCGGGGCGCATGACTTCGGTCACGGCATGGCACCGCGCCGCGCCGGGGGCGCGGCTCACCGCATGCTCGAGTTAATCTGAAAGCTGGGCGAAAAGTACGCCGTGGCCGGGCAGTTGCAGCCGCAGGCCATCGAGCGAGCCCTGCGGCAGGCCATGGCGGTCCAGCGGGCGCGCGTTGGCGAGGCCGGGCAGGTCCAGTTCCAGTTCGGTGGCGTGCTTGCCCAGGTTGAACGCGGCCAGCACCCGTTCGCGGCCGTGCGTGCGCACGAAGGCCAGCACGGGTTCGGGTGCGTCCAGGAAGCGGATGTCGCCCCAGCGCAAGGCGGGCTGCCCGGCGCGCCACTGCATGAAGCGGCGGAAACCGTGCAAGACCGATGCGGGGTCGGCTTCCTGCCGCGACACCGCCAGTGTCTTGTGTGCTTCGTCCAGCGGCAGCCACGGCGTATGGCGGCTGAAACCGGCGAACGCGCTGTCGTCCCAGGGCATCGGCGTGCGGCATCCGTCGCGGCCTTTGAAGTTCGGCCAGAACGCGATGCCGTACGGATCGCGCAGGGCCTCGAACGGCACTTCCGCTTCGGTCAAGCCCAGTTCCTCGCCCTGGTACACGCACACCGAGCCGCGCAGCGAGCACAGCATCGCGGTCAACACGTTGGCCAGGCGAGGCGATGCGTTGCCATTGCCCCAGCGGGTGAGCACGCGCTCCACGTCGTGGTTGGAAATGGCCCAGCACGGCCAGCCGTCGTGCATCTGCGCTTCCAGTTGCGCCACCGTGTCGCGGATGTACGCGGCGCTGAAATCGCTGCTCAGCAATTCGAAGCTATAGCCCATGTGCAGGCGATGGCCGCTGGTGTATTGGGCCATCGTGGCGAGCGAATCTTCCGAGGAAATTTCGCCTAGCGACACCGCCTGGGGATAGCGGTCGAGCAACGTGCGCAACGAGGCGAGAAAATCCAGGTTTTCCGGCTGCGTGTTGTTGTACCAGTGATACTGGAACGCATACGGATTGTCGGGGCTGAAGCCGCGTCCGACGCGTTTTTCCTTCGGCTTGGGCGGGTTGTCGCGCAGCTGGCGGTCGTGGAAGCAGAAATTGATCGCATCCAGGCGCAGGCCGTCCACGCCCTTGTCCAGCCAGAAGCGCACTTCATCGAGCACCGCCGCGCGCACGTCCGGGTGATGGAAATTCAAATCCGGCTGCGCGGCCAGGAAGTTGTGCAGGTAGTACTGTCCGCGGCGCGGCTCCCATTGCCAGGCCGAGCCGCCGAACAGCGAAAGCCAATTGTTCGGCGCGCTGCCGTCGGGCTTGGCGTCGGCCCACACGTACCAGTCGGCCTTGGCATTGTCGCGGCTGGCGCGGCTTTGCTTGAACCATGCGTGCTGGTCGGAGGTATGGCTGAGCACCTGGTCGATCATCACCTTCAGGCCCAGGCCGTGTGCCTTGGCCAGCAGGCGGTCGAAATCGTCCAGTGTGCCGAACAGCGGATCGACATCGCGGTAGTCGGCAATGTCGTAGCCGAAATCGGCCATCGGCGAGCGGAAGAACGGCGCGATCCAGATCGCATCCACACCCAGGCTCGCCACGTAGTCCAGCTTCTGGATGATGCCCGGCAGGTCGCCCACCCCGTCACCGTCGGTGTCGAGGAAGCTGCGCGGATAGATCTGGTAGATGACGGCGCCCCGCCACCAGGCTGCATCACTCATTGAAAACCCCACTGTAGGCGCGCGGCTTCCAAAGCCGGCACGACGAGCGGTGTGCAGCTTAGCCGTAGGCCATCGCACGCTCGCAGGGGTTTGCATACGTATTCATTTGTGCTGCGGGTGCGGCATAACGATTTGCCGGCCGAACGCGTAGCGCCCGGCCGATTCAGGCAGCGAATGCCCGCAAATGCGAGAATTACGCGTTTTTCGGCCGGCTTTTCAGCTTTGCGAAAGGCGTGCGCGCCTGTCATGTTGCAGCGCGATGCATACGCCAAGGGGGGCGTTATGAATACGTATGCAAGGTTCGCCCGCTTTGGAAAAGTGCGCCCTACCATCCGCTCACGCCGCCGATTCCGTCCGCGTGCGTGCTAGCTGCTTTTGTCCGCACGCGAGGGACGAGGGGGACGGCTACCGGTCAAGAACCGACGTGACTACGAGAAAATTTTGGGGGAGGGGAAACCAAGTGATACTTAAGCGCAATGTGCTAGCGATGGCTCTGGTTGCGGGACTGTGCATGACCTTTGGCGCTCAGGCAGCCACCGGCGACACGGGCCAGACGAACCAGGACACGAGCCCGCAAACAACCGCCACCGGCAACGGCGGCGCCAGCCAGACCACGAGCAACCCCAAGAGCCAGCAACAATTGGCCAAGAGCTTGTCTGCGGTGACCGTGACCGGCTTCAGCAGCAGCGTGGAGAAATCGATCGATTACCAGCGCTATGCCGATACCATCCAGAACGTAGTGACCGCCGCCGACCTGACCGGTCTGCCCGATCAATCGATCGCCGATTCGCTGACCCGCCTGCCGGGCGTTTCCGCCGAGCGCATTGCGGGCCAGGCTTCGCAGATCAACTGCCGCGGCCTTTCGGGCAACTTCATCGAAACCACGCTGGACGGCCGCGAGCAGCCCTCGACCAGCGGTACCAACTACACCCAGTTCGATCAATATCCCTCCGAACTGATCAACATGGCGACGGTGTACAAAACCTCGCAGGCATCGCTGATCGAAGGCGGCGTGGGCTGCACCATCGACATGGAGACGGCCAACCCGCTCGACAACAAGAAAGACCAGACGCTCGACGTCGACGCGCGCGGCAGCTACGACGGCCAGGCACATGACATCGTGGGCGACAACCCGGTGGGCTATCGCGTCAGCGCGGCGTGGCAGGGCAAGTTCCTGGATAACACGCTGGGCGTCGGCCTGGGCTTTGCGCAGTTGTATCAGCCGCACATTTCCGAGCAGTTCGTGGGTGAAGCGAACGGCGACTACCAGTACCTCAATCCGCCCACCAATACCGGGCCGCAAGCGTATGTGCCGCAGGGCCTGCAGCTGCAGCAGGACGGCGGCACGGAGCGTCGTACCGGCTATCTGGCCACGGTGGTGTGGCGTCCGGACGATCACTGGCAGATTACCGGCGATACCTACTATTCCAAGTTCGACGACGACTACTACGGCTACGGCTTCCGCTCGCAGCTGTTCAGCAGCAACAACGCCACCATCACCAACCCGGTCTACGGGCCCGGCCAGACGCTGATCGGCGGCACGGTGACCAGCATTCCGGGCCTGGCGAACGCGCAGTTCTCCAACGAAACCACGGCGGACAACTACTCGACCGACACCGGTATTTTCTCCGGCGGCCTGAACGCGAAGTGGAACAGCGGCCCCTGGCATGTGGAGATGGATGCCTCGCTTTCGCATGCCGAAAGCAACGAAATCAACGTCGATACGACCGCCGACGTGTACAACGGCCTGGGTACGGCCAATCCCACGCTGGCGAACCAGTCCACCACCTACAAGTTCAACGGCCTGAACATCGGCCAGGTGTCGTTCGCCAACCCCAGTATCTACACCAACCCCAACGACATGGCGCTGTCGCGTTACGGCGTGTATCCGTACATCTATCACGATCGCGACAAGGCCTTCCGCGCGGCGGTGCAGTATGACCTGGAAGACAACCCGATCATCTCGGACGTGCAGGCTGGCGTCTACGTCAACAACCATGGCTATGAAGCCAACCGCACTGCCTGGGTGTACGGTTCCGAATGGGGTTCCTACCCCGTGGCCGGCCAGCCGCCGCTGCCGCTCAGCAGCAGCGACACGTCGGTGGTGTGCTGGAAGGGTTCGTTCAGCGGCTTCCCCTGCTTCCTCAAGCTCAACGCGCCGGCCATTCTGGCTTCTTACGGCATCAAGCCCAATCCCGAGCTTGACCTCAATCCCAACGGCCAGTCCTGGACGGGCGTGCAGAGCGGTACCGTGTCGGAGAAGGTGCGCGACCTGTACTTCATGGCCGACATCGACACGACGCTGTGGGGACATGAGCTGACCGGCAACATCGGCATGCGCGTGACGCACACGATCCAGTCCAGCAGCGGCCTGGAGGAAGTGCCCACCGGTACCGGCGTGCCGATCACCGACGGTTTCGGCTATGTATCGACCAGCTACGATCCGCTCAACGAAGGCATGAGCTACACCAAGTGGCTGCCCTCGACCAACCTGATCTATCACTGGACCGATAGCGACCAGACCCGCTTCTCGGTGTCCAAGGTGCTGTCGCGTCCGCCGATCAACTACATGCTGGCGGGCGCCGGTTCGTGGGAAAGCGACGGTTACTTCAACGTGTGGGGCGGCTACAGCCCGCTGCTGCGCCCGTTGACCGCCATGCAGTATGACCTGGATTACGAACACTACTTCGACGACTCCACCGGTCTGGTCACCGCCGGCGTGTTCGTCAAGCATGTGGACACCTTCGTCCAGCTGGTTACCTACAACAACTTCAACTTCGCCTCGGTCGGTATTCCGGTGCCGATCAACCCGGCGACCGGGCAGCCCTACCTCAATGGCTCCTATGCCACGGCCTACAACGCACAAGGCACCATGGTGCGCGGCCTGGAGCTGTCGTTCCAGAAGACGCACTTCCTGCCCGGCGTGTGGAAGAACCTGGGCGTGGGTGCGAACTACTCGCTGACGCAGAGCCCGTTCGGTGCCAGTTCTACGCTGGGCGGTCCGACCACGGTGCAGGCGCTGCCGGGTCTGTCGCGTAACGTGGCCAGCGCGTCGATCTTCTATGACGACGGCAAGTTCTCGGCCAACCTCACCGGCAATTACCGCTCGAAGTTCGTCTCCGACTCGCAGATCGCGGTGACCAACCAGATCGTGTATTTCGCGCCGGAAACGGTCTACGACATCCAGTCGGCGTACAACATCACCAAGAACATCAGCATCCTGTTCCAGGTGTTGAACATCACCAACCAGCCGACCCGTACCTACTTCGGTCTGCCATCTGAAACCGGCACGATCCAGTACTTCGGCCGCACGTTCTACACCGGCTTCAACCTGAAGCTCTAAGCCAACCGTGCCGGGCGTTGTAGCGGCAACGCCCGGCCGGCTCCCCCAGCCCGGTTCTGTTTGACGATTGTGGGGCCGGGTTCTTTTCTTTAGCTTTTCCCCTGCATGGATCGAGCCGTTCCTGGGTTTATCTTTGAGCCGGCTCCCAGGAGATGGTCATGCCCCGATTGCCCACGGTGTTTCGAGCGGCCGCCATGGCGGCCGCGTTGTTGCTGGCTACACCCCTCTACGCGCAACAGCCGCAACCGGCGACGCAGCCTTCCGGCGTCTACTACGAAATCTTCGTGCGCGCGTTCTACGACAGCAACGGCGACGGTATCGGCGATCTCAAAGGCATTACGCAGAAACTCGATTACATCAAGTCGCTGGGCGTCAGCGGCATCTGGCTGATGCCGATCAATCCTTCGCCCACCTATCACGGTTACGACATCACCGATTACGACGCCATCAATCCGCAGTACGGCACGCTGCAGGATTTCAAGACGCTGGTGGACGAAGCGCACAAGCGCGGCATCAAGGTGGTGATGGATATGGTGATCAACCACACCAGCAACCAGCATCCGTGGTTCAAGGCGGCGCAGAATCCGAAAGACCCGCATCATGACTGGTACACTTGGGCCACGCCCGGCAGCGATCTGAAAGCGATCAGCGCAACAGGTGGGCCGGCATGGCATCGGGCGCCCAACGGGCAGTACTACGTGGGCGTGTTCACCGGCGCCATGCCCGATCTCAATTACGACAACCGGGCCGTGCGCAAGGCGATGATCGACGTCGGCACGTTCTGGCTGCATGAAGGGGTCGATGGTTTCCGCCTCGATGCCGCGCAGCACATCTACGACGACTTGCGCACGGACATGGACAGCCCCGTCGCACTGAAGAAAAACCTGCAATGGTGGAGCGAATATCGCCACGCGCTGGAGGCGGTGAATCCGAACGTATGGCTGGTGGGCGAAGTGGCGCGCCAGAATCCGGACGACCTCACGCCCTACATGGGTCCCTTGAACGCGGTGTTCAATTTTCCACTCGCCACACAGCTGATCGCCAGCGTGAAGCAGGAGCGCAACCTGGGCATCGGTCGCGGCCTGGAATACACCTATGCCGCTTATCGCAAGCACGCCGACGGCCAGTTCGACGACGCACCGTTTCTCTCCAATCACGATCAGGACCGCGTGATGAGCCAGCTCGACGGCAGCGACGCGCACATGCGCATGGCCGCCGCGCTGTTGCTTACGCTACCTGGCCATCCGTTCATCTATTACGGCGAAGAGCTGGGCATGCAAGGCAGTAAGCCCGACGAGGACATTCGCGAGCCGATGCGCTGGTATCGCAACGGCAAAGGCCCGGGCCTGGCGAGCTGGAAAAGCTGGAGCACGCAGGATGGCCCGGGTATTTCCGTCCAGGCGCAGCAGAGCGATCCCCATTCTTTGCTCAACCTTTATCGCAAGCTGATCGGTTGGCGCGAGCAGATCGGCGCGTTGCGCGACGGCACGCTGCACAACGTGGCGGTCGCCGATCCGCATCTGCTCGCCTACACGCTTGAGGACGCGCAGTCGCGCGTGCTGGTGGTGCACAACCTGTCGCGCGATACGCGCACGCTGACATGGGGCGAGGGCGTCCACGTCTCCACCGTCGCCGAGCAGACGGTGCCCGGCGTGGTGCTGGCGCATGGGCAGGTGACCTTGCCCCCGTACGCAACGGCGATCCTGCGCTAAGGCAGATCGGCACGCCCGAGCGAGCCGCCATTTCATGCGAAATGGCGTTATTTGCCCACATAATCGAGCCCTGCGGTTATAGTCGGACGATATCGCGCCGTGTCCGCCTCGCACGGGCAGGCCGCGCCGGCAACGAATCCTGCGCTGAATAAGGGATGGTGGATGACGACACTGCGCTACCTGGCCATGTGCGGCCTGCTTTCGACGGCCGCACTGGCCATTCACGCCGCGCCGGCCGGAGCCGGCGACGCAGGGTTCCAGATCGAGCGCGCCGACGCGCACGGCCTGCTGCTGGTGCGTGGCAATGACCGCATCGCGCTTCGCTTCGTGGCGCCGAACGTGGTGCAGATCCACGCCATGCCGCACGGGTTGGACACGCCGCCGAGCATCGTGATGAATCCGACCGCGACGCGCGAAACCTTGTCGAACCTGCACGTCAAATCCACCGCGGACGACGTCACCGTGGGCACGGACGAGCTGACCGTCGCCTGGGACAAGCACACCGCGCGCCTGGCCATCGCCGATGCGCAAGGACATGCCCTGCTGCAAACCGATCCCGCCGCGCTGATGGACGGCCAAATCGATTTGCAGCACGCCAAGGACGACGTGCTGTATGGCATCGGCGGCTACGATGCGTTCGAGCCCGCCAGGGGCGGGTTGATGCGCAGCGGCGTGCAGATCGCCAAGGCCGGCGAGCAGGGCTATCCCGGCGGCCCGTTCGTGTGGAGCACCAGCGGCTACGGCGTGCTGGTGGATACCGTGGGCGCCAAGTTCGACCTCGGCGAGGGCAGCATCCAGGTCAGCGGTACC
This sequence comes from Dyella sp., assembly GCF_035503745.1. Classification (GTDB taxonomy): domain Bacteria; phylum Pseudomonadota; class Gammaproteobacteria; order Xanthomonadales; family Rhodanobacteraceae; genus Dyella_B. Next base: position 101,944 of record NZ_DATJTC010000018.1, read on the forward strand.
AGCCGCCCTGACGTCAGCTATGACGTGATCGCCGGTACGCCGCCGCGCATTTTCGCCGCGCTGGCCGATCTCAGTGGTGCGCCGCCGCTGTTTCCCAAATGGGCGATGGGCTTTACAAACAGCCAGTGGGGCATCGACCAGCCGGAGTTTGAGAACATCGTGCACGGCTACCGCAGCCGGCACATCCCGATCGACAACTTCACCTTCGACTTCGACTGGAAAGCCTGGGGCGAGGACAACTACGGCGAATTCCGCTGGAACGCGCAAAAATTTCCGGGCGGCCCCACCGGCGCGCTGAAGGCGGAAATGGATCAGCTGGGCATCCACATGACCGGCATCATGAAACCGCGCATCCATGTCGACACCGTCGAAGGCCGCTACGCGCAGGCGCATGGCTTCTGGGCCGAAGGCCGCCCGCAGAACACCGACTATTTTTCGCTCAAGCCGGTGCGCGAGCTGGATTTCGACCAGGCCGTGGTGCGCCGCTGGTTCTTCAACGATACGCTCAAGCACTCCTTCGACACCGGCATCGTCGGCTGGTGGAACGATGAGGCGGACGATACCAACAGCAATACCCAGTTTCTCAACATGCAGCGCGCACTGTACGACGGCCAGCGCGCGTTCACGCCCATCCGCGTGTGGTCGATCAATCGCGACTTCTACCTGGGCGCGCAGCGTTACGCCTATGGCCTGTGGTCCGGCGACATCGACACCGGTTTTGACAGCATGGCCGCGCAGCGCCAGCGCATGCTGAGCGCGATCGACGTGGGCGAAATGAAGTGGGGCATGGACGGGGGCGGCTTCAAGGGCCATCCGGACGACGAAAACTACGCCCGCTGGATCGAATTCGGCGCCTTCGTGCCGATCTTCCGCGTGCACGGCACGCTGGGCGAAAAGCGCCAGCCGTGGGTCTACGGGCCGGTAGCCGAGGCCGCGGCCAGCAAGGCGATCCGCCTGCGCTATGCGCTCATCCCCTACATCTACAGCTACGAGCGGCAAGCCACGACCGCGGGTGTTGGCGTCGTGCGGCCGCTTTTCTTCGATTACCCCCATGATCCGAACGTGCGCGACGACGTCGATGCATGGATGTTCGGCGACAGCCTGCTGGTGTCGCCGGTGGTCGGCAAAGGACAGACGCAGAAAGACATCTATTTGCCGGCGGGCACCTGGATCGATTATTTCAGCGGCACCGTCCACCAGGGCGGTCAGACCATCCACTACGCGGTGGACAGCAAGAGCTGGAGCGACATTCCGCTGTTCATCCGCGAAGGCGCGATCATTCCCACCCAGCCGGTGATGGACTACGTCGGCGAACACCCGGTGACCGAACTGACCGTGGACGTGTTTCCCGCATCCAAGGCCTCGCATTTTGACTATTACGACGACGACGGCGATACCTACGCCTACGAACACGGCGCGTACTTCTCGCAGCGCATCAGCACCCAAGCGGTCGACGGCGGTGCGGTGCTGGACATCGAGGCGGCCAAGGGCAGTTTCCGGCCGGCACTGAAGTACTACCTGGTCAGCGTGCATGGCGTGAGTGCGGTAGCCGTCGGGCACGGCAGGGGCGCCCTGAAGCCGTATGCAAGCGAGCAGGCATTGGAAGCGTCCGGCGGCGAAGGCTGGACGGTTTCGCACGATCGCTATGGCAACGTGACGATCTTGAAGATCGCGGCTGGAACGGCACACCAACTAAGCCTGCGCGCAGCACAGGCGGCACACGGATAATGCCGATGATCGATGCCTTGTCGTTGGCCTTGCGCGCGGCTCGCCTATGCTGAGCCTGATGATGGCGGCCGCTCTCGCCGCCGGCGCGGCGGGCGAGGGCTGGCACGACCAGCTATCGTGGCGCGGCCAGCAGGCGCACATGAGCGCGACGGCGGATGGTTACCGGCTGTCCGGTCCGTTTGGTCAGCGCGATATCCGCACGCAGGCGATGCGGGTCGATACGGCCAGCACGCTGTTCAATGGCTTGTTCGCGATGGCGCAGGACGATTTGGCGCAGGATTCGGTCGCGGCAATCCGCGATGGCGCGTTCGATCACGGCCAGCCCATTCCATGCGCGTGTTTGGAGGCCGGCATGAAGTGGCCGTACGTGTGGACGCGCGATCTTTCCTATTCGGTGGATTTGGGCCTGTGGAGGATCGATCCGCTGCGTGCGCGCAATAGCCTGCGCTTCAAGCTTTCCGACGTGCGCGAACCGACATGGCCGCAAGGCCTGTACGTGATGCAGGACACCGGTTCGGGCGGCAGCTGGCCGATCAGCACCGACCGCGTGGTGTGGTTCCTGGCCGCGCAGCATCTGCTCGACGACCCGGCGTTCGCGCAGGACACGTATCGGGCGATCGTCGATACGCTGGCGCAGGATCGTCTCTACACTTTCGATCCGGATCTTGGCCTTTATCGCGGCGAGACCTCGTTTCTGGACTGGCGCGAGCAGACCTATCCGGCCTGGACCGCGGACAACGTGGTGTTTATCGCGCAGTCGTTCGCGCTGTCGACCAACGTGCTGCACTACCAGGCCCTGCAGTTGGCGGCGAGGCTGGCGCAGGCGCATGGCGATGACGCCGGCGCGAGGGGCTACGCCGAGCAGGCCGCCGCGCTGAAAGCGGCCATCAACGCGCGCTTCTGGCGCGCCGACCGCGGCATGTACATGAGCTATATCGGTGGCGATGGCACGCCGTACGACACCTACGACCTGCTCGGCACGGCGCTGGCGATCACCAGCGGCGTCGCCGAGGGCGATCGCGCGCGGCAGGCGCTGGCGCATTATCCGACCTGGCCGGCGGGCAGCCCCGTGATCTGGCCCGAGCGCAGGGACCAGCCCATCTATCACAACCGCGCGATCTGGCCCTTCGTCAGCGCCTACGCCTTGCGCGCCGCGCGGGCGGTGGACGATCCGGCGCGCATCGCGCACGAGCTTCGCTCGATCATGCGCGGCGCCGCGTTGTCCGGCTCGAACATGGAGAACTACGAGCTGGCGACCGAGGCCACGCACGTGGATGAAGGCAAGCTCAGCGGCCCGGTGGTCGATTCGCCGCGCCAGTTGTGGTCGGTGGCGGCGTATCTGGATGCAGTCAGCGAAGGTGTGTTCGGCCTGACCCCAAGCGGCAAGGTGGAACCGAAGCTGCCGGTCGCGCTGGTGCCGATGCTGTTCGGTCACCGCGACAGCATCGCGCTGCGCATGCCCGGGCGCAGCATCGTATTGCGACTTCCGCGCAGCTTGCGCGGGAATCTGCTGGTCGCCGCCGGAACCCGCCAGCAAGGCAACCAAACCATCGTCACGCTCAAGGCGATCGATGCAGTCTCGGCACCCTTGCGCACCGGCGCGCCGCTTTATGCGCCGGCACCGCCGGCCGCGCCCGTCATCACGGCCGACGGCAACGGCTGGCGCGTGACGGTGGATGGCAAGGTGGTGCTGTACGCGGACGGTCAGCGCGTCGGACGCATCGACGGCGGCACCTACATTTCGCAGGGCGCCATGCCGCCGTGCGTCAGCGCCACGCGCGAAGGCGGGCAGGGCATCGAATCGCTGCACAGCCCGACCGTCTGCGCGGGCGAGGTAACGCATCTGTCCGACGCGTGGCCGCGCGACTGGACCGCGCCCGCCGCGGGTCGCTACCGCGTGGCGCTTGCTTACGAAAACAATCATGGCCCGATCAATACCGGCGTGACCGCCGCGGTGAGGATGCTGGTCATGCATTGCAACGAGGGCATCGCGCAGCGTGTCCCGATCGTGATGCCGCATAGCGTGGGCGAGCAGCGCTCGACGTACGGCATCGTCACCGTGAAGGCCGGCGCGAGCTGCCATTTTGCGCTGGAACAAGGCTTCAACATGAGCGACCTTAGCCACTTTGCGCATTACACCGGCGGCAAGGGCGGCAGCGAAGGGCCGCTGAACGATGCGCGCATCGGCGATCTGCTGATTGCGCCGGCGGCGGACACGCCATGACGCGCAAGCCCACGCTTTCGTTCTGGCAAATCTGGAACATGTGCTTCGGCTTCCTGGGGATCCAGTTTGCCTTTGCCTTGCAGAATGCCAACGTCAGCCGGATTTTCCAGACGCTGGGCGCGGGCGTGGCGGATATTCCGGTGCTATGGATTGCCGCGCCGCTGACGGGTTTGATCGTGCAGCCGCTGATCGGCTACGCCTCCGATCGCACCTGGGGCCGGCTGGGGCGCCGGCGTCCCTATTTTTTGGCGGGCGCGGTGCTCACTACCTTGGCGCTGTTGTGGATGCCCAATTCGGGCCTGCTGTGGATCGCCGCTACGCTGTTGTGGATCATGGATGCATCGATCAACGTTTCGATGGAACCGTTCCGCGCGTTCGTCGGCGACCAGTTGCCGACGCAGCAGCGTCCACTGGGCTACGCCATGCAAAGCTTTTTCATCGGCGCGGGCGCCGTGGTCGCCTCGATGCTGCCCTATCTGCTGGCCTTGCTGGGCGTCAGCAACGTGGCGGCGCCGGGCGGGGTTCCCGCCACCGTGCGCGATGCCTTCTACATCGGCGCGGTGGTGTTGCTGGGCTCGGTGTTGTGGACGGTGTTTTCCACGCGCGAATATCCGCCCGAGCAGTTGCGCGTGTTCGCCGATGAGGTGCCGGCCGAAGAGGTGCATATCGATCGCGCCGGGGCGTGGCGCTTTGGTTTGCTGTGGCTGGCGACCGGCATCGCCGGAGCGTGGCTGGTGCACGGCTATGGCCTGGAGCGCGAGCTGTATCTGCTCGCCGCCGGCAGTGCCGCATTCGGTTTGTCGCTGCTGTGGCTCGGCGTGCGGCAGCAGGGCGGCATGTTTACGCAGGTGATGGCCGACCTGCACAGCATGCCCGATGCGATGCGGCGTCTTGCCTGGGTGCAGTTTTTCTCCTGGTTCGCCATGTTCGCGATGTGGATCTATACCACCGCGGGCGTGGCGCAAGTGCACTTTGGCAGCGTCGATCCCGACTCGGCCGCGTACAACCGCGGCGCAAACTGGGTGGGTGTGTTGTTTGCCGCCTATAACGGCTTTGCGGCGCTGGCGGCGCTGGTCATTCCGCTGATGGTGCGCCGTTGGGGCTTGCGCGTGAGCCATCTGATCAACCTGTGGCTTGGCGGCGCGGGGCTGGTGTCGTTCCTGTTGATCGGCAATCCGCACTGGTTGCTGCTGCCGATGGTGGGCGTGGGCTTTGCGTGGGCGTCGATTCTTTCTTTGCCCTATGCGTTGCTGTCGGACAACCTGCCGGCGGACAAGATGGGCGTGTACATGGGCATCTTCAATTTCTTCATCGTGATACCGCAGTTGCTGGCTGCCAGTGTGCTGGGCGTGTTGCTGCGGGTGTTTTTTCACGGGCAGCCGATCTACGCGCTGGTGTTGGGCGGGGTGAGTCTGCTGGTGGCGGGGTTGAGCGTGTTGCGGGTACGCGAGCCGGCGGGTTCTGAGCGCGCCGCGTAGTTCGGGTAAGGATGCGCGGCTTCCCTTGTCGCGTGTCTGCACCGACGGGTATCAACCCTCAGTTTCGCGTTTGGGCCGCTACGGCACAGGCCGCCGCACGTTGCTGCAACAAACTCTTTTCTCGCCCATTGCGCGCCAGCGATGCCGCACGCTCGAATTCATCGCGCGCCTCGGCATGCCGCGCCAGCTTGCTGAGCAGATCGCCGCGCACGCTGGGAAGCAGGTGGTACTGGCGCAATAGCGGTTCGTCGGCCAAGGCATCGACCAGTGCAAGCCCCGCTTCAGGTCCGGACGCCATCGCCACGGCCACGGCGCGATTGAGTTCCACCACCGGCGATGGCCGCACGCGAGCCAGCAGGGCATACAGGGCTGCGATGCGGGGCCAGTCGGTGGCGTCGGCGCTGCGCGCGCGTGCATGGCAGGCGGCGATCGCGGCCTGCAGTGCGTAGGGGCCAAGCGCACCGCCGAGTTTATCGATGCGCTCCAGCGCACTCAGGCCACGCCGTATCAGCAGCGGATCCCAACGGCTGCGGTCCTGGTCCGCCAGCAGGATCGGTTCACCCTCGGCAGTGGTGCGTGCGCGCAGGCGCGAGGCCTGGATTTCCATCAGGGCGAGCAATCCCAGCACTTCCGGTTCGCGCGGGGCGAGGCTGGCCAGGGTGCGGCCCATGCGCATGGCTTCGTTGCATAGTTCCGGGCGGATCCAGTTGTCGCCCGAGGTGGCGGCGTAGCCTTCGTTGAAGATCAGGTACAGCACTTCCAGCACCGAGGCGAGGCGTTCGTTGCGCTCCTCGCCGCGCGGTACTTCGAAGGGAATCTGTTTGTCGGCCAGTGTGCGTTTGGCCCGCACGATCCGCTGCGCGATGGTCGGCTCGGGCACCAGGAAGGCGCGCGCGATTTCGTCGGTGGTAAGCCCGCCCAGCATGCGCAGCGTGAGCGCCGCGCGCGCATGGGCCGGCAACACCGGATGGCAGGCGGTGAAGATCAATCGCAGCAGGTCGTCGCCGATATCGTCATCGAGCATGGCTTCCAGCTCCGCGCGACCGTCCGGCGGTTCGAACTCCGGTTCGTGCTGCAGCGACTCGTGCTTGCGCTCGATCAGTTTCTTGCGCCGCAGCTGGTCGATGGCGCGGTGCTTGGCCGCGGTCATCAGCCAGGCGCCCGGGTTGTCCGGGACGCCGCTTTCCGGCCAGCGTTCGAGCGCCGCCACCAGTGCATCCTGCGCCAGTTCCTCGGCCTGTCCCACGTCGCGCAGCATGCGGGCGAGGCCTGCGATGAGCCGCGCCGCTTCGATCCGCCATACCGCTTCGATGGTGCGATGGATGTCGGTGGCCGTCATGGCCACCGATCAGAGCACTGGCGCCGATGCGATGCAAGCGCGGGGCGTGGCATCAAGTGGCCGATTCGTGCTGCGCGTGCAGTTTCATCACGGCCTGCTGCACGTCGGGCGAAAAATCGGTCATCTCGAACATTTGCCGCAGCTCGATGGTCTCGCCGGGCGTCAGCGGGCAGCGCGCAGCCCATGCCAGGGCCTCCTCGCGCGAGGCTACGTCCAGTACCCAGTAGCCGCCGATCGCTTCCTTGGCTTCGGCGAACGGCCCGTCGGTGACGGTGGTCTTGCCATCGACCGAACTTACGCGCGCGCCGCCGGACGAGGGCGGATGAAGGCCATCCAGCGCCAGCAGCACGCCTGCGCGTTGCAGGGCGAAGTTGTACTGCATCATCCGCTCGATCGATTCCAGGCTCGGCCTGATATCGGGCGCGGCGTGGCTGTAGTCGGCCGGCAGCATAAGCATCATGAAACGCATGGCGGTGTCCTCTTCGTTATTGCTGCGCAATGATCACCATCCAGCCCAGGCCGAAGCGATCGACCACCATGCCGAAATAGGGCGAGAAAAAGGTCTTGGACAGCGGCATGTGCACGCTGCCGCCATCGGCGAGCGCGGCGAACACGCGATCGGCCTCGGCCGTGCTGGCGACGGCGAGCGATAGCGAAAAGCCCTGGAAGCGGGTGTCCTGGTTGACGCAATCGTCCGAAGCCATCAGTACCGAATCGCCGACGGTGAAGTTGCAGTACATGATGTGTTCGCCGTTGGCGTTCGCGGCGGGGCCGTCTCCGGGCGGCGCTTCCCTGTAGCGCATCAGCGCGTTGAGCCTGGCGCCCAGGTGCTGCTGGTAATAGGTGACGGCCTCTTCGCAACGGCCATTGAAGAACAGGTAAGGCTGAACGTACATCGTGGCTGCTCCGTGACAGGTCCTGGCATCCCGGTTGCGGTCGCCGTTTCCGGGGATCTGCATGAGCGACGAACCGGCCACCCCCGAATCGACAAGGGGCCGGTTTTTTTGCGAGGCCGGCGTCAGCGCAGGCTGGAGCGGCGCGCCACCAGCTTCACCGGCAGCAGTCGGGTTTCCACCGGTTCGTTGCGAATCAGCCGGAGCAGGTTGTCCACCAGGGTTTCGCCGGCCAGCTTGGTGTCCTGCAGCACGGTGGTGAGCGGGGGATTGAGGAAGCGCGCCATGGGAATGTCATCGAAGCCCGCCACCGCTACCTGCTCGGGCACCTGGATGCCGCGCGCGGCGAGCGCACCCATGGCGCCGATGGCAAGCAGATCGCTGGCGGCGAATACCGCGTCGAACGGCGCCCGGCGTTCCAGCAGGGTCTGCATGGCCGCGTGGCCGGCCTGTTCGGTGCTTTCGGCGGCATCCACCTGCAAGACCGGGTCGGCCGCCAGGCCCGCTTCCGCGAGCGCCGCGGCGTAGCCGCGGTAACGTTCGAAGAATTCCGGATAGTGGCTGGAGGCGTCGCCCAGGAAGGCGATACGCCGGCAGCCCTGTTCGATCAGGTGGGCGGCCACCGCGTGGCCGCCCTGAAAGTTGTCGCAGCCGATGGAGACGTCGGGCTGGTCGGGCAGCACCGCGCCCCAGCGCACCGTGCGCGTGCCCTGGGCGGCCAGCTTCTGCAGTTTGTCCAGGTAGGCCAGGTAGTCGCCGTAGCCGAGCAGGATGATGCCGTCGGCCTTCTTGGTGTCGGCGTAGTCCGCGTGCCAGTCGTAGGAGAACTGCTGGAACGAAATCAGCAGGTCGTAGCCGCGCTGTGCGCAGGCGCGGGTGATCGAGCCCAGCATGGACAGGAAAAATGGGTTGATGTGCGAGTCGTCCGCGGTGGGGTCCTCAAACAGCAGCAGCGCCAGGGTGCCCGAATGTTGCGAGCGCAGGTTCGAGGCGTTTTTGTCCACCTTGTAGTTGAGCTGGTCCGCCGCCGCCTTGATGCGCAGCCGCGTCTCCTCGCTCACCAGGGGGCTGTCCCGCAAGGCGCGGGACACCGTGGATTGCGAGACCCCGGTCAGGTGGGCAATGTCGAAGGAGGTGGCTTTGCCTTTGATCTGCACAGCGTGGCGACTCGTGACAGGGCGGCCGGGCTCCTCTTTTGAGCCCGCGTCATAACGGCATCCTAACGGTTCCGCCGGGTGAATGTCGTCAGCTGGCTGAAAGATTCGGTGGGCTGGAAGAGAGGCATAAAAAAAGCCCCGAGAACTTAGGGGGAGTTCTCGGGGCCGGGGAATCGGAGACCCAGGGGAGAGGTCCGATTCCGGTCGGCGGCCCAGGGAGGTGGGCGCCAGCGGATGCCGTTGCGTGCATCCATAACTTAGAACGGCCGGGCGGGCGAAAAGTTGCTTGGATCGTGCGAAAAAGCCCAAAACCGGTCAGCCGGTATTCATGTCCGCAAGCCGGTGCGGCACGCTGGCCAGGCACGCCCCATACATGGGCGGGAGGCGGCCATTGGCACCCCATGCCTCAGTGCGCTTCGTCCCAGTTGCTGCCCACGCCGACGTCCACGATCAGCGGTACGCTCAGCGTGGCCGCGCCGGACATGCGTGCGCGCACTTCCTCGCGTACGGTATCGACGGCATCGGCACGTACTTCGAACACCAGTTCGTCGTGCACTTGCATCAGCATGTGCGCGTCGTCGCGATCCTTCAGCCAATCGGCGACGGAGATCATCGCGCGCTTGATGATGTCGGCGGCGGTGCCCTGCATCGGCGCATTGACCGCCGCGCGTTCGGCGCCCGCGCGCAGCGCCTGGTTGCGCGCGGTGAGGTTGTCCAGGTAAAGGCGCCGGCCAAACAGGGTTTGCACATAGCCATCGCGATGCGCGCGTTCGCGCGTGGCCTCCATGAACGCGTGCACGCCCGGATAGCGCGCGAAGTAGCGTGCCATGTAGTCGCTGGCCTGGCCGCGATCGACGCCAAGCTGGCGCGCCAGGCCGAAGGCGCTCATGCCGTACATCAGGCCGAAGTTGATCGCCTTGGCCGCACGGCGCTGGTTGCTGGTGACGTCCTCCGGCGCGATTGCGAACACTTCGGCGGCGGTGGCGCGATGGATGTCGCCGCCTTCCTTGAACGCGCGCACCAGGCCTTCATCGCCGGAAAGATGCGCCATGATGCGCAGCTCGATCTGCGAATAGTCCGCCGCCATCACTTTCCAGCCTTGCGGCGCGATAAACGCCTGGCGGATGCGCCGGCCTTCTTCGGTACGCACGGGGATGTTCTGCAGGTTGGGGTCGTTGGAGGAAATGCGCCCCGTCGCCACCGCGCCCTGGTGATAGCTGGTGTGCACCCGGCCGGTGCGCGGGTTGACGATCTCGGCCAGCTTTTCGGTGTAGGTGGAGCGCAGTTTCGCCAGGCCGCGATATTCGAGAATGAGGCGCGGCAGCGGATGATCGTCGGCGATGGCTTCCAGCGCTTCCTCGTTGGTGGAAGGTTGCCCGGTGGGTGTTTTCAGTTTCGCGGGCAGGCCCAGTTCGTCGAACAGGATCGCCTGCAGCTGCTTGGGCGAATCGAGATTGAAGTCGTGGCCGGCGGATTTGAACGCCTCCTGCTGCAGCTCATGCATGCGCTTGCCCAGGTGCTGGCTTTGCTTGCGCAATTCGTTCACGTCGATCAGCACCCCGCGCTGCTCCATGCCGGCGAGCACGGGCACCAGCGGTATCTCGATCTGTTCGTAGACTTTTAGCAAGGTGGGCTCGCTTTGCAGCAGCGGCCACAGCGCGTGATGCAGGCGCAGCGTAATGTCGGCGTCTTCGGCGGCGTAGCGGCAGGCGGTGTCCAGGTCCACCTGCGAAAAGGAAATCTGCTTGGCGCCTTTGCCGGTCACCGCCTCGTACTTGACGGTTTCATAGCCCAGGTATTTGCGCGCAAGCGAATCCATGTCGTGGCGCGTGGCGGTGGCGTTCCACACATACGATTCGAGCATGGTGTCGTGCTTGAGCCCTTGCACCACGATGCCGTAGTGCGAAAGCACGTTCATGTCGTACTTGGCGTGCTGGCCGACCTTGGGGCGGCGCGGATCTTCCAGGATCGGCTTGAGCGCATCGAGCACGTGCTCGCGCGGCAGTTGCGCGGGTGCGCCGGGGTAATCGTGCGCAAGCGGGATGTAGCAGGCGTGGCCCGGCTGTAGGGCAAGGCTGATACCGACGATGTCGGCAAGCATCGGATCGATGCTGGTGGTTTCGGTGTCGAACGCGACCAGCGGCGCATCGTGCAGGCGCGCGAGCCATTGGGCCAGCTGTTCGGACGTGGTGACCAGTTCGTAATGGCCTTCGCCGGCCAGATCCACGGCGGGCATCGGCTCGGCGTGCGGCGTCTGCGCGGGAGCGGCCGCTGGTGGCGTTGCCTGCGCCGCTGGCGATGCCGCTGCCGTGCTATCGAGATCTTTCAGGGCGGCCTTGAATTCGTAGCGCGTGAACAATTCGCGCAACGCCGCCACGTCGCGCTCGCGCGGGGTGAGTTGCGTAACGGTGGTGTCCAGCGGCACGTCGAGCTTGATGGTGACCAGCTCGCGCGACAGCGGCAGCGCGGGCAGCGCCTGGCGCAAGTATTCGCCGATCTTGCCGCCGATCTTGTCCGCGTGCGCGATCACGCCGTCGAGCGAGCCGTATTCGGCCAGCCATTTGGCGGCAGTCTTGGGGCCGCACTTGGTGACGCCGGGGACGTTGTCCACGGTGTCGCCGGTGAGGCTGAGAAAGTCGATGATCTGCTCGGGCCTCACGCCGAATTTTTCCACCACGCCCTGCGTGTCCATGGTGGTGTTGGTCATGGTGTTGATCAGCGTGATGCCCGGGCGCACCAATTGCGCCAGATCCTTGTCGCCGGTGGAGATCGTTACCGCGATGCCGTGCTGGTGCGCCTGCGTGGCGAGCGTGCCGATCACGTCGTCCGCTTCCACGCCGCTGACGCGCAGGATCGGAATGCCCAGCGCGCCCACGATCGACAGCATCGGCTCGATCTGCGTGCGCAGCTCGTCCGGCATCGGCGGGCGGTTGGCCTTGTACTTGTCGTACAGCACGTTGCGGAAGGTGGGGCCGGACGCGTCGCTGACGAAGGCCACGTAGTCGGGCCTGGCCTTCAGCGTGGAGCGCAGCATGTTGACCACGCCGAACAGCGCGCCGGTGGGTTCGCCTTGCGCGTTGCTTAGCGGCGGCAGTGCGTGAAAGGCGCGGTAGAGGTACGAGGAGCCGTCGATCAGGGTAAGGTTTGGCATGCGGGCATTCTCGCACGCCGATGGAAGGCTCCGGTTCACGGGGTGGCCGACGGGCCGCTGCTATGCTTGGCGTCCCTAACGAGGTGAACGTCATGAAACCCGCTGTCTGCCTATTTGCCCTGTCTGCCCTGGCGCTGTCGCCCGTGTTCGCGCAGACGTCGTCGTCCTCGTCGGCCCCGCATTTCGCCCCCGCGCCGCCGCCGCCGGGCATGAACGACCCGGGCGTCAATCCTTCCAAGGAGCCGGCCCCCGCCAGCACGGCCGCTTCCGCCCCGGTTTCCTCGCCGGCGGAGCTTGAACCCAGCCATATGGAAAGCAAGCCGATCCCGATGCCCAAGATGCCGGGCGCGCCGGCCGGCCGCGATGCCAACGGGCAGCCGCCGCCGGACGTGCAGGTGCACCAGGAGGGCGACAATACGATTCAGGTGTACCGGGAGAACGGCCGTGTCTACATGGTGGTGGTAACGCCCAAGGTCGGCCCGACCCAGATCTACAACGTCGATCCGGACGGCCATATGCTCGATCCGAACGGCCAGCCGCCGGTGAAGCCGGTGATGTACAAGATCATGCAGTGGGGCAATAGCAAGCCGGCATCGGCTTCATCGTCCGGCGACAACGGTTCCTGAGTTTCCTTTCCGCACCACGTTGGAGACGCGCATGCATCCGCGCGAAAGCTGGTTGCTGTTTGCGCTGGGTTCGGCGTTCTTCGCCGCGTTGACGGCGTTGTTCGGCAAGCTGGGCGTGGCGGGGATCAATTCCAATCTCGCCACGTTCATTCGCACGCTGGTGATCCTGGCGGTGACGGCAGGCATCCTGAGCTTGCGCGCGGAGTGGGCGAAGCCTTCGGGCTTGCCATGGCGTAGCTGGGTGTTTCTGGTGCTGTCCGGTGTCGCGACCGGGCTTTCCTGGCTGTGTTATTACCGCGCGTTGCAGTTGGGGCCGGTGAGCAAGGTGGCGCCGATCGACAAGCTCAGCGTGGCGATGGCGATCGTGCTTGGCATCTTGGTGTTGGGTGAGCGGCCGAGTTGGGCGGTGCTGGTGGGCGGGGTATTGATCGTGGCCGGATCGTTGGTGATTGCGCTGTTTTAGCGGGTGGGTTTTGGGCGGGTTGCTGCGGTGTTGCTTGCGACACGCGTTATTGCCGTCATCTCGCGCGTGGGCCGGCCCCGAAGGGCTCAGCGAGGTGAATCTTCATTTTCTTTCTGTGCTTTATCGCCAGATTGCTCGCCTGCGCGGCGGGCGTTACGTCCGCCTGCCGGCGGCCGAGTTACCTTTCTTTGCCTTGCCCAATGAAAAGGTAACCCAAAGAAAGGGCACCCCGGAGAGCATGCCCTTCGGGTACGCGAACGGGTTGCGGTGGCTTTCGACAGGGCGTCCTGCCCTGTCGAAACACTGGCTGGCATCCATGCCAACCACCCTTCGGGCTTTCCTCCACCCGTTCGCCGCGCTCTACGGGGCCCCCGTTAAGAGCAGCGCGCGAAGGGCGCACTATTTGGAGAAGCAAAATCTAAGGCGAAGAACGAAGGCGAAGAGCCAGGACCAAAAGCGTTGCCGCTGCGGGCGCGGTGTTGGTGGAAAGTAATGGGGGATTGCACGTTCGGCAGATTGACGAAACGCACGCCGCGCGAAAAAGCGAACTGGCGATGGCGCGCAGAAAGAAACCAAGGCCACGGGACTGCGACCTGTACGGGAGTGACGGCTACGCAAGACGGCATCAGCCATCAAGCGAAGTGTTGTTCAACTCGCCGGATCCAGCGCGCGGTAATGGCGAAAGATTCCTTGTTCATTGAACGCGACACGCCGCGCCGATTGCAGATACGCGGCAATATTAGGCCGATCGGCAACCCGCTCGGCCAGCGCACGCAGTCGCGGTATGCGTCCGCGCATGCGTTGCATGGCGTAGGGAAACGCATAATCGAGTCCGCTGACCAGTTGGAACAGCGACAAATCCACATACGAATGGCGGCTCAGTGCCTGCCTGCCGTTGCCGCGTTCGATCACGCTTTCGAAGTAGAGCAGAAACTTCGGCAAGCGTTCTTCGCGAAATACCTTGGCGCGCTTGCGCGCGGGCGCGCGCTGTTCTTCGTAGTATTGGCTCGCCGCAATGGGGTGATGGGTATCGTGCGCTTCCATCACGACATCGCCAATGGTTTGTTGCAGTTGCTGCGCATGAAACTCGGCGGCCTCGCCGCCGGGCACCAGGCCCAGGCGCGGCCCGAGATAGGCGAGGATGGTACCGGTCTGCGCGATGACCAGGCGGCCGGCCTTGAGGAACGGTGGTGCGAATGGCAACGCGCCATCGTGCATGCCGTCCAGGTAGTTCATGATGGCCTTGTCGCCGCGTTTGCGCGCAACGTCCAGGTAGTCGGCGCCGGCATCTTCCAATGCCAGTCGCACGAATTCGCCGCGCCCCTGGATGCCGGTCCAGTAATACAGTTCGTAACGCATCGCCGTGTCCGCGTAGCCGCCTGCCTCTAGCCTACGCCATGGCGGTTCAATCCGATGTGAGAATGCCGTTTGCGGCCAATAAGCGCAGGCGTTCCCACACCAGCGCGGCGAGCGGCGAGAGCGAGCGATGGTGGCGGCGGATCAGCATTACGCTGCGTTGCTCGGTCGGCGTCAGCGGGCGTATTGCCAACGAGGGCGGCGGTGCGGAAAGCATCGGCGTGATGGTGATGCCGAGCCCTGCTTCCACCATGCGAAATGCCGTATAGGTGTGACCGGTCTGTTGCACCACGTTGGCCTCTACGTTGTGCTTGTGCAGCGCCTCGTCGATCAGGCGGCGGCTGCCGGAGGAATAGTCCAGCAGAATCAGGGGCTGGTTTTGCAGTTTTTTCCACGCCACCGTTTTCAATCGCGCCAACGGATGGCTGGGCGGGCAGGCGAGGCAGAACGGATCGCGCGTGATCGTTTCGCAATCGAAATCGCCGCCTTCCGGCGGATCGATGGCGATGCCGAAGTCCACTTCGCCGCCGCGCACGCTGTCCAGCACCAGCGTCTGCGCCTGGTCGGACAACTGGATGCTCAGTTCCGGATAGTGGCGCGCGCAATCGGCGATACATGCCGGCATCAGGCTGGCGGAGAGTGTGGGCACCGACGCAATGCGCACTTTGCCGCGCCGCCGCTCGCCTTCCGAATGCACGTGTTCGAGCACCTCTTCCAACTCGTCCAGCACGCGCTCGATCGCGCTTTCCAGGTAACGGCCGGCTTCGGTGGGGACCACCTCGCGCGTGTTGCGGTCGAACAGGCGCACGCCCAGCTCTTCTTCCAGGTCGGCGATGTGCCGGCTTACCGCGGGCTGGCTCAGGTGCAGATGCTCGGCCGCGCGGCGGAAGTGGCGCTGGCGGGCCACCGCCAGGAATGCACGCAACTGCCGCAGGCTGATATTCATGCTCATTTAGTATCAATGAATACAATAAAACGATTTGATTTATCAATAGGCGGGCAGTGCAATACGCGCCAATCCCCCATGCTTTTCGGTGATCGCCATGTCACTGCGCCGTTTCCTGCCGGACAATTTCACCCTCTGCCTGATCGCCACGGTCATCACGGCGAGCTTATTGCCGTGCCGGGGCGGCGCGGCCCAGGTATTTAACCTGCTGACGGACCTTGCCATCGCGCTGCTGTTCTTTCTGCATGGCGCGAAGCTGTCGCGCGAGGCGGTGGTATCGGGGCTTACCAACTGGCGTCTGCACCTGACGGTGCTGGCCAGCACCTTCGCGCTGTTTCCGCTGCTGGGGCTGGCGCTGAAGCCGATCCTCGCGCCGCTGGTTACGCCGGAGCTTTATATCGGCGTGTTGTTTCTGTGCACCTTGCCCTCCACCGTGCAGTCGTCGATCGCGTTTACCTCGATGGCGCGCGGCAATGTGTCGGCGGCGGTGTGTTCGGCGTCGGCGTCGAGCCTGATCGGCATCGTGGTCACGCCACTGCTGACGGGCGTGGTACTGCAATCGCATGGTGCCGGTGCCATGTCGTGGGGCGCGGTGGGCGATATCGTGTTGCAGTTGTTCGTGCCGTTCGTGGCCGGACAGGTAGCGCAGCGCTGGATCGGCGGATGGGTGCAGCGGCATCGTCCGCTGATCGGCATGGTCGATCAGGGCTCGATTTTGCTGGTGGTGTATACCGCGTTCAGTGCGGCCGTGCTGCAGGGCTTGTGGAAGCAGGTGCCGCTGCCGGTACTCGGCGGTTTGCTGATCGTCAATGCGGTGCTGCTGGCGGTGGCGTTGATCGTTACGCGTTACGGTTCGCGTGCACTGGGCTTCGATCGCGATGATGAAATCACCATCGTGTTCTGCGGCTCGAAGAAAAGCCTGGCCAGCGGCGTGCCGATGGCGAAGGTGCTGTTTCCCGCGCACGCGCTGGGCATGATCGTGCTGCCGATCATGCTGTTCCACCAGATCCAGCTGATGACGTGCGCGGTGCTGGCGCGCCGCTATGCCGAGCGCGCCGGGGTCAACCGCTCCCGCAGCATCGGCCCCGCCGAAACCGCGGCGGCCGACTGAGGGATCGCGCCAACATCAGTGCCGGAAGTGGCGCATGCCGGTGAACACCATCGCCATGTCGTGTTCGTCGGCGGCGGCGATCACTTCGGCGTCGCGCATCGAGCCGCCTGGCTGGATCACCGCGCGAATGCCTGCGGCCGCCGCGGCGTCGATGCCGTCGCGGAACGGGAAGAATGCATCGGAGGCCATCACCGAGCCGCGCACTTCCAGCTTTTCGTCGGCGGCCTTGATGCCGGCGATGCGCGCGCTGTAAACGCGGCTCATCTGCCCGGCGCCGATGCCGATGGTCTGGCGGTCGCGTGCGTAGACGATGGCGTTGCTCTTGACGTACTTGGCTACTTTCCAGGCGAAGATCAGGTCGTTGATCTCCTCGGCGGTGGGCGTGCGGCGCGTGACGATCTTCAGGTCGTTGGCGGTGATCATGCCGCGGTCGGCGGTCTGGATCAGCAAGCCGGAGCCGACGCGGCGCGCGTCGTTGCCCGGATGCGCGGCGTTCAAGTCGGCATCCTTGGGCACCGGGATTTCCAGCACGCGTACGTTGGTCTTCTTGGCGAAGGTCTTTAGTGCATCGTCCGTATAGCCCGGCGCCAGCACCACTTCCACGAATTGACGGTCGACGATCGCACGCGCCGTTTCGGCATCCACCTGGCGGTTGAATGCGATGATGCCGCCGAAGGCCGAGGTGGGATCGGTTTGGAAGGCCAGATCGTAGGCGCGCTGGATGCCTTCGAGGCTGACCGCGACACCGCAGGGATTGGCGTGCTTGACGATGACGCAGGCGGGCTTGACGAAGCTGCGCACGCACTCCCACGCCGCATCCGAATCGGCGATGTTGTTGAACGACAGTTCCTTGCCCTGTAACTGGCGCAGCGTCGCGAGCGTGCCGGGCGACGGATACAAATCGCGATAAAACGCCGCCTGCTGATGCGGATTTTCGCCGTAGCGAAGATCCATCACTTTCACGAAACGGCCATTGGCCTGGCCCGGGAACGCTTCGTGGCCGGCGATGGCATCCTGCGCATCGTTGAGCTTCAAGCCGGAGAGATAATCGCTGATCGCGGCGTCGTAATTGGACACGCGATTGAACGCGTCGACGGACAGCTTGAAGCGCGTGGCGCGGGTGAGGCCACCGTGTTGTTCGATCTGCGTCAGCGCTTCGTCGTATTGGTCGGGCGAGGTGAGCACGCCGACGTCGTTCCAGTTCTTGGCCGCCGAGCGCAGCATTGCCGGGCCGCCGATGTCGATGTTCTCGATCGCCTGCTCCAGCGTGCAGTCGGGGCGCGCCACGGTGGCTTCGAACGGATACAGGTTCAGCACCAGCAGGTCGATCGGGGCGATGTCCAGTTCGGCCATCACGGCATCGTCGGTGCCACGGCGTCCCAGCAGGCCGCCGTGGACCTTCGGGTGCAGGGTCTTGACGCGGCCGTCCATGATCTCGGGGAAGCCGGTGAGTGCGCTGACGTCCTGCACGGCCACGCCGGCTTCGCGCAGGGCCTTGGCGCTGCCGCCGGTGGAAAGCAGTTCCACCTTGGCGGCGGCCAGGCGGCGGCCCAGTTCGATCAGCCCGGTTTTATCCGAAACGCTGATCAAGGCGCGGCGGACGGGGGTGACGGCGGATGCGGACATGGCGGTTTCCGAAGCGGTAAAGCCGCGCATTATAGCGCGCCACGGCATGGCCTGCCGTAGCGCGCATGGAATCGGTTTGGATGGCTAAATGGCGATGCGCGCTATACGCGCAGTCGGATCAAAGCAAGCCGTGCGCGGCGAGCTTTTTGCGCAGCGTGGCGCGGTTGATGCCCAGTACCGCCGCGGCGCGGCTCTGGTTGCCGTCGTGGAACGCGAGCACTTCGCGCAGCAGGGGGCCTTCGACTTCGCGAATGACCAGCGCGTGCAGGCCTTCGTCGCACGAGGTGTCGCCGATGTCCGCCAGGTAGCGGCGAACGGTGCGACTGACGCATTCACTCAGTGCGCTCTGCGACGAGGACGCGGATTCACGAACGGCCTCGTTGGCAGGCAGTCTGACGGCGTTCAAGGACATTTCCCCTCACGTACTCACGCAACGGCTGCATTGGCCGTCGCCATGTTTATGGCAGTTACCGCTTACGCGGCGGTTTGGCAAACGCGCTCAAGCTTTACGCGAGGGATCGAGTGTACTCGCGGTCGGCGACAAAATTAAGAGGTGGCGCCAGGAAAAATGCTAACGCTAGGCGGGACAGGCACTAAGCGCAGGTTATTCAAAGCTAAGATCAAAGGCGACGGCCTTGCGGCCGGGATCTTCCACTTCGAAGATCAACGCCGTGCTTGCGCCGGGGGGCAGTCCTTGCCGCAATTGCTCGGTGTCGTCAAGGTATTCATACGGATTGAGCCGGCGCATGGCCAGCACTTTGCCGTTGGCGTCAGAAAGGCGAATGGTTACCACCGGCCATGGTTGCGTGAACGGGGCATCGTTGCGCAAAGTGGCGCTTATCAGCAGCGCGCCGGGTACGGTGGGATGCGTCTGCACGTCACGTGCCAACAAGTGCAGTTGCGCGACATCGCGCACCTCGGGCAAGCGGCAGTTCAGCGCGGCGCAAGCTTGTCTGAGCATCCCGCCTACGGTGGGGTCGGCCACCAGCGTATCGCGCAATGCCCACGCAAGCTGCGCGCAAAGGCCCAGCAACAAGGCGACACAGGCCAGTACCCATGGCCAGCGACGCGCACGCGTGTCGCGCTGTTCGCGCGCGAAGCGCGGCGTAACGATCAGGTCGGCGAAGGCGTCCTGCGCGGCCTGTGTTTCGGATGTCGCCGCGTCGGGCTCGGTTTCCGGTTTGGGCCGATAAACCACCAGCTCGACATGCGGCGGCTCCACGCCCGGCTCGTGCGAGGGCAGCTCGGTAAACGGTTCAGGCGGAAGCTGATCGGCAAGCGTGCTGATGCTGTCGAAGCCGGCGCCGCAATGACCGCACATGACAAAGCCGTGCGCTTGCGCGAGCGTGCGCGCATCCACTGCAAACACGGACATGCATTCAGGGCATTGCGTATACATGCTTGGGAATGGCTTTTTGCGTTCGCTTGCTGTCCCTTTCGGGAACAGGGTCGGGATGAAGGGGCGGGGCTTGCATTGATCTCATCGAAGCGTACTTCCAATCACCCGCAACGCAAGGCTGTCACCTCATCCGACCCGCTTGGCGGGGCTTAGAAGGCGCGGCGATGGCCGCTGATGCGGACCCAGTCTTGGCATATGTCCACACGCAATGCATCGAACCACGGGGCATAACGCGCAAGCAGCTCGTCCTCCTGGCCCTTGAGGATGCCGGAGATGGCGAACGGCGCGCCGGGCCGGGTGGCGGCGGCGAAGGTCGGCGCCAGTTCGCCCAGCGGGCCGGCCAGGATGTTGGCGACGAAGACATCGGCCGGCTCGCCCGCGAAATCCTCGGGCAGGTACAGCGCCAGCCGTTCGGCGACGTCGTTGCGTTCGGCGTTGTTGGCCGAGGCGATAAGCGCCTGCGGGTCGTTATCGATGCCCACCGCGGCGGCCGCGCCCAGCTTCAGCGCCGCGATGGCAAGAATGCCCGAGCCGCAGCCGAAATCGATCACGCGCTTGCCGGCCAGTTGTTGGCCGTCCAGCCATTCCAGGCACAGCGCAGTGGTGGGATGGGTGCCGCTGCCGAAGGCCAGGCCCGGATCCAGCCGCACGACGATGCTGTCGTCCTCGGGCGGCTCGATGTTCCACGGATAGATCCACAGCCGCCGCCCGAACGGCATGGGCTTGAACTGGTCCATCCATGCGCGTTCCCAGTCTTCGTCGGCCACGTCGCGAAAGATCAGCTGCTCCGGTTCGAGCCAGGGCAGCAGTTCGCCCAGAGCTTGCGCCAGCCCCCGGCGATCGGTGTCGGCATCGAAGAGTGCGTTGAGGGTGATGGTGGGCCACAGCGGCAATTGGCCCACGCCCGGTTCGAAGATGGCTTGTTCGTCGGGCGTTTCGGCGTCGGCGTCCTGCAGCGTGATCGATAGCGCGCCCAGGTCGTCCAGCGCTTCCTCGACGCGGGGCTGCTGTTCGGCGCGGGCAATCAGGGAGAGTTCGAGCCAGGGCATGGGCGGTCCGTGCAGCGTGAGAAAGGGTTTGACGGATTTTCCCTCTCCCCGCTAGGGAGAGGGTAGGCTCAAGGGGCCATCTTGCGATGAGCGTCACCTGGCAACGAATGTCGCTGCCAGGTGGCCGCAGGGATGGCCGCTTGCCTCAATCGTCCTCCTCGCTCTTCAGGGCACGGCCGTCCTTGGCCGCTCCCTGCATCCCCAAGGGGAGAGGAGGAAAAGCATGCCGATCAATGCCCGCTATGCGGATGTTCCTTGTGTTCGGCCATGCGCTTTTCCAGGTAGTGGATGTTTTGTCCGCCTTGCTGGAAACCCACGTCGTTCATGATGCGCTGCTGCAGCGGAAGGTTGCACTTGACCCCTTCGATCACGGTTTCGGCCAGCGCAAGGCGCATGCGCGCGATGGCTGTTTCGCGATCCGGGCCATGCACGATCAGCTTGCCGATCATCGAATCGTAGTTCGGCGGAATCTTGTAACCGTCGTACAGATGCGTATCCACGCGCACGCCGGGGCCGCCCGGCGCTTCGAAACGCTTTACGGTGCCTGGCGAGGGCATGAAGGTTTCCGGGTCTTCCGCGTTGATGCGGCACTCGATCGCATGGCCCTGAATCTTGACGGCTTCCTGCTTGATCGAAAGCTTTTCGCCCGCGGCGATGCGCAACTGCTCGCGCACCAGATCCACGCCGGTGATCAACTCCGTCACCGGATGTTCCACCTGGATGCGAGTGTTCATTTCGATGAAGTAGAAATGGCCGTTCTCGAACAGGAATTCGAATGTGCCCGCGCCGCGATAGCCGATGCGCAGGCATGCATCCACGCATACCTTGCCGATCTGCGCGCGCAGTTCCGGCGTGACGCCCGGCGCGGGCGCTTCTTCGACCACTTTCTGGTGGCGGCGCTGCATCGAACAATCGCGCTCGCCCAGGTGGATGGCATTGCCCTGGCCGTCGGCCAGCACCTGGATTTCCACGTGGCGCGGATTTTCCAGGAATTTCTCCATGTACACCTGGTCGTTGCCGAACGCCGCCTTGGCCTCCTGCTTGGTCATGGTGATGGCGTTGCCCAGGTGCGCCTCGGTGCGCACCACGCGCATGCCGCGACCGCCGCCACCGCCGGAGGCCTTGATGATCACCGGATAACCGATCTCGCGCGCGATGCGCATGTTTTCTTCGACGTTTTCGCCGAGCGGACCGCCGGAGCCGGGCACGCACGGCACGCCCGCGGATTTCATCGCGCGGATCGCTTCGACCTTGTCGCCCATCATGCGAATCACCTCGGCGGTCGGGCCGATGAAAATGAAGCCCGATTGCTCCACTTGCTCGGCGAAGTCCGCGCGTTCGGCCAGGAAGCCGTAGCCGGGATGGATCGCGTTGGCGTCGGTGATTTCCGCTGCGGCGATGATGCGCGGAATGTTGAGGTAGCTGTCGACCGAAGGCGCGGGCCCGATGCAGATGGCTTCATCGGCAAGGCCTACGTGCTTGAGATTGCGATCGGCGGTGGAGTGCACCGCCACGGTCTTGATACCGAGGCTGTGGCACGCGCGCAGGATGCGCAATGCGATTTCGCCGCGATTGGCGATAACGACCTTTTCGAGCTTCTGCATTGTCGTCAGACCAAGGTTAGGCGATCACGAACATCGGCTGGTCGAATTCCACCGGCTGGCCGTTGTCGACCAGGATGGCCTGCACGGTGCCGCCGACGTCGGCCTCGATCTGGTTGAACATCTTCATCGCCTCGATGATGCCCAGCGTCTCGCCGGCCTTCACCTGCTGGCCCACTTTCACGAACGCTGCGGCGCCCGGGGTGGCCGAGGCGTAGAAGGTGCCGACCATCGGCGCCTTCACCACGTGGCCGGCGGGAAGGCCGGGGACGGCCGGCTCCGCCGCGGCCGGGGCCGCAGCGACCGGCGCGGCGGCGACCGCGGCGGGTGCGGGCATCTGCACGGTGGGCGCGCTGGCGACGGTGACCGTTCCCTTGGGCACGCGGGACAGGCGGACGACTTCTTCGCCTTCCTTGATTTCAAGTTCCGCGAGGTTGGACTCCTCGAGCAGGTCGATCAGTTTTTTGATCTTGCGCAGATCCATGGGGCTTGCCTTCTCAGGGTCTGGGGGCCACAGCTTGGCGGCCGGAAAGTGAACGAAAGTGGTAAATGCGGACTAGCCGGCAGGCTTGGGTTCAAGTTTGGCGAGCGCGGCATTCAGCGCCAGGCGGTAGCTGTCGCTGCCGAAGCCGCAAATGACGCCCACCGCCAGATCCGACAGATAAGAGTGGTGCCGGAACGGCTCGCGGGCGTGCACGTTGCTCATGTGCAGCTCGATAAAGGGGATCGCCACCGCCGCCAGCGCGTCGCGCAGGGCGACGCTGGTGTGGGTGAACGCGCCGGGATTGATCAGGATGAAGGCGATCTGCTCATCGCGCGCCTGGTGGATGCGTCCGATCAGCTCGTGCTCGGCGTTGGACTGATACCAGGCAAGCTCATGCCCCGCCGCCTGGGCGCGCTGGGCCAAGGTGTTGTTGATGTCGGCCAGCGTTTCCCGGCCGTAGATCTCCGGTTCGCGCGCACCGAGCAGGTTGAGGTTGGGTCCGTGCAGGACCAGCAGCTTTGCCATGGATGGCTCCAGGCGCCCCCGGGCGCCTCGGAATGGGCGCAGTGTGATGCCATCCGGTGATGTTGTCCAGTTCGGCGCAGATCGACGATGTTTGACGGAGAAGTGCGCGTTAAACCGTGCGTGGACGTATGTAGCCTGGAAACCGCATCAGGGCGCGGTTGCCGGCGTCAGCCAGTGGGCCAGCTGCTGGGCGTCCAGTGGCCCGCGGCGGGTGGCAAGGATGCGTCCGTTCGCGTCCAGCAGCACGCTGAAAGGCAGCACTTCGTCGCCGTCACCCAGGCGCAGCGAGGTGCTGGGCTCGCCGAGCTGACCGATCAGGACCGGATAATCGACCGGATGAGCGGCGAGAAATGCCCGTACGTTGGCAGGATCATCCATCGCGATACCCAGCACGATCGCTCCCTGATCGCCGAACTTGCGCTGGGCCGCGTTCAACTGGGGCATCTCTTTGAGGCAGGGCACGCACCAGCTTGCCCAGAAATTGAGCAGCACGCGTTGACCGCGGTAGTCCGACAGGCGATGTTCCTTGCCGTCCATGCCCACGAGTGCCAGGTCCGGGCGAAGATCGCCGACGTTCGCCACTTGGACGCCCGCTGGCACGCGGGCCAGACGGCTTTCGTGTTGCAGCCAGCCGCCCGCGATGGCGGCCAGCAGGGCGAAGCCGAGGATCAGCAGATTGCCGCGGCTCAGCATGCTTCTGCCGCCTCCCCTGCGTGCGGCAGGGGAGGGCTGGGGTGGGGTGAAGCCTTCCCATAGGGCAAAAGCGTAACCCCCTCCCAGCCTCCCCCTGCAAGCAGGGGGAGGGGCGGGTGCGGCGTCATTTGGCCACCTTGGTCAGCGCGTCTTCGGCTGAACAGGTTGCCGCGACTCAGCATGCTTGTGCCCCCTCCCCTGCGTGCAGCAGGGGAGGGTCGGGGTGGGGTGAAGCCCTTCCCATAGAGCAAGCGCGTAACCCCCTCCCAGCCTCCCCCTGCAAGCAGGGGGAGGGGTGGGCACGGCGTCACTTGGCCACCTCTGTCAGCGCGTCTTCGGCTGAACAGGTTGCCGCGACTCAGCATGCTGGTGCCCCCTCCCCTGCGTGCAGCAGGGGAGGGTCGGGGTGGGGTGGAGCCCTCCCTATAGAGCAAGCGCGTAACCCCCTCCCAGCCTTCCCCTGCAAGCAGGGGGAGGGGCGGGCGCGGCGTCATTTGGCCGCCTCGGTCAGCGCGTCTTCAACCAGCGCCGAGGTCAGCACGGTCGGCAACTGCTTGCCCGGGCCGCCATCCTTCGGAAAAACCACATAAAGCGGCACGCCCGGCGAGTGGTACTGCGCGAGGAAGGCCGAGATGGTGGGGTTCACGTCGGTCCAATCGCCCTTCATATAGACCGTTCCGGTGCGCTTGAGCAGCGCGTGGAAACTGCCGCCATCGAGTACTGCGTGCTCATTGGCCTTGCAGGTGACGCACCAGTCGGCGGTCATGTCCACGAACACCGGCACGCCCTGGCTGCGCAGTGCGGCGAGTTTTTCCGGCGAGTAGGCCACCGCGCCGCCGGAGAGGGCGGCGGTAGCCTGCGTACTCGCGGGCAGGGTGGCGAGGTCATACATCGGCACCAGCGTGATCAGCGCCAACAGCGCGACGCCGGCACGACTGGGCAGACCTTGTCCGCGGCTGCGCTCGAACCACCACAGCGTCATCGCCAGCAACACCGCCGCCACCATCAGCAGGCCCACCGCATCGGCGCCGCGCTGGTTTGCCAGCACCCACGCCAGCCACGCCGCCGTCAGGTACATCGGAAACGCCAGCACCTGCTTGAGCGTTTCCATCCAGCTTCCCGGGCGTGGTAGCAAGCGCGACAACGCCGGTACGAGACCTATCGCAAGAAACGGCAGAGCAAGCCCAAATCCCAGCACGATGAACACGCACAATGCATCCAGGGCGGGCGCGGCGAACGCATACGTCAGCGCCGGGCCCATGAGTGGCGTCGTGCAGGGACTTGCGACCACTACCGCCAACACCCCGGTAAAGAAATCGCCAGCGGCGCCGGAGCGATTGGCCAGCGAACTGCCAGTGTTGCCTAGCGACGCGCCGAACTGCACGACCCCCGACATCGACAACGCCACCGCGAACATCACCAGCGACAGCGCTGCGACCAACAGCGGGTTTTGCAACTGAGTGCCCCACGCCGCTCTCAAAGCGATGATCACCAGCCCAAGGGTGATGAAGCTGGCTAGCACGCCCGCCGAATACATGAATGCGTGCGAACGGCGCCGCGCGGGACTCTCGCCGCTCTCGACCAGTCCAACAACCTTGATTGACAACACGGGCAACACGCACGGCATGAAGTTCAGCAGCAATCCGCCGCCGAGCGCGAGCAGCAACGCATACAGCAGGCCGATATCGGATGAACCGCCCTTGAGGTTGGCCGGCGGCATTTCCGGTGCCGGTCCTGCCACGGTTTGGCCCGTAGCGGTACCGCCCACGAGATCGATGTTCGCCTGGCGCGTCATCAGCGGATAGCACAAGCCGCCATCCTGGCAGCCTTGGAAACTGGCGTTGAGCGCGAGCGACTTCAATGCCGACACATCGCCGTTCACCGTCACCGGCAGGTCCACTTCATCGAAATACACGGTGGTGTTGCCCAAGTGCGCGTCCTGGTGCAGCGTGCCGGCCGGCCACGCCGGTGTCAGCGACAACTGCGGCGCGTCCTGCAACGACAGCGTGGTCTGGTCGCGATACAGGTAATAGCCCTTGGGCATGGTCCAGCGCAGCAGCAGGTGATGCGCATCCTGTGCGATGGCCTCGAAGTGAAACGCCTGCTCGGCCGGCAACGGCGCACCGTGGTTTGCATCCAGCGACGTGGGCAGCGATGTAGGCGGCGCACCGAGCGCCGCGCTCAGCTTGTTTGCGCCGCCAGGCGCGGCGGGAACGGCAAGATCCAGCTGCTCGGTATGGGGCGGGTAGCAGACCTTCGGATCGGTTTCGTGACAGCCCTGGTAGCGCACGCTCAGCGTCAGCCGGGTGGTGCCGGGAGCGAGCGTGTAGGGAATGGTGGCGTCGATGCTGTGGTGATAGGTCTCGACCGGGCCCAGGTACTGATCGTCGTGCTTCTCCCCATCGGGCAACTGCGGCGTGCCCAGGGTGACGCCGTCGCCGCCTTTGAAATTCATGCGGCCGCGATAAAGGTAGTAGTCCTGCGCGATGGTCCAGTGCAGTTTCAGTACGCCGGGCGTGCCGGCGTCGGCGCTCAGCTTGTACGCCTCGGTAACCGGCAGCAGGTTGGCGGTGTCCTGGGCCAGGCCTGCCGTGGCACCGCACAGCAAGGCCAGCAGGACCAGCAGATGGACCGCGGCGCGGCCTTGGAAAAACGAACGCATGGGGACTCCAGCAGGCTCGATGGCGCTCAAGTGCGAGGGGATATGAGGGATTATGGCTCAGCTTCGGTCGCTTCCAACGCAGCCGTGGGAGTGGCGCGTGGACGCAGCACGCCGGTGGTCAGCGCAACGCCGAGCAGGATGACCGCGCAACCGCCCGCCATCGCGATCGTTACGGTTTCGCCCAGGAACACCGCGCCCCACAGCACACCGAACACCGGGATCAGGTACAGCACCGCCATCGACCGTGTCGAACCGACGCGTGCCAGCAGCCGGTAGAACAGCACCAGCGCGAGCGAGGTACAGCAGCTGGCCAGGCCAATCATCGCCGCCCAGGCCGGCAGCGTGGGTGTCTTGGCCGGCCATAGCCACACGGTGAACGGCAGCAGTATCACCGCCGCCGCCAACTGGCTGCCGGCGGCGATGCCCAGCGGCGACACCTCGCGCAAACGCCGGTGGCTGTAATGGACGCCGAAGGTATAGCAGACATTGGCGCCCAAACACGCCGCCATTGCCCAGCCTGCGGTGGCGCCGCCATGCCCGAAGCCGATGGTGCCGCCGATCAGCCACACCACGCCGGTCAGGCCGATCAACAGCCCGGCGCCACGGGAAGCATCGAGTTTTTCGTTGAGCCACAGCCAGCCCGACGCCGCCACCAGCAGCGGTGCGATGGCATCGAAGATCGCCGAGAGCCCCGCTGGCAGGCTTTGGGCCGCGTAAGCGAACAACACGAACGGCAACGCCGAATTGACCAGGCCGATCAAGCTAATTGCACGCCAATGCGCACGCATTTCCGCCAGCCGCTGGCGCGAAAGCAACAGCGGCAGCGAGCAGATCGCCGCGCCGATCGCGCGCGCGCCGGCCATCGCCATGCCGCCGAACTGGTTGGCGCCCATGCGCATGAACAGGAACGACGCCCCCCACAGGGCGCCCAGCAGCAACAGCACGGCGACGTCGGACTTTTTCATGGGCGGCATTCAGGAGGGTTCGCAGGCACCTAATTTAGGCGCGCGCACTGACAGAGCCTGTCAGTAGACGTTTCGTTTGTTGGCGGCCAAAGGTTTCACGGCCTGGCGCCCTGGCCGAACAGCACGCGGCGTTCCTCTTGGGAGACGGCTTGCTGCCGGGGCGCGTAGACGTTTTCCACGCCCTCATAAGTGCGCAAGGTGGCCGGACGGGTTGCGATGGCGTCGAACCAGCGCTTGAGATGCGGAAAATCGCTCAGCTTCTGCCCGTGCGCCTCGTGCGGCACGATCCACGGATAGCAGGCGATATCGGCGATCGAAAAATCGCCTGCTACGAACGCATGATCGGCCAGCTGCCGGTCGAGCACGCCGTACAGGCGATGCGTTTCGCGCGTATAGCGGTCGATCGCGTAAGGCACCTTTTCCGGTGCATAGACATTGAAATGGCCGATCTGTCCGGCCATCGGCCCGAGCCCGGCCATCTGCCAGAACAGCCATTGCAGCACGCGGGCGCGGCCGTGGATGTCGGAGGGGATCAGGCGGCCGCACTTTTCCGCCAGATACAGCATGATCGCGCCCGATTCGAACAACGTGATCGGTGCGCCGCCGCCGGCCGGTTCGTGATCGACGATCGCCGGGATCTTGCCATTGGGCGAGATGGCCAGAAAGTCCGGCCGGAACTGCTCGCCCTTGCCCAGCGCCACCGGCATCAGGCGGTAGGCGAGGGCCGCCTCTTCCAGAAACAGCCGGGCCTTGAGGCCATTCGGGGTGGGGGAAAAGTACAGATCGATCATGGTGCAGGTTCCATGGCGGCGTAGCGGTGGCTGGAGCCAAGACTAGGCTTGGCAGTGGCTGGGCAAAATAGCCACCTTATGGCATGTGCACATAA
Source organism: Dyella sp. (assembly GCF_035503745.1). Taxonomy (GTDB): domain Bacteria; phylum Pseudomonadota; class Gammaproteobacteria; order Xanthomonadales; family Rhodanobacteraceae; genus Dyella_B. Next base: position 130,306 of record NZ_DATJTC010000018.1, read on the forward strand.
CCACTTGCCGCCCGGTCGCGCCGATGCTCAGTCCGCTCCGGCGCGGCGCACCCAGTCCAGATAGGCGCCGTGGCCCAGTTCCACCGGCACCGCGATCAGCTCCGGCAGCTCGTACGGGTGCAGGGCGAGCACGCGCTCCTTGAGCGCCTCCAGGCGCGCTGCGGTGGTCTTGATCAGCAGCAACTCCTCGCTGTCGGTGGTCACTTCGCCTTTCCAGCGGTAGGTGGAATGCACCGCCGGGATGCGGTTGACGCACGCGGCCAGCCCTTCGCTGACCAGAGCGTGCGCCAGGTGCTGCGCGCTGTCGGCGTTGGGGCAGGTGCAGTAGCAAAGCAAAACGGTATCGGGATCGGCCATGGCGGTGTTTCCTGGGCAATCATTTCCTGGACATCAGGCCGTAGTTGCCAAATTTCTCGATCACTTGCGTCACTTCCTCATCGTTCAGCAGCACCGGCTTGCCCACCTGCAATGCGATGGCGTACTGCCTGGCCAGGGTTTCCACTTCGATCGCGCGCCACATCGCCTGTTCCATGGTCGCGCCGGCGGCGATCATGCCGTGGTTGGCCATCAGGCAGGCCAGGCGTCCGTCCAAGGCACGCACGACCGCGTCGGACAGCTCCTGGGTGCCGTAGGTGTAGTAGTCCGAGCAGCGGATCGAATCGCCGCCGCCCACCGCGATCATGTAATGCGCGGCGGGAATGTCCATCCGGCACATCGCAAGCCCGGTGCTGTAGGGCGGATGCGCGTGGACGATGGCGTGCACATCAGGGCGCGCGGCGTAGATGTCGCGGTGAAAGCGCCATTCGCTGGACGGAGCGCGGGTGTGCTCGTAACGTCCGTCCATCGCCACCGGCACGATGTCCTGGGCGGCGATCTCGCCGTAGGGCATGCCGCTGGGGGTGATCAAAAAGCCCTGCCCATGGCGGATGCTCAAGTTGCCCGAGGTGCCCTGGCTCAGGCCCGAGGGCGTCAGCTTCAACCCGTGGGCGACGATCTGGTCGCGTAATGTCCGTTCCGTGCTCACTGCCTGGCTGCCCGATCGTTCTGTGGAGACCCGGCATCGTCGGCATTTTTGCCCGCCGTGTCATCTGCGCGCGTGGCGAGGGGGCATTCGGGGCCTCATTTCAGAACCACGTCGTTTCGGCCGGCCCCTTGAAAGCCGACCGCCAACCCTTATTGAGCCTTGCAGAGCTCGACCGGCCCCTATACCAGGGGTTTTTTTGGAGGCTAAAATTGGCACTCGTGCTTCCTGAGTGCTAACAGCCTGCAAGGGCCGGCACCGGGGTCGCCCACATTTTCTTACCTCAAGCCATAGCTGGAGTTTTCCCATGAGCAAACTGCGTCCGCTGCACGATCGCGTCATCGTCAAGCGCCTGGAAGAGGAGCGTGTCTCCGCCGGCGGCATCGTCATCCCCGACAGCGCCACCGAGAAGCCGACCCGCGGCAAGGTCATCGCTGCCGGCGAAGGCCGCATCCTGGAAGACGGCAAGGTCCGTCCGATGTCGGTCAAGGCGGGCGAAGTGGTGCTGTTCGGCAAGTACGCCGGCCAGGAAATCAAGATCGACGGCGAAGAGCTGGTCTTCCTGAAGGAAGACGACATCGTTGCGGTGATCGAAGGCTGATCGGCCTCTCCCGCCCCTCTCTTCCACCCACTTATTGAATTCGAAGGAATACATACATGGCTGCCAAAGAAGTTCGCTTCGGCGAAGACTCCCGCGCTCGCATCCTCAAGGGCGTGAACACCCTGGCCAACGCGGTCAAGGTCACCCTCGGTCCGAAGGGCCGCAACGTCGTGCTCCAGAAGAGCTTCGGCGCCCCGACCGTCACCAAGGACGGCGTGTCCGTCGCCAAGGAAATCGAACTGGCCGACGCCTACGAGAACATGGGCGCCCAGATCGTCAAGGAAGCCGCTTCCAAGACTTCCGACAACGCCGGTGACGGCACCACCACCGCTACCGTGCTGGCCCAGGCGTTCGTGCGCGAAGGCCTCAAGGCCGTTGCCGCCGGCATGAACCCGATGGACCTCAAGCGCGGCATCGACAAGGCCGTGATCGCGGCCGTGGAAGAGCTCAAGAAGCTCTCCAAGCCCACCGCCGACGACAAGGCCATCGCCCAGGTCGGTACCATCTCGGCCAACTCCGACGTCGCCGTGGGCGACATCATTGCCACCGCGATGAAGAAGGTCGGCAAGGAAGGCGTGATCACGGTCGAGGAAGGCTCGGGCCTGGAGAACGAACTGGACGTCGTCGAAGGCATGCAGTTCGACCGCGGCTACCTCTCCCCGTACTTCATCAACAACCAGCAGAGCCAGCAGGTCGAGCTGGACGATCCCTTCATCCTGCTGCACGACAAGAAGATCTCCAACGTGCGCGAAATGCTGCCGATCCTCGAAGGCGTGGCCAAGGCCGGCAAGCCGCTGCTGATCGTCGCCGAGGAAGTGGAAGGCGAAGCGCTGGCCACGCTGGTGGTCAACACGATCCGCGGCATCGTCAAGGTTGCCGCCGTCAAGGCGCCGGGCTTCGGCGATCGCCGCAAGGCGATGCTGGAAGACATGGCCATCCTCACCAACGGCCAGGTCATCTCCGAAGAAGTGGGCCTGCAGCTGGAGAAGGCCACCATCGCCGATCTTGGCCGCGCCAAGAAGGTCGTAGTGACCAAGGAAAACACCACCATCATCGACGGTGCCGGCGAAGCGGCGAAGATCCAGTCGCGCATCGGCCAGATCAAGGCGCAGATCGAGGAGACCTCCTCCGACTACGACCGCGAGAAGCTGCAGGAACGCGTGGCCAAGCTGGCCGGCGGCGTTGCCGTGATCAAGGTCGGTGCCGCCACCGAAGTCGAAATGAAGGAAAAGAAGGCCCGCGTCGAAGACGCCCTGCACGCCACGCGCGCAGCGGTTGAAGAAGGCGTGGTCCCCGGCGGTGGCGTGGCGCTGATCCGCACGCTCAAGGCCATCGAAGGCCTCAAGGGCGAGAACGAAGACCAGAACCACGGTATCGCCATTACCCGCCGCGCGCTCGAAGCGCCGCTGCGCGAGATCGTGTTCAACGCCGGCGCCGAGCCGTCCGTGATCGTCAACCAGGTCAAGGAAGGCAAGGGCAACTACGGCTACAACGCCGCCACCGGCGAGTTCGGCGACATGATCGAGTTCGGCATCCTGGACCCGACCAAGGTCACGCGCTCGGCCCTGCAGTACGCCTCCTCCGTGGCCGGCCTGCTCATCACCACCGAAGCGATGGTGGCGGAGCTGCCGAAGAAGGAAGAGCACAACCATGGCGGCGCCCCGGGCGGCGGCATGGGCGGCATGGGTGGCATGGACTTCTAAGTCCTGCATGCCCAAGCTGTACGTTGCAAGGAAAGCCCCGCGCAAGCGGGGCTTTTCGTTGCTCCCTGCGCTACGCAGGCGAAAGCTCAGGCGCCCGCTTGCGATGGCGATGCGCCATGCCTGCGCCGCTGGTATAAAGGCAACGAGACAGCCGCTGGCGCGTGATCGGGGAAATTCCGGCGGCAGGAGGTCGCAATGAAAAAGCTCGTTGCCGTGATCGCGCTGGCTGCGCTTGTGCAGGCCGGCTGCAGCAGTACGGGTGGTGTCGCGCCCGCATCGGCGAAGACGAGCGGCACCGCGGTAAGTCCCCTCACGCTCGCCTCGTTTCAGGCCGGCGTGACCACGCTCGGCCAGGTCGAGGCGACGCTGGGTCAGCCGGTCAAAACGGTTCGCACCGATAGCGGCGACAGCGTGATCCAGTACGCTCGGGTGCACATGGAAAGCGTCGGCAACAGGCCCCACCGCGTGCGGTATTCCACCCTGTTGTCGTTCGACTCGCACGGGCGCTTTCTGCGCGCGTGGACGCGCACCGACGATCTAGGCGAGGCATGGCCGCCCACGCCGGCAACCCTGGATGCGGGCGACGTGGCCGCCAGCGCGGGCGGGCCTGCGTAAGCGCTGCGACGATGTTTGCGCGGCCCCGGAAAAACCGCAAAAGCGGGGTTTTTGAGGCGTCGGGCGCATGCCGGCAAAAGCGCTCAGCGATGCATGCCCATCGACGCACTGGCCGGCTCGGACGGGACATCGTCTTGCCTGGCTACCACCGCGGTGGGCGGGAGCAGGTCGGCCGGCAGCAGCTTGTCCAGCTTGCCGTGCATGCGCAGCACCGCGACGCTGGCCATATCCTTGTCGAACAACTGCTGCTGCGGATCGGTCGGCGGCGGGGTTGCGCCGGGTGCACGCGTGAGCTTGGCCAGTGAGGGCGCCAGTACCTGGGTCAGCGCGAAATACGCATCGTCATGAATGCCGGCGCGCTCCAGCAGCAAGCCCGGCAGCAGCCACGAGGCCATGTCCATGCGCTGCGCATCGCCGGGATTGCGCGGATCGATCAGCAGCCAGGTACCGGGCTCGGTGAGCATGTTCTGGCCGTCGACGAAACCGGTGGCGCGGTAGGCGTTGTCCAGGCCTGGCAGGTGGTCGCCGTAGAACAGCAGCAAGGTGGGGCGGTTGCGCTTCGCCAGCAGGGCGGCAAGCCGGCCCAGTTCCTGGTCGGCGTGCTGCATGTGATAGAGATAATTCTGCACCAGCACCTTGTCTGCGGCAGGCACCGAAGCCGGTACCGCGATCGCGTCGCGCGCGGCGGTGTCCTTGGGCGTTACGTCGTAGGGGCCATGCGCTTCCAGGCTGATCGCAAACAGGAACTGCGGCGGCCCTGAATCCTTCAGCTGCGCCATGATCTCGTCGGTCATCGCGCTATCGGCCATGTACTTGCCATCCATCGGCGCGTTGGCCGGGAAGCCCGATTGCGATACGAAACGGTCAAAGCCAAGCGCCTTGAAGGCGGTGTTGCGATTCCAGAAAGTGGGGTCGTTGCCGTGGATGGCCACCGTTTCATAGCCGTGCGCGCGCAGCACGCGCACCATGCTAGGCACCACTTTGTTGTCCAGCTGCAGATAGGGAAACTGCATGGCGCTGAAGTAGCGCAGCGACAGCCCGGTCAGCATTTCGAACTCGGTACGGATCGTGCCGCCGCCGAAGGTCGGCACGTGCAGCGGGCCGCTCATGCCTTGCGCGGCGAGGCGGTCGAGGTTGGGCGTGAGGTTGGCATGCTCGTAGCCGCGCAGAATGCTCGGATCGAAAAACGATTCGCTCTGGACCACTACGATGTCCGGCAGGGCCGCATTCGGTGCCGCCTGCGCCTGCATGCGTGCGCGCACCTGGTCGCCGGTGCTGTGCAGCAGGTCGCTTACGGCATTCGGGTCGGCTTTCTGTTTGGTGTGGCGGTCCTGCAGGTGGAACATCACCAGCGAACTGACCAGGCCCGAGTGACTGGCGGTGGCCGCGGCCGACCAGGGTTCCAGCCAGAGCTTGCGGCCGTTGTACAAGTTGCCCCAGCCGGGAACACCCAGCAGCAGCGTCGCCAGCACGGCGGCCAGCACGCTACCGGCCAGCAGCCGCCTGCCGCCGGTGCGCCGGGCGAACAGCGGCGGCTCCAGCCACCACAGGGCTGCGATCAATGCGATGCCGGCGAGCATGGCCAGGTACGGCCACGGACTGTGCGGCAGATAGCTGCCCAGCACGTGCATGCCGCCCTTGCCCAATTGGCCGACCATGCGAAAGTCGGCCGGAACCAGCGGCGTGCCCAGGTTGGCGACCTTCAGCGTGTTCACGCCATACACCACGGCCTGCGCCAGATAGGCCAGGCCGAACGACAGCAATAGTCGCCGCGTCAACAGCAGCAGCAACAGGGCGGCCAGCACGCCAGGCATCGCGTTGGCCAAGGGGAACGCGGGCTGGGCGAGCAATTGCGCTGCGGCGACGCCGTCATTGCCGTCCAGCCGTCCGGTCAGCAGCACGAACGCCGCCGCCACGGCGACGACCAACGCCACGCGCACGGCGAGGCCGCGTCGGGAAAAAAAGCTGGAATAGGAGGGTGTCATGCAGTCAGTCCGGCGACCTGCCATGCCAGGGAATGCGCACTGTAACGCTACTGACATGAATCGGTTGTCAGGCGCTCCGGAAGACATCAGGGCGGATTCAGCCCTGTCCAGGCCTAACTTGCGGAATTTTCACGCAAAAGAGAGCCGGGCGCGCGATGCGCCCGGCCATACGGAGAAGGGTTTTGCTCAGTGTTGCGTATGGCTGAACCGCAACAATCGCAGATACGGCTTGAGCGTGCGCCAGCCTTCCGGGAACAGCTGGCGAGCATCTTCGTCGGAGACCGAGGGGGCGATGATCACGTCCTCGCCCGGGCGCCAGTCCACCGGCGTGGTGAGCTTGCGGCCGTCCGTCAGTTGCAGCGAATCGAGCACGCGCAGGATCTCGTCCACGTTGCGGCCGGCGCTGGGCGGGTAGGTGAGGGTCAGGCGCACTTTTTTCTGCGGGTCGATGATGAAGACCGAACGCACCGTGACCTTGGGGTCGGCCTTGGGATGGAACATGCCGTAGAGCTTGGCCACGGTGAGGTCGGGGTCGGCCAGGATCGGGTAATTCACCGCCGCGCCGCCCACCTCTTCGACGTCTTTGATCCAGGCAAGGTGCTCGCTCACCGGATCGACCGACAGGCCAAGCAGGCGCGTGTTGCGCTGGTCGAACTGCGCCTTGCTGCGTGCGAACGCGCCCAGTTCGGTCGTGCACACGGGCGTGAAATCCTTGGGATGCGAAAAGAACACCAGCCAGTGGTCGCCGATGTAGTCATGCAGGCCGACCGGGCCTTGGGTGGAATCGAGAGTGAAGTCGGGGGCGATTTCGCCCAGTTGCAGGCTCATGAAGATCTCCGTCGAGGTGCGAGCGAGTCAGGCCGCGTCGGCCAGGGTGGCGGTGGACGATCGGGTTGCATATCTGCCGAGCAATTGGCCATGCCAGTGCGATGCCTCGGCCACTGCGGCGACTTCGCCCAGAATCAGCAGTGCGGGCGCTTCAATAGCGTGTTGCGCGGCAAGCGCGGGCAACTCGTGCAGCGTGCCGACCAGCGTGCGCTGGCTGGGCAGCGAGCCGTTCTCGATCAGTGCGAATGGCGTGGAAGGCGCGCGTCCATGGGCAAGCAGTTGTCGGGTCAGCTCGTCGAGTTTGCTCACGCCCATATAGACGGCCAACGTCTGGCGGTCCTGGGCAAGCTCCGGCCAATTCAATTGAGTAAGCGCGTGCTGGCATTGGGCCGTCACCAGGCGCACGGCCTGCGCATGATCCCGGTGCGTCAGCGGCACGCCGCTGTAGGCGGCGCAGGCGAGCGCGGCGGTGATGCCCGGCACCACTTCGCAGGCGATGCCGTGCGCGTGCAGAAATTGGAGTTCTTCGCCGCCGCGCCCAAACACAAAGGGATCGCCGCCCTTCAGTCGCACGACGCGCCGGCCGGCGCGCGCGTGTTCGAGCAGTAGCGCGTGGATGGTTTCCTGCGGCGTATGTGCGCCGCCACCGCGCTTGCCGACAGCGATCTGCTCGGCATCGCGGCGCGCAAGGTCCAGTATGCGCGCATCGATCAAGGCGTCGTGGAGAATGACGTCCGCTTCATTCAATGCACGCAGCGCACGCAAGGTCAGCAAGCCCGGATCGCCCGGGCCCGCGCCTACCAGGATCACGGAGCCTTGCGCCTTCGGTTCCTGGTGAAGCGACAGCGCCGCCACCAGTTGCTGTTCGGCGCGCACGGGCTGCGCCGCGCGCAGCAGGGCGCGCACCGGACCATCGTGCAGCCAATCGTAAAAACGGCGGCGTGCGGCGAGATCGGCATGACGGGCGCGTATGCGCGCGCGATAACGCTGCGCCAGCTGCAGCAGCGGTCCCAGTGTAGGATCGAGCAGGCTTTCCAGGCGCTCGCGCAGGCGCCGTGCAAGCACCGGTGCCACGCCGCCGCTGGAGATGGCTACCAGCAGCGGCGACCGGTCGATGATCGCCGGCACCTGGAAACTCGATAGCGCCGGATCGTCCACCACGTTCACCAGACGCTGTTGCGCATGGCCGTCCGCGGCGATGCGCGCGTTCAAGGGGCGCGAACGGGTGGCGGCGATTACCAGCCACGCGCCGGCCAGCCAATCCGATTGATAGGCGCCGGCACGATAAGCAATGCGTCCCTGCTGCACCCATTGGCGCAGCTCCGGCCCCAGCATCGGCGCGCCGACGGTGACCTGGGCGCCGGCCCGCAGCAGCATCGCGGCCTTGCGGGCGGCCACGTCGCCGCCGCCCACCACCAGCACGGGGCGTCCGGCAAGATCGGCGAAAAGCGGGTACAGCTGCATGGCGTGGGTCCGCATCACGGAAGTGGATCAACACGCTAACGCCGGCGCCGCGGGCGTGGAAATGGTCGCTCGGACCGACGATATGCCGGCAAGGCATAGCCGTTACAACGGAAACCAAGGGACTTATAGATGTATAGACGTCCAAATAACGCTGTGTTAAGGTCGAAAGACGGCCGATATTGCGCCGATAGCGGAGATCGTGATGAAACGCCGTTCAGGGTGGTTCGCGAGCTGTATGTGCTGCGTGATGCGCAACGCACAGCCCTGCACGTCGTCCATCCCGGAGCCGCTCTCATGACCCTTACGCAACTTCGCTACATCGTCGCCATCGCCGACGCCGGCCTCAACATCACCCTCGCCGCCGACAACGTCCACGCCACCCAGTCGGGCATCAGCAAGCAGCTCAAGCAGCTCGAAGGCGAGCTGGGCTTCCAGGTGTTCACCCGTCGCGGCAAGAGCCTGGACGCGGTGACGCCGGCCGGCAGCCAGGTACTGGAGCGCGCACGCAGCATCCTGCATGAAGCGCGCAACATCCGCGCCCTGGCGGCCAACCTGCGCGAAGAAGCGCACGGCGAGCTGTCGCTGGCTACCACGCACACGCAGGCGCGCTTCGTGCTGCCCGAGGCCATCGCCCGCCTCAAGCAGCATTATCCCGAGCTTGGCGTGCACATCCGCCCGCAGGGTGAGGGCCGCATCATCGGCCTGTTCGAAAGCGGCGAAGTGGATCTGGCGATGGTCAGCACCAGCGGCCACGCGCCCGAAGGCGGCATCGCCGTGCCGCTGTTCCGCTGGCACCGCCGCGCGGTGGTGCCGCACGGCCACCCGCTGGCCAAGCTGGGTCGCCGGCTGCGCATCCAGGACCTGGCGGAGCATCCGCTGGTCAGCTACGAATCCTCGCTGCAGCCGGAGTCCTCGCTGCGCCGCGCCTTCGCGGCGGCGGGGCTGGCGCCGCGCATCGCCTGCACCTCGGCCGATGCCGATCTGATCAAAACCTACGTGCTGGCCGGCCTGGGCGTCGGCATCCTGGCGGAAATGGCCATCGGCCCTGGCGACGCGCGCGAACTGGTTACGCTGGACATCGATGGCCTGTTGCCGGTTTGCACCAGCTGGCTGGTACTGCGGCGCGATCATGTGCTGCGCAGTTATGTGGCACAGCTGGCGCGTTTCGTCGCGCCGCAGATCGACGAGGCGGAACTGCGGCGCGTGGTGGCCGGTCACGCCGAACCCAACTGGCCCGTGGCACCGCTGTGGAGCGAGTTGCAGCCGCGCAGCACCGCGCGGCGCGTGGCTTCCCGCGCCGCCTGACCGGCGGCGCGACGCGCTTTGCCTATTCGCCCGTTTCATCCCGGCGTTTGCCGGGATGCTCCTCGCGCCGATCACGCCAGCGCCTGCCCGCGCAGCCACTCCACCACAAGTTCTGCGGCCTGCGCCACGGAAAGCTCGCTGGTATCCAGGCGCAGTTCCGGCGCGGCGGGCACTTCGTAGGGATCGTCAATACCGGTGAATCCCTTGATTTTGCCCGCGCGCGCGGCCGCATAAAGTCCCTTGCGGTCGCGCGCTTCACATACCTGCAGCGGTGTGGACACGTGGATTTCCACGAAGCGCCCATGCGCCTGCACCAGCTGCCGCGCCTGCGCGCGCGCGTTGGCATAAGGTGCAATCGGTGCGCAGATCGCGATGCCGCCATGGCGCACGACTTCGCTCGCTACATAACCGATGCGCGTGATGTTGGCGTCGCGATCCTCGCGCGAAAAACCCAGCCCCTTGGATAGATGCCGGCGCACTTCGTCGCCGTCGAGCACGGTGACCGGGCGGCTGCCGGTCTCCAGCAGGCGCGATAGCACGGCCTGCGCCAAGGTGGACTTGCCCGAGCCGGACAGGCCGGTGAAAAACAGCGTGTAGCCCTGCTGCGCATTCGCCGGATGGCGCTCGCGCAGAATGTCCGCCACCTCGGGAAAGGTGAACCACTCCGGGATCGTCTCGCCGCTATGCAGGCGCCGGCGCAGTTCGGTGCCGGAGATATCGCGGATGTCGTCCTGGCCGGTCACTTCGGTCTGCGGCAGATACGCGTCGCGGTTGGCTGCGTACACCATCGCGTGGAAGGGCACGATGCGAATGCCCAGCTCCTCTTCGTGCGCGGCGAGCAGATGCTGTGCCGCATAAGGTTCGTAGAACGGTTTGCCGTCCGCGCCGGTACCGGGGCCGGCGTGATCGCGGCCGACGATGAAATGGCTGGCGCCATAGTTCTTGCGGATGATCGCGTGCCACAGCGCTTCGCGCGGGCCGCCCATGCGCATGGCCAGCGGCAACAGCGACAGCGTGGCGCGGTCGCGCGGATAGTGTTCGAGCAGGGCGCGATAGCAGCGCACGCGCGTGTAGTGGTCCACGTCGCCGGGCTTGGTGCGTCCTACCGACGGCTGGATCAGCAATTTCGCACCGACCTGTTCGGCCGCGCGCAGGGTCAGTTCGCGGTGCGCGCGATGCATCGGGTTGCGCGTCTGGAACGCCACGATGCGCTCCCAGCCATGCTGGATGAACCATTGGCGCAATTGGCGCGGGCTGTGGCGCAGCGCGGAAAAGTCGTAATGCGCCGGGGGCTGGATGCCTTGTACGCGTCCACCCAGGTAGACAGGGCCGGTGCGATCGAGCAGTTCGGCCACGCCCGGATGGGTGCGGTCGGTGGTGCCGAACACGGCGCGCGCCTCGGCGATGCGATCGGGAAAATAAACGTCTTGCACCGTCAGCACCGCCAGCGGCGTGCCTTGCACGTCGTTGAGACTGATCTGCGCGCCATCGGGCAGGCCTGCGGCGAACGCTTCGTCGACATCCAGCGTGATCGGCATCGGCCAGAGCGTGCCGTCGGCCAGGCGCATGTCCTTTACCACACGGTCGTAATCGGCGCGGCCAAGAAAACCCTGCAGCGGCGAAAAGCCGCCGTTGAGCAGCAGTTCCAGGTCGCACAGCTGGCGCTGGTTGAGCGTCCACTGCGGCAGCGACGCGCTATCGCGCTTGAGTGCCGACGCTTCGGCGGCGGGTAGGTAAAGTTCGCGCAGCACGCCGCCGTGCGGCGGGATGAGCGCATCCAGTTCGGCCGAAACAAGCTCGGCGGCGACGGCTTTCATGGCGTTTCCTTCTCGGGGCAATGATCGATCGTTATGGTGTAGTTGCGTTTAGACATCCAAATGCAAACCGCATTCGCGCTTGATGCCGAAAAAGCGGGTGTCCTCCTCGCGCATGCCAGGCTCCCAGCGGCGCGTGGTGTGCGTATCGCCGATCGAGACATAACCCTTGTCCCATAAGGGGTGATAGGGCAGATCGTGGCGGCGCAGATACAATCCGACGTCACGATCGGTCCAATCGAGGATCGGATGCACCTTCCAGCGGCCGTGACGGTGATCGAGCACGGGCGCGGTGGCGCGGCTGAGCGATTGCTGGCGGCGCAGCCCGGCAAACCAGGTGCCGGCGCCAAGATCGGCCAGCGCATGCTGCATGGGCTCAACCTTTACCAGGCGGTTGTAGTGATCCAGGCCCTCGCGGCCCTGCTTCCATAGCTCGCCGTGGCGGGCCTGGAGCCATGCGGGCGATAACTGCGGACGGACCACGCGCAGGTTCAGCGACAGGCGTTCGGTGAGTTCGTCGATGAAGCGATACGTTTCCGCGAACAGATAGCCGGTATCCACCACCACGACCGGGATCGACGGTAGCCGCTGCGTCAGCAAATGCAGCGACACCGCCGATTGCGCGCCGAAGCTGGAGGACAGCACGTACTGGCCTGGAAGCTGCCGCAACGCCCAGTCCACGCGCTCCTGCGCGCTCTGCGCCAGCAGCCATGCGTCCAGCTTGATCAAGGCCTGCCGATCGACGGCGGCCTCGCTGGGCGTCGCCGGCGTCATGCGAAAACCTCCGCGTCGATGGCATGCCGTGGCGGTGGCAGTACGTCGCTGCGCACGAGGAAGTCGCCAAACCGTTCGCCCGCCTGCCGCTCGGCGGCGTAGCGCGCGAACAAGCCATCCAGCTCCTGCAGAATCTGGGTTTCATCGATGTTTTCGCGCAGCGTGCGGTTCAGTCGCCGCCCGGCGAAATCGGCGCCCAGGCGCAGGTCGTAGCGGCCGATCGCGCGCCCTACCAACGCAATCTCGCCCAGATACGGGCGCGAACAGCCGTTCGGGCAACCGGAAAGACGCAGCAGGATCGGCTCCTCGCGCAACCCGTGGCGCTCCAGCAGTGCTTCCAGTTTGGGCAGCAGCTGCGGCAGATAACGTTCGCTTTCAGCCATCGCCAGACCGCAGGTAGGTAGCGCCACGCATGCCACGGCATGCTGGCGGACGCCGCTCAGGCGACGGTGGCCATCCAGCTTGTATTGGGCCACCAGCGCATCGATCTGCGCGCGTTGCGCCGAGGGTACGTTGGCGATGATCAGGTTCTGGTTGCAGGTGAGGCGGAAATCGCCCTGGTGCACTTGGGCAATCGCGCGCAAGCCGCTCAGGTGCGGCTGGCCGGGCAGGTCGGCCAGCCGTCCCGATTCGATCTGCAGGGTAAGGTGCCAGCGGCCGTCGTCGCCTTCGGTCCAGCCGTAGCGGTCGCCATTGTGATCGAAATGAAATGCGCGCGAGGGCTGCAGCGCAAAGCCGATGCGTTGTTGAAGTTCGGCCTTGAATGCAGCCAGCCCCATGCGGTCGAGGGTGTACTTCAGTCGCGCGTGTTTGCGTTCCTTGCGATCGCCGCGGTCGCGCTGCACTTCGATGACGCCCTCGGCGATGCGCAGCAATTGTTCCGGTACCACGAAGCCGATCACGCTGCCCAGGCGCGGGTAGGTGCTGGGATCGCCATGGCTGGCGCCCATGCCGCCGCCTACTGCCACGTTGAAGCCGAGCAGTTCGCCATGTTCGATGATCGCGATGAAACCCAGATCCTGCGCGAACACGTCCACGTCGTTGGTGGGAGGCACGGCGATGCCGATCTTGAATTTGCGCGGCAGGTAGGTCGGTCCGTATAGCGGTTCGCTTTCCTCCTCGCCGCCGGCAACGCGTTGCTCGTCCAGCCAGATTTCGTGATACGCGCGCGTGTGCGGTTTCAGGTGCTCGGAAAGCCGCTCCGCCCAGCGATAGGCAAGGCGATGGGCGGGTGTCTGCACGGGGTTGGCGCTGGCGACCACGTTGCGGTTCACGTCGCCGCAGGCGGCGATGGTGCTGACCAGCGCCGCGTTCAGCCCCGCGATCGAGTGCTTCAGATGGCGCTTGAGAACGCCGTGCAGCTGAAACGTCTGCCGCGTGGTGATGCGCAGCGTGCCATTGGCCCAGGTACGCGCGATGTGGTCGAACGACAGCCACTGCGCCGGGCTCAGCACGCCGCCGGCCAGACGTGCGCGCACCATGAACTGGTAGGCGGGTTCGAGTTTTTGCTTGCGGCGTTCTTCGCGCAGGTCGCGGTCGTCCTGCTGGTAGCTGCCGTGGAATTTCAGCAGCTTGTTGTCGTCGTCGCTGATTGCGCCGGTCACCGGATCGGCGAGGCTTTCGGCCAGCGTGCCGCGCAGCAGGCGACTGCGCGCCTTGATCTGTTCGAATTCGGATACGGAAGAATCGCTCATCGCGGGCCTCAATACACGTCGCGGGCGTAACGGCCCTGCTGGATCAACTGGTTTAACCAGGCTTGGGCATCTTCGGTCGAGCGCGCGCCGTGCTCGGCGACGATGGCGACCAGCGTTTTGTGCACGTCCTTGGCCATGTGGGTGGCATCGCCGCATACGTAGAGATGCGCACCGCTTTCCAGCCATGCGTAGAGGCGTTGTCCCTGTTCCCGCAGGCGGTGCTGCACATAGATCTTTTGATCCTGGTCGCGCGAGAAAGCGAGGTCCAGGCGATGCAGTTGGCCGTTCTTCAGCGCCTGCTGCCATTCGACCTGATACAGAAAATCGCTATAAAAGTGCGGATTGCCGAACAGCAGCCAGTTGCGGCCGGCCGCGCCGCGCTCGGCGCGTTCCTGCACGAAGGCACGGTACGGCGCTACGCCGGTACCGGCACCGATCATCACGATGTCGCGCTGATCGTCAGTGGGAAGATGGAAGCGTTCGTTGGTCTCCACGAACACGGGTGTGGTGGAGCCTTCGCCGCGCTCGGACAGATAGCGGCTGGCGGTGCCCCAGCGTGCTTGCCCGTCGAAGGCGTAATCGACGTGGCTTACCAGCAGATGCACTTCCTCGCCCACTACCGCCTGGCTGGACGCGATCGAGTACAGCCGCGGCGCCAGCGGGCGCAGCGCGGCGACCAAGGCGTCGGCGGTCCAATCGGCCGGGTGCCGGCGCAACAGGTCGAGCACTTGCCACTGGGAAAAGAGGTCGGCCAACGCATCGCGCGCTTCGGCTGCGAGCAGTGAATGCAATGCCGGGCTGCCATGACGTTCCGCGTGCGCGGCAAAGAACGGGCGCGTGAGCTGGGTCAGTTCGCGCCGCTCGGTCAGCCACGTATGCAACGGCAGCGTTTCTTGGGCGACTTGCACGGGCGTATGGCCGTCCAGCCGCAAGGTTTCAAGCACCGCATCGACCAGGGTCACCGACTGCGTGGGCCACACGCCCAGCGCGTCGCCCGGCGCATAACGCAGGCCGGACCCTTCCAGCGACAGTTCCACGTGGCGGACATCACGATCGCTGTCGCGGCCGGTAACCCGCTGGTTGAGCAATACGGATGCGCCGAATGGCTGTTCGCGGTGCCATGCCGGCCCGCTTCGCGCCGGGCGCAGTGCGGTGACCTTGGCCAGCGGCGTGGCCGCCTTCAACTGCTCGCGCGCCTGCTGCAGGGCCAGTTCCAGCCAGGGCGTGGCGACCGTTTCCACGTCGACGTCGGCTTCGCCCGCGGCGAACAGGCGCTGCGCGCCGAGCACGGACAGCCGCTCGTCGAGTTGGCGGCCGACCGCGCAGAACTGCGGGTAGCTAGAATCGCCCAGGCCCAACACGGCGTAGCGCAGTTGCGCCAATTTGGGCGCTCGTGCGCCGGCGAGAAACTCCACCAGCGCGCGGGCATCGTCGGGCGGCTCGCCGTCGCCCTGGGTGCTGATGACGAGGTAGAGCAGGCTCTCTTGCTTGAGTTCGCGCACCGCATATGCATCGGCGCGCACCACGCGCGCGGCCAGTCCCGCCGCACCGGCACGACGACCCAGGTCTTCGGCCAGCCGTTTGGCATTGCCGGTCTGGCTGCCGTAGAGGATCGTCAGACGGCTCTGCGCTTGAGCGTTGGCGGCCGGCGGCGCCTCGGAAACCGAGCCTTTCACGCCATTCTGACGCTGCGCCGCCACGCCGGCGATGTAGCCGGAAAGCCACTGCAGCGCAGGCGCATCCAGTCCTTCGATCAGTCTGCCGACGAGGGGGTGCTTGTCTTCGGGAAGGGGGGAAAGGATGGCGGCCGTCATATTTGTCTTCCATGGACGTTTAGACGTCCATTCACTAGATGTGAAATGTTAGAACCGCGTTTTTTGCCGAGGAAATGATGGGGCGGCATATCTCCATGCCGTTCCTTCCTTTCCGCTGCGTGAATGAAGATGGGCAGCATGGATCCTGGGACGCCGTCCCCGACGCTCCCCATGGGGTTTTCAATCGACACAGGGCGCCGCCTCGGGCGGGCGCCGGAGGGAATGCATGCCGCGAAGACCGAAGTCCACGAATGCCGCCTTGCCGTTTGCCGCGTCGGCCCTGCTGGCCGCACTGGTACCGGCGGGTGCCCGGGCCGGCGACTACGACTGGCTCAACAACTGGCCCACCCACTACACCTTCAACGATGGCACCGACGTGGGCCTGGTGTTGCGCTATCAGTACGACGTCAACGACTTTTCGCACGATGACGACAAGTTCCAGGATGCGCAGACCAATCGGCGTAAATACCTGGGCTTTTATGTCAAGAAGCCCGGCGTCTACGACGCCACGGTGTATTACGACTTTCAGTCCAAGGCATGGCAGGACGTCTTTGCGCGCCTGCAAACCCAGGCGATTTTTGGCGAGGATCTGGGCGCCGTGCGCTTCGGCCAGAGCAAGACGCCGCTGAGTTTCGAAGGCAATACCACCTCTACCCAGACCACCTTCATCGAGCTGGCGCTGCCGTCGCAGGCGATCTACGAGAACCGCCGCATCGGCCTGGACTGGGCCATCCAGCGCACGCATTGGCTGGCCAGCGCCGGCTATTACGGCGAAAACCTGCAGGGCAAGAACCACGGCCATACCTGGGCGGGCCGCGCCGCATGGATCCCGATCCACCAGGCGGACGATGTGCTGCACCTGGGGATTTCCGCCTCGCAAGAACGTCCCTACGGGCTCGTTGACGAAGCCGGTGTGCAGCAGCCGGCTACCACCAGTTTCAAGACGCCGCCCGAAGCGGGGCTCACCAAGGTAACGCTGATCAGCTCGGGCACGCTCAGCGACGTCGATCACATCAACCGGCTGGGCCTGGAGCAGTTGTGGATCGATGGTCCCTGGTCGGTGCAAAGCGAATACCTGCACGCGCAGACGACCTTCGACAACGGCAAGCCCGATTACGACATCGGCGGTTTCTATACCTATGGCACCTGGGTGCTCACCGGCGAATCGCGCCAATACCATAATGGCAACGTCACCAACGTGATCCCCGCGCATCCATGGGGCGCCTTCGAGCTTGCCTTGCGCTACAGCGAGCTGGATCTGAACGACGGCAAGGTGTCCGGCGGCACGGAGCATGACTGGACTGCCGGCGCCAATTGGTACCTGGGCACGCACCTGCGCTTGCAGGCGAACTACATCCGCGCCTTCAGCGATAAGAAAGGGCTGGTCATCGATCCGCATGTGTTTGAGTTGCGGGCTGAAATTTTCATCTAGCCGGACGTCTCGCGCGGCCATATGGATAGAACCATTCGCGCTTTCAGCCGTATGGCCATCCAAACCTAAAGTCCATGGTGGGCGTTCATCGCCTACCTCAAGGAGGGTCTTTGCATGTCATGGTCATTCGTCTTGCCCGTCGTGTTGCTCGCTTTCGCCGTCGGCAACGCGGTGGCGGCCGATACGCGGTTGCTGAACGTGTCGTTCGATCCCACGCGCGAGATGTTTCAGGCCGAAGACGCGGCCTTCCAGGCCCAATGGGCCAAGCAGTCGGGCGATGTCGTCACCGTCACCACCTCCAACGGCGGTTCGGGCAAGCAGGCGCGTGCGGTACTCGATGGACTGCAGGCGGACGTGGTGACGCTGGCGCTCGCCTACGACATCGACGTGCTGGCGGACAAAGGGCTGGTCGCCAAGAACTGGCAATCGCGCCTGCCGGACAACAGCTCGCCGTACACCTCGCGGGTGGTGTTCCTGGTGCGCAAGGGCAATCCGAAACATATCCGCGACTGGCCCGACCTGATTCGCCCGGACGTGCAGGTGATTACGCCCAACCCGAAGACCTCCGGCGGCGCACGCTGGAATTTCCTGGCCGCGTGGGGATGGGCACAGCGCCAACCCGGCGGCAGCGCGGAAAAAGCGCGCGCCTACGTGAGCGCGCTATACAAGAACGTGCCGGTGCTCGACACCGGTTCGCGCGGCGCCACCAACACGTTCGTGCAGCGCGGCCTGGGTGACGTGCTGATCGCGTGGGAAAGCGAGGCACTGCTGACCCAGCAGGAGTTTGGCAAGGACAGCTACCAGATCGTGGTGCCGTCGGTGACGATCGTGGCCGAGCCGCCGGTAGCGGTGGTCGATGCCGTGGCAGCCAAGCGCGGCACGCAGAAAGCCGCCGAGGCGTTCGTGCAATTTCTGTACACGCCCGAGGGGCAGACGATTGCCGCCAAACACTTCTTCCGCCCGCGACTGGCGTCGGTCGCGGCTATTTATGCCGGACAATTCCCGCCCGTGAAAGCGTTCACCATCGCCGAGCAATTCGGCGACTGGCGCAAGGTACAAGCCACCTACTTCGCTGACGGCGGCGTGTTCGACCAGATCACCGAAGGGGAGCGCTGAGCCGTGCCACGCCACGTGTTGCCGGGATTTCGCCTCAGTATGGGCTACACGCTCGCCGTGCTGGGCGGCAGCGTGCTGCTGCCGCTGGCGGCCCTGGTGTGGACGGCGTGCGAACTGGGGCCCGGCGGATGGTGGGCGCAGATCGCCACCAGGCGTGTGCTGGCCTCGTTGCGGCTGAGTTTCGGCACGGCGTTGCTGGCGGGGAGCATCGACGTGGTGCTTGGCTTGCTGGTGGCGTGGGTGTTGGTGCGCTATCGCTTCGCGTTTCGCCGCCTGTGCGATGCGTTGGTCGATCTGCCGTTCGCCTTGCCCACGGCGGTGGCGGGCATCGCGTTGACGACGCTGTACGCGCCCCATGGATGGCTCGGCAGCCGCCTGGCGCCGCTGGGCATCAAGGTGGCCTACACACGCCTTGGCGTGTTGCTGGCGATGGTGTTCGTCGGCTTGCCGTTTGTCGTGCGTACTTTGCAGCCGGTGCTGGAGAGCATGGAAAGCGATCTGGAGGAGGCGGCCTACACGCTTGGCGCCTCGCCGTTGCAGCGCTTCTGGCGCGTACTGCTGCCGCTGCTCGCGCCGACCTTGCTGACCGGTTATGCGCTGGCGCTGGCGCGGGCGATCGGCGAGTACGGATCGGTGGTGTTCATTTCCGGCAATCGCTTGTTCAAGACTGAGATCGCGCCCTACCTGATCGTGCAAAAGATCGACTCGCAATACGATTACCGCGGCGCCGCGGCGTTGGGTACGGTGATGCTGGCGGCATCCTTGCTGCTGCTGGTGGCCATGGCCTTGCTGCAGCGTTGGACGCGGCGCTGGGCGGTGGCGCGCTGATGGCGGCGACGGCGGCAGCGGTGTCGATCGGTGTGCGGCCGTCGCGTTCGGCCGGCGCAGTGCGCGCCGTGCTGATATCGGCGGCGTTGCTGGTGCTGGCATGGTTGCTGGTACTGCCGCTCGTGGTGATTTTTACCGAAGCGTTGCGCCAGGGCTGGTCGTTTTACCTGGACGCGATCGGCCAGGCCGATAGTCTGGCGGCCGTGCGCCTGACGTTGACGGTTGCGGCGATTGCGGTGCCGCTGAACCTGGTATTTGGCCTTGCCGCCGCCTGGGCGATGACGCACTTCGCTTTTCCCGGCAAAGCCCTGCTGAGCGCGCTGATCGACCTGCCGTTCTCAGTGTCGCCGGTGGTGGCCGGCATGATGTTGATCCTGGTCTTCGGCCAGGACGGATGGCTGGGCGGGTGGATCCAATCACACGGCGTGCAGGTGATTTTTGCTTTGCCGGGCCTGGTGCTGGCGACGGTGTTCGTCACGCTGCCGTTCGTGGCGCGCGAACTGATCGCGCTGATGCAGGCGCAAGGATCGGAGCTGGAAGAAGCCGCGCTTACGCTGGGCGCCAGCGGTTGGCGTATTTTTTGGCACGTGACGCTGCCGCGCGTGCGTTGGGCGCTGTTTTACGGGGTGCTGTTGTGCAACGCGCGCGCCATGGGCGAATTCGGCGCCGTGTATGTGGTGTCCGGGCATCTGCCTGGCTTGACCAACACGTTGCCGCTGCAGGTGGACCAGCTCTATCAGGAAAATTTTTCCGCCGCGTTCGCGGTGGCTTCGCTTTTGGCCTTGCTTACGCTGTTGACCCTGGGGCTGAAGCGATGGCTGGAATGGCGCCATGGCGGCGCGCGCAACGGGCATTGAGGGACTGAGTTTTCATGGGTATCGAGATTTCCCATCTGCAGCGCCGCTTCCATCAATCCATCGCATTGGACGATGTCAGTCTTTCGATTGCCGATGGCGAGTTCGTCGCGTTGCTGGGGCCCTCCGGATCGGGCAAGACGAGCCTGCTGCGCATTCTGGCCGGGCTCGACCTGCCCGATGCGGGGAGCGTCGAGCGCGATGGCGAGGATCTGCTCGTCCTCGATGCGCGTCGTCGCGGCGTGGGCCTGGTGTTTCAGCATTACGCGCTGTTTCCGCACATGACCGTGGCGCAGAACGTGGCGTTTGGCCTGCGCGTGCGCCCGTGGCGGCAGCGGCCGCGCGCGTCGGCGATCAAGCAGCGCGTGGAGGAGTTGTTGCGGCGGGTGGAATTGGAGCATCTGTCGGCGCGCTATCCGGCCCAGCTTTCCGGCGGGCAGCGCCAGCGCGTGGCGCTGGCGCGCGCGTTGGCGATCCAGCCGCGCCTGCTGCTGCTGGACGAGCCATTCGGTGCGCTGGATGCACAGGTGCGTGTGACGTTGCGACGCTGGCTGCGCGAGTTCCATCGCTCGCTGGGCATTACGACCTTGTTTGTCACCCACGACCAGGACGAGGCCCTGGAGATGGCCGATCGCGTGGTGGTGATGAATGACGGGCGCATCGAGCAGATCGGCACGCCGCAGGACATCCATCGCCATCCGGCCACGCCGTTCGTGTCGCGTTTCATTGCGCGCGGCCAGGCGATACCCGTCGAAGTGGCAAATGGAACCTTGCGTGCGCTGGGGCGTGCATGGCCTATCGGCGGATTAGCCGACGAGCGCATCGCCTCGATCGCCTTGCATATACGGCCGCAGGACATCTTTCCCACGCAATTCCATCGCGAAGGCTGGCAGGCGCGCGTGCTGAATGTGCGGCGCGTCGCGGGCGCGGTGCGTGTGAGCCTGCTGCTGCCGGGGGTGGAGGAACCGCTCGAAGCCGAATGGAACGAGCGCGAACTGCTTGGCCAGGCTATGGCGGCGGGTGATGCAATCGACGTGCAGATCCAGTCGTTGACGGTCTACGGCTGCGATGCACAGGGGCGGGTGGTGGCGAGCAAGGCATTCCAGCCGCCGCAAGGCGCCTCGCCCATCACCCTCGGCTCATGGCGGCGGCTGGAGGCGTGAGCGCGCCAGCGGGAGACCGGCGGCGGCCTTTCATCAACGGGAGGCACGATGCGGTCATAATGCGTGGATGACCGTTGCATCGCCCTCGCTCGAATCCCCCGCGCTGCGCGCGCTGATCGATGACCGTTACGCGCAGCTGGTCGCCCGCTGCCGTGCCGCCGGCGTGCCCTTGCACGACGATGCGGGTGTGGCCGAACGTATCCGCCGCACATTGCTGGCCAGCGATTTCGCTTTCGAGACATGGCGCAGCCAGCCGCAGCTGCTATCGCCGCAGGGATTGGAGCGGCTGCGTTCGGGCAGCGATGCCTCCGCGCGCATCGATGCGCTGAAGCTCGATGCCGACGAAACGGCATGCATGGCCGCATTGCGGCGCTTTCGCCACGCCGAGGCGCTGCGCGTGGTGTTTCGCGACACCAACGGCCTGGACGAACTGCCGGAAATCCTTTCCGCCACCAGCGTGCTGTACGAAGCGCTGCTGGGTCGTGCGCTGGACTGGTCCGAGCAGGCGATGGCCACGCGCTATGGCCATGCGCGCAACGGCGAGGGCGAACTGCAGCGGCTGGTGGTGATCGGTTTTGGCAAGCTGGGCGGCGGCGAGCTTAATTTCTCATCCGATATCGACCTTGTGCTGGCCTATCCGCACGGCGGCGAAAGCGACGGCGCGCGCGCGCTGGACAACAGCGAATATTTCGTGCGCCTCGGGCGCCAGTTGGTGCGCCTGCTGCACGAGCCCACCACCGATGGCATCTGCGCGCGCGTGGACCTGCGCCTGCGCCCATTCGGCAATGCCGGCCGGCTGGCCTTGCCGTTCAGCGCGATGGAGCAGTACTACCAGCGCGAGGGCCGCGACTGGGAGCGCTATGCGTGGATCAAGGCGCGCACGGTGGCCGGCGATCGCAGCGAGGGCAAGCAACTGCAGGAAATGCTGCGGCCGTTCGTCTACCGCAAGTATCTCGATTACACCGCGTTTGCCGGGTTGCGCGAGATGAAGGCGCTGATCGATGCGGAAGTGGCGCGCAAGGATCTGGCCGACAACCTCAAGCTGGGTCCGGGCGGTATTCGCGAGATCGAATTCATCGTGCAACTGGTGCAGCTGATTCGCGGCGGGCGCGAGCCGAGCCTGCGCGTGCGCGGCCTGCTGCCGGCGCTCAGCGCGTGCGAGGCGCGCGGGCACATTCCGTTGGCGCGCGCACGCGCCTTGCGCGAAGCCTATGTGTTTTTGCGTCAACTGGAAAACCGTGTGCAGATGCTGCGCGATGCGCAGACCCACGATCTGCCCGAAGATGCGCTGACGCGCGAGCGCCTGGCGCTGGGCCTGGATTATCCGGCGTGGGAGGCGCTGGAACAGGAGCTGGCCAAGCATCGCGACATAGTGGCGACCGAATTCGCGGCCGTGCTGATGCCCGAAGGCGGCGCGCGCGCCAGCGTGCCGGCGGCCGATGCGGTGCTGTGGCAGCGCGCGTGCGATGAATCGCTCGATGCCAAGACCATGGAGGCATCCGGTTTTGTGCCCGGCGCGGAAGCGGCCGAATCGTTGTTGAAATTGCAGCAGGCGGCGCAGTTGCGAGCGATGTCCGCGCGTGCGCGCGAGCAGTTGGATCATGTGATGCCGCAGCTGCTGGCGGTGGCGCGCGATACGGCGGCGCCGGTGCCATGCCTGTTGCGTTTGAACCGGCTGGTGCAGGCGGTGGCGCGGCGGCCTTCCTATCTGGCCCTGCTGGAGGAGCAGCCCGCGGCGCGCAAGCGATTGGCGCAATTGTTTGCCGACAGCGCTTTTCTCGCCGAACGGGTGATCGCGCAGCCGTTGTTGCTGGACGACGTGCTGGATCCGCGCATCGATCAGCTGCCGCTCAAGCGCGCCGACATCAGCGCCGAGATCGCCCACGTGCTCACCACGCTGGACGAGCGCGAAGCGGAGGCGGAGCTGGAGCGCATCAATGAATTCAAGTCGAGCATTGCTTTCCGGCTGGGCCTGGCCTTCAATGACGGCCGCGCCGATGCCGTGGCCACCGCGCGCCGGCTGGCGGCGCTGGCCGAGTCGGTGGTGAACGCGGTGGCGGCGCTGGCCGAGCGCGAGGTGGTGGCGCAGCATGGCCGCTTGCCGGGCGAAGGTTCGGGGTTCTCGGTGCTCGGCTATGGCAGCCTGGGGGGCGAGGAACTGGGTTTCGCCTCGGACCTGGACCTGGTGTTCGTCTTCGACGGGCAGCGCGCGCTGGAAATGAGCGATGGCCCGCGTCCGCTGGAGGGCTCGCGCTGGTATCAGCGCCTGACCCAGCGCGTCATGAACTGGCTGACCGTGCTGACGCGCGCCGGGCGCCTTTACGAAGTGGATACGCGCCTGCGTCCGGACGGATCGAAAGGTTTGCTGGTGGGCAGCCTGGAAGCGTTCGTCGCCTATCAGGAAAGCCGCGCGTGGACCTGGGAGCATCAGGCGCTGTTGCGTGCGCGCCCGGTGGCGGGCGATGCGGTCCTCAACACGGAACTGGCCCAGGTGCGCCGCCGCACCCTTTCCGCGCCGCGCGAGCGCAAGGCGGTGTTGGCCGAGGTGAGCAGCATGCGTCAGCGCTGGCGTGCCGAACGCGATCGTTCGAGCGAGGTGCTGATCGATCTCAAGCAGGGGCATGGTGCTTTGCTGGATATCGAATTCGCGCTACAGGGATTGGTGCTGGCGTATGCCGCGCAATGGCCCGCGTTGCTGTCGGTGACGGCCAATGCCGGCCTGATCGAAGCCTGCCGCGATGCGGGACTGCTCGATACCGCGCAGGCGAACTGCCTTACCCGTGCGCACGCGGAGCTGTTGCGCCGTGCGTTGCTGTGCACGCTGGATCTGCGCTCGCGTATTGCGCCGCGCGATGCGGAGCTGGAAGCCTTGTGCAGCGACGTAAAGGTTGTGACGCACGCGCTGGGGTTTTCGTTCTAGCCGCGTCACGGCTCCTTGCCCCTGCGCGCGCAGGTAGGGGCATCAAGGCACCAGGATATGCCTGCGCAATGTCTGGGCGATCGCCTGGGTTTCGCGCAACGGTGCCTGGTCGGACGTTGCAGCATTGTCCAGATCATGCAGCAGCCCCGCCTCGCGCAGGCTTTGATGAAAGCGCGATAGCTTGCCCGCCAACGGCACCGGCACGAAGGTCTGTACCGCACAGCCCACCGCACAGGCCTCGCTGAGCATGTTCACCGAATCGGGCGTCACCACCAGCCGGTCGGCCCAGCCCAGCACGCCGGGGTAGGGATTGTCGTCGTTGCCGGGGTCGGGCCAGATCAGTCCGGGTACATCGCGCAGTGGCGCGCGCATCGCCTCCAGCACCTCCACCGGCGTGCGGCGCGAGCCGAGCACCAGCAGGCTGCCGCCTTCGCTGTGCTGGTGTGCGAGCAGCCGGCTGCACAACTGCTGGGCGTAAGCCCGGTCGATGCGCAGGTTTCCACGCGGGCCGCCAAGCAATACGCCCACGCGCGGGCGGGGCAGCGCGGCCAAGGTCGGAAACGCATCGCGGCCGTCTTGCAACCAGGCATCGTCGATCGGATTGAGCGATCCCAGCGGTTGCAGTACGTTCGGTCCGCTCAAGCCGTCATGGCGCGGCGCGATGACCGTGTTCCAGTGCCTGGGATCGATGCGCGGGTCCAGAATCTGCACCGTGTAGCAATGCCCTTGCGCGCAGCGGCGCAGCACCCGGGTCAGCAGCGCCGCGCCACGGCCGCAGCCGATGGCCACCGTCGGCCATGGCGGCACGAACACCGCGCGCTGCGCGGCGGGCAGCGCCAGCGGGCCGCCCAGGGCCAGTCGCGGCGCCAGCCACGACCACGGCGCGCGCGGCGCCAGGACCAGGTGGCGCACCGGCATGCCCAGCCGTTCGGCCAGCGCCAGCGCCTGACGCTGGTTGCCCGCGGCATGGTCGGTGATGGCCCAGCATTCGCCCGGCAAGGCGGCGGTGGTCATGGGATTGTCGCCCGTTGGTGCACAGTTCGTTTCGTTCCGTTTACTCGTGGGGTGTCAGGCTTGCCCTTACACTGAGGTCCGTTGCGCCCGTGGCGGCGCGTCTTTCGTGCAAAGGATACCCATGAGCGAGAAGCTTGCCGAGGCGGCATTGGACCAGTTGTTCCGCAATGCGCGCACTTATAACGCTTTCCTGCCCAAGGAAGTGACCGACGAGAAGCTGCATGCGCTGTATGAGCTGGCCAAGTTCGGCCCCACCAGCGCCAATTCCTCACCCATGCGCGTGGTGTTCGTTCGATCGGCGGCCGCGAAGGAGAAGCTCAAGCCGTTCCTGTCCGAAGGTAATCGGGCCAAGACGATGGCCGCACCGGTCACGGCGATCATTGCCAACGACCATGAGTTCTACGAGAAACTGCCGCAGCTGTTTCCGCATGCCGACGCGCGCAGTTGGTTCGTCGGCAACCAGGCGCTGATCGATAGCGCCGCGTTCCGCAACGCCACGCTGCAGGGCGCCTACGTGATCATGGCGGCGCGCGCGCTGGGGCTGGATTGCGGCCCGATGTCCGGTTTCGACAACGCGGGCGTGGACGGGGCGTTTTTCGCCGGCACGCCGGTCAAGTCGAACTTCTTGATCAACATCGGCTACGGCGATGCCAGCCGCGACCTGTTCCCGCGTAACCCGCGCCTGTCGTTCGACGAAACGTGCCGGGTGGAGTAAACCGGATATCGTCGAGGTTGCACTACTCATCGCTGGCAGATTTGCAGTCCGCGTCATTCGCACCGGTGTTGCCGGCGCTACCTTCACTACCCCCTAGCCATTGAAACAGGAGAATTCTCCGATGCGTACGTTCCGTTATGTCATGCTGGCCGGCCTGCTCGGCGCGGCGATGTCGGCCCAGGCCGCGCCGGTCACCTACAAGCTCGATCCCAGCCACACCATGGTGCTGTTCAGCTGGAACCACCTGGGCTTCTCCCACCCGGTCGCTGACATCGGCATCGGCGAGGGCACGCTGGTGTTCGATGCGCAGAACCCAGCCAATTCCTCGGTGGACGTGACCATGCCGCTCGCCAACCTCGACACCCACGTGCCGGCGCTGGACAAGCACCTGAAGGAGCCCGATTTCTTCGATGCCGACAAGTACCCGACCATCACCTTCAAAAGCACCAGCGTGAAGCCGCTGGGCGGCAACCAGTACGAAGTGACCGGCAACCTGACCGTGCACGGCGTGACCAAGCCGGTGACCCTGAACGCCACGCTCAACAAGTCCGGCGTGCATCCGCTGCACAAGGTACAGGCGATCGGCTTCGACGCCACGGGCACGCTGAACCGTTCGCAGTTCGGCCTGGGCGCGTACGTGCCCATGGTGAGCGATGAGATCAAGCTCAACATCACCACCGAAGCCTTGGTGCCGGGCAACGGTTCGGGCAAGTAAGCGCCGGGCTTTGGCCATACCTAAGGGCTCGCGCCATCTGGCGCGGGCCCTTTTTTGTTGGTCCGGAAAAAGCGCTGTTTAGGCCATGCCGGCCGTCGGCCTGCTACCATTGCTGGTCCCTTTGTCCTACCCGGAGCAACCTCCCATGTCGGGTTCCACTGCCGCGGTTACGCCGATCCTGGCGAATGCCCAAAATCGTTATGAAGTGACGCGTTCGGACCTTCCGCTGTCCTGCCCGATGCCCGGTATGGCGCTGTGGAACTCCCACCCGAAGGTCTATCTGCCCATCGTCGAAGACGGCGGCGAGTCCATTTGCCCTTACTGTGGCGCGCATTACGTGCTGCGCGACTGAGCACCCCCCGCCGCCCGGGCCTGGAGGCGCCAACCGGCACGATTGGTGCTTGTTTTGACGGATGAGAGTTGCAAATGAGGGAACCATGTCTGTTGCCGCCACGCCGGCCCGGGCACTGACCGTAGTGCAGTTGATCCCTGCGCTGCGCGCCGGAGGCGCGGAGCGCTCGGTGCTGGAAGTGGGGCAGGCGCTGGTGCAGGCCGGCCACCGTTCGGTGGTGATCTCCGCGGGCGGTCGCATGACGGCCCAGCTCCAGGCCGAAGGCAGCGAGCACATCACGTTGGACATCGGCCGCAAGTCGCTGGGTACGCTGGCGCGCCTGGGCCGTTTGCGACGAGTCCTGCGCGAACTCAACCCCGACGTGGTGCACGTGCGTTCGCGCTTGCCGGCCTGGATGGGCTGGTGGGCGCTCAAGGGCATGTCGCCCCGGCCGCATTTCATTACCACCGTGCACGGGCTCAATTCACCCGGCCGCTACAGCTCCATCATGCTGCGCGGCGAGCGCGTGGTGGTCGTGTCGCAAACGGTGCGCGACTACCTCATCAGCCACTACCGGACCCTGGACACCGCGCGCATCCGCATCGTCCCGCGCGGGATCGATCCGGAGGCGTTTCCGTACGGCCACCGGCCCGACGAAACCTGGCAGAAGGCGTTCTTCGCGCAATACCCGAACCTGGCCGGCGCCCCGCTGCTGACCTTGCCGGGCCGGGGCACGCGCCTGAAAGGCCACCGCGACGCCATCGAACTGGTGGCCGAGCTGAAGCAGCGCGGCATTGAAACGCGCCTGCTGTTGCTGGGTGTGATCGAGCCCGGCCGCGAGGCCTACGTCAATGAGCTCAACGACCTGGTCAAAGCCCGCGGTATCGCCGCACAGGTGGTGATGACGCCGCCGCGCGATGACGTGCGCGATATCTACGCCATGTCCGCGCTGGTGCTGCAGCTGTCCAACAAGCCCGAAGCGTTCGGCCGCACCGTGGTCGAGGCGCTTTCGCTATGCCGCCCGGTGCTCGGCTACGCCCACGGCGGCGTCGGCGAGCTGCTGGCCGAACTCTATCCGGCCGGCCGCGTGCCCCCCGGCGATCGCGAGCGCCTGGTCGAGCGCGCCGCCGAGTTGCTGCGCGTCGCCCCGCCGATCTCGCCGTTGCAGCGTTACCGCCTGATCGACATGCAGCACGCCGCGCTGGCCCTGTACGAGGAAGTGGCCAGCTGACCGACCGGCGGCGGTCTGTCGCCTACAATGCGCGGATGGCCGTTCGGGATCGCGCATGAGTTCCTCCACGCTGGTGCTTAAAAACCTGCTCACATCCCCGCTGCTGCCGTTCTGGCTGGTCGTTGCCTTATTGCCGTTTGGGCGCAGCGCCGAGTTCGGTACGTTTGCGTGTTTGGTCGGCGCGGTTCTGGCGTGGCGTCGCGAGCGCACTGCGTTGTTCCAGCGTCCCGGCGCACGGCTGCTGCTGGCGTTGCTGGCCTGTTACATCGGCGCGGCGCTGCTTTCTTCGTTCATGGCCGTGGCGCCGGGCAAGAGCTGGTCCACCGTATTGGGGCTGCTGCGCTACGTGCCGCTGGGTTTGTACGCGTGCTACGCCCTACGCGGCGCGCAACGCCTGCAAGGGTTTTACGTGGCTGTCGCGGTGGTGATCGCGTTCTGGACCCTCGATGCGTGGATGCAGATGCTCACCGGCTGGAGTTTGCGCGGGCATGCCGAACCGCAGCGCATTTCCGGCATCTTCGGCGCGGACGATCCCAAGCTGGGTCCGACGCTGTCGGTGCTGGCCCCGCTGGCCTTGTGGGCCGCGCGTGGGCGCTGGGGTTTGCCGGGGCTGATTGGCGCCTTCCTGTTGCTGCTGGGGCCGGTGATGCTCAGTGGCTCGCGTGGCGCGTGGATCTGCTACGGCGTGGTGGCGCTGCTGTTCGCGTGGCGCGAGGCCCGCTCGCCATGGCGCTTTGGCGCCGTCTGCGCGATCGGCGCGGCCGTGGTACTCGCTGCAGGGGGCATCGCCTGGAAAACCTCCACGCGTTTCGACACGCGCCTGCAACACACGCTAACCGCGCTGGGCGGCAGCGCGCAGGACATCAACGAAGCCACCACCGGCCGGCTCGATATCTGGCGCAACAGCGTGGCGATGATTGCCGCGCACCCGCTCACCGGCGTAGGCGTGCGCGATTTTCGCTACGCCTATCCGCATTACGCGCCGGCGAACGACCACTTCATGACCGCCGAAACCTGCGGCGACGGCGAAGGTGCCTGCCACGCGCACCAACTCGTGCTGGAAATCCTCACCGAGACCGGTGCCATCGGTTTGCTGCTGTGGGTGGCGGGCGCCGTCGTGGCCTGGCGAGCGTGGCGACGCGCGGACAGCGCCGATCGCGACGGCGCTTTTCCGGTGACGGTATGCCTGCTGGCCATGCTCTTTCCGCTTAACACGCATCTGGCGTTTTATTCGGCCTGGTGGGGTTTGCTGTTTGCCTGGTTGCTGGGATGGTGGTGTGCGGCGTTGTACGCGCGAACGAAGGAGCAGGGCGATGGCGCGTGAACTGCTGTCGGTAGTGCTGATCACCTACAACAACGGCGACACGCTCGATGCGTGCCTGCGCGAAGTGGATTGGGCCGATGAAATCATCGTGCTCGATTCCGGTTCCACCGACAACACCGTCGCCATTGCGCGCATGCATGGCGCGCGCGTGGAAACGCATCCGTTCGACGACTACGGCCCGCAAAAACAGCGTGCCTACGATCTTGCGCGCAACGACTGGATCCTCAACCTCGACGCCGACGAGATTCTCTCGCCTGGTACGCGCGCCATCATCGAGCGAGCGCTGCAGGATCCCCGCCACGCGGGCTTTCGCCTGCCGCGGCGCGAACGCATGTTCTGGACCGTGCAACACCGCTGGAGCCACCGCAACGGCCACCTGCGCCTGTTCAACCGCAAGCGCGGCGGCATGAACGACGTGGAAGTGCACGCGGCGGTGGAAGTGCGCGGCCCGGTCAAAACGCTATGGGGTGCGGACTTCGTCAACGACGGTGACGGCGACATCGCCGCCCGCGTGGAAAAAATCAACCGCTACAGCAGCGGCATGGTCGCGCACAAATTGCGCCGCGGCCAGCGTTTCACCGGCTTTCGCATGGTGATCTACCCGCCCTTGTTCTTCCTGCGCCAATACCTGCTCAAGCGTTATTTTCTCAGCGGCTGGGCCGGCTTCATCGCCAGCGTGCTCGGCGCGTTCTATGTCTTTCTCAAATACGCCAAGCTGCATGAAGCGCGCAGGATCAAAGGAAGGCCGTGATAAAAGCGCCGCCACCGGTGAACACCGAGGCTTCAGCCATCCCCCAAAATCCGCACGAATTCATCCGCGATCACGCGCGTACTGAAATGCCGGTCCACGAAATCGCGCGCCGCCAAACCCATCGGCTCGCGCACGTCGGCATCGCACATGCGCAAAATCGCGTTGCGCCATGCCGGGACATTGCCGGGCGGCAGCAACATTCCCGTGACATTGGTCGATAAGGTTTCGGGAATCCCGCCGATATTGCTGCCGAGCACGGGCGCTCCGGCCGCCTGCGCCTCCACCGAGACACGCCCGAACGTCTCGGTGGCGATCGACGGAAACGCGAGCATCGAGACCGCGCTGTAGTACGGATGCACATCGTCGATCCAGCCCAGCACATGATGACGGTGCGCGAAGGAGCCGGCGTCGATGCGCTCGCCCAGCGCCTGCGAATCGGGACCGTGGCCGAGCCACATGCAATGCAGGCGCGGTTCCTGCGCCATCACGCCTTCGGCCGCTTCCAGCAGGGTGAAGATGCCCTTGCTGTGATGGATACGTCCGAAATAACCCAGCACGATCGCATCCTGCGGCATGCCTAGGTTGCGCAGAATCTCGCTGCGCTTTGCCGCATCGGGCCGGCACAACGCCATGTTCACCGGGTTGTACAGCACGCGCACCAATGCCGCCGGCACGCCGCGATCCAGATAGGCTTGGCGCGCGTGGCTGGAAACGGCGAAGAAGCGCTGCGCGAGGCGCGGCACCAGATAGCCGGACACGCGGCCCATCGCCGGCGTGCGATGGCGGAACAGCGCCACCGGTACGCTAAGCAGACGGCTGATCAGGATCAGCGGCCAGTATTCCTTGCCGAAGTTGCCGACCAGCCAGTCCGGACGCAGGTCGCGCGCCGCCTTGAAGGTGGCGAAATAGCCGCGCAGATCGAAGATGTTGCGAAACTGCGACTTGTACAGGCGAACGCCCGACTTGGCCAGCGCATTGGCGATCAGGCTGTCCGGATAAACCACGGCGCTGACTTGATGGCCCGCTTCGACCAGGGCCTGGGCCAGGGCCACGAAGTGCGTGGCAGCCCCAGTATTTTCTGGGTTGGTGCCGACGAAAAGAAATTTCATGCGCGGTGGCTCTCGTGACGCTCGCTGTCGTAACGCACGCTTTGGTGGCGTTTGTTTTCGTAATTGGTGAACGCACGCATGGCGAACTGCGGCAACACGTGGTGCCGCGCCACTTGCACGCGCGGCAGGTGCCACAGGTCGGTGCCGACGAGGGCGCGCCCGCGCTGCGTGGTGGTGGCGGCGGCGTAACCGGCTGCGCGCGTGATGTCGGCGACGCGGTCGTTCATGTCGCCATAGGGGTAGCAGAACTGCGTGACGGGCGCGCCGAGCTGGTCTTCCAGGTCGCTCTTGCTGCCGGCGATCTCGTCCTTGAGCTGCGCGTCGTCGCATTGAGTCAGGTGCGGATGGCTGCGCGTATGCGCGCCGATTTCCATGCCGCCCGCATGCCAGGCGCGGATCTGCGCGGCGGTCATCAATGGCTTGCGCACGCCGAGTTTGTCCGCATCCCATTCGTTGTAGCGGCCGATGCTGCCGCTGACGACGTAGCAGGTCGCGGTGAAGCCGTAGCGTTGCAATACGGGCAGCGCGGACTGGAGGTTATCGACGTAGCCGTCATCCAGCGTCACCACCGCGATGCGGCCGCTGCGCTCGCCGCGCAGGTAAGGCATGGCATCGGACATCGACAGGCCCGTGTAGCCCATCCGCTTGAGCAGCCACATCTGCCGCGCGAATGCGCCGGGGCTTACGTACAGGCTGCGCCAGCGGCGCAGGCCGCGCGGCGCCTGGGCGATGTTGTGGTACATGAAAATCGGGCAGGCGCGAGCCTGTCCTTCGCTTGCGGTCATGCGGCGCTCCGTATCGGCCACCTGGCAAAGCTTACGGCAAACGCCAGGGCCGGGCGGGGGTGTGGACGGCTATCGAACATGGAGGTGGGGAAAGAGGCCAGCCGGCTTATGTACCGGGGCTGCCTGTCGCCTGCCTGTCGGGCTTCAGTAAATGGGCGGTTCGCCCTCCGGACGGGTCTTGAAGCGCTTGTGCACCCACAGGTACTGCTCCGGCGCCTCGCGCACCATTTCCTCGATGCTCAGGTTGACGCGGGCGGTATCGGCTTGGGCGTCCTCGCTGGGCAGGTTTTCCAGCGGCGCGCCCAGGCGCAGCGCGTAGCCCTGGTTGCCGGGCAGGCGGCGGTGGAAGAAGGGGATGACCACCGAGTTGGACATTCGCGCCAGGTGATGGGTGGCGTTGATGGTGGCCGCGATCACGCCGAAGAACGGCACGAAGGCGTTGTCCTTGCTGCGCATGTCCTGGTCGGGCGCGTACCACAGCGTGCCGCCGCCGCGCAGGTATTTCACCGTGCCGCGGATGTCGTCCTTGTCGAACATGGCGCGCGCGTAGCCCAGGCGCGCGCGCAGCACCGCCCATTCGAATACCGCGTTGTCCATGCGCCGGTACATGCCCGCGATGCGGATGCGCTGGGACACCAGCCGCGCGCACAGCTCCAGGTGTGAAAAGTGGCCGCCTACCAGCAGTACGCCGCGTCCTGCGCGGTGCGCGGCTTGCAGATGCTCCAGCCCTTCAAACTGCACGGGGATGCGTGCGATCGCTCGGTCCGAGCCCATCCAGCCGAGCGCGAACTCGATCAGCATCATGCCGATGTCGCGCAAGTGCGCGTCCACCAGCCGCTTCTGGGCCGCCGCATCCAGTTCCGGGAAGCACAGCGCGACGTTGGTGGCGGCCACCTGCCGGCGCGGCGAGGGAACGCGCTCGATGATCGCGCCCAGCGTGCGTCCGATCGCCATCAGCGCCGTGAAGGGCAGCATGGCGATCAGTTTCATGATGCCCACGCCGATCCACGCCGGCCAGAGGCGTGGAGCGAGCAGCGAGCGGGAGAAGGCGGGGTAAGGCGTACCGGGCATCGGACGCATTGTAGCGGCGCGGCACGGCGCGGTCTGCTGCCGATGGCGGGTCTTTGCGTGGAGCCCCTTATACTGCCGCGTCACTGCCGGGAATCTGCGTTGCGCTACCTCTATACGATCCTCATGTACCTGGCCACGCCGCTGATCGTGCTGCGGCTGCTGACGCGCGGCATGCGCTATGGCAATTATCACCAGCGCTGGCCCGAGCGCTTCGGCTTTTTCAAGGCGCCGGATTTGCGCGGCAGCATCTGGGTGCATGCGGTGTCGGTGGGCGAGGTCAACGCGGCCGAGCCCCTGATCAAGGCCCTGCGCGAGGATTATCCGAATGCGCCGCTGGTGGTCACCACCGTCACGCCGACCGGCTCGGCGCGCGTGCACCAGTTGTTCGGCGGCAGCGTGTTTCATGTGTACCTGCCCTACGACCTGCCGTTCTCGGTGCACCGCTTTCTCAAGCAGGTGCGGCCGCGGCTGGCGCTGATCGTGGAGACGGAGATCTGGCCGAACCTGTATTTCGGCTGCCATCGGCGCGGCATCCCATTGATGATCGTCAACGCGCGCCTCTCCGGCCGTTCGCTGCGCGGCTATGCGCCGATGCGCGCGCTGCTGCGTTCGGCGCTGCGTTGCGTGCGGCAGATTGCGGCGCAGTCGCGCACCGACGCCGCGCGCTACCGGCTGCTGGGTGCAGACCCGGCGCTGGTCACCGTCAGCGGCAATTTGAAATTCGACATGCCGGTGCCCGATGGTGCGGTGGAAGGCGGCAGCGTGTTCCGGCAGCAGTGGGGCCATTTGCGTCCGGTGTGGATTGCGGCGAGCACGCACGAAGGCGAAGAGCTGGCCGTGCTCGAGGCGCACCTGGAGGTGCTAAGGCGCGTACCCGATGCATTGCTGCTGATCGCACCGCGCCATCCGGAACGTTTTCGCGTGGTCGAGCATTCGGTGCGCAGCCTGGGTTTTTCCATGGCGATGCGCAGCGCCGATGGTATCCCGGGCGCTTCGCACCAGGTGTTTCTGATCGACACCATGGGCGAGCTGATGCCGTTTTTCGCAGCGTCCGATCTGGCCTTCGTGGGCGGCAGCCTGGTGCCGATCGGCGGCCACAACGTGCTGGAACCGGCGGCGCTGGCGCGGCCGGTGCTGGTGGGGCCGCATACCTTCAATTTCGAGGAAATCACGCTGGCGTTGATCCGCGGCGGCGGCGCCAAACGCGTACTGCAAAGCGAGGCGCTGGGCAACGAGGTGCTGGAGTTGCTGCAGGACCAGGTGCGCTGCAAGCAGATGGGACAGCAGGCGCGGGTGGTGTTCGATAGCGAGCGCGGAGCGGTGGGGCGGGTGATGAGCCTCATCGACCGCATGCTGCAGGAATGAAAAAGGCCGGGAAATCCCGGCCTTTTTGCCATGCATGCCGACTTACTGCAGCAGCGAGTTGACGTATTCCATGTCCTTGTAGTCGATCGTGCCGGCCGACTGGCGCAGCAGCAGGCGGTTGAGCACCAACTGGTGACGCGCGGTGGCGTAGGTGCTCTGGTCCTGGGTCAGGGTTTGGATGGCGGTGAGCACATTCAGGAAGATCTGCGTGCCGACCTGGAAGCCCGCCTTGGTGGCGTCCAGCGCTTCCTGCGCGGAATCGACCGCGGCCTTGCCCGACTTTACTTCGCTGATGCCGGCGATCACCGCGTTGTAGTCGTTGATGGTGTTCTGCACGGTCTGGCGGCGGGTCAGCTCCAGCGAATCGCGCGCTTCGTCGCGTTGGTCGATCGACTGGCGAACCTTCGACTGCGTGGCGCCGCCCGCGAAGATCGGCACCGACAGCGTCACGCCGATGGTGTTGCCCCAGCGGCCGTTGCCCAGCGCCGCGCCGTTGCCGTTGGCGTAACTGCCGTTTTCCAGCCAGGTGCTGCTCTTGCCGTGGACCAGGCTGGCGGTGATGGTGGGCAGGTGGCCGGCGCGCGCGGCGTTGACGCTGTGTTCGGCGGCATCGACCGACAGCTGCGAGGCCAGCAGGGTCGGATTGTTCTTGATCGCGCTGTCGACCCAGGCCTGCGAATCGGCGGGCACGGGCAGATCCAGCGGCAGGTCTTCGCGCAGCGTTTTCAGTTCGCCGACCGGCTTGCCGGTGATGACGCTGAGCGCCTGGCGATCGTTTTGCAGGGTGTTTTCCGTGCTGATCGTGGTCGCCTTGGCCGCTTCGTAATACGACTTGGCCTGGTAGACGTTGGTGATGGCGGCGATGCCGACCTTGTACTGCTGTTCGGCCTGGTCATACGTGAGGCGGTAGGCGTCTTCGTTGGCCTTGGCGAACTTGAGCTGTTCCTGGTCGTTGAGGATGGTGAAGTAGGCCGTGGTCACGCGCACGAACAGATCCTGCGCGGCGGCTTCGTAGGTCTGCTGTTGCGAGTCGGCAGTGGAATGCGCCGCCTGCAGGTTGGCGATGTCGGCGAGGTTGAGGATGGTCTGGTCCAGCTCCACCGACATCGAGCGCGTGCGAATGTGGCCGCTGCTGCCGCCGTCGGTCAGGGACGAATCGCTGCTGCTACTACCGCTCTCCTGGGTGAGGCCAAGGCTGCCATTGATTTGCGGCAGCAGCAGCGCGCGTGCCTGCGGAACGCCTTCGTAAACGGCGCGGTTGGTTGCATCGGCCTGGGCCAGTACAGGGTCGTTTGCACGCGCCTGACGATATGCATCCAGCAAATCCTCGCCATGGCTGGGCAGGGACACTGCGGCCATAGACAGGGCAAGGGTCAGAAGCTTCAAGCGCATGATTCGCCTCGTGGGTTTCGGGTCGGTAGCGGGGTTAGAAAACGAAACGGCGGGGTGGTTCTGCGTGGGCGAGGTAGGGCAGGTCGGTTTCGAGCAAGCTCTCTTCGCGGTAGCGGCCGTTGCCCTCGTGGGTAAGCACCAGGACCTGCTGCACCGGCGACTCGCCGCGGATCGCCAGCAGGCGGCCGCCCGGCTTGAGCCAGCCCAGGAAGCGGTCGGGGATACGGTAGACGGCGCCCGTAACCACCACGGCGTCGAAACTGCCCTGCGGCTGCCAGGCGTTCACGGCATCGCCGGTCACCAGCTCCGCGTTTTCAATGCCGGCGGCCTTGAGGCGCTGGCCGGCGGCGGCGGTGAAATCCGGATGCATGTCCACGCTGGTTACGTGCGCGGCCAGGCTGGCCAGGCAGGCGGTGAGGAAGCCCGAGCCGGTGCCGATTTCCAGCACCTGGTCTTGGGGCTTCAGTGCCAGCGCCTGCAGCACGCGGCCTTCCAGCACCGGCTTCATCATCACTTCGCCATGCCCCAGCGGCAGGCACAGATCGGCGAAGGCCAGCTGGCGGTGCGCGGGCGCGACGAACTCCTCGCGGCGAACGCGGCCGAGCACGTCAAGTACGCGCGCATCCAGCACCTCCCAGGGACGCACCTGGTTTTCAACCATGTTTTGACGCGCCTGATCGAAGTTCATCGCCATGAGAAACCAAGCCTTTGGGGATCGAAAAAAGGTCAAAAAGGATAAGCGTTTAACCCCTGTTTCGACAATGGTTAGCCTGCGGGCAGAACCCTTGCCTACGAAGTGCCGGAAGTCATCGCAACAACCTGACGTAAGTCATGAAACTTGCTGTGTCCGCGGACATTTACGCGCTTTTCCAGTGCTGGCTGGCGAGCAGGAAAGGCCCGCCGGCGGGCAGCTGCGAAAGCGCCTGGAAAGTCATTCTGCCGAGCATGTCGTCCAGCTGCCGGATGCGCCCCAGGATGGACTCGCCCCGGCTGGCCGCCGCCACGCATAGCCAAGCCACCCAGCGCGACAGGCTGTGGCGCTCGGTGGCGTTCAATGCCGCCAGCGCCGTGCGCAAGGCAAAAACCTGGCTGCGCGCCCGGATGCGGTCGCCTTCCAGCCAGCTCGCCAGCAGGCGTTGCGCCGTGCGGTAGGGGGCGCTGAGCGTCAATTCAGGGGTAGTCGCGCACATTGGTCCAGAATTGGGTATGATTCAGGAAATAATTAAACCGTCTCGTATAATAAATTGGGTTATTTGATTTGTGAAGGTGCAACCATGAACTCGATCCCGCTTCCCAAGCCGCACGGGCCAGGCCGCCCGAAGGACATGGAAAAGCGTGCGGCCATCCTTGAGGCGGCCAAGGCCCTGTTCATCCGCAACGCCTTCGCCGGCACCAGCATGGATGCGATCGCCGCCGAAGCGGGCGTTTCCAAGCTGACCGTCTACAGCCATTTCGGCGACAAGGACAACCTGTTCCGCGAAGTGATCCGCGCGCGCATCCAGGACCTCCTGCCCGAAGAAACCTATGGTTTCGACGCCAACGCAAAGATCGGCGACATCCTCAACCGCGTCGCCCTGATCCACGCCCATCTGGATTGCGATCCGGAAAACGTCGGTACCTTCCGCGCCATCCTCAGCGATTGCCGCCAGGGCAACCCCCGCTACGGCAAGCTGATGTGGGAAGAGGGTCCGATGCGCACGCGCGCCCTGATGGAGCGCCTGCTGCAGCAGGCGGTCGATGCGGGCAAGCTCCAGATCGAGGATGTGCCGCGCGCGGGCATCCAGTTCATGTCCCTGATCAAGGGCGACATGATGATGCGCCGCATGTTCGGCTGCGCCGACTGCGTGCAGACCTACGCCAGGGAAATCGAGGAAAACGCCCTGGCCGGCGTGGCCATGTTTCTACGCGCGTACGCTCCGCGCTGAGCCCCACTCGTCTGCAGCCCCGCTTCGTGTTCCAATAGACGCCTTGGAAGCGGGGGTGCCGACCACAGTCGGCTGAGAGACACCCTTCGAACCTGATCCGGTTAGCACCGGTGTAGGGAGCTTCTGCGCACTGGACACCGTGCGTTGGCGCCGTCGCTTCGATCCTGTGCGGATTCCGCACCAACTTCCGCGCATGCCGCGCGGATTGCTGAAGGACGAATGCCGATGAATGCCTTGCCCTCCGATCTGGTGCGCGCCGCGCAAGAGCTCTCCGAAGCCGTGACCAGGCCCATCCCGGGTTCGCGCAAGATCCACGTGCAGGGCAGCCGCCCAGACCTTAACGTGCCGATGCGAGAAGTCTGCCAGGCACAGACGCCCACGCTGTTCGGCGGCGAATCCAACCCGCCGGTCACCGTCTACGACACCTCCGGCCCGTACACCGATCCGGCCTACCGCGCCGATCTCGCCGCCGGCCTGCCGGCGCTGCGCGCAGGCTGGATCGCCGAGCGCGGCGATGTGGAAGAACTGCCGGCCTTGAGCTCCCGCTTCGGCCGCGAGCGTGCCGCCGACACCCGGCTCGATGCCGTGCGCTTCGCCCATCTGCGCAAGCCCCTGCGCGCCAAGGCCGGCGCCAATGTCACGCAGATGCACTACGCGCGCCGCGGCATCGTCACGCCGGAAATGGAGTACATCGCCATCCGCGAGAACCAGCGCATCGAAGCGCTGCAGGACAGCGCGTTGCGCACGCAGCATCCGGGCGAGTCGTACGGTGCGGCGTTGCCCAAGCTGATCACGCCCCAATTCGTGCGCGACGAAGTGGCGCGCGGGCGCGCCATCATCCCGGCCAACATCAACCATCCGGAAAGCGAGCCGATGATCATCGGTCGCAACTTTCTCACCAAGATCAACGCCAATATCGGCAACAGCGCGGTGTCCTCGGGGATAGCCGAGGAAGTGGAAAAGCTGGTGTGGTCGATCCGCTGGGGCGGCGACACCGTGATGGACCTTTCCACCGGCAAGAACATCCACGAAACGCGCGAATGGATCATCCGCAATTCGCCGGTGCCCATCGGCACCGTACCGATCTACCAGGCGCTGGAAAAGGTCGGCGGCGTGGCCGAGGACCTCACCTGGGAACTGTTCCGCGACACGCTGATCGAACAGGCCGAGCAGGGCGTGGATTACTTCACCATCCACGCCGGCGTGCTGCTGCGTTTCGTTCCGCTCACGGCCAGGCGCGTCACCGGCATCGTATCGCGCGGCGGCTCGATCATGGCCAAGTGGTGCCTGGCCCATCACAAGGAAAATTTCCTCTATACGCATTTCGAGGACATCTGCGAAATCATGAAGGCCTACGACGTGTCCTTCAGTCTCGGCGATGGCCTGCGTCCGGGCTGTATCGCCGACGCGAACGACGCGGCGCAGTTTGGCGAACTGGACACGCTGGGCGAACTCACCCAGATCGCCTGGAAGCACGACGTGCAGACCATGATCGAAGGCCCCGGCCACGTGCCGATGCAGCTGATCAAGGAAAACATGGAGCGCCAGCTGGAAAAATGCCACGAAGCGCCGTTCTATACGCTGGGGCCGCTGACCACCGACATCGCGCCCGGCTACGACCACATCACCAGCGCCATCGGCGCGGCGATGATCGGCTGGTTCGGCACCGCCATGCTTTGTTATGTCACGCCCAAGGAGCATCTGGGACTGCCCAACAAGCAGGACGTGCGCGACGGCATCATCGCCTACAAGATCGCCGCACACGCGGCGGACCTGGCCAAGGGCCATCCCGGCGCGCAGGTGCGCGACAACGCACTTAGCAAGGCGCGCTTCGAATTCCGCTGGGACGATCAGTTCAACCTCGGCCTCGATCCGGAAAAAGCGCGCGAATTCCACGACGAAACGCTGCCCAAGGACGCGCACAAGTCCGCGCACTTCTGCTCCATGTGCGGACCGAAGTTCTGCTCGATGAAAATTACTCAGGACGTGCGCGACTACGCCGCCGAACATGGCGTGGACGAGACGGCCGCGCTGGACGAGGGCATGGCCGAGAAGGCGGCGCAATTCCGCGCGCAAGGCGCGGAGGTTTATCGCAAGGCGTAAATGCCGCTCGGCGAGGATGCTGCAAAAATCCCTCTCCCCCGCGGGAGAGGGATCGAGCCGGTGGTTCGGCTTGCCATCCCCTCATGGAACGGCAAAAAAAAAGCGTAAGCCTGACGTGTCAGGGATCCGCGCGCGGGCGCGCCGGTGCTGGAAAGCAGAAGAACAAGAACAACGAACCCGCGACCGCGCCACGCCAAAGATCGACAAGGCCATGGCTGGCGGCGGCGGGCAAGTGAGCAAGCTCGAAAACCGACAATACGAACAGCAGCGCAAGCAATAGACGGCCCAAGCCTTGCAGTGTGCGTGGCGTCAGCGCGGTATGTACGGCAGGTTTTCTCATGACATGATTCTGGGCCGTCGCTGCATAAAATTGCGATAGCGCCCCGTGCCGCCGCGCGTATAAATCGCATAAAAATTGCCGTTGCATGGACTCGCGCCGATCGCCGGCGCATCAAACGTCAAAGCCCGGGTCGTGCCTGCGCACGCGCATATTCGGCCGGCGGGCAGCCCACCAGCTTGCGGAAATCGCGTACGAAATGCGCCTGGTCGAAATAGCCTAATTGCAGCGCCAGTTCGGTCAGGGCGACCGGCATGCCTGCTTGCAATTGCGCCACTGCTTCGTGGATCCGGTAGCGGTTGATTACCCACTTGGGGCCGATGCCGACGTATTGATGGAACAGGCGCTGCAGTGCGCGCTTGGACAGCCCGGCCAGTTCCACCACTTGTTCGACCGAGGTGAGCAGTCTGTCCGCTGCGATGGTTGCTACCAGCGCGCTGATGCGCGCGACGTTCGCATCATCGGCGGGGCGGTGTGCCAGCAACAGTTGTTCGGCGAGCAGCGCCATGGCATCCATGTCCGGCGCGGCCAGGATCTCCGACTCCAAGTGCGCGGCGGTGTCGCCGAAAACGCGTGCCGCGGCGAGCGAGCGATCCATCAGCTGCGACACCGGCGCACCGTAAAACGGAAAGAAGCCACCGGCCTTGAACTTGATGCCGAAGGCGCGGCCTTGTCCTTCGAGCAGCCGCTTGAAGCGCCCGGTGTGCACGCCATAAATGCCCGTCGCGCCGGCTTCGACAACGAACTGCACGTTCGGATGCGGCAGGGTTTCCTGCAGTTGTGCGGGCAAGCCGCGCAGATCCCACGACACTTGCCAGTAGTGCTCGACCAACCCGGCCAAGGCGGGCGAAGGTGCGCGCCGGGCATGCTGGTACTGGCCGTGCGCCAACTGCTGGCGCAGTACCCCTCTGGGCTTGCCCAGGTCCGTATTCATGGTGCGCCGTTCCGGATGGCGCGGGCGTGTCGCGTTTTTCCAATCGTCATGCGCTACCTTGTACTAAGGTGACGGCCGGAAAGCGAATGGAGCCTCCCATCATGCAAGCAAACGGTCCCTTCGAAGTGAAACTCGCGCCCCAGCCGGCCGCACCGGGCATCGAGCAGGCCAACCTCGGCCGGCAGACCCTCGACAAGCAGTTCCATGGCGACCTGCAGGCGACCAGTCTGGGCGAAATGCTCTCCGCGATGAGCAGCGTGCAGGGTTCGGCTGGCTATGTTGCGATGGAGCGTGTTACCGGTTCGCTACACGGCAGGCGCGGCAGCTTTGTGCTGCAGCATACCGGCACGATGAATCGTGGTGTGCCGCAGCTGTCGATCACGGTGGTGCCCGATTCGGGAACGGATGAATTGGCCGGTCTCAGCGGTTCCATGCAGATCCAGATAGAGCAGGGGCAGCACGCCTACATCTTCGATTACAGCCTGCCTTGAGCGGCCGGCTGGTCCAGTAGCGCATCGACGGCCCCGCTTTCGCGCGCGCATTGCAAGGGTATCGACCGTTGCATTGGCCACGAGAAGCTGCGCCATCGTGCTCCCTGCGTTCGGGCAGGGAGCATGTGGGCGCTTACCAGCCCGACACCACCAATTTGCCAATGGTGCTGCCCGATTCAAGCCGGCGATGCGCTTCGCGCATATTCTGCGCATTGATCGGGCTTAACGACTCACGCTCGATGCCGCGCAGTTCGCCTTCGTCG
The DNA here is from genome assembly GCF_035503745.1 of Dyella sp. GTDB lineage: Bacteria > Pseudomonadota > Gammaproteobacteria > Xanthomonadales > Rhodanobacteraceae > Dyella_B. The sequence goes on from NZ_DATJTC010000018.1 coordinate 172,093, forward strand.
ATCAGCGCCGCCACGCGCGCCAGGATGCGTCCTTGTTCGGCCATGTCCGGTGTTTTATAGCGCGGGCGCGCGAACATCATCTCCCAGTGGATGCCGATGCATTTGGCCTTGTAGGGGTCGCCGATAAGCAGGGGCGAGTCCGGCTCCACGATCAGACCCACATGCCCTTGCGGTGCCAGCAACTGGCCCAATTCCTCCCAATAGTGCACGGTGTCGGCGAGATTGAGCGCCGCATCGATCTGCGCGAAACCCAGCGCGGTCAGTTGCGGCGTCAGCGGCTGGCGATGATCGATCACGTGTTGCGCACCCATCGCGCGGCACCACGCCTGTGTTTCGGGGCGCGATGCGGTTGCGATGACGGTGAAGCCGGCGCGACGCGCCAGTTGGATCGCAATCGAACCCACGCCGCCGGCACCGGCGATGATCAGGATCGATTTGCCTTCGCCGCCGTTCTCGCAGTTGTAAGGCATGCGCTCAAACAACAGTTCCCAGGCAGTGATCGCGGTAAGCGGCAAGGCCGCCGTCGCGGCCAGGTCCAGGCGGCGCGGACGATGTGCGACCAGTCGCGCGTCCACCGCCTGGTACTGCGCGTTGCTGCCGGCGCGGGTGATGTCCCCGGCGTAATACACCTCCTCGCCGACCTTGAATCCGACGACTTCATCGCCGACGGCTTCGACCGTGCCGGCGGCGTCGTAGCCGAGCACGCGCGGTTGCAATTCCACTTGCGGTTTCGGCGCGCGGATCTTGGTATCGACGGGATTTACCGATACGGCTTGCACGCGCACCAGCAGGTCCTGGGGGCCGATCTGCGGCGTGGGCAAGTCCACGTCGATCAGCGATTGTGGGTCGTCGATGGGCAAGTAGTGTGTAAGAGCGACGGCTTTCATGAGCAATATCTCCGCAAATCAATCGAAGGGAATGAAGTCAAAACCGTAAGGGAGCCGTGTTCGGCGGGCGAACGGGATGGGATGTTTATACGTCCGAATTACCGGCAGCTGGCGGTGAGGTTCAGGCCGATCAGCACTCGCTTGCGCGGCGGGCGGCTGGTGGTCACGGTCAACACCGGAGCGCCGATGAAGACGCCCAACGCATAACCGGAAATCAGCAGGCCGGTGGCGAGCACATATAACGCCGCCGGCACGGAACGGGAGGGGTGAGCGGTCATCACGATGCGGCTTCCTGGATGCGATGGGTCGCAGCGTAAGCGCTTGCATATTCTTTAAAAACAACCAATATGGGTAATCAATTTCAATAGAACATTGAAAATCATGGACCGTGTCGGCGACCTGATCCTGTTTTTGCGGGTGCTCGACCAGGGCTCGATCAGCGCGGCTGCCCGCAGCCTGGATCTTTCGGTGGCGGTGGCCAGCCAGCGGCTGAAGCGGCTGGAACACGACCTGGGCGTGCGGCTGCTGCATCGGACCACCCGCCGCCTGCATCCCACGCCCGAAGGGATCGCACTGGCCGAACAGGGGCGGGCGCTGGTGGAGGACCTGGAAGCGTTGACCAGCGGCCTGCGCCGTGGCGCTACGGATGTGGCGGGCACTTTGCGCGTCACCGCGTCGGCCTCGTTTGGACGTCAATACGTCTCGCCGTTGTTGCCGGCGTTCATGGCGCGTTATCCGCGCGTGCGCCTGAGCGTGAACCTTACCGATCAGATGCAGGATCTGGTCAGTTCGGGTTTCGATCTGGCGATCCGCATCGGCGCCTTGCCCGACTCGCAGTTGGTGGCGCGCAGGCTGGCGGCAAACCGGCGCGTGCTGTGCGCGTCGCCCGATTATCTGCGCCGCTTGGGCATGCCCAGGACGCCGGAGGACCTGGCCAGGCATGAGTGCCTGCTGTTGACCGGCAGCACCGGACGGCAGGATGTGTGGCGCCTGCACGATGCCGAGGGCGCGTTGCACACGGTGCGTGTGAGTGGGCGGCTGGAATCGACGCTGGGCGAGCTGTTGCGCGATGCGGCGCTGGCTGGATTGGGAATCGCGCTGCATTCCACCTGGCATGTGGGCGATGACTTGCGCAGCGGGCGGTTGAAGCTGGTGCTGCCGGGGTATTCGATCGCGGAGACGGGGATTTACGCGGTGATGCCGCAACGAAGGTTGGTCCCGTTACGGGTGCGGGCGTTTGTGGATTTCCTGGTGGAGCAGTTGGGGGAAGTGCCGCCGTGGGAGAAAGGGTTGGGAGCGTTGCCGACCTAATGGGGCGTCGTTGCCGTCGCCTTGTGCACGAGCTTCTGGAATGGCGTGGTGGCACCCCGGCCTCGCCCTGAGAAATCGAACAGTCTGAAAAGTGGGTTTCCCGCGCAAAGTGATCAATACAAAATCGCTCGTCCCGAGCGATGGTGTCGTCATCACGGGGGGCGAGGGTCATTTCAGAAGAGCCCGGAAGCAACGCCGCCGGGCGGGCATGAAAAAAGCGCGTCGCAGGTGCGGCGCGCTTTTTTTGTTTGCCGAGCCTTTATTTCAGGCTTTGTGCTTTTTCGCACGCTCGACGCCGGCGGTAATTTCAGCCTTGGCTTCGTGGGCGCCCACCCAGCCTTCCACCTTCACCCACTTGCCTTTTTCCAGGTCTTTGTAGTGTTCGAAGAAGTGGCCGATGCGTTCCAGCCAGTGCCCGGAGACGCCCTTGATGTCGTCGATGTGGGCGTAGCCGGGGAAGATCTTGGGCGAGGGGATGACGACGAGTTTTTCGTCGCTGCCGGCTTCGTCGGTCATTTTCAGCATGCCCACGGGATGGCAGCGGATCACCGAGCCTGGGACCAGCGGCAGCGGCAGGATCACCAGCGCATCAAGCGGGTCGCCGTCGCCGCCGAGGGTGCCGGGTACGTAGCCGTAGTTGCAGGGGTAGCGCATGGGGGTGGAGAGGATGCGGTCGACGAAGATCGCGCCGCTTTCCTTGTCCACTTCATATTTAACCGGTTCGGCATCCTTGGGAATTTCGATGACGACGTTGATTTCGTCCGGCACGTTGCGGCCGGCGCTGACGATATCCAGGCCCATGGGGCACTCCTTACATCTGTTCGAAGCGGGGAAAGCTCATCAGGATACGGCAAAGCTTGCCGCAGCGCACCAAGACAGTGGGCGGAAGCTTGCCTCATTCAGGCTGGCGGCGGTGGTTCGGCCGTCCATATGCCGCGCGAACGGGCTGGGCGGCTACATGGCCTCGAAGTGATCCAGGCACTGGCCCAGCAGCTGCATGGCCTCGCGCAGCTCGGCCACGGAAAGGCCGCAATACCCCAGGATCAGGCCCTGCCGCTGGGGCGGATGGATGTAGAGCGGGCTGATCGGATAAAGGCCCAGGCCGCGTTCATGCGCATACGCGATCAAGGCTTCGCAGCGGGCGCGGTCATAGTCGCGCAGCCATGCCACCACGTGCATGCCGGCGGGTGTGTCGCTGATCTGGATCCGGTCGCCGGCGTGTTCGCGCAGGCTCGCGATAGTCGCTTCGCGGCGCGCCTTCAATTCCTTGCGCGCCAGCCGCAAGTGGCGTTCGAAGCCGCCGTCTTCCATGAAGCGGGCCAGCGCGGCTTGTTCGATCACCGGACAGGCGATGTCGCCCAGGTATTTGGCATTGAGGAAATCGACGCGCAGTGCGGCGGGCAACACCATGTACGCCAGACGCAGGCCGCCGAACATGACTTTGGAGAAGGTGCCGACGTAGATCACGCGATCGGCTTCGTCCAGCGCGCGCAGTGCGGCGAGCGGATGCGCGTCGTAGCGGAACTCGCCGTCGTAGTCGTCCTCGAGGATCCAGCAGTTGTGCTCGCCCGCGTAGCGCAGCAGCTCCACCCGGCGTTGCAGCGACATCACCGCGCCGGTGGGAAAGTGGTGCGAAGGGGTAACGTAAATCAGTCGCGGCGAATCGTCGGGAAGCTGGCGGCAGATCATGCCTTCGTCATCGGTATTGACCGGAATCAGCGTAGCGCCGTGGGCGACAAGCGCCTGGTGCGCACTGAAGTAATGCGGCTCTTCCAGCACCACCGGATCGCCTTCGTTGAGCAGCACGCGTGCAGTGAGGTCGATGGCCTGCTGCGTACCGGCCACGATCAGCACGTCGTCGGGTTCGGCATGCACGCCGCGGCGGCGTGCGAGGTAGTCGCACGTCTGCTTGCGCAATGCGCCGACGCCGGCGACCTCGGTGATGTTCAACCGCGTATAGGCGGCCGCACGCGCCAGCTCACGCCCCCATGCATTGTTGAGCGCGGGGTTGATCTGCGGATTGCCGTATTGCAGGTTGTAGCGCACGTTGCGATGCATGCGCGGGATGTCCCAGTCGCGCACAGCGCGCGCGCGCTGGGCGTAGCGGGAAGGTGCCTGGATTTCCTTTTTCGCGTGTTGCGGCGCGGGCCTTGCGCGCAGGTCGCTGACGTAGCTGCCCGAACCGACGCGGCCATCGATGTAGCCTTCGGCACGCAACTGCTCGTAGGCGGCAAGCACGGTGGTGCGCGAAAGCTCCAGTTCGTCGGCCAATTCACGCGTGGGCGGCAACTGCGTGCCAGCGGTGATCCGTCCATCGAGGATGGACGCTTTCAGCGCACGCGTCAGCTGTTCGTAAAGCGGTCCTCGCCCGTCCAGTTCCAGGTACACGCACGACCCTCCAATTGGTACCTAGAAATTACGGTCAATTGGTTATGGAGGGAATGTGCCTAGATACCTAGTCTGAATGGGTCACGGGTTCACGAGCCATTCCCGGCCGCTCCCCAGGCCGGTACTCCGGCGGCGATGTCTCCCTCACTCCCCGCCCCCACGGGGTGGCCTGCAAGCGCCACTCCGTGGGTCTTCTTGTCGTGAAAGCATGATGTTTGGCTTGCGCGAAGCTGAAGGCCGCATGCCTGCGTCGAATGTTCACGCCGATCCGTGTGCAATGCCGTACGCCGGGGAGGTCGAGCATTGCCCGCTGGAGGGTTGCGCGTGGTTATTTGCGCGAGGAACTCTGGAAAGGCCGCTCGCGCAGCCACTTGGTGGCGATCCATTTTTCGCCCTTGGTCACCGGCAGACCCGCGTGCAGGGACGCGGTATCGCCCGTGTCGTAAGCGAAATAGACGGCCGAACCGCGCAATGCGGTCACGGTGAGCCCGATTTCCGGAAAGGCGGTGCCGCCGCCGGCCTCGGGCGTGTTCAGATACATCACCACGCTGGCGATGCGCTGGCCGCCCTTGGCGGTGATGGCGGCGAAGCCGGGTTGTTCGGGATCGAACCAGTCGTAGTGGGGCTCATATTGTTGTCCTGGCAGGTAATGCAGCACCTGCAGGCCCTCGCCGTGTTCGACGGGGATGTTCAGCAAGGCGGCAATGCGTTGTTCGATGCGCTTGACCAGGGTGGTTTCGCCGATACCGAAAAACATGCCTTCGCTGGTGCGGCGTGCATCTACTTGCTGCTTGCCGTCACTGTCCACCGTCATGGCTCGTTGCAGGCGCGGTTTCGCCTCCAGGACCAGCGCCTCGCATTCGCCTTGCGACAGCAGGTTGCCCAGCACGCGCAGCGCGGGCGATTCGACGCTGAGCGAAACATCGATGGTGCGCCCTTCGGCGATCGCCTGCGGCGGCTCGGGGTGGCGCGTGCGGCGGCCCTGGGTTTTGGGCGACTGTGCCCGCGCGTCGAGTGCCGAGATCGGCATGTTGAGCACGGTGGCGACGATGGTGCGGCTCTGCCGCGCGTCGTAACCGGAATCGAGCATCAGCTTGAGTACGGCCTCCACGCTGTGGCCGTCGCGGGTGGTGGAAAGAATCCAGTCGCGCAGTTCGGGGGTGATCGGTGAGTGCGATTTCATGGACAAAGCATGCCACAGCGATGCATCCGGCCGCATCGTGGCAGCCGGATGCCACGATGCATTTATTGCAGGCGGTCCCACAAGAATGTGTAGGCGAGCGCGTGCATGTACGCGGTCTGCTTGTTGTCCGCGCCGGCACCGTGGCCGCCTTCGGTGTTTTCGAAGAACCACACGTTCTTGTAGCCCATGCCTTCCATCTTAGCGGCCATCTTGCGTGCTTGCACCGGGCCCACGCGGTCGTCGCTGGTGGTGGTGTAGAACAGCACCGGCGGGTAGGCGGCACCGGCTTTCACGTTTTGATACGGAGAGAAGGTCTTGATGAAATTCCACTGCTTGGGATCGTCGGGATTGCCATATTCGGCAATCCACGATGCGCCCGCGGATAAATGCGTGTAGCGCTTCATGTCCAGCAGCGGCACTTCGCAGGCAATGGCGCCGAACAGCTGCGGATAAAGCGTGAGCATGTTGCCCATCAGCAGGCCGCCGTTGCTGCCGCCCTCGGCGCCCAGGTGCGCGGGCGAGGTGACCCCGCGCTTGATCAGGTCCTGGGCCACGGCCGCGAAATCCTCGTAGGCGCGCAGGCGGTTGGCCTGCAACGCGGCCTCGTGCCAGCGCGGCCCGTATTCGCCGCCGCCGCGGATGTTGGCGATGACGTACACGCCGCCACGCTCCAGCCACGCGCGGCCGATGGTGCCGCTATAGGTTGGCTGCAACGACACTTCGAAACCGCCGTAGCCGTACAGCAGCGTGCGGTTCTTGCCGTTAAGCCGCATGCCCTTGGGCGCGATCTCAAAGTAGGGCACTTGGGTGCCGTCACGGGAGGCGACGAAGTGCTGGCTGACTTCGAACGTCGATGCATCGAAGAACGCCGGGCTCTGCTTGATCGTCTGCGCCTGCCCTTCGCCCAGCACGCCGCGCTGCAGTGTGGTGGGGGTGAGGAAGCCGGCCACGCGCAGCCAGTATTCGTCGCTGTGGTCCGGATCGGTATCGACCACCTCCACGGTGCTGAACGTCGGCGCGCCGGGCATGGCTTGGCGCGTCCAGTCGCCGCTGTCCTTGGGCGTCAGCACGTCGAGGCGGCTTTTCACGTCGTCCATCACATTGAGGATGAGGTGATGCCGTGTCCATGCGTAGCTGGACAGCGCGGTGTGCTGATCGGGTGTGAACAGGGTGATGAACTGGCGCTTGCCGGCGATGAAGTCGTCGTACTTGATGGCGATCAAGGCGCCGGAGGGATAAGTGGCTCCGCCAATCGTCCACGCCTTGCGCAGTTGCACCAGCAGCCATTGCCGGTGCGGATCGGCGTTGGCGTCGCTGGGGACGTCCAGATGGATCAGCTTGCCGTCCTTGAGCTGATAGGTGTCGCTATGGAAAAAGTCGTGCGCCACGCCGATGAAGTCGCGCTCGAAGCCCGGCGTGCGATCGTGCACGGCGTTGACGGCGAGGTCGTCGGCCTTGCCTTCATACACCGTTGTCGCGGCGCTGAGTGGCGTGCCGCGCTTCCACACCTTGGCGATGCGCGGATAGCTTGAGGTGGTCATTGATCCGGGGCCGAAATCGGTGCCGACGTAGAGATGGTCGTCGTCGATCCAGCTGGCCTGCGTCTTGGCCACCGGCAAGTGGAAGCCGTCCTTGACGAAGGATTTGCTGGCGATGTCGAACTCGCGCACTTCCACCGCGTCACCGCCGCCGGGCGAGAGCGAGATCAGGCAGCGCGTGTAGGCGGGCTTGAGGCAATCGCTGCCCTTGAATACCCATTGCTTGCCTTCGGCCCGGTTCAGGGCATCGATGTCCAGCAGCACGTCCCATTGCGGGGCGGCCTTGCGGTATTGGGCCAGTGTGGTGCGGCGCCAGATGCCGCGTGGATGGGTCTTGTCCTGCCAGAAGTTGTAGAGATAGTCGCCGCGCCGCTCCACGAACGGAATGCGCGCGTCGGAATCGAGCACTGCCAGGATGCGGTCGCGCGTCTTGGCAAATTCGGCGCTGTCGGCGAACTGTTTTTGCGTGATGGCGTTCTGCGCCTTCACCCAGTCTGTCGCGCGCGCGCCGTGGATGTCTTCCAGCCACAGATAAGGATCGTCGCCGGGTGCCGGGTTGCCGGCGGTGGAAGTGTCGCTTGCGTGAGCCATGCCGCCCATGATGACGGCCCATGCCAGGGCCAGCTTGATCGGGTTCTTCGCACGCATGTTTGCGCTCCGTGGTGGGCGCGAGCTTGAGAACCCGCGCAGAAGCCAGAGCATGCATGCGTGAGCCCGGGGAACGCCAGTGGAGAAGGTCAGCGGAGCCCCGGGAGATTCCCCTCGCCCAAGCGAGGGGAATCGGCCGTAGACGATCAGAGCAACGGAATCAGTAGCAGCGCCACGATGTTGATGATCTTGATCAGCGGGTTCACCGCCGGACCTGCGGTGTCTTTGTACGGATCGCCCACGGTATCGCCGGTCACCGCCGCCTTGTGCGCGTCGGAGCCTTTGCCGCCGAAGTTGCCATCCTCGATGTACTTCTTGGCGTTGTCCCATGCGCCGCCGCCGGTGGTCATGGAGATGGCCACGAACAGGCCCGTGACGATGGTGCCGATCAGCATGCCGCCCAGCGCGACCGGGCCGAGCAGGAAGCCGACCAGGATCGGAATCAGCACCGGCAGCAGCGAGGGCACCATCATTTCATTGATCGCCGACTTGGTCAGCATGTCCACCGCGCGCGAATAGTCGGGCTTGGTGGTGCCTTCCATGATACCCTTGATCTCGCGGAACTGCCGGCGCACTTCCTCCACCACGGAGCCGGCGGCACGGCCGACCGCCTCCATGGCCATCGCGCCGAACAGGTACGGGATCAGGCCGCCGATCAGGAGGCCCACGATCACCCGGTGATCGGACAGATCGAAGCTAAACACCTTGCCCGGATGATCCAGCGCCAGACGGTGCGTGTAGTCGGCGAACAGCACCAGCGCGGCCAGGCCGGCCGAGCCGATCGCGTAGCCCTTGGTCACGGCCTTGGTGGTGTTGCCGACCGCATCGAGCGGATCGGTGACGCCGCGCACTTCGGCGGGAAGTTCCGCCATCTCGGCGATGCCGCCGGCGTTGTCGGTGATCGGGCCATAGGCGTCCAGTGCCACGATCATGCCGGTCATCGACAGCATGGCCGTGGCGGCGATGGCGATGCCGTACAGGCCCGCCAGCGCGTACGCGCCCCAGATCGCCGCGCATACAGCCAACACCGGCAGCGCGGTGGATTTCATCGACACGCCGATGCCGGCGATGATGTTGGTCGCGTGTCCGGTCGTGGACGACTTGGCCACGTGACGTACCGGCGCGTACTCGGTGGCGGTGTAGTACTCGGTGATCACTACGATGATCGCGGTCAGTACCAGGCCGATCAGCGCGCTGCCGTAGAGGTTTTTCACGCCCAGCGTGGCATCGGCCATCAGCGCGGTGGTGATCGGCCAGAACGCGATCGCGGCGAGCACGCCTGAGACCATCACGCCCATGTACAGCGCGCTCATGATTTTGGCGCCGCCGCGAACACGCACGAAGAACGTGCCGATCACCGAGGCGATGATCGAAGCGCCGCCCAGCAGCAGCGGATACAGCACCGAGTTGGAACCGGCCTGGTCGCCAAGCACGCCGCCCAGCAGCATGCTGGCGATCAGCGTCACCGCGTAGGTTTCGAACAGGTCCGCCGCCATGCCCGCGCAATCGCCCACGTTGTCGCCGACGTTGTCGGCGATCACGGCCGGATTGCGCGGATCGTCTTCCGGAATGCCCGCCTCGACCTTGCCGACCAGGTCCGCGCCCACATCCGCACCTTTGGTGAAGATGCCGCCGCCAAGGCGCGCGAAGATCGAAATCAGCGAGGAACCGAAGGCCAGGCCCACCATCGCATGCAGGGCGCGTTCGGTGTCGTAGCCGGCGTGGATCAGCGCCACGTAGTAGCCGGCCACGCCGAGCAGGGCGAGGCCCACCACCAGCATGCCGGTGATCGCGCCGCCGCGGAAGGCGACATTCAGTGCCGGGGCCAGGCCGCCGCGTGCCGCCTCGGCCGTGCGCACGTTGGCGCGAACCGAGACATTCATACCGATGTAGCCGGTCGCCCCCGACAGGATGGCGCCGATCGCAAAACCGATCGCCGTGCCCCAGTCCAGGGCGAACCCTATGATGACCAGCAGCACCGCGCCCACCAAGGCGATCGTGCGGTACTGGCGGTTGAGGTAGGCGCGGGCGCCTTCCTGGATAGCCGAGGCGATTTCCTGCATGCGCGCGTTGCCTGGCGATTTCGCCAGCACCCAGCGCACGGAAAACGCCCCGTACAAAATCGCCACGACCGCGCAAGCCAACGCGATCCACAAGCCATACTGCTGCAGCATCGGTGCCTCCCCTCCAGTGGTGTCGGCCGCCCGGACGGGCGGTCGGAGTCGAGTATAGGCAGAGGATGTGTGACGGAATGTTGTGCGGCGCAGCGGATGGACGCGCTATTTGCCGCATCCGTCGTGCATGTTCTTGCCCAATGCTGCTCCTCCCCCTGCTTGCATGGGGGTGAGAGGGGGTGCTCTTCATGCGCTTACCTGCATCGAGGCAAGATTGCCCGCCGTCCCCAGCCCTCCCCTGCAGGCAGGGAAGGGAGTGATGGCGCATCAATGCGCGAAATCAGGCAACCGCTTCGCCACCGCCACATTCTTCAACTGCACATACTTGGGCAGCCCGTCGCGACCATAGGGCAAGGGCGCTTCGCCCTGGATCAGCGGCGCGAGATAGCGGCGCGCAGCGGCGGTGATGCCCAAGCCATCGCGCGTGAGAAAATTTGCCGGCATTTTCTTTTCGCGATTGGCGATCTTGTCCAGCGCGGCCGGTTCGATCTTCCAGCGGTACGGCGCATCGGCCGTGCGCACGATCACCGGCATCACCGCGTTCATACCCTTGAGCGCGTATTCCACCGCGGCCTTGCCTACGGCGTAGGCCTGGTCGGCATCGGTCTTGGAGGCCATGTGACGCGCCGCGCGCTGCAGGTAATCGGGCAGCGCCCAGTGATATTTGTAGCCGAGCTTGTCCTTGACCAGCGCCGCCAGCACCGGTGCCACGCCGCCCAGCTGCGTGTGGCCGAACGCATCGCGCGTGCCGGCCTCGGCCAGAAACTGGCCCCGGGCGTTGCGGATGCCTTCGGAGGCGACCACCGTGCACCAGCCCACGCGCTCCACCGTGGCTTTTACCTTGGCGATGAAGGCGGCCTCGTCGAACACGCGCTCGGGGAACAGGATGATGTGCGGCGGCGCGTCCTGGCCTTCGCCGGCCAGGCCCGACGCGGCGGCGATCCAGCCCGCGTGGCGGCCCATCACTTCCAGGATGAACACCTTGGTGGACGTGTCGGCCATCGAGGCCACGTCCAGGCTCGCTTCCAGCGTGGACACCGCCGTGTACTTGGCCACCGAACCGAAGCCGGGACAGCAGTCGGTGACGGCCAGGTCGTTGTCCACTGTCTTGGGCACGCCGATGCAGCGGATGTCGTAGCCCATCGCCTTGCCGAGCTGGGAGATCTTCAGCGCCGTGTCGGCCGAATCGTTGCCGCCGTTGTAGAGGAACCAGCGGATGTCGTGCGCGCGCAACACTTCGATCAGGCGCTCGTACTCGGCGCGATTGGCGTCCAGCGACTTGAGCTTGTAGCGGCACGAACCGAACGCGCCGCCGGGCGTGTGGCGCAGCGCTTCGATGGCGGCGGCGGTTTCCTTGCCGGTATCGATCAGTTCCTCGCGCAACGCACCCAGGATGCCGTTGCGAGCCGCGTACACTTTCACGCCGTGCGCACGCGCGGTCTGGATGACGCCGGCAGCGGTGGCATTGATCACGGCGGTGACGCCGCCGGACTGCGCATACAGCAGGCGACCGGCGGCGGGGCGGGCTTTGGGCTTCATCGGCACTCTCCAGGCAGATGTGACACTTGGGCTTCAATCATCGATTACATGCGTATCAACCACTTGGCGGCCTTTACGCCGTTTTGCGGTTTGACGATACCCCCCGCAGACGGTACTTTGGCCGTATCATTTAAAGAATCCGTGGAACTGCGGCAGTGTGCGGCAGAACGCGGGTCTTGTGGAGTTCTATGCGACTTGTCCTCCTAGGTGCGCCCGGTTCGGGCAAGGGTACCCAGGCTGCCCGGCTCAAGGCCGATCTGGGCGTGCCGCACATCTCGACCGGCGACATGCTGCGCGCGGCGGTGAAAGCGGGTACGCCCCTTGGCGTGAAGGCCAAGGCCGTGATGGACGCGGGCCAGCTGGTGTCCGACGACATCCTGCTCGGCATGCTGGAAGAACGCCTCGCCGAAGCGGACGTGAAGTCCGGCTTCATCCTCGACGGCTACCCGCGCAACCTCGCGCAGGCCGACGCGCTCGATCACCTGCTTACCAAGATCGGCCAGCCGCTCGATGCGGTGGTCAAGCTTGAAGTGCCCAGCGAAGTGATCATCAAGCGCTGCGAGATCCGCTTCGCGGCCGAGCACCGCAAGGACGACGATCCGGTGGTGGTGCGCGACCGCTTGAAGGTCTACGCCCAGCAGACCGCGCCGGTTGCCGATTTCTACGCCCGCCGCGGCAAGCTGCAAGTGGTCGATGGCGTGGGTGAGCTGGACGAAGTCACCGCGCGCGTCAAGCGCGCGCTCGCCGCCGAATCGGCGGCCGCCAACGGCTGACCGCTTTTCTTCCTCTCCCCCTTCGGGGAGAGGGTTGGGGTGGGGGGCTGCTTGCCATCACCTGCATGTTCGACCGCGCAGCGATTTCGCAACACTTCAGCGACAAAGCTGTGTCTGTGTCGCAAGATCGACCCCTCATCCCAGCCCTCTCCCCGCAGGGGAGAGGGCGTACAACATCAAGTATCGAACACACGGGCACCTCATGCGTCTGCATATCCTGGGCATTTGCGGCACCTTCATGGGCGGCGTCGCCGCGCTGGCGCGCGAGCTTGGCGAAACGGTGGAAGGTTCCGACGCCCAGGTCTATCCGCCGATGAGCACGCAGCTCCAAGCGCTGGGCATCGGCTTGATGCAGGGTTATCAAGCCGAACATCTCAAGCCCGCGCCGGACCTGGTGATCGTGGGCAACGCCATGGTGCGCGGCAATCCCGCGGTCGAATACATGCTCAACGAGCAACTGCGTTACCTCTCAGGTCCGCAGTGGCTGGGCGAGCGGCTGCTGGTCGAGCGCGACGTGCTTGCCGTGGCCGGCACGCACGGCAAGACCACCACCACCAGCCTGCTGGCACATCTGCTGGAAAGCGCGAACCTCGCGCCCGGCTTCCTGGTCGGCGGCGTGCCGGGCAACTTCGGCATTTCCGCGCGGCTGGGACAGGGCCGGCATTTCGTCATCGAGGCGGACGAATACGACAGCGCTTTCTTCGACAAGCGCTCGAAGTTCGTGCATTACCGTCCGCGCATCGCGATCCTCAACAATCTGGAATACGACCACGCGGACATCTTTCCCGATGTCGCGGCGATCCAGCGCCAGTTTCATCATCTGGTGCGCACCGTGCCGGGCAACGGACGGCTGATCGTCAACGCGCACGATGCGTATCTGGCCCAGGTGCTGGCGATGGGTTGCTGGACGCCGGTGGAAACCTTCGGCATCGGCAAGGGCGATTGGCAGGGTACCCTGCTCGCCGCCGATGGTTCGCGCTTTGCGGTGCACTACAAAGGCGAGTCGATCGGCGAGATCCACTGGCCTCTGCTTGGCGATCACAGCGTGATGAACGCACTGGCGGCATTGGCGGCGGCGGCGGCGGCGGGTGCCGATCCGCGCACGCTGCTGCCGGCCTTTGGCAGCTTCGAAAGCGTCAAGCGGCGCATGGAAGTGGTGGGCGATGTCGAGGGCGTGCGCGTCTACGACGACTTCGCGCACCATCCCACCGCCATCGCCACCACCCTGGCCGGGTTGCGCGCCAAGGTCGGCAAGGCACGTATCCTGGTCGCGCTGGAGCCGCGTTCCAATTCGATGCGGCTGGGTGCGCATGCCGATGGCCTGGCACCGTCGCTGGCCGATGCCGATGCGGTGGTGTTTCTGCATCGTCCGGAACTGCCCTGGGATGCCAAGCGCGTGGCCGATGCCTTGCACGGCCGCGCCGTCATGGCGCCGACGGTGGATGATCTGCTGGCGTCGCTCAAGGCGCAGGCGCGCGCCGGCGACCATGTGGTGTTCATGTCCAATGGCGGCTTCGAAAACGCGCCGCGCCGCTTCGTGGCGGCGCTGGGCGATGCATCGCGTTAACCGATCGGCGCATCGAAACGCGGCCGGCGAAGCTGATATTCGCGTTGCGCGGCAAACCACGTGCTGAAGCTGAAACCCAGCGTGACCAAAGCCAGCACGCCACCGCCGATGACATATCCGGCCACGCCGACCAGCCAGTAGCCACCCCAGTACACACCCATCACGCCGAAGATGAGTACCGCGTTGACCAGCATGCGGCCGGTCGAATTCTCCGGCCCGATCAGGTGCACCGCCAGCGCCGCCAGGCTCGCCGAGGCCGACACGATCGCCGCGACGAACAGCATCTGCCAGGGATCTTGCGCGTGCACCAGCACCGCACCCAGCGCGGTATAGGTGAGCGCGGTGAGGATGCTGATCGGCACCAGCACGATCAGCGCATCGGAGATCGTCTTCTGGTAATGGGCACACGTTTGCGGGGCCAGGGTCAGATAAAGATCGGCCATGTTCGGGCGCATGCGCACCATGCCGGCATTCAATTGCGGAAAGCGCGACACGCTCGCCATGATGGCGTATCCGCCGATCAGCACCGGGCTGAAATGGGGCCGATGCATCACCACCAGGAAATAGAAACCGGCGAACACCGCGACCAGGGCGATGCGCAAGGCGATGGCCTGGGGATTGTCGTGCGGCAGCAGCAGGCGGCGCACCAGCACCATGCGCCGCGCAAAGGTGGGATGCTTGGCATACAGTGCCAGCGCGCGCTCCATGGCGCGTTGCGCCGCGCGATCGAACAACGCGTTGATACGGCGGGTGAAGGCGCCCGTGCGTTTGGTTTCGCCAGGCATGCCGCGTGCCATGCCGCGCCCGATAACGCTGCTTTCTAGCGGCGAGGCGTCGGGCTGGCGATCTTCCACGCGCAGCATCGGCCGGATACTTAGTGTGAGCAGCAGCGCCGAGATGGCGATCATCAGCAGCGGCGTGAGCGGCGATGCCCAAACCTGCGCAAGGATGTCCAGAAAGAGCCTGGGCTTCCAGCCGAACACGACGAACAGCGGCCACACATACAACCCCGCCGTGCGGTTTGCGCCCATCGTCAGTCCGATCGATGCAAGCAGCAGCATGCCGCATGCCACCAGCAGCAGGTGCGGCACCTGCAGCAGTGCGGCCGCCAGCGTGGGGGCGAGCACCCATGCCAGTGCGTCCAATACGCCATATGCCAGCAGGTGGCGACGGAATCGCGGCAGCAGAAAGCTCTCGGGGATGCATAGCATGCGCAGCACATGACCCTGGCCGATATGCCAGATCCAGGTCGCCATGCCGAACAGGATCGCGGCCAGCGGCATCATGCCGGGGTTGTCGAGCCATGTGCGGATGGCGAAGTACGCCGCGCCGGCCAGTGCGAGATGGGCGATCGCCGCGATCACCGGAAGACGGCGGAAAAGCTGCAGCCATAGCTGCCCGATGACGTTCATGCCAGCTCCACGAACACGTCTTCCAGCGTCGGCGTTTCGATGTGCAGGCTGGCATTTTCGCGTGCGGCCAGCGCGTGCAGGGATTCCAGCAGTGGATCCTCGATCAGCCATACCGCCTGTTCGCCCTGCACGCGCGACTTCAAAGCGCCGGCCACGGCCGGCGCGTGCGGCCAACCCTGCGCGCGCGTGAGCACCACGCGGCGCAGGCGTTCGCGCAGTTGCGCCAGCGGCCGCATGAATTGAATGCGGCCCTCGCGCAGCAGTGCGATATCCGCGTCCGCGCGTTCAAGGTCCGCGGTGATGTGGGTGGAAAAAATCACCGTCTTGCCGGGTGCGCGCATCAAGGCGAGCAATTCGCCCATGAAGGCGCGGCGTGCCTGCGGGTCGAGGCTGGCAACCGGCTCATCCAGCACCAGCAGGTCCGGATCGGGCGCGATGGCGCGCACGATGGCCAACTTCTGGCGCTGGCCTTGCGAGAGTTCGCCGATCTTCTGCCTGGCATCGAGCTCCCATTCCTGCAAAAGCCGATCGACCAGCGCCGCATCCCAGCGCGCATAGAAAGCGGCGGTAAAATCCAGATATGCCCGCACCTTCATCCACGGAAACAGGTCAAAGGTCTGCGGCACGAAGCCGATGCGGTGCATGCGTTCGCCGCCCGGTTCCAGCATCGGCTCGCCAAACAGTTCTACGCTGCCGCCATCGATCGGCGACAGGCCCAGCAAGCAGCGCAGCAGGGTGGTTTTGCCCGCGCCGTTGCGGCCCAGCAGGCCGATCACCCGGCCGGACGGGATGCTCCACTCCAGTTCCTTCAGTACCTGGCGCTGCTTGAACGATTTCTGCAGGCCCCGCACCTGCACGATGGCGGGTGCGGCAGGTTCGGGCGCGGCGGCTGGAGCGGGTGCGGCGGTAGCCAGATGGGACGCGGTCATCCGTGAAATTCTCCGTAGGCGATAGGCTGCACTCTGCCGTGCGTCGATGTCGCCCGTCCAGTGGCGGCCGCTCCGTTAAGATGGCCGCATGGCTGCCCAGCTTTCTCCCGTCGAGGTGCCGCTGTTCCCGCTCAATACCGTGCTGTATCCGGGCGGGCAGCTGCAATTGCGGATTTTCGAGCCGCGTTACCTGGATCTGGTGCGCGAATGCACGCGCACCGGATCGTCATTCGGCGTGTGCCTGATTCTCCAAGGCAACGAGGTAGGGACACCGGCGCTGCCGGCCGCGGTGGGAACGCTCGCTTCCATCGCCGATTTCAGCCATGGTTCCGATGGCCTGCTTGGCATCGCCGTCCAAGGCGGGCAGCGGTTTCGTGTGCTGCACACGCGCGTGCGTTCGGACGGCTTGATGCGCGGCCACGTGCAGCAATGGCCGGCCGAAGAAGCGCAACCGGTGCCGGTGGAATTTTCCCTGCTGCCCACCATCCTGGAACGCCTGATCGAAACCATGGGCCCGCAGTGGCGCCATGCGGAGCGCTCCTGCTATGACGATGCCGGCTGGGTCGGTTTCCGGTTGGCCGAACTGTTGCCGCTGGAGGGCGAAGAACAGCAGCAACTGCTCGAAATGACCGATCCCGTGCAACGGCTGGTGGCCTTGCGCGATATTCTTCCGCGGTTCCAGAAAGGGTGATGCCATGAGCGATCTATCGGGCAAGACCTTGTTCATTACCGGTGCGTCGCGCGGCATCGGCCTGGCGATCGGCGTGCGCGCCGCGCGCGACGGCGCCAACGTGGTGATCGCCGCCAAGAGCGGCGTTCCCAACCCCAAGCTTCCCGGCACCATTTACACCGCCGCGCAGGCGGTGGAAGCAGCAGGCGGCAAGGCACTGGCGCTGCAGGTGGATATTCGCGACGAACAGCAGGTGCACGCCGCCGTGGCGAAAGCGGCAGAGCATTTCGGCGGGATCGATATCCTGGTGAACAATGCCAGCGCGATCTGGCTGGCGGGTACCGAAGGCACGCCGATGAAGCGCTTCGACCTCATGCATCAGGTCAATACACGCGGCACCTTCATGGTCACCCAGGCGTGTCTGCCGTATCTGAAGCGAGCAGCCAATCCGCACGTGCTGATGCTGTCGCCGCCGCCCAACCTCGATCCGAAATGGTTCGCGCCGCATACGGCCTACACCATCGCCAAGTACGGCATGAGTCTGTGCGTGCTGGGCATGAGCGCGGAGCTGGCGCCGCTGGGCATCGCCGTGAATGCGCTGTGGCCCAGGACGGTGATCGCCACGGCGGCGATCGCCATGATCGATGGGGTGAAGCCCGAGCAATGCCGCCGTCCGGAGATCGTGGCCGATGCGGCGCACGCTCTGCTGGTGCAGCCCGCGCGGCAATGCACGGGACGGTTCGCGATCGACGAAGACGTTCTGCGCGACGCGGGCATCGATGATTTCGACGCTTACGCCTATCAACCCGGCACGCGTTTGTTGCCGGACTTGTTCTTGAACTAAGCCGTTCAGTAAACGCTGTCATCAGCTCGCCGTCATTGGGGTTCTACTATGCGCATCCACCTCGTTCTGCGCCTGGATGGCGCCGGATCGGGGGTTATCTGCTCAAAAAGTAATCACCAGTTTAGAATTGGGTGTATATTCCGCGAACTGCATCACATTTTTACGGTGCAGGTTTGTTGCTAGGTGGGGCAGGAAACCTGACGACTTGGATGTCGCAGGGGCTGTGATCAGCAATCCTGGAGGGAGGCGTTGCGATGACTAGCGACACGTCGATCAGGTGTGTGGTTTGGTTTGGCCAACCCACCAGTGCCGAAAGAACCCGTTTGGCGCAGGCAGGCTGGCATACCCGAGTAGCCGATGCGAACGCGCAGGGGGGAGGCGTTGGCATCCGGCGCGGCGATACCGTGGTAGCAATGGCGGACCTGCGTAACGCGGATGCCGACGCATTGCGAGAAATGGCACGGTTGATGGCCGATCAACCCCAACTTCCCTGGCTGGCGTTGCTGTCGACCGAGACGGTCGTGCAGGCGCCGGAAGTCGAGCGCGTGCTCCGCGCCAGCATCGACTTCTTCACCGTGCCCATCGACATGCAGCGTTTGATCGAAACGCTAGGCACCCTTGCGGGCGATGTGCCCGCGCCGGTGGCCCATGCCGATGTGCCCGGCATCACCGGTTCGAGCGCCGCGATGATGGCGGTAGTGGCAAGCCTGCGCAAATACGCACCGGTGGATCTGCCTGTGCTGGTGACCGGCGAAACCGGTACCGGCAAGGAAATCGCCGCGCGCGCACTGCACAAGCTGTCGCCGCGACGGGATCATCCCTTTGCGGCGATCAATTGCGGCGCCCTGCCGGCCAACCTGGTGCAGTCGGAATTGTTCGGCCACGAACGCGGTTCGTTCACCGGCGCCAACGCACGCCGCATCGGCCACTTCGAGGCCGCCGCGGGCGGCACGGTATTCCTCGACGAGGTCGGCGACCTGCCGCCGGATGCGCAAATCAGCCTGCTGCGGCTGCTGCAGGAAGGCACGCTGGAACGCGTGGGCTCCACCCAGTCGATCAAACTGGACGTGCGCGTGCTGGCAGCCACCCATGTGGACCTTGAAAAAGCGGTGGCGCAAGGGCGCTTTCGCGAAGACCTGTATTACCGGCTCAACGTGCTGCGGCTGCGCATGCCGGCCCTGCGCGAACGCGAGGACGACGTGCTGCAGCTGGCGCAGTTGTTCCTGGATGTGTTCCGCAAGCAGCATGACTGCAACGCGCGCACCTTCAGCGCGCTGGCGCGCAAGGCGCTGCGCGATTTCGCCTGGCCCGGCAATGTGCGCGAACTGCTCAACCGCGTGCAGCGTGCCGCGGTGGTGGCGGAGGGCGCGCAAATCAGCGTCGCGGACCTGGACCTGCAGGATGCGGTCAACGCGCGCACGGGATATTCCAGTCTTGGCCTCACCCGTACCTCGGCCGAACGCGATGCGGTGGTGGCGTGCCTGCGCGAGACGCGCTTCAACATCAGCGAATGCGCGCGCCGCCTGAAGGTATCGCGGGTGACCATCTACCGGTTGTGCAAGAAGCACCAGCTGGTGCTGGAAGACATGCATTGATGCGCAGGCACGCGCACAGGTGCCCGCGCATCGCCGCTGACGGCTAAAACCTAGAACATGTAGGGAACCTTGAACGTCAGCGTGAAGTCCGGCGCATCCGGCGTCATGCCCATGCCGAGCAACGTCACGAAGGTGGTGTGCGAGTTCACCGCGTAGGTGAAGCCGACGTTCAAGGTCGCCGCGTTCGCCTGGCTGCCGATGATCTTGGTCCAGGACTGCCCGGTTTCGCGCAGCGAATCCTTGCCGTTGATGCGGTCGCTGAACGACAGGCTCAAGCTGGCACGGTCGTTGAACGCGAAGGCCAGGCCCGCCCCGTAGTAATAGACATCCGACAATTTGACGCTGCCCGGCGTGATCACTTGCGGGTCGGTGTCGATGTCGCTGAAGCTGCGGATGAATGAATGGATGTAGCCGATGTTGCCGAACACGATCGCCGGATCCATGGTCTTGACGAACGAAGAGCCGAACGTGGCCTGCCACACGCCGTTGCCGGTGGGCTGCCTGGACGGCACGGCGAATTCCTCATACTGCGAGCTGGCCACGTTGTACCACTTGATGCCGTAGGGTGCGCGGCCGCTTGGCGCGGTGAGGCCAAAGGTCAGCACCGTATCGGGACGGCTTTGCGTTTCGGTCAGCAGCTTGTAATTGACGGTGAAATTGACATCGCCGATGGCCTTGCCGGTAGATTCTTTTTCATCGATCGATGCGGCCGAACCGCCCGCGCCGCCTTGCTGGTAATCGGTGGCGCGGCCGACGTAGGGGACGTCCAGGTTCAGGCTCAGGCGCGGCGTAATGGCATAGCGCCCGATCATGTCGTAGGTGAGCGAATCGGAGGTCACGCGATCGATGGCGATGTTGCCCAGGAAGATCGAGTTCAGCGCCAGGAAGCCGTTGAGCGTAAGTTCCGCGCGGTCGTAGTGGTTGTAGGTAAGGTCGTTTTCGAACGTGAACTTGCGGCTGAAGTAGGCGTTCTGCTCCTGCTCCAGCGCGTCCTGCACGCTGCGGCTCTGGCTGGAGGTGGCGGTCTGCGCCGTTTGCGCGGTCGATGCCGATTGCGAGCTTTCCACGCCGCCTGGCGCGGAAGTCGCAGGCGCGTTAGCGGTCTCCGAGGAGGGTACGGCCTGGGCCGGCAGCGGCGCGGTGGCGTTCCTGCCGGTCAGGCGCGCCTGCAGCGCCTGCACCTGGGCATCGAGCACGCGCAGCTTGCGCACTTCCTGCGCATAGCTCACTTTGAGCATCTGCAGCTGGCGGATGAGCTCTTGCACGTCCGCCTGATTCTGCGCGCTCGTGGCCGGTGCTGCGGTGGACTGGGCATCCTGGCCAAATGTGTTGAAACTCGCGAAACCGGAAATCCAACTGCATGCCACCGCGGTGGCCAAAAGTGTCTTGCGCATAGAAGTATCCCCTGGGTGTGGTGAGCGCGCGCTGGGCTAGGGCTCGCGCTCAGTGGCCGATGGTGCGGGACAGGTTGACGGACTGCGCCAGGTTGTGCGCGATCTGCGACGTCGTCGAAGTAACCGACTGCGTCACCAGGCTCACGATCATCTGGTTGGTGACGACCTGGTTGTCGGTAGTCAGGGCAATCGTCTGGCCCAGACTGCCGGCATGGATCCACTGCGATACGCTGCCTTGTCCGGCGACCGACAGGTCCACGTTCGCGGCATCGTTCGAATAGGTGGAAGATGCGGTGGCATTGCCCACCGTGGCCGTGCGGCCATTGGCGGTGGCATTGCCGGTGTTGATGCTTACCGAAGGCGTGGCGTTGTCATCGGCAGGCGCCACACCGCCAGTGACGGGCGCGACGCTGCTATCGGGCGGCGCGATGCTGCCAGTGTTCCCGCCCGAATAGGCCGAACTGTTCAGCGCGGCGCCGGCATTGGCACTGCCGCTGCCCGAGGACGTAGCGCCGATGTTCTGGATATTCAAGCTGGTGATGTTGCTTGCCGCGTTGTGATCGCCGGCAAGTTGCACGCTCTGCGTCAGGCCGCCCACGTTGGCGATGCCGCCGGTCTGCACGCTGCGGGTGATCGTCGATGGCGTCACGGGCAGGGGTGCGTCGGCGGTGGTAATGGTTACGGTGGGAACGAAGGTGACCTGCGGTTGATTGGGGTTCTTGCTGAAATTCATTTGCAGGCTCATCGCGCTTTGCAGCGTCTGACCTGTGTTGGTTTGCCACGTCGAAACCATCTCCACGCCGAAATACACCACCGTGTTGTCGCCTACGGTATAGCGGCCGCGCATGGTGGCCAGTTCGTCGTCGCCGACTTCGTTGATGCCGGATGCGGGGTGTTGTTGATCGGTCGTTTCGTTGGTGGTTGGCAACTGGTTGGCGAGCGCAGGCGCACACCGGCACGCGATGGCCAGTGCGACTGCGGTGAAAATCAATGAACGCTTATACATGGCCAGGCCCTCAGAACAGATCGGCATGGGTGAAGCCGAAATCCAGTAGTTCGGCGTCGGTGATAGCGCCACCCTGGCGCTCGAAGAGGCTCCGTGCACTGGGTTTGTCCACCGGCTGCAGCAGCACGGTATGGCGATCGAAATCGCTCCCAATCACGACAAAAAGGACATGCGAGGGCCAAGCTTTCATGAAATCGTCGAGCATCAAAGTGCGGTTGCCGAGAATCGGATCGGCAAGCTCGACGTGATCGCCGTGCACTTGCTTGAGCACGACAAAATGACGATAACCACGCACGTCCATCAACACGATCACCGGCACGCGCAAGGTGCGCAGGCGCGCCACATTTACGCGATAGCCGCGTCCGCGCATTCCCAGCGATTCCACGTAGTGCTTGATATCGAGCATCGAAAAGCCGCGTTCCTTGACCAGCGTCGGATCGGCCTGGCCGAGCATGCCGTCGATGACGACGTTTTCATCGACATCCAAGTGGTAGCCATAGCGCAGGATCGTCGCGAGCGCGGCGGCGCCGCAGCTGTAATCGGTGTGCTGGCGCACGATATTGGCAAAACGCAGTTCCTGCATGCTGGTGATGGGCGTGTAGTACTGCGCGCCATTGGGCAGCACGCCGGCGAAACTGACGTCGCCAGCGAATGCATGCATGCTCCAGCACGCCGTGGCGAGCCCGAGCAGGCCAACGATGTGAGAACTGATGCGTCGCACGTCCTTATCCCCATCCTTGTGAAGGGAAGACCCCCTGCCCGCAGGGGACGGGCAGGGGGCTTCCACATGGTGCCCGGCGGCATGTCGCCGGGTTACCGCCCTCATTGCCGTCTTGCGACGGCGCATTCCTCCACTTCCCCTTCCTCTTACGGGTTGGCGACCGCCATCGACAGGCTGTTGCTCTGCAGGTTGCCGGTGCCCGAGGCTTGGTTGATGCCCAGGTTGCCGCTGAAGTTGGCGGCGACGTTGCCCTTCAGGGAGCTGGTGTTGGTCGTCGCTTGCGGGTAGCTGCACCAGCCGAGCGTGCCCGGATCGTTGCTCACGCTATTGCCGGTGATTTCCTGGTCGAGCGTCGAGGTGGCCAGCGCATACACGTTGTTGGACGTGGTGGCGGCGGCGAGCGAGTTGCTCTGCTCGTTGTTGTCGCCCGAAGCCTGGTTGACGCCCACGTTGCCCGATGCATAGTTGAATGCATTGCCGCTGATGCTCGACTTGTTGGTCGTGCCGTGGTTCCAGGTTGCATCCTGGTGAACTGACTGGCTGGTGAACGTTTCAGCATCCGCCATGCCGCCGGCATTGGGATCGTTGCCGCTGCTGCCGCTGCCGCAACCGCCGCTATGCTGGCAGTCGAAGGTGAAGCCCGCATCGCTGCTGGAGCTTCCGGCTGCGGCGATGGCCGCGCTGTTACCCTGCTGGTTGTCGTCGCCGGACGCCTGGTTGACGCCCACGTTGCCCGAGGCGTCTTCGCCCACGTTGCCCTTGATGCTGGACGTGTTGCTTACGTCATGATGATTGCCCACGACGTTCCAGGACGAACTCTGGGTCGTGTTGGACAGCGCCACGGCTGCGGCGTTGATGTTGATCTGGCCGCTGACTTTGGGGTCGCCGTTGATGCTGACGTCAGAACTCAGCGAAACCTTCTTGTGGATCTGCACGCTGCTGTTTCCGCCGTCGTCATGCGCATAGGCAACCGACGCGCCGAACGCGCCAACCACAGCCAATGCAATCAAAGTCCTTCTCAGATTAGCGTTCATAGTGTCTTCTCTCTTGACTGGATATTGCAGATGGTTAATGCGAAGAGGCCGGCGCGGACAACAAAAGCAAGTTGTCCGATGCGTTGCCGGATCCCGCGACCTGGTTGAGTTGCATCACACCGTTGAATCCTTCCATTGCGGACGGATCGACTCCCACGCTCCGCGTGCCGCCGGCCTGTGCATGTTGTGGATTCGAAGGTGCCTGCCCCCCTGCCGACGCAGAAACGGTGGCCGACAGGGTGCCGTCCGTCGTCTCGCGTATGCCTTGAGCGGTCAGCGCCACGCTTACGCCGTTGAGCTGTGCGTTGCCGTTGCCGCTGACCTGATTGATCGATGCGATGCCCTGTCCGTTGTCGTAGGCATGACCGCCGATCGTGGCTGTCGCATCGAGTGGAACATCGGTTGTGTTGTAGTGCGTGCGCTGCCGGGCCTGGATCAGGGTCTGGCTCTGGCTTCCCGACGCGAACGCGTGCAGATTGGCCTGCGCATTCGCATCGCCCGACGCCGTGTTGACCGAGCTGATGCCCTGCGTGCCGGACAGCGCGTTGTCGCCGATGCTGTTGCTGTCCAGATAGCTCAACATCGAGGCGTAGCTGTCCGTGCTCGCCGTTTGCGCGAAGACGGGCGGACACAGGGCGATGGCGGCGATGGATCCGGCCGCGCCAAGCGCGAGGGTGCAAAGCGTCCGCTTCATGGCGCGCCTCAGTGACCTGCGCCCATCATCGGGATCTGCGACAGCGCTCCGGTAACCTGGTCGCCGATACCGCGCGTACTGTCGGTGACCGAAGCGGCTGCGCCGGCGCCACCGGCCGTGCCGCTGACCAGGTTGCTCACGCCGTTGTTGCTGACCGCGCCGGCGCTGTTGCCGCCGGAGTTGGCGCCCAGTGCCGTTCTAAGCGAGCGCTGCACGCCGGTCGATCCCGAGGCTGGGTTGCCCGCGTTGGGGCCGGCATTCAGATCGGCGATCTCCGCATCGGTAATCTCGCCGGAGCCGGCGCCACTCATGTTGTTGCTCAACTGCGGATTGGGCGAGGCGCTCACCATCAGCGCCAGCCCCGGCGCCGTGGGCGCGCGATCGGCTGGACGGGTGGCCACGTTGCGGATCAGTACGATCTCACCCGGTTTGGCCTTCTGCGCGACGCGGGCGCCGTCGGCCAGGGAGATAGCGGGTGCCAACGCGAGAGCGATGATTCCCGCGAGGCATGCGCAACGGCATACCTGGCTTCTGTCGACTGGATGCATGGCGTCCATGGGCGAACCTCCCCTTCAAATCCTGATGAATGAAGGGCAAACACCGTGCCAGCGCCGGCAATCGGCGCAAAACCGCGCAAAATCGAGCGTTGACGTCAACGGTTCGTCTACGCCGCGTGGAAGTGTTGTTACACGCTGTTACAGGCGCGCGGTGCGGTTTTCTTCGCCTGGCCTTGTCGCGGCTCGGTTTTCAGCAGGTGTAACATGTCTGTTACAGCTCACGTCCCGATGGACAACGCCGGCGTATGTTGCGCGCCGCTGGCGCATGCCGTTCGCCGTGGCTAGGATGTTGCTTATCCCCCTTTCCTTCTGGCGGCACGGCCCCGGTGGCCGCGCCAGGAGCGTTGCATGTATTCAACGCAGGAGTTTCCGGTGCAATCTCTCGTCGATCTCGGCAAACGCTATTGGCTGCCGGTGTACAAGCCGCGCGATCTGGTGCTCGATCATGGCAAAGGCGCGCGCGTGTGGGATACGGAGAACCGCGACTACGTCGACTTCGGCGCGGGCATTGCGGTCAATGCGCTCGGCCATCAGGATCCGGATCTGCTCGCCGCGCTGAGCGCGCAAGCGGGCAAGCTCTGGCACAGCAGCAACGTGTTCTACACCGAGCCGCCGTTGCGCCTGGCGCAGGAGCTGGTGCAGGCGTCGGGCTTTGCCGAACGCGTGTTCCTGTGCAACTCCGGCGCCGAGGCGAATGAAGCGGCGATCAAGCTGGTGCGCAAATGGGCGGCAACGCAAGGCAGGCCGCCGGAGCGGCGGGTCATCGTCACCTTCCGTGGTTCGTTCCATGGACGCACGCTTGCGACCGTAACCGCTACGGCGCAACCGAAGTACCAGGAAGGTTACGAGCCGCTGCCGGGCGGTTTCCGCTATCTCGACTTCAACGATGCCACCGCGCTGGAACATGCGTTTGCGACGGGCGACGTCGCCGCGGTGATGCTGGAGCCCGTACAGGGCGAGGGCGGTGTGCTGCCCGCTGCGCCGGGTTTTCTCAAGCGCGTGCGCGAACTCTGCGATGCGCATGGCGCCTTGCTGGTGCTGGATGAAATTCAGTGCGGCATGGGGCGCACGGGCAGCTTGTTCGCGCACGTGCTGGATGAGGTTGTCCCCGACATCGTAACCCTGGCCAAGGCGTTGGGCTGCGGTTTTCCGATCGGCGCGATGCTGGCCGGTCCGAAGGTCGCCACGGTCATGCAATTAGGTACGCATGGCACGACCTTCGGCGGCAATCCGATGGCGGCCGCCGTGGCGCGTGTCGCCTTGGGCAAGCTGTCTTCTTCCGCGCTGTTGGCTCATGTGCAGCGCCAATCCGCGCGACTGCGTGAATCGCTCGTGGCGATGGGTGCGGAACTTGGCGTGTTTTCGCAGGTGCGCGGACGCGGCTTGATGCTGGGCGCGGTGCTGGCGGAGGCTTATCGCGGCAAGGCAGGCGATATCCTCGACTACGCCGCCGCGCACGGCCTGCTGCTGCTGCAGGCGGGGCCGGATGTGCTGCGTTTCGTGCCGCCGCTGAATATCACTGACGAGGAACTTGCCGATGGCCTGGCGCGGCTTCGCGTGGCACTGACGGCATTCGTCGGGCAATAATCACGCCGATACACGTCGTTGTTACTGGAACATCCCGATGAAATTTCTGCACAGCATGGTTCGCGTGCACGACCTCGATGCTTCGTTGCGCTTTTTTTGCGATGGGCTGGGCCTCAAGCAAGTGCGCCGCATGGACGTGCCGGAAGGCAAGTACACGCTGGTGTATCTGGCCGCGCCCGACAGTCCCGATGCGGAGGTGGAACTGACGCATAACTGGGGTTCGGAAGAAGACTACGGCTCGGCCCGCAACTTTGGTCATCTGGCGTTTCGCGTCGAGGACATCTACGCCACGTGCGAACACCTTAAGTCGATGGGCTACACCATTCATCGCCCGCCGCGCGACGGCCACATGGCGTTCGTGCGTTCGCCCGATCGCATTTCCATCGAGCTGCTGCAGAACGGTCATTTGCCGCCGCGCGAACCGTGGGTGTCGATGCCCAATACAGGCAGCTGGTAAACGGCGCTTCGCGTGGCGTCACGCCTTGCCGGCAGGCAGGGCAGTACCGCAGATGCGGCAGTAGACGGCATCGCCGTCGTGCTCGACCAGGCCGCACTGCGTGCATGTGGCGAATTTACGCCTGGCACGCATGCCGGCCGCCAATTCCGCGGTGAAGATGCCGGTTGGTACGGCGATGATGCTGTAGCCGATCAGAATGATCAGCGAGGTGAGCAGTTTGCCGAGTGTGGTCTTGGGCGTGATGTCGCCGAATCCCACCGTGGTCATGGTCACGATAGCCCAATACATCGATGTCGGTATCGATGTGAACCCGTCTTGCGGTCCTTCGATCAGATACATCAGCGCGCCGAAGATCAGCACCAGGGTAAGGATGGTGCTGAAAAAGATCAGCACCTTCCGCCGCGCCCGGATCAGCGTCAACCACAACAGATCGGCTTCGCCCACGTAGCGGGTGAGTTTCAGGATGCGGAAAATCCGCAGAATACGCAGTGCGCGCACCACCAGCAGGTATTGGCTTCCCGCCGCGACCAGGCTGATCCACGTGGGCAGCACCGCCAGCACGTCCACCACGCCATAGAAGCTGCGCACGTATCGCCACGGACGATCGACGACCATGATGCGTGTAACGTATTCGAGCGTGAAGACCAGCGTAAACAGCCACTCCAGCGCGTAGAAGATGGCGCCATAGCGCGCGTGGATGTCCGCCACCGTATCGAGCACGGCGACAACGATGCTGCCGAGAATGGCGGCGATCAGCAGGACGTCGAAACGCCGCCCGGATGCATCGTCATGTCCGAAGATGATATGAAACCAGCGTGCCCGCCATCCCGCCTGCGCTGCGGGGCCCAGTTCATCGGCCGAAGGCGCGCGCGTCGGCATGGCCGTCAGCCGCTGCGTGCGGCGCGCATGGCGCTGCGCGCGGCATCAAGCGTAGCGGCGATGTCGTCATCGCCGTGCGCGGACGAAAGAAAGCCCGCCTCGAACGCGCTGGGCGCCAGATACACGCCACGCTCCAGCATGCCGTGGAAGAAACGGTTGAACATCGCCGTGTCGGCCGCAGTGGCCTGGGCGTAGCTTTCCACTTTCTCGCGCGTGAAGAACAGACCGAACATGCCGCCCACCCGGTTGGTGCTGAACGGAACGCCCTCGCCATCGGCCACGGCCTGCAGCCCGTCGGTCAGCAGGCGCGTGCGTGCCGCCAGCGTAGCGTAGAAACCGGGTGCCTGGACCAGTTCCAGCATGGCCAGGCCCGCGGCCATCGCTACCGGATTGCCGCTCAGCGTGCCGGCCTGATAGATCGGGCCGGCGGGGGCGATCTGCTCCATCAGTGCGCGGCGGCCGCCATAGGCACCCACCGGCATGCCGCCGCCGATGATCTTGCCGAAGGTGGTGAGGTCCGGCGTTACGCCGTAATGCGCCTGCGCGCCGCTCAGCGCAACGCGAAAGCCGGTCATCACTTCATCGAAGATCAGCAACGTGCCATGCCGCGTGCACAGATCGCGCAAGGCCTGCAGATACCCGTCCTTCGGCGCAATGCAGTTCATGTTGCCGGCGACCGGTTCGATGATCAGCCCGGCGATGTCCGCGCCGTGTTCGGCAAACAAGTCCTGCGCCGCGACAATGTCGTTATAGGGCAGCGTGAGAGTGAGATCGGCGTTGGCTTTGGGTACGCCCGGCGACGTGGGAACGCCGAAGGTCAGTGCGCCAGAGCCGGCCTTCACCAGAAAGCTGTCGCCATGGCCGTGGTAGCAGCCTTCGAACTTCACGATTTTGCTTCGGCCTGTGGCGCCGCGGGCAAGTCGGATGGCCGACATGGTCGCTTCGGTGCCCGAGTTCACCATGCGCACCATGTCTACCGAAGGCACCAGCCGCACGATAGTTTCGGCCATCGTGATTTCGGCCGGGCAGGGTGTACCGAAAGACAGGCCATCGCGCACCGCGTGCTCCACCGCTTCGCGCACCTGCGGGTGGTTGTGACCGACGATCATCGGCCCCCACGAGCCCACGTAGTCGATGTAACGCTTGCCTTCCACGTCCCACAGATACGCGCCGTCGGCGCGCGCGGTGAAAAAAGGTTCCCCGCCCACCGACTTGAATGCGCGCACCGGAGAATTGACGCCGCCCGGCATCAGTTGCTGGGCGCGCTGGAAGAGTTCGTGGTTGGTCATGGAGAAGGGGCTCGATCGAAAGAATAAAGTTGGGAGAAGCGCTGCGCGGACGCGCGAATGTCGGCCATGCCGAACACGGCGGAAATCACCGCCAGATAGTCGGCGCCAGCGGCAACCAGATCCGCGCCATTGTCGGGTGTGATGCCGCCGATCGCCACCCGGGGCACGCCCAGGGCGGCGCTGTGCCGCAGTAATTGGATGCTGGCGCGCCGCGCGAACGGCTTGGTGGGCGATGTGAAAAAGGCGCCGAACGCGACGTAGCTGGCGCCCTGTCGAACGGCTTGCTGCGCACGTTCGAGCGAGTCGTAACACGACACGCCAATGATGGCGCCGGGCGCCAGCGTGCCGCGCGCCTGGGCGATGTCGCCATCGGCCTCGCCCAGGTGCACGCCGTCCGCACCGATGGCGCGCGCAAGAGCAACGTCGTCGTTGACGATCAAGGGCACCGCGTACTCGTGGCATAGCGCAAGCAGCGAACCCGCTTCGGCGTGGCGTCGGGCGGGTTCATCGGTCTTGTCGCGGTATTGGACCAGGCGCGCGCCACCCGCCAGAGCCAGATGCACCGCTTCCAGCAGATCGGGGCGCGGGCCGTCCGTGATCACGTAAAGACCGCGGCCCGGAAAGGGGAGGGGGAGCATAAATGAAAGGCAGCGTGGGGTTTGTCCGCCTTTCGCATCGGCGGAGGAGTTGCGAGAATGCACTATTAACTCCGATCTGGCGACGTACTCATGAACCAAATTTCCACCGAGACCACCCTGCGCAAATGGATGTGCGTGGTTTGCGGCTTTATCTACGACGAGGCCCTGGGCCTGCCCGAGGAAGGCATCGAGCCCGGTACCTCCTGGAGCGACGTGCCCGATACCTGGACGTGCCCGGATTGCGGCGCCACCAAGAGCGACTTCGAGATGGTGGAAATCGACTGACATCCGCCGCGCGCTGCCTGCAAATCGCCCGATTTCGCCAGCGCCCAGGCCGTTTCCCCTGGTGGAATGATCCTCGTGCGAATCCTGATCCCCGAGGAACGGCCATGCAGCAATTCATCCCCTTTGAAGACGACTGGGACGCCCTGGAACAGATGCGTCCCGATGCCCTGATTCCCTACCGCGTGGGCCTCGTTCAGGCTCATGAGCCGGCAGGCGTTCAAAAATCGGTCGCGCCGGCGCCGGTGCAGCCCGGTTGCAGTGCCGGCGTCCCGCCTGGTCCCGGTCGCCAATAGCCAGGTTTCAAGCACGGTGCGGGAGCCGCCCGCACCCGTTGGCCTGGGCGCGGCAGATCCAGAGGCCGCGTACCTGGGCCGTTTCTCGTCCCGGCGGGAGCGCCGCGGCGAAAATTTGGTGCGGAAGCGCGTTTTTGCCCCTTCACAGAAACCCGGGCCGGCGCTATGATTCCACCCCCTTCGACAGAAAGCCCAGGCTCGAGGGGTTCCCCAAAAAACCGAGCGCAACTTTCCAAATTTTGGGTGTTGACGGAAGGCTAAAGGGATGTAGAATGGGCGGCTCACCCGGGACGAAACGCTTCGGGGCGATCTTCAAGAGAAGGTTGCAAGTGATTGATCTTTGACAGTGTGCGCAGGTGACTTGTGTGGGCGCCTTGCGGTGGAAGGGAAACCTGTCCATAAATG
>NZ_DATJTC010000019.1:0-38400 GCF_035503745.1 Dyella sp.
CAGCGGCGCGGCGCAGCGCGAGGCGGAAAAACTCAGCGCCAAGGCGCCATTCGAAGTGCTGGTGGTGGGCGGTGGACCGGCTGGCGCCGCCGCGGCAATTTATGCTGCGCGCAAGGGCATCCGCACCGGTATAGCGGCCGAGCGTTTCGGCGGCCAGGTGCTGGATACGATGGCGATCGAAAACTTTACTTCGGTCCCTTACACGGAGGGCCCGCAGCTGGCCGCATCGCTAGAGCAGCACGTGCACGAATACGATGTGGACGTGATGAATCTGCAGCGCGCCGAGCAATTGATCCCGGCGCGGCAAGCGGGCGAGCTGGTCGAAGTGCGTCTGGCCAATGGCGCTACGCTCAAGGCCAGGACGGTCGTCCTTGCCCCCGGCGCACGTTGGCGCAATATGCATGTACCGGGCGAGCAAGCTTATCGCAACAAAGGCGTCACGTACTGCCCGCACTGCGACGGTCCGCTGTTCAAGGGCAAGCGCGTGGCGGTGATCGGCGGCGGCAACTCCGGTGTGGAAGCGGCGATCGACCTGGCCGGCCTGGTGCAACACGTCACCGTGCTGGAGTTCGACGGCAAGCTGCGTGCCGACGAAGTGCTGCAGCGCAAGCTGCGCAGCCTTGCCAACGTCGAAGTGATCGTGCATGCGCAGACCACCGCCGTACTTGGCGACGACAAGAAAGTCACCGGCCTTGCCTACACCGACCGCACCAGCGGCGAGCCACGGCAACTGGAGCTCGAAGGCGTGTTCGTGCAGATTGGCCTG
The DNA here is from genome assembly GCF_035503745.1 of Dyella sp. GTDB lineage: Bacteria > Pseudomonadota > Gammaproteobacteria > Xanthomonadales > Rhodanobacteraceae > Dyella_B. The sequence continues at coordinate 767 of NZ_DATJTC010000019.1, forward strand.
TTGCCCAACACCGAATGGTTGAAAGGCACGGTGAAGCTTTCGCCGCGCGGCGAGATCGAGACCGGTGCGCATGGCGAAACGTCGGTGCCCGGCGTGTTCGCGGCGGGCGACGTCACCACGGTGCCGTACAAGCAGATCGTGATCGCGATGGGCGAGGGTGCGAAGGCGTCGCTCGGCGCGTTCGATTACCTGATCCGCCTGCCGGTTGAGGTCGAGGAAGCGGTGGCGGCCTGAACAAGAAACTGTTCGTTCCGCGCGACGTACGCGCGGAGCGAACGCATAAGGCATTCAAATCCTGCGTGGCGTGTAAATTACGCCGCGCTTTTTTGTATGCGCAAAAGCGCACTGGAACGTTGCTGTGTCGCGGCGTCATGCAATGTTGTGACATTGTCGGCTGTCGGCTTTGCACCATCCGTAAAGCACGTGGCGCGAGGCGTTACAACATCACGTGTAGTCCAAAAAAATCGGCGTACAATGCACGCATCACCGGTCAACAGACCCGCCGATATGATCCGCATCTTTCAGTGTCCTGCCATGTTCAGTGCGCCGCGAAAGACCGTCACGCGGGCGCGTCCGATTTAGCCGCGCCTAACCTGTCCCCTGGCTGTGCAACGTGAACGACCCGGCGCGCATGCGCCGACGGTCGAATCGATGCCAGCCATCCCTTTTGCGCACCAGCCGGTAACCCAGGCCTACGCCATGTTGCGTCGATAAGCCCTACCCGCGCACGTCATGCACACCATCTCCCAGGCCCCGGCCACCGCCAGGGCTGCGGTTTTCCACACCCTGATTCGGATCCGGACGCCGACATGAACTGACCCATCGTTTCCTTCCGTTGCGGCCCTGGCCAGGCGCCAGGCTCCCTTTCATCATCAAGGACAGACACACATGATCATGCTCATCGCCATTGCAGCAACCGTTGTCGTGCTGGTCGCGCTGATCTTCGCTTCCCGCGCCATCATCTACATTCCCAACGACCGCGTCGGTATCGTGGAGCGGCTATGGGGTGCGCCATCGCTCACTCGCGGCCTGATCGCCCTGGACGGCGAAGTGGGATATCAACCGCAGGTGATGCGCGGTGGCATTCACTTGTTCTTTCCGTTCCAGTTCCGCGTGCACAAGGTCGATCTGGTGACCATCCCGCAAGGCGAAATCGGTTACGTATTCGCGCGCGACGGGCGCGAGCTGGTGGACGGCCAGACGCTGGGCGAGATCGTCGATGCGGGTATCGAAGACGCGTCGGCCTTTCTCAGGGCCGGCGGTCAGAAAGGGCCGCAGCGTGCGATCGTGCGCGAAGGCACACACGCGGTCAACGTGGCGCAGTTCGCCATCATCACCGCCGCGCGCGTGCACGGCTTGCTGCTGTCGGACGAAGAAAAAGACACCGTCGATCGCATGGGCCAGTTATTGCGCGAACGCAACGGCTTCATACCCGTGGTGATCGGCGGCAAGACCTCCACCACCGTGCAGGCAGAAAACGCCGACCGACCCGACGAGGATGCCGGCGACGTGCTCGGCGTGGTGACCATCCACGACGGCCCGGTGCTTGCACCGGATGAAATCGTCGCGCCGCGCGTGGGCGAAGACCCGGCCGACAAAATGCGCTTCCACAACAACTTCCAGAACATCGACGCCTTCCTGCGCGCGGGCGGACGCCGCGGACGTCAGCATCAGGTGCTGGTGGAAGGTACGTACTTCATCAATCGCCTGTTCGCCACGGTGGAGTTCATCCGCAAAACCATCGTGCCGGTCGGCAGCGTCGGCGTAGTGGTCTCCTACTTCGGCAAGGCGGGCGCGGACCGCTCCGGCGAAGGCTATTCGCACGGCGAACTGGTCGACAACGGCTGCCGCGGCGTATGGAAAGAGCCGCTGTTGCCGGGCAAGTACGCGTTCAACACCTACGCGGGCAAGGTCCAGCTGGTGCCCACCACCAATTTCATCCTGAAGTGGTCCAAGGAGGTCACCAATGCGCACAAATTCGACGAAAACCTTTCCGAGGTCGCGCTGATCACCAAGGATGCATTCGAGCCGCTGATGCCCCTGTCGGTGGTGGTCCACATCGACTACCGCAAGGCACCGCTGGTGGTGCAGCGGTTCGGCGACATCAAGCGCCTGGTCGACCAGACACTGGATCCGATGGTGTCGGCCTATTTCAAGAACACCGGGCAGACCAAGACCCTGATCGAACTGCTGCAGGAGCGCTCGGCCATCCAGGAAAAAGCCGGCGTGGATATGAAGGACCGTTTCGCCGCCTACAACCTGGAGCTGCAGGAAGTGCTGATCGGCACACCGCACGGCAACACCGGCGACGCTTCCGGCCAGCGCATCGACACCATCCTCAACCAGCTGCGCGATCGCCAGGTGGCCAAGGAGCAGATGGAAACCTACGACCAGCAGCAACAGGCGGCGGTGAAGGAGCGCACGCTGCGCGAGGCGCAGGCACGCACGCAGATCCAGACCGACCTTACCAAGTCCGAGATCAACGTGAAGATCAAGACCAACGAAGGCGATGCCGCCATCGCGGCGGCGACCAAGGAAGCGCAGGTGATCAACATCAATGCCGAGGCCGAGCGCAAGCGCCAGATCGCGGTGGGCGAGGGCAAGGCGGCCGCGACCGAATCGGTGGGCAAGGCCGAGGCCAATGCGATCCGTGCCAAGGCCGATGCGTTGACCGGCGAAGGCGCGCGCATGCAGTTGATCAACGACCTGGGCCGGCAATTTGCCGATGCCTTGCGCGAAGGGCAGATCGCCATCGTGCCGAAGATCGCATTGGGCGCCGATGGCGGCAACGCGCTTTCCACGCTGGCGCAACTGGCCAATGCGTTCATGGCCGAAAAGCTCGATCCGGCCGCATGGGAAGATGCGGCGAAAGCACCCGTGGCCGATCGTACCGACCGCGCGTAAGCAATCCGAGCGGTTGCACCAAGTAAAAATGCCGCGCCCGCAGGGGCGCGGCTTTATTTTTCCCCGACCGATCTATCCGGCATCCATGCGGACATCATGTCGCCGATTCGCAGCGATTGCGTCCCGCGCGCTTGGCTTCGTAAAGCGCATCGTCCGCGCGCCGCAACCACTGCGAAAGCGTTTCCCCTTCGCGCCACGCCGCCACGCCGATGCTGGCGGTAACGGGAATGGCGTGGTTGTCGTGGATGATGGTGTTGGCGGCCAGCGCTTCGCGAATACGCTCGGCAACGGCCATGCCATGCTCAAGCGTGCTGTTGGGCAGGCATACCAGCAGCTCTTCGCCGCCGTAGCGTCCGACCACGTCGCCATCGCGGCAGTGCTGCAGGATGGTGCGGCAGGCCACGCGGATCACCTGGTCGCCGGCCAGATGCCCGTAGGTATCGTTCACCTGTTTGAAGTAATCCAGATCCATCAGCGCCACGCACGCGCTGCCGTCCTCGGCGATGCGGCGCACGCCTTCGGCCATTTCCAGCAGGCGCCGGCGATTGAACACGCCGGTCAGTTCGTCGGTGCTGGCCAGTACGTTCAGGCGTTCGTTGGCGCTGACCAGGTCCTGCGTGCGCATGTCGATCTGGCGCTGCAGATGCGCGGCCTGCTGGCGCAGGTACAGCGTGCGCAGTTGCACCACGCCCAGCAGCACTGCCAGCGCCAGCACGGCCGCGCCGATGGTGGCGGCCAGCGTTTCGTACCAGCGGGGTTCGGCCACCACCGTCAGGGTTGTTTCAACCACGCGCGGTTGCAGGCCTTGGGTGGTGGCACGCAAGTGCAGCACGTACTTGCCGTGCGGCAGGTTGGTATAGATGGCGGTGGGCAGGCTGCCGCGCGGCACCTCGATCCAGTCGTCGTCAAAACCTTCCATGCGATAGCTGTAGCTGGTGTCCGACGGCAGCTGATAGTCGAGCAGGGCGAAGTTGATGCGCAGGCTGCGATTGTGCGGTTTCAGTTGCAGCACGTCATTGGCGCGCGGCAATTGGCCGAACGGAAGCTCGACGCCATTCAACACCGCATAGGTCACGGCGAGCGGCGCATCGGCGCGTTGCGGCGGCTGCCAGGTGGGGCGGATGACCGTGAGTCCCCCCAGTCCGCCGAACAGCAGTTCGCCGGTGGCGGTGCGCGCACTCGAAGCGTAGATGTAGCTGGAGATGCGCAGGCCGTCACGGCTGCTGAGGCTGCGCACCTGGTGAGTCTTGGCATCGACCTTGGCGATGCCGTTGGGCAGGCTGACCCACAGGTTGTTCTGGCCGTCCGATTGCACGGCATTGATGTTGGTGTTGTCCAGGCCCTGCTCGGCGCCGATGGTGTCGAAGCGATAAGGCTGGCCGTCCTTGCGCGGCTCCAGCATGCCCAGGCCGCCGTACGTACCCACCCATAAACGGCCCTGTGCGTCGGTGGTGACCGAGCTGACCAGGTTGTTCGGCAGGCTGCTGGCATCGCCCGGCCGGTTCAGCAGGTTGGTGAAGTGATCGGACTGCTCGGTATTGTCGGCGATGCTGATGCCGTGCGCGGTGAGATACCACACTTCGTGGCCGATGCGCTCGATGCGCCGCACGGTATCGCTGCCCAGGCTCTGCGGATCGTTGGTGTTGTGCACGAAATGCGACAGCGCGTGCGTCTGCGTGTCGTAGCGGTACACGCCATCATAGGTGCCCAGCAGCAATTGCTGTCCGTCGGCCAGCATGTGCAGCACCGGCGTCTGGTCGAGCGCGGGTACGACCGAATCCTGCACCGTGCACGTATCGGGCAAAATGCGCGCCAAGCCCTGCGTGCCGACCCATAGCGAACCGTCGGGCATTTCCGCGAAGGCCTGCACGTCGCGATGGGTTTGCGTTCCGCTCAGCTGCAGATGCCGGATGCGTCCTTCGCGCAGGTCGATCATGTCGATCCTGCCGGCGTTCATGCCTAGCCAGATGCGCTCCTTGCTGTCGATGAAAATGCCGCGCACGTTGGTGCTGGCAAGCTGATGGTCGTTCTGCGTGGCAGAGGGCAGCAAGGTGAACGCCGAGCGCGCGTAGGGCTGCGTGCGCGCCACGCCCAGATCGCTGGCCACCCAAACGTTGCCGGCGCGGTCCTGGGTCAAGGCGCGAATCGAATCGCCGGGCAGCGAAGAGGGCAGGGCGGTATCGTGTGCCAGCTGGCGCAGGTTTCCGGTGCTGGGCGTGTAGACCAGCACGCCGCTGCCGTCGGTGGCCAGCCAGATGGTGTCGGGCGCGATTTCCAGCACATCGCGCACGGTGGAGCGGCGTTCCTGCGACGGCTGGTAGCCGCTGAAGCCTTCCACCTCGTGCCACTTGCCGGCGCGGTCGCGGTAGGAGGCGCCCGATTGCGTGCTGCCGGCCCACACCCGGCCTTGGCGATCTTCGTAGATCGTCCAGATGCCGTCGCCCAGGATCGTATCGACGTTGCCCTTGGGGCGCACCGGACGCACGAAGGCCTGGCTGTGCGCATAGCGCACGAACAGGCCATTGTTGCTGCCCAGCCACACATCGCCCGCGCGATCCTGCATCACGCTGAAGTCGCGCAGCGACGCGGCGTTGCCGGTGCCGAGGGCAGCGATGCGATCGGTGCGCAGGTCCAGATGGTCAAGGCCATGATCGGTGGCAATCCAAACGCCTGCGTCGCCATCGCGCGCCAGCGCGTAGATCTTGCGGTCGCTGGTACCGCCCTCGCCGATGGGATAGTTGTGGAAGCGGTTGTCCTTCGGCTCGAAGCGGGTCAGGCCGCCGGAATTGGTGCCGATCAGCATGCTGCCGTCGGGCAGCGCGAGCATCGTGCGCACGTAGGCATCGGGCAAGTACGGCTGACTGCCCGGCGTGTCGCCGAACACCTGCATGCGATAGCCGTCATAGCGCACCAGTCCGCCCATCGTGCCGATCCATATCAGGTCGCGCGAATCCTGTTCGATCGCGGTGACGGTCGAATTGGGCAGGCCCTCGTTCACGCCCAGGCGGTCGAACCAGGGCACGTCGAACGGCGTCCATGGATCGCCCGCCATGGCCGTGTGGAACGGAAGCAACAGCACGGCCAGCAACAGCGGCAGCCAGATCAGCCGCACCAGGCATTGGGTAAGCGTATAGCCGCGCATCATGCAGATGGACCGCTCCATACTGCAACGCCGTAAGCAGGCACGATACGAATCCTCAGTTACGACCCCCTTGCCCTCACGCTTGCGTCACTGCATCACGTGCTAGCCAGAACGGCTCCATCATAGCGGCAGGCAGCCGCCGCCTGACAAGCGTTGGCGCGGTCAGGCAGCGGGCGCGAAACAGGCGTCAGGCTGACGTTGGGCGACAGCGCCGCGGCAGTGCGACGCCCCATCGTTCTGGCGTCTGCAAGAAGCCTTGCCGATCAAGCGGCTGCGGGCCTGATAACGATGTCTTGCCTGCCCCGGCGCAGGACTTTGCGATGCGTGCGCGGCGCCGCGGCGCATCCATACCGCCGCGTATATCGCGATGGCCTGGGGCGTGCCATCGATCAGGCCGCCGGGAGATCACGCGCGGCGCACGGGAAACAGGTACCTTGTGCAGGGAGCGGGGAGCCCGCAACCGCATCAATCGCGATGCAAAACCACAAGGAGAAGCCATGAAAGTGCAGATGGGTATTGCCGTACTGGCGTTGATGTCGTTGCCGCTGCTGGCCCACGCCTCGTGCGACAGCGTGAAATCGAGCATCGATGCCAAGCTGAAGGCAAACGGGGTGAGTCATTACACCCTCGACGTCGTCGACGCGGACCAGGCCGACAAGAACGGCGGCAAGGTGGTGGGACAGTGCCAAGGCAACAAGGCCATCGTGTACACACGGGGCCAGGCTGCGGCCAGCGGCAAGGAGGCGGGTGGCCCGTCCAAGCCTGCGCCGGCATCCAGCAGCGCCGGGTCCGGCGGCGGTTGATCGGCACCACGATCGGGGCCATGCCTGCGTTGCCATGGCCCCGATCTCTTGGCTTACGCGGTCGGCGATTTTCGCTACCCGAAGAACCTCCCAAGAGGCGATCGCAGATCACGCCGCGTTACGCGCCAGAGTGTGCTTGAATCGGTGATGATCGCTGCATGCCGCCAAAGCGTGAAAAAGACCGCATGGCCAAAGGTCCACCTTGAGAAGGATGAGCCCATGAAGCACTACCTTATGCTCGCCGTGCTGCTGCTGGCCGCCGTGGCCTGCGATGCCGTTGGCCTGGTCAACGGCTCCATCGGGCTCTATGCCGCTGGTGCACTGCTTGAATTGAGCTTCTGGTTTCGCTTGTTCAAGCGGCGCCATCAGCCCATTTAAAGAATGGGCACCGGCGTGCGGACCGCGCCGAAACGATCGGGCGCGTTTGCCGCAAGGCAACGTCGCACATTTTTGTCGCCGTGCCACGGGGGTTTGACGATCTTCGTATTGCCATAGCCGCTTCGCCTCGCTGGGCAAGGCGAAGCGTGCCGTATGCGCAAACACGTTACGCGTGCTGCGGGACCGCCGCGGCATGGCTCGATGCCATCGCGTCGAGCGCGGCCATGGCATCGTCAGGCAGCTCCAGTTGGGCCGCGGCAAGATTTTCGCCCAGATGCGCCAACGATGACGTACCGGGAATCAGCAGTACGTTCGGCGCGCGGTGCAGCAGCCAGGCAATGGCCACTTGCATCGGCGTGACGTCCAGGCGCTGGGCGATGTCCGACAGCGTGGAGGATTGCAGCGGCGTAAATCCACCCAGCGGAAAGTACGGCACGTAGGCGATGCCGGCGCGCGCCAGTTCGTCGATCAATGCATCGTCGCGTCGGTGCGCCAGGTTGTAATGATTCTGCACGCACACGATCGGACAGATCGTCCGCCCTTGCGCCACCTGCGCCGGCGTGACGTTGCTCAGGCCGATATGCCGCACCAGCCCCTGCCGCTGCAGGTCGGCGAGCACGGTGAGCGGTTCTTCGATCGATCCTTCCGCCGCTTCGTGTGCATTGAACATGATGCGCAGGTTGACCACCTCAAGCACGTCAAGCCCGAGGTTGCGCAGGTTGTCGTGCACGGCATGCGTCAGTTCCTCGCGCGAAAATGCCGGGATCCACGATTTGTCCGCGCCGCGCCGCGCACCGATCTTGGTGACGATCACCAGGTCCTGTGGGTACGGCGCCAGTGCCTGGCGGATCAAGCGATTGACGAGGTGTGGGCCATAAAAATCGCTGGTGTCGATGTGGTTGACGCCGGCCTCCAGCGCCGCGCGCACCACGGCCAACGCGGTGGCATGATCTTTTGGCGGACCGAATACACCTGGTCCGGCAAGCTGCATGGCGCCGTAACCCAGACGGTTTACGTGGCGGTCGCCCAAGGTGAATGCATCGGATTTACGGGTAAGGGACATCGTCGAACTCCTCATGTGCAGGCGTCCAGCGTAGGCGTTGAGCGGGTGCCCGATAAAGGCGCACAATCCGCACGACCCGTGCAAAATATCGAACAATGAACGTCGATCTGGGTGATTTGAACGCTTTCATGTCCGTAGCCAAGGCCGGCGGCTTTCGCGACGCCGCGCGCGCCGGCCAGATGAGTCCTTCGGGATTGAGCGAAGCGGTGCGCCGGCTGGAAGCGCAGTTGGGCGTGCGCCTGCTCAATCGCACGACGCGTAGCGTGGTGCCCACCGAAGCCGGCCGGCGTCTGCTCGATCGACTGGCGCCGGCGCTGGCGGAGGTGGCATCGGCGCTCGATGTGATCAATACCGCGCGCGACACGCCGATCGGCAGCCTGCGGCTCAATGTGCCGGTAAGCGCGGCGCGCCTGGTATTGCCGGCGATCCTGCCCGGCTTCCTCGCTGCCTATCCTGACGTGGAAGTGGAAATCGTTACCGAGGAAAGTTTCGTCGACGTGCTGGCCTCCGGATGCGACGCGGGCATTCGCTACGAAGAACGGCTGGAGCAGGACATGATCGCGGTGCCGATCGGGCCACGGGTGCAACGCTTCGCGGCCGGCGCCGCGCCTGCCTACCTCAAGCGTCGTGGCCGGCCGGAACATCCGCGCGACCTGTTGTCGCACGCCTGCATCCGTGGCCGCTTCAACAGTGGAACGATCTATGCGTGGGAATTTCAACGTGACGAGGAGGCGCTTACGCTGCAACCGTCCGGCCCGTTGATCGTGCGCGCCGGCGGCGGCACCGATCTGGCCGTCGACGCCGCCGTGGCCGGTGCCGGCGTGGTTTATCTGTTCGAGGACTGGCTACGTCCGTATTTCGAGCGCGGCGAACTGGAGCCCGTCCTCCAAGCGTGGTGGCCGCGTTTCAGCGGGCCGTATCTTTATTTTCCCGGCCGTCGCCTGATGCCGGCGCCGCTGCGTGCATTCGTCGATTACGTCAAAGCCGATCGAGCGCAGGCAATCCTATGATTTACATTCGGCTCAAGGCGTTTCGCGGCGGTCTTCCATCCAGCATTGAAAGGAAACCCATGCGCATCCTGCTGGCTCTTGCGCTGCTGTCGTGGGCCGGCTCCGCGTTCGGGGCCCGCGCTATGCAATCGATCATCAATGCCTGCTGGCAAGGTCGGGATCACGCCGGCATGAGCGCCTGTGTGTCGGAGCAGGCGCAGGCGTCGCAGCTGGATCTGGCCAAGACTGAAAACACGATGCGCGAAAAAATACGCCGCAGCGCCTATGATCCGGGCCCCGCCTAGGGGCCATCATGCATCGTCCAACGAGGCCCTCGCCCTATGCGTTACCTGTCGCTGCTGCTGCTCGGTCCCTGGCTGATCGTGCTGGCCTGGGTGTATTGGGCGGCACTGCGGAAATCGCGCGTTGCCTGGATACATAAGGCCTGTGACCTGGCCACGATTTTTATTGCCCTGGCCGCCGCCTATGGATGTGCGCTGGTGGCCTATGACGACATCGCGATACAAAGCGTGGGCAACTTCGGGCGGGAAAGCGGCGGCATCTGGAAGCAGGTGATGCCGGCTTTGTACGGTTATGGTGCGTTTGCCGCGGTGATGGTGGTGGGCATGGCGGGAAGGCTGCTATTGCGAAAGCGCAAGCAAGCGCCGCAGCGTTGATGGCGCGACGGCGACCGTGCAGGTGCCGAGCGCGCATCGCTCAATGATCCTCCGCTTCCGCCAGCGTCCAGCCCAGCGCCAGCAGCGACATACCCATCATGGCCAGCAGCATGACGACCGCGCACGCCGATAGCTTGCCATGCAGCCAGTCATACCAGCCGGTGCGCCATAACGCGGTGGCGAAGAGGCTGATGCAGCAGGTAAGTGCGCCCAGTGCCAGGCCGATCGCCAGCGGCCACGCCGATGCGCGGCGTCGCGGCGGCAGCCGCTGCATCAGGCGATCGCTGAAACCGGCGTCGGGAATGGCATCCAGGGATCGCCGCAGCAATGCGTCGATGTCGTCTTCGCGGGGCGCACTCATAATGTTTGCCTCTTGCCGTCAACTTCTTGCCAGGCGGTCAGCCAGGTTTTGAGTTTCTGTTTGCCGCGCGTGGCATGGCTTTTAACCGTGCCCAGCGGCATATCCAGCACATACGCTGTTTCTTCGTGACTGAGGCCCAGTTGCACGCAGTGCAGCAGCACGGTCTGTTCGGCCTGCGACAAGCGCTGCATCGCGCGCGCGAGATCCAGTCGCAGGTCCATCGAATCGCCCGGAGCCGGAAGCTGCTCGATCTCGCTTTCGCCGGCCTCGCGTGGGTTCCACGATTTTCGCCGGTACGCCTGAAGAAAGCACGCATAGGCGATGCGATAAATCCAGGTGGAGAAGCGCGCCTCGCCGCGAAATTGATCCAGCTTGCGCCATGCCAGCAGGAACGTTTCCTGCGCCAGATCATCGGCCGCCGCCTCGTCGCCGTGCAGCAAGCGGCGCAGCTGGGCGCGCACCATGCCCTGATGGCGCCGCACCAGTTGCTCGAACGCGCGCGAGTCGTTGCCCGCCAGCACGCGAGCGATCAGGGCGCTGTCGATGCGCGCCCCGGCGGCGCTATCAGCCACGCAGGTCTCCACGCCGGTTCAACCACCAGCTGGCAAGATAGCCAAGGCCGATCATCAACGGCAACAGGCCCAGGCCCCACAGGCTGTGCACGCTCAAGCCCCCGTCGAAAGCGCCCGGCAATGCCAGCATCATCAGCATCAGCCCGAGGCCGCCGCCGATCAGCACCAGCGCGCGACGCCGTTCGGAATACACCACATGCGGTTCGGTCAGCAGTTGCATCGGCAACTCCACGCCCTTGTCCGCCAGCTCCAGCAGCATGCGATAGCGCGCTTGTGTCTGTCGATGGCGATAGCCCAGCACGATCAGCACGATCGCCACGGGCGCGGCCATGACAAAGAAGGGAATCAGCATGTACGTAAGATCCATGATCTTGCTCCATTGAATGGGATGGATAGTGAACGAGGAGGTCAGCGCGGCGGCGGCTATTTAAGGTTTCTGGTTTTCGGCGGCGAGCAGGTCGGCAATGTACTCGGCCAGCAGCCATGTCTGTGACGGTCCTTCGTTGCTGGTCAGCGCTACCGTGGCGCCGGTTTCCCAAACCATCTGCAGGTCCGCGGTGGTGCCCTCGATGCCGCCGCTGTGGCCGCGGATGTGCCGGTTGTGCGAGAGCCGATCCCCGAATCCCGCCGCGTCGCCTCCGGGGCCGGCGGGTACTTCATCGCTGAAAATTTTCTCAAGGGTAGCCGGCCGCACCAGCTTGCCTGCACGCAGTGCGCTGGCGAAGCGCAGCAGGTCGGTATTCGTCGAATAGCCGCCGCCGGCCGGGCCACCCTCGACACCCAGTTCCATCCAGTCGGGCTTCCAGTTGCGCGCAAACACGCCATCGTGGAAATAGCCTACCGCCAGATCGGGCGTAACCTCGTCCAGCCGGTCGAAGCCCGTGGCGGTCATGCCCGCCGGGGCGAACACGTGGCGCTGTACGTAGTCGAAGTAACGCTCGTGCGACACGTTCTCGATCACCCGGCCGAGCAGCATGTAGCCGGCGTTGCTGTAGCTCCACTGCTTGCCCGGTGCGCCGGCAAGCGGCTGGCGCGCGATCAGGCCAAGGTAATCCACCGGATCGAGGTAGCTCTTGCTGTGCTGGAAATACTCCGGCACCAGGAAATCGCCCAGGCCCGCCGTGTGGTGCAGCAACTGCCAGAGGGTGATCTTGCGTGCCGTCCGCTGGTCGGGATACTCGGGCACCCACTTGGCCAGGGTATCGCTCCACGACAGTTTGCCCGCCTCGGCGAGCTGGGCGATGGCCACGGCGGTGAACATCTTGTCCATCGAGCCGATGTGAAATTTCGTGTTGTGGTCGATGCGTGCGCCGAAGTTGCGTTCGGCCACGCCGCGGCATGCGTCCAATACGGTGGTGTCGTGTTCGATTACCGTCACGCAGCCGGCGAAGTCATCGGCTTTCACCAGGCGATCGAGCGTGGCGCCGATCGCCTGCGCCATCTGCGCGCGCGACACGGCGACCCTGGGCAGCGCCGCGTACAGTCCGGGGTCGTCCATGGGATAGGCCGCGGCCTGCGCCAGCTTGCCCGGCTGCGCCTGATCGGCGGCCAGCACGAAAAGGCCAAGCCTGCCGCCACGACGCGCCTTGAGCACGATTTGCAGCGGTCCGGGATGTTGCGGATCGGTCTGCACGTCGAAGATATCCACGCCGCCGCTGTCCTGCACGGCCGAGATCATGTCGGTGATAAAGGCTTGCTTGTCGTCCTCGGCGATCGACGCCGCAAGCACGCCGGATGCCCATTGCCGGATCTGTGCGGGATCGTCGGCATTGATGTGCCGGATCATCTGGCCGCCGAGCCTGCCCACCGGCGAAGCGGGCAAGGTGGTGACCGTGGCCGCGCCTGCGCCAACCGGCAAAACGGCGAGCGCCAGCAGCAGCGCGGCCGCGCCTGCGCGGATGGCGGGTACGACGATGGATTTGCGATCGTTCATGAGGTGCCCCCTGTCCTTGTCCAGGCCGTGCGCGCGGTGGCGCGGCGGCGCGTTGGTTTGCACCGTGGTTGTCACGGTCTTGGAGGCTTGGATGCGTCGATGCGTCCAAATGGATTCAAAGCGGGGTTTCAGCGGCGTGCACCGGCGAAGCGTTTGCCGTTTGCAAAAAAATCCACGCCGCGGCACACGCCGCGGCGCGGACCCGCGTCCATGCGCAACCCCATCGCGCTAGCGCTTCACGCGCAGGCCGCGCCGGTATTCAGGCGGCCGCCTTGGCCGAACCGATCAGGTGCAACAGCGCCTTGGCCGTAACTTCCGACGAGGCCGGATTCTGTCCGGTAATGAGACGGCTATCGGTTACGGTGAAAGGCTGCCAGTCGGCGACTTTCTCGAACAGGCCGCCGAGCCGGCGCAGTTCATCCTCAACCAGGAACGGCACCACCTTGGTCAACCCAACCGCTTCCTCTTCGGTATTGGTGAAGCCCGAGACGCGCTTGCCTTTCACCAGCGGTTCGCCCTTGTGCTTCACATGGCGCAGCACGCCCGGTGCATGACACACGGCCGCGACCGGCTTGCCGCTGGTGTAGAAGTCCTCGATAAGCTTGATCGACAGCGGATTTTCCGCCAGATCCCACAATGGTCCGTGGCCGCCGGGATAGAACACGGAATCGAAATCCTTCGCCGCCACGCTGTCAAGCTTGCGCGTGTTGGCGAGCACATCTTGTGCCTTCTTGTCGGCCTTGAAGCGAATTTGCGCCGGTGTCTGGTTGGCCGGATCGTCGCTCTTGGGATCGATCGGCGGTTGTCCGCCCTTGGGCGAAACCACGGTCACCTGCGCGCCGGCATCGGTGAAAACGTAATAAGGCGCGGCAAATTCCTCCAGCCAAAACCCGGTCTTCCTGCCGGTGTTGCCAAGGGTGTCGTGAGAGGTCAAAACCATAAGAATTTTCACGTGGGTTCTCCTGATACAGATTCTGGAAATCATCAATGCCGCATGTGCACGTGCCTGGGAAAGCAACGACAACGCCGCCGCAAGCCGGCCAGCGCGCCCGCTTCTACCAGCACGCATCACGCTCCATGCATCGGTGTCGTCGACAGCTCCTTCTTGGGGCTCGCCTCGGAAAGCGCGCGGCGCCATATCCGATGAAGCCCGGACAAACCTGTTCGCTTCCGGCGTTACCGCTCATACTCCACCGCGCCGATCCTGCGCATCCTCCGGCGTCGGATAAATACCGCAGAGGCATCATCAGGGACGGGCAACATCGAGTTATGCGATGGAAGGCGTTACGCGAGTGCGAAGAGTCCGTTAGCATTCGCAGCCGCAAGCGGGCATGCACGCGTACCGTCAAACCAACGATCGCCTTGCATCGAACACGGTGGGACGGAACACCGCTATGCCACAGGCCCGTGTTGCAAAAGGCTGATACCATCCATCGAAGATCGACGGCCGCCAACGGACGACCAGATCGAACAGGGGAAGAGGTATGCAGCGAATCAGTGCGCTTGTCGGCATGGCGATGTTCATCGTGCTCGGCGCGGCACAGGCTTGGGCGGATTCGCCCTCCGGCGGCCTGCCGCCCTGGCGTTTCCAGATGACGAAGGAGCAGGTCGCATCATTCGCCGATTACGGTCCGTACCAAAGCTTCAGCAACGGCGACCTCGAAACGTACGCGGGCCTTTTCAACGGCCACAAGGAGAACGTGCAGTTCTTCTTCCGCGACGGCAAGCTGGCCCGGATTGGCGTCTACCTCTACGAAGGACAGGACATCAAGGCCGCGGCCGCCAAATGGGCACAAGCCTATACCGCGCTTAAAAACACCTTCGGCGAGATGGAATTGCCCGGCATCCAAGTTCAATCCACCGACGGCCCGATTCCGCCCGAAGCCGTCGGCGTCGCCGCGGGCGCCACGGTGATGACGGGCGGCAAGGCGCAGATGGCACCGCTCAAGCAGCCCGCGGACAAATTCGTATTCGCCAGTTTCAGTGGCCATAGCGTGCAAGGCGAAATGTTCTATTACGTCGTCGTTTTCTACGATCCGCCGCGCGGTTGAACGCGTGGTCTCAAGGGAGAAGGCCAATGCGGTGCTTTAATCGTCACGAACAAGCGGTAGCAGGCACGTGCCAGCGTTGTCGCAAAGGCCTTTGTTCGGCATGCGCGATAGATTCGGGTTTTGCATGGGCCTGTAGCGAGACAAATCAATGTGGGTGGATGTAAGCGGGAAAGCTGAGCCCGCGCATTTATCGTGCCGCTGCGTTATGACTGTCGGATCGCAGCGGCCAATTACCCTTTACGCATTAGTGTCATGGGTAAAGGCGGATTAGGTGTGTTGGAGGTAAACAAGGGACAGCTTCAGTTTCAGATAGTCGATGGGGAAGTGAGTGGTTCGGAGCAAAAGCAGATACAAGCATTTCTCGACCGAGCCCAGATTCTGTTTGACGAAGAGACAAGGCCCGGCGACGCAAAACCCCCAACGAAGCCGGGTACGGCCAAAGCACGCTAGTCTCTTGCGCATCGATGGCAGGTCCGCTTTAGCAACCCCACGTGGACGCTTTTAGTAACGGATCGGAAGTCGCATTCGAACCTCAAAACCGGGAGCAAGCCAATGCAAGCAAGATTGATTCTCGTGTTGTGCCTGGGGCTTGCGCCCATAGCCACGCCCGCGGCGGCTCCATCCGTGCCCGCCGCCGGACACATCACCGGCGTGGGTGGGGTCTTTTTCAAGGCCAAGAATCCAAAGGCGCTTGCGGCGTGGTATCGCGATGTCCTTGGATTGCCTGTGGAAGCTTGGGGCGGTGCCGCGCTCCGCTACGATGCGCCCAAGCATCCTCCCGTGCTTGCCTGGAATGCGTTTCCCGCATCGACGAGCTATTTTGCACCGTCCACGGCCCCATTCATGATCAACTACGCTGTTGACGATATGGATGCCATGCTCGTTCGGCTGCGAGCAAAGAGCGTCACCATTCTCAAGCGCGATGACAGCGATCCGAACGGCCGCTTCGCCTGGATCCAGGATCCGGAAGGAAACAAGATTGAGCTGTGGGAGCCCAAGCGTTAGCACAACGCGTTAGCAAGGGCCACGCCCGTCGCAAGGCATGAACGCTGCAACGGGGTTGACCGGTTGCGCGTCGAAGGCTCAATGGATTTGTTCGATGGAGGAGTTATGTCCCAGCTTGTCGTGCGAAGTTTCGCCCTATCGCTGGACGGGTATGCCGCCGGCCCGGACCAGAGTCTGGAGAGTCCGCTCGGCACGCGTGGTCCGGAACTGATGGAATGGTTTTTCCATACGCGTGCATGGAGGTCGATGCACGGCAATGACGGTGGCGAGGCCGGCGTCGACAATGAGATCGCCGAGCAAGGGTTCAGCGAAATCGGCGCGTGGATCATCGGCCGCAACATGTTTGGCCCTGTGCGCGGCCCGTGGCTGGATGAGAGCTGGAAAGGATGGTGGGGCGATGAGCCTCCGTATCACGTGCCGGTATTCGTGCTGACCCATCATGCGCGCGAACCCCTGGTGATGAAGGGCGGCACCGCATTTTACTTCGTCACCGATGGCATCGATTCGGCGGTGGAAAAAGCCATGGCGGCGGCCAATGGCAAGGATGTGCGTATTGGCGGTGGCGCTGCCACCGTACGGCAATTGCTAAGGGCGGCGCGCATCGATGAAATGCATCTGGCCGTGCGTCCTGTGCTGCTTGGCAGCGGTGAACATCTGTTCCAAGGCATCGATATGCACGCGCTCGGTTACCGATGTGACCAAGTGATTGCCGGTGAGCGCGCAACGCATATGTTTTTGCGGCGGAGGGCGTGACGGCGTGGCTTCCGAAATCGACGCTGGTAAGGCGAAATGGATTTAGGTTTAGCCACCTGTGGTTTGTGGCGGGATTTCTGTGCTGTCTCCCACTTCATGTATACGGCCAGCCCACTAAACCCACGGTGCGGCGCGTAGTCATTGATTCGGGGCGGGCGGGCTCAATGCTGAGATGCCGTTCCGGTCCAGGCAACGCCTCGCTTCATCGGCAAACTGATTTTCGAGCCTGGTTTGCGTGAGCGCCGGCGAAAGCGGCCCTCAATGCGCCGCATGATGCGGCGGTGGCTACGTCCGGCATTGCGCTCGGTTCGTAAAAGCTTCGTTATCGACAACGCGCCGATTTGTAATGATTTGGTTAGCACATGACCGAGAAGGCGGGGCGCCGTCGATGTGGCTTGTTGACTGGATAATGCGCCCGGCGTAGGAAGTGAAGTGGCCAACCGTCACAAGGAGCCGGACATGCGAACTGGACTTTTCTCCGCACTGATCGTCGCATTACTGAGCAGTACGAGTGCCGTTGCCGGCGGGCCGACAACGCTTGGCTTTACGAATAACCGCAGCATCGAGCCGGTGCTGGTAAGGGTGAATGCGCAAGGCAAGATTACCGATATCTTGCCCGCCTATCGGCTCTCACCCGACCTTACGCGCTTGCTGCGTGAAAACTTGAACGAAATGATTCATACCCCTGCTACCGACAAGGCTGGCAAGCCGGTGTCGACCCAGTTCGTCATCAATCTGGCCTTGCAAGTGGATTCGCGAAGCACGGGCGACTATAACGCCCATTTCGTTTACGTCTCGGCCACCCCATTGCCGCTTGGTCGATGGTATTGGTCGCGCGACAGCATCGGTCAGCTGGCACTGGCCAGTCCGGACATTCTGTCGAGCTACCCTTCTTCCAACGGATTCACCCCCGAGTTCGCGAGCGGTGCGGTGTTCAGCGCGGTCAATACCACGGCCGGGAACGGCGGCCGCTCAGGCGGTGGGCACTCGCACTAAGATGTGCGCATCGGCCTTGGTGTTAAGCGCATCAGGTTCAACGGGTTTGCCGACCGTCACGCGCCTTGCTCAAACCAGCGTCTGGGCAAGGCGTGCGCGCGTCGTCGCGTAACTTGCGCCGTTTATCGGTGAGGGGCTAGGCTTTTTAAACAATTAGGCCATTCGACCGGGGGGTGTCATGGCGTCTGCATGCTTGCGGATGGGGTTTGCTTTATTAGCGTTGGGATGGGGTGCGGCGGCCCATCCGCAGACCGAGTCCAACGCGCCTGCGCCTGCGCCCGCGGCGTCGGCTCGCTCGCCCGTTGACGATGCCGCGCAGGAACAGCTCCTGCAGCAAGCCATGACCCAGATCAGGGCGGGCAAGAACGCCGATGCCATCCATGGCCCGCTTGCGCAGATCATTCACACGTACGAGACGGCGTACGCGCATAGCAAGATGCGGATCTATTGCGCCCAATCCATGACCGAAGCCTTGCTCTATATGGGTATGGCCTCAAGCAAGCATCAACAAAGTGCCCAAGTGTTGAGTAAGCCCACTTGGGCCATGGCGTATTACCTCAGCGGCTATGCCTATGGCTCCATGGGCGATATGGCGCATTCCGAAGCAAGTCTTAAACAAGCGCTGCTGCTGTCGCCATTCAATTCCCAATTTCTCTCCGAACTTGGCAATGTTTACGAAAATGAAAAGAACTGGCCGAGCGCGCTGGAAGCCTTCCAGAGCGCCGATGCCGCCGCCGAATTCGCGCCGCCCGAACAAAAAATAGCGCTCCGCTGTCATGCCCTGCGCGGGCAGGGCTATGTGCTGGTCGAACTTCACAAGCTCGATGAGGCCGCGCAGAAATACAACGACTGCCTGCGCATCAAGCCGGGAGATGAAGTGTCGATCAGGGAGTTGGGTTATGTATGGGGATTGCAGGTGAAGGCCGCCAAGTGATCGTGGCGCGCCTTTGAGCGCAGAGGAACGCAGTGCGCCTGACCCGAATGATTTCCGCCTGCGGCAGCCTGTCGGCCATGTCGATATAGGAAACTGCCATTCGTCGTTCCTGCGCCGGGTCGATAAGGCCCCATTTCAGAAGGGTTGCGAACGATGATCACCGTCTTTGGCGAAGGAAGGGGCTTCAGGGTCGTCTGGTTGCTGGAAGAGATGGAGCTTGCGTACCGATTGCGGCCAGTGGACCTTCTGGCTGGCGTGGAGAAGGATGCGGAGTTCCTGGCGATCAATCCTGCCCGATTCATTCCGGCGATCCGGGATGGCGATGTCACGATGGTCGAGTCCATTGCGATCATGGAGTATCTGATGGCCCGCTACGGGCCGACGCCGCTCGCGCCCGATCCCCGCGATGGGGCCTTTCCCGCTTACCAGCAGTTTCTTCATTTGGGTGAAGCGGGCCTGGCGGCGTCCATCTACTTTGTCGTCGGCGCGCGCCATTTCGCGCCGGAAGCGGAGCGGCAGAACTGGAGCGCCGGCCAGGCGCTAAGCGTTTTCGAGAGCCGGTTGAGCCTGGTGACGCGGCAACTTGCACACACGCCCTACCTGGCCGGGGAGGCGTTTACCGCCGCCGATATTTCGGTGACCTACGCGCTGGAGTTGGCCCAGGCAAGTGGCGGCGTCGCGCTCGGTGAGGCCGAGCAATCCTACCTGGCCCGGACCAGTGCACGCGACGGCTACAAACGCGCCATGGAAACCTGTCAATCCAGGAAGGCATGGCTTGCGAAGGCGCGCACCGGGCTGCAGTAGCCTGGATCGGCAATGGCGATGGCGAAGAGGATGCGGCTTGCGTTGCCGGCCTGGAAAGCGGGAAGCGTTCATCGGCGGCGGTCGCATGCGAGCGGGCTTGAGCACCGCCGGTCAACGTGACAGCATCGGCCCGATGAGCAGCAAGGCCATCCCAACGCAGTCGTTGCGCGAGCTGGTGCGCCTGCGCCGCGTGCGCGATCGCATCGATCGCGACTACGCGCAACCCTTGGACGTAGAAGCGCTGGCGCGCGGCGTGCATATGTCGGCGGGCCATCTGAGCCGGCAGTTCAAGCTCGCCTACGGCGAGTCGCCTTACAGCTATCTGATGACGCGGCGCATCGAGCGGGCGATGGCGCTGCTGCGGCGTGGCGACCTCAGCGTAACGGACGTCTGTTTCGCAGTGGGCTGCGCGTCGCTCGGCACCTTCAGCACGCGCTTCGCCGAGCTGGTGGGTATGTCGCCGGGTGCCTATCGGCGGGGCCAGGGGCGGGCGACGGCGGGCATGCCTTCGTGCGTGGCCCGGCATGTCACGCGACCGGTCAGGAATCGAGAAGCGCCGGCCCTCGCACCGAAACTAGACTGATCGCGTTGACATCGCCGCCTACCAAGGAACAACGCCATGGATATCAGCATTCACGCCAGTTTCCTGCCGCAGAACGATCCGGATGCGGCGCTGGCTTTTTATCGCGACACGCTCGGCTTCGAAGTGCGCAACGACGTGGGCTATGGCGGCAAGCGCTGGATCACGGTGGGGCCCAAGGGGCAGCCCGGCACGTCCATCGTGCTGTATCCGCCCGAGGCCAGCCCCGGCGTCACCGACGAGGAGCGCCGCATCATCGCCCAGATGATGGCCAAGGGCACCTTCGGCATTGTGTTGCTGGCCACGCACGACTTGCAGGGCGCCTTCGAGCGGCTGCAGGCGTGCGAAGCGGATATCGTGCAGGAGCCGGCCGACCAGCCCTATGGCGTGCGCGACTGCGCGGTGCGCGATCCGGCCGGCAACATGATCCGCATCCAGCAGCTGCGCTGAGACGCCTGCGCAGGAAAGAAACGCCAAGCCAGCATCCGGCCGTGCGTGGATAAACCGCAGGCGCCGGACGCAAGTGCCTGTCGCTTGCTATCCCCGTCAAGGCGCGGTGGTGTTAACTTCGCAAGTTGTCCACTCGCTTGCCGGAGTTCGCTATGTCCCGTGTTTTTTCCGCCGCCGCGGCGCCTGCGCATCGCAAGTTTTCACGCCTTGCCCTGGCCGTTGCGCTGATTCTTGCCGCCGGCGCCGCCACTGCGCAGCAAGCGCATACCGACAGCGTGCCGCCGCCGCAGGACACGCCCTATCCCGGCACGCTGACGCTGCATGTGGATGCCAACGACACCGCGCAAGGCATCTTTCGCGCGCATGAAACGATTCCGGTGAAGCCCGGCGCGCTGACCCTGCTGTATCCGCAGTGGATTCCGGGCGATCACTCGCCGACCGGTCCCATCAGCATGCTCGCGGGCTTGAAGATAAGCGCCAACGGCAAGCCGCTGATGTGGAAACGCGACGAATACAACGTGTATGCGTTTCACCTGGAGGTGCCCGCGGGCGTGTCGAGCATCGATGTGTCTTTCCAATACCTCTCCGGCCGCACCGACAGCGAAGGCTTCGAGATGACCGACCGCATGATGGACATGGAATGGAGCAAGGTGGTGCTCTATCCGGCCGGTTATTTTTCGCGTGACATCACCTTCCAGCCGAGCGTGACGCTGCCGCAGGGCTGGCAATTGGGCACTGCGCTGGAAACCGCATCACAGTCGGGCGAGACCACCCGCTTCAAGCCGGTGACGTTGAACAACCTGGTCGATTCGCCGGTGTACGCGGGCGAGTATTTCAAGCGCGTGGATCTCAATCCCGGCGGCGATGTGCCGGTGCACCTGGACCTCGTCGCGGACGCGCCGAAATACCTTCAGATGTCGCCCGCGCAATTGAACGTGCACCGCGCCTTGGTCACGCAGGCGGTGAAGCTGTTCGGTTCGCATCACTACGATCACTACGACTTCCTGTTCTCGCTTTCCGATCAACTGAGCGGCAACGGCACCGAGCATCACCAGTCCAGCGAGAACGGCCTGGGCGCGGACTACTTCACCGCCTGGAACGAGGCGGCGCCGGACCGCGACCTGCTACCGCACGAATACACCCATTCCTGGAACGGCAAGTTCCGCCGCCCCGCCGATTTGTGGACGCCCAACTTCAACGTGCCGATGGGCGATTCGCTGTTGTGGGTGTACGAGGGGCAGACGCAATACTGGGGCTTCGTGCTGACCGCGCGCTCGGGCATGTGGTCGGCGCAGCAGTTCCGCGATGCGCTGGCGATGGTGGCGGCCAACTATGACCGCAACCGCGAAGGCTTCCAGTGGCGCACGCTGGAAGACACCACCAACGATCCTACCGCCGCGCGCCGTTCCAGCCTGCCCTATCGCAGCTGGCAGATGAGCGAGGAGTATTACAGCGGCGGCCAGATGATGTGGCTGGACGTGGATGGCAAGCTGCGCGCGCTCACCCACGACCATAAATCGCTGGACGATTTCGCGCGCGCGTTCTTTGGCGTGGACAACGGCAGCTACGTCACCAAGACCTACACGTTCGACGACGTGGTGGCCGCGCTCAACAGCGTGGCGCCGTACGACTGGGCCAGCTTCCTGCGCGCACGCGTGGACCAGTTGAATCCGCCGTTGCAGGACGGCCTGGCGGCGACGGGCTGGAAGCTGGTCTACACCGATCAGGAAAGCGAATACGAAAAGCAGTACAACAGCCGCCCGCAATCGCCACGCCACCTGTACAACTTCGCCTGGTCGATCGGCCTGACCATGGGCGACAAGGGCCAGATCAACGACGTGCGCTGGGACGGTCCGGCGTTCAAGGCAGGCGTGAGCACCGGGGCCACCGTGGTGGCGGTGAACGGCAAGGATTACTCCAGCGATACGCTGAAAAGCGCGATCACCGCGGCCAAGGGCGGCAGCGCGCCGATCCAGCTGCTGCTGAAGTACCAGGGCGGCTATCGCACGGTGGCGGTGGATTACCACGGCGGCCTGCAATACCCGCATCTGGAGCGCATCGAGGGTACGCCCGACTACCTCGACGAGATCATTGCACCGCGCAAGTAAGCAAGCCGCGCCAGGATGTGACCGATGCAAGGCACAGGTGCCGCCACCTGTGCCTTTTTTTGCGCGCCGCCGCCGGCCGCAACCTTGCGCGAGCCGCTCGGCACCCACCCAGGCAAGGCCCTTTCAGCCCGCGCCGAAGTGGTGAACCGCAGTGCATACCGGAGAGCAATACCACGCCGTCA
This sequence comes from Dyella sp., assembly GCF_035503745.1. Taxonomy (GTDB): domain Bacteria; phylum Pseudomonadota; class Gammaproteobacteria; order Xanthomonadales; family Rhodanobacteraceae; genus Dyella_B. The sequence continues at coordinate 23,452 of NZ_DATJTC010000019.1, forward strand.
TGCTCGCCTCGCGGCGCGATAGCCGGGTGCGCGACCGTTTCCAGCGGATCGCCCTGAACCTGTTGGGCGATGGCGGGGGCGTGCTCGACTTCGGCGCCGGCACCGGCATCGACGCCAAGACGTATGCCGCGCACGGCCATCCTACCTTCGTCTATGAACCCTCGCAGGCCATGCGCGACTACCTGGCCGTACATTGCCGCGACGAAATAGACGGCCAACGCATCGTCGCGGTGCCATCGCCCATCGGTTGCAAGGTGCAGATGGTTACGGCGAATTTCGCCGTGCTCAACCATTTCGCCGACCACGCCGGGCTGTTCGAGGAATTGTCGTGCGTGGTGCAGCCGGGCGGTTTCGTGCTGGCCAGCATGCTCAATCCGTATTACCTGGGCGATGCGCGCTACGGCTGGTGGCGCCGCAACCTGTTCAAGCTGCTGCGCAGCGGCCGCTACGCCATACCCAGCGAAAGCCGCATCCATCGTTTCGCGCCGCGCGTGGTGGCGCGCGCGGCGGCTCCGTATTTCCGGCTGGAACGTGTGCAGCCGCGTGGCTTGGGCCGGTTCACCGATCTGTATATGTTCCTGCTGTTCCGGCGCACCTGACATGTGGAGGGACTGGATCAGGCCGCTTGTCAGCCCCCTGCCGCAATGGTCGCCGGTGGCGATCGCGCCGCCCGCGCAGATGGTCACGGCCATCCTGCGCGGCGAGGGCATCGCAACGGACGTCACCGCCGATCACACGATTGCCGCGCTCAAGCCATTGGTGATCGCCAGCAGCGTGGACGCCGGTGCGCACCCGATCCTGGAGTATCGCGACAGCGCAAACGGCGCCTTGCTTGGCGTGCTGCATCTCAAACGTGCGGCATCGATCGCCACCGAACGCGCGGCGCTGATGTTTTACCAGGTGGATGCCGGCGAGCATCGCTGCCTGCGCTGGCCGCGCCGCCCGTGGAACGAATGGCTGCAAAACCGGCGCATGCTCAAGCAGCAGCAACCGCATCATCTGGCGATGGTGCCCGCGGCGGTGCAACAGCTGATGATCGCCTACCTGTGTCCACGGCCGGTGGTGCTGGTTTCGGTGGGAGCGCCGGGTCACCAGAACATGTTTCCGATGGATCTGATCGGGCCGCTGGAGCGCAGCGGTTATTTTTCGCTCGCGCTGCGCAGCACCAACGTGTCGCAAGCGGTGATGCGGGATGTGCGCCGGGTGGCGCTGTCGAGCATTCCCGCGACCATGAAAAAGGCAGCCTACGCGCTCAGCGAGCAGCACAAGAAACCGCTCGCCGACTGGCAATCGCTACCGTTCCACGTGCGGCCTTCGTGGGAATTTGGCATCCCTGCCGTGGCCGATGCGCTGCGCATTCGCGAGTTGAGCATCGTGCACAGCGAGCAGATCGGTTCGCATACGTTTTTCCTGGGCCGCATCGTGTCCGACGAGCATCTTGCGCAAGGCCGGCAACTGCATCACACGGCGGGTTTTCACCAGGCATACAGGCGTCGGCTGCGCACGCCGTTTACCGAGGTTTAGCGTGCGCAGCCGGGGGGGTGTGAACGCGCCGCTGCGCGTGCACGGCCGTGGCCGGGGTCAGCCGGCAACGCGATAGCGTGCCGCCGGTTGGGTGTGCGACAAATTCGGCGACATCTTCTGCCGCGCGGCCTCGAATGCCTGCCAGTCGGCCGCTTCGGGCAGCGCGGGAATGGTCACCAGTTCGCCCTGTTCCAGCCCGGCGAGGGCGGCATCCACCATGTCATCGGCGGACATCACGATATGCGAGGGCAGGTGTGCGATCGGCACGCCGGCGACATCCCAAAATTCGGTGGCGGTGGCACCCGGCAGCACCGCCTGTACGCGCACACCCTTGTCGGCCAGTTCATGATGCAGCGATTGCGTGAAGGCGAGCACGAAGGCCTTGGTGCCTGCGTACACGCCGTTGAGCAGCTCCGGCGCGATAGCCACGATCGAGGCGATGTTGACGATGGTGCCGTGGCCGCGTCCGGCAAAAGCAGGCGCGGCGGCGTAGGTGAGGCGGGTCAGTGCGCCGACGTTGAGCGAAATCATCGCGTCCATCTTTGCCACGTCCGATTGCAGCAGCGGCGTGGCGGCACCGAAGCCGGCATTGTTGACCAGGGTGGTGATGCTGTTGTCGGTGCGCAGCAGGGCCTCGACCGCGGCCAGGCCGGCAGGGTCGTTCAGGTCGGCCGGGAAGGTCTGGATGGTGCGGCCGGTGGCGTCGGACAGGCGGCGGGCCAGCTGGTCCAGGCGCTCGCGGTTGCGCGCCACCAGGATCAGGTCGTAGCCGCGGCGCGCCAGGCGGTCGGCGTAAAGGGCGCCAATACCGCTGGAAGCGCCGGTAATCAGGGCGGTGCCCTTGGTTGAAGCGTTCATGTCGAGGTCTCCGATGGGGGGGCGGCGGCGGGATGCCGGAGCCTTGGCGACAGTTGTACGCGGGCCGGGCTTAGGCTTAAATGTCGTGGATGCCACCTTTTAGGCCATCCCCGGAGGCCGTCATGCAACGCATAGGTTTCGTGGTTTTTCCAGGCTTCCAGGTGATGTGCCTGGCCGCCGCGTCGGCGTTCGAATTTGCCAATCTCGAAGTCGACGTTCCCGCGTACGACGTGCAGTACGTCTCCGAGACAGGCGGCGCGGTTGCCAGCTCGCTGGGCATTGCCATGGACACGCGCGCGTTCGACCGGCAGCCGTTCGATACGGTTGTGATGAGCGGCGGCGTGGGCATACCCGCTTCGACGCCGGGGCTGCTCGATTACGTGCGCGATGCGTCGCAGCGATCGCGGCGCGTGGCGGCCATCTGTACCGGCGCCTTCGTGCTGGCCGAAGCGGGTTTGCTCGACGGCCGCCGCGCCACCACGCACTGGCTGCTGGCGCGGCAACTGCAACAAAGCTTTCCCAAGGTGAAGATGGAAGAAGACCGTATCTTCATCATCGACGGCGCGATTTGGACGTCCGCCGGCATGAGCGCGGGCATCGACCTGGCACTGGCGATGGTGGAAAAGGATCTGGGTGCGGACGTCGCGCGCAAGGTGGCGCAGAAGCTGGTGTTGTATCACCGCCGCTCCGGCGGGCAGTCGCAGTTCTCTGCCTTGTTGGACCTTGCGCCGAAGTCCGACCGTATCCAGAACGCGCTGACCTATGCCAAGAGCCATCTGCGTTCGGCGCTGTCGGTGGAAGAACTGGCTGACGCGGCCAACCTCAGCCCGCGCCAGTTCAGCCGCACGTTTCGCGCGGAAACCGGCCAATCGCCTGCGAAAGCGGTGGAAAACCTGCGCCTGGAAGCGGCGCGCCTGATGATGGAACAGACGCGTCATCCGATTGAAGTGGTGGCGCGGGAATCGGGCTTCGCCGATCGCGAGCGCATGCGCCGCGCCTTCCTGCGCGCCTTCGGCCAGCCGCCGCAGGCGCTGCGGCGGAGCTTGCGCAGCGAGGAACTTGAGGCAGCGTCGAACGACGGCTAGCCCAAGCCACTACGCCGCAAGCGACTCCCGGCCGATCCAGCTCACCAGCAGCGCGCCAGCCCTGGCGAGGCGGTCTTCTTTGCCCAGCGGTTCCCCACCAGCGTGCCGCTAGAGCACCCTGAGCGTCGCCATCGAAAAGGCCAGCGTCGCGCAGGTGCTCTTCAGGGTATCTCCGTAAAGAAATGCGTAAGCGAGTTCGGATGCGGCGCCACTTACACGGCGGTGATGACGGCCTGAAGGTTTCCGCGCGTGGCCTTCGAATACGGGCAGATGTGGTGCGCACGATCGGCGATGGCCTGGGCCAGCGCCAGGTCCAGCCCCGGCAGGTTCACCTGCAGGCGGCCGGAGAGAAAAAAGCCTTCTTCGGGCGAGTTGTTCAGCGAAATTTCGGCGTTTACCGCCGCATCGGCGGGTAGGCGGATGCCGCGTTCCTGCGCGGCGCGGCCCATTGCGCCGATGAAGCAGGCGGACCAGCCGGCGGCGAACAGCTGCTCCGGATTGGTGCCGGTGCCGTCGGAGCCGGGCAGGGACATGGCGAGGTCCAGACGGTTGTCGTCGCTGCGCGCATGGCCTTCGCGGCCACCGGTGGTGAAAGTCTTGGCGGTGTACAGAACGGTATGGTTGACGGACATGGTTGGTTTCCAGTGAGTGAAGGCCGCGCATACCGAAGCGGTGAGGAGGCGTCGGCCGGTGTGCATAGGAAACCGCCGCGGCGTATCCCGGATGTGTCGCTTGAGGTGCGAAAAGGCATCGCAATGTGTCGCGGCCGCGGCCGGATACGTTCCGATACAAAAGCCACGCGGCGGAGTTGGCGGGCGCCGCCGCGCGTTTGTACAACGCGTTCGTACAAACAGATACAAAAAGCCGGCAAAGCGGACATGCCCGGGATAACGGGCGCCGCTCAAATAGCGCCCATGGCAGCGCATACCCGCGCCGCCACGCGCTATCAAGAGGCACGTCCCATGAATTACCTGCGTATCGGCATCGCCGCGGCGGCCCTGGCTTCGGCGCTGCTGGCCTATTGGCCCGCCCACTGGACCACCGCTAGTGCCCAGGAGACCGCTACCCAGGCACCCGACTTCACCGGCGCGGACCACTGGTACAACTCGCCCCCGCTGAGCATGCAGGGACTGCGCGGCAAAGTGGTGCTGGTGGAGTTCTGGACGCGCGAGTGCATCAATTGCATCGACGTGCTGCCGCACACCAAGGCGCTGTACGACAAATACGCCGCCGATGGTCTGGTAGTGGTGGGCGTGCATACGCCCGAATATGACGAAGAGCGCGACCCGGCCGCCCTGCAAGCGGCGCTGCGCCGCTTGCAAATCACTTGGCCGGTGGCGGTGGACAACGAATCGCGCATCTGGAACGCCTACGGCAACCGCTTCTGGCCGGCCATCTATCTGATCGACCGGCGCGGACGGGTGGTGTACAGCAACTTCGGCGAGGGAAACTATGCCCAGACCGAACAGCGCGTGCGCCAGTTGCTGGGCAAGGCGCCATAACCGGCCACTGCAATCGAACCTTTGGAAGCCATGCGATGGACCACCTCGACCATATCCTCGTCGTCGATGACGACCACGGCATCCGCACCGGTGTCGTCGATTACCTGCGCAAGAACGGCCTGCGCGCGAGCGCGGCGGTCGATGGCCGCGACATGTTCGCGCAGCTCGATACCTCCGCCTTCGACCTGATCGTGCTGGACATCATGATGCCCGGCGATGACGGCCTGGTGTTGTGCCGCACGCTGCGCGGCGGCAAGCATCGCGCCGTGCCGATCCTGCTGCTCACTGCGCGCGATGACGAAACCGACCGCATCATCGGCCTGGAAATGGGCGCGGACGACTACGTGGTCAAGCCGTTCTCGCCGCGCGAACTGCTGGCGCGCATCAAGGCGGTGATCCGGCGCACGCGCATGCTGCCGCCCAACCTGCGCATCACCGAGAGCGTGGCCATGCTGTGCTTCGGCCGCTGGCGGCTGGATACGGTGGCGCGCCATCTGCTTGACGAAGACGGTACCGTCGTCGCGCTGAGCGGCGCGGAATTCCGGCTATTGCGCGTGTTCCTGGATCACCCGCAGCGCGTGCTGTCGCGCGACCAGCTGCTCAACCTCACCCAGGGCCGCGATGCCGAATTGTTCGACCGTTCCATCGATCTGCTGGTCAGCCGCCTGCGCACGCGCCTGGACGACAACGCGAAAGAAGCGGCCTACATCAAGACCGTGCGCAGCGAAGGCTACGTCTTCAGCATGCCGGTGACGGTGCACGGGAACGACCCATGAGCGGCGCGGTAGTAAAGGCGGTGGCGCGCTGGCTGCCGCGCAGCATGGCGTGGCGCCTGTACCTGATCATCCTGGCCGGCCTGCTGCTGGCACAGGGTTTGTCGATGGCGCTGCAGTATTACGAGCGCACGCAAAGTGCGGTGTCGGTGATGTTCAACACCGTCGAACACGAGGTGGGCACGGCGGTGGCGATCCTCGATCGCCTGCCCGCGGCCGAACGCGCCAACTGGCTGGGCCGTCTGCAGCGCGACAATTACCGTTTTCTGCTCGGCCCCGGCCAACCGGGCACGCCGGCGATATCCCAACGCGCACGCGAACTGACAGGACGTGTCGAGCGCGAAGTGGGACCGCGTTACCACGTGCACGCCGACACCATTTCGGTAAAGCCCGAGCGCTACCAGGTGCATTTCACACTGCATGACGGGTCGCCGCTGACCTTGGAAGTTACCCCCTACATGGCGCCTGTCGCGTGGTGGCTGCCGGTGGTGCTGACGCTGCAACTGTTATGGCTGCTGGTTTGCACCTGGCTGGCCGTGCGCCTGGCGACGCGGCCATTGACGCAGCTGGCGAAGGCGGCCGAAGCGATGACGCCTGCCGCCGAGGGGCCGCGCATGAGCGAGGACGGTCCCACCGAAGTGGCGCAAGCCGCCGTGGCCTTCAACACCATGCAGGAGCGCCTCGCGCGCCACGTGAAAGAGCGGCTGCACATCCTTGCTTCCATTTCGCACGACCTGCAAACACCGATCACGCGCATGCGGCTGCGCGCGGAGAATCTCGACGACGGCGAGGAACGCCGCAAACTGCTTGAGGACTTGCGCGAGATGGAGCACCTCGTGCGCGAAGGCGTGGCCTACGCGCGCAGCGCGCATGGCGGCGCGGAGACGCCCGTGCGCATCAACGTGGGCGCCTTCCTGGAAAGCCTGGTGTTCGATTACCAGGACGTCGGCAAGCCGGTGACGTTGTCGGACTCCATCCAGGGCGCCGCGCTGGTTCGCCAGCAGGCACTGCGTCGCGTGCTGGGCAACCTGATCGACAACGCCATCAAATACGGCGGCACCGCCGAAGTCGGCGCGTGGAAAAGCCAAGACGGTGCGCTGCGCATCGCCGTGTCCGATCGCGGCCCCGGCATACCCGAGGCGGAACTTGAACAGGTGCTGCAACCGTTCTATCGCCTGGAGACATCGCGCAACCGCGATACCGGCGGCACCGGCCTGGGCCTTGCGATTGCGCTGCAGTTGACGCGTGCGATCGGCGGAACACTTGCGCTATCCCAGCGCGAAGGCGGCGGCCTGGTCGCGACGGTCACCTTGCCTTGAGCGCACGGCGAGCGCGACGCCGCCCATCGGTGGTGTTTATGCGGCTATCGCGCGAAAATTCGCCACCGCTCCTTGCAGAAGGTTATTCGTCGTGTCGCATTATCGCGGTCCCTTGCTCACGCGTTTGGTCAGCGAAGCGCTGCTCGCCGCGCGCGATAGCGGCGCGGATGGGTGGATCGGCTCGCTGGACCTGGCCCGCAGCAACGATAGCGTGTCGTTGCAAGCAGACGCGTGGCATTGGCACGAGCGGTGTTATCCGTATCCGCCGAAACTGAAAGACCGCACCATTTATTACTGGGATGGCGACGAATTCATGCCGGTGTCGCGTTTTTCCGGTTCGCTGATCAAGCTGGTGCCAACCCAATGGGGCGTGCCTACCTTCGAGATCGACGGTATCAAGATGCTGCCCACCGCGAAGGCGTCGCCGCTGGAGGATGCGCGCCGCAAGGTGGCGTTGGTGGAGCCGCGCGGCAAGGTGCTGCTCGATACGTGCGGCGGACTGGGCTACTTCGCGGCCTGCTGCCTGGAAGCGGGCGTGGCGCGCATGCATTCCTTCGAAAAGAACCCGGACGTGCTATGGCTGCGCACGCTCAACCCGTGGTCGCCGGATCCGGACGATCCCACGCACGGTGGCCGCCTGCAACTGAATCACGCGGACGTCTCGCAGGCGATCATGCAGGTTGCCGATGCGTCGGTGGATGCCCTGCTGCACGATCCGCCGCGCTTCGGTATTGCCGGCGAACTGTATTCGCAAGCCTTCTACGGCCAGCTGGCGCGCGTGCTTCGCCGCGGCGGACGGCTGTTCCACTACACCGGTAGCCCCAACAAACTCACCAGCGATCGTGACGTGCCGCGCGAAGTGGCGCGGCGGCTGGAGAAGGCCGGTTTCAAGGCACAGCTTGCGCTGGACGGGGTGCTGGCGGTGCGCCGATAGGCCATAAGCGAATGTTGCGCCGTCCTGGCAGAGATATCCTTGCTAGGTCAGGCGCTTGCAGGGTCAGGCCGTGGCATCGCCATGGGCGACCCCGTGACGCGTATCATCAGTGCGAACACATAGGGCGCTTGATTGGCTCTTATCTGCTCGGTCTGCCTATCAGGATGCTCGGAAGGATGCGTAGGCGAGTGGGCGAAGGGATCGCGTGGGCGCGTGCTTCTGGCCGGTGCCTGTTGCCAGAACGGGTATGGCGCCATGCAAGTCAGGGTGAAACCATGAAAATGTTGCTCACCAAGCTGTGGAATGGGCTACGCAAGGCGGGGATGTTTATCCTGATCGCGGCGGTGGTGCTGTTGCTGCTGGCGGAGCGCTTTCAAGAAGCGCCGGTCGTGAATTTCCTGCGCTCCCTCATTTGACCGGGCAGGGACGGCGTTTGCATGGCAAACGCCCGAACTTTCACGCATGCGCATCGCGTGGCCGTACCCATTGATTGAGCGCGGCACACAGCACCAGCAGCGCGCCGGTGATAAAAAACACATCGTGCAGACCGATCCGCGCGCCGATCTGCCCGCCCATCAACGGGCCGATCACCTGGCCGGCGAATTGCGCCGATTGCAGATAGCCGAGCGTCTTGCCAGTATGGTGTTCGTGCACCGCCTGGCGCACCAGCTTGGCGATGGCGGGAAGCAATCCGGCGATGGTCATGCCCATCAGCACACGCAGCAACGCAAGCTGCCACCATTGCGTGACGAAGGCTTGCGGCACCATCGTCGCGCCCGTCGCCAACAAGCACAGGACGATCACCTTCCAACTGCCGATGCGGTCGGCCAATGCGCCCAAGCGCGCGGCGGTGAGCATGCTGCCGAGGGCCGAAGCGGCCATCACGATGCCGGCCGTGCGTGCCAGGCGATCGGCCGGCACCGCCAGTTGCGCGATGTAGACGGTGATGATCGGTTCGATCGACATATTGGCCAGCAACACCATCATCGCCGTAGCCAACAAGGCGATCAGCACGCGGTATCGAACCGGCGTCGATGCCGCCGTGCTCGCCCGCTCGCGATGCGAGGTGTCCGTGCGCCGGTCGAAATCCTCGCGCACCAGCAGGATCGTGGCGACGGCCGCTATGGTGATCAGCGCGCCGCCGACAAAAAAAGTGCCGCGTATGCCCACCCAGCCGGGCAGAAATCCGCCAACCAAGGGTCCGACCAGATTACCGGTCAACGCGCCGGTGGACAGCACGCCGAGCGCCCAGCCGGCCCGCTCGCGCGGCGCTTGGGTGCCGATCATCACGATCGACGCCGAGGCATAACCGCCCACCAGTCCCGCGATCAGGCGCAGCGCGACCAGTTGGTAAACATCGTGCGCCACGCCGATCAGCGACATCACCACCGCCATGCCGAGCGCGGCGCGCACCAGCATCGGCTTGCGCCCGTAGCGGTCGGCCAAGTGGCCCCATAGCGGCGCCGTGACCGCGGTACCCAGGAAGGTGGCGCCGAACGCCACCCCCGACCATTGGATCACCGCCGATGGCGATGCAACGCCAAGCTGCTGTACATACAACGGCAGGAACGGCAACAACATGCTCAGGCTCACCAGTGTGGTGAACGATCCGAACACGCATATGGCCAAGTTGCGCTGCCAATGCGCGCTGTTGCGCTCTACATAGCTGGAGCGGTGCGCGGCAAGCCCGGGTGCTTGCGCGGTTTCATTGGCCTGGATCGACATCGTCTAGGTCTCGCACAACGGCCCCTGGGCACGGCCGCAGGCGTGGCGCGTGCGTCGTGGCTAGAAACGAAAACACGGTTGCACAAGGCATCGCGCAACCGTCACCGTTACTTCTTGCCGGCTTCGCGCTGCTTGCGCAGCTCCGGAACGGGTAACCCACCCCAGCCCCAGTTTTCCAATTCCACTTCCTCGATCACCACGAAGGTGGCATCGAGCGGCTTGTTCAACACGTCCAGCAGCAACTGGCTGGCGCCCTTGATCAGGGCGGCTTTTTCTTCGGCCGTGGCGGCGCTGCGGCCGGGGCCCGAACCCTCGCGGGTGATCTTGATGTTGACGATAGGCATGACAAGGCTCCTGGCGGCATGGAGGCGGGCACCGCGCCCGCCTCCGATCAGGTCAGTGACCGGCGCTCTGGCCGCCATCGACGTGCAGGATCTCGCCGGTAACGAAGCCGGCCGATTCCAGGTACAGCACGGCATCGACGATGTCGTTGATGTCGCCCATGCGGCCGACCGGATGCAGCGCGCCCAGGGCGGCATGCGTTTGCGCCGCGTGCATCGGGGTCTTGATGATGCCCGGCGCCACCGCATTGGCGCGAATGCCGCGCTTGGCGTATTCGATCGCCAGCGACTTGGTGGCGGCATTGAGGCCGCCCTTGGTCAACGAAGCCAGCACCGAGGGCACGCCGTCGATGGCCGATTCGGCCAACGTGGTGGTGATGGAGACGACGTGGCCGCTCTGCTGCTTTTCCATCTCCGCAATGGCCAGCTGCGTGATGTGGAAAAACCCGTTGACGTTCACGCCAAGCACGTTGGCATAGTCTTCCACGGTGTAGGCGGTGAACGGCTTGGCGATAAAGATGCCGGCGTTGTTCACCAGCGTGTCGACGCGGCCGAAGCGCGCGACCGCTTCCTTGACCAGGCGCTCGGCGACGGCACGCTCGCCGATGTCGCCGGCAATGGCCAGCACATCCGGATCGCTCGACGGCTTGATGGAGCGGGAGTTGGCGACGACGCGATAGTCGCGGTCGCGATAGGCCTTGACCAGGGCGGCACCGATACCTTGGGATGCACCGGTGATGATGGCAACTTTACGTGGGCTGTTCATGGTGTTTGTCACTCGCAATAAATTAGAAGGGGCTAGCTGGATGCTGATCGGGCCGGTGGCGCCGATGGATCTAATTTAGGAGCGAGCGTGCGTGCTGCGAATCCCTTCTATTCGGCAGACACTCTTCCGCGGCGCGGTGCAATGGCAGGTTCGGGCAAGGTCTGGGCATCCTTGGCCAGGCACGCAAAGTGCGTGCGCAGGCGCGGCAGCGCGAAGTCCACGAAGGCGCGCACCTTGGGTACGGACAGACGTCCATGCGGAGAAACCAGATGCACCGGATACGGCGCCGGTTCCGCGTCGGCCAGCACGATGCGCAGCTGGCCCTGCTTGATTTCCGGCGCCACGTGATAGGAAAGCAGGCGCGAAATGCCGTTTCCTTCTACCGCCGAGGCCACCGCCGCCTGCACGCTGTTGACCACCAGGCGCGGCGCGATCGGCACCGAACGCGGCACGGACGAGCCTTCTTGCGGCGGAAACGTCCACGAATCCTGGCCCATGTGCTGCATGGCGATGATGTGATGCTTGGCCAGGTCCGCCGGTTCGTCGATGCGCGGATGCGTGGCCAGGTAGCGCGGCGCGGCCACGATCACGCGGCGCACCTCGCCGATGCGGTGCGCCACCAGCGAGGAATCGGCCAGGTGCGCGATGCGCAAGGCCAGGTCCATGCCTTCATCGACCAGGTTGACTGCGCGCTCCAGCAGATACATGCGTACGTTGACGGTGGGAAATTGCTGCATGAAGGCATCGACGATCGGCCGCAGCACCTGCACGCCGGCAAATACCGTGGCGGTGATGGTGAGCGTGCCGCGCGGTACGGATTTCTCGCCGGCCGCCTGGCGGTCGGCCTCTTCGAGTTCGGCCAGCACCTTGCGGCACGCGGCGGCGTAGCGTTCGCCCGCTTCGCTCAACTTGATCGAGCGCGTGGTCCTGTGCAACAGCGGCACGCCCACGTGCGCTTCCAGAAACGCGATGGCGCGGCTTACCGCGGCGGCCGAACGGCCGGTGCGGCGGCTGGCGCCCGCCAGGCTGCCCTCGTCGAGTGCCGCGACGAAGACCTTCATGGCATCAATGCGGTCCATACAGCGGCGCCTCGCGGTCAAGCCATGCAAGTCAGGGCGCTGGCAAGTTTGCTACAAATTGCACGATGCGGCGAGTTGGTGCCGCATGCATCGCAGCATCGAACGCGCCGCGGGACGCGGCACGGCGTTGCATGCATCAGCGGATGCGCGACAGCTTTGCGGCGTCCGGCGCAGGTTCGGTGTTGTCGGCCAGTGCAAGGCCACGGCTTTCATGCATGCCCGGGAAAATCATGCAGAATCTGTGCTTCATGGCATCGATCGTGCCTTTGGCGTAAAGATGAATTCGATGCGCAGGCCGCCGGGCTCGTGCACGATGCAGTGCATCGACGGGCCCGCGCCAAGCAGCTGCGGCGCGAACTCCACCACCACGCCCGGCCACGCCGACACGCGCGCATACAGGCTTTCGAGCCGGGCCAGGCTTTCCACCTTGAACGCCACGTGGTGCAGGCCCACGTTCTTGCGCCGGTCGAACGGCATACGGCCATCGGATTTGTCGGCCTGCCACAGGGTCAGTGTCTGGTGGCCATCGGAAACGAACACCGCCGGATACGAGGGCCGCTCGCCGACGACTTTCCAGCCCAGGCCATCGACGAAGAAGCGGCAGGTCAAATCCAGATCGCTGACCGTCAGGCCAAGATGATCGATGCCCATGGTCAAGGCGTGCGGTTTTTGCATGATGGAGGGTTCCGTTGATCCAGGGGCAAGGGCGCGGCGGGACCGGTGCCATCGGTCGCAGCGCAGGCTAGGCCAAGCCGGGGGCGGCGTGAACCCCCGTTGCCGGGCAGACACTCTTGCGCGCGGCGGATGAATACCAGGCTTGTCATGTTGCAATGCGGCGTCGCCGCGCGCACGCCCGTTGCGCGGGCCCGGCATGGAATCTTGCGCATCGCGAAAAACCGGATACCGAAAAGGGGCTTTACGCGCAGGCCCCGAACGGGCGTACATTGACCCTCATGCAGACTGCGTGGACCGCATCAAGGCCCGTGTCCCTTCCCATCTGTCGTAATCGAGAACGTTCCGCGGCGAACGTCGGGAGTGCCTAATGATGAATACCAACCGCTCCAGGCCACGCTTCATCCAGCTATTGCTGCTGGTGCCCTTTCTGGGCTTGTTGGACGCGGGCTTGTACAACCTGGCCGAGCCTAAACTGCTTGGTTTCCCGTTTTTCTACTGGTACCAGCTGCTGTGGGTGCCCATTACCGTGTTCGTGATATGGATCGTCTATCGGAGCATGCCCCATGACGACTAAACCGGATTATCTGGCCATCGGCATTTTCGTCGCGTTCTTCGTGCTGGTGGTGGTAGTGGGCTTCCTGGCCTCGCGCTGGAAACGTACCTCGGAGGTGACCAACCTGCACGAATGGGGCCTGGGCGGGCGCAGCTTCGGCGTGTGGATCACCTGGTTCCTGGTGGGCGGCGATTTTTATACCGCCTACACCATCATTGCGGTGCCGGCATTGGTATATGCGGTAGGCGCGTACGGCTTCTTCGCGTTGCCGTATACCATCATCGTCTATCCGTTCGTGTTCGCGGTGATGCCGGTGCTGTGGCGGGCCGCCAAGCAACAGGGTCACGTCACCGCCGCGGACGTGGTCTATGGACACTACGGCTCGCGCCCGCTGGAGCTTGCGGTGGCGCTTACCGCGGTGGTGGCGACCATGCCTTACATCGCGCTGCAGCTGGTAGGCATGATCGCCGTGCTCAGTGCGCTGGGCCTGCATGGCGAAATTCCGCTGATCATCGCGTTCGCGGTGTTGGCGGTGTACTCGTTTTCGTCGGGCATACGCGGGCCGGCGCTGATCGCGGTGCTGAAAGACGTGATGATCTACGTCGCCGTCATCGCCGCCGTCGCGGTGATCCCCAGCAAGCTGGGCGGCTATGGCGCGGTGTTCGATGCGGCCGATCAGGCGTTCAAGGCGAAGGGCTCCGGCGGCATCCTGCTCAAGCCCGCGCAATTTGTGCCCTATGCCACGCTGGCGCTGGGTTCGGCACTGGCCGCATTCATGTATCCGCATACGCTCACCGGCGTGTTTGCCAGCAAGAGCGCCAACACCGTGCGGCGCAACGCCATGTTGTTGCCGGCGTACACCTTGTTGCTGGGCCTGCTGGCGCTGCTGGGCTACATGGGGCATGCCGCGCACCTCAACGTCACGGATAACAACGACGTGGTGCCGGAGCTGTTCAAGGCGCTGTTTCCCAGCTGGTTCGCCGGCTTCACCTTCGCCGCCATCGGCATCGGCGCGCTGGTGCCGGCCGCGGTGATGAGCATCGGCGCGGCCAACGTGTTTACGCGCAACTTCTGGCGCGCCTACGTCAATCCGGCCATCTCGCCGGAAGGCGAGGCCAGCGTGGCCAAGCTCGCTTCGCTGGCGGTGCAGATCGGCGCGCTGCTGGTCATCCTGTATCTGCCGATCCAGTTCGCGCTGTACCTGCAACTGCTGGGCGGCATGTGGATTTTGCAGACGCTGCCGTCAGTGGTGTTTGGTTTGTATTCGCAGCGGTTGCGCGCGCCGGAGCTGCTTAGCGGCCTGGTGGCGGGTTTGGCCAGCGGCACGTGGTTCATCTGGTCCGATGGTTTGAAGCCGATCCACCACGTGGCGCTCGGTTCGTTCTCGGTGTCGCTGTATACGGGTCTGCTGGCGCTGGCGATCAATCTGGTGGTGCTGGGCGTCGTGCACCTGGCGCGCAGCCTGGGGGCGAGTCGCGCGCACGTTTCAGATTCGGTGCCGGTGCGCAAGTAAGCGTGTCATAACCAAGGGCCTTAGGGGTGGACGATTCAGTGCGCTGGATCGTCCTTGCTCGCGTAGGCCACCGCATCGTGCGCGTGCAGGCTTTCCTGATGTTCCAGGCGCACGTGGAAATCGGCGATGCTGCCGTCGGCATCAAGCGCGCGCTGGATGCGGCGCGCGGCGTCCTCGCAGAACATCAGGTTGCTGCCGTTGGCCAGCGCGAAGGCCTGTTCGTCCTCGCGCTTCACCGCCGTCTGCACCGGCGTGCCCAGCGCCTGTTCCACGCGGTCGAGCAGGCCGATCAGGTTCAGCGG
>NZ_DATJTC010000020.1:0-132438 GCF_035503745.1 Dyella sp.
TGCGGCGCGCGCGATGCAGATAACGCCGGTCAAGGTGTCGGGCGACCCTTTGAATTACCTCATCAAGGATCCTTCCAATACCCGCACGTCCCAGCCGCTTTACGTCCAGAACGCCGAAGGCGGCCTCAAGCAGACGTCCAAGCAGGGCACTTACGATGGCAAGGGCGGGGTGAAGCTGGACGATGGCCTCAAGGGCGGGGTGCGGCGCCCGTGGGAAAAAAGCACCACGCGGCACCCGTGGGCTGGCGGGGAACCGGGCGCATCGGGCAGCGAGGCCTCCACGTCAAGGAGTGCGCAAATCAGGCGAGTCCAAGCGCTAAAGGATCAGATGCACCGGCAGGTCGAGGAAAAGCTTGCCAAAAAGAATGAAGCGCAGGCGGAACTCCATTCTGCTGAGGCTAAAGTATCAGCCAGCAGCGACGCAGTTAGCGGCGCAGAAATGTACAGAGAGCTTATGCGCGGGGAGATGCAGGATGCCGAGCGCAAAGTAGACACGGTGAAACGTCATGGAAGTAGCAGCGAGGTGGCTGCCGCCGAGCAACGGTTTTACACGTGCACCGAGGCCTTCATTCAATCCCATCGTGCCTGGTGGAACGCCAAGTTCGAGCACGCTAAGGTTGCATTTTCGCTAGGGACGGCGCGAGCAAAATCCCAGGGCGCCGATCGGGAGTATCGAGAAGCCTGTCAGGAGGAGCAGGCGTTGGCGCAGCAGTTGACGAATCTGCAGGGAGGATAATCGCGCCAGTGATTACGTTATGCGCCGCACGTTGCCAGGGTGGCATCATGGGGCGCGTTCCGGCGATGGCCGACGTAAGCAGGGCGGCACTGCGCCGGTACAACGGCGCAATGGCCGGATCCTTCAAACCGCCGGCTCGATGCGCGCCGGCGGCGTCAGCACCAGCCGAAAGCAACTGCCGCCGCCGGCCACGCGCACGTATTCCAGCGCCGCCTGGTTTGCTTCGGCCATCTGCCGCGCCAGGTATAGGCCAAGCCCGGTGCCATATTCGTGCGTGGTATAGAACGGCTCGAAAATCTGCGCCGCGACTTTCGGTGCGATGCCCGGCCCGCGATCGATCACTTCCAGAATCGGCACGCCATGTTCGCCGTGGCGCACCACCACCATCACGCGCGCGGGTTCGCCCGGCATGCGTCCATAGCGCAGCGCGTTCTGCACCAGGTTCCAGATCACCTGCTGAAGCTGTTGCGGATCGGCCACCGCCACCACCGGCGAGGCGCTGTTGTCGATCACACGCAGCGAATCGGCGCCAAGGTCGTTGCCCTGCTTGTATTCCTCGACGAACGAATGCGACCAGTCGCCGAGATTGAGCGTTTCCGGACGCGAGCGTTCGCGCCGCGACAGCTGCAGGATGTTTTCGATGATTTCGTTGAGGCGGCTGCAATGGTTGTTGATGATTTCCACCATGCGCAGGTCGGTGGCGTTCATGTCGGTCGATTCGGCCAACAGCTGCGCGGAATAGCGGATGGCCGCAAGTGGATTGCGGATTTCATGTGCGATCGACGCTGACAGGCGCCCCAGCGAACTGAGCGTCAGCTCCTCGGCGCGGCGCGACACCAGCGAGGTATCGTCCAGGAAGATCAGCACCAGCGAATCGTCGTTGGGGGCCAGGCGGCTGAAGCGCGGCACCACTTCGGGCATGCCATCGGCCAGTTGCGTGGCCGTTTCGTCCAGCTTGCCCGAGGTGATCCAGTGATACAGGCGGCGCGAAAGCTCCGGTGCGACGCGGCCCAGGTCGCGCTGGTCCGAAGAGGGGTTGCCCAGCAGCATCCACGCCGATTCGTTGATCTGGTGGATGCGGTTGGCGTCATCGACCAGCATCACGCCGGTTTTCATGCGCCGGATGATCAATTCGTTGACCTGCGACAGATTGACCAGGTCGATGCTGCGCTGCTCGGCCAGCGCCTCGCTGGCGCGCAACTGGCGGCCGAGCACGTTGCACAGCACCACGATCGAGAAATAGGCCATGCCGAACAGGCCCGATTCGAGCAGATCCCGATCGTCGGCCGAAGCCATGTGCGGCAGGGACAGCAGAGTGCGGCCCAACACGCCCAGCGTGGCCAGCGCGGCGAGAAACAGCGCCAGCCGCAGCGGCAACAGCAGTGCGCCCGCGGCCAGGTTGACCGCCAGCATCATCGCAATGCCGATGCGCGCGTCGTTCATGGCGGTGATCGCCAGCACCGCCGCGCCGATGTCCACCAATAGCGTGCCCAGGACCGCCAGCCAGCCCAGCGCGCGGGACATATGGTTGATCGACACCACCGCGATGGCGAACAGCAGGTAGACCACCGCCACCAGGCGCGCCAGCCCGGCGCTGTCCAGGTGCGGCCAGCCCATCCCGGCCGGGGTGAAGGCCAGGCCCACGTACACCAGCGCCTGGGCCAGCCTGAAATAATTCAGGAACAACAATTCGTGGCGGGTCGTCGTGCTGTTGGGCGGGTCGGACATCACGCGGCTGGACACGGGTTGTGACACCTCGGCGGCAGGTTCGGACCAGTGTATCGACAGCGCCGGGCCTGTCTACGGCCCCCTTGGCCGGCTGGGGTGGGCGCTTGATCACAGGCCGGTTTGCGGCCCTTTTTCGCCCCCTTGGGGCACGGGTTCGGGGCGCGCCCCTTTCCATCGGGTCCGGCTGCTGCGAAAATACCGGGCCGTATTGCGCGGTTTTCGTCGTGTCTGGGCCCATCCAGCCATGCGTGCGGCGCACTGCACGCCGGCAGTGCCGTATCACCGCCGTTCGTTCGTCCCCGCCTGTGCCGTTGCCATCGCGCAGGCTCGATCTTTCCCCATTCACTCGAGGTATCGAATGAATTTCCACGAGTACCAGGCTAAAGAGCTGTTCGCGCAGTACGGCATCGCCGTGCCGCCGGGCAAAGTCGCCAATTCCCCCGACGCCGCCGTCGATGCCGCCAAGCACCTGGGCGGCTCGCAGTGGATGGTCAAGGCCCAGATCCACGCAGGCGGTCGCGGCAAGGCCGGTGGCGTCAAGTTCTGCAAGAGCCTGGATGACGTGCATGCCGCCGCCAAGGGCATGCTTGGCAAGAACATGGAAACCTACCAGTCCGCCGGCCGTGCGCTGCCGGTGAACCTGGTGCTGGTGACCGATGCCACCAACATCGCCAAGGAACTGTACCTGTCGATCCTGGTCGACCGCGACAGCAAGGCCATCACCTTCATCGCCTCCAAGCACGGCGGCGTGGACATCGAACAGGTGGCCAGGGAAACGCCGGACGACATCCACACCATCGTGGTGGATTTCATCGAAGGCCTGCAGCCCTACCAGTGCCGCCAGCTTGGCTTCGCGATGGACCTCAATGCCAAGCAGGTCGCGCAGCTGACCAAGATCATGCTGGGCCTGTACAAGCTGTTCAACGAGAAAGACCTCTCGCTGGTCGAACTCAACCCGCTGGCCATCCTCGAAGACGGCAACCTCGCCGCGCTCGACGGCAAGGTCAACTCCGACGACAACGCCGAGTTCCGCCACGCGGACCTGGCCAAGATGCGCGACCTCACGCAGGAAGACGCTGCCGAAGCCGCGGCCGTGCAGCACAACCTCAACTACGTGACGATGGACGGCAACATCGGTTGCATGGTCAACGGCGCGGGCCTGGCGATGGCCACCATGGACGTGATCAAGCTGGCGGGCGGCGAACCGGCCAACTTCCTCGACGTCGGCGGCGGCGCCACCAAGGAGCGCGTCACCGAGGCGTTCAAGCTGATTCTTTCCTCGGACAAGGTGCGCGCCATTCTGGTGAACATCTTCGGCGGCATCGTGCGCTGCGACCTGATCGCCGAGGGCATCATCGCCGCGGTCAAGGAAGTGGGCCTGAAGATTCCGGTGGTGGTGCGCCTGCAGGGCACCAACGTGGAGAAGGGCCGCGAACTGCTGGCCAACTCCGGCCTGGCGATCACGCCGGCCGACGATCTCAACGACGCGGCGAAGAAAGCCGTGGCTGCCGCGAAGTGAGGAGCGAGTAAACCATGAGCGTTCTGGTCAATAAAAACACCAAGGTGATCGTGCAGGGCTTTACCGGCCAGCAGGGCACCTTCCACGCCGAGCAGGCGATCGACTACGGCACCAAGGTGGTCGGCGGCGTGACCCCGGGCAAGGGCGGCACCGAGCACATCGGCCTGCCGGTCTTCAACAGCGTGGCCGAAGCGGTCGACGAAACCGGCGCCGACGCGTCGGTGATCTTCGTGCCGCCGCCGTTCGCGGCCGACTCGATCCTCGAAGCGATCGATGCGGGCGTGCGCGTCATCGTCACCATCACCGAAGGCATCCCGGTGCTGGACATGCTGCGCGTGAAGAACGTGCTGGCGCAGCATCCGGAAACCGTGCTGATCGGGCCCAACTGCCCCGGCATCATCACCCCGGGCGAATGCAAGATCGGCATCATGCCCGGCCACATCCATAAGCCGGGCAAGGTCGGTATCGTGTCGCGTTCGGGCACCCTCACCTATGAAGCGGTGTTCCAAACCACCAACGAAGGCCTGGGCCAGTCCACCTGCATCGGCATCGGCGGCGATCCGATCAACGGCCTGAACTTCATCGACTGCCTGAAGCTGTTCCAGGACGATCCGCAGACCGAAGGCATCATCATGGTCGGCGAAATCGGCGGCAGCGCGGAAGAAGAAGCGGCCGAATTCATCGGCGAATACGTCAAGAAGCCGGTGGTGTCGTTCATCGCGGGCGCCTCCGCTCCGGCGGGCAAGCGCATGGGCCATGCCGGCGCCATCATCTCCGGCGGCAAGGGCACGGCGGCAGCCAAGTTCGCGGCGCTGGAAAAGGCGGGCGTGACGACGGTGAAGTCGCCGGCCGACCTCGGCAAGACGCTGGCGGGTCTGTTGAAGAAATAAGCCCGTCGCCGCAAGCGATTGGCAAAAGGGCCGCGGCGACGCGGCCCTTTTTTCATGCGCGGCCCGGGTGTCGATTCATGCTTGGCTATTTATCGGATGGATGCGGCCCAATTCAATGAGAGGCTTGCGGGTTCATGGGATGGACTGGAATCAAGTAAAGGCCTGCCAGCGAACCATCGTACTCATCGAACTTCACTATTGCTTGGATGTGCGGCGCGTCGATGCGAGGGGAGGTCACCGATGGGGATGGTAATGCGGTCAATGCGAGTGATTCTCGGGTAAACATAGAACGATCGGCCGCTCTGCGCATGGGTGGCCTTGATCATGAAAGGATCCATTGAACCTGCAGTGCCAGTCATTTCGGTTCGATAACCTTGCTGCTGCAACAGCAATTGGACTACTTCAGTCGCATAGACCGTGTTTTCGCGCGCTCTTTGTGGAAATTCGCCATTGGCGGAACGGTGTGGGAGTCGCCCTGACGTAAAGCGAGCAAACATGTGAAGAATGTCGGTGGATATCAATTCCCTGGCGTGAGCCATCGCCGTGTTGCGCAATGCGGCGTCCAGAATGGGAAGCTGACCGATGGAAGTGACATGCCATGAGGCCGGGGCGGGGTTTTGTCGCAACGCGGCTGCGCCGGCTGCCGGGGTATTTATGGGATGGACATGACCCGTTAAATGAGAGGCTGACGGCTTTGATGGACGGAACGGGATCAAGTAAAGGCGTGCCAGGGAACCATCGTGGCGGTCGAACGTCATTCTTGCCACGACGTGGGGCGCGTCGTTGAGGTTGGAATTTACCGTCGGGATCACAATTTTGTTAATGGAGGTCATTCGCGGGTGAACATAGAACGATTGGCCGCTCCGCCGATCGGTGGCCTTGATCATGAACGCACTCCTTGGACTTGAATTGCCAGTCATTTCGGTCCGGTAGCCTTGCTGCTGCAGCAGCGATTCGACTACTTGGGCGCCATAGGCCGTATTTTTGCCTGGCTGTGCCGAAAACGTGCCATTGGGTGAACGGTACGGGAGCTGTCCTGAAGTAAAGTCAGCAAACTTATGAAGCCCGGCGATGGCTCGCTCATCGCCGGGGTAAGACATTTGCCCGCGGCGCCATGCGGCTTCCAAAAGAGGAAGCTGGCCGATGGAGGTGACATGCCATGAGGCCGGGGCGGGGTATGCTCGCGCCGTGGCTTCGCCGGCTACCGTTTGCAATGGGTGTTGCGGTCGTTGAGGCGCGGCAGACGATGAGCGAGCGGGATGGATTGCCGCCGGCCTGCCGCTGGCGCCGGGGAGCGCTTGTTGATAGGTGAGGCTGGCCGCCCACGTCGGATGCCGCGAACCCCAGGACGGCGTGGCCGATGCACGAGGCCCGAAAGTTTGCGAAGAGCTTCCCGCTTGCGAGGAAGTCTGCGCAGGGTTCCCTTGTGCATGGTTTGCCTGGGGATGGAGTACTTCTGGCCGATGGAGTTGCTGCGTGACCGGGGCGGGGTGGTCAACTGTGCGTGCGTCGAATGTGCCTTGAGCCTGCGACGTAAGTTGATCGTAGATGGCAATGATTTCGTCCAGGTCTTCATCCAAACTGCGCTCAGGCTGCGGCGATGGGCGCGGGGCACCGGCTCCCGTCGGTGCCTGGTCGTTCCGGTCCATGCCGCCCTTGGTCCCCAGGATTTTTCCACCGGTTCGGACATGCTTGCCGGTTCCGGTCAGATGGCCGCTCGGGTCGAGCGTATACAGTTCGCGCGGGCGGTTTGGATCGGCGTTGCGATAGGCCAAATAGGTGGTCGAATCATCCGGCAGCGTTACTGCCGTCATGCCATCGGGGATGTGTTTGCCGCCAGTGCTGTCGTCGGATTTAACAGATGCGTGCGCGCGATCGGGCGATAAAGTTTGTGCCACACGTGCAGGGGCGTTTGGTTTGGCTTGCACCTTTTCCAGCATCTTGGGTGCGCCCGCCAGCGCACTCTGCATTACGCCATTGATGACATCGTCGGCCCAGCGAGCCTTGCTGCGAGTTTCCTCATCCAGCCCGATACCCATGTTGGTCGCGCCACTCGCCAGATCGGTGCCCATCGCCAGCGTACTGAGTACCCGCGCACCTTGACCGGCCATGGACAAGGGCATCAGTGCGGCACTCATGACGGTGCTGGCGATGTTCAGATATTTCATGACGCTCCGCTCGGTGACATCCTTGTCGGATGTGACCTGCGTGCTGGCGTCTTGATAGCTGCGGTCTTTGACTTGCTGAGCCAGGCTGTCGAAGGGATCGCCGTTCCTGGGCAGCAGTGCAATCTCCGCGCCGGGATCCCACACCCCTTTGTGCCACAGCAGATTTTTCGGTGCGTAAGCCTGCGGATACGCCGCGATGCCGGCGAGTGCGCTCTCCACGCCGCTGCGGGAAAACAGATTGCTGGTGCCGTCCTGGCGATCGTAGGCGGAAAAGTGCGCGGCAAATGCCGCCCGCTTCGCCGGATCTTTCATCTCCCCGGCCAGCCAGCCGTGGAGCTGATCGGCGGTATCGAAGCCATGCAGGGGGTGCTCTTCGCCCGGTACATAAAGCAGGATACGGCCCGTAGCTTTGTCGTGGGCATACAGCACGTCGGTCGCGGCGTAGCCATGGATGCTCAACAGCCCGCGTTCCACCTCGGGGACGGCGGACGGTTTGAGCCATTGTGCCGCCAGGTTCTTGTCCTGGGGCTTCAAGTCGCCCGGTTCGGCGTTCGCCACGGGAGCGGAAGGAATGAACTGGCTGGCAGCGGCAAAAAACGACACGCGCGCCTGTTGCGCGTAAGTCTTTTCGTGTTCGCTCCAGAAGGTATCCAACTGCGTGCTGACAACCTTGGAAGGGTCGTTCTTCCATACCATCGACCGGAAGTCCTTGGGATCGATTGGCAGTTGCGTTGCGGCACTGTAGCGAGCGTCGTCGCCGTCTTTGTAGATGCCTTCGTGGGTGTAGGTGTAATCGGCCTGCTCATCGTGGCCGTGCACCCAGTAACGATCGATCAGATCGCCCACGCCACGGGGCGTTTTGATCGGCAGGTTCGCCGTGATCTGGATGTCGGGGCCGCCGGGCCGATACGGAACCAGCGTATTGCCCGCTTTCCCGACATCGGCCTCCTGGGTGTTGTTCATCGCTGCGGCCGTCAACAACGATTCCTTGCGCACGACTTGACCCGGATAAGGCCCCTGATCCGGCTTGCCGCCGGTGTTGTAGTTCAAGCTCACCAAATAGGTGTGGTCAGGGTCGATGTCTTGCCCGTGTTGCTTGAAGGTTTGCCTTATCCAGTGCGACAGCGAGGCTTCGGGCGTGGGCGAGGCAGGTGTGTGGCCCAGTTCATGGATGCGTTGAGTGATGGAATCGGGCGCGGCGGCCTGTTGCCCAAGGGGATGCATCGGTATGGATTGCTTGGGCTTATCGACCGCCGGTGCGCCGCCGAAAGGCGATGTTTGATGGAATACGTCCGGTCCTGCCGATCTAGGTTGCGCCTGGCTCGATGAGGACGTTTTGTCGCCGTCGGCGGAGACGTTGCGATAGTCGTCCGCGCGGGAGGTGGGCGGGATGGCGTTCATGGCATGCAATCGCGACTTGGGTATGGCGACCCTACGCGTGGGTGGCCGGCAACTGGCTGTATCGCGTTATCGGATCAAATGTAGGCAAGTATGAGATGGCTCATGGCATGACGCCGGATGTGGCGGCCCATCGTCATGGCAACGATGCCTTGATCGACAGGCGTGCTTGCGCCGACCTCGTATGGACGTCCATGCGCGCCGGACCGCGGCACGCCTGCGACCGTGTCAATGAAAAGTGAAAACGTGCGCCGGCAGCCGCCTGGCATGGCCGTCATTGAATGGAAATCGACAAACACGACATTTCGTGCCAGCGTTAAGCTCCACGCATAGCCGCACTGGGGGGTGCTTCGCATGGCTTCACGTCCGTTGTTCCTCTATCCGCCGGGCTCGCCGTTGATGCACCCGCCGCTCGCGCTGGACAAGGCGCGCCTGTACGGCTTCTGGGTGGCCGGCGATCTGGCCAAGCTGCAGGCAAGTGTCGATCGCACGCTCAACGCATGCAGCCGCGGCGAACTGCACTTCACCGTCTTGACGCATTACGTGCTGCTGAGCTTCGCCCAGATCAGCCACGCGCACAGCGCCTATCCCGAAGACATCGTCAAAGGATGGGGCGTGGAGGTCGACATCGTCACCTGGGTGATGGTGGGTGCGACCAGGCCCGGCGACATATGGCCGTCCTTTTACGCCTATCCGCTGCACATCTGGGTCGATGACTGCATGGCGTTGATCAACGGCCGCGAGTTGTACGGCTATCCGAAATACGAATGCCTGTACGCGATGCCTGGCCCCGATCAACTGCCCACGACCTTCCGTCTTGCCGCGAAAGGTTTCCAACCGTATTCGCCGGAGACAGAACTGGCGATGCATCCGTTGATCGACCTCGATGCGCAGCCGGGCCTGAAGGACGAGCCGACGCAGGACGTCAACGTGTGGCGCGAAGGACTGATCGAGTGCATGCACAGGACGCCCGGTTTCTGGGATACGCATCCTGGCTGGCGCAGAACGTTCGACGAATGGTTCAATTTTTTCCCCGGGGTAAGCCAGGTGTTTCTAAAGCAGTTTCCGGACGGCAGCGGCCAGCGCGCGGTGTATCAGGCCATTGTGGCCGCACCGGCGAAGGTGAAGGACATTCGCGGGCTGTCCTTGCTGACCGGGGAATACGACCTGCGCCTGCACGCCTTTGACAGCTTTCCGCTCGATCGCACGCTGGGCTGGAACATCGGTACGCAACCGGCGCATTGCGGTTTTCGCATCGATTTCGATTTCAACGTCGAGGACGGCGTTGAGCTGGTCAACAATTCCATCATCGCGGGAGAAGCTTGATGGTCGATCAACCCAAGCGCATCGCCATTCTTGGTGGCGGTGTCGGCGCCATGACGGCGGCATTCTGGCTGACCAGCAGCGAAGACTGGCAGCAGCGTTATCAGGTCGATGTATATCAGATGGGCTGGCGCCTGGGCGGCAAGGGCGCCAGCGGGCGCAACGCCGATATCGCGCAGCGCATCGAAGAACACGGCCTGCATATCTGGTTCGGTTTCTACGACAACGCGTTCCAGGTGATGCAGCGGGCGTACCAGGAGCTGGGCCGCCCGCCGGGTCGTCCGCTGGCGAGCTGGACCGATGCGTTCAAGCCGCAGAACTACGTGTGCCTGGCGGAATGGATCCAGAGCGATTGGCGCGTGTGGCCGGTGCAGACGCCGCAACTGCCTGGCACACCGGGCACGCCGCGCGAGCCGGAAACGCCGGGCGCCGCCATTGCCGAGCTGATGGAGTGGCAGCGCTCGTGGATCGAGTCCTGGGCGCTGACGTATCTGAAGCACAAGGGATCGCCGTTTCGCATGGGCGAACACCGCGAAAGCCGGCTGCACGACCTGCTGGCCGCCGCGCGCGCCGGGCTGACCGCATTCGAGGACGTCGGCGATCCGCTGGTGGTGGCGAGCAAGGCGCGCGATCTGGCGCACGCATCCGCGCGCACGCCCAACGCGAACAGCGCCACGACCGCCGACTGGCCCACCGTGCTCAAGTTGCTGCAGGATCTGCAGCACGCGTTGCACGATGTCGCCGCGCCGTTCGGCAATCCCGATACGTGGTCCGACGATTGGCGCAGGCTTTACCTGGCCATGGACCTGTCGCTGGCCGTAGGCATCGGCATGTTGGTGGACGATGTGCTCGGCAAGGGCTTCGAGGCGATCAACGACATCGATTTCCGCGCATGGCTAGCTCGCCATGGCGCGCAGCCGGTGAGCATCGACGGTGCGCCGGTGCGTGGTTTCTACGACCTGGTTTTTGCCTATCGCCATGGCGATCCGCTGCAACCTGAGATCGAAGCCGGCACCATGCTGCGCGGCATGCTTAAAGTCGGCCTGTGTTATCGCGGCGCGCTGATGTACAAGATGCAGGCGGGCATGGGCGATGTGGTGTTCGCACCCTTGTACGAGGTGCTCAAGCGACGCGGCGTGCGTTTTCATTATTTCCACAAGTTGTGTCAGCTGCGCCCGGATGCGGCAGGCGGCAGCGTTGCCGAGATCGAGCTGGAGCAGCAGACCGCGCTCAGCGGCGCGGATTACGATCCGCTGGTGGACGTCAACGGCCTGCCATGCTGGCCCTCGCAGCCGCTTTACGAGCAGATCGATCCGCGCCAGGCTGCTTTGCTGCAGCAACACCAGGTCAATCTGGAATGCCATTGGTCGGACTGGCCGGCGCTTTACCGGCAAGCATTCGGTGTGCCGCTGCCGCGCAAAACGCTGCGTGTGGGCGTGGATTTCGACCAGATCGTATTGGGCTTGTCGGTAGCGAGCCTGGTCGATGTCGCCGCGCCGCTGCTGGCGCTCAACGCGCGGCTGCGCCAATGCAGCGAGAACGTGGCGGCCGTTGCCACGCAGGCGTATCAGGTGTGGCTGAACCAGGATCTCAACGGCATCGGCTGGAATTATCCGGACGAGCATGGCCAGGAGCCGGTGCTGTCGGGGTTCACCGAACCCTTCGACACCTGGGCCTCGATGGATCAGTTGCTGTGCAGGGAAACCTGGCCGGCCGGCAGCGAACCGAAAAACATCAGCTATTTCTGCAACGCGTTGTCGCTTACCCGGTATCCGCCACCGGACGACCATGGCTTTCCGGCGCGCTGCGCCGAGCAGGTCAAGGCCACCGCGATCCACCAACTGCAGACGCAGATCCAGGCGCTGTGGACGAAGGTGGAAAAAGACGCCTTTGACTGGTCGTGGCTGGTCGATCCGGCCGGCGCTTCGGGCGTGGCACGTTTCGACAGCCAGTTCTGGCGCGCCAACATCGACCCTTCGGAGCGTTACGTACTGTCGCTGGTCGATACCAGTCGCTATCGGCTGCATGCCGATGAGTCCGGCTTCGCCAACCTGTTTCTCGCCGGCGACTGGCTTAAAACCGGGCTCGACGCCGGCTGCGTGGAAGCGGCCGTGATGGGCGGCATGCAGGCGAGCAGGGCGATCTGCGGTTTGCCGCAAAACATCCAGGGCGAGCACGGCTGGTGACGTCGCGATGGGTCACCTGCGGCGCCGCTAATCGCCGCTACCCACCTCGGGCAGCTGCGGTTCGGCCACGCGCTCCATGCGGCGGCGCGATTTGTGCGCGTACATGCTGCGGTCTGCTTCGCGCACCAGTTCGGCGAAGTCCGCATTGCTGAAACGCCGCTGATCGGCCGGTGCGCTGCAGATGCCGTAGCTCACGCCGGTGCCGGGAAAATCGCTTTCGCTCAAGGTTTTGTCCAGCTCCGCCAGCGAACGCGCCAGGCGTTGCTGGCTAAGTTCGTCACCGTAGGCGATCACCGCGAACTCGTCGCCGCCCAACCGGAAGGCGCGGATCAAGTCGCCCAGGCTTGCCAGCCCTTCGCCGACTTTCTGCAGCAATTCGTCACCGCGCTCGTGGCCCTGGCTGTCGTTGACCAGTTTCAGGCCGTCCAGGTCGATCATCGCGATCTGCCACGTGCCTTGCGCGGGATCGACATTTTCGCGACGCGTGATCTCTTCGATCATCACATTGAAAGCCAGGCGATTGCCCAGCCCCGTCAGGGCATCGATGGACGCCTTGGCGATGGCTTCCTGCATGCCGCGGCGGAAGCGTTCGCGTCCGTCTTCCACCAGCTTTACGTGATCGGCCAGCGCGAACGCCAGCAACATCGCTTCGCAGCTGTTGCCCATCAGCGTGAGCAGGTCGGCATTGTCCACCGCGCTGGGAACCAGGCCGAAATTCACCGGCAGGATGATCATGCCCGGGATCAGCACGGCCATGTAAGCCAGCGTAAAGAAGCGCGCGCGCCGTACCCCGCGCAGCAGCGCCCACCAGCCCGTGAAGGCCGAGTACAGCACCACGGTGGCCACCGCAAAGGTGGCGATCAGGAAAGCGAGCGAGGGGAAGAACAGCGAAAACGGCAGCGCGGCGATGGACGCGGCCACGATGCCGTAGCCCACGCGCGCCATCTGCGGCGCATGCCGCCACAGGTCCAGAAAGCGAATGGTGAAACGCGCATGCACGACCGGCAGCAGGATGAACCACTGCGTGAAATTGATCGGGCCGGTGTTGATGCCCAGCCAGATCTGCGGCAGGTCGAAGAACGAACCCCAGCCCAGCACCAGGATCAGTGCCTGGCACCCATACAGGGTATAGCTGCGATCGCGGATCCATAGCCCGACAAACAGGATGAATACGCCCAGGCCGAACAGCACGCCCAGCGAGCCGATCATCAAGGCCAGTTCGTTGATCCGGCGCTTGCGGTATTGGGCGCGCGTCTGCACGTCGATACGCGGCATCGCGGTGAAGAACGTCGAGGTGACCTGGACCAGCACCGCGTAATGGTGGCCGGGCACCAGCGTCACCGGGGCCACGCCGCGCGGCGCTTCGCTGGTGCCAAGTCCCGAGCCGGTGTCGAACGCCCGGCGCAGACCATCGTCGCCCAGCACCACGATGTGGGCATGCTCGTACCAGGTGTTGTCGAACGTCACCACCCAGTCCGAATCGCCCACCGGATCGAACCGCGCCACCAGCCAGAAACTGCCGCCGAGCATGTTTACGTGCGCGACGGGCTGGCGCTGGGCCAGCCAGGGGGCGAGCCCGGCGTAGCTCTGCGGCACGTGCTCGCCGGGTGCGGCCATATAGGTGGCCAGGGCGGGTTCCTGCGCGGCCGGGCCGAACAACGGAAACGGCTGTTCGGCTCGCCCTGCCGGGCTCAGCAGCATGCCCACCAGAAACAGCAACAGCGCGGCCCAGCCACGGCCAGCCGGCCGCAACGACGCGGACCCCTGCGCGTGCATGTGATGGCGCAAAGCTGCCCCTTTGCCAGTCTGCGTCCGGCGATGGTAGCACCGGCCGGCGTGTAGGTGTCGGCGTATTTCCTTGAAGGAAAACCGGTAATCAGGACTTGTGGCGTTGTAGTTCGAATACCATTTAGAGCCCCATTGATCCTGGATCGATACAACGATGGCTGTTCTTCGTCTGGCACTGGCTCAACACGATTTCCCCGTCGGCGCCGTGGCCGCCAATACCGCAAAAGTGCGGCAGCTGATGGCCCAGGCGCGCGCCGGCGGCGCGGCACTGGCGGTGTTTCCCGAACTGACCATCAGCGGCTACCCGCCCGAAGACCTGCTGCTGCGCCCAAGCTTCCTGGCCGCCTGCGAAGAGGCGCTCAACGAAGTGGCCGCCGACACCAACGGCCTGGCTGCCCTGGTCGGCTTTCCCCATAGCCAGGGCGAGGTCTACAACGCCGCGGCATTCCTGCGCGGGGGCGAGGTCGTGCAGATCACGCACAAGCAGGCGCTGCCCAACTACGGCGTGTTCGACGACAAGCGCTATTTTCGCGCCGGCCATACCAGCGCCATCGCGGTGATCGATGGCGTGCGCGTGGGCTACCTGGTGTGCGAAGACATCTGGCAGGCCGAGCCCGCGGCGCATGCGGCAGCAGCCGGGGCCGAACTCATCGTGGTCATGAACGCCTCGCCCTGGGACGACGCCAAGGAAGCCGGGCGCGAACAGGCACTGGTCGCGCGCGCGCGGGAAACCGGTTGCGCGGTGGCCTACGTCAACCTGGTCGGTGGCCAGGACGAGGTCGTCTACGATGGCGGCTCGTTGATGGTCAACGGCGACGGCAGCATCGCCGCGCGTGCGCCCGCGTTCGTCGATGCCCTGCTGTGGGCCGATTTCGACGCCGCCGACCGCACCCTGCACCCGCGCCATTGGCCGGTAGCGAGTGACAGCTCGCACGAAGCCACGCTGTACGCCGCGCTGGTGCGCGGCATCCGCGACTACATCGACAAGAACGGTTTCGGCGGCGTGCTGCTGGGGTTGTCCGGCGGTATCGATTCGGCTTTGACGCTGTCGCTGGCGGTCGATGCACTGGGGCCCGACCGCGTCACCGCGGTGATGATGCCCATGCGCTATACCTCGCAGCTCTCGCTCGACGGCGCGCGCGCACAGGCCGAGCGGCTGCGCGTGGCTTACCAGGTGATCGACATCGAGCCGACCTACAACGCCTTCATCGCCTCGCTCGCACCCGTGTTCGAAGGCAAGCAGCCGGACCTCACCGAGGAAAACCTGCAGTCGCGCACGCGCGGCGTGATGCTGATGGCTTTGTCCAACAAACACAGCCGCCTGC
The DNA here is from genome assembly GCF_035503745.1 of Dyella sp. Taxonomy (GTDB): domain Bacteria; phylum Pseudomonadota; class Gammaproteobacteria; order Xanthomonadales; family Rhodanobacteraceae; genus Dyella_B. The sequence goes on from NZ_DATJTC010000020.1 coordinate 15,062, forward strand.
TGCTTTCCACCGGCAACAAGAGCGAAATGGCGGTCGGCTACGCCACGCTGTACGGCGACATGTGCGGCGCCTATGCGCCGCTGAAGGACGTCTACAAGACCGAGGTGTATCGCCTCTCGCGCTGGCGCAACCAGCGCGAGGCGCGCATCACCGGCAGCGCCGGCGACTGGATCATTCCGCCGGCGGTGATCGAACGTCCGCCGTCGGCGGAACTGCGCGACAACCAGACCGACCAGGATTCGCTGCCGCCCTACGACGAACTGGACGCCATCCTTGAGCGCTTCATCGAGCAGGAGCAGTCCCAGGCGGAAATCATCGCGGCAGGTTTCGACGAAAACACCGTGCACCGGGTGGTGCGGCTGGTGCTGGCGAACGAGTTCAAGCGCCGGCAGGCGGCGCCGGGGCCGCGCGTCACCACGCGCGCATTCGGCCGCGAGCGGCGCTACCCGATCACCTCGGGCTGGAAGTGAGCCGCGTTGCAAGGTAAGTGTGGGGCCATGCGCGGGTAACCCCATGGCCCGGAGCCGCGCGACCCAAAGAACGCGACCCGAAAAAAGCCGGCGGCCCTTAAGGCTCGCCGGCTTTTTTGCTCGTCACCCTTGCGCGCTTGGGATCAGTAGTGACCCGAGAACGGGATCATCTTGCGCAGGATCGAGGGCGAGTGCGGCCACTTCGGATCCTTCAGGTACGGATGATCGGGATAGTTCAGCGCCAGCACCTGGCGCACTTGCGCGGCCTGCTCCTTCTGCCCCAGCGCCAGGTAGCTGCGGCACAGAATGGCCAGCGCGTCGCCGGTCTGCGGGGCTTCCTGGTAGTGCTCGATCACGTACTGCGCACGGTCGGCCGAGGCCACGTAGGCCTTGTTGCGGATGTAGAACTCCGCCACGTTGATCTCGAACTGCGCCAGCACGTTGCGCAGGTAGATCATGCGCTGGCGCGCATCGGCCGCGTAGGCGCTGTCGGGGAAGCGGCGGCTGAGTTCGGAGAAATCGTCGAACGCCTTGAGGTTGTAGCCCTGGTCGCGGCGGGTCTGCGCGCCCTTGTGCTCGCTGGCAAACGCGCGCTCGATCACCCCGGCGGTACGATCGAAATTGATCAGGCCGCGCAGGTAATAGGCATAATCCACATGGCGGTTGAGCGGATTGGACTTGATGAAGCGGTTGATCGTGGAATACGCGTCATCGGGCTTGTTGTTACGGTACTGGGCGTAGGCCAGCTCCAGCTGGGCCTGCTCGTTGAACGGGCCGGACGGGAAGCGGGCGATCAGACGCTGGTAGGCTTTCTCGGCGGCCGAATAATCGGAATGGATCAGATCGTTGTGCGCCAGCCCGTAAAGCTGCGGCAAAGGCAAGGTGTCGAGCGGGTCGCCGTGGTGCCTGAACCATGAGCAGGCGCTCATCGTCAAAGCCAGGACGAGCACGATCAGTACTTTCAAAACAGGCGTCGGGGTTGCCGGCAGCTTGGTTACGCGCATGAGTTAAGGGGTTCAGATGTTTGATCGAAAAGGGATGATAGCCCAAACCGGCACCCGGCCGGGGGACTTGCCATGACCGCCATCCGTCACGAGGCGGTCGTGCCGCTGTCGGCGGCCGGTCGCAGGTTCGACCAAGCCCTGGCCGAGATGTTCCCCGACTATTCCCGCTCGCGTCTCACCGCCTGGGTGAAGGCCGGCGCGGTGACCCTGGACGGGGCGGCGGCCGCACCGCGCCACCTGTTGCGGGGCGGCGAGAAAGTGGTGCTGGAGGCGGAACTGGAAACCGAGGTCACCAGCGCGCCCGAGGCCATCGAACTGGACATCGTCCACGAGGATCCGCACCTGCTGGTGCTGAACAAGCCGGTGGGCCTGGTGGTGCATCCGGGCGCCGGCAACCCGGCCGGCACGCTGCTGAACGCCTTGCTGCACCATGATCCGAAGCTGGCCGAGCTGCCGCGCGGCGGCATCGTGCACCGGCTGGACAAGGACACCTCGGGCCTGATGGTGGTGGCCAGGACGCTGCCCGCGCACACCGCGCTGGTGGACATGCTGTCGCATCACGCGGTGGAGCGGCAGTACGAGGCCATCGTAATCGCCCCGCTGATCGCCGGCGGCACCGTGGATGCCCCGATCGGCCGCCATATCGGCGATCGCCTGCGCCAGGCGGTGCGTGACGAGGAAGACGGCAAGCGCGCGGTCACGCACTACCGGTTGCGCGAACGTTTCCGCGCGCATTCGCTGATCCAGTGCAACCTGGAAACCGGGCGCACCCATCAGATCCGCGTGCACATGGCGCACATTGGGCATCCGCTGGTGGGCGATCCCCTGTATGGCGGCGGCCTGAAGCTGCCCAAGCGGGCCACGCCCGAGCTGGTCACCGCGTTGCGCAGCTTCCGGCGCCAGGCGCTGCATGCCGAGCGGTTGTCGTTCACGCACCCGGTGAGCGGTGAAACCCTGAGTTTTGCAACGCCGCGCCCGGCAGACATGGATGCGCTGATCGCCGCCCTGCGCGCCGACCTGGCCGCCAACGGCCCGGACGAGTACTGATACGCATGAACGAGGCATGGATCTTTCCCGATTGGCCCGCACCGCGCGGTGTGCACACGGCGGTCACCACGCGCGAGGGTCCGGGCATTTCGCAGCCGCCGTTCGACCGCTTCAACCTTGGCCTGCGCAGCGGCGACGATGTGCAGGCCGTGCTCAGCAATCGCGGCGCCCTGCGCCAAGTGCTGGATCTGCCGGCCGAACCGCGCTGGCTGCGCCAGGTGCACGGCACGGTGGTGGCCGAGCTTGGGCCCTTGCCGACGGCGGAGGAACCGCAAGCCGATGCCGCGGTATCGCGCGTGCCGGGCACGGTGCTGGCGATCCTTACCGCCGATTGCCTGCCGGTGCTGTTCTGCGCCGCCGACGGCAGCGCCATCGGCGCGGCGCATGCCGGCTGGCGCGGACTGGCCGCCGGCGTGCTGGAAGAGACCGTCGCGCAGATGCAACGCCGTTCCGGCGACCTGATGGCGTGGCTTGGGCCCTGCATCGGCGCGGCTTCCTATGAGGTGGGTGAAGAAGTCCATACGGCGTTCAACCAGTCCAGGCCCGCGGCCGAGGGCGCGTTCGTGGCCACGCGGCCGGGCCACTGGCTATGCGACCTTGCCGTGCTGGCGCGGCAGCGACTGCTGGCGGCCGGCGTCACGCGCATCCACGGCGGCGGGTTCGATACCCGCGCCGACGCGCGCCTGTATTCCTACCGCCGCGAAGGTGCACGCAGCGGTCGCTTCGCCAGCCTGATCTGGCTGGCCGGACACTAGGGGTGCCCTGGGCAGCATGGATCGGAGCATCCCTGCTGATTGCCGAGCCGGCTCCAGGCTGAAGCCGGGCGCGGCGCCGCGCTCCCATTCGCTTGAATCGTTCGGCGCTGTCCGCATCTCTGGCGGCAGTGGCGGCGTGTCCGCCAAACCTTTTTGGGGATATTTCAATGCGCATGGACAAACTGACTTCACGTTTCCAGCAAGCGCTTGCCGATGCGCAATCGCTGGCCGTGGGGCGTGACAACAACATGCTCGAGCCCGTGCACGTGATGGCGGCACTGCTCGACCAGCAGGGCGGCTCCACCGGACCGCTGCTGACCCAGGCCCACGTGAATGTGCCGGCGTTCCGCCAGCGCGTGGGCGAGCTGCTCGATGGCCTGCCCAAAGTGAGCGGGCAGGAAGGCAACATCCACGCCGGCAACGAGCTGACCCGCGTGCTCAACCTCACCGACAAGCTGGCCCAGCAGCGCGGCGACCAATTCATCGCCAGCGAGTTGTTCGTGCTGGCCGCGCTGGAGGACAAGGGCGATCTTGGCGCCGCACTCAAGGCCGCCGGTGCCGCCAGGCAACATCTCGAAGCGGCGATCGAAAAACTGCGCGGCGGCGAGAAAGTGCAAAGCGAAAACGCCGAGGACCAGCGTCAGGCGCTGGAAAAATACTGCATCGACCTCACCGCGCGCGCCGAGAGCGGCAAGCTCGATCCGGTGATCGGCCGCGACGAGGAAATCCGCCGCACCATCCAGGTACTGCAGCGCCGCACCAAGAACAATCCGGTGCTGATCGGCGAACCGGGCGTAGGCAAGACTGCCATCGTCGAAGGGCTGGCCCAGCGCATCGTGAAAGGCGAAGTGCCCGAGGGCCTGCGCGACCGCCGCGTGCTTGCGCTGGACATGGGCGCGCTGATCGCCGGCGCCAAGTTCCGCGGCGAATTCGAGGAGCGCTTGAAAGCCGTGCTGAACGACTTGGCCAAGAACGAAGGCCAGATCATTCTGTTCATCGACGAACTGCACACCATGGTCGGCGCCGGCAAGGCCGAGGGCGCCATGGATGCGGGCAACATGCTCAAGCCCGCGCTGGCGCGCGGCGAGCTGCATTGCATCGGCGCCACGACACTGGACGAATACCGCAAGTACATCGAAAAGGACGCCGCGCTGGAGCGCCGCTTCCAGAAAGTGTTCGTGGGCGAGCCCAGCGTGGAAGACACCATCGCCATCCTGCGCGGTCTGAAGGAGCGCTACGCGGTGCATCACGGCGTGGAAATCACCGACCCGGCCATCGTCGCGGCGGCCACGCTGTCCAACCGCTACATCACCGACCGCCAGCTGCCGGACAAGGCGATCGACCTGATGGACGAGGCCGCTTCGCGCATCCGCATGGAAATCGACTCCAAGCCGGAGGAACTGGACCGGCTGGAACGCCGCCTGATCCAGCTGAAAATCCAGCGCGAGATGCTGAAGAAGGAAACCGACGAGGCGTCCAAGAAGCGTCTGGCCGACCTCGATACCGACATCGGCAAGCTGGAGCGCGAGTTCTCCGATCTGAACGAAGTGTGGAAATCGGAAAAGGCCGCGCTGCAGGGCACGACCAAGGTCAAGGAGCAGATCGAGCAGGCGCGCCTGGAACTGGAAGCGGCGCAGCGCCGGCAGGACTACGCCAAGATGAGCGAAATCCAGTACGGCAAGCTGCCCGAACTGGAAAAGCAGCTCGCCGCCGCGCAGGCCGCCGAAAAGCAGGACTTCAAGCTGGTGCAAGACCGCGTCACCGAAGAGGAAATCGCCGAGGTGGTATCGCGCTGGACCGGCATCCCGGTCAGCAAGATGCTTGAAGGCGAGCGCGAGAAGCTGCTGCACATGGAGCAATCGCTGCACAAGCGCGTGGTCGGCCAGGACGAAGCGGTGCGCGCGGTGTCCGATGCGATCCGCCGCGCGCGCGCGGGGCTGTCCGATCCGAATCGCCCGTACGGTTCGTTTCTGTTCCTGGGTCCGACCGGCGTCGGCAAGACCGAGTTGTGCAAGGCACTGGCCGAATTCCTGTTCGACACGCAGGACGCCATGGTGCGCATCGATATGAGCGAGTTCATGGAGAAGCACTCCGTGAGCCGGCTGATCGGCGCGCCGCCCGGCTATGTCGGCTACGAGGAAGGCGGTTACCTCACCGAAGCGGTGCGTCGCCGTCCGTACAGCGTGATCTTGCTGGACGAAGTGGAGAAAGCGCATCCGGACGTGTTCAATATCCTGTTGCAGGTGCTCGACGACGGCCGCCTGACCGATGGCCAGGGCCGCACGGTGGATTTTCGCAACACCGTGATCGTGATGACCTCCAACTTAGGTTCGCAGCTGATCCAGGAACATGCCGGCGATTCGGAAGCGGACTACCTGCAGATGAAGGCGGCCGTGCTGGGCGTGGTGCAGGCGCACTTCCGTCCGGAGTTCATCAACCGCCTCGACGAGCTGGTGGTGTTCCGCCCGCTGCAAAAAGCGCAGATCCGCAAGATCGCGTTGATCCAGCTGGTGCAGCTGGAAAAACGTCTGGCCGAGCGCCAGCTGCGCCTGGAAATCAGCGAGAAGGCGTTGGACCTGCTTGGCAACGTCGGCTTCGATCCGGTATACGGCGCGCGTCCGCTCAAGCGTGCGATCCAGCAGCAGCTCGAAAATCCGCTGGCGAAGGAGATCCTGGAAGGGCGTTTTATTTCCGGCGATACGATCGAGGTGGGCGCCGAAGGCGGGCATTTGTCGTTCCGCAAGAACGGATGATTTTTCGCTGATCGCTGCGAAACGTGCAACGAAGAACATCCCGGCGCAAGCCGGGATTTTTTTGCAGCCCTGTGTGCGAAACCATACGAATGCATGGGTTACCACCCGCGCACGGCAGCGAGTGGACAAACTGCGCCATCCCAACCCGTTCCTCATCAGGCGAAGACCGATGCAAGTGCGATCCCCCGGGCCCGGCGATATCTCTTTTAAGGTTGGCGATACCGATAGCACCGCTGAAGCGACGCACAGCGTGGGTTCGGCACCGGCGGTCAGCAAAGACGTTGAGCCGTGGCTACCTGGCCGTCGATGGCACGCGCCGGTGGCGCCGTCGCAGCAGCGGGCGAGGGGCATGGCCGTGTTGCGCACGCTGCTCAATCCGGACGCCGTGCCGCAAGCCAAGGCGAAGGCGACGTCGCCGAACCGATTGTATGAGCTGTCCTATGTGCTGCACGCGCCAAAAGCTGGCTTGCGCAGCCTTACCTTTCCCATCGCCATCCGTCGGGCCGAACAAAGAAAGGGAGCCCACGACGCGGGCGACTTCTACGCCATGCAGTTCGGCGTCAACGGCGCTGACGGCACGTCGGTCGGCTGCGGGTACATTGGCCTCCAGCCGCGCGAGGACGGCAAGGCATTGGTCGTGTTCTCCGGCAGCGGCCCCCGTTTTTCCGCGCTCGAAGGAAGGCCGGAGGCTGACGGCGGTTGCGGCGCCAGCAACAGCACCCTTATCGATTTTCAGTTCGGTCACACGTACGAACTGACCGTCGAACGGGACGCGTACGACCCCAGCGTGCTGCGGGCGTACGCGCAGAACGTCTCCAACCCAGCGCGTCCTGGCCCGCGTGAGCACGTCAAAGACCTGCGCGTGGACCGGGATGTGACATTGGCCGCCAGGCAGGAGGGCTTCATCGAACACTATGGCAAGGCGATCAGCAGGAGCGCGGAAATCGGCCGCACCGAGGGCATATTTCACGCGCCGTTTGGCCGATCGATGCAAGGCCGGCATGTCGGCGGTGCGCTGACGCAAGGCCAATTGAGCGGGCGCTTTGGCACCTCGACAACCGGCAGGCGCGTGACCGCCGTCGAGGGCGGCCAGGTCAAGGCGGTCAGGGTCACGCTTTGGGGCGTGCGCTGAACACGCAGGGCGACGCAGCGCGCGTTGTGTTTCGCCGGCAAAAAAATCCCGGCACGTTGGCCGGGATGTCCGATGCGATGCATCGCAGTGCTTGGCAGTGGGCTTGTTGGGTCACCAGTGATAGATCACTTTGGAGTAATAGTAACGCCCATTGAAGCCGTTGGGTGAAAATTCTGAATACGGGATGGTGCCGTCGTTGTTGTTGGCCGCGATCACCTTGTCCGGATAGCTGTTGCTGGCATTGTCCACGCCGAGCGTGAAAGTCCAGTTGCCGAGGTTGTAGCTGCCGGCCAGATCCAGCACCCACTGGGGGCTGAAGGTCTGGTTGAGCAGATACGTACTGTTGCTGTAGGCGGTGAAGCTGCCATAGCGCGTGAGGTTGCCGTTGAACGCCCAGTGCCCGAGCGTGTAGTTCTCGTTGAGGATCAGCTTGCTGCGCGGCGTGGAGTTGGCCAGCAGGCCCTTGATGTCGCGGTAGCTCACGCGCTCAAGCTCAAGGCCCAGTGCATCCAGTTGCGATGGATTGGGCGCGACGCCAACGACTTGCGTGCGGTTGTAGTTGTAGCTCAGGGTGCTGTCGAGCAGGCCGTCGTTGCCAAAATCCGAACGATAGCTGGCGACCAGGTCGCCGCCTTGCGTGCGCGTGTTCACCGCATTGGTGAAGTACTGGGCCGAGCTGAACGCGATGTCGGTGATGCCGTGCGCGGCCAAGTAGGCCACCACGGCCGGATCGTTCAGGCCGCTCAACGTGCTCGATAGCACGATGCGGTTGTAGATCTGGATCTGGTAGACGTCGAAGGTCAGCGTCAGCGGATCGATCGGGTTGTACACCGCGCCGATCGTGTAGTTGTGCGACTTCTCCGGCCGCAGCGCCTGCGCGCCCAGCAACTGCGCCACCGGGTTGTTCACCGGCAGCAAGCCGGTCTGGTAGATGCCTGGCGCGATGCCGGGGCCGGCGCTGCTGGGGGTCAGGTACAGCGAGCCGACCTGCGAATAGTCTTCCTGTGCCAGCGAGGGCGCGCGGAAACCGGTCGATGCGCTGGCGCGCAGCGCGAAGCGGTCGGTGAAGTCGTAGCGCGCCGCCAGCGCGCCGGACACGGTGTTGCCGAAGTCGTTGTAATCCTCATGGCGTAGGGCGATGGAGGTGCCGAGCTTGTCGGTGAGATTGGTTTCCAGGCTGACGTACTGGGCCACGTCGCTGCGGCTCCACGAGCCGGTGTTGATCGGGCTGTAGCCGCTAAAGCCCTGCGCGCCGCCGCTTACGCCAGAGGTGCCCACGTAGTAGGCATCCGGATCGCCCGCGCCGATGCTGTAGGTGTCGCGCAGATACTCCGCGCCGAACGCCAGCGTCACCGCGTTGGGCAGCCAGCCCACGTTGAGATCTTTGGCGACGTCCACGTCCACCGCTTCCTGCGCCGCCGAGACGATGCCGTCGAAGAAATGGGTCGGCGTGTAGCCGAAATCGTGCAGGAAGGCATAGTTGGCGGTGTCGATGGTATCGAGCGCCACGCGATTGCCGCCGTAGTTGGCGCTCACGTCCCAGCGCCATCCGTCGGTAGTGCCGCGCACGCCGGCCACCAGCGCCTGGTCGGTGCTGTGCGCCTGCAGCAGCGGCTGGTAGCCGTCGGGATAGATCGCGCTCAGCGCCGTTTTTACCGACGAGGGATACAGATACGGGTTGCGGTACAGCTCATCGGAAATCGCGTCGCGCTCGTGGTAGCTGCCGAACGCGTAGAACTGCACGTTGCTGGTGATGTCGTACTGCGCATTGAGGAACAGGTTGTGCTGGCTGATCGACGGATCGCCAAAGACCTGCTTCTCGCCCAACTGCGGATAGCGCACGTCGGCGCCGCCGTGGTTGGTCGGATCCTGGTGGCCATCGTCCACGCTGATGCGCAGCCAGCCCTTGTCGCCGCTGAGCGGGATGCCGACGTTCGCCGAGCCCAGCCACTGCCGGCCGCCGCCGCGCTGGAACTGGCCGCCGTCCAGTTCTACCGAACCGCCCTGCGCGCCATGCTTGAGGATGATGTTGATGACGCCGGCGATCGCATCGGAGCCGTATTGCGCCGACGCGCCGTCGCGCAGCACTTCGATGTGGTCGATCGCCGATAGCGGAATGGTGTTCAGGTCTACCGGCGCCGAACCGCGGCCGATGCTGCCATCGGTATTGACCAGGGCGCTGGTATGCCAGCGCTTGCCATCCACCAGCACCAGCACTTCATCCGGCGCCAGGCCGCGCAATTGTGCCGGGCGCTGCGAATCGGTGGTGTCGGTGGCCGCCGGGCGCGGGAAGTTGAGCGAAGGGATCAGGCGCGCCAGCGCCGTGGCCAGTTCATTCGTGCCGGTGCTTTGCAGCTGGGCGGCCGGAATCACGTCGATCGGCGACAGCGACGCGCTGTCGGTTCGGTTCTGCGAGTGCGTGCCGGTGACGATCACGGCCTGCAGGTTCTTGGCGTTGCTGGCCGGGGTGGCCTGGCTGGCGTCCTGTGCCGACGCGTGCGTGGCGATGGCGAGCAAGATGGCGACGGTAAGCGGCGGCGTTGTGGTCTTATCGAGCAGTTTCTTCATCCCATGTATCCCCTAGCGTGTCTTTGTTGCTATGCAACAATTTCAGATTAGTGACAAAGTCCCCTCGCGGCAACGGATGATTGGGCGTTTCAAAGTCCAATTGGGAATATTGAGCGCAAACAGCTGCTTGTATACCGATTCTGGCCCCCGCCGCGTGCGCGCGTCAGCGCCAGCGCGCGCCGGTGACAAGCATGCATCGCGGTGCGGTGTAGATAGCGTCTAGATGCGCCGCTTCGCTGCCGGGCTAGGCGTGCATCGGCCCCAAGCACTACCATGCCTGCGCCTGAGGTGACCGCCGGCATTGCACGGTGGTTGAAACGGGAATCCGGTGCGTTCGCGCGAACCCAAGCCGGAGCTGCCCCCGCAACGGTAGGCGAGCAAGCGTTCCACACCAAGCCACTGCGAAGCGTGCGCGGGAAGGCGTGGATCGCAGGCCCTTGGCCTCGCTCGCAAGCCCGGAGACCGGCCTTGAGGCGTAACCAACCGGACGGCGGAGGGCCATCGGGTGACCGCTGCGTTCGCAGCCGGTGTCCTTGCCTCCGCGTCCGTTCGATCATAGCCAGGCCGTGTACGCGGGCGCAGGAAGGAGAGTGGAAATGGTGAAGTTGCGATCAGCATCCGTCACGCGCGGGGCACGCGCATGAACGATCGGATCTCGCGCGACCTGATGACGCCCCAGGAGCGTCACCGCGAACGCATGCAGCGCAAGAAAGCGCTGGTCGATCGCAAGATCGCCGCTGCCACCATCGATCGCGGCGTACTGGTGGTGAACACCGGCAACGGCAAGGGCAAGAGTTCGTCCGGTTTCGGCATGCTTGCCCGTTCGCTCGGACATGGCTTCAAGTGCGGCGTGGTGCAATTCATCAAGGGTACGTTTTCCACCGGCGAGGAGGCGTTTTTCCGCCGTTTCGCCGGCGACCTGCTCGACTATCACGTGATGGGCGAAGGCTTCACCTGGGAAACGCAGGACAAGGCGCGCGACATCGCCGCCGCGCAGGCGGCCTGGATGCAGGCCGCGCGCATGCTGGCCGATCCGGCTTACGATTTCGTCCTGCTCGACGAACTCAACATCGCACTGGTCAAGCAATACGTATTGCTTGAGCAGGTGTTGAAGGCGGTCGCGGCGCGCCCGCCGCGCCAGCACGTGGTGATCACCGGGCGCGGTGCACCCGACGGGCTGATCGCGGTCGCCGATACGGTGACCGAAATGCGCGTGGTCAAGCATGCGTTCGACGCAGGCATCAAGGCGCAGAAAGGCGTGGAGCTGTGAGCGCGATGCGCCGCTGTCCGGCCCTGCTGGTTTCGGCGCCCGCGTCGGGGCAGGGCAAGACATCGGTCACCGCCGCGCTGGCGCGCTGGCATGCCCGGCACGGACGTCGCGTGCGCGTGTTCAAGACCGGGCCGGATTTTCTCGATCCCATGGTGTTGGAGCGCGCGGCGGGTACGCCGGCGTATCAGCTGGATCTGTGGATGTGCGGCGAGGCGGATGTACGCCAACGGCTTTACGATGCAGCGTCGGACGCCGACCTGATTCTGGTCGAGGGTGTGATGGGTTTGTTCGACGGTGCGCCATCCAGTGCCGATCTGGCGCAGCAGTTGGGCTTGCCGGTGATGGCGGTGATCGACGGCGCGGCGATGGCGCAGACCTTCGGCGCGCTTGCTTGCGGCCTTGCCACGTATCGCGCCGGCCTGGCGATGTACGGCGTGGCCGCCAACCGCATCGGCAGTGCTTATCACGCGCAACTGCTCCAGCAGAGCCTGCCCGCGTCGTTGCAATGGCTGGGCGCGTTACCGCGCGAGGATGCGCTGGCGTTGCCGGAACGTCACCTGGGTCTGATCGCCGCGGGTGAACTGGCCGATATCGATGCGCGCCTGGATGCATTGGCCCAGGCGTGGTCCGCACACGCGGCGACGACGCTTCCGCCGCCGGTGAGTTTCCCGTTGCCGGCCGTCGATGCCATCGCGCCCTCGTTGACGGGTGTGCGCATCGCCATCGCGCGCGACGCGGCATTTTGCTTCATTTATAGGGCCAATCTGGACCTGTTGCGCGCCGCCGGTGCCAGCCTGCATTTCTTTTCGCCCTTGGCGGGCGACGCGTTGCCCGACTGCGAGGCGGTATGGCTGCCGGGCGGATATCCGGAATTGCACTTGGCTGCGCTGTCGCAATGCCATCACCTGCACGCGGCCCTGCGCGCGCACCGCGATGCGGGCAAACCCATCCTGGCCGAATGCGGCGGTTTGCTGTTTGCGCTCAATTCGCTGGCCGACCGCGACGGCAACCAGGCACCCATGGCCGGCCTGCTGTCCGGGTACGCGGTTGTGCAAGCGCGCCTCGCGGCGCTGGGCCTGCAAAGCGTGGCGTTGCCGGAGGGCGTTTTGCGCGGGCACACCTTTCACTATGCCCAAGCCTGGATCAGCGCCCAGCCGCTCGCGCATGCCAGCAATCCGAACCAGGGGCCCTGTAAGGAAGCGGTTTATCGCGACCGGCGGCTTACGGCCAGCTTCGTGCATTTCTATTTCCCGTCGCAGCCGCAGGCTGCCATGCAGCTTTTTCTGCCATGAACATCGCGGTGCTGATGATCGCCGCCGTGCTCGCCGACCGGCTGCTGGGCGAGCTGCGGCGGGCGCATCCGCTGGTGGCATTCGGACGCATGACGAACGCGATCGAGCGGCGCATGCATGCCGACCGGCGCATGGCGGGCGTGTTGGCGTGGTCGCTGGCGGTGCTGCCATCGGTGCTGCTGGTGTGGGGGTTGCAGTGCGTAGCGCCGCGCTGGGCGTCGCAAGTGATCGCCGTGCTGGTGTTGTATTTCACGCTGGGTTTGCGCAGCCTGGGCGAGCACGCCCGTCCGGTGGCGGCGGCGCTGCAGGCCGGCGAGCTGGATGCGGCGCGTAGCGCGGTGGGACGCATGGTCAGTCGCGATACGGCGGTATTGAATGCCGGCCAGGTCGCCGCGGCGGCCACCGAATCGGTGCTGGAGAATGGCAACGATGCGGTGTTCGGTACGCTGTTCTGGTTCGCGCTGCTCGGCGCGCCGGGTGCGCTGCTTTATCGATGGGCCAACACGCTCGATGCGATGTGGGGTTACCGCACACCGCGCTACGAGCGCTTCGGCTGGGCCGCCGCGCGCATCGACGATGCGTTGAACTATGTGCCAGCCCGGCTCACCGCGCTCACCTACGCCTTGTGCGGAAACTTTCATCGCGCGTTACGTTGCTGGCGCACGCAGGCATCGCAATGGGACAGCCCCAACGCAGGACCGGTGATGGCCGCCGGCGCCGGTGCGCTGGACGTGCGCCTGGGCGGCGCGGCGCCCTACCATGGCGTGTGGGAAGAGCGGCCGCCGTTGGGCGAGGGCGATGCACCGAGTGCCGCGTCGGTGCTTCGCGCCTTGCGTTTGCTGCGCGATGGTGTGATCGCCTGGCTGGTGGTGGCGTTGTTGCTGGGGATGGCGATCCATGGAGGCGTGCATGCTTGAACACGGTGGCCGCTTGCAGCGCGCGGCGCGCGAATACGACATTGCGCTGGATCATTGGCTGGACCTGTCCACCGGCATCAGTCCGTTCGGCTGGCCGGTGCCGGCCATTCCGTCCTCGGCGTGGCAGCGCCTGCCCGAGGACGACGATGGCCTGATCGACTGCGCGCGCAGCTATTACGGCGCACCGCACGTGCTGCCCGTGGCCGGTTCGCAGGCGGCGATCCAGGCCCTGCCGCTGCTGCGTGCGCCATGTCGCGTTGGAGTCATTGCGCCCGGCTATGCCGAGCACGCGCAAGCCTGGCAATGCGCGGGCCATGCGGTGGAGCGTCATCCGGCCCAGGCGCTGTTGGCCCACCCGCAGCGGTGGGATGTGCTGGTGCTGATCCATCCGAACAATCCCGGCGGCGAACGTTTCGGTGTCCAGGCGCTGCTGCAGCTGCATGCGGCACTGGCTGCGCACGGGGGCTGGCTGGTGGTGGACGAGGCGTTCATGGATGTGACGCCGGGCGAGAGCCTTTGTGCGCATGCCGATCGCGACGGATTGATCGTGTTGCGTTCGGTGGGCAAGTTTTTTGGCCTGGCCGGTGCGCGCGCCGGCTTCGTCTGCGCGACGGCGGCGTTGCTGCATGCGTTGCAGGAAAGGCTTGGGCCATGGACGCTGAGCGGGCCGACGCGTTACGTGCTGCGGCAGGCGCTGGGCGATCGCGCGTGGCACGCGCAGGCGCGGGCGATGCTGATCGAGACTAGCGAAAAGCTGGCGCGTTTGCTTGCAAAACACCGCCTTGAGCCAAGCGCAGGTTGCGCGTTGTTCCAATGGTGCCGGCACGATGCCGCGCAAACCGTGCATCGCGCCTTGGCGCGGATGGGCATCCTCACACGGCTGTTCGAGGACGTGCCCAGCCTGCGTTTTGGTCTGCCGCCGGATGAAGCGGCATTCCATCGCCTGGATACGGCGCTAGCCCAGGTGATGCGATGACGGCACGCGTGCTGATGGTGCAGGGCTGCACCTCCGATGCGGGCAAAAGCGCGCTGGTGACCGCGCTATGCCGCTGGGCATATCGGCGCGGCCTGCGCGTGGCGCCATTCAAGCCGCAGAACATGGCCTTGAATTCGGCCGTCACCGCCGATGGCGGCGAAATCGGGCGCGCGCAGGCGGTGCAGGCGCAGGCCAGTGGCCTGGAGCCGCGCGTGGATTTCAATCCCGTGCTGCTCAAGCCCAACAGCGACACCGGTGCGCAAGTGATCGTGCACGGGCATGCCGTGGCCAATATGGATGCGCGTCATTACCACCACTACAAGCGCATCGCCTTTGATGCGGTGATGGCATCGCATGCGCGCTTGATCGCCGCCTACGATGCGGTGATCGTGGAAGGCGCGGGCAGTCCGGCCGAAATCAATCTGCGCGATCGCGACATCGCGAACATGGGTTATGCCGAGGCGGTGGATTGTCCGGTCATCCTGATTGCCGATATCGATCGCGGCGGTGTGTTCGCGCACTTGGTCGGCACGCTTGCCCTGTTATCGGAAAGCGAGCGTGCGCGCGTGGCGGGGTTGGTCATCAACCGGTTTCGCGGCGATCTGGGTCTGCTGCAACCGGGACTGGACTGGTTGCAGCGCGAAACCGGCAAGCCCGTGCTGGGTGTGTTGCCGTACTTGCAAGGTTTGCACCTGGAGGCGGAAGACGCCTTGCCGCGCGAATACGCCCCCAAGCCCGAAGCGGTGCTGCGCGTCGCGGTGCCCGCACTGCCGCGCATCAGCAACCACACCGATATCGACGCGTTGCGCGCGCATCCTCAGGTCGATCTGCGCATGGTCGCTCCGGGCCAGGCGCTGCCGCCGTGCGAGGTGATCATCCTGCCGGGCTCCAAATCCACGCGCGCCGATCTGGCGTGGCTGCGTGCGCAAGGTTGGGACGCCGGGATCGCCAGGCATCTGCGCTACGGCGGCAAGCTGATCGGTATCTGCGGCGGTCTGCAGATGCTCGGGCGTGCCGTGCACGATCCGCTCGGCATCGAGGGCGAGCCCGGTTCCAGTGAAGGGCTGGGCTGGCTGGACCTGGAAACCACGCTGGCGCCGCACAAGCAGTTGCATCGCGCGCAGGGGCGGCTCACCTTCGCCGATGCGCCTGTGGCCGGTTACGAGATTCATTGCGGCATCAGCCAGGGACCTGCGCTGGCGCTTCCGTTCGCGCGACTGGACGATGGCCGCTCCGACGGCGCACGCTCTGCCGACGGACAGGTGATCGGCAGTTATCTGCACGGACTGTTCGATGACGCGCAAGCCCTGCTTGCGCTGCTGCGGTGGGCGGGGCTGCACGATGCCACTACGGTCGATGTGCATGCGTTGCGCGAAGCGGCCATCGACCGGCTGGCCGACGCGGTCGAACGACATCTGGATATTTCTATGCTGGAACGACTGTTGGGCATGACCACATGCGTACCTTGATCCTCGGTGGCGCCCGCTCCGGCAAGAGCGCGCTCGCCGAGCGGCTGGCCCACGGCAGCGGGCGCGAGGTGGTGTATCTGGCCACCGCGCAGGCGGGCGATGCGGAGATGGCCGCGCGCATCGCGCACCATCGCGCGCGCCGTCCGGCGTCGTGGCTGAGCGTGGAGGAACCACTCCATCTGGCCCATGCGTTGCGTGCGCATGTGCGCGAGGATCGCATTGTGCTGGTCGATTGCCTGACGCTTTGGCTGAGCAATCTGCTCGGCGACGCCGATGCACAGCGTTTCGAAAGGGAGCGTACGGCCTTGCTCGATATCCTGCCGGGGTTGCCCGGCGAGGTGTTGATGGTCAGCAACGAAGTTGGCCTGGGCATTGTGCCGCTAGGTGAACTGACGCGCCGTTTCGTGGACGAAGCGGGGCGCCTGCATCAATCCCTGGCCGCGATCTGCGAACGCGTGCTGTTCGTCGCGGCGGGGCTGCCCATGGTCTTGAAAGGAACAATGTCATGAGTTTCCACTGGCTTACCGCCCCTTGTGCGCAACCGGACCTGGCCATCCTCGGCGAGGCTGCCGATCGCCAGGAACAGCTGACCAAGCCGCCCGGTTCGCTGGGCATGCTCGAAGCGCTGGCGGTTGATCTGGCCTCGCTGCAGCACACGCCCACTCCCGCGCTGGACAAGGTGTGGATCAGTGTGTTCGTGGCCGACCACGGCGTCGCGGCGGAAGGCGTATCGGCGTTTCCGCAGGTGGTCACTGGCGAGATGGTGCGCAACTTCGCCAGCGGTGGCGCCGCGATCAGCGTGTTGTCGCGCAACCTGGGCGCGACGCTGGACGTGGTGAACCTGGGCACGGTGAACGATCCGGGCGAGATTCCCGGCGTGCGGCGCCAGATCATTGCGCCCTCTACCGCCAATTTCTGCGAACAGCCAGCGATGACCGAGCAGCAGCTAGACAGCGCGCTGATGATCGGCGCGGAAAGCGTGCGCACGGCCAAGGCGGCCGGCGCGCAGTTGTTCATCGGCGGCGAGATGGGCATCGCCAATACCACCGCGGCCGCGGCACTGGCCAGCGCGTTGCTGCAGGAGCCGCCTTCGTGCCTGGCCGGTGCCGGCACCGGACTGGATTCGGCCGGCGTGCTGCACAAGGTTTCGGTGATCGAGCGCGCGCTGGCGCAACATGCCGGTGCACAGGGCGCGCTGGAGCAGTTGCGCTGCCTGGGCGGTTTCGAAATCGCCGCACTGGCCGGCGCGTTCGTCATGGCGGCGCAGGTCGGCATGCCGGTGCTGGTGGACGGCTTCATCACCACCACCGCCGCGCTGGTGGCGGTGCACCTGCAGCCCCAGGTACAGCCGTGGTTGCTGTTCGCGCATCGTTCCAAAGAACACGGACACGCGCGGCTGCTGCGTGCGCTGCAAGCCGATCCCGTGCTCGATCTTGGCCTGCGCCTGGGCGAGGCCAGCGGTGCGGCGGCCGCCGTGCCGTTGCTGCGCCTGGCCTGCGCGCTGCACAACGGCATGGCGACGTTCGCGCAGGCGGGCGTGTCCACGGCATGAGCGTGTGCATCGATCTTTTGCGTCACGGCGAAACCGGGCAGCGCAGCTATCGCGGCCAGCTCGACGACGCGCTGACCGAATTGGGATGGGCGCAATTGCGCGCCGCCGTCGAGGGACGCGAATGGGATCTCATCGTTGCGTCCAGCCTGCAACGTTGCGCGGCTTTTGCTCGCGAGTTGTCATCGGCGCGCGGCCTGCCATTGCGGCTCGATCCGCGCCTGGCGGAGTATCACTTCGGTCGCTGGCAGGGCGTGCCGATCGAGCGTATCGCCGAACAAGAAGGCGACGCGCTGGGTCGCTTCTGGGCCGATCCGGTGGCGCATCCGCCGCCGGGCGCGGAAAGCTTCGCGGCATTTCATGATCGCCTCGGCGCGGCGCTGGACGAGGTGGCGGCGCAAGCAGGCGCGCGCCGCGCGCTGGTGATTACCCACGGCGGCGCGATCCGCCTGTTGCGCTGCCGGGTGGAGCGGCGCGGCTATGGCGACATGGCCGGCATTGAAGTGCCGCACGCTTCCCTGCATCGTGTGTGCTGGCCCGTTTCGGTAGCCGCATGATGCGCAGCCTTTTGGTGGCGATTGGCTTCCTGACCCGACTGCCGGTGCCCGCCGGCGTGTTCGACGATGAGCGCGCGAAAGCGCATTCCCTGGCGTGGTATCCGCTGGTGGGTCTGCTGATCGGCGTGGTGTTGGCGATGCTCGCCTGGTTGTTGCGCAATTCGCCCATGGTGTTGTCGGCGACCCTGATCGTGCTGGCGTGGGTGCTGATGACCGGTGCATTGCACCTGGATGGCCTGGCCGATAGCGCCGACGCCTGGGTTGGCGGTCTGGGCGATCGCGAGAAGACGCTGGCGATCATGAAGGATCCGCGCTCGGGCCCCGCCGGCGTGGTGGCGCTGATCCTGGTGTTGCTGCTGAAGGTGGCGGCGATTCAGAGCCTGGGCACGTTCCAGTGGTTGGCCCTGCTGCTTGCGCCGTTGCTGGCGCGCGCCAGCCTGGTCTCGCTGTTCATCACCACGCCCTACGTGCGCAGCCGTGGACTTGGCGCGGCGCTTGCCAACGCGCCGGGCCGGGCCTGCGCGATCTCGCTGGCCATGACGGCCGGATTGTGCGCATTGGCCAAGTGGCGTGGCGCGCTGGCGCTGCTGGTCGCGGTGCTGGTGTTCGGGCTGTGGCGGCATGCCTGCCAGCGGCGCCTGGGCGGCTTTACCGGCGACACGGCCGGCGCGCTGGCCGAAATGGTGGAAGCGGCGGTGCTGGTGGCGCTGGCCGTGCATTGAGCCATCGCCGCGGTTGAAATCCTGGCCCACGACCCGATAATGCCCGCTGCCCGAGGCCGCCAGGCCGATGGCGCTGCGGAGTGTGTCCATGCCTATCTACGAATTCCAATGCAGTGCCTGCGGCCATCGTTTCGATCGCCTGCAGAAACTGTCCGATCCCGATCCGGCCCAGTGCCCGCATTGCGGCGAACCCAGGGTGCAGCGCCAGCTGAGCGCACCATCCTTCCGGCTGGCCGGCGGCGGCTGGTACGAAACCGATTTCAAGAAAGACGGCGACAAGAAACGCAACTTGGCAGGCGAGGGCGGTACCGGCAAACCGGCCGAAGCCGGCGGCGCTGCCGCGTCGCCTGCACCGGCGCCGGCGCCAGCCAGCAAGCCGGCCACCACCACAGACTAAAAACTCCCCTGCGCGCAGCAGGGGAGGGGTGAGGAGGGGGGAAGCCCTTCATGTTGCTCATAGGCTTGCGCAAGTGCGGGCGACCCCTCCCAGCCTCCTCCTGCTTGGGCAGGGGGAGGGGCCAGGGGCAACGGTGTTAACATTCCGGTCTTTTCCACGCTAATTCGCCGCCCCGTCGGCCCGGAGTTTCAAGCGCATGCGCACGCATTACTGCGGCCTCATCAACGAATCGCTGGTCGGCCAGGCCGTCACCCTCTGCGGCTGGGTCAACACCTTGCGCCTGCAAAGCCACGTTGCTTTCGTCGATCTGCGCGACCATGAGGGGCTGGCCCAGGTAGTGATCGAGCGCGAAAACGCCGCGGCCTTCGCCGTGGCCGGCGAGCTGGGCTACGAGTATTGCGTGCGCGTCACCGGCAGCGTCCGCAAGCGCCTGTCGGCCAACGACAAGCTCAAGACCGGCACGGTGGAGCTGCTGGCCGAGCGGGTGGAGATTCTCAATGCCGCGAAGGATCTGCCCTTCGCGCTGCACGAGAATCCCAACGAAGACATGCGCATGACTTACCGTTACCTGGATCTGCGCCGTCCGGAGATGCAGGCCATGATGCGCACCCGCATCAAGCTGGTGCAGGCGCTGCGCCGCTATCTGGACGCGCGCGGGTTCCAGGACATCGAAACCCCGATCCTCACCAAGGCCACGCCCGAAGGCGCGCGCGATTACCTGGTGCCCAGCCGCGTGCATCCGGGGCAGTTCTACGCGCTGCCGCAGTCGCCGCAGCTGTTCAAGCAGATCCTGATGATGGCCGGCTTCGATCGCTACTACCAGATCGCCCGCTGCTTCCGCGATGAAGACCTGCGCGCCGACCGCCAGCCGGAATTCACCCAGCTCGACCTCGAATTCGCCTTCGTCGAAGAAAAGGATGTGCAGGATTTCGTCGAGGCGATGATTCGCCATGTGTTCAAGGAGGTGATCGGCGCGGAACTGGCCGCGACCTTCCCGCGCATGACCTGGGAGGAAGCGATGCGTCGCTTCGGTTCGGACAAGCCGGACCTGCGCATTGCGCTGGAACTGGCCGACGTGGCCGACGCGCTCAAGCACGTCGAGTTCAAGGTGTTCGCCGAGCCCGCCAACGATCCGGCCGGCCGCGTGGCCGCGCTGCGTGTGCCCGGCGGCGCCGCGCTGAGCCGCAAGGAGATCGATCAGCTTAGCGAATATGTCGCCAAGTACGGCGCGAAGGGCCTGGCCTGGATCAAGGTGGACGATCTGGCCAAGGGCCGCGAAGGCGTCAATTCGCCGGTGGCGAAGTTTCTCGATGATGCGGCGCTCGATGCCGTACTCAAGGCTACCGGCGCGCAATCGGGCGACATCGTGTTCGTCGGCGCGGGCAAGTGGAAAACCGTCACCGATTTCATGGGCGCGCTGCGCTTGAAGGTCGGCAAGGATCGTGGTCTGGTGGAAAACAGCTGGAAGCCGCTGTGGGTCACCGACTTCCCGATGTTCGAATACGACGAGGAAGAAAAGCGTTTCGTCGCCCTGCATCACCCATTCACCGCACCCAAGGTCGACGACATCGCCCAGCTGCGCGCCAACGCCGCCAACGCGGTCAGCCGCGGCTACGACATGGTGCTCAACGGCGCCGAGATCGGCGGCGGTTCGATCCGTATCCATCGCCCGGATATGCAGAGCGCGGTATTCGACCTGCTCGGCATCGGTCCGGATGAGGCCCAGATGAAATTCGGCTTTCTGCTCAAGGCGCTGAAGTTCGGCGCGCCGCCGCACGGTGGACTGGCCTTCGGCATCGATCGTATCGCCGCGCTGATGGCCGGCACCGAATCGATCCGCGACGTGATCGCGTTCCCCAAGACCACCAGCGCGCAAGACTTGATGACCGATGCCCCTTCGCCCGTCGGCGACGCGCAGCTCAAGGAGCTGCACGTGGCGGTCGCGATGGGTGAAAACGCGAAAGGTTGATGCATGTATGCCATGCCGGGCGATCCGGCATGGCATGCTCGCTGCGACATCGCCATCGCCTGACTCATGACCGAACACATCATCCTGCTGCACGGCCTGTGGATGCGCGGTTTCGCGCTTGGCCTGCTGCATCGCCGCCTGATGGAGGACGGCTTCCGCGTCCACCGCTTCGACTACATGAGCGTGGCGGCGACCCAGCAACACATCCTCGCGCGGCTGCGCAGCGGCATGGCCGAGTGCGCGCCGGAGCCGGTGCACCTGGTGGGCCACAGCCTGGGCGGACTATTGGCGTTGCGCGCCTGCCTGGAGATGCAAGGCCTGCCGCCGGGACGCATCGTGTGCCTGGGTTCACCGCTCAAGGGCAGCGCGGCGGCGCGGGCCTTCGCCGGCCTGTGGCGTGGCGGCGAGGTACTTCTGGGCAACAATCGCATGCTGCTGGAACAGGGTTTTGAATCCTGGAGCGGGCCGCGCGAGGTGGGCATGATCGCCGGCTGCATGCCGATCGGGCTGGGTGCCATGCTCAGCCAGATCCACGGGGAGCACGACGGCACCGTCGCCGTGGAGGAGACCCGCCTGCCTGGCCTGGCCGACCACTGCGTAGTCGAAACCAGCCATACCGGGCTGCTGTTTTCGGCGGAAGTGGCGCGGCTGAGTGGTCAATTTTTGCGCAATGGGCGCTTTGACCCCGCCGAAGCCTGAGCTTTTCCCCTCCCCCTGCTTGCAGGGGGAGGTTGGGAGGGGGGGAGGTGCTCTTGCTTCTTCTGGAGGGCTTCACCCCACCCCAACCCTCCCCTGCTGCACGCAGGGGAGGGGGCGGGTCGCGGCGAGATGGAAACGCTACGTCTTTGATTCGCGCTCGCGCTTGCTCTTGGCTCCTCCCCCTGCTTGCAGGGGGAGGCTGGGAGGGGGTAGCGCTCTTGCTTCCGCTGGTGGGCTTCACCCCACCCCAACCCTCCCCTGCTGCACGCAGGGGAGGGGGCAGGTCGCGGCGAGATGAAAATGCTACGTCTTTGATTCGCGCCCGCGCTCGCTCTTGGCCCCTCCCCCTGCTTGCAGGGGGAGGTTGGGAGGGGGTGACGCTCTTGCTTCTGCTGATGGGCTTCAACCCATCCCAACCCTCCCCTGCTGCACGCGGGGGAGAGGATTATCCGCTGTGGCGCGAGGCGTTTATCCCTCCTGCGTGACACGCAACACCTCCTCGATGGTGGTGATGCCTGCCACGGCTTTGGCGATGCCGTCCTCGTACATGGTGCGCATGCCTTCGGCGCGCGCCTGCCGCTCGATCTCGCCGGCGTCGGCGCGCTGCATCACCAGGCGCCGCAACGGATCGCTCATCACCAGAAATTCCATGATCGCGCGCCGGCCGCGATAACCGGTGGGATTGGCCTGGCTGCTGCCCGGCTTCCACAGGCGGATCGGCCGTTCGTCGGTGTATTTGTCCAGCTCGAATTCCTTGATGACCTCCGGCGGCGCGTCATAAGGAATGGCCGTATCCGGATCGAGCCGGCGCACCAGGCGCTGGGCGAGGATGCCGTTGACGGTGGAACCGAGCAGGTAATCTTCCACGCCCATGTCGAGCATGCGCGTGACGCCGCCCGCCGCGCTGTTGGTGTGCAGGGTGGACAACACCAGATGGCCGGTGAGCGCGGACTGGATCGCGATGCGGCAGGTTTCCAGGTCGCGCATTTCGCCGATCATGATCACGTCCGGATCCTGACGCATGATCGAGCGCAGCGCGTTGGCGAAATCCAGACCGATCTGCGGTTTCACCTGGATCTGGTTGATGCCTTCGAGCTGGTATTCGACGGGATCTTCGACGGTGATGATCTTCACGCCCGGCGTGTTGATCTTCGATAGCGCGGTGTACAGCGTGGTGGTCTTGCCCGAGCCCGTGGGACCGGTGACCAGCAGGATGCCGTGCGGGCGTTGCAGCACTTCCACAAAACGTTGACGGAAGTTTTCGGTGAAGCCCAGCGAGGCGAAATCGAACACCACCGTTTCGCGGTCCAGGATACGCATCACCACCGACTCGCCGAAGCTGGTCGGCACGGTGGACACGCGCAGGTCCAGCTCCTTGCCCTGCACGCGCAACTGGATGCGCCCATCCTGCGGCAGGCGGCGCTCGGCGATGTTGAGCTTGGCCATGATCTTCACGCGGCTGATCACCGCGGCGGTGGAACTTGACGGCGGCGCTTCGACCTCGTGCAGCACGCCGTCGATGCGGTAGCGCACTTTCAGGCGATTCTCGAACGGCTCGATGTGCACGTCCGAGGCGCGCTGCTCGACCGCGCGTTGCAGAATCAGGTTGACCAGGCGAATCACCGGCGCTTCGGAAGCGAGGTCGCGCAGATGCTCCACGTCGTCCTCTTCGGCCGCGCTGCCGTCGAGGTTTTCCACGATCGTGCCCATGGCCGAACGGCCCTGGCCGTAATAACGCTCGATCAAGTCGTCGATTTCCGACCGCACGCCCACGCATAAGGACACCGGCCTGCCCGACGCCAGGCGCACCGCATGCAGGGGATAGGGATCGGCCGGATCGGCCACCATCAAGCTCAACCCGTCGTCGCCCGCGCGCACCGGCACCACATGCTGCTGCTTGAGGAAGCGGATGGAGATATCCAGATCGGCGGGCGGCATGTCCGGCGCATCGCGCGCGGCCAGCAGCGGCGCATGCAGTCGCTCGGCCCAGGCCTCGGCGAGGTCGCGCTCGGACACCAGCCCCAGGCGTGCCAGGAGGGCAGTCAGGGTGCCTTCGGGGGCCTCCTCGTGCAGGCGCCTGGCGCGCGCAAGGTCGTTGTCTTTCAGGCGCCCACGCGCCACCAGCAGTGCGCACACCGCCGCTTCATGGTCATCCGTGGCCTTCATTGCCCCGACGGACGCCGGCTTTACGACTGCCGACATAATCACCCCGCTTGTGACTGACGTCTCATCTATAACGTTTCGCCGCCCGGCGTCCCCACTCGTCGAACAGGCCAATCCCATTGGTAGCACAACCGTGAAGCGGCTGGCGAGCCTTGCGGAGTGGCTGCCTGCGCATAGTGTGACCGGCCGTTCATGCTGTGAGTGGGCGGTAGGGCCTGGCTGGCTCGATCCACATGCATGCGTACGGCAGCCCATGGATCGAGGCATCCCTCAATGAGACAATGAAAACTTTAAAAGGGTTCGCATGCAGCTCGTCGATATCGGTGCCAATCTCACCCATGAGTCGTTCCGGCACGATTTCGATGCCGTGCTCGACCGTGCCGGCGCGCACGCCGTCGTCAAAATGGTTGTCACGGGCGCGTCACACGCCGGCAGCGAACATGCGCTGGACTTGGCCCGCGCCCATCCGGGCCTGTTGTATGCCACGGCAGGCGTACATCCGCACCATGCGATCGACTACCTCGACGCCACCGACGCGCGCCTGCGCGAGCTTGCGCGTGCGCCCGAGGTGCGCGCCATCGGCGAAACGGGCCTGGACTACAACCGCAACTACTCGCCGCGCGAGGTGCAACTGCAGGTGTTCGAACGGCAACTGCGCATCGCGGCCGATGCGGGCAAGCCGCTGTTCCTGCATCAGCGCGATGCGCATCACGATTTTCTGGCCTTGCTTAAGCGCTATCGCGATAAGGTGCCCGCCGCCGTGGTGCATTGCTTTACCGACACGCGCGAGGCGCTGCACGATTATCTTGCGCTCGATTGCCACATCGGCATCACCGGCTGGATCTGCGACGAACGGCGCGGCACGCATTTGCGCCAATTCGTGCGCGAGATTCCTGCCGACCGCTTGATGATCGAAACGGATGCACCTTATCTGCTGCCGCGTACGGTGAGACCGCAGCCGAGCCACCGGCGCAACGAACCGATGTATCTGAGGCATATCTGCGAAGAGATCGCACGCGACCGTGGCGAGGCGGTGGAAGTAACCGCGGCCAACAGTACGGCCACGGCCAAGGCTTTTTTTGGCTTATGACTTAGGCCGATTTTCCGCAGAACGCCTCTACGCGGCCAGAACGCGCGTCTGGCCCGGCAACAACCCATCCAGTGCATAACCGCCGACCCGCACGCGTATCAACCGCAGCGTGGGAAACCCCACCGCCGCCGTCATGCGCCGCACCTGCCGATTGCGCCCTTCGCGCAGCGTGATCGAGATCCAGCTGGTGGGAATGCTCTTGCGAAAACGCACCGGCGGATCGCGCGGCCAAAGCCATGCTGGCTCATCGGCTGGCTCGACCAGCGCCGGCAACGTCGGCCCGTCGTTCAGCACCACGCCGCGGCGCAATGCCTGCAAAGCTACATCGCTCAACGCACCATCGACCTGCACCAGATAGGTTTTGGGTTGCTTGTGGCGCGGATCGGTCAACCGATGCGCCAGCGCGCCATCGTCGGTAAGCAGCAACAACCCTTCGCTGTCGTGATCGAGCCGTCCGGCCGGATAGACGTCCTTCTGGCGCACATAGCCGGCCAGCGTGGGACGTCCGTCGTTAGTGGTGAACTGGCACAGCACACCGAACGGCTTGTTCAGCGCGATCAGCATGCGAAGACAGGCCGCTCAGTGCGAGGCCGCGCTCGAGGACGACGCGGCCGGCGCGCCGCTGGCCGCCGGCTTGACGAAGCGCAGCGTCATGCGATCGGATTCGCCGATCGCTTGGTACTTCGCGCGGTCCTGGTCGCCCAGCGCCAGCGTCGGCGGCAAGGTCCACACGCCTTTGGGATAGTCCTTGGTGTCCTTGGGATTGGCGTTGATCTCGCTTTGCGCGTCCAGCTTGAAGCCGGCGTCGGTGGCCAGCTTGATCACGTAGGCGGTGGGCAGGTAGCCCGATGCCTTGACCGCATCCAGCGTCGCCCCGGTCGCGGCGCGATGATCGACCACGCCAAGCACGCCGCCAGGCTTGAGCACGGCGTAAAAGGCCTTGAACATGGCCGGCGCCGTGCCGGCCATCGCCCAGTTGTGCACGTTGCGGAAGGTGAGCACCATGTCGGCCGATCCGGCCGGGCCGAACACCGGCGACTGCGGGTTGAAGGTGACGATGGCGGCCTTGCCGAATTGGGCCGAATCGCCGGCGAACTCCTTGCGCAGGGCGGCGACATCCTGCTTGGCCTCGGCGTTGTTGTCGGCCACCGCGGCGATGTAATGGCCGTTATCGCGCAGCAGCGGGGCGAGCACCTGGGCATACCAGCCCGCGCCGGGAGTGATCTCGATCACCGTCTGGTCCGGCTGCAGGCCAAAAAACTGCAAGGTCGCCTTGGGATGGCGATAGACGTCACGCGCCTTGTTGGCGGCCGAACGCCAGGAGCCGGCGAGCACGGTATCGAGCTGGGAGGCGGTGAAATCGCTGGCGCTGGTCGGCGGCACCAGGTCTCCCTTGGGCTGATCCTGCACGGGCTGGTCCTGCGCGGCTTGTTGCGCATGGGCAGTGCCAGCGAGCAGCAGCGCGGCGGCCAAGCTGAAGGCGAGCGTGGCTTTCATGACAACTCCTTGCATCGGTGTCCGCGGCATGATGCCGCCAGTCGTGTACAGCCGGTGTGGACATTTTACATTTAATTTACTTCGCCCGGCGACCGACTTGTGCGGCGGGCGGGTGCGCCCCGCCCGCCTGCGCGTCAGAACGGCCGCGGGCAGACCGATTGCAGCCCATCGATGTGCTCGTGCAGGTCCGGCGCGATGCCCTGCCACATGGGGTCGAGAATGAAGTCGATGCCCTCATAGCGGGCAAGCTTCGCGGCGGGGATGAAATCGGCGTCGCCGGCAACCAGGATGATCTGGTCCACCTGCCGCTTGTAGGCGAGCGCGGCAATATCGATACCGATCTTCATGTCCACCTGGGTCTGGCGCATGTCCGGCTCGAAATGCTCGTCGCCCAGCTCGTCCCAGTACAAGGATTCCTCGCGCAACTGCTGGTAAGCCTGGTGGCGCAGCTTCCATTCGCCGCGGTCGGCCAGGCGCCCCAGTCGCAGCGCCATCTTGCGCTGGCGGCGCAGTTGATCGTGCAGGTCGCGCCGGAACGAAGCGGCGGAGGTGCGGGCGAAATCGATGCTTTCGCCGCTGATCGGCTTCACCAGCACCTTTTCCAGCGGCGGGCAATCGTAGAAAAAGATGCGGTACAGCGCTTCGCGCGGACGATCCAGTACCTTGAGGTGTTCGAGCGCCATGCCGAAAACGGTCTTGGCCACGGTCCGTGCGTCGTTGGCATCGCGGTCGCCCCATACCTTGCGATAGCGGGCAAGAAAGAAAGCGCCGTCGACGAGGATGGCGGTGCTGGGCATAGAAAATCCTTATGAGTGTCGCAGAGGGTTTCTTTATGTCGACTCCCATGTGGTCGACCGGCGTATTCTACGTGAAGGTACCGTAGGGGTTGCCGTCGTTCTACGTCAGATTTTGCCGTCTGCGACTTACACCATAGGACTACACCAACAACGGGACGGAGCATGTGCTTGAAGCGCTGAACGCGATCAAGCAGTGGACGTTCAACCTGCCCGCCACGGGCCCGCATGCGGCGGACGCGTAGGGGGACATTCGCATACCCGTGCAATTCAGCCTGCACGCGTTCGGCAGCTCGCCGCTGGACAGCGACGGAAAATGGCGGGTCTACGTACCCGGTCCACGCGCCCAGGTGCCCTGGCAACAACAAGTGCCCAGGGCCTTTACCCGCGCGCAAGGCCGGGCCGCGACCGGACGGCTAAAGCGGCGACGCTTGCGGTTGCCACACCGGCATCTGGCGCTCATACCTCTGCGCTTCCTCCAGCAGCCACTGGCGAAACGTGGCCATGCCGCGATGGTCTTGCGAACGCGGCGGGTAGACCAGGTAATACGCCTCGGGCACCGGCAAGTAGCGATCGCCCAACACCACCAGGCGCCCCGCGTCGATCAGCGACTTGGAGGTGACCATGCGCCCCAGCGCCACGCCCAGCCCTTCCAGCGCGGCCTGGCGCAAGGCATCGACGGTATCGACGTGGGCCACGTAGCGGCGCGGCGGCTCGCCGCCGTAGTGCGCAAACCAGTCGTTCCAGCGGTTGTTACGGTTGGGATCGCCGATCAGCGGCCACTGCGCCAGATCCAGCGGATCGGCATCGCCCATGCGCGCCACCAGCTCGGCCGCCGCCACCGGTGCGATCCATTCGCCGAACAAACGCTCGCTGCGTAAACCTTCCCATTCGCCCTTGCCATAACGCACTGCCGCATCGACTGCTTCGCGTTCGAAATTCACCAGCGCGGACGTGGATTGCAAATTCAGCTGCAGCTCCGGATGCGCCGCGAGCAGCCGTGGCAGGCGCGGCATCAGCCAACTGGAGGTGATGCCGGGACTCGCGCTCAGGCTCAACGCATCGTGGCGGCGTTCGCGGTAGCGCGACAGCGCGTGTTCGATGCCGTCAAAGTGTTCGCCCACCGCTTCGAGCAGCTCGCAACCTTCCACGGTCAGGGTCACGCCGCGCGGGCCGCGTTCGAACAGGCGCCGCTCAAGGCGCTCCTCCAACTGGCGCATCTGATGGCTGAGCGCGCTGACGGTGAGATTGGCCTGGTCGGCCGCGCGCGACAGATTGCCCAGGCGGGCAATGTGCACGAATTGCTGCAAAAGACTGAGTGGAACCCGGCTCATGTTGAATGCCCCTCAAACCTGGCTTGCGAATATATCGCTTTTCCGGGCGCGCACAGGCCAGTACGTTGAACATACCCCAACCCAGACCGGAACCCGCCATGCGCTCGCCATGGATCGACCTGCTGTTCCTGCACGGCCACCTTGCGCCCGCTCCGCTGTCCTGGCGACCTGATACATCCGCTTGCGATCGAGCCGTGGCCGTCCGGATCGAGGTGGACGTCGCCCGACTCCCCCTGGGGAGCCGCCGCGACGAACATGACTGTGCCTGCGGTGCTTGATTCACGCGCGCAGGCACCCACCTCGGAATAGCCTTGTGCCGCCGCACGACGGCGCCACCCCTGCCTGTTCCGAGGATTGACCATGCCACTGCGCCAACTGGGCCGCTCCGATCTGTCCATTGCACCGCTCGCCTTCGGCGGCAACGTATTCGGCTGGAGCGTCGATGAGCAGCGCTCGTTCGAACTGCTGGACGCCTTCGTCGACGCCGGCTTCAACCTGATCGATACCGCCGACGTCTACTCGGCGTGGGCGCCGGGCAACCGTGGCGGCGAATCGGAAACCATCATCGGCAAATGGCTCAAGCGCAGCGGCAAGCGCGAGCACGTGGCGATCGCCACCAAGGTGGCCAAGTGGGTGGAACATCGCGGGCTCTCGCCGATCAACATCCGCGAGGCGGTGGAGGGTTCGCTCAGGCGCCTGCAAACCGATCGTATCGATCTGTACCAGGCGCATGAAGACGATGCGACGGTGCCGCTCAGCGAAACCCTGGGCGCGTTCGCGCGTCTGATCGAGGAGGGCAAGGTGCGCGTGATCGGCGCATCCAACTACGGCGCCGACCGCTTCGCCGAAGCGTTGAAGGTATCGAAGGATCACCACCTGCCGCGCTATGAAAGCCTGCAGCCGGAATACAACCTGGTCAGCCGTGCCGGTTACGAAAAGCAACTGGAGCCGCTGATCCGCGCGGAAGGCGTGGGCGTCATCAATTACTACGCGCTGGCCAGCGGCTTCCTTAGCGGCAAGTACCGCTGCGAGGCGGATCTGTACAAGAGCAGCGCGCGCGGCGGCGCGGTGAAGAAATACCTCAACGCGCAAGGCTTGAAGGTGCTTTCCGCCCTCGATGAAATCGCCGCCGCGCACAAGGCAACCACCGCGCAGGTCGCGCTCGCATGGCTGATGGCGCGTCCAGGCATCACCGCCCCCATCGCCAGTGCCACCGGTGTAGAACAACTGCAGGAGTTGATCGGCGCCGCGCGGCTGACGCTTGCCGCCGATGAGATCGATGCGCTGAACGCCGCGAGCGCCTGGGCATAACGTTTCCCTTCGTCGATGTGTGGCCGGACACGCCGCGCGGCGCGCCTTAGAGCGCGCCGTTGCGCGTTGGGCTTGATGGGAAAGAACCAGCACGCCGCGCGAACGCTCGCCGCCCGGACAAATCGGCATGATCGACAGCGGCGCGGCGCTGATCGTGAGCGGCGCCAAGCAGGGCCGCTTCATTCCCTCTGCACCTGGCCACACCCCATTTCCAGCCTCATGTAGCGAGGCCGATGCGCAAAGCGCGGTGCGCGGGACTAGGGATCGAGGTCTTCCGGCGACTGCACGGTGTAGCCCATGGCCTTGAGGTGGGCGAGGTAGCCGTCCGGCGAAAGCACTTCGCGCATCGGCAGAACGGCGAAGGTTTGCGTGTTGCGGGCGATCGCGGCGACGGCAGCCTGCTGCCACATCGCCTCCATGCGCTGGGGCAAGTCGTGCAGGCCCAGCTGCTGCGCGACGTCGGCATTGATCACGGCGATCAGGCATGACTCATGGCGGTCGCCTACCGACAGGCTGCGCAAGGTGGCGATGTCGCCGGTGGACCAGGCATTGGCGCGTGCGGTCAGCTGGCCCATGTCTTGCCCGACGATGTTCAGCGTCTGGTTAAAGCAGCTGATGTCGTGCAAGTTGGTCTCCTTGATCGTATCCAGCGCTTCGCGCGGGTGCTCCACCACCAGCTGGTATTTGACCGGCGTGCGTTTCACATCGTGCCGATCCGCCAGCTTGCGTACCGTGGCGAGGACGTCATTGGCATTGGTGAGGCCGGCCTTGTCCAGCGCCTTCTGATAGAGCTTCCACGCCACCAGGATCGGCCGCCAGTATTCGATGCCGTGGTCGTCGCCCAAGTACTGCAATTTCAGCGCTTCCCAGCGCGTGTACATGTCCGGGGGAAGGATCTGCCGGAGGCTCTCGCCGCCCGGATTCTTGCGCGCGCCATAGACGGACGGAAGCAGTGCGAGCTTGCCGAAGAATCCGGCGTCGACTTTCAGGTCCGCGCTCGGCGCTTCGAGCATTTCCTGCGACTGCGCGAGGGTGCGGTCCACTTCGGCCGAGCGCCACTCCATATGCCTGGGCAGTGGCGTCAAGGTGCCCAGCACCCACATGACATGATTGCCCTTGCTGACCTTCCACAGGCCCGGCCCCGGCTGCTCGCCGGTGACCGTGACGGCCTGCAGCAGCTTCACGTTTTCGCGCGCGGGCGCGGGCGCGCTGCCGGGCGCAACCGGCGCGGACTGTGCCCAGGTGGGCGCCGCTGGCCATGCGGCGAGCCATCCCATGACCATAACCATGACGATGCGCATGCGTGACAACTCCGGAAGCGCGGGAAATCCCATCCTATGCATCGCCACCTTAATGGCTTGCCGCATCGTCGTCGTGTGCCATCCGTGACAAAAAACGGGGCCGGTTGAACTGCACCACAGAACTTGGACAGGCGTCCAACTTCCGGCTGCAGTTCACACGGCCCGGTTCCCTTTTGTGCCGATGACGATCCGCTTACAACGCAGCAAGCGCCGCGTTGAAGGTTTCGCTCGGACGCATCGCCTTGCTTACCAGTGCAAGATCCGGATGGTAATAACCGCGGATGTCGACCGGCTTGCCCTGCGCACCGTTGAGTTCGCCGACGATCTTGCCTTCGTTCTCGGTCAGCGCCTTGGCCAGCGGCGCGAACGTCGACTTCAGCGCGGCATCGTCGTTCTGCTCGGCGAGGGCCTGCGCCCAGTACATCGCCAGGTAGAAGTGGCTGCCGCGATTATCCAGCTCACCGACCTTGCGCGCGGGCGACTTGTTGCTGTCGAGGAATTTGCCGTTGGCCTGGTCCAGCGTCTTGGCCAGCACACTGGCCGCCTTGTTGGCGTAGCGGTTGCCAAGATGTTCCAGCGAGGCGGCCATCGCCAGGAATTCGCCCAGCGAATCCCAGCGCAGGTAACCTTCTTCCAGGAACTGCTGCACGTGCTTGGGCGCCGAGCCGCCGGCACCGGTTTCGAACAAGCCGCCACCGGCCATCAGCGGCACGATCGAGAGCATCTTGGCGCTGGTGCCCAACTCCATGATCGGGAACAGGTCGGTGAGGTAGTCGCGCAGCACGTTGCCGGTCACCGAGATGGTGTCCTGGCCCTTGCGAATGCGCTCCAGCGAGAACACGGTGGCATCGACCGGCGACAGCGTGCGGATGTCCAGGCCACTGAGGTCGTGATCCTTCAGGTAGCGCTCGACCTTCTTGATGATCTGCGCATCGTGCGCACGGTTTTTATCCAGCCAGAACACCGCGGGCGTGTTGCTGAGGCGCGCGCGCGATACGGCCAGCTTTACCCAGTCCTGCACCGGCGCGTCCTTGGTCTGGCACATGCGCCAGATGTCGCCGGTTTCCACATTTTGTTCCAGCAATACCTTGCCGTTGGCGTCGGTGACGCGCACTACGCCGTCGCCGGCGATCTGGAAGGTCTTGTCGTGCGAACCGTATTCTTCGGCGGCCTGCGCCATCAGACCGACGTTGGGCACGCTGCCCATGGTGGCCGGATCGAACGCGCCGTGGGCCTTGCAGTCCTCGATCACCGCCCGGTAGACACCGGCGTAGCTGCGGTCGGGGATCACTGCCTTGGTGTCCTGCAGCTTGCCCTGGGCATCCCACATCTTGCCCGAATCGCGAATCATCGCCGGCATGGAGGCATCGATGATCACGTCGCTGGGTACGTGCAGGTTGGTGATGCCCTTGTCGGAATTGACCATCGCCAGCGCCGGGCGCTTGGCGTACTCGGCCTCCACGTCGGCCTTGATCTGGCTTTGCTGGTCTTCGGGCAGCGTACCGATGCGCGCGTACAGATCGCCGATGCCGTTGTTGGGGTTGAAGCCGATGCGCTTGAGCGTGTCGGCGTGCTTGGCCAGCACGTCCTTGTAGAACTCGGTCACCACGTTGCCGAACATGATGGGGTCGGAGACCTTCATCATGGTGGCCTTGAGGTGAAGCGAGAACAGCACGCCCTGCTTCCTGGCGTCTTCGATCTGCGCGTCGATGAAGCCGGCCAGCGCCTTCTTGCTCATCACGGCCGTGTCGATGATTTCGCCGGCGGTGAGGTTGGTTTTCTCTTTCAGTACGGTGTTGCTGCCGTCCTTGCCGAACCATTCGATCTTGGCGACGGTGGCCGCATCGACCACGGTGGACTTTTCGCTGCCGTAGAAATCGCCGCCGTCCATGTGCGCGACGTGGGTTTTGGAATCCTTGCTCCACGCGCCCATCTTGTGCGGGTGCTTGCGTGCGTAGTTTTTCACCGACAGCGGCGCGCGGCGGTCGGAATTGCCTTCGCGCAGCACCGGATTGACCGCACTGCCCTTCACCTTGTCGTAGCGCGCGCGAATGTTCCAGTCGCTGACGTCCTTGGGCTCTTCCGGATAATCGGGCAGCGGATAGCCTTGGGACTGCAGCTCCTTGATCGCGGCCTTCAGCTGCGGCATGGAGGCGCTGATGTTGGGCAGCTTGATGATGTTGGCATCGGGCGTGGTGGCCAGTACGCCCAGCTCAGTGAGGTCGTCGGAGACCTTCTGGTTATCTTTGAGAATGTCCGGGAACTGCGCCAGGATGCGGCCGGCGAGGGAGATGTCGCGCGTTTCCACCGCGATACCCGCCGTGGCGGTGTAGGCCTTGATGATCGGCAGCAGGGACTGCGTGGCGAGGTAGGGGGCTTCATCCGTCAGCGTGTAGATGATCTTGGGCGTCTGGGACATGGTCTGCGTGGGCCTTTGGTTGCTACGACATTTCATGGGGAGCGCAGCTGCCGCGACCGGTCGCGGCGGCGCATGGCGCACACTTAAAGTGCGCCTTCCTGGTCGGTCATCGGCAGGGAACGCGATGAAAGTCCGAATAAGCTTCCCATTGTCGCGTTTTCACCCGGAGCGCGAAAGCGCCGCCGGGAGCTGCGTGACAGGGGTGCATCCGGGTACGGGGCGTGTTCCGAACCGATGGGACGACGTGGCGCTTGAATCTTGGGCTGGCCCGGCCAAATCCAAGGCCTTGACGGCTGTCATAAAACGTACTTAAGCGTACGGAATCATGGCCGCAACGGCTCGCGCGGGACGCCGGGGACGCGTAACCGCCCCCGCGCATGGCCCGGCCATGCCGACCGCACCGTATCTGAGGACACACCATGCCTGCACGTATCGCCTTGCTGCCGTTATCGATGGGTCTGCTCCTGCTTGCCGGCTGCGCCCAGCAGTTGGAGGTGCACCAGATCACCTCGGCGCAGGTCACCGTGCAGCCCGACAGCGACGACGCGTCCGGCCGCGCGCTGAGCGGAGACCAGCTCACCGCCCTCACCGCCTGGATCAAGACCCACACCCATTGCTCGGGCATGAGCGCCGACATTCCCCAACACCCCGCCCTGCAATTCCAGCTGCAGGACTCCAGCGGCATGAGCGACCGGCTTTCGGTATACGAACACACCGATGGCGCGGCGACCTTCTATCTCTACCAGGGAGAGCGCCTGGCACCGCTGCGTTGCCACGTATCGGCCGCGGACCTGGCCCGATTGAAGTCGGCGATCGGTCAAGCTCCCTAGCGAACACTGCGGGACGCCACCGCTTACTTGGCGGCATAGACGTCTATTTGCCATTTGAACGTTAAGGACCGCAAAGCGTCCGCGGCGCTTTTGTGCGCATGGCTGCCGCGTCTACGTTTCAACCTGCAAATACTGCCGCGACCGGTAGAAAAGCGCGGCGTTTAAAGGATTCATAGCGGCTTTTTCATTTAACGCAAACGCGGGCGAATTGGCTCTTTAGAAACGCCCTGTTTCTTCATAAAACATTCACGGGTTGCGCAAATCCCCCACACCCCACATCGCGCGCAACCCTGGTGATTCCCAAACGTCAGGGAAGGAAGTCGGCATGCGTGTTCCCCACACCCAAGCTCGCAGGGAGGATTAGTCGTGAACGCTAGATATCAACATCTCGCCATGGCCATTCGGGTGGCCCTGGCGCTAGGAGGCTGTGCATTGACGACGGTTGCCGCCGCACAAACGGCAGCGACCACACCGTCCCCGGCTCCGGCCGCAACCCAAACCAACGTATCACCCACTCCCGCCGCCGCACCCGCGCAACAGAAAACCGTCACGCTGCAGGGCATCACGGTAACCGGCTCGATGATCCGCAGCGTGGACGTGGAAACCGCCCAACCGGTGACCGAACTCTCGCACGCCGACTTGCAGCAGCAGGGCTTCGTCAACGTCGGCCAGATTCTGCAGAATGTTTCATCCGTGGGTTCGGCCGGCACCAGCAACCAGAGTTCGCTGGGCAACGTGGTGGGCCAATACGTCAGCCTGCGCGGGCTCGGCGCGCCGCGCACCTTGGTGCTGGTCGACGGCCAGCGCTGGACCACGGATATCTTCGGCCAGACCGACCTCAGCACGATTCCCAGCTCGATCATCGATCGCGTGGAGATCCTGCAGGACGGCGCCTCGGCGATCTACGGCTCCGATGCGATTTCCGGCGTGGTCAATATCATTACCAAGAAGGATTTCGACGGCCTGCAACTGGATACCTACAACAGCATGTACTCCCCCGGCAGCGACGGCAGGAACAGCCAGTTCAGCCTTACCGGCGGCAAGAAGTTCTCGCGCGGTTCGTTCCTGGTCAATATGACCGTGCAGAACAGTGACGGGCTGAACGCGGACGATCGCGACTATAGCAAGTACGGTTACTTCAGCTTCGGTCCGAACTATCCGCAGAGCCAGCAGCAGTCGCCTTACGGCACGATCACCGGTGCGCTCGATCCGGCCACCGGCCTGCCGGTCAACCTGCCGCAGCTGGCAAACGGTCCGATCACGGTCAATGCCGGCCAGAACGGGCTGGACATTGCCAACTACCATGTCAATACGTTCGGCGCGCAGTATCCGTCGCCGTATTTCAAGAACGATTACGCCAATTCGGCGTTCCTGGAAACCTTGATCCCGGACAACCGCCTGCGCTCGTATCTGATCAAGGGCGACTACAAAATCACCGACGACATCACCGCCAGCGCCGTCGGCACGTATAACAGCAACGACTCGACGGTGGCCATCGGCGGCTATCCGCTCAGTTCGCTCACGCCGATCAATGGCCCGCATTTGGCCCAGGCGCTTGGCTTGCCGGCAGGCACGTTCCCCGCGACGTATTTCCCCACGCTGTCGGCCAATAGTTACTACAACCCGTTGCCGGGCAACGACCTGCAGTTCAACTTGCCGCTGCAGTATCCCAACCGCGTGGTGGACAACAAGATCAAGCAATACGGCGGACGTGTCGGGCTCGACGGCGACTTCTCGATCGGCGAGCGGCAGTTCTCCTGGGACGCCGGTTACAGCGATTATCGCTACACCCAATCGAGCTTCGGCCCGGGCAATCTCAACCTGGTGAATGTGTATCAGGCACTGGGCCCCTCGTTCATGGGCCCCAATGGCGTGGTGGAGTGCGGTACGCCGGGGCATGTGATCGCCGGCTGCGTACCGCTCAATCCGTTCTCCGGTTCCGGCGGCATCACGCAGGCGCAGAGCAACTACATCAACATTGTTGCCGGCACGCGCTCCTTTAGCGAAATGAAGGTCGCCAACGTGGATTTCAGCGGCGACATGTTCACCTTCCCGCAATCGCTGGGCAGCGGCGATGCGACCTTCGCCATCGGCGCCGACCATCGCGCGGTTTCCGGCGGCGCCACGCCCGACGCATATACCCAGCTGGGCCTCAACACCAATCTGCAGCAAAACCCGGGTAACGGTGCCTACGGGCTCAACGAAGCGTATCTGGAAGTGAACCTGCCGGTGCTCAAGGACATGCCCGGCGCGCAACTGCTGGATGTGGACCTGGCGCATCGCTTCTCGCGCTACAGCAACTTCGGCAATACCAACAACAACCAGTTCAAGCTGTCGTGGCAACCGATCAACGACATCCTGGTGCGTGCCAGCTACGGCACCGGCTTTCGCGCGCCGGCCATCGCCAATCTGTTCGGCGGCACCATGCAGAGCTTCACCAACTACACCGATCCCTGCGACGCCAACTTCGGCCTCACCGGCAATCCGGTAGTGAAACAGCGCTGCCAGAACGGCTTTGCCGGATTACCGGGCCTGCCCGCCGGCTTCACGCAGCTGACCGCCAACGGCCAACCCATACCGAACCCGAACTTCACCAGCACCACGCCGTATTTCACCGGCGCGAACGCCGCGCTGAAGCCGGAAACCTCGCGCAGCTACACGGGCGGCATTGTCTACAGTCCGCATTACCTGACCGGCTTCAATGCCACGCTGGACTGGTATCGCATCCGTATCGCCAACGTCATCACCTTGCCGACCGCCAGCAGCATTCTGGACAACTGCTACCTGCTGGGCGAAACGCAACAGTGCTCGCAGTTCCAGCGCAACACCGCATCCGGCCCCTCGTACGGGCAGGTGATCGACCTGCTGCAGGCACTGGTCAACCAGGGCTTTGTGGAAGAGCGCGGCGAGGATCTAAGCCTGAGCTACCTGTTCCCGCAAACGCCGGTCGGCCAGTTCAAGTTCGATTCGACCAGCACGTATATCAATTCGGTGAAGGAGCAGATCACGCCCGGCGGCCCGGTCACCTCCAACACGCTCGGCGCGTACGACACGGTGCTAGGTCCGATCTGGCGCTTCCGTTCCACCGTCAATCTGAGCTGGAGCTACAAGCACTTCGGCGCAACCTGGACCTTGCGCTACTACTCCTCGCTGTCGGAGCCGTGCATTCCGCCCAATCCCGCGTTGAGCGAAGTGTTTCCCTGCAACAACCCCAACAAGGATCTAAGCATCTCGCCGACGGGGCTCAACGTGCAGGGCGGCATCGCGTTCAACGATCTGCAACTGAATTGGGAGGCGCCGTGGCACGGGCGCATCGCGATCGGCGCGACGGATATTTTCAACCGCAAGGCGCCGCTGTCGTACACCGGCGTGTTCAGTGTGGCCGGCCCGCTCGGGCCCACCGGAACCGACGGCTACAGCCAGTTTCCATACAACCCGCAATACGACATCGGCCGCGTGGTTTATTTGAAATACGAGCAGAAGTTTTTCTAGTTCGAGCCTAGGGCCGCGCAACAGCCGTCGCCGCATCCAAACCCTCCCCTGCGTGCAGGGGAGGGTTTTTTATGGGATGGCGCGTGATCCTGATGCGGCGATCAGGTCTCGCGCACCAGCACGCGCCGGCCACCGCCTTTGCGCGCGCGCCGCCGCGCGCGCCAGGCGGCCCAGCGCTCGCTGAGGCAGGAGAAGATCACGTACAGCGCAGGCGTGCTCAACAGCGTCAGGCTCTGCGAGATCAGCAGGCCGCCGATCAGCGCGATACCCAGCGGACGGCGCAGGTCCGAACCCTCGCCCAGGCCGATGGCGATCGGCAACGCCGCCAGGATCGCCACCATGGTGGTCATCATGATCGGACGGAAGCGCACCAGGCTCGCCTCGCGCGCCGCCTCCAGCGGCGTCTTGCCGTGCTCGCGCTGCGCGACGAGTGCGAAGTCGATCATCATGATGGCGTTTTTCTTCACAATGCCGATCAGCAACACCAGCGCGATCTGTGCAATCACCGACAATTCCGTGTTGGTGAACCACAACGCCAGCAGCGCACCGACGCCTGCCGCCGGCAAGGTGGAGAGAATGGTGACCGGGTGGATCAGGCTTTCGTACAAAATGCCCAGCACGATGTAAACCGTCACGATGGCGCCGAACACCAGCCACAGCATGCCGCTCTGCGATTGCTGGAAGCGGCGGAAGTCGCCGCCGATATCGAGCTTGATGTCGCCGGGCATGCGCATGTTGGTGGCCGTGGCCTGCACGATCTGCAGCGCCTCGCCCATGCTCGTGCCCGGCGCGAGGTTGAAGCTCAGATCCATGGTGGTGTACTGGTTCATGTGCGACACCTGCGTCGGCGCCAGCCCCGGTTCCTGATGCGCGAACGCCGACAGCCGCACCATCGTGCCGTTGGTGGAGGGCACCAGCACGTCGTCGATCGAACGCGGCGTGGCCGTCTGTCCCGGCAGCGCGTTCACCACCACCTTGTACTGGTTCAGATCCGAGTAGATGGTGCTGACCTGACGCTGGCCGAAGGAGTCGTAGACCACCGAATCGATCGTGCCGATGTTTACGCCCAGGCGCGAGGCCTTGTCGCGGTCGATCACGATGTTCTGCTGCAGGCCCGCTTCGTCAAGATCGCTGCCGACGTCGCGCAGCTTGGGGTTCTTGCGCAGCTCGTCGACCAGCCTGGGCAGCCACTGCTGCAGTTCGGCCGTGTCGTTACCCAGCAGCGAGATCTGGTACTGCGCGCCCTGGCTGGTGCCGCCGCCGCCAAAGCTGGGCAAGTCCTGGATCGCGCGCAGGCGCACGTTGAGGTCCGGATACTTGGCGGCCTTCGCGCTGAGCCGCGCCAGCACGGCGAAGGTGTCGTCCTTGCGGCCTTCGGCATGCGTCTTGAGCTGGATATCGAACGTGCCCGCCGCACCCTGGCGCGTGCTGCCCAGGCGCGAGCCCACCACCGCGACGTCGTGGTCGCGCAGCAGCATGTCGATCAGCCGCTGCTGGCGATTGGCCGAATCCTGGAACGACACCGTGGCGCCGGACGTGGCGCGGCCGCGCAGCAGGCCGGTGTCCTGGGTGGGGAACAGGCTGGTCTTGATCTGGCCGGACATGGCGATGAGCAGCGTCAGGCCGATCAGCATCAGCGGCGTCAGCGACAGCAGCAGCGCGTGGCGCAACGAGAAATCCAGCGCGCTCTCGTAGGCCTTGATCATCCCTTCCTGGAACCGCTCCAGCGCCTGACCGAGTTTCGATGGACTGGCCTCGTCATGCCCGCTGAGGAAACGGCCGCACAGCGATGTGGTGAGCGTGAGCGACACCAGCGCCGAGACGATGATCGCCGCCACCAGCGTCAGCGTGAACTCCTTGAAGAACATGCCGGTAATGCCGCTCATGAACAGCAACGGGATAAACACCGCCACCAGCGAAGCGGTGATCGACACGATGGTGAAGCCGATCTCGCGCGCGCCGGTCAGCGCCGCCTCCAGCCGCGACATGCCCTGGTCCATGTGGCGGATGATGTTTTCGATCACCACGATCGCATCGTCGACCACGAAGCCGATCGCGATCACCAGGGCCAGCAGCGTAAGGTTGTTCAAGGTGAAACCCAGCGCATACATGATCACCGCGGCGCCGGCCAGCGACAGCGGCACCGCCATCGCGGCGATCAGCGTGGGCGCCAGCCGGCGCAGGAACATCGCCATCACCAGCACCACCATCGCCAGGCTGATCAGCAAGGTCGCTTGCACTTCGTGCAGCGAGGCGCGGATGGTGGGCGTGTCGTCAAAGTAAGGGGTAAGCGTGGTGCCCGGCTGCAGGAAGCTGCGCAGCAGCGGCACTTCGGCCTTCACCCGGTCGACCGTGCCGATGATGTTGGCGTTGGACTGCTTGTAGACGTACATCAGGATCGCCGGCTTGCCCTGGAACCAGGCGGCCTGGTATGCATCCTGCAAACCTTCGTAGACGCGGGCGATGTCTTTTAAGCGCACCGGCACGCCCTTGCCGTTGGTGGCAATGACCAGGTTGGCGAAGTCATCGGCGGTATGCAGCGCATCGTTGGCCTGCACCGCCATGGTGGTCTTGCCGTTGGAAAGGAAACCCTGCGGTTCGAACACGTTGGCGGCGGTGAGCGCATTGCGCAGCTGGTCGGGCGAAATGCCCATGGCATTGAGCGCGCGCAGGTTCACATCCACGCGGATCGCCGGCGTGGCGGCGCCGAGAATATCCACCTCCGAAACGCCGGTGAGCTGGCGCAGGCGCTGTGCCAGCAGCGAATCGGCAACATCGTACAGATCGCGCGCCGATTGCGTCTGCGAGGTCAGCGCGAAGGCGATGATCGGATCGTCGTTGGGGTTGGCCTTCTCATAGCTGGGCGGGCTGTTGAGGCCGGTGGGCAGATCCGGCTGTGCGGCATTGATGGCCGCCTGCACGTCGCGCGCGGCATCGTCGATGTTCCGGCCGGCGTTGAACATCAGGAAGATCTGCGTGCTGCCCAACGAACTGGACGAGCGCATCGTGTCGATGCCGGGCACCTGGCCCAGGTGGCGCTCCAGCGGCGCGGCGACGGTGGCGGCCATGTTGTCGGCGCTGGCGCCGGCCTGGCTGGCCGAGACGAAGATCACCGGAAACTGCATGTCCGGCAGCGCCGAGACGCCCAGCAACGCGTAGCAGATCACGCCAACGACGAAGACCCCCATCGCCAGTAACGAGGTGCCGATCGGGCGACGGATGAAGGGGCCGGAGATGTTCATGCTCGAAACAACGCGGGAGAGGCGGAAAGGTTGAGGCTTATCGGCCCCCTCCTCTGCTCGCCGGGGAGGGTTGGGGATGGGTTGCTCAAGCTTGCCGCGTGGGTGAGGGCTTCACCCCTCCCCAGCCCTCCCCTGCTGCACGTAGGGGAGGGGATCGGTGTGAGGGAGAGTGGCGCTTTCGCTTCGTGGCTAAAGCCTTGCCGCAAACCGGTCACTCAGGTCGCACCGCGCGCGGCCTGGCGCAGGGCGCGGCGTTCGCGGCGTTCGCGCAGCCAGTCGGAGAAACGCTCCATGTACAGGTAGATCACCGGCGTGGTGTACAGCGTCACCAGTTGCGACAGCAGCAGGCCGCCGACGATCGACACGCCCAAGGGACGGCGCAGTTCCGCGCCGATGCCGTTGCCAAGCGCCAGCGGCAGGGCGCCGAGCATGGCCGCGGCGGTGGTCATCATGATCGGGCGGAAGCGCAGCAGGCAGGCGCGGTGGATCGCATCGCGCGGTTTCATGCCGGTGCGCTGCGCCTCGATCGCGAAGTCGATCATCATGATCGCGTTTTTCTTCACGATGCCGATCAGCAGCACAATGCCCACGATGCCGTCCACCGACAGGCTCATGTTGCACAGGATCAGCGCCAGCAGCGCGCCCACGCCGGCGGGCGGCAAGGTGGAGATGATCGTGATCGGATGGATGTAGCTCTCATACAGCACGCCCAGCACGATGTAGATCACGATGATCGAGGCGAGCAGCAGCAGCGCTTCGTTGCTCAGCGAGGAAGAGAACTCCGCCGCCTTGCCGATGAACTCGCCGCGCACCTGCGGCGGCAGGTTGAGTTTCTTCTCCACTTGATGGATGGCATCCACCGCTTCGGACAGCGAATAGCCCGGCGCGAGATTGAACGACACGGTCACCGCGGGCAGCTGCTGCTGGTGGCTGATCACCAGCGGCGCCGTGGTCATGGTGGCGTTCACCAGCGAGGCCAGCGGAATGGTGCCGCCCGTGCCCAGGATGATGCCGGTGTTGGCCACCGCGATGCCGGTGGTGGTGGAGGAGTTGCTCGATGCCGCCTGGCCGAAGGTGGTGGCATTGCTGCCGGTCAGCGCGCCGCTGCCGTTGCTCTTCACCGTCAGCTGGTTGAGCAGCGAGGTGCTGGAACGGAATTGCGGCTCCACCTCCAGCACCACGCGGTACTGGTTGAGCTGCGTGAAGATGGTGGAGATCTGGCGCTGGCCGAAGGAGTCGTACAAGGTGTCGTCGATGGTCTGCACCGGCACGCCCAGCGTGCTGGCCTTGTCGCGGTCGATGGTGAGCTTGAGCGCGTCGCCCTGGTTGGCAAGGTTGTTGTCCACGTCCGCAAGCTCCGGACGCTGGCGCAGCGCCTGCGTCATCTGCGTGGCGTAGGTCGCAAGCTCGTCGGCATTCACGTCGGACATCGAGTACTGGTACTCGGTAGCGGCCACGCGCGTATCCAGCGTCACGTCCTGTACGGGCTTCAAGTACAGCGCCACGCCGGGGATGTCGGCCGCATCGTTCTGCAGGCTCGCCAGCACCTCGTCGAGGCTGCCGCGCTTACTGCGGTCCTTCAGCACGATGCTGAGCTGGCCCTGGTTGAGCGTGGGGTTGATGGAGCCCGCGCCGATGAATGCCGCCACGCCCGCCACGTTGGGATCTTTCTGCAGCGCATCGGCCACCGCCTTGGTGCGCTGTTCCATCTGCGGGAAGGCGACGTTCTGGTCGGCCTCCACCACGCCGGTGATCATGCCGGTGTCCTGCTCGGGCAAAAGGCCCTTGGGGATCACGATATAGAGGAACACCGTCACACCGATCGCGGCGAACGCGACCACGATCATCAGGCGCTGATGGTCCAGCACCCAGTCCAGGGTTTTCTCGTACACCGAGACCGTGCGCGCCCACACCGTGCGCTTGCCGGCGGCGGCATGGCGCTCGTGCGCATCGTCGCCTTCGGGCAACTGGTCGGGGCTGAGCAGGTAGGCGCACATCATGGGCGTCAAGGTCAGCGACACCAGCATCGAGATCACGACGGCGGTGGCCAGCACCCAGGCGAATTCGTGGAACAGGCGGCCGGTGACGCCGGGCATCAGCAGCAGCGGCAGGAATACCGCGATCAGCGACACGGTCAGCGACAGTACGGTGAAGCCGATTTCCTTCGCGCCGATCTCGGCGGCT
The DNA here is from genome assembly GCF_035503745.1 of Dyella sp. GTDB lineage: Bacteria > Pseudomonadota > Gammaproteobacteria > Xanthomonadales > Rhodanobacteraceae > Dyella_B. The sequence continues at coordinate 58,265 of NZ_DATJTC010000020.1, forward strand.
TCCGGCCCGCTCTTGCCCTGCTCGATGTAGCGCACGATGTTCTCGATCATCACGATCGCATCGTCCACCACGAAACCGGTGGCAACAGTCAGTGCCATCAGCGAGAGGTTGTCCAGCGACATATTGGCGAAGGACATCACGCCAAACGTGCCCAGCAGCGACAGCGGCACCGCCACCGACGGAATGATCGTCGCCCACAGGCGGCGCAGGAACACGAAGATCACCGCTACCACCAGCGCGATGGTCAGCAGCAGCGTGAACTGCACGTCCTCCACCGAGGCGCGGATGGTGATGGTGCGGTCGGCAAAGACATCAAGGTGCACGTCGGCCGGTAGCACGCTGCGCAGCTGCGGCAGGATCTGGCGGATCTGCGCCACCGTCTGCACGATGTTCGCGCCCGGCTGGCGGCGGATGTCCAGCAGCACCGCCGGCCGGCCGTTCGCCCACGCGGCCAGCTGGTCGTTCTCCACCCCATCGACCACCTTGGCCACATCCGACAGGCGCACCGGCGCCTGCGTGGTGCTGTTGTAGGAGATGATGGTGTTTTTGTATTGGGCCGCCGTCGCCAGCTGGTCGTTGGTGGAAATGGTGTAGGACTGCGTGGCGCCGTTGAGCGTGCCCTTGGGCGCGTTGACGTTGGCTTCGGTGAGCGCATTGCGCACGTCTTCCATCGTCAGGCCCAGGTTGGCCAGCTGCGCGGGATTGACCTGGATGCGCACCGCCGGGCGCACGTTGCCGGCGATGGACACCAGGCCCACGCCCTGCACCTGCGAGAGTTTCTGCGCCAGGATCGAGTCGGCCAGGTCGTTCACGTCGCGCAGCTGGCGGCTGTTGGACGTGAGAATCAGCGTCATGATCGGCGCATCGGCCGGATTGACCCGGTTGTACACCGGCGGATACGGCAGCGTGCTCGGCAGCGTGCCGCGCGCCTGGTTGATCGCCGCCTGCACATCCTGCGCCGCGATGTCGATGTCGCGGTCCATGTTGAACTGCAGCACGATCGTGGACAGGCCCGCCGACGAGTCGGAGGTCATCATGTCCAGGCCGGAGATCTGGCCGAGATTGCGCTCCAGCGGCGTGGTGACCAGCGAGGCCATGGTCGAGGCGCTGGCACCGGGATACTGCGTGGTGACGACCAGGCTAGGCGCCTCGATCTCGGGCAGCGCCGACACCGGCAGCTCGCGGTAACCGAGTATGCCCAGCAGCAGCACCGCCACCATCAGCAGTGCTGTAGCGATCGGCCGGCGGATAAAGAGCGATGAAAATCCCATGGGTCGAAAGGAACCGTCAGTTGGTCGCGGTCGCGGGTGACCGGCGGTGAACACAATGTGGCAAACCCTTGTAACCGGCGCCTGGCAATGCGACCGCCTTGAGCGGGCGCACTGTCAGGCTACCGCCTCGATCAGGAACCGGACGAGGAGCCATTACGGTGGCCACTGCCCTTCTTCCATTTTTTCTTGTCCGCGCCCGAAGTGACCTGCGCCTGCGGCACTTCGCCGGGCTTGAGCGCATTGACCTTGCTGCCGGGCTTCAAGCGGAACTGGCCTTCGGTGACCACCTGGTCGCCTTCGTTCAGGCCCTTGCTGATCATCACATGACTGTCGCCCACTTCGCTGGCCACCTTCACCGGCTGCATCGCCACCGTCTGGTCGGGCTGCAACTTGTAGACGAAATCGCCGTCGGGGCCGCGCTGCACCGCCTGCGCGGGAATCACCAGGCCGCCCGCCACCGTCTTCACGCGCAACTGCACGTTGACGAACTGGCCCTGCCACAGCTTGGCGTCGGGGTTGTTGAACTGCGCGCGCAGCTTGAAGGTGCCGGTGGAGGTGTCGATCTGGTTGTCGACCACCTGCAGGAAGCCGGTGGTGTCCAGCGGATGCGAATCGGTGCGGTCCAGCGCGATCACTTCCAGCTTGTTGGCGCCGTTCTTGAACGAATCGCGCACGGTTTCAAGATCCTGCTCGGGCAGGCTGAAGATCACATAGATCGGCTGGATCTGGGTCAGCGTGACGATCGAGGTGGTCGTGGTCACCACGTTGCCCGGGTCCACATTGCGGATGCCGGCCACGCCGTCGATCGGCGAGACGATCTTGGTGAAATCCAGCTGCACCTTGGCCGAGCGCGCGGCCGCCTGGTCGGCGATCACCGTGGCGCGCAACTGCGCCACGTTGTTGCGGTAGGTATCCATGTCCAGCGCGGCGACGTAGCCGTTGGCGACCAATTTCTGGTTGCGCTCCAGCGTGCTGTTGGCGGTGGCCAGCGAGGCTTCGTCCTGCTTCTCCTTGGCCACGGCCTGGTCATAGGCGGCCTGGTAGGTGCGCGGGTCGATCTGCGCGATCACGTCGCCCTTCTTCACCGCCTGGCCTTCCTTGAAATTGATCGTCCACAGCTGGCCGCCGATTTCCGGATTGATCGTGACGTTGTTCAGCGCCGTCACCGTGCCCAGTGCGGTCAGATACACCGGCACGGCCTGCTTGACGGTGGGTTCGACCGTTACCGGCACGGGCGTGTTGTCCTGGCCGGGACCGCCTGCCGCGCCTTGCGCGGTCTCCCGGCCGCCCCCGCGACGATGCGCCGCACCGGCCCCTTCCTGCGGCTTATGCAGCAAGCGGAATGCAACCCCACCCACCACGAGCACGGCGATCACGATCAACGCGATCTTCCAAAAACGCGACATGTGAAACTCCTGGATTGAACGTCTAGGCCGCCTGACCCCATTGGCGCGGGCACACGCCCTAGGCCTTGGAAACAAGCATAGGGGCTGCTTGTCAACGTTGGACAATGCCAGTTGACATAGGTGCCTTATGACCGATGGCAGGGTCTGCCATGCCAAAGCTTACTAGCCTACCGTGACGGCGCGGCGGCAAGGTCTGCGCGCGCGGTTCTTGACCATTCTTTACACAGCTGTCGAATGCGGCAGGCACCGCGCGCCTTCGCCGAGGGCTTTCAAAGTTGCCGATGGCTTCGTCTATACTCGGATGGATACTGTCCGTGGCGGGTTCGGCGGCGCCGGAAATGCCGGGGGCACGGGGGCACGGGGTCGCCGGGGGGCGGCAAGGGGCGCCACGGCGGGCGTGGCGGCGTTCCAGATTAATCATTCGATGACTGGAGTATTGCGTGAGCGGTTCCATGAGCAAGTCCGACCAGAGTTTCCTGCGTCAGTTCTCGTTGCTTATCGCCGGCCTTGGCGTACTGACCCTGGTGCTGATCTTCACCGCCTGGACGATCTACGAGCACGAGCCGAAGGAAACCGATCCGAACGCCGCCAAGCAGCTCTCCGCCAGCCTTGCCCCGAACGGTTCCGTGTACGCCGGTAACACCGGCCGCGCCGCGATGGAAGCGGCTCAGGCCGCCGCGGCCAAGGCCGCCGCCGCACAGGTTGCCTACGGCGGCACCACCGACGGCAAGACCATCTACGACAACCTCTGCCACGCCTGCCACACCGCGGGCGTGGCCGGCGCGCCGGTGCTGGGCAACAAGACCATGTGGGGCCCGCGCATCGCCGAGGGCCTGGACACCCTCATCAAGCACGCCACCGACGGCTACCACGGCCCCGACGGCAACTTCATGCCGCCCAAGGGCGGCAACCCCGCGCTCACCGATGCGCAGGTGAAGGCGGCCGTGACCTGGATTGTCGATCAGGCCAAGTAATCTTTTTGCTCCCTCTGTCCTGCGGGAAGGGCAGAGGAAGTCACGACCCTATCACCCAGCTATCATGGGCGGCATGACCTCCCCCGCCCCCGATCCGTCCGCCTTCCCCGACGAGCTCTCCGAATTCACCCTGCAAGGCCCGGTCGGCCCGCTTGAGGCGATCAGCGACAAGGCCGAACCCGGCTGCGCGCGCCGCGGCGTGGCGGTGATCTGCCATCCCAACTCCAAGGACGGCGGCACCATGCGCAATAAAGTGGTGACCATGCTCGAGCGCAGCCTGCGCGAATCGGGCCTGGACACGCTGCGCTTCAACTTCCGCAGTGCCGGCGAATCGGCGGGAACCTACGACAACGGCGTCGGCGAAAGCGACGACCTTGCCGCCGTGGTGAAGTGGGTACGCCGCGTACGCCCCGACGATGCGCTGTGGCTGGCCGGCTTTTCCTTCGGCAGCTACGTCACCCTGCGCAACGCGGTCGCCTTGAAAGCCCAGGCGCTGATCAGCATCGCCCCGCCGGTGGGCCGCTGGGCCCATGAAACCCTGGCGCTGCCCACCTGCCCCTGGCTGGTGGTGATGGGCGAGGAAGACGAAATCGTCGAACCGCAGGCGGTGTTCGACTGGATCGACAGCCTCCCGCAGCCGCCCGAACTGATCCGCATGCCGGAAACCGGCCACTTCTTCCACCGCCGCCTGATGGACCTGCGCGGCGCGGTCAAGCACGCCATCCACGATTGGCTGCCGCCCCCGCGCGACTGAAGCACACGTTTTATGCCTGACATGACACCCGGCGCGCCCAGCGCGCGTTACCAGGATGGCGTCGCCGCGCATCGCTGGACCGCCGATCCCGCGCAGCAAGCCGTGCTGCCCGAGTTGGACCGCATGCACGCGGCACTGTGCGCCAGCCACGACAACAACGGCGGCCTGCTCAGCCGCCTCAAATCCCTGCTCGGCGCGGAAGACCGCGTGGCCGTGCCCGGCCTGTACCTGTGGGGCAGCGTCGGGCGCGGCAAAACCTTCCTGATGGATATGTTCGCCGCCAGCCTGCCGCGCGGCGTGGTGCTGCGCCGGCACTTCCATCGCTTCATGGGCGAAGTGCACGAAAGCCTGCGTTCGCTGGGCGATCAACAGGATCCGCTGATCAAAGTCGCCGCCGGCATCGCCGCGCGCTGCCGCGTGCTGTGCCTGGACGAATTCCTGGTCAACGACATCGGCGACGCGATGATCCTGGCCAACCTGTTCGAATCGCTGTTCGCGCGCGGCGTCACCTTGGTGACCACCTCCAACACCGCGCCGTCGAATCTCTACAAAGACGGCCTGCAGCGCGCACGCTTTTTACCCGCCATCGCCGCGATCGAAAAGCATTGCCATGTGGTGGAAATGATTTCCGCGCACGACTGGCGGCTGCGCGCACTTACTCATGCGTCGGTGTATCACACCCCGCCCAGCGCCGAAGCCGAACGCGCGCTGGCGCAGATCTTCGCCACCCAGGCGCAAGGCGATGTGGTCGAAGGCGGCGAACTGATCGTCAACGACCGCCCCATCCCCGTACGCAAGCGCGCCGCCAACATCCTGTGGTTCGAGTTCGAGGCGCTATGCGACGGCCCGCGCGCCGTCGCGGACTACATCGCGCTGGCCAAGAGCGCCCCCGCCGTCATCATCTCCAACGTGCCGCAATTTACCGTCTACAGCGAAGACCCGGCCAAGCGCTTCGTGCAATTGGTGGATGAATTCTACGACCGTCACGTCAAGCTGATCCTGTCGGCCGGCGCACCGATCACCGAACTTTACGACGGCGAACGCCTGCGCGCCGAATTCGGCCGCACCGAGTCGCGGCTGATCGAGATGCAAAGCGAGGAATACCTGGCATTGCCGTACCTGGGGCAGGCCGGCTGACATCAAATCATTTGTAAACGTGCCACTCGCTCACTGCGGCTTTTTTGCGAGCGGCGGATCCATGCGCAACCACGTATCAAAAAAATCGAGCACCCGAACCCTGTACGGGTCGCCGACATAACCATAAAGATCGACGTGCCTGGCGCCATGCACCACCCACAAGGACTTCGGCGCCGTCGCCGCGTCGAACATCGCGTGCGATTCGGCGATCGTCGTATCCCTGTCATCATCGCCCACGATCAACAGCTTAGGCATGGCAAGATGACCGATATGATCGATCGGCCGCAACTGATCGGCATCCACTCCCACATGCGGATGCAAAGTCCACAGCAACAGCGGCGCCAACGACGGCCCTAAAGGCCCGAGATGGATGGCCAAGCGGTCCTCCGTCGCCTGCCTGATGGTCGGATAAACCTGCTCCAGCACCACCGCATCGGCATCCATGTCCGGCTCGGCCAGGATCGTCGCCGCCCCGCCCATCGATGTACCGATGATGCCCACCCGCTCGCCCGGCAACCGCCGATGCAGATAGCGCAACGACGCCTTCACATCGCCCGCCTCGCGATAACCAAACGTCACCGCTTCGCCGGGGCTCTCGCCCGCCGCCTGGAAATCGATCAGCAACACCGCATAACCGGCCGCATGCAGAAACCGCGCGCGATGCACCATCGCCCGCCGGTCCGCCCGTACCCCGTGCAGCAGCAACACCGCTCCCTGTCCTTTGGCACCATCGACAAACCAGCCGTGAACCGGCTGGCCCGCCGCATCAGCAAACACCACGGCTTGAGCGGGAAGGTCGGCAGGCGGCAGTCCGACTGAATGCTGCGTAGGCGCGATAAGCATCGAGCCGGCGAGCCAGACACCGCAAAGCGCCAGAAGCACGAAAAGCGCCAGCAGTGACGTCCCTTTGGCGAAACGCGATGTATGAATCATCGGCAACCCGGAATCGTCCAAGCAGGGCGGTAGAGGCGAAGCGACCCTAACCAACCTGAGCCGCTTTTCCATGGCGCAGAAATGCGCACCCGCTTCAATCAACGGGCAAATGCATGACCGGCTTCTTGCGGCTCTAGTGCTCCAGCAAGGTTTTGATGCCGAGCGCCGCGAAACCGACAATTGCCAGAATTACGTAAAGCACATTCCGAAACCAGATCAAACGGCGAACGTTTTTATGTGCGGTAGGAAACATGCTGCCCCTTTGTTGCGGGAACCCCGCCTTCCAATTTGCGACGTATTTGACTGCCGCAACCTGCTGGACTGCTCTTCAGATTCTTGAATTTATCCCCGTGTCTGAGGCGGCTCTTAGGCAGAGCCATCGGCCATCGGGGAGTCACCTGCATCATCCAGGTCAACAGCGCCGATGGGCTGTTTTCCAACGATGGGTGCCGACGCAAATGATTTTAATCATATCTGCACGATTCGGTCTTTTTACCGGCGTCTTCAAGCGGCTGAAGCCGGCGGGTATTTAGGCATTTGTCGCGCGGCGAGCCATTGAAAAATTCGATAAATGGGCTGTCGGCCAGCTTGCCCGGGCGTAAGCAGTCCAGGGTAATGCGACGATTGCAGGCAAAGCGATCAGGCATCTTCGATTTGAATTCCGCCTGACCTTATTACAGCAAACAGCCTTCGCGCTCTACCTGCCCGTTTGAACCCCGACCATCCGGCTCCGCGTCATTTCTCCGGGCTCGCCAAGCTGCTACCTTTGGCGCCTTGCACAGGGAGTTTCCATGTTCAATGTCATCGCTGTTGCCGTGTTGATGAGCGCCCCGCAAGCCGCAGCGGCGCCGGATACCTTCGTGGATCGCGAGCAGCGCGCGCACATGGCCGAGGGCGCGGCCAGCGGGCCGGGGTATCAAAAGCAGTTTTGGAACAAGACCGCCCAGGCGCTGACCGATGCGTATCGCGGCTGCATCGCCACCCATGCCGGCGACAAGACGCCGTTTACGCTGGTGGCCGATATCTCGCCGGATGGGCATCCACTCAATGTGGACGTACGCGCCCCGATTGCGGTGGCACGCTGCGTGGCGGCAAAATTTTCGACGTGGACGTTTCCGGCGCCGCCGAAGTTTCCGGGGTCGGCCAACTATCCCATCGTTATCGATATAAGCGTCAAGTAAGCCGCACATGGCAACAGTGCTGATCCCGCTTCCGCATCGCGACTACGACCCCAGCGAGGTCGCGGTGCCGTGGCGGGTGCTGACGCAGGCCAGGCACCGGGTAGTGTTTGCCACGCCCGACGGCGGCATGGCAATGGCCGATCCGATCATGCTCAGCGGCGAAGGTCTCGATCTGTGGGGATGGATACCCGGGCTGCGCAAAATTCCGCTGATTGGCTTGCTGCTGCGTGCCAACCATGATGCGCGGCGCGATCATGCCGCGCTGGTGACCGATGCCGCGTTTGGCGCACCATTGCGCTGGGATGCGTTGCACGCCGGCGCATTCGATGGACTGCTATTACCGGGGGGCCATTGCGCACGCGGCATGCGCAGCTATCTAGAAAGCAAACTGCTGAAGAACCTGGTTGCGGAGTTTTTTGCCGCCGACAAACCGGTCGCAGCGATCTGCCATGGCGTGCTATTGGCGGCACGCAGCCAACGCAGTGACGGCCGCTCGGTGCTTTACGGCCGGCGCACCACCGGGCTCACCTGGGCGCTGGAGAAATCCGCCTGGTCGCTCACGCGCATCACGCGCTTCTGGGACCCGGATTATTACCGCACCTATCGCGAAACATCCGATCAGCCGGCGGGTTATATGTCAGTGCAGCAGGAAGTGTCGCGCGTGCTGGCCGATCCGGCCGACTTTCTCGACGTACCCAAAGGCGCCCCGCAGTATGGCCGCAAGGCGTCGGGGCTGGTGCGCGATAGCGATGCCGACGACACCCCCGCTTTCATCGTACGCGACGGCCATTATCTTTCCGCGCGATGGCCCGGCGACGTGCATCGCTTCGCGCGCGAATTCGCCGCGATGCTTCCTGCATAGCGCCGGCCCACGCGCTCGCGCCGTGGCAGCTTCCAAGCCATCGTGCGTAGGGTCCATCGCAAGTTGCTGGGTATGGAGCAGTGGTCGTCCCCCTGTGCACCCCACCGGCTTTTCGCTGACCCACAACGTGGCAACCACGGCGGGCGGCTTAAGCTTGGCGATATTGCAGTGGCTGATCCAGCTCAACCGCAATAGGGCCGCGCCTGGACCGTGGCTGTCGTTCGTGGCGCTCTGCGGCCCGGTCGCCGCGTTGATCACCTTTCGCGATTCGACCCGGCGCATGCATCGCCTTATTTAGGGCATCTTTTCGCGGGGCACTTGACGGCTCGCCAAGGCGCGAGTAATCATTTAACTAATGTGTTAATTGCTTAATTATATATGGCCGTTGATCGCATTTTCGAAGCCCTCGCCTCGCGCCCGCGCCGGGAGATGCTTGCCTATCTTTCCGCGCAGGAACTGACGGCCGGTGAGATCGCCAGCCGTTTCGACATGAGCGCCCCCGCCGTATCGCGCCATTTGTCGGTATTGGAATCGGCTGGACTGGTGAGCAGCGAGCGGCGCGGGCAATTCGTCTACTACCGGCTCATCAGCGACAACCTGGTCAACACGCTTACCGGATTCGCTTTGGAGGTGTGCCCCAAGGGCGGCCCGCTCAAGCGCGAGTCGCGCAAGTTACGCGCGGCCAGAAAGCCAAGTACCTGACCTTCAACTAGCCAGCCAAGGAACATCCATGTCGAGCGCACAAGCCACCATGGGACTGACCTTTTCATCTGCCAGGCACGCGGTGCGGAGCTTTCCTTCCGCGCGATTGCGTTCATCGCACGGTGGCCTGCCGGTGGAAGTGTCGCTGATTGCGCAGTTGGGTCATGGCGCCGGCAATCGGTTATTTGCGGGTGTGCTGGCGCGATTAAGTGCGCACGATCATTTCCATGACGAGTTGGACGAACCCTCCGCGCGCATCGGCGACACGGACTTTTCCAAGGGTGATGCGACGTCGCTTTATCTGTTTACCGTGGGCTCGAACGGCCATCCGTTTCATCGGCACGCAGGCCATCGCGTTTTCACGGCCATTTCCGGCAGCGGTGGCACACGGCTGCGATTTTCCACCGTTGCCGACAGCGAGATGGCACGCGATGCGAGCAGCTTCATCGCCGCCATGCAGTGCGTGGAAATACCCCCGGATTGCCTGTTCACAGTGCGCTTTGGCGGCAATACCTGGCACCAGTTCACGCCGCTGCGCGAACGCGCCAATCATCCGGCGTTGTTTGCGATTTCCTGCCACACCAACGAACTTGGCGGACCGCTGCCCGAAGCATTGAGGCGGCAAGTACTGGCCGATGACGCCTCGATCCCGGCGCTGACGGAGTTGCTACCCCCGGAAGTCACCGACCTGATCGGCCGCACGCCGCTCGACCGCAACCGCGTACCCACTGTCGCCCTGGCTTTGGACGCGCCAGTTGGCAGTTTGCAAAGTGCGCTATGTGGCGCGGCACGCTACGTGGCTGGTTACATGCGCAGTTACGCAATGCGCTGGCGTCACAGCATCGGTTATCGATGGGATACCGGGCTGATTGCCACTGCGCTGCAAAAGCCACCTGCCGACTCCCTGCTTTGGCGGCATTTGAATGATGGTGCCGTGCATTACCAGGATACGTTCCAGGTCAGTGTCGTCGATTGCAGGTTAGCGCAGATGGGTTCACGGGCGCTGTTGACCGGATTGCTTGAAGCCTTCCTGCACCATCCGCCCGAAAGCGTCACTTGCCTGATGGCGTTGCGCAATCTCGCCGTGAAACCCCTCGGCTTGCGCACGTCGCCGCTGGGCTGTCCGGTGTCGTCATTGCTTTCTCCACAACAGGAGAACCTGTTTGCGGGCCGCTTTCCGGTCCGTGATCAGCAACGCGATGGCATCGACCAACGTTGCCAGGTGGTACTGGGCGCAAACGACAAGCACTTGTTGTTTCGCTCCTGCGTCGGCGTCGCCATCGCCGGGGACCGCATCGATATCACGCTGGGCACACGCGTGCGCTGCAGGAACCGATTCGGGCACCTCTACATGGCGCTGGTCGACCAGGTTCATCACCGGCACGTAGGCCCTGCGTTGCTGCGCCAAGCGGTCGGGCAACTGCTTCGCACGGATCTGCCTGCGTAACGTGCAGTACGCTTACCCCCATCGTCCATCGCGAGCGGAATCGCCGGCATGCGCGCACCCACAGGTTCGGTGGTAGGACTTTGCTCGGCATCGGCCACCATGTCCGCGATGGGCATGGCGTTCCTGGGCTATTGGGGCGTGCACGAGCCGGTGCCCTGGCGCGCGGGCGACATCGTGGTGGTGTGCCTGGTGTTTCTGGGCTTCCTGGCACTGGGTGCCACCATCCTGATCATCACCTCGCCAACCGCGGACGGAAGCGAGCGGATCGGGCCGGCGCGGCGCGCCTTCGCCGCCGGATTGCTGATGATGTGGTCGGCGGTCATTGTCGCCATCGTTCCCTGGTGATTTCTTCGCCAGCGACCGCGCAGTCACGGCGAATGTGTGCCAAACGCAGGAAAGCCCGCCAGCCCGCGCCCCACCTGCCCCCGGGCGGCTTATCCACGTTTTATCCACGGCCTTATCCACAAACTATTGGGTTGACCGCACACCCAGACCCCGATATGTTGTGCCTCGTCGGTGCCACGCCCGGGATTGCCGGGCTGGCTTAATAGGGAATCCGGTGGAAATCCGGAACTGCCCCGCAGCGGTAAGCGGAAACGAACGCCCATCCAGCACTGGCCCCCTCGGCCGGGAAGCTGGGCCAGTAGGGAGGGCCGCAAGGTCCACGTCCGCGAGTCCGAAGACCTGCCGACACGGTGCGACCGGAGCGTTGCGCCGAACGTGACGGCCTCCGCGGGGAGGTGCGTCGTGTGACGCGGAAGTCGCCGTGTCGCACGACCTCCGCGGCATCCGCCACGTCAGCCCTGCGCGCGGGAGCAGGTGGTTGAGTTCTGGAGCTTTCCCCGCTTACCCGGGCTGGGGCCCGGTCAAGGGAAGGTTCCGCTGCCCGGAGCGTCCGACATGCAACCTATCGATACCGAATCGCGCGAACGCTCCGACGTTCGCGCGGACACGTCCGCTTTCCCTGCCGAGTCCATCTCGGCCGCCACCCAGCACGCCACCATGTCCGTTACCGCTGAAGCACCTTTCGCCCTCATTCCTCCGCACAACCCCGGCCAGATGCGCGTAACCAAGCGCAACGGCGGCCAGGAAGTGGTGGACGTCAACAAGATCGTGCGCGCGGTTACCCGCAGCGCCGAAGGCCTGCACGCGGTCGATCCGCTGCGCGTGGCGTTGAAGACCATCGGCGGCCTGTACGACGGCGCCACCACGCAGGAACTGGACCAGCTGTCCATCCGCACCGCCGCCGCGCTCACCGCCGAAGAGCCCGAATACGGCCAGCTTGCCGCGCGCCTGCTCGGCGCGTTCATCGACAAGGAAGTGAGCGGGCAGGAAATCCAGAGCTTCTCGCAATCCGTCGCACGCGGCGCGGAGCTGGGCGTCCTCAATGCGCGCCTGCGCGATTTTGTGTCGGCCAACGCACGCAAGCTCAACGACGCGATCGATCCGCACGGCGCGCGCCGCTTCGAATACTTCGGCCTTCGCACGGTGTACGACCGCTACCTGCTGCGCCACCCCCAGCTGCGCAAGGTGATCGAGACGCCGCAGCATTTCTTCATGCGCATTGCCTGCTCGCTCGGCGGCAATGACATCGGCGAGACGCTGGAGTTGTACCGCCTGCTTTCTTCGCTGGAATACATCGCCAGCTCGCCGACGCTGTTCAACGCGGGCACCGCGCACGAGCAGCTGAGCTCGTGTTTTCTGCTCGATTCGCCGCTCGATTCGCTGGAATCGATCTACGAAAAATACGGCGACGTCGCCAAGCTGAGCAAATTCGCCGGGGGCATTGGCCTTGCGTACTCGCGCGTGCGTTCGCGCGGCTCGCTGATCAAGGGCACCAATGGCCATTCCAACGGCCTGGTGCCCTGGCTGAAAACGCTGGACGCCTCGGTCGCGGCGGTGAACCAGGGCGGCAAGCGCAAGGGCGCGGCCTGCGTCTACCTGGAGCCGTGGCACGCGGACATCGAGGAATTCCTCGAACTGCGCGACAACACCGGCGACGAAGCGCGCCGCACGCACAACTTGAACCTCGCCAACTGGATTCCCGACGAATTCATGCGCCGGGTGGAGCACGACGGCAACTGGTCGCTGTTCGATCCGAAGATCGTGCCGCATTTCGTGGACAGCTGGGGCGAGGCGTTCGACCAGGCGTACCACAAGGCCGAAGCGGAAGGCCTGGCGGTGAAGACGGTGAAGGCGCGCGAGCTTTACGCGCGCATGCTGCGCACGCTGGCACAGACCGGCAACGGCTGGATGACCTTCAAGGACCGCAGTAACGCCACCAGCAACCAGACGGCCAAACCTGAGAACGTCATCCATCTGTCCAACCTGTGCACGGAGATCCTGGAAGTTACCAACGCCGGAGAGACGGCGGTGTGCAACCTGGGCTCGGTCAACCTCGCCCGCCATGTGGTGGACGGCGCGTTCGATTTCGCCAAGCTCGCCGCCACGGTGCGCACGGCGGTGCGCCAGCTCGATCGCGTGATCGACCTGAACTTCTACCCGATCGACACCGCCGCTACCGCCAACCGCAAGTGGCGCCCGGTGGGCTTGGGCGTGATGGGCCTGCAAGACGTGTTCTTCAAGCTGCGCCTGCCGTTCGATTCGGCCCAGGCGCTGGAGCTGTCCACGCGCATCGCCGAGGAGATCTACTTCAACGCGCTGTCGCAATCCAACGCACTGGCCGAACAGTACGGCGCGCATCCGGGTTTTGCCGAAAGCCGCGCCGCCAGCGGCGAGCTGCAGTTCGACTACTGGCCCAACGCCAAGCCGCACGACCAGGCCCGCTGGGATGCGCTGCGCGAAGCGATCAAGGCCAAGGGCCTGCGCAACTCGCTGCTGATCGCGATCGCGCCCACCGCCACCATCGCCTCCATCGCCGGCTGCTACGAGTGCATCGAGCCGCAGGTCAGCAACCTGTTCAAGCGCGAAACGCTGTCGGGCGATTTCCTGGTGGTGAACCGCTACCTGGTCGAAGAGCTGAAGTCGCTGGGCTTGTGGACCTCGGAGATCCGCGACGCGATCAAACTGGCGGAAGGCTCGATTCAGGGCATCGCGGCGATTCCCGAGCGCCTGCGCGAAATCTACCGCACCGTGTGGGAGCTGCCGCAGAAGGCGCTGATCGACCTGGGCGCCGCGCGCGGTGCATACATCGACCAGAGCCAGTCGCTGAACCTGTTTATGGAAAACCCGAACATCGGCCAGCTCAGCTCCATGTACATGTACGCATGGAAGTCGGGCATCAAGACCACCTACTACCTGCGCTCGCGTCCGGCGACCAAGATCGCCAAGACCACGGTGACGGCAACCGCTGTCGCCAAACCGGTGACCGACGCGCAGCAAGAAGCCACCGCCGCCGTGTTCTGCTCGCTGGAAAACCCCGAGTACTGCGAAGCCTGCCAATAACAAACGCGCCTCCCCTAGCTTTGCGGGGGAGGTTGGGAGGGGGTGGCGCTCTTGCTCTGAGTGCAGCGCTCCACCCCAGCTCGGCCCTTCCCTGCTGCACGCAGGAGAGGGAGTTAAAGAAAGACGCACAACCTAAGGATCATCACCATGTCGCACATCCTCGACCCGGGCTTCGAACTCACGCTGCGTCCGATGCGCTATCCGGAGTTCTACGAGATGTACCGCAACGCGATCAAGAACACCTGGACGGTGGAGGAAGTGGACTTTTCGCTGGACGTCACCGACCTCAAGTCGAAGATGACCGATGCGGACCGTCACCTGATCCATCGCCTTGTCGCGTTCTTCGCCACCGGCGACACCATCGTGGCGAACAACCTGGTGCTCAACCTGTACCAGCACATCAACGCGCCCGAAGCGCGCATGTACCTCTCGCGGCAGCTGTACGAAGAAGCGCTGCATGTGCAGTTCTACCTTACGCTGCTGGACACCTATATTCCCGACCCGAACGAGCGCAACAAAGCGTTCGCGGCAATCGAGAACATTCCCTCGATCAAGCAGAAAGGCGCGTTCTGTTTCAAGTGGATCGACTCGATCCAGAACCTGCAAAAGCTGGAAACGCGCGAGCATCGCCGGCAATTTCTGCTCAACCTGATCTGCTTTGCGGCGTGCATCGAAGGCCTGTTTTTCTTCGCCGCATTCGCCTACGTGTATTTCCTGCGCTCGCGCGGCCTGCTGCACGGGCTGGCTTCGGGCACCAACTGGGTGTTCCGCGACGAATCGGGCCACATGGGTTTCGCTTTCGAAGTGGTGCGCACGGTGCGCGCGCAGGAGCCGGACCTGTTCGACGAGGACATGCGCGTACAAGTGGAAGCGATGCTTGAGGAAGCCATCGCCTGCGAAACACAATTTGCCCAAGATGTGCTTTCCGGCGGCGTTGCCGGCCTCTCGGTGAAGGACATGCGCCAGTACCTGGAGTACTGCGCCGACCAGCGCCTGACCCAGCTGGACCTGCCCAAGAAATACGGCGCGAAAAATCCGTTCGACTTCATGGATCTGCAGGACGTGCAGGAAGTGACCAACTTCTTCGAACGCCGCGTGTCGGCCTACCAGGTTGGCGTGGGCGGCGAGGTGGCCTTCGACATGTCGTTCTGACTACCATCCGGTCATGCGCACACCGCTGATCGAACTCACCGACGCACCGGACCCCGCGGATATCGCCGCCATTCGCGCGGGGCTGAGCCAATACAACGCCGCGGCCAGCGGCGTGGATGATCAACGTCCGCTGGCCGTGCTGGTGAAAGATCCCGATACGCAGCAGGTGCTGGGTGGCATCACCGGCCGCACCTCGCGCGGCATGTTTTTCCTTGAAGTGTTTTTTCTGCCCGAAAGCCTGCGCGGCAACGGCATCGGCAGCCAGGCGCTGAAAATGGCCGAGCAGGAAGGCTGGCGCCGTGGCTGCCAGGCCGCGCTGCTGCATACCAACACGTTCCAGGCGCCGGAGTTCTATCGCCGCAACGGCTGGCGCGAAATCGCCTCGATCCCTTCGGGGCCGGCCGGCAACTGCCGAGTCATCTTCACCAAGGAACTGGGACCGGACCACTGAGGCCCCCGGCGACGCACCGGCGCATCGCCCGCACGAGCAGCGCGCCATTGGGTATGCTTCGGGCATCCATCGCCGGAAGCCCGCCTTTGATGACACCGCGCCGATTTCTCGCCAAGGTTTTCCGCCGCATCGCCTACATGATCGACCATTCGCTGTTCGATCCCGCTCCTTCGGTCGTAACGCAAACGGCGCCCGCTCAAGCGGTGGTTGCCGACGACGGTTTCGAGCCCATGTCGGTGCCGATGCGCGATAACAAGCTTTCCGGCTGGTTCAACGAGGAACAGGGCGAGCTTTACACCGGCTTTGCCATCGGACCGGACGACGTGGTGGCCGATATCGGCTGCGGCACGGGCATCCACGCGCGCTTCTGCGGCGATCGCGGCGCGCACGTGATCATGGTGGAGGCGAACCAGGCCAAGCTGAACGTGGCGCGTGCGCGCTGGGCGCCGGACGATCCGCGCGTGGAAGCCCATCTCACCCAGTCCAACCCGCTGCCCATCACGGATGGCCGCTGCACGCGCATCGTCTGCAACGAAGTGCTCGAACACGTGGAGGATACCGCTACTTTCCTGGCCGAACTGGTGCGCGTGGGCGCACCCGGCGCGCGCTACCTGATCTGCGTGCCGGCGCCCTTCAGCGAACGCGTGCTGGAACACATCGCGCATCCTTCCTATTTCGAGCCACCCAATCACATCCGCATCATCGAGCCGGAGGAGTTTCGCCGCATGGTGACCGACGCGGGACTGGTGGTCGATGCCACCTCCAGCTACGGCGCGTATTGGTCGATGTATTGGTGGCTATGGTGGTGCGAGCAGCAGGACAGCCTGGCTGCGCGACACCCCGCACTTGATCACCTGGCGCGCGCCTGGAACAGCCTGCTGGACACGCCCAACGGCCTGACGATCAAGCGTGCACTGGACCGTTTCATACCCAAGAGCCAGGTGATCGTGGCGCACAAACGGTGATGTCCGCGGCTCGCCGTCACGCGCAAACACGCGCGTGACGGCGCCGCACCGGCATCAAGTCCAGCTGCTGTCGTCGTCGGTGCCGCTGAAGTTGTCGTCGTTGAAATCCGACGACGAGAAATCCTGGTTGCCGCCATCGAAGCCGCCACGGTTGCCGTCGTCGAAGAAATTGTTCTCGGTAACGTTTTCGATCACTTCGGGCTGTCCGCCGAAGCCGCCGAAGAAACCGCCGCCGTGATGGCCGCCGAGCAGGCTTTCAATGCCATCGAACAGGAACATGCCGCCCGCAACGCCCGCGGCGGTGGTCGCAGCGCTCTGCAGGAAGCTGGGCGCGGCACTCTGCGGTGCGGCGGTGGCGCCACCGAACAGGCGCTCGCGCCAGGTCGGAGCCGCCTGCTGCGGCACCGGCGGGGGCGTGTTGTTCCACGCCGGCTGCGATTGGCCGCCAAGGAAACTGCCGCCGCCCTGCTGCTGGCCCTGTTGCGCCTGCAACTGCGCGATCTGCGCCTTGGCGGCATCCAGTGCGTGCTGCTGCAGGAGGCTGCGCTGCACCAGGAGGTAAAGCGCGTCGGGCTGACCCGCCAGACGCTGATGGATCAGCGCATCGGCCTGCGCGTCCTTGGCCACGCCGTTGACGGCGGCCAGGCGCTGGAGGAAATCGTCGAGAAGAAGTTGTTCCTGGGGAGTCATGGAAGTATCCGTTGGACTGCTTAAGGGTGCCGGCACCATGCGGGCACCGGAAAAAGTATGCACGGCTTGTATGACCTCAAGGGGTGACCTTCGTGCTAGTCCCATCGCTTTGCCCCGGTGCGGGCGTTCATCTTTGGATGCCCTGCGGCCTATTGACTACAGGTGTAGGCATGGCGTAGCTTGACTACATCTGTAGTCAAGCGAGCCGTCCCATGAGCAAGCCATCCATCGGCGATCAGGAGCTGGCGCTCCTGCATTACCTGGCCGGCCACGAACACGCCTCGGTGGGCGAGGTGGCCGCCGATTTCGGCGAGGCGCGCGGCCTGGCGCGCTCCACCGTCCTGACCATGATGGAGCGCCTGCGCGCCAAGTCGTACCTGCGGCGGCGCCACGTGGATGGCGTGTATCGCTACAGCACCGCTACCGGACCGGGCGAAGTGATGAACAACGCGATCGGCCAGTTCGTGGAAAAAACGCTGTCCGGATCGCTCTCGCCCTTCGTCGCATGGATGTCGGAGAAAGCCGAGGTCAGCGACAACGAACTGGCCGAACTCCAAGCACTGGTGGCGCAACTGCAGTCGCGGCGCAAGGAGACTTGAGATGGATATGCTCACGCACCTGGTCGATGTCCTGTTCGTGCGGCTGGCCTGGACCGCCGCGCAGGGTACCCTGTTGATCGGCGCGCTGTGGCTGTTGACGCGCTACCTGCCGCGACTGTCGCCCGCCATGCGCTGCATGCTGTGGTGGCTGGTCGGCCTGCAGCTGGTGCTGGGTGTCGCCATCAGCACGCCGGTGCAATTGCATTGGCTGAAAGCGCCGGCGCCCGTCTTCGAAGCCGTTGCGCCCATGGCGATAGTGCGCGCGCCGGCCATCACGCAGGATTCGCCTTCCACCGCACCTGTCCTGTTGCGCAAACCGAGCGCATCCGCGGTCGCCGAACCTGCGCCCTCGACGTGGTCGTGGCCCGAGGCGATCGTTGCGGCATGGCTGCTCGGCGTCTTGCTGCAAAGTCTGTGGGTCGCCCGTCATTGGCGCGAGAGCCGCATTCTGCTGCAAAGCGCCGAGCCCGCGCACGATGCGGCCTTGCAGGCGATGTTCGCCGAACAGGCGCGCAAGCTCGGCCTGCGCCGCGTGCCGCGGTTGCGCACTTCCGATGCGATCGTGTCGCCGCAGGTGACCGGCCTGCTGCGTCCTGTGGTGCTGCTTCCGTCGGAAAAGACCCTGTCTTGCGAAGAACTGGCGATGGCGCTGGCGCACGAACTGGCGCACCTGCGTCGTGGCGACCTGTGGCTGGGCTGGGTACCCGCCATTGCGCAACGCCTGTTCTTTTTCCATCCGCTGGTGCGCTGGGCGATGCGCGAATACTCGATCTATCGCGAAGCCGCCTGCGACGCGCAAGTGTTGCAGCGCCATCGCGCCGCGCCGCATGACTATGGCCATCTGCTGCTGCGCCTTGGCGTGGCCGCGCCGGTGCATTCGAGCCTTGCCGGCGCTTCCTCGACCTTCCAGAGCCTCAAGCGCAGGCTGCTGATGTTGCAGCAGGGCATGGGCGACACGGCCCCGCGCACGCGCGGCTGGGTGCTGGTCGCCGTGATCGCGCTGGCTGGCGTGCTGCCTTACCGCGTGACGGCGAACAGCTCCGAGCACATCGAGGAAACGGCGCAAACGCCGGCCACCGCGATGGACGAAGACATCGCACTGTCCTCGCCGCAAGAAACGGCGGCAGCGCAAGCATCGCCTGCTCCCGCGGCGTCCGCGATGCATCGCACGGCGATGAAAGCGTCCAAGCCCGCACCCGCAGCGAAAGCCGCACCGCAGGCGTCGGCGTCGGCACCGGCGCTAGCCGCCCTGCCGGCGACGCCTATCACGCCGCCGACACCGCCAATGCCCGCAACACGAGCAACCCTGCCGACACCTGCAACGCGGGCCAAACATCCGCTCCCGCCGCCACCGCCGATCCCACCTGCGGCGCCCGCGCCGCCCGCTCCACCCACGCCACCGGCTGCGCATTTCGGCGTCCTCGCCTACCACGTCGACATCGACACCCAGCCTAGTGCAGCGCGTGGCATAGCGATCTTCGATGGCGATAACTTTTTGCTCAAAGGCAGCGACAAGGATCTTGCGGACGCCCGCCAGTTGAACAAAGCCGATCAGCCGATGATGTGGTTCCGCCGCGACGACAAGGCCTACGTGATCCACGATGCGAACGCGATTCGCCAGGCGCGGCAGCTGATGCAGCCGGTCGAACAACTCGCGCAGGCACAGGGCGAACTCGCCGGCAAAGCAGGCTCGCTGGCCGGCCAGCAGGCAGGACTCGCCGCCCGCGAGGCAGCGCTGGCCGAACGCCTGGCCTCGCTGGCAAACCGTCGCGCACTCATCGAAGCGAGAACCGCCCAACGGCAGGCTGCGGTGCAGGCCGCGGCGTCGCAATCAGAAGAAAGCGAAATGCAAGGCGAGCTGCGCGGCATCCGCGATGAGCAGGCCGAGATCGATCGCGAACACAAGGACATCGCCAGGCAGGCGCAGGCGCTCAGCGCGCAGCAAGCCGACATGTCCGCGCGCGAAGCGGCCATGTCGGCCAGGCAAAAGGCCGCATCCGCGCGAGTGGACCAGCAGCTGGACAAGCTGATCGACGAGGCAGTGTCCCAAGGCCTGGCACAACCCGTGGCGCGCTGACGCGCGCCACCAGCAGGTAGGCAAAACCAACGTACCGCACCGCCCACGCTGTGGGCGGAAGGTCAGTCGCGCCCTTTTTTCCGGAGTCATCCATGCTCGGCTACTACTTTGTGCTTGCGCTCTACAGCCTCAAACGCAACCGGGTGATGACGGCGCTGATGATCGTGGCCATCGCGATCGGCATCGGTGCCAGCATGACCATGATCACCGTGCTGCACGTGATGTCGGGCGATCCGCTGCCCGGCCGCAGCGCGCAGTTGTATGTGCCGGCGATCGATCCATATCCGATAAGCAAGGACGCACCGAAGGTCGCGTCCAAGGACACCACGCCCGACGGCGCGATGACCTGGCCCGACGCCATGTACCTGCTGCACGCCGCGCGGGCCGACCGGCAAGCCGCGATGGCCGGCGGCAGCGTACCGGTGCAGCCGATGCAGGACACGCAACGACCGTTCTTCGAATCGGGCCACTACGTCAGCGCCGATTTCTTCGCCATGTTCGGCACGCCCTTCCGCGCCGGCAGTGGCTGGACCGCGCAGGACGATGAAGCGCATGCGCGCGTGGCCGTACTCAGTGCGGAACTGGACCGCAAGCTGTTTGGCAACGCATTGGGCATTGGCCGGACGGTGCGATTGAAAGACACCGATTTCCGCGTCGTCGGCGTGCTCGGCCCCTGGCACCCGCAGCCGCTGTTCTACGCGCAGATCGACGATCGCTCTTTCGGCCACGACGATCAGTTTTTCCTGCCGCTGGCTACCGCGCAGGAACTTAAGTTGCCGTTCGACGGCCGCATGAGCTGTTGGAGTAATGGCGGCGATGCGCGCAACAGCGATCACTGCACCTGGCTGCAGTTTTGGGTGCAGTTGGACAGTGCGGCCAAGGCGCGCGCGTATCGCGTTTTTCTCGCCAACTACTGGCGCGACCAGCAGGCGCACGGCCGCTTCCAGCGCCCGGTCGACGCACGGCTGTACGACTTGATGGACTGGCTGACCCTGCAACGCGTGATTCCCGACGACCTGCGCCTGCAGCTATGGCTGGCGCTGGGTTTCCTGGGCGTTTGCATGGTCAACATCGTCGGGCTGCTGCTGGCGAAGTTTCTGCGGCGCAGCGGCGAAATCAGCGTGCGCCGCGCGCTAGGTGCGCGGCGGCGCGACATTTTCCTGCAACTGGGTATCGAATCGTCGGTGATCGGGCTGGCCGGCGGCATGCTCGGTCTGGCGATTGCGCAGCTTGGCCTGTGGAGCGTGCGGCAACGCCCCGACGGTTACGCGCAGCTCGCGCAAATGGATCTGGCCATGTTGTCCGCCACCTTCGCGTTGGCCGTGCTCGCCAGCTTGCTCGCCGGGTTGCTGCCCGCATGGCGAGCCTGCCGCATCGCGCCGGCGATGCAATTGAAAACCCAATGAGGCCCATCATGTCGCTCCCACCCATCGCCGCCGCGCTCACCCGCCACCGGCTCACCGCGCTGCTGTTGATCGCGCAAGTGAGCCTGACCTGCGCCATCGTCTGCAACGTCGCCTTCATGATCGTTCACCGCGTGACGCAGCTTGGCCTTGCCAGTGGCGTGGCCGAGAACGAGCTGGTGATGATCGACAGCACCGACCTGGACAGCCGCACGCCGCCACTGGTGCGTCACGACACCGATCTGGCTGCCTTGCGCGCGATCGGCGGCGTCAGCTCGGCGGCAGCGGTCGACACCCTGCCGCTGTACCTGCGCGAGTGGGCCAACGGCATCACGCTGGTGCAGGATGGCCCCACGCGCGCCGTGGCCGCCGCGTTCAACGGCACGCCCGGCGAGCTTGCCACGCTGGGCTTGAAACTGGTCGAAGGGCGCGATTTCCGGCCCGACGAATACGTGCCGATCGACACCGCCCACGACTGGGCAGGCATCGACCGCGTGCCGGCCGTCATCGTCACGCGGGCCTTGGCCCAGCGGCTGTTTCCCGGCCAGGACGCGCTGGGCAAGTCGATCTATCCCGACGAAAAGCCGGTACGTATCGTGGGCGTGGTGGATCATTTGCTGCGCCCGCGCCTGCACGATGAGAGCGACAGCGAATACGTCACGCTGTTTCCGATGCTGCCCGATGCGAACGAAGTGACCTATGTGCTGCGCACCTCGCCCCAAGACCGCGACCGCGTGCTGAAAGAAGCCACCGACGCACTTCTACGCCTCGACGGCGAGCGCATTGTTCGCCACGCGCAAACCTTCACGCAACTGCGCGCCGACTATTTCCGGCGCAACCGCACCATGATCGGGCTGCTGATCGCCGCGGCGCTGGGCCTTTTATTTGTCACGGCACTGGGCATCGCGGGCCTGGCCAGTTTCTGGGTGCAGCAACGCAAGCGTTCCATCGGCATCCGCCGCGCGGTGGGCGCCACGCGTCGCGACATCTTGCGCTACTTCCAGACGGAAAATTTCCTGATCGTCAGCACCGGTGTCGTGCTCGGATCGATCCTCGCCTATGCCCTGAACATGGCGCTGATGGCGCATTACGAACAGCCGCGGCTGCCTGTGTTGTATCCGGTGATCGGCGCGATCGCGCTGTGGCTGCTCGGGCAGCTCGCCGTGTTCGGGCCGGCCTTGCGCGCGGCCGCGGTGCCGCCGGTGGCGGCGGTGCGTTCGGGTTGATCGGCGAGGGTGCGGCGGGTCCGGCGGACCCGCGATGGAACAGGCGCGCAGCGGCAGGCAACGCATGCCGCTGCGCGCTCTCCTTACCTCAACGCCACGGCCACGGCTTGAGCTGGTATTCCAGCGGCGGCGTGTTGCCGGCCAAGTACGTCACGAAGTAATCCCAGCGGCGGCGCGTCGCGTACGGCGTCGCGGCGCCGTAGCCGTGATGCACGTTGGGGATGAACAGCATGTCGAAATCCTTGTTGGCCTTGATCAGCGCATCGACCACCAGCAAGGTGTTGTAAGGCGGCACGTTGTCGTCGATCGAACCGTGCACCAGCATCAGCTTGCCCTTGAGGTGCTTGACCATGTCCTCATTGGCCTGGTTGTCGTAATTGGTCGTGCCATCCTTGTGGGTCACCAACAGGCCCTGCCATTTCTCGGCCCAGTCGTCCTCGTACTCGCGGTTGTCGTGGTTGCCGCTTTCGGACCAGCCTACCTTGAAGAAGTCCGGATAGCTGAACATCGCGTCCGCCGTAGCGTTGCCGCCGCCGGAATGGCCCCAGATACCCACGCGGTTGATGTCGATCCACGGATAACGCTGCGCGAGCTGTTTGATCGCGGTGACCTGGTCGGGCAGCGTGTTGTCGCCCATGTTGCCGTACCACGTATCGTGGAAGGACTTCGAACGCCACGGCGTACCCATGCCGTCGATGGCCACGACGATGAAGCCCAGCTCCGCCAGCGACTGATGGTCGGCCTGCGCCGTCGCAAAGCCGTAGGTGTAGACCGAGCCGGTCTGCGGACCCGGGTAGATGTAGTCGATGATCGGGTATTTCTTGCTTGGATCGAAATGCGTGGGCTTGTACATCAGCCCGTACAGATCGGTCTTGCCGTCGCGCGCTTTCACGATGATCTGCTGCGGCGGCCGCCAGCCGGTGGCGAGCAGGCGCGAGATGTCGGCCTTGGCGACGGTCGCCACGGTGTGGCCATCGTTCGCATCGCGCAGCACCGTGACCGGCGGCTTGTCGGTGGTGGAGTAGCTATCGACGAAATACTTGCCGTCGTCGGACATCGTAATGATGTGATTGGCCGGCTCCGGCGACAGCTGCACCGGCTGGCCGCCGTCCAGGCTCACCTTCCAGAACTGCTGGTAGTACGGCTGCACGCCCGCGCTGCGGCCCACGCCGCGGAACCACACGGTGCGCGTTTTCGCGTCCACCTTCAGCACTTCGGTGACATTGCCTTCGCCGGTGGTGATGGCGCGCTTGAGCTTGCCGTCGGTGAGGTCGTACAGATACAGGTTGCCCCAATTGTTGCGCTCGCTGAACCAGATCGCCTCATGGGTGGCCGGCAGATAGCGCCAGTTGACCGCGCCGTTGCCGCTTTCGTAGTAGGTGGGCACGTCTTCATGGAACACCGTGCGCACGTCGCCGGTTGCCGCATCGGCGATGCGGAAGGTTTCATGCTTGTGGTCGCGCGAGGTCGACACGAACGCCAGCGTCTTGCTGTCGGGTGCCCACTTCACGTCATCCCAGCCGCCATCCTCGCCGCAACTGATGTCGTCGCACAGCGAGGAGCGATGCTGATCGGGCTCCATCTTCAGGCGCACCACTTTGTGCTCCGGCACATCGATGATCACGCGTTCGATCATCGTCACGTTCTTGTCGCCGGCCAGCGGATACTTCCACGACTGCAGCTCCGGGTGGCCGAGCTTGGTCGTCACCAGGTACATGTCGCCGTCCTTGCGCTGGTCCTGCTGGAAGGTGGCGATCTGCTTGGAATCGGGCGACCACTCCAGAATGGCGTTGTCGGTGTGCTTCCAGCCGGCGTTGTCGGTGGCGTAGCCGAAGTTCTCCACGCCATCGGTGGTGAGCTGGGTTTCCTTGCCGGTGGCGACATCGCGCACCCACAGGTTCCAGTTGCGGATGAAGGCTTCCTGCTTGCGGTCCGGCGACAACACGCCCGGCTCCGGACCGGTTTTGACCAGCGTGCTCTTGTCCACGCACTGACCGGCACCCTTCAGATCGCACAGGTAGTGCGTGCCGTGCACGTCGATGTCGTCGCGCCCGTCGGCAGCGACGCGGAATTCCATGATGCCCAGCTTGTCGGCCTTCACCGGCTTGCCGCTGAGCTTGCTCAGCGCGGCGGCGAGCTTGGCCTGGTCCAGCAACGGCGAGACGTTGCCGTTGGCGGCATCCATCTGCTTGTAATGATCGCCGCTGGCGTCGTGGTCCAGATACCAGAAATGCGTGCCGTCCAGCCAATGCACGATGCCTACGGCGTGATCCACCAAAGGCTGGGTGTTGTAACCCATGTAGCGCTCGGCCTGCGCATAATCCTGTGCCGTCAACGTGCGGCCCTGGGCCGCGGCGCTGCCCGCATACGCGGTAGCGGCCACGATGGCGCACACCATGGCGCCATAAAGGCGCGACATGCCTGTTTTCGAATGCATGCTTACTCCCCTTGAAAAACCAACGGCCACGGACGCGGCCACCTGAGACAGTCACCACCCTTCATCGTAATGCCCCCGGCCCACCCCGACCCCTGCCAAAGGTACCTGGCGCCATGGCGCGTGGGCGCGCGGCAACGTATCGTGTGCGCTCCCTTCCCCGTGCGATCGACCCCATGAGCCCCACCGCGACCCACCCCAGCCTGCCCGAAGCGCGCCTGCTGGAAATGGTATTCCCCGATCACACCAACCACCTGGGCACGCTGTTCGGCGGCCAGGCGCTGGCCTGGATGGACAAGGCCGCCTTTATCGTCGCCTCGCGCCATGCCCGGCGCACGGTGGTCACCGCGCGCTCGGAAGAGGTGAGCTTTCGCGTACCCGTGCGCAAGGGCCAGTTGGTGGAACTGGTGGCGCGCATCGTCGGCACTGGGCGCAGTTCGATGCAGGTGGAAGTGGAGATGACCGCCGAAGATCCGCTCACCGGCGACCGCCGCGTCTGCACCACCGGCCGCTTCGTGATGATCGCGCTCGACTCCAATGGCTCGCCCACGCCCGTTCCGGCGCTGCCTAGCGCCTGAGACAGGGTCACACCTGCGGGATGACGAACACGCAAGCGTGAAGGAAATGGCGCTCATGCGCTCGAGTGGCGCGACAAAGCGCAAGCCGCATCAGAGCTGCCTGGCCATCACTTCCACCAACCAATCCACAAACACCCGCAACCTCGCCGGCATTTGCCGATGCCCCGAATAAAGCACTGTCACCGGCAACGACGGCGGCGGCGTCTGCGGCAAGATCACCTTCAGCCGCCCGCCGGCCACCCCCTCCGCCACCCGATAACGCGGAAACTGCGCCAGCCCCAGACCCGCCTCGCAACAGCCCAGATACGCCTCCACGCCGCTCACCGTGACCCGTCCCGGCAGCGTCACCTCGCGCCGCTTGCGCTTGACCATGAACTCCAGCGGCTCGCAGCGATGCGTGGTCGGCGAGGCCCAGTTCACCGCATAGTGGCCGCTGTGCAGATCGGCCAGGATGCGCGGCACGCCTTCCCTGCGCAGATACGCCGCGCTGGCCACGGTCACTTGTTCAAGCATGCCCACGCGCCGCCCGACCAACCCCGAATCGGGCAATTGGCCCACGCGCAGTACGCAATCGACGCCTTCGCGCCGCAGGTCGACGAAGCGGTCCCCGGTGCCGATGTCCAGCTCCATCTGCGGATAGCGCGCGAAAAAAGCCGGCAGCGCGGGAATCAGCCACAGCCTGGCCATGTGCGCCGGCAGGTCGATGCGCAGACGTCCGCGCGGCTGCACGTTGGCCTCGCGAAAATCGGTTTCCACCGCGTCCACGTCGGCAAGCAGGCGCTGGCAATGTTCGTAGTACGCCTCGCCGTCGCGGGTGGCCTGCACGCGTCGCGTGGTTCGCCGCAGCAGCTGTGTCCGCAGGCGTTCTTCCAGTGCCTTGATGGCGTGGGTGACGGTGGCGCGCGGCAGGCTGAGGTCATCCGCCGCGGCGGTGAAGCTACCCAATTCGACGATTCGCGCGAACAGCCGCATGGCATCGAGACGGTCCATGGATTGTTGATCCCAATGGAATAGTGATGCTCATTATTGAGCATTTATCCCAGCCCCGCGGGCGCCGATGATGCGTGCACCCCACCCCGCTCTCCACCCTCATGGGCAGACCGATCATGCAAACCCGCACCCTCGGCAAGAATGGACCTACCGTTTCCGCGCTCGGGCTGGGCTGCATGGGCATGAGCGAGTTTTACGGCAGCGGCGACGATGCCGAATCGATCGCCACCATCCATCACGCGCTGGATCGCGGCGTGACGCTGCTCGATACCGCCGACATGTACGGTCCGTTCACCAATGAGGTGCTGGTCGGCAAGGCCATCAAGGGACGCCGCGAGCAGGTGGTGCTGGCGACCAAGTTTGGCCTGCTGCGCGATCCGGCCCAGCCGCAGCTGCGCGGCGTCAGCGGCCGCCCCGAATACGTGCGCGCCAGCTGCGACGCGAGCCTGATGCGCCTGGGCGTGGACCATATCGATGTGTATTACCAGCATCGGGTGGACCGGAGCGTGCCGATCGAGGAAACCATCGGCGCGATGGCCGACCTGGTGACGGCGGGCAAGGTGCGTTACCTGGGCATGTCCGAGGCTTCGGCCGGGACGATCGAGCGCGCGAGCAAGGTGCATCCGATCACCGCGCTGCAAAGCGAATACTCACTGTGGACACGCGATCCGGAAGAGCACGGCACGCTGGCGCTGTGCCGCAAGCTGGGCATTGCGCTGGTGGCCTATTCGCCGCTGGGGCGCGGGTTTCTCACCGGGGCGATCACCCGCCCGGAGGATTTCGAGGCCGACGATTACCGCCGCAGCAACCCGCGCTTCCAGGGCGAGAATTTCACTCATAACCTGCGGCTGGTGAAGCAGGTGCAGGGGCTGGCCGAGGAAAAAGGCTGCTCGCCCGCGCAGCTCGCGCTGGCCTGGGTGCTGGCACAGGGCCAGGACATCGTGCCGATTCCCGGCACCAAGCGCCGTTCGCGCCTGGATGAAAACCTCGGCGCGCTCGAGGTGGAACTGAACAAGGCGGAACTGGCCTCGCTGGCCGAAATCTTCCCGCCCGATGCGGCGGTCGGCGAGCGCTACGCCCCGGTCGCCATGGCGCACATCGAGACATAAAGGCGCCGCGCGCCGCGCCAGGGACGGCGCTTGCTTATAAAATGGGTGGATGAGCACCCCCGAACACTCCCCGCTCGGCAAGCACACCGTCTACGCCGATCGCTACGATCCCAGCCTGTTGTTTCCCATCCCGCGCCAGGCCAAACGCGATGACATAGGCGTGAGCGAACCGCTGCCGTTCCACGGCGTGGACATCTGGAACGCCTATGAACTGTCCTGGCTGGACATGCGCGGCAAGCCGGTCGCGGCGGTGGCCCAATTTCAGGTGCCGGCGCACTCGCCCAACATCATCGAATCCAAATCGTTCAAGCTGTATCTCAACGGTTTCGCGCAGGAGCCGCTTGCCAGCGCCGCCGCGCTGAGCGCGCTGCTGCAGCAGGATCTGTCGCGCGCGGCGGGCGCGCCGGTGATGGTGCATATCCAGGCGCCGCGCGCCGCGCAGCACGTTTTTGCCGATCTGGACGGCCAATTGATCGACGGCCTGCCGCTTGCCATCGACGACTACGGCCCGCCCAAGGCCCACTACCTGCGCACCGATGCGCAGGCCGGCGTGGTGGAAGAAAGCCTGGTTTCGGACCTCTTGCGCTCCAACTGCCCGGTCACCGGCCAGCCGGACTGGGGTAGCGTGCAGATCGCCTACCGCGGCACGCCGATCGACCGCGAAGGCCTGCTGCGTTACCTGGTCTCCTTCCGCACCCACAACGAATTCCACGAACAGTGCGTGGAGCGCATCTTCGTCGACGTGATGGCGCGCTGCGCGCCCCAGCAACTGAGCGTGTACGCACGCTACACGCGCCGTGGCGGCCTGGACATCAATCCATTCCGCAGTACCGGCCAGGCATTGCCCGCCAACACCCGCGGGGCAAGGCAATAGCGTCACAAAAATGTACACTCTTGCGCCCCCGGTCATCGGCACTTCATATCGGCGGCGCTAGCCTTCTCTGCTGCCCGCAGCCGATGGCCTACGGTTTTTTCGCACCCTTATTTTCGGAATCCCGCCCATGAAACTCTCCGCACGTTCCGCCGCCCTCTACAGCGTCACGTTTGCCGGCCTGCTGGCGCTCAGCGCCTGCGGCAAGAACGAGCAGCAGCCGGCCAGCGCGCCGGCTGCCCCGAGCACGGCGCCGGCCCCCGCCAGCACCGCCCCGGCCAAGCCGGCACCGGCCAGCACGGCCCCGGCACCGGCGCATACCGCCGCCGCCCCGGCGAGCCCGGCACCGGCCGGCACCACGGCCGCGGCGACCGCCCCGGCGCCCGCCAATGCCGATAGCTTCCAGGTGAGCACGGTGATGCTGGGCGATGCGGTCAACGCCGACCACAAGGTGCGCAAGGAAGTGACCACCTTCTCCCCCGGCCAGAAAACCTTCTACGTCAGCGTGGACACCACCGGCAGCACCGCCGGCGCCACCCTCAATGCCAAGTGGAGCTACCTGGAAGGCGGCGGCAAGATGGTCAACAGCGTCAGCCAGTCGATCGTCGCCGACGGCCCGGCCACCACCACCTTCCGCGTGGTCAATCCCGATCTGTGGCCGGAAGGCAAGTACGAAGTGGATATCCTGCTCGATGGCAAGCAGGTCGCCAGCAAGACCTTCCAGGTCAAGAAGAGCTAAGCCTCCTCGACATGGATGTACACCGGGGCGCCCCGCTGGGCGCCCTTTTGTTGTGGGATAGGACGTGCATGAATACGCCTCCCATGGCATCGCAAGTCGTTACGTGCAATGTCCGGTATGGCACCATCGCGATCCGGGGAATCGAGAGGCAGTTTTAGCGTGGAGCAGCAAGGCGGGGCCGAAGTCCTTAGCCAGGAAGACGCACTGAGCCGGCCCGGCCCGGACTGGTTGCGTCGATTCGTTGGCCCGGCGCTGTCGGTGTTGATGCTGGGCCTGGCACTGTGGGCGCTGTACCGCCTGGCGGGCGAGGTGAGCTATCACCAGGTGGGCCAGTACATGCACCGGCTGCGGCGCGGACGCATCGGCCAGGCGATCGTGCTGACCGCGCTCGGCTACGCGGTGATGCCGCTCTACGATTTGTTCGCGCTCGACACGATCGGGCGCAAGCTGCCCAAGCCGCGCGTGGCGCTGATTTCCTTCATCAGCTACGCCTTCAGCAACACGCTGGGCATGGCGATGCTGGTGTCGGGCTCGATCCGCTACCGCTTCTATATCCAGGCCGGCCTGACCACGATGGAAGTGGCCAAGGTGGTGCTGTTCTGCACGATCAGTTTCTGGCTGGGCCTGTTTACCATCACCGGTGTCACCCTGCTGCTGGTGCCGTTGCCGCCCGGGCTGACGCTGACGCATGCGCGCCTGGCACTGGGTATCGTGCTGTGCGCGATACCGCTGCTGTGGTTGCTGGGCGGCGCGCTGGTGCGCCGGCCGATCCGCGTGTGGCGCTGGGACGTGCGCCTGCCGCCGGTAAGCGTGGGCCTGCGCCAGATTTTCGTCGGCGCGCTGGACTGGGGGTTGGCCGCCGCGGTGCTGTACGCGCTGATGCCCGACGCGCTGGTGCTGCACTTCGGTTCGTTCCTGGCGATTTTCGCGCTGGGCCAGATCGCCGGCTTGATCAGCCACGTGCCCGGCGGCCTGGGCGTGTTCGAAGCGGTGATGCTGGCCGGCTTCGGCGCCACCGGCAACCAGGCGCTGTCGGCGCCGATTCTTGGCGCGCTGGCCGCGTATCGCGGCGTCTACTATCTGCTGCCGCTGTGCGCGGCCGCTGTGGCCGTGGTGATCCGCGAGGCGCGCGGGCTGCGGCAGGCGACGCTGCTTTCGCCCTGGTTCAATGGTTTGCTGCCGCCGTTCTTTGCCGGGCTCACGCTGGTCTCCGGCGCCGTGCTGCTTTTTTCCGGCGCCACCGCCGCGCTGCCCGGACGCATGGAACTGCTCAGCGACCTGCTGCCGTTGCCGGTGCTGGAGGTGTCGCATTTTCTCAGCAGCGTGATCGGCATGTCCCTGCTGATCCTGGCGCGCGGCCTGCAGCGCCGGCTGGATGCCGCGTACTGGCTGACGCTGGTGCTGCTGATCGCCGGCGCCGTGGCGCAGCTGCTCAAGGGCATCGATTACGAAGAAGCCACCTTGCTGGTGTTGCTCGCCGTGGCCCTGGCGCCCGCGCATCGCCTGTTCTACCGGCGCGCGTCGCTATTTGAGGTGACGTTCTCCTTCGGCTGGCTGCTGGCCTGCGCCACCGTGCTCGGCTGCACGCTGTGGCTGGTGTTCTTCAGCTACCAGCACGTGGAATACAGCCGCGACTTGTGGTGGCAATTCAGTTTCTATCACGGCAATGCGCCGCGTGCGCTGCGCGCGCTGGTCGGCGCCACGGGCGTGGCGCTGCTGTTTGCGCTGACCACGCTGATCCGCTCGGCGCGCCCGCGTCCCACGCTGCCCGACGAGGCGGAGCTGGCGCGCGCGCTGCCGCTGATCAAGCACTATTCCTCCGCGCAGGCGCATCTGGCGCTGATGGGCGACAAGAGCCTGCTGTTCGATCCCGCCGGCAAGGCCTTCATCATGTATGGCATCGAAGGACGCAGCTGGGTGGCGATGGGCGATCCGATCGGGCGCGACGATCGCGCCCGGCAGGAGCTGGTGTGGACCTTCCGCGAGCACTGCGAACGCGCCGGCGGCTGGCCGGTGTTCTACCAGGTCAATCCCGCGGACCTGGACCTGTACCTGGAAGTGGGCATGAGCCTGCTGAAGGTCGGCGAGGAAGCGCGCGTGAAGCTCGAACACTTCAACCTCGACGGCAAATCGAAGAAGAGCCTGCGCAACACCGTCAACAAATTGCACCGCGACGGCCTGCGCCTGGAAATCGTGCCGACCGAACACGTGCCGGCGCTGCTGCCGCGCTTGAAGCCCATCTCCGATGCGTGGCTGCGCGACAAGCGCGTGCGCGAGAAAGGGTTCTCCCTCGGCGGCTTCGACGAGCGCTATCTGGCCCGCACGCCGATGGCGGTGGTGTGGCAGGAGGACAAGCCGGTGGCCTTCGCCAACCTGCTGCTGACCGAAAGCATGGACGAAGCGTCGGTGGACCTGATGCGGCACGTGCCCGACAGCCCCGTGGGCCTGATGGATTACCTGTTCGTGGAATTGATGCTGTGGGCCAAAGACCACGGCTACCGCTGGTTCAACCTCGGCATGGCGCCGCTCTCGGGCCTGCAGAGCCGGCGCCAGGCGCCGCTGTGGAACCGCTTCGGTGCGCTGATCTTCGGCCGTGGCGAACGCTTCTATAATTTCCAGGGCCTGCACCGCTACAAAGACAAGTTCGATCCGGAATGGGAGCCGCGCTACATGGCGGTACCCGGCGGTATCGCGCTGCCGGTGGTGCTCACCAATGTCGCCAGCCTGATCGCCGGCGGACTTACCGGAGTCGTGCGTCGATGAAAGTGCGTGCCATCGTTGTGGTGCTCCTGTGCGTGGCGGTCGCCGCCGCCCTGATCGTGTTAAAGCCGTTGCCCCGCCCGAGCCTGGAAGACGCCACCACCAAACTGCCCGCCACCGCGCCGGCACCCGCCGGCCATGACAACGTGCTGGCGGTGTTCTACTCCGGTGACGGCGGCTGGCGCGACCTGGACAAGCAAGTCGGCAGCCGCCTGGCCGCGCGCGGCATTCCGGTGCTGGGCGTGAGCTGCCTGGCGTATTACTGGCGCAATCGTTCGCCGGACGAATCCGCGCGTGATCTTGATGCGCTGATCGATCGCTACACCACCGCCTGGCACAAGCAGAAAGTGTGGCTGATCGGCTTCTCGTTCGGCGCGGACGTGTTGCCGACCATCGTGCAGAAGCTCAGCCCCGCCAACCGCGCGCGCATATCGCAACTGGTGCTGCTCTCTCCCAGCAACGACGTGAACTTCGAAGTCGAGCTGGAAGGGTACATGACCGAGAACTGGCTCAAGACGCACACCAAGGCCATCATGCAGTGGCTGAACCCCGTGCAGCACTACCCCGCACTGCCACGTCTGGACGCGCTGCAGAACAAGCCGCCGGTGGTGTGCTATTACGGCAAGGACGACAGCGACGATACCGTCTGCGACGATCCGAAGCTGCCCGTCTGGGTCAAGGTTTACGAAATGCCCGGCGATCACCACTTCGACTACAACTACGACGGGCTGGCCACGCGCATGATCGGCGACCTGCCTTCGGATGCACCACCGCAGGCGCCCGCCACGCCATAACGCAACGCAGACGGCGCGCTAATACCAAATCGACACGCACATCACACCGTGGCCGCCAAGCCGCGGCGCAGCGCGTATGCGCGCTCCGTGCCCGCGCACGCGGGCATAGCCCTTGCGTGCACAAAACTGGCACGAAGGATTTACATCGAACGTGATCAAATCCATCGCCGCATCGGGCACATGCTGTCGATGCGAATCCGCCCACTCGCATGTGCGTGGCGCGTGCGATCGTTCAAATGAGGTACTGTCATGAATCGAAATGAGGATGTTATCCACAACCAGTGGAAGCAGCTTTCCGGAAACATCAAGCAGCATTGGGGAAAGCTCACCGACGAGGACCTGAATGTCGCTGACGGAAGCGCCGAATATCTCACCGGCAAACTTGAGCAGCGCTACGGCATGGCCCACGGCCAAGCGCAGCAACAGGTGCGCGAATTCGAGCACCAGATAAGCCAACTCGGCGGCACCAAGCACTAACCGGTCGCCATACCATCATGAGCCGCCCCGCACCAGCATGCGTCGCACGCAAGGCGCATTCGGGCTGGTGCGGGGTTGGGGCGAGCGCCGGGCATGTCCGTGCATCCGGCGACACCACGGCGTCATCCGTGCATCGCGAATGTGACCGATGCGCGCCCCGCCGCTTCGCTCGCAGCGCGTTCCATGTGCATGCGCGCATGGCGCGAGGCAACAGGCCTGCCTGAGCCGCCCAGGCCTCTTCGCCGCACCCAGGCTTCCCTGACCTCGGCAAACCTTAGCCTGCTGTGAATCCATCGCACGGGCGCCTTCGAAATTCCTTGATCGTTCAACTCGCTGAACGGTTCCACGGCGCCTGGACAAATCGTTCACAGGCCAATTGATCGAATCATTCGCGTCCGGCCAAAGTCGCCTAGATCAGCAGGAGGTTTGCCATGAACCCGCACACCATCAAGGGCCAGTGGAACCAAGTGAGCGGCAAGATCAAGCAGCAATGGGGCAAGTTGACCGACGACGATATGAAAATCGTCCAAGGCAACGTCCAAATGCTTGCCGGCCGTCTGCAGGAACGCTACGGCATCGCCCGCGATGAAGCCGAGCGCGAAATACGGGCCTTTGAAGAAAGCCTGCAGATGAGCCGGCGCTCGCCCTCTCATCTCAAGCACTGAGCGGGGCGGCGCGGACGTGCCGAAGGAACGCACCGCCCCCTGACATCGGCATTGCTTGGACGCCATTTTCCGATCCGTCCCCTCGAAGGAGACCATCATGCTTTATTGGGCCGCCGTATTCTTTGTCATTGCCATCATCGCCGCGGTGTTCGGTTTCGGCGGCATCGCCGCCGGCGCGGCCAGTATCGCCAAGATCCTGTTTTTCGTTTTTATCGTGCTGTTCCTGTTGTCGTTGATTTCCGGTGCGTTCCGACGCGGCGGGCCACGCTTATAATGACAAACCGTAGGTAGCAGCTTGCGTCGCGATTGCCGTGGACAGTCGCGGCGCTTTTGTATCTGCCGACGCATGGGCTCCCTCTCCTTTCAAGCACGCGGGGAGAGGAAGAGGACATGTCGCTCCATGCAAGCCGAGCGAACCGTTCCTAATACGAACGAAACACCGCCACACCATCCATGCGCACCGCATTATCGGCCCGTAGCCAAGGCAGCGCAGCCACCACCGCCGTGCAAGGCCCGAGCGTGCACACGCGAATGGCGCGCGTGACCGCCTCGCGTTCAAGCATGCCCAGCACCTGGCGCAAAATCGATCCGGTGAACGGCGTAAACAGGTAAAACACCGTACCGGACGATAGATCGATCGACCGCGCATCCGCATGCACGAAACGCACACGGCGCAGATTGAGCGCACGCGCGGCGTGCCTCGCGCAGTCGATATAAGCCCGCTCCACTTCGACACCCACGCAGCGTGCCGATGTGCAGATGGCACTCAGCAAGGACACATGCCCCAGACCGGCGCCCATGTCGATCAGCACGTCGCGTTCACCCAATTGCGCCCGCTGAATGAAGTCGAAAATATGCCGCGCCGGCGTGGGCTGGTAGCGCACCATTTCCGCGCCTGGCGCGCCCCCGTGCGCACGGGGCTCATCGAATTGGAGTACACCACTGACCATCTCGTCGAGATAATCGTAACCCTCGCCCCGCACATGGTCGCTGGGCAGCTCGCGCAAGCATGCCGACAGCGCCTCGGCGCCACGGCCTTGCCGGATGTCTTCGCGCAGCGATTGATAAAACGCACTATTCACCGCTTCAAGCGCATCGGCGAACGCCTCGGCCCGGGCGTGCAACGCAACGGCGTCGTTGCCGGCCGGATCCGGCGCGTGGATGAGGCCGGTTTCCAGCCGGTCGAGCGCCTCGGCACGACGGCGCAGTTGATCTGGCACACATAACAGACGATCCTGCTCAAGCTCGCCGAGTATTTTTTCCAACCCCGTTGCCATTACCTGCCAACCGCCGCATCGATCCGCGCAGCATGCGCCGCGCGCACGCCGCCGGCAACCGGCCACAGGAACCCGCATGCATCATTGGGCCACCATCCGATCCGTAACGCATGATGATTTTCGCGCGTGGCTCCCGCTCTGGGATGGCTACAACGCGTTTTACGGGCGCAGCGGCGCCACCGCGTTGCCGGCGGACATCACGCGGATGACGTGGTCGCGCTTCTTCGATGCCTACGAACCGGTACATGCGCTGGTCGCCGAGCACGAAGGCCGGTTGCTGGGACTGGCGCATTATCTGTTTCATCGCAGCACCATCCAGATCGAGCCGAGCTGCTACCTGCAGGATCTGTTTACCGACGAAACCGCGCGCGGCATGGGCATCGGGCGGGCGCTGATCGAAGCGGTTTACCGACAGGCCGCGCAGGCGGGCTGCGCGCGCGTGTACTGGCATACGCATGAAACAAATGCGACGGCGATGCAGCTGTACGACCAGCTGGCGCAGAAATCGGGCTTCGTGGTGTACCGCAAAGCCTTGTAACGTCCGCCGCTGTAATAGCGCCGCTGTACCAGGGCCTGTTCATCCTATGGGCGTGGTCCGCGCCGGGAGCTGTTTGCTCGCCAGCCAAGGAAGAGCGCAATCGTGTACGTCCGTACACGACTGCGCGATGACGCCGGATGGCGGGCAAGCAGACCCGGCCCTAGGGCTGGCGCCGCAGCCATTCTCCCAGCTGGGCCAATACCTGGTGCCGGCCGGTTTCGGTTTCGTTGAAAAGCTCGTGGTACAGCGTGTCGAAAAACCGGCTGGTGAGTTGCTTCGTCGCCCATGCACCGGCGGCAAAATCGCGGCTGCCGGAGGGATCGACCAGCCGGTCGCTGCCGGCAACCAGCAACAGCGTGGGTACGCGCAGCCGCCAGGCGTCGGTGATGCTGCTGGCGCCGGCGCGGAAAATGAAATCGGCCATGCGCGGCGTAACCCAGCCGCTGCATAGCGGGTCGTTGCGGTACGCCTCGATCACTTGCGTGTCGTGCGACAGCCCTTGCAGCGGCAAGCCGTTGCGCAAAGGCAGGTTCGGCACGACGCGGCTGAGCACGCTGGCCAGCTTGCGTAGCCAGGGTGCTTCATAGGTGCGCAAGGCCGGCGATGAAAGAATCAGTGCCGGCGGCTCCACGCGGCCATCGAGCACCGCGCGCAAGGCCACCGCGCCGCCCATGCTATGCCCAAGCAGCAAGGGTGGACGTCCAAACGCTTGCGCGTAGTCCCGGTAGACGTGCGCGAGATCGCGCAGCAGGTCGTCGCGGTGACGCAGGGCCGCGCGCCGGCCGCGCGTGCGGCCATGGCCGCGCTGGTCATAGCTGCGCACCGCATAGCCGCGCGCAAGAAACCACTGCGCCAGATGCTCGTAGCGTCCGCTGTGCTCGCCCAGGCCATGCACGACCAACACGGCCGCGTGCGCCGAACGATTCGGCCAATCGCGCAGGAACAACGCCTGCCCGTCCGGCATGGTCAGCGATGCGGCCGTATCGGCGGCGGTTGAATCCCCCGCCGTGGCATGCGCCGGCTGTTGTGGTTTCATCCCTCTGCTCCCGAGGCCCCGCGCGTACCTTACCTTTCCCGTCGCGCAGCGGGAAGCCGGCCCGGGACACCGGCGCCGATGCCGGTGCCGGTGACGCGAAACAACGGATGTCTAGAAGGCCGGCGATCGGCTCAGAACGGGCCGACGTTGCGCCAGCGCAGATCGCCGATGGCGGGGTCGCTGAGGCCCGGCTCGCCGGTTTCCACATGCCCCGCCAGGCGCCGCAGGTAGCCGCTTTCCGCCTCCGAGCGGACCACCAGGTCGTACCAGCCGTAGCTGTCGCCCAGACGCCACGCGCGTTCGATGCGCTGGCCAGGTTGCAGCATGTAGGTGATGGATTGGCCGTCGTACAGGTTCTGCACGGATGCGTCGCAGAATTCGCGCCCCTCGTTCGCGAGGCTCAGTATCACGCTCGCCTGGCTGCGATCGTAGCGGCTGACCACCCGTAGCGCGGTCTTGGCCGACGCCAAATCGCCTTTGAAATGGCGCACGAAACCGTTCGGCCCGTGCACGTCCAGGTCGTATGCGCCCTGCACCGCCCAGCTGCCGCTAAGCGATTTGCCCGCTTCCACGGTGTAGTACCACGGACCATGGGGCAGATTCGCCGAACGCACCTGCAGACATGCACCGGCGCTGCCTTCGTTGATGAAGTCGATCGCGAACGTGCCACTGCCATCGGCGTGGCCATGCGCCTGCAACGCGTAGGGCAGCGCGCGCGCAGGCCGCACACCCGGTTCCTGCTGCGGCAAGGACTGCTCGGCCGGCGGCGTGGGTGAATAATCGGGATGGCGCTGGTTGTCCGGCGGTACGTACGCCTGTGTGCCAGGCAGCGGCGGCTGCGCGCCATTGGGTTTGGCAAAGTCGAAGGCACGGGTCAGGTCGCCCGCCACCGTGCGGCGCCATGCGGTGATGTTGGATTCGCGCAGATCCGGATGGCTGCGCTCGAAACGCCGCTCGATGAAGCGGATGATCGAGGTGTGATCGAACACCTCCGAGCACACCCAGCCCCCCTTGCTCCACGGCGACACCACGATCATCGGCACGCGCGGCCCCATGCCGTACGGCCCTGCTTCGTAATCGGCATTGCCCGCAAACAGCTCGTTGGCGGTTGATACCGTGGACTGGCCTTGCGCACTCGACGGCGGCACGCACGGCGGCACCATGTGGTCGAAGAAGCCGTCGTTCTCGTCGAAGGTGATGAACAGCGCGGTCTTGCTGAACACCTGCGGGTTGCTGGTCAGCGCATCGAGCACCTGCGATACGTACCACGCGCCATAGTTGGCCGGCCAGTTGGGATGTTCGCTGTACGCCTCGGGCGCGGCGATCCACGATACCTGCGGCAAGGTGTTGCCGAGCACGTCGCTGCGCAGTTGGTCGAACAACGTGCCGCCCGCGGAAATGTTGGTGCCGGTGCGTGCGCCCTGGTACAGCGGACTGCCCGGCTGCGCGTTGCGGTACTGGAAAAAATACAGCAGCGAGTTGTCGCCGTAGTTGCCGATGTAGGCATCGTCGGTCCAGCCCCAGTAACCGGCGGCATCAAGGCCGGTGCCGATGTCCTGGTAGATCTTCCAGGTGATCCCCGCTTTCTGCAGCACTTCCGGATAGGTGGACCAGGAGTAGCCCGCTTCGGCGTTGTCGATGACCGGGCCGCCGCCGGAACCGTCGTTGCCGACCCAGCCCGTCCACATGTAGTAACGGTTGGGATCGGTCGGCCCCATCAGCGAGCAATGGTACGCATCGCAAACGGTGAAGGCGTCGGCGAGCGCGTAGTGGAACGGGATGTCTTCGCGCGTGAGATACGCCATCGTGGTGGTGCCCTTGCTCGGCACCCACTGGTCGTAGTTGCCCTGGTTCCAGGCCGCGTGCGTGGTGCTCCAGTCGTGCGCGAGATCCTCCAGGAACTGCAGCCCCAGATCCGGCGCGGTGGGGTGGAAAGGCAGCACATAGTTCGATCCGTCCGGCTGGTACCACACCGCATTGCCCGAGGGCAGGTTCACCGGACGCGGATCGCCGAAACCGCGCACGCCCCGCAGCGTTCCAAAATAGTGATCGAAGGAGCGGTTTTCCTGCATCAGGATAACGATGTGCTCGATATCTTCGATCGTGCCACTGCGCCGGTCGGCGGGAATTTCCAGCGCGCGCGCGATGCTCATCGGCAACATGCCGGCGGCCGCCGTGCTGGCCATCAATTGCAGAAACCTGCGACGTTCCATCGAAGTCATGGCCGTGTCATCCATCGTTGCGCGGAGTGTGCGCAACCATAGGTTTGCAAGATTGCATTCGTGCGACGAAAGGTGCACGAGGTGATTGCGATGATCCCTGCATCACAGCATTGGCCGGTGCGCTGCGCGCGTACAAGCTTCGCCGCACAGACGTGGTGTAAGGCATTCACGCGCGCTTGACGTTTTGTCGCGCGGCTGTGTGTCGCCGTTCGCGCATGACGCTTGCCATGCGCCGGCGCCGTGCACGCGTGTCGCCGTGAAAGATGAAGCACGACGCGCGCCACCGCATGCGGGCTGCGCCGGAAGCTCGGGGTGGCGGGGCGGCTAGCCGAAATAGTCAATTTTATTGACAATAAAAGTATGGGACTATATCTTCCGCCCCATGAGCACGCCCCAGCCATGGTTTGACCTGATCCCCATCCCCGCCCTGCTGCGGCATGCGCGCAATACCTACGGCATGGCCATGCGCCAAGCGCTGGAACGCGCCGATTACGACGATCTGCCCAAGAACGGCCTGTACGTGATCGGCGGCCTGGCGCTGGGCGCGGGAGATGTCCCGCTGGGCCAGCTGATCAGGGAGCTGCGTATCTCCAAGCAGGCCGCCGGGCAGCTGGTCGATACCCTGGTGACGCGCGGCTACCTGCAACGCACGGTCGATCCCGACGACCGCCGCAAGCTGACCGTGACCCTGACCGAACGCGGCCGCGCGGCCGCCGCCGTGCAGACCGCCGCGCGCGAAGACATCGACGCCGCACTCGTGGCCTGCGTAGGCGACCACGACGTCGCTGCCATGCGCCGAACCCTGGCGGCACTGATCGACATGAGCCGACCATGGCCGGATCGCAACGACGACTGACCGTACTGCGCGCGGAGGATATCTCCGCCGCCGCCGTCACCATCGTGGCGATGGTAGCCGCGTTCTGCACGGTCTGGCGCATCGCCGCACTTTTTCACGCGGGCGCCAACGCGGGCATCCTGTCGGCAGTGCTAGTGATGACGCAGAGCCGTCGCGGCGCGGCCGGGCACGATCGATCGCTGGCGGCCGAATTGGCCGTCTTTTTGTTTGTGGCGCTTGGTGCGGCGGCGGTGGGATGGTTGCTGCATCATGCCTTTGCCGCGGGCGCGGCGGTATTCGTTGCGGTCGTATCGCTATCGGTATGGACACGCAAGTTCGGTGGCAAGATCCGTCGCATCGGCAGCCTGCTGGCGCTGCCGCTGATCGCTGTGCTGGTAGTGCCCGCGCGGCCGGACGCACCCGGCGGCATGCCGATCGACATGCTGCTGGTGTGCATCGCCGGTGCGGCCGCGTTTGGATGGCTGTTCGTGCTCACGCAATGGGCCGCGCATATCGGCCTGCGCGCAAACGTCAAGCCCACCGCTCATCCGCCGATAGCCGAACCGCAACGCACAGCGCAAGGCATGCCCGCCAGCACGCGCATGGCCATCCAGATGGCCATCGCGCTCGCTGCCGCCTTCGTGATCGGCCGCTTCGCCTTCGCGCAGCACTGGAGCTGGATCGTGCTGACTGTCTACATCGTCTGCATCGGTGCCTCCAGCCGGGGCGACGTGCTCTACAAGGGCCTGCTGCGCCTTGGCGGCGCGCTGGGCGGCACCATTGCGGCAGCGCTGGTGCAGCACGTGTTCGTGCCGCATGGCGCAGCCGCCGCTGTGCTGATCTTCGCCGTGCTGTTCGCAGGCACCTGCCTGCGCAGCATCAACTACGCCTGGTGGGCGGCCAGCGCCACACTGGTCATCTCGCTGTTGCAGGCAAGCGGCGCGCGACCGGCTTCCGGTACGCTCGACCTGCGCCTGGAAGAAATCCTGATTGGCGCGGCCTGTGCGGTGATAACCGCCTGGCTGGTGCTGCCGATTCGCACCGAGGCGGTCGTCAGGCGGCGGCTTTCCGATGCGCTGCTCGCTTTCGACGAACTGGCCGCCTGCCCCGCCGACGTGCAGCCCGGCGAACGCGCACACAAACGGCGCGTGCTCGACGATCGCATGGCGCGCATCGCGCTCATCGCCGTGCCGATCCAGTGGCATCGGCGCCTGACGCGTCCAGGCGCCGACCGCGACCATCCGGCCATTTGGGTGGAACTCTTGCAGCATTGCGTTGGCCATGCCGATGGCATCGCCGGTCCGCGCGATGAGCTGGTGCGGGCGATTCGTCTGTCGCGCAAGACGCTCGGTGCCAACGAGCTATCCACCACCGCCGCACTGCGGCGCCTGCATGGCCTGCTTGCCAAGCATCCGCCGCAGGCAATGCCTTCGCGGTCACCCGAAAACGAACCCGAACTGGAAGCGTGAATCCCATGGAGCCCTCCGAACGCATCGACCAACTGATCGCCGGACTCACCGACTGGCGCGGCCCCATGCTGGCAAGCGTGCGCAAGGCCATCCTCGATGCCCACGCGCAGATCGTGGAGGAATGGAAGTGGATGGGCAGCCCCACCTGGTATTGCGACGGATTGATCGCGGTCGCCAACGCGCACAAGGATAAGGTAAAGCTCACCTTCGCCTACGGCGCCAGCCTGCCCGATCCCGACCGGCTCTTCAACGCCGGGCTCGCGGGCAACGCACGGCGCGCCATCGACTGGTTCGAAGGCGACAAGCTGGACAAGCGCGCGCTGAAAAATCTCATTCGCGCCGCCATCGACCACAACCAAAGCAAGTCCCATGCAAAGGCCAAACCGAAGGCGCCGGCTGCCGCCCCGGCGAAAGCGGGCAAGCGCAAGAGGTAACCGCGCTATCTTGACCGTTTCCTCGAGGTTGCCCGCGTTGCAGTAGTGCGGCAATTACGCGACATGGACCACGTGCGCGCACAGCATGCGGCATGGGTAACCACTGGGCCCGCGGCGGGCGACCGCGCACCGGCACGTCATTCGCCAATGCGGCAAACGGTGCCTAGCCGTTCGCCGGCGCGCCCGTGTTGAACGCCAATTGGGCGGCGAAAGCCCGCTGGTAGGCGGGGCGCGCTTCGCCGCGCGCAACGTAGGCGGCCAGGCTGGGAAATTCATCCAGAATGCCCGAGGGCCGGGTTCTCAGCAGCACCGAGACCATGACCAGATCGCCCGCGCTGAACGCACCATCCAGCCATGTGGCATCCCCCAGGCGCGCGGAGAGCTGGCCCAGCCGGTGGCGGATGCGGTCCCTGACCAGGGGCAGGCGGTCCTTGGCCCACGGTTTATCGCCTTCGGTGAACTTCACGGTTACCAATTCCAGAATCGGCGGCTCCACGGTGTTGAGTCCGGCGAACATCCACATGATCGCGCGCGCCCTTGCATCGGCATCGTCCGGCAACAGGCCCGCATGACGCGAGGCGACATGGAAAATGATCGCGCCCGATTCGAACAGTACAAGATCGCCTTCCTCATACGTTGGAATCTGGCCGAAGGGATGAATGGCCAGATGCGCAGGCTCCTTCATCGCGGTAAACGAAACAGGGCGAACGTTGTAGGGCAAGCCCGCCTCTTCAAGTACCCAGCGAACGCGCGTATCGCGCGCCAACCCCTTGCCGCCGTCCGGCGAGCGTTCAAACGCGGTAATGGTGATAGTCATCTTTGTCCTCCTGCGAATGGTGATTGCGCAGCGCATATCCGCAAGCCACGACCCCGATGGTCGATTTCACCATGCGTGGCACGGCTTGCCCTGTTTGGCAAGACGACGAACGGGTCGCTGCCCGATCGACACGCCCACGTCGAGCGCTCGGCGAGGCTGGCCGTCGGCCGGCCATAGGTGAGCATATCTGCCCTGTAATGCAGGCGGCGGCGGAATCTTTACCTCCATGGACAACCCCTTGGCTTTGTCCTTGAACGCGAGAAGCGACCGGATGATCCGTGTGCGATGGTGCGCCGAATGGTCGTGTTTGGCGTCGAAGCTTTTTAGAGCCATCAAACCATTGACGGAAACCCGCACGAAAATCTCGGAGGAACCTTCCTTTGTGTCCCGCCCCGTGCTTGGATCGATGCTTAGCGCCTTCGCAATAAACGGCCAGCCATCCCGCAGATGACCGCGCGCGTCACCGTCTAGGCGTCCGGGGTGTTCGATGTCGCCTTGTTCGAAATCCCACGACGGAAAACATTGGTTGGTTGAGGCAACGCCATAAGGTTGACCGCCCGCCTCAAAGTTGGCCTCGCAAGTCACCGACACCTGCGACGCCAGCGGTGAGTACGCCGCACACCCAAGCAGCGAAGCCATGACGATGGCGCTCAAAATAGGCCGCAATGACGAGCCGGCAAATTTGCGCATGTCAAACTTCCCTTTTTGAAACATCACCCCTCTGATATGCCCATGCCCGCTTTGGGCCGAGGATTCAGCCTTTCAATGCGCTGATGTGGCGGGAGCCACCGGCTTGCAGCCACTCACGCAGTAGAAGTATGCCGCCTCGCGCGGATAATCGATGGTCATCACAAAGTGACCAAACACGTTGCCGCCCACCGCGCCTTCCGTAGGTTTATCCATCATCTGGGCCATGTATTGGTGAAAGGCCTGGTCGGGCTGCTCCGTGAACCATACCGGCCCCACCGACCAGTTGGCGATTTCCACCTCAGGCACTTCGATGATGCGCCTCAACGGCCTGGCGGCAACTTTTTCATCGGCATTTTCCAACACGCGCCAATTTGGGTGCACCTTATGCCAGCGTTCAAGCGTACTTGTAGTGATATAGCTTGTGACGCCTTCACCTTGCACGGTCGGCGTACCACTAGCGCGGGCCGCCGCCGGCGTGGGATATGATGACGCGCCGGTGTCGAGCAACATATCCAATGGTTGGCCATCGACACGAATAGTGATGCGCGCAAAACCCGAAGCTAAGGCACCGTTTGCTTCATGAGGAAAGCCCAACGCAGTCCGGTGTGCAGCAGGACTCGGCCGCCAAGCGTCACCTTCGAGCGTCAGCCGATGCGCGGGGTAATCGAATGTCCAAGTGCGACCGGGCAAATAGCCGGCTCCGAGCTGGCCGTCATAGTTGCTGCCGGCTTGTGGGAAAACTAGCAGCGCTTGCCCGCAAGGGGTCTTGACCGGTGGAGGCAGGCCGAGCCCCACCCGGTACTCTGGCAAGTGAGCGACCGGTAGGTGCTGACCATCCGCTGTGCAGGCGATGGGTTTCAAATGCAGGTGTTGCGCGGCGGCCTTACTTATCCAGTACATGCCGCCACTACCGCCGCCGCCGCTATCGACCAGCAATTTCAGCCGCCGGCCATCGCGGGTCTCCGGCACGGCATAGAAATGCCCCGCTTCGTAGACAGTCGGCAGCACTTGCGGCATTGCGGATTGCATTGAACCAACGAAGAACAATAGACCTGCGGAAGTTGTTAAAACCATGGTCGATACATCCCTGCTATCACCGCTGTCGATTTATCCGGACGCCCCCGCACGGAGTCGAAGGGGCTCCTCACGCCTGCAAAGAGTCCCTTATCTGCCTCGTCAGATCAAATGCGCACCTCTCCACGCACTTGCGGCAACCTCGGGGCAGGTGAGCTGACTTGCGGCATCCGGTTCGGGTCGGACGCAAACCTCTAACTCAGCTAA
Source organism: Dyella sp. (assembly GCF_035503745.1). GTDB lineage: Bacteria > Pseudomonadota > Gammaproteobacteria > Xanthomonadales > Rhodanobacteraceae > Dyella_B. Next base: position 102,916 of record NZ_DATJTC010000020.1, read on the forward strand.
ATAGCGATTTTTCGGCACAGTACATCAGTAGCCGGTCACGACTTGGAAGGGGGCATGGATTTGTATACCTTCGTTAGCATACCGGTCGCATCGAAGATAAGAACAACCATGCCAACATTTCTGCTACCCCAAATCATCTGAGTCATTCCATTGGTATACCGCATGGTTCCACTAGGCTCGCCCATGAGCGCCCGAGCATCCGACTCCGTGACAACACCGACTTGCAAACCGTCAGGGGATCTCGGCGGCGGAACAGGGCGGTTAAAACTCACCGGAGTTCGTACCCAACCGGGCTGGGGCACTCCGTCCTTCGCAGCAGGCATAAAGACCCAATGCTTTGCAGCGTCGACCGCGCTTGCGTCAAGCTCCGGATAACCGCTACTGGTCTCTACGCGGATATCGCCAACTTCACCTTTGGCACTGACGTAGATCAATAGTGTGACCATTCCGTAGTGGCCAGCCCTAAACGCTTCGACAGGAAAATGCGGCGGATAATGAGAGTTGTAGGTGATGTCTTGCGCCGCCGGATGCGTCGGCGACTGATGGGCCATGTACTTGATTACAAGTTGCTGACTATTTGCAGCATCGGCCGCCTGTGTCGCGCTGCCGTTAGCTTTTTGAGGTGTCTGTGCGCAGGATGTCAGCAGCGGAAAAACGGCGCAAAAAACCAAGTCTCGTCGATACATGTTGTCCCCCTGAGAACTATGAAATCAGCATCGATGAACTTTTCCACGTCTGCTCCAGCTCGAAGGCAGACCTTATTCATCGCAATAAGCAGAAGATTTAACAAGCACGGCTACAATTTACGGCGATCGCTTTGGATCAGTCCATAGAGAACCGTGTCCGCGACCTCTCCTTCGCCAGTCACCCAATGCTGGCGAAGGTATCCTTCCCTGATGAACCCAAGGCGTTCGGCGAGGTGAATGGACGGCACGTTGCGCGGATCAATACCTGCCTCAATGCGGCGAAGTCCTACCTTGTTGAACCCGTATTCGATCAAGGCACCTAGCGCTTCTGTCATGTATCCCTTGCCCCAATGCGAGCGTGCTAAGCAGTAGCCGATCTCCGCCCGCCGGCAGCGCGACTCGCCATTGTGCATGCCACAGTCGCCAAGCACCTTCCCGCCATCCTTCGACTCGACAACAAAATTCACGCTTTCGCCATTGCGCGAAGACTGCAATTTGTCGGCAATGCGCCACCTGGCTTGCTCGATGCTCTTCATAGGTGGAAAAGAAAAGTAACGAACGGTTTCGACGTCAGACCACATCTCAAAAAACCCGGGCGCATCCTCTTCCCGGAGAGGGCGAAGTCGAAGACGCCTGGTCTCCATAATTATGGGGTCAAACATATTCATGCATGCCTTGTAAGATTGCGTCAAACCGTGACGGCGCGCCTCACAACTATTTGCTCGCGGACTGTCCACCTCCAAACGCCACCTTGGCCTTGAAGGACGGTGAGCGACTACGAAGGGGGCGTCTTGCCGTCGATTCGCTTCTTCTATAGCGATTATCGCCGCCTCATTGAACAGAAAATCCACCTATCGGATGTTCAATTTTCCGGACCAGCTCAGATTCCGTTGACAGCTCCTCCACCAACGAATGCATCCGCAATATATGCGCCAAAGTTAGTTGGAAGCCAACCACTCAGACCTACGGCAATTCGCCCGGCTCATACCTATACGCGTGGTAATTCCATCGCGATGCAATGATCATGTTGTAGCCGTAAACCAAGCGCACGACGATGGGAACTCGGTTAGATTTTTCCGGATATTCAGCTTGAATGACGCGGGCTGCAGCCTGAGCTATATCCTCATCCGAGGTCATGGGGGCATCTAGCGTCAGCTCAGCTTGAAGATAGCCGACTGTTCGATTTCCAGTGCTTGAATAGACGAACGTTTCACCTTCCACGAAGCCGGCGTTTCGCACGTGCGGTTGTTGCTGGAGTTGGCGCTGCACCTCCAGTATCGGCTGAAAGTTTGCGTGCCGCGCGAAAATACTAGCCACTGATGGGGTGACGAGTGCGAAGATTGCGATCAGTGCGACAACCACCAGATGCCCTTTCCACAAGGCACCCGGCGGCAAGCGCAGACCGGGCGGATTGACTTTAACAACATACGTTCCCACAACCAGATCATGCAAAGACTGTCGTGTTCGCCGGTTGAACAGATACAAATAGAAAACGCTAAACATGCCCCCGAACAGAATTATCGAGATTAGCGTCTCGACAAATAATGCAGTTACCCCGAAATCCACGGGCAGGAAATTTAAAAAGAATGGAAAGCCTAGTATTGTGTAGCGAAGCATCGAGCGCGGTAGCGAGATACACAAACCATGGCCATCGACAACCCGCAAACCCAGCCAACGCTTGGCCAAGGTCTGGCCGCTGCATATCCGGCTATTGAATATGCCGAAATACGAGACGGCGATAGCAAAACCAACAATACGCGCGTACGCGCCAAGCCCGGCAAGCGTATCGAACAAAAAGATGCCCAACACGTAACCGACCGCACCAACGATTAGCAGATCGATAAATATGGCGCCTAAGCGCGACCAGAAATTAGCAATCGCCAGCGCCGGCAGCTCGTTGAGCTGTTCGTTCCCTTCCAATGCGTCCATGTTCCCCTCCCCCTTCCCAACCTTGATTATTGGAGCCTAACCGTCGACCATCATAAATGGCCTAGGCGACGCGTCGATACACGAGCTCAACAAATTCAGGCCGAGGTCTGCCTCGGTTCGATAACTGATCTAATTACATGTAGCCAGCGACTCCAGCAGTTTGGCAAAAGATGGCGCAATAAGCCAAGCCGTCGCCATCAAGACGTCCATTCCTCGGTGTAGGCAAAGCGCGTGGGCCGCAGCGACATATATTGCACGACACGCGGTCGTTGTGCGCGGTTGGGACTGCTGCCATGCGGCAGAAGATGATGCCAGATGATCATGTCTCCGCGCTTTGCGGCAACTGGCTTCATCGTCAAAGTGCGTCGCGCATGATCACTCGCACTCACGCCCTCGGGGACGCTTTTCAACCACTGCTTCAGCGTGCGATGAAAGCCCGGCACGCAGCTGAATGCCCCCTGGTCCTCAGTAACGTCGGCAAGATACAGGATGGCCTGCAAATCCAAGCAGTGCGGCTCAGCGAGCGTGGAGTCCCAGTGCAAATGCGGCCCGGGAAACCGCCAGTTGTCGCGCTCTGGCGGATTAAATCCGCCTTGGTCGATGGTTACCCAAAGATCTTCGCGCCCCCACAGTTGGGCGTGTGCTTTATGAATACGTGGCGCACGGCGACTGGCTACCAGCGCCGGATGTCGCAGCAGCGGCACCCAGATGGAATGACCCAGCGATTGGCGATACCAGGACTTCGGGTCGTCGCGGTCCATCCCAAGGAAATCGTAGATGGCCATCTCTGCAATTTCCGCCGCTTCCGGGCTGATCGCGTTGCGCAGGATGACGTAGCCGTGCTCGTGCCAGTGCGCGAGGTCGTTCGCACTCAAGCCTTCGACGCGGTCGAGATTGCCGACTTCGGCACCAACGGTCTCACCCGCGAGTGCGCGGCGCAAGCGATTGAGCGAGGCTTCTTCCAGTTGGCCATCATTGCGCTCCCAGACCCAGCCTTCGAATTGCGCATAACTGGGCTGCTGTTGGTGCAAGTAACGCAGGGTTTCCAGCACGTTGAGTCGCAAGCCAGCCAGCAACGTCTTCACGACATCCTGCGGTAGCGGCGAAGCAGATCCTGGCGCGCATTGGCAAGCCCAGTAAGTATGCAACTCCTCGACACCAAGACTCACCGACGTCTCGATCATCCGTGCTCCTTACTATTTCAGAAATACCGGTGACTCCCGTTTGGGGCCTAAAGCAGACCTCAATGGCCGCCTCGATCAAACCACGAATCGACCAAGCGCACCTATCGCGCCGTTCGCTAAACTACACTTTCAGATTCGACATAATCGCTATCCCGGCAAGGGATGGTTGCATTTGATGCCCCTGCTTGCCCGCGTAACGAGGGGCAAGATATGCCACTACAACGTTGACGTCGAATTTCGCGGAATACATCGTTTCGAAAGCGGTGGCGCCGCTAGTGCCAAGGCGCCACCATTCGATTAGCAAGAAGCCTTTGTCAGTCTGGCTTCGCGTCTGCGACGGCACGCCGCTCGTCGCACATGGGTGCCGCTCCGGTGTCCCACCCGTTGAAGACAACGTGCACAATCCCCCCCGTTCGGGCGTTGCCTGCACGCTGAATATTGCACTGCCTCGTCGCTTGCAACTGCGGGCCATTCGGCGCGTTCACCGGTGCGGGCGCCAGATTGCTCGGTGGACCATTGGGCACGGGTAGCTTCACGTCGACGCAATCGGTGGCCTGCCAGCCATATACGCCGACAGGCGACGTCCATGTCGAAATGGGCTGCTCGTCCGCGATATGGAGGATGTTCTTATGCTCGTCCACACCGTCATTCCAGGGCGATCCTCCCTTGAAGTCGATGGCAATTTTTGCGTTCGCGCCGTTGACCCGGCTGATGTCTACAGTCTCACCTTGCTGGTTGAGGGTGAACTCAGCCAGGTTGGTGGCATCCGGGTAACAAGCTTTGCTGTCCTTATTCCCCTGGCCTCGCGCAGTAAACGTAGGGCCGAAAGCAATATTGCCGCTGAAGCTTTTCGAGCCGGAATCGAAGATAACCGACTTGTGCGCCGGCAGCATGAAAATGCCCTGAGTGGCCGAGCCCTTCGGTTGCGGAATGATGTGCCAGTGCAATTGATCGATGTTGGTGACGCCGAAGTGGCCGATTCCGAGTGTCACCATGACCGGCACTGGTTGCGAGCTTGCGTTGGTGACCTCCAGGGTCGTACCGCCGATAGCGACGGACGCAAAGGATTTCGCCGACCACAAACCAAGCATTGCGCACGTCAGTACCGCCAAAGTCGGGACACGACTTAGCCTTGTCTGCATCATAGATATTTCCCCTGTTCGTTGTGTCCGATCCTTTTCGCATGCCAAATGTGACGGCGATGAGAAAAAGCCGTTGGTTATCACTTGCGGGGGCTATGCGCATAGGCTTGCACAAAGAGGCACTCCCGCTAATGGAGGAAGCCGCGGAGTCACAACCTGCGCTTCCTACCTTGCAAGCGGGCCTAGAACTTTTGGCCGCCCAATCGGGCAACTGCCAGCTAGCTCTCAAGGCTAATGAGCGTCAACTCGAATGTGACCGTGGCATTCTGCGGCGTATTTCGTTACTGCACTTAACACGTCGCGACAATGACTGCGTCCGCCTTATGCTCTCTAACGAGCAGATCGCTAGCGATCAACGATTGATCGGGTATGCAATGAGCTTGCCTACTCCGGATCGAAAACGGACATCATTTAGAATTCGGATCGGTGAACGTGGACGTGACTAATGCGGCAACGACAGCATCCAGTAACGTATTTCCACTCTCCATGATCCACCCCCTAAAGTGCTCCTCGGCGGCAAACCTCTCGGCATCTACCTCCGCGAGTGCTTCAACACTCCAACGCTCGCGAACCTGACCAACAGGAAACCGATCCGTTTCAGAATCGACGCCGATGAACGGACGAAACAGCTTGTCATCCAACCCATGGTTGAAGGCGTAGGCGTCCTACTATTTTATGGTTTTGCTGCGTCAAGGCCCACCGAGCGGCAAAGCGATCGTCTGCAACATGAATAATCGCATTCGGAAGATGTGTGGCTGTGCATAGATCAGCGCGGGAAACATCCGCTCGGAAAGTGCGGACAATTTATGTTTTAGCGCAAGGCCGGAAGAATCCGCGCCAGAACACGTACTTACACGCGAGGCGGACAACTTATGGTTGATGCTTAACCATAAAGTGACCGTTTTGGCCAATTTATGGTTGAACGCACACACGCAGCAGCATGCCGCAAAGATGGCGCGCCCGGAGGGATTCGAACCCCCGACCAATGGCTTCGGAAGCCACTACTCTATCCGGCTGAGCTACGGGCGCATGGATGTCTGCGCTGGCAGGGGCGGCTCAAGCGAGTGCGCGCCAGCGCGAAGGGGAAGTATAGCGGAGTTGGAGGGGCGCGCCCATGCGCAGGGTTTTCGCATGGGCGGCGCTTTGGTGCGGGCGGCCCTCCGTCCCATCCTCGTCCGAAGATGGGGCGGAGCGGGCGAGGCGCCGGGTCAGCGGGCCTTGATCAGCTGTGTCAGCGTATCGGGCTTGCTGTTGTCGCGTTCCAGGTGCGGGTATTTCAGGCCGCCGTGGTAGTCGATGCGGATGGTTTTGTATTCGTCGAAGTTCTTCACCAGCAACTCGATCGGCTGGCTGCCGCCCTTCGCCGCGGTGACGGCGTCCTTGAGGGTATCGGGATCGTAGCTCTGGCCGTTGACCGCCACGATGGTCATGCCCGGCGACAGGCCGGCGTTGAAGGCCGGGCCGTCCCACAGCACGTCGCTGATGGCGCCTTCCTTGCCGATCGATACACCCAGCGAATAGGTCAGGTCGGCGGTGTGGCGGCGCGCTTCGAATGCTTTCACCGCGGCGGACGGCTTGTCGTTGTACACCAGCTTCCAGCCGTGCGATTCCAGCCCGCCGATGAGTGGGCCATGGCCGTCAAGGCGTGTACGCAGATAGCTCTTCCAGTCGTAGGGGGCCAGGTCGTTGAGTGTCTTGACCACGTCGTCGAAGGTGTAGGTGTCCACGTCCCACGCGCCGGGGTTGACGCCGAAGAATGCCTTGCCGAAATCGTCGATGGTCTTCTTGTTGCCGGTCAGCTGGCGCAGCTTGCCGTCGACATCGAGCCAGATCAGCTCGCCGGCCGAGTAGTAATCCTCGCTGCCCTGGTAGTTGCGATAGGGCAACGGGCGGCGCATGGCGATGGTCGGATCGTTGGTGGTGTCCTGCACGTTGCGCCAGGAGGCCAGGCCCGGACGGCCCTTGTCGTAGATGGCCGAGACCAGGGCAATGACGTCCTTGAACTGGTCCTCGCTCCACAGGCCCGAGCGCGCAGCCATCACCTGGCCCCAGAACTGCGTCTGGCCTTCGTAGACCCACAGCAGCGTGTCGCCCATGGGCACGTTGTAGTTGGGTGTGGCAAGGTCGGCGCCGCGGCGGTATTTGCCGTCCCAGGAATGGTTGAATTCATGCGAGAGCAGGTCGCGCATGCCCCAGCTCTTGTCCCACTCGGTGAAGTATTCGGGCGAGGTGCCGTCTTCGCTGGAGCGGTGGTGCTCCAGGCCGTTGCCGCTCATCTTGTCGCTGAGCGAGAGCAGGAAGTCGTAGTGGTTGTAGTGGTGCGCGCCGTAGAGCTTGTACATCTGCGTGACCAGCGCCTGGTGGATCTTCAGCTCTTCGGGCGTGATCGCCAGGTATTTCGGATCGTCCGCGACGATGTCCATGTGCACCGGCGTGCTGGCGCCGGGATCGAGGTCCACGCGCTTGAAGTACTTGCCGGCGTAGATCGGCGAATCGACCAGGTCGTCGTAGTTGATCGGCTTGAAGTGCACGGTGCCGCCGTCCTGCGAGGCCACTTCCAGCGCCGTGCCAAATTGCCAGCCGGCGGGCAGCTTTACGCTGGGGTCGGTCTGGATCTGGCGCGCGTAGTAGCCGGCGGGGTACAGCGTGACGGTGTTCCACTGCAGGTTGAGCATTTCCGGCGTCATCACCACGCGGCCCTGGGAAGTGCTCTGCGGGGAGAGAAATTGGAAGTCCACGTCCAGCGCGCTTGCGCCCTGCGGCACGTCAATGTGGAAGGCGTAGACGTTGTACGGATCGCGCGTCCACGGAATCGTCTGGCCGTTGGCCTTTATCACCAGGCCGGCGAATTTGTCGATCGGGCCGGTGGGCGAGTGATTGCCCGGAATCCACTGCGGATACAGCAGGGTCATGGCACCTGCCGAGGCCACCGGCACGACTTCGTGCACGCGGAACACGCGATGGGCGATGTCCGTGGCGTCCACGTCGATCTTCAGCGCCCCTGCGCTGTAGGGCACGTTCTGCGGAGCGGGTACGTCGTCGGCGTTGACTGCAAGTGCGGTGCATCCCAGCACGGCGGCAAGGATGGCGGCGGCAAGCGGTTGGCGGTTCAAGGGAGGTCTCCTGGGTGCGACAAGGCCGCCAACATGAATGGGGAGGCGGCGTAAGAGCACGATCCTAGCCACGTGCATGGCCCCACTCCCCTGCCAGAGGTCACGCGCCAGCCCTTGCCGCGCCTGTGCGTCAGGGAAAGATGAGACGCTGTCGGATATCCCTGCCAAACTGAACGGCAAAAGCCTGGCAAACAAGCCAGAAAAGTCCGGTTCAGGCCGGATGTTACAATCTCGTTACACCGCGTAACCCCGCGCGGTCCTGCGCCACGACTTCCCCATCGTCGCCCAGGTCGATAACAAAGAGATGGAGTCCTCCATGAATAAGCTAGCCCTCTCGGCCGCTGTGGCCGCCCTCGCCCTGTCCCCCGTGCTGACCCCGGCCGCTCATGCGGACGACAACAGCACCGCCGCCAACACCGCCACTTACGGTTCCAACGTCAACCCGAACTGGCAGGATAACTTCTTCGCCGCCGGCAACCTGGGCCAGACCCAGGCGCGCACGGCCGACCTGTCGCACAACAACAGCGTGTTCCAGAACGTGCGCTTCGGCTGGCGCTGGAACGGCATCGTGGGTCCGGAAATCGGCTACGTGTACCTGGGCCGCCCCAAGGCCGACATCGGTAACGGCGTGGGTTCGTTCTCGGCCAAGCCGCAGGCCGCCACCCTTGGCCTGAATGCCAAGTACAACTTCTACCAGGGCTGGTTCGTCACCGCCCATGCCGGCTACCTGCGCTCGCGCACCGAACTGGCGCTGACCTCCGGCGATTTCGAGAACCGCTACAAGACCTGGAACAACGGCCTGTATGCGGGCCTGGGCGTTGGCTACGACGTCACCAAGAACGTGAGCGTGGGCCTGAACTACGACAACTACCGCATCCAGGCGGGCAACGACACCAGCCCGGACTACGTCGGCGTGGGCCACACCCGCACCAACATCGCCGCGTACTCCGCCTCGGTGGAATACCGCTTCTAAGCCCCGGCCCCGGCGGCGCCCACGGGCGCCCCAGGTGCCTTGCAAACCCCCGGGCGACCGGGGGTTTGTTTTTTTCCGGGCCAGATGCCCGGCAAGGCCTAAAGTTTGGCCGGGTCCCTGCCGATAGCCCTTTCGAGCCGATCTTTGGCGTAGCTATCTGACCTGAGGACTGACCCCCATGAAAACGCTGATCGCCGCGACCGTGCTGATGGTCGCCCCCATCGCCGCCCACGCCTGCGGGCCCTCCGACTTCGCCATCCAGGACGTGAAAGTAAGCGCCGTCGGCACCGGTATCGCCACGCGCCTGAGCGTCAAGGGCAAGCTGGTCAACAACTGCTCGTCCGCCGCCGCCGCGCAGGTGCGCGTCGATGCGAAGGACGGCTCGGGCAACGTGCTCGCCTCCAGGGAAGGCTGGCCCGCCGGCACCACCAACATCAGCCCCGGCCAGTCGGTCGATTTCGACATGGGCCGCATGCTGCATTACCAGAGCGACATGCAGAGCTATTCGCTGAGCGTGGTCGAAGCCCGCGCCTGGTAATTACCGATTCCAAAGTGTGCGTGTGAACCTGCCGACGGCGCTCCCCCGCCGTCGGCTTTTTTGTGCCGCGCCGGCTACTGGTACCTCGTTGATAGATCGCTGATGATGAGGCGATCCACCTTGCACGCCTGCCACGCAAGCGGTGCAACTGCGAAGGGGCGGGCATGCGCAAAACCTGGTTGAAACGCGAATGGGTGCGGCACCTGGCCGTTACCGCGGGCTATCTGCTGTTTTACCTGGCGCTACGGCGACTGCAGATGCCCAACTGGGGGATTCTGTTTGCCTTTCAGTTCGCCTACCTGCTGTTTTTGCCTTATCGCTACTGGTTGACCTTTCCATGCATCGACATTGCGGGAATGGCCAGCAACGTGCTGCACCACTCGCAATTTGGCCTTAGCTGGATGATCATCTCGATGATTCCCAGCAGTGCCACGGTGATGCCCGTCATCTGGTGGTGCAGGGAGAAACTGGGTCTTTTTCCCAATCGGCAGCAGATCAATTTCCATGTCCTGCTGCTGTGCGCCGCGCTCAGTGCCCTGACTTCGGCCGCAAAGATCATGGCGGCCATAGCGCACGCGTTTTATTCCCCCGGCCACCCGTACCCCATCACCTGGATCATCTTTCCGCTTTTGTTCATGGGGAAATACATCGCCGTCATCTGCGTGCTGCCGTGGCTGTTGATGGTGAGAGCCGAAATCATCTCCTCGACACCGCTGAAACTGCGCGTGCAGGCGCTCGTCAAAGATCTCCTCGCCACCGACACCCTGGTGCTTTTGCTGTCGGCCGCACTGTTCCTGCTGTGGTTTCATCTTCGCAACGACAACGACGCCAGGCAGTTTTCCTATCTGGCCATGTACCTGCCCATCGCGTGGGCCACGCTCAAGCCGGGATGGCGCGCAACCGCGCTAGGTGGCACACCGGCCATCCTGTGCACCCTTTCGTTGATGCAATGGCAAGGCGTCGGCACGGCCTATATGCTGGGCAGCGAGACATTCATCGCACTGGTGATGACGTGCCTGTTCATCCTGGGTGCGCGCGTCACTGCACGGCGCGAGCAGGAGGAGCTCGATCGTCTCGCCGCGGAGCGGGCCATCGCACTGGCCCGCCAGAATATCCACCTCAGCGAATCGCGCCTGAAAAAGACCGCCGAGGCGATGGAATTGGCCGGCGCCGCGATGACGCTCGCGCACCACCAGATACTCTCGCGATTTCGCCACCTGCTTGCGCCCGGGGAAATACAACGCTATTTCCGCCAGGCCAGCGCCACGCAAAATCAAGTCAGCCGGCTGGCCGAAAGCATGCATCCCTTGGCGTGGCGCGAACGCGGCCTGCCGGCGGCACTGCGCGAAACCATTGCCGGAGCCTTGAACGAAGTAGGCATCCCCTATCGCTGCAAGATCGAAAACTTTGCGGCATCCGGACTAAGCCCCGACACCCACACCGCGATATACCGGCTGGCGTGCGAAGCGGTCGCGTACATCAACGCGCACATGATCTGCTCAAGCGTCAGGTTGCGCTTGCGCGGCGGGCTGACCGGGCAGTCGCGCTGGATCGCGCTGTGCGTGGATGGCGCAATCGAACCGGCCACCATCAATGACGCCGTCTACGACATTGGCGAACGCCAGTTTCTGGCCTCCAAACTTGGCGCCCACGGCCTCGATCTGAATGGGCTGCACAATCATGCAGAGTTGTTTGGCGGCCGATTGCGTCAACGCACCACGGCGACTGGCCTAAGAATCACTTGCTTGCTGGTCGATGAGCCGGCCCGGCACGCGGCCGGCCGCGCGCATGTAAACCCCTGGATCGCGTGAACCGCTTACATGGCGTTGCGATCGCCGCAGCCATAAACAGCGAAGCCCGGCGCGCGCCGAGCTTCAAAGAAAACCAGCCCCTGCGCTGATTGCGACGCCTGCCCAGGGCTCGACCCGGGAAAGGTTGGAGGCGTGGCCATCGCGCCGACGTTTACGTGCCGGTGCGATCCCGTGACCGTAGCTTCAGTGCAGCGTAAACAGCTTGTCGAAGCCGGCCACGCGCAGGGTGCCGCGCAAGGCGGTGCTTGCATTGACGATGCGGATCTCGGCGCGATCGCCGCCGGCATGTTCGCGCAGCAGCATCAGCATGCCCAGCGCCGAACTGTCCATGCTTTCCACCTCGCCCAGATCGATCACGTAGCTGCGCGAGGGCTTGCGTTCGCCCAGGCACGCCTCGTGAAACTGGCGATGCACGCTGAAATCGAAATGGTTGCCGAACTGGAGGGTGACGCAATCCTGCTCGGTGTCGTGTTGCACGTTGAGATGCATGGTGGTCACTCCTTAAAACAATTCGATTTCGCCGGCATCCATGGTGTTCTGCAACGCAGGACCCTTGGAGCGGATGCGCGCCTTCTCGCGCTGCAGCGCCAGGCGTTCGCGCACGCGCTCGGAATGCTGGCGCAGCAGCTGCGCGTCCACGGTCTCGCATGCCAGCGTTTCGATATCGCGGGTGGTTTCGGCGGCGACGCCCTGCAGCTCCACCAGGCGCTGGCGGGTCTGGTTCAGCAGCTGGCTGAGGATGTCCTCAAACTGCAGCGAACGGATCGTGGTCGATACGTCGTTGCCCAGGCCACGATTGATCTCCACCACCTGGTCGGCCACCGCACTGGTGCGCGCGTCGCTCTCGGTGACGTGCGCCATCATCGCATCGATGCCACCCTTGGCCGAAAGCGCCACGTTCAGATCCTGCGCGGCCAGTTCGCCGACCAGCCCGCGCACTTGCTCCATGGCGATGCGCGCGCGTTCGACGTGGCTGCCGATCTGTTCGTTGAACTGGTTCGAATGGCTGGCGAGGTTGCGAATCTCCCCAGCCACCACCGCGAAACCGCGGCCCGCTTCGCCCGCGCGCGCCGCTTCGATCGCCGCGTTGAGCGCCAGCAGGTTGGTTTCCTCGGCAATGGTGTTGACGTTCTTCAACAGCGCGAACACCGCATCCATTTCCTTGGACATGCCATCGATGCGATAGACGATGCGCAGGCTTTCGCGCGAAAGCTGCACGATCAGGCCGACGAAATGTTCCAGCAGGTCGCCGGTGCGCGCAGCGAAATCCTGCACCGATACGCCGCCATCCTGCACGTCGATGATCTGCTTGAGCAGCGACTGTTGCATGCCGGTCTTGTGCGACAGGCCATCGAAGCCGCCGCCAAGTTCGGACACCGCATCGCGCAGCAGGTCCAGCGCCTGGTGCAGCTCGCGCGAGGCGTTGCCCAGTTCATCGACCAGGGCGCCGCGTACGTCTTCCAGCGCTTCGCGCACCGGCGCGGTGTCCGGACCGATCGGTGTTTCCACGATCAGCGGCGTCGCGGCCTGGCGGCGGCATTCGTAGATCCACACGGCGCACAACGCGGTGACCAGCGCCGGCGCCATCCAGGCGGGGTTCCAGATCAGGCACAGCAGCAGCGCAACGAGGCTGACGCCGATGCCGAGGAAGGGACGCGGGGTGGTGGGGGAAATGATGGCGGACATAGGCATGTTCCGGTACGTCAGGACGCGGCGCGACGAGCGCCGGCAATAGGTTGTTGCGCCAGGTGCAACAGGCGCGCGGCAATCTTTTCCAGCGGCAGCTTTTCGTCGGCCGCGCCGAGTTTCCAGGCGGCGCCGGGCATGCCCCACACCACCGAAGTCGCTTCGTCTTGCACCAGCGTGGGCGCACCGCTTTCGCGCAGTTCCAACAGGCCGCGCGCGCCGTCGTCGCCCATGCCGGTCAGCAGCGCGCCAATCGCGGCGGCGCCGATGCTGGCGACGGCCGAGCGAAACAGCACATCGACGCTGGGCTTGTGGCGATTGACCTGCGGACCGTCATGCAGGCGGCAGACGTGCTTGGCGCCGTCCCACATCACCAGCAGGTGCTCGCCGCCCGGCGCAATGTAGGCGTGGCCCGGCTGGATCGGTTGGCCGTCGCGCGCTTCGCATACGCGCATGGCCGAGCAGTGGTCCATGCGCGACGCGAACGGACCGCTGAACGCGGCGGGGATGTGTTGCGTGATCAGCACGGGCGGCGCGTCCGGCGGCATCGCCTCGAGTACCACGCGAATGGCCTCGGTGCCGCCGGTGGAGGCGCCGATCACGATGATGCGGCTGCCGCCGCGCGTACCGGCCGACTGCGAGCGCGGCAGTACCGCATCGGCAGTGAGGCGCGGCGGGACATCGAGCTTCTGCACCGGCGTGTAGGCGCGTGGACGCGTACGCGCGGCGAGTTTCACCTTGGCGCAGATTTCCTGCGCGCTCTCGGCAAAGCTGTTGGCCAGGTCGCTGGAGGGCTTGGTAAAAAAATCCACCGCGCCGATTTCCAGCGCGCGCAGCGTCACTTCCGCGCCGCGCTCGGTAAGCGAGGACACCATCACCACCGGCATCGGCCGCAGGCGCATCAGGTTTTCCAGGAAAGTCAGCCCGTCCATGCGCGGCATTTCCACGTCGAGCGTGAGCACGTCGGGGTTGAGCTGCTTGATCTTGTCGCGCGCGATCAACGGATCGGCGGCCACGCCGACGACTTCGATGCCGGGATCGGAATCGAGCATGGCCGACAACAGCTTGCGCACCAGCGCGGAGTCATCGACGATCAGGACGCGAACTTTTTCCATTGCGGCTTTCTCGCCTTATGCATCAATCAACAATCGAAACACAAACATGATCGGCGCCTGGTGGTCGCGCGCCTGTCGCGCATGCTCGGTTACCGCGACGGCTTACGCGCCGTCAAAACAATTCCACTTCACCCTTTATCGGATCATTCGCCAAACGCTTTAGGTAACTCTGCTCGTTGGCGGCCAGCTCGTTGTCGCGCGACGTGCGCAATTGACGCACCCGCACGCGTCCGCTGGCGGGGAAAAACTGCAGCTGGCGCGGATAGATGTCGCCCACGTCCTCGGCCACCAATTGCAGCTTTTCCAATTCCAGGTAACGCTTGACGAACTCAATGTTGCGCCGGCCGACGTCCGTCATCTGGGTCAGCACGCGGCCGCCGCCGAAAATCTTCACCGTCAGCGCGTCGCGACGGCCGCCGGCTTTCAGGATCGCGTTGATGAGCTGCTCCATCGCGTCGCTGCCGTAGCGCGCCGCGCGGCCTACCGCCACCGACCAGTCGTTGCGTTCGCCGCTCATCGGCTCGGGCAACATGAAGTGATTCATGCCGCCGATACGTCGCTCGGCGTCGCGTATGCACGCCGACACGCACGAGCCGAGCACGGTGGACACCATTTCTTCCTGCGCGCTGACGTAATACTCGCCGGGCAGCACTTTGACGGTCATGCACGCGTGCGAGGGATCCCAGAATCGACGCATGTGTTCGAATCCGGGCAATACTGCGGTTTGGGCGGTAGGCGCCGTGGCGACGCCGGGCATGGGACGTGTCATGGGACGCATTTCCGATAGACGGTACGGCCCACCAGTTCGAACGAATCGCTCAGGCCGTACATCGATTCGGAATGACCGAGGAACAAATAGCCTCCCTGCTCCAACAGGCCAGCGTAGCGTTCGAACAGACGCTGCTTGGTCGGCTTGTCGAAATAGATCACCACGTTGCGGCAGAAAATCGCGTCGAACGGACCGCGCATCGGCCATTCCTTCAACAGGTTCAGCGGCTGGATCGTCACCAGCTCGCGCAGGCGCGGGTGCACGCAGGCCAGGCCCTCGTAGGCGCCTTCGCCGCGCAGGAACCAACGCGCGCGGCGCGCGTCGCTGATGCCGCCCATGCGTTCCAGCGGATACGTGCCCTCGCGCGCCGCGCCCAGTGCCTGCGGCGAGAGATCGGTGGCGAGGATGCGCGCATCGACCTTGCTGCCGCTGCGCTCCAGGGCCTCGGCCAGCACCATCGCCAGCGCGTAGGGCTCTTCGCCGCTGGAACAGCCGGCCGACCAGATGCGCAGGCGGCCGCCGTTTTTCTTTTCTTCCAGCCAGCGCGGCAACAACTGCTCGACCAGCAGGTCGTAGTGGTGCATCTCGCGGAAAAAGGAGGTGACATTGGTACTGATCGCGCTGGCCAGTTCGCCCAGCTCGCTATCGGGATCGGTGCGCAGCAGATCCACATAGGCATCGAAGCCTTCCAGATCCAGCGCGCGCAGGCGGCGCAGCAGACGTCCCTGTACCAGTTGGCGCTTGTGCTCGCCGAGCACGATGCCGCAGTGGCGGTAGACGAAGTCGCTCAGGAACGCAAACTCGCTATCGCCCAGCTGCCAGCCACCTGCGCCAGCCGCCACGCCGCGCGCATCGTTGTCGATGATTCGCGCGGCCATGCGATCAGAACTCCTTCCAGGCGCCGGAGTCGGCGGTCTCTACCGGACGCGCGGCCACCTTCGGCGCGCTGCTCTTGCGGACCGCGGCAAATACCGCTTCGGCTTCGGCGGCGACGTTGTCGGCCACTTTCTTGGAGGCGGGCTTGGACGTCGCGGTGGCGCCGATCTGGAAGAAGCCGACCTGGTTGGTGAGTTCGTCGGCCTGTTCGTGCATCGCACGCGCGGCGGCCGAGGCTTCTTCCACCAGCGCGGCGTTCTGCTGGGTCATTTCGTCCATCTGCGACACGGCGTTGTTGACCTGGTCGATGCCGGCCGACTGCTCTTGGCTGGCGGCGGCGATCTCGGCCACGATGTCGGTGACTTTCTTCACGCTATCGACGATGTCGGCCAGCGCTTTGCCGGACTGGTCGACCAGCTCGGTACCCACGCGCACTTTGTCGGCGCTGTCGTTGATCAGCAGTTTGATTTCCTTCGCCGCGCCGGCGCTGCGCTGGGCCAGGTTGCGCACTTCGGTGGCGACCACCGCGAAGCCGCGGCCCTGTTCGCCCGCGCGCGCCGCTTCCACCGCCGCGTTGAGCGCCAGCAGGTTGGTCTGGAAGGCGATCTCGTCGATCAGGCTGACGATATCTGAAATCTTGCGGCTGGAGCTGTTGATCTCGCGCATCGCCGTGACGGCCTGGGCGGCCACTTCGCCGCCGCGCTCGGCCTGTTCGCGCGCACCGCGGGCGAGCTGGTTGGCGTGGCTGGCGTTTTCCGCGTTCTGTTTCACGGTGGAGGTCATTTCTTCCATCGACGAAGCGGTTTCTTCCAGGCTGGAAGCTTGTTCTTGCGTGCGCTGGCTCAAGTCGTCGTTGCCGCGCGCGATTTGCTGCGCGGCCGTGCTTACCGCGTCGGAGCCCTGGCGCACTTCGCCGACGATTTCCACCAGGCGCTGATCCATCGTGTGCAGCGCGTTGAGCAGGTTGGCCAGTTCGTCGTTGCCTTTGACCTGGATGTCGTGGCCGAGCTTGCCGCCGGCGATTTCATTGGCGACCTTCATCGCATAGCTGAGCGCGTGCGAGATCGAGCGCACCAGCAAGGTCGAGCGCAGCAATGCGAACAGCAGGCCCGCCGCCAGGGCGATGAGGGTGAACAGACGCACGCGCTGATAGCTTTTCACCTGATCCTGGAAGATCTGCTGCGCTTCGGCGCGCTGCAGGTCCACCACCTTGGACAGCACGTCCTGGCGCTGCATCAGCAGCGGACGCAATTCCATTTCGACCAGGTCCGGCGCTGTGTTGTCGTTCTGCTTGATCGCATCGAGCACGTCGCCCTTGGACTGTTCGTAGTCCTTGTCGGTGGAGTGATAGTCCTTCATCGCCGCAGCGAGGGCAGGCGCAAGCTTGAGGGCCTCAAGCTTCTTCTTGTACTCGTTCATGTCGGCTTCGTACTTGCCGGCTTCGGTCAGCTTCTGCTTCAACTGGTCGGCCTTGCCTACCAGGTTGGCCGCTTCGCTTACCGCCAGGAAGTACTTCAGCGAATCGGTGCGCACCGCATCGACGTATTGCGAGGGCACAAGCGAATTGTCGTAGATCGCCTGGGTGCCGTCGTTCTGGCGCGACATCGAGCCAAGGCCGATACCCGCGCCGGCCAGCAGCATGACGCAAAGCAGGCCTACCAGCATGACCAGGCGCGCCTTGATCGAGAGCGACTTGAATTTGAATTTGGGGAAACGCAGTTTCATGTTGTCAGTCCTTCACGCCACGGCTTTCACATCGTTCGTCGCGCTGAGCGCGGCCTCGAGCATCTGTGCGTCCTGCGGTTGCAGCAGTTTGTCTGCGTCGAGCAGCAGCACCATGCGGTCGCCGATCGAAGTCAGTCCTTTGAGGTATTCGGTATCCACGGTGGTGCCCATGTCGGGCACCGGACGCAGCGCGTTGTCGGCCACGTCGACCACGTCGGATACGGCATCGACCACTACGCCGAACTGGCGGCCGGCCACGGTGATGATCACGGTGACGGTGGTGGCGTCGTATTCCTCGCGGGCCAGGCCAAAGCGCAGGCGCAGGTCGATCACCGGGACGATCGCGCCGCGCAGGTTCAACACGCCCAGCACGTAGTGCGGCGATTGCGGGATGCGCGTCACCGGCGTCCAGCCGCGGATCTCACGCACGGACAGGATGTCGATGCCGTATTCCTCGTGTGCGAGGTTCACGGTGAGGTACTGCGACTGGAGCGCCTCGCTCCGGGATAGGTCGGACATGGTTTTGCCTCGTCGTTGGAGCACCAGGCCGTGCTCCCGTTCGAAAGATGGATCGGCTGTCTCGCGTAAAACTTGAGCTTTTGGGGGGTGGTTTCAGAACTCCGCCCATTCGCCGGCCACGGCCAGCGGCCGCATCGCAGGCTCTTGCGAACGGGCCGGCGGGGCGCTCTTGCGGGACGCCGGGCGAGCCGCCGGGGCGGCCTGGACGTCGTCCGCCTCGGGCAGCCGGAAGTAGCGCATCTGCCCCTGCAGCTGGTCGGCCTGCTCCTGCATGGCGCGGGCGGCGGCGGCGGCCTCTTCGACCAGGGCGGCGTTCTTCTGGGTCACCTCGTCCATCTGCGTAACGGCCCGGTTGACCTGTTCAATGCCGCCGGACTGCTCCTGGCTGGCCGCGGCGATCTCTTCCACGATGTCGGCCACCTTCTTGGCGCTGCCGATGATCCCGGCCAGCGCCTTGCCCGATTCGTCCACCAGCTGCGAGCCGGCCTGGATCTTGTCCACGCTGTCGCCGATCAGGGCCTTGATGTCCTTGGCGGCGCGCGCACTGCGCTGGGCCAGGTTGCGCACTTCGCCGGCGACCACCGCGAAGCCGTGCCCCTGCTCGCCCGCATGGGCCGCCTCGACCGCGGCGTTCAACGCCAGCAGGTTGGTCTGGAAGGCGATTTCGTCGATCAGGCCCACGATCTCGGCGATGTGCGAGCTTGCCTGCTCGATCGCCTGCATCGCGCCGCTGGCGCGTGCGGCCACGTTGCCGCCATGCTCGGCCTGCGCACGCATCTGCGCGGCCAGGTCGCTGGCGTGGCGGGCGTTGTCCGCGCTCTGCTTGACGGTGGAGGTCATCTGCTCCATCGAGGCGGCGGTTTCCTCCAGGCTGGAGGCTTGCTCCTGCGTGCGATAGCTCAGGTCGTCGTTGCCGCTGGCGATCTGCTGCGCGGCGGAGGTCACCGCGTGCGCGCTGTGCTGCACCTTGTCGACAATGCCGGTCAACTGGCCGCGCATGCGTTGCAGCGCATCGAGCAGGCTGGCCGGCGGGGGCGCGGTGGCGGCATCGGCCATGGTCAGGTCGCCATCGGCGATGCGCGCGGCCATCGCCACCGCGAACGCCGGCTCGCCGCCGATGCTCAGGCGAATGCTGCGCATCGATTGCCACACGATCAGGATCACCAGCAGGCCGACCAGGGTGGCGCGCAGCAGGCTTCCGGCCAGCATGTGGGTGAACTGCGCGTCGATGTCCACGAAATACGCACCGGCGGCGATGTGCAGGTCCCACGGTTTGTACCAGGCGGTGTAGGTCATCTTCAGCTTGTCGCCCTTGCTGCCTGGCATCGGCCACATGTACTCGGTCACGCCGAAGCCGTCGCGCTGGTCGGCGGCCAGCATGTCGCGGTACATGTATTTGCCGGTGGAATCGGTCTCGTCCTTGATGCTTGAACCCACGCGCTTGGGCATCACCGGATGCATGCGCATGACCAGGTTGGAATCGAACGCGTAGAGGTAGCCCGCGCCATGGTTCCAGCGCAGCGTGGATATCGCCGCCAGCGCGCGCTTCTGTGCCTGGGCGTCGCTGAATTCGCCTTTCGCGGCGCGGTCGTGATAGCTCTGCACCAGCGCTATCGCGGTGGTCACCTCGTCGCCCAGCGCACGCCGGCGCGCCTCCATCTGCAGGCTGCGGCTATCCATCGCCGACATCACGGTCAGCGCGATCAGGCCTACCACCACAATGGCGATGACCAGCCACACCCGTGCCGCAAGGCTCAGGCGATCGAGAAATTTCAACGGGGACATCATGACGGCAACCTTCGAATGACGGATGAAAAATGGGCGCGCTAGCACCCGGATTGATGCACGGCACAGCCACGCGCCACCCCCTTGGCACGTCCGTTACCTTCCTTTCTTGAAACCGGCGGCGCCCTCCGCGCCGCCGCCATGGCGCGTTATGCGGCCTTGCGTCGCGCCTGCAGGCGGATGATGCCCGCCACGTCCACGATCAACGCAACCGAACCGTCCGCCAGGATGGTGGCGCCGGAGATACCCTCCACGCGCCGGTAATTGGCTTCCAGCGATTTCACCACCGCTTGCTGCTGGCCGATCAGCTCATCGACGAACAGCCCCACGCGATGGCCGTCCGCCTCGACCACGATCACCAGCCCCTCTTCGATTTTCTGCCGCGCATCGGCGCAGCCGAACTGCTGGTGCAGGCGGATGATCGGAATGTATTCGTTGCGGAAGCGGAACAGCTCGCCGCCGCCGGTTACGCTGCGCACGGCATCGGCCTGCAGCTGGATCGATTCGACGATCGACACCAGCGGCACGATGTAGCACTCCTCGCCCACGCCCGCGCTCAGGCCATCGATGATCGCCAGGGTCAGCGGCAACGTAATGGTGAAGGTGGTGCCGTTGCCGGGCCGGCTCTTGATGCCGACGTGGCCACCAAGGTCCACCACGTTGCGGCGGACCACATCCATGCCCACGCCGCGGCCGGAGAGGTCGGTGGTGACCGCGGCGGTGGAGAAGCCCGGCTGGAAGATCAGCTCGCCCACTTCATCGTCGGTGATGCCTTCGGCGCTCTTGATCAGGCCCTTCTGCAGCGCCT
This sequence comes from Dyella sp., assembly GCF_035503745.1. Taxonomy (GTDB): domain Bacteria; phylum Pseudomonadota; class Gammaproteobacteria; order Xanthomonadales; family Rhodanobacteraceae; genus Dyella_B. The sequence goes on from NZ_DATJTC010000020.1 coordinate 123,575, forward strand.
TGTTGATGATGGCGTCGCGATTGAGGCCGGCGCCGTCGTCGACGATTTCCACCACGATCGAGCCGCCGCGATGGGAGGCTTCCAGGCGCAGCGTGCCCATGTCGCCCTTGCCGGCGGCGCGGCGTTTGTCCGGCGTTTCCAGGCCATGATCGATCGCGTTGCGCACCAGGTGCACGAGCGGGTCGCCGATTTTTTCCAGTACGGTTTTGTCCAGTTCGGTATGTTCACCGACCAGGTCCAGCTTCACCTGCTTGCCCAGCTTTTGGCTGAGATCGCGCACCAGTCGCGGAAAGCGGTTGAACACCGAGCCGATCGGCAGCATGCGGATGCCCATCACGCTTTCCTGCAGGGAGCGCGTATGGCGGGCGAGTTGCGCGAGGCCTTCCTGCAGCATGGTCAGGCGCGAGGGATCGAAATCTTCGCGGAACTGGTCGAGCATCGCCTGGGTGATGACCAGTTCGCCGACCAGGTCGATCAGGCTGTCGATCTTGTCGATGCCCACGCGCACGGAACCGGCATCGTTACTGCTGGCCGGGGCGCTGCGCGCGGGGCCGGCGGCGGCGGCCGGCGCGGCCACCGCTTCCACCGGCGGTGCGGCAGGCGGTGCGGCGACGGCATGCGGTTCGATGCTCAGGTCGCACTCGTCCTGAACCCAATCGAACACCGAGGCGATCGCTTCGCGCGTGGCCGCGCCGGTGAGCGTGAGATGCCAGCCCAGGTGGCACTGGGCGGGATCGAGCGCATCCAGCGTGGGCAGGCGATCGAGTTGCGCCTCGACGGTCAGCTGCCCAAGCCCGGCCAGTTCACGCAGCAGACGCAAGGGATCGTTGCCGCCGGCCAGCATGCCGGCATGGGGACGGAATTGAATGGTCCAGCCGCTCGATGCGGCCGGCTTGGCGGCAGCTTTCGCCGTCGCGGCCGGCACGGCGTGCCCGACCGCGGCGGCCAGTTCGCGCTTCAACGCTTCGCTGGCCTCATCGGCGAGCGGCTGCCCGGCTTGCGCGCGCTCGAACATGCCGCGCAGGCAATCGACCGTGCGCAGCATCAGTTCGATGATGGTCTTGTCGATCGCACGGCGGCCGTCGCGCACCTGGTCCAGCAGCGACTCCGCTTCGTGCGTGAAGGCAGCCATTTCCGGAAAACCGAAGGTGGCCGCGCCGCCCTTGATCGAGTGCGCGGCGCGGAAAATGCTGTGCACCAGCTCCGCGTCGCCGCCTTCGTCCAGCGCCAGCAATGCCGTTTCCATAGCATCGAGTCCCTCGAGGCTTTCCTCGAAGAAAACTTTGTGGAACTGCGTGACGCTGATCGTGCTCATGAAGAAAGTCTCTGAGTTAACCCTGATGCCTGATTGCTGCGCGATAACCCCCTCTCCCCCGCGGGGAGAGGGTTGGGGTAAGGGGCCGCGCTTGCCGGAACATCGCGCCTGCTGCGAAGGGCAAGATGCGCTCTTGCTACCCGACAACACCTTCGCACGATGGCCCCTCACCCTGCCCTCTCCCCATAGAGGAGAGGAAAAAGCCCGGTTTCTACTGTCGCGGCTCAGCCGAGGACGCGGCGCACCGTCGCCAGCAACTGCTCCGGATCGAACGGCTTGACTAGCCAGCCGGTCGCGCCCGCGGCCTTGCCTTCCATTTTCTTGTCGGTGTTGGATTCGGTGGTAAGCATCAGGATCGGCACGCCCTTGTAATCGGGACGCGCGCGCAGCTCGCGCACCATGCTGATGCCGTCCATCACCGGCATGTTCACGTCGGCCAGTACCAGGTCGAAGCGCGAGGACGCGGCGGTATCCAGCGCAAGCTGGCCGTTTTCCGCCTCGCTGACTTCGTAGCCGGCGCTACGCAGGGTAAACGCCACCATGCCGCGCATCGAAGCCGAATCGTCTACTGCAAGAATCTTTGCCATCGTCCACCTCAAGTTCAGGCCGGCTGTTTCGCCGGCAACGCCAATGTTTGCGCCAGGCCGAGCTGGCTGGCCGCCTCGTGCAGGGGTGCGCTTACGCCGGCCCAGCTCATCTGTTTGCCGCGTTTGGCCGCCTCGCGCTGGAACACCACCAGCAGCTGCAGGGCGGCGGTATCCACGCGCTCTACGGCGCTGGCATCGAGCACGATCTGCGGCGCGTCGAAGGCATCGGAAAGCTTGCGATGCAGGTCGCCGACGTCGGCGATGCGGCAGTCGGCGGGAATGCCAATCCGCGCTTCGCTGCTGACGGTTGCCTCTGGTTTGCTCTTGCTGCCCATGCGTGCGGCCCTCGACGGGTTTCTGTTGGGTGTCTTATCGGCCGCGGCGGTGGCAGCTTTAGGCGTCGCCGGCAGCTCTTTTGCGCGGATCGGCGTGTTTTGCCGGCCCGGATCGTGACCCGGTCACGGGGCTCGATAGGCACTCCAGCCGCCGGCATCGGCCGTGGCCGGCGCGCATGGCGAGGGTCGCCGGTGGAACCTGCGGCGCGCACGCGCTCGATCCGCAAGACACGGACCGCTTCGGACAAAGCCGGCGTAGGAATTTTTCTTATGTGACGGGCATCTCAGTTCAAGACGCTGATCCACGCCGCCATTGGGCCCGCGGCACGGCGAATGCAACGCCACGGGGCACATGCACACAAAAATTTGCGGAGGAAAACCCTAAAGTCCCGCTTTGCCTCGCCGATACCCACCACCAGGGCCTGCGAACATCCGCGATCGCAGGCCGAGGAGTCCGCGTGATCATCCAGCCAACCAGCGTTGCCGCACTGACCTGGATCGGTGCCGCCGCCGGCGCCAGCTCAGAAGGCTGGCGCATCGGCGCGGTGTTGTCCGCGCGACCCATCGGCATCAGCGAGGAAGGCCTGATGGTGCTGCAGGTCGGCGCCGTCACCGTGGAGGCCGAAGCGCCCGGTACCAAGCTGCCGCCGCAGTTCCAGGTGCGGGTGCTCAGTGTCGGTGCGCAGCCGCAGCTGGAAATCCTCGGCGCCTCGCCGCTGGAAAGCACCATCACGCAGGCGTTGCGCAGCCGCCTGCCGCAGCAGAACGGCTACGCACCGATGCTGGCAACGGTCGGCGCGCTGTCGCAGTGGTCCGTCGCCAAGCAGTTGCCGCCGTATGTGCGCTCGGCACTGGCCCTGCTCGAACACAGCATGAGCACGCCGCAGGAGCTGGCCACGCCCGAAGGCCTGCGCCAGGCGATCAACCGCAGCGGCCTGTTCCTGGAAGCCCAGCTCGCACAGGCGCCGGCCAGCGATGCCACCACCGCGCACGATGACATGAAAAGCGCGATGCTGCGCCTGGTGGCGATCCTCAAGGGACAACCCGCTCCGACCGAAAGCAGTGACGCGGAAGTCGATCCGCCGCTGTTGTATCGCGGTGCGGTGCCGCAGGGCCGCTGGCCGCTGCCGCCGGACCTGGCCAACTCCACCGAAGCCACCGATTTCCTGCCGCGCCTTAACACCGATGTGCTGGCCGCGCTGGCGCGCCTGGAAGTGGCGCAACTGCAGGCCACGCCCGCGCACTGGACGGTGGAAGTGCCGGTGCAGGACGAAGACGGCGCCGACGTGCTGCAGCTGTTGCTCAAGCACCAGGAGGAAGCCGAACAAGACTGGACCATGGGCTTTTCGCTCGACCTGCCCGCGCTGGGCCCGATCAGCGGCGAGCTGCACCTGCGCGGCCTGCGCCTATCGGTGCGCCTGTGGGCGCAGCAGCGCGAAACGGTGGACCTGCTGGAAAACCAGTTTGAGACCCTGCGCGCGCGCGTCGACGCCACGGGCCTTTTTCTCGATCAGCTCAGCTGCCAGCACGGTCTTCCGCAGGCGGGCAGCAGCGTCAGCGCGGTGTTTTTGAAGGCCACGGTATGAACCAGCCGCTGCTGCCCAAGCCGCAACGCAAAGTCGTGCTGCGCCTGCCGGGCGGCGATGGCGCCGCCACGCCCGGGCATCCGCGCACCGGTGACGTGGAAAACCTGTTCAAGCATGCGCATGCGCTGGGCCTGCCGCTGCACCACGATCCGCAGGTGGCCGCGTTGCTGGTATCCCTGCGCATGAGCGCGGACGTGCCGCCAACCTTGTACGCGGCGGCCGCGGCGGTGCTCGCCACCCTTTACGAGGCGTCGCGCAAGCCGTAGCGGCCGCGCCTACGCGCGCTTGGCGTACAGGCGCTGCACCAGTTCCGCTTCGTTGCGCGAAAGGCCGCAGCGAGTCATCAGCTGTTCCAGATCGCTGCCCTCGCGCGCCAACTGCTGTGCCAGTTCGTAGTTGTGCGCAACCACGTGCTGTCCGGCGACCGGCATCGCCATCTGGGTAGGCCGGATTTCCACCGAACGCCGCGGTGCCTGGGGTTGCTGCTGCGTGCGCGCTTCGAGCACGCCAAGGCGGTGATCGACCTTGTTGAGCGCATTGATCATCAGCAATTCCGGCACGCCCGATTCACCCTGGCGGCCGGCCAGCATGCGTTCGATGCGGCGCCCCTGCCGCCGCAGCAACACGAGCGTGACGATCTGCAACAGCGCCAGCGCGGCAAATGCGATTTCAAGCCACATGCGGCAACTCCCGCTGCAGGCGACACAGGCGCGCCACGTCGAGCAGGGCCACGAAGCCGCCCTGCCAGCCCATCACCACTTGTACGGGATCGTCCACGCGTCCGGAGCGCACCGGCGGCGGCGCGATCGCCTCGGCCTTCGGCTGCAGTAGCTCGCCCACCGCATCCACGCGCACGCCCACGCGATGCGTTTCATGCGCGAACACCACGATGCGCACGGCCGACGGATCGCCCGGCGCCACATCCTTCAAGCCAAGACGGCGGCGTCCGTCCATGACCGGCACGATATTGCCGCGCAGATGAAAGATGCCGAGCAAGTCCGCCGCCGCGCCGGGCACCGGCGTGGGCGCGCCGTCGCGAATGACTTCGCTGACCTGGCTGAGCAGCACCGCGTAATGCTGGCCGTCCAATTGAAAGGACAGCCATGGTTCGCGCACCAGCGCTTGGATATCGGGAACGAGGCTCATGCGCGTGCGTTATTCCTTGCTGTCGGACGTGATGTGCGCGGACGGCGCGGCGTTGGGACTGGCCACGATGGTGGCGATCGGCGTGATCACCGGTGTCTTGGGCAGCATCAGCGGCGGCGGTACCGCTACCGTAGGCGTTGCAGATGTCGGCGATGTTGCACCCGCGGCGATTTGCGTGCCTGTCGGCGGGACCGGCGCGGATGCCGCTGCGTTGACGGCTTGGCTCGCCGGCTTGTCGTCGGTGTCGCCGGCGATCTGGTCGCTGTTGGTGTAGAAGCGGCGCGGCGCAGCCTTGTCGCTCAGCACCACCACCAGCACGCGGCGGTTTCTGTTGCGGCCATCCGCACTATCGTTGTCGGCGGCCGGGCGATACTGGCCCCAGCCGACGATCCCCAGGCGCTGCGGGTCGACGCCATGCTGCGCGAACAGGCGCGCCACGCTCGCCGCGCGCGCGGCGGAGAGTTCCCAGTTAGAGGGATAGACGCTGGTGTCGATCGGCACGTCGTCGGTATAGCCTTCCACGCGCAAGGGGTTGGCAAAGGGCGCCAGGATCGTGCCCAGGCTCGCCAGCACGTCATTGGCCGACGGCGACAGCGTGGCCACGCCGCTGGGAAACAGAATGTCGGTGCGGATCTCGATTTCCAGCCAGTTCGGCGTGCGGCGCACCACCACCAGTTGCTTGTCGATCAGCGGCTGCAGCGCATGCTCGACTTCGCTGCGGATGCGCTCGAGATTCTGCTGTTCTTCGCTGAGCCTGTTTTTGTTCTGATCCGACGGTGTGGCCTGGGTGGTGTCAGGTGTATTGATGTGCTGGGTCAGCACCGGCAGCAGCACCTGTGCCAGCGGCGTGCGCGGAATCGGCGAGGGCTTGCTGGCAGGCACGGGCACGCTCGATTGCGGCGCGTTGGGCGTTACCGGCTGGATCACCGCGCGCGAGCCGTTGAACGCCGAGGAAATGGCCTGCGCCAGCGCACGGTATTTGGTGGTATTGACGCTGGACATCGCATAAAGCACCACAAACAGCGCCAGCAGCAGCGTCAGCAGGTCGGCATAGGGGATAACCCATGCTTCGTGATTGACGTGCTCGTCGTGCTTATGTTTTTTCGTGTGGCGGCGACTCATACGAGATAGCCCTGCAGCTTGCTTTCGATCTGCCGCGGGTTGTCGCCCTCGGCGATCGAAATCAGTCCCTCGATCAGGATCTCGCGCACCTGCGTCTGCTTGGTGATCAACGCTTTCAGGCGCGCGCCGATCGGCAGCAGCAACAGGTTGGCCAGGCTGATGCCGTAGATGGTCGCCACGAACGCCGCCGCGATGCCATGGCCGAGCTTGGCCGGATCGGTGAGATCGCGCATCACCGCCATCAGGCCGAGCACCGCGCCGATGATGCCCATGGTGGGGGAATAGATGCCGCCCTGCTCATACACCTTGGCCGCATGCAGATCGGCGGCCTCGCGCGTTTCCACTTCCAGCTCGAGCACGGTGCGGATCGCGTCCGGCTCGCTACCGTCGACCAGCAATTGCAGGCCTTTTTTTACCAGGGGATCGTCTTCCGCCTCGATGTGCGGCTCCAGCCCCAGCAAGCCCTGGCGGCGGGAGATTTCGCTCCAGCCGACCACACGGCTGATCAGGTCCGACGGACGCAGCTCCGGCGGCTGGTACACCATTTTCAGCATGCCCATCGCGCGCTTGAGCACGATGCCCTGCGTATGCAGCAACAACGCGGCAAGGGTACCCACGAACACGATCACGAACGCCGCCGGGTTCCACAGCGCGGAAACGTCGGTGCCCTTCAAGATGGCGCCGACGATCAACACCACGAAGGCGAGGATGGTGCCGGCGATGCTTATGAAGTCCATATCACGCCGATACCTTCAACGAGGGAAGCAATCGCCCGTCGTCCTGCGATAACGCCGCCAGGTCCAGTACCAATGCAAGCCGGCCGTCGCCCGTGACGGTGGCGCCGGCCACGCCGGGCACGCCTTCGAACAGCGGCCCGAGCGGCTTGACCATCACGTCTTCGCGCCCCAGCACCTCATGCACCAGGCAACCCAGATGCATGTGGCCCACATGCAACACCACCACGTGGCCGCCGCCAGGTCCGGATACGCCGGCCCAATCGCCCAGGTCGCCCAGCACCAGCGCGCGGCCCCGATGCGCGGCGACGCGCCGGCCGTCGAGCATGTGGTCGTGCTGCGGATTCAACTCGAACACTTCGTTGACGTTGCTCAGCGGCAGTGCGAACAGGCGATCGCTCACGCGCACCATGAGCACACGCAGGATCGCCAGCGTCAGCGGCACGGTCAGTTCCAGCGTGCTGCCGTGGCCCAGGCGCGAATGCACCTGCAGCGTGCCGCCGAGTTCGGCCACGCGCGTCTTGACCACGTCCATGCCCACACCGCGTCCGGAGATATCGGAAATGGTTGCGGCGGTGCTGAAGCCGGGGCGGAAAATCAGTTCGTAGCATTCCACTTCCGATAGACGCGCCGCCTGCGTCGCATCGATGATGCCCTTCTCCACGGCCTTGCGGCGCAACACTTCCGCATCCATGCCGCGGCCGTCATCGCTGACCGAGATCACGATGCGTTCGCCGCGCTGGCTGGCCGACAGCGTGACCTTGCCCTTGCGCGGCTTGCCGGCGCGCTCGCGGCCGGCCGGATCTTCCAGCCCGTGGTCGACCGCGTTGCGCAGCAGATGGATCAGCGGATCGGCCAGTGCTTCGACCAGGCTGCGGTCAAGGTCGGTGTCCTCGCCCTGCGTGACCAGCTCGATCTCCTTGCCGAGCTGGCGCGCCAGATCGCGCACGATGCGCGGAAAGCGCTGGAACAGGCGGCCGACCGGCTGCATGCGCATGCCGAGCACTGCGTTCTGCAGATCGTCGGAGACGCGGTCCAGATCGCCGGCCATCGCCGACAGGGCTTCGTTGTCGCTGCGCGTGGCCAGGCTCAGCAGGCGATTGCGCAGCAGCACCAGTTCGCCGGCGCGGTTGACCAGCGCGTCCAGGCGCGTGGTGTCCACGCGCACGGTGTTTTCCGCTTGCGCCGGCTTGGCCGCCGGTGCGCGCGCCGGTTCGGCCGCAGCGGGCGCGGGCGTCGGCGCAGGAACCGTAGCCGGCGTGGCGGCCACGCTTCCCGGCGCGCTGCCTTTGCCGTGCAGGTTGTCCAGCAGCGCTTCGAATTCGTCGTCGCTGATTTCTTTCTTTTCCGCCGCGGCTTCGGGCCTGGCACCGGGCGCGCTGCCCTTGCCGTGCAGCGTGTCGAGCAGGCTTTCGAATTCGTCGTCGCCGATTTCGGTGTTGGCGTGCGCCGGCTTGCCGGGCACGCCGCCCTGTCCGTACAAGGTGTCGAGCAGGGCTTCGAATTCCGCCTCGATCGGATCGGCGGCGCGCGCCTTGGCCGGCGCTTGGGCCGCCGGCGCCGGTTCGGCCGGCGGCTGCAGGCGCGCCAGCAAGGCTGCGGGCGGCGGCGCCATCGCTTCGCCGTTGGCCAGCGCCGCCATCATCACATTGAGCAGGTCCAGCGATTCGAGCAGCGCATCCATGTGCGCCGAACTGATCACCAGCCGGCCGTTGCGCGCGTCGTTGAGCAGTTCCTCGGCGCAATGGCACAGTTGCACCATCGGCTCCACGCCAAGAAAGCCGGCACCGCCCTTTACCGTGTGAAAGACGCGGAAGACGGCATTGAGCAATTCGCGATCGTGCGGCGAGGCTTCCAGCCCGATCAGCTGTTCACCCAGCCGCTGCACCAACTCCCCGGCCTCGACCAGGAAATCGTCACGCAGCTCGCTGTCGAGATTCGAATCCATCAACGTACATCCATCGCGGCGGCACTCCCTCCCCTGCGTGCAGCAGGGAAGGACTGGGGTGGGGTGAAACTTGTGTGCGGAGCAAGAGCGC
>NZ_DATJTC010000021.1:0-66091 GCF_035503745.1 Dyella sp.
AGCACGACGAAACCGTCAGCATCGGCCATGACCGCACGGAGAGTGTGGGTAACGACGAACAGGTGACTATCGGCAAGGACCGCCGACATCAGATTGGCCAGGATGCGGAACTGACCATCGAGCGCAATCACACCATCGCCATCGGCAAGGACCGCATCGAGAACGTGGGCAACCACCGCAAGGACAAGACCACCGCCAATCACCTCATCGACGTCGGCGGGCATGTCGAGCAGACCGTACAAGGTCATCACACGCTCAGCGCCGGTCAAAGCATCGAACGGCAGACGCAGCGGTATCAGTTGCAGGCCGGCGAGCGTGCGGTGATCCGTGGGCCGGGCGGCAGCATCACGCTCGATAGCGGTGGCATCACCATCGAAGGCATCGTGATCAAGCTCAAAGGGCCTATTCAGCAGTCGAGCGGCAGCAGTCATTCGCTGGCGATCCACGGCAGCCCCGTCTCGGGTGAGCCCATTTGTGTGAGCTGCCTGCTCAAGGCCATGGCCGAAGGACGCAGCGTCGTGCGGATGCAGGGGTAAGCCACTATGACCACCAAGTTTGCCGAACTGCTGATCGCCGATGTCCGCGATTCCGCCACTTGCACCCTTGCCGGCATCGTGGAGATGGCGCGTCTGGAACCCACCCAACGTGACGAACTCCTCGCACGCTATGACGCCCATGCGTGGCCGTTACTGTCACAACCGGAGTTCGACAACCTGCGAATGATTGGACCTTGGCTGTTCGGGCCTGGGGCTTATACGTCACTCCAGGGGCAATACGACTTCCACCACGCATTGAACCGCCAAGCGGGTGACGCCGTCTGTGGCTGGATCACCAGTGAATTGTCACCAGCCAAACTCGCGAGCCATCTCTGCCAGGCCAATATTGCCCATGCGCCCGATGGCGAATGCTATCTGTTGCGGTATCACACCGAGGCGGCCTTGCCCGTGCTCGATGCGCGCCGAAACCAGCCCGGGCCACGCGCCTTGTTCGCCCCGATCACATCGTGGTGGCATCCGCTGCCTCATGTGTCGCGTAAAGCCTGGGCAGCCATCCGAGGGGAGCGGATCGCCCATACGCCAGCGATGTCCCCCATCACGCTTGATGATGACACCTGGCACGCTCTGGCAGGCGACCCATTGGCGTACACGCTCGCTGACCAGCTCAAACCAGCCTTTGCCCAGCAGCCGGACAAGGACTGTTATGGCGTCCGCCTGGGGACGGTCCAGCACTATCTTGCGCAGGCCCGCGAGCAGGGGCTTATCCGCCCGGGCGACCTCAACGATTACGTGACGTTGACCGTGCTTGCGGGCGGCGCGCTGACCACCAATGCCCACTGGCAGGCGGCCATTGATGAGGCCAAAAACGGCGGTCGCCCGCTCTCGCAAAGCTACAAAGCCCGCCGCTTCACGGCGTAAGGGCACGGAGAACCTGCAATGGCTACATGGAATGAACTCTTCGCCCAGTGCGATGCCAACCGTTCGGTGATCGAGCGCTTGATGGGCAGCGGCCCCGCCGTGACCTGCAAACCCACCTTCAGTTTCCTGCCACTGCGCTACGCCGCCGTTACGGGTGACACGCAAGCGCTTAAAGCGCTGCCATCACTACCGGGTAACCTGCGACGCCCCCAGCAAGTGCGCAAGCTAACCCAGAGCGCCTACGCCGTACGCCCGTTGCGGGAAGGCTTTTTGTACGTGCTCGCCAAGCGCGTCGGTACATACCAGTGGGAAGGACAATTTCGCGTCGATGCCAATGGCACACTGACCTACGTCGTCGCCGACAAGCCGTGGGAAACCGCCGCCCTCGACTTCCAGAACCTATCGAACCTCCGCTGGTCCATCGCTCTGCACGACCTCGATGGCATCGATGAACTGCGTGTGCTGTTCAGCCCCGATCCGCTGACACCGGCCATGCTGGATCGTTACCAGAAGCAACCGACCTATCGAAACGCCATGCAACCTTTCGATATCCGGCAGCTGGCCTATTCGTGTGTCGACGCACCCGACAGCGTGCTGACGCGCGATCAATTCAACCTGATTGCCGACGTAGCGGGTGAGCAAGCATCTGCATTGGCGACCCTGCTGGACACGCAAGCGTTCCCTCGCGCCCACCTGCCCATGGCCGCTGTGCGCGCCGCCATGGCGCCCGCCCCCGGCCACACCGAAGATCGCGGCGTGGCCCTGGTGCTGGACGACGCCCTCGGCATCGCCCAGGAACTCAATGCCTGGCGCAATCGCAGCGTGCAGTTATTGGAGGACTACCTGCGCAAGAGCAGCCCCGGTGACGACAAGGGTGTGGACAACCACCGCAAGCTCACCATTGCCTTTGCCATCGACAATCTCAAGAAGACCTTGGCCGAACAGGCCGAGCAACAGTACCTCGACAGTGAGCGCAACATAGGTGTCGTCTACTCCGATCCCGGCTACAGCAGTGGCAACGCGCAAGTTGCCATGATGTCGGGTGGCACCTACCGCACCTACCGCAACCCGGCGGATCAAGCGGCCAAGCAGAGCGCCAAGATTACCCAGCTCCGCCACGACAGTTGGGACGGCAAATACGCCAAGTACGTCGATGAGGATCGCAGAAGGGCCTTCCTCGCCGATTACCAGAAAGCCGTCGCCGAGGCCGACGCGATCAAAGAGGCGCGGTCGACCGATCATCTCGCCTGGCTGACCAGTCATCGACTGCAAGACGCGCTGCTGGCCTACGACCGCCACGATACGGAACACGGTCTGTACTTTGAATGCCAGCTGGGTATGGCCATGGTCGGCATGAATGCCTGCAAAGACGGCAATGGGCTATTGAGTGGATGGACCGAAGGCAGCGTGGCCCCTACTAATCTCGCGTGGCGTGCCCTGGCCCAGAACCAGGAGGCCACCGAACAGGAAATCGACAAGCTGCTGGCCCAGCGCCGCCAACTGGTGAACCTATCCGAGAGCCAGTGGGACGACACCATCAAGAACCTCACGGCCATCTTCGACAAGAGCCGGGCCACCGTGGAGGCGTTCGAGGCGGTGAGCGGGCACGACGGACCCGGTGCCAAGCGATTGGCCGGTGGCGTGCTACTCACCAACGCGCTGGGTAATCGGCTCTTTGAAAGCGAGGTGGCCAGCTTGCTTGATGCACCGACCAACGTGGTCCTTGCGTGGGTCTTCAAGGCAAGGCTGGGGCGCTTTGCACAACAGATGCACCTGGAGGCGCGCGGCGGCGTGCCGCTGAGCAACGGCGTCATTACTAAGATCACTGGCGCGACCTCAGAGAGTTTTACCAAAGCGCTGAAAGCCGGTGTCAAAGGCCCGATGGCCGAGCTGCGCGTGGCCTCCGCGCTGACCGTGCTGGAAGCGTGGAACTTCAAGATCAAGGCGCAGAAGGCCGATAAGGGCAGCCGCGAGTATCTGGAACTGATGGCTGCGACGATGGCGGTGAGTGCAGCGAGCCTGGAATTCGGTGGGGCAGCGGTGGGGCTAGCTGAGCGCAGCGGTAATCTCGCCGTGCGGCAAGCGGCGACGATTTTCAAGAGTGGGTTGCGGTTGAATGCAGGCATCCTCTGCGGTACAGCGGCACTGGTGGGCGCGGCGTTTGATGTCAAGGATTCGTTCGCAATCGGTGCGGATTACTCAAAGAATTGGGCAGATCGACTTTCTTTGAGCGGGGCCTACGCACTCCGCGCCACTGCCCAAGTCGGCTCGGGTGCTTTCGCTTTTGGTTTGGGGCTTGCCAACGGTGCACCGTTCCTGCGGTATATGGCGGAGAAGTATGCCCAGGTCAAATGGGTGGACGTAGCCGCGGACCATGCCGCGAGGTTAGCGCTAAGAGAGCTATTTATGTTGCGCTGGTGCATTCGCATCAACGTGGCGATCTTCGTCTTGTCCGTCATCATTGAATACATGCTTCCCAACGATCTGGAAACGTATCTCGACCATTGCACGTTCTGCAAAAACCGGAGCAATGGCTTGGCCGAATCCGAGGCCAAGGAAGTAGAGATATTCGTGCGCGCGGTGGAGAACACCCTCTAATGTACTTCTGGGAATGGTTGATGTTCGATGGCCGCCAAAAGGCCAATTACGACGAGCTGACTCAACGCACCGAGCTGGCAAAGAAGGAGGGGCGTGGAACGCCAACAGCAACGGTGAAGCAAAGTCTTTCCGCCACCGTCACCGACAATGACTCGCTGTATGCATACAACGACATCTATATCGATGTGCGTACGCCTCATGACGAGAAGCGAGGATTGATTACGATCTTCCTTGGCGGAGGAATGGCCGGCGTGTGCTACTGGTGCGTCAAATTTCTATTTCTATTCGCCGCTTGGATAAGAGATGGGCAGGATGAAGGCGGAAATGTGCTCAATGGGTATGCTTATGCCTTTATGGTTTTAGTTGCACTCCTCTTCGCTTTGATATTTTTCTTCTTCTTCAAGTACGTCTACCGCTTTCTACGCCTCGAAGCCTTCACCGCGCGTCGCCTGATCGTTCGCTTCAACCGTGTCACCCGCAAGGTCTACTTGCTTCGCCCCAAGAACATTGGCGGCATCGTGGCGCTGGATTGGGAAAAGACCGAAGCGGCGGTGGATCGTTCCATGCTGCGCGAAGTCTTGCCAGGTGGCGGCTTTCTCGCCTTGGGCTGGGACAAAGGCGCCGTCTACGATGCCAACGGCCGGCCCAAGGATGACTTCGACATGGTCTTCGTCGGTCGCAGCGGTCTGCCTGGCGCCGAGCTGCTTGCCTTTTGGGAATACATCCGCCGCTACATGGAAATTGGCCCGCAGGCCGCGCCGCCGCCCAAGAAGCTTCTGAGCAAAATCCCGTGGCCTTGGCTCTCCTTCCAGGCGGCGTGGAACATCCTTCCCCTGCGCGGCCTGCGCGATAGCGGCCTCTGGGGGGCTTTCGTGCCAATCAAGCTGATGCTGCTGGCCGTCACGATCATTCACACCGCCGGGCACTGGATTTCGCTGCTGCTTTGCTACGAGCCGAAGTTTCCGTCTGCGATTGAGAAAGCGGGCCAGTAAAGCCGCTGTTGTGTACGTCGGCAATTGGTTTTTAGAAAGGGCAGCGAAGACCTCGCAACACCAATGCGAAACTTCTTCTCTTATTTGGATCGTGAATACGGGGACGTCAGTGCACTACATCCAGTCTGCTTAAGCCTTAACTCAAGTCCAGCCGGCACTTGCCTTATTGATTCCTGTCATCCGTCCGCAGTTTCAGTTCCGCCATCTTCTCCGACTCTTCCTTGCCATGGCGCAGGAGATGGCCTGACATGATCACATGGCTAAATACCGTCAGCGTTTTGCCCTGGGTCAAGCGGACAACCTGGCGTGTCATGAGATTCAGCATCAGGCGTGATCTCCAACGGTCGGCGTCGCGGGCGGGATCGTCTGGAAAGTCTTTCAGCAACAGGTTGACTTGATCTTCAACCAATACCAGGGCGGCTTCCTGGTATTGGTCGAGGATGGAGCCCGGTCTGAATTCCACTGGCATGGTTGTGCCCACGATATCAAACCGAGGTTCCAACTTGTCCAACGGAATCATCAGGGCCGGCACGGGGTCTCTTCGGTGTTCGACCCGCTCACCGGTGAAGTAGATGTAGGAACGGTTCAGCCCTTCTCGCTGATCGGTGGCATTCAGCGCGACGAGCACGATGTCCTTTCCTTGACGGTAATAGGTGCTCGGCTGTGCCTTGTCGGGCGCACAGGCGTTTCTGAGTTCTTCGATTAAAACGGGGTTGAACTTCACGGCCATGGATATGTACTTCCCAGGGTTCTCGCGTTGGGCGCTAGCATAGTTCGGCCACCCGAGGGTTGGAAACAAAGAGCCGCCCATACGGACGGCTCGCAGGTTTATTGACCGGTGATAGACGGCTTCGAGGCTTTGAGGGTCAGCGGGTCAATCCTGCATCAAGCCAAAGGCCCGGGTCCACCAATTTCCGGGCGAAAACGAAGGATGGGAATCAGCCGCAGGATTTTTTAAACGATTCATCCAGCGCGATCGAGCCTGTCTCCAACAGCGACTTGAGGTTGGAAATGATCAGGGGCCAGCCTTTGGATACCTCGCCGATGAGCTTGGAAGGTTCGCGTTCGATGGAATGGGTCACGGTCAGTTTGACCGCGGAGGCGACGGGCTCAAGTTCCATCACGCACAGCGATGGCACTTCGTCCTGGAAGTCGGGTTTGCTGTCACGTGTCCAGCGAATGACCAGGCGCTTTGGGCGAATGGACTCCACGATCTCGCCTTCGACCAGGATTTTGCCGTCGCTGTTGACCATTTTCCACGACGACCCTGCGGTCCACTGGCTATCGCAGTGCGAACCGAACCAGTATTGCTTCATGAACTCGCCATCGGTCAGCGCCGACCAGAGTTTTTCCGGCGTGGTGCGGATGACGCTTACGTAAAGGAAAGTCGATTTAGCCATGGGGTTTCTCCAATCGATGTTTCAAGTCCGCTAGCGCCTTCAGGCGCGGCTTTTCGAACTTCGCAATCCAGCGCTCGTAGATTTGCTGCAAAGGCACGGGATTGAGGAAGTGCAATTTTTCGCGGCCCCGCCGCTGGGTGGCGACCAGGTTCGCCGTTTCCAGCAGGCCAATGTGCTGGGTCACCGCTTGCCGGGTCATGTCCAGGTGCTCGCACAGTTCGTTCAAGGTTTGGCCGTCGTGCGCGTGCAGCACGTCGAGCAGCTTTCGCCGACTGGGGTCGGCGAGTGCCTTGAACAACAGATCTGCGTCGGGGGCTTTTGCCATTCGTAAATATGCAGGTGAATGCCTGCATGAATAATATGCAGGTATTTACTTGCATGTCAAGAGGCGCCGGGAAATTCGAACCGGTACCGTGCCCGATTCGATCGCATCGGCCGCTTACCCTGGGGTAATCGCCAAACCCGGAAATGCTGCAAATGCCTTCGATACCGCTGCGCCCGAAGCCGGTTACGCAGCTTGCCGCCTGCCCCGCCCCGCGTTATGTTCGGCCGCCGGGGACGAGGGGGCAACGATGGACGATTCCAGCATGCAACGTGGCGGTGCGCCTACGATGGGCGCACGGATGGCGTCTTGGAAACAGCCGCTCGCCTGGGCGCTGGTGGTTGTCGCCTTGCTTGGCGCCAACGCATGGGTGCACTGGCACAACACGCGGCAGCACGCGCTCGAGCATAGCGACTACGACGCGTTCATGCAGGCTGCGGGCGCCGACGACGCGATCGACGATCCTCTGCAACGTTGCCTGCAAGGACCCGATCTGCCGCGTACGCACTGGCATCGCGATACCACCGAACTGTATTGCCGCACGATGTTGCAGCCGACGCTATCCTTCGAGCAGATCGATGCCCTGCTGACTCAGGGCAAAGCCGATGAGGTGGACCAGGCATTCGACGGTTACCTGCGCGCACATCAAAGCGATCTCCAGCAGCCGGGTATGTTTGATCAGGCGTTCGTAACGGCCGGCTTCGACAGCAATGAAGAGGCAGCGCGGCAGCTGGCCGATCGCTGGAAGCAGGCGTCTCCGCAAAGTGCTGCCGCGCTCACCGCCAGCGGCATGCAATACCTCGATCAGGCGCTGGGCATGCCCGCGCCCAATTGGAACAACAGCTGGCCTGACGCACCGGACGATCCGACCCCGCTGCTGGCGTTGGCGCGCAAAGACCTGGAGCGTGCCATTGCGCTGCAGCCGGCCGACACCATGGCCTATCGCGAATTGATGCTAGTCGACGCCATACAGGACGACCCCGATGCCATGACCGCCGCCGCACTCGGCGCCCAAAGCCTTGAGCCGGCCAACTTCGGCGTCCGCGCGCAGTTGATGAACCTCGCGCAGCCGTCGTGGGGCAGTGCTTTCGGCGGCATGAATCAGCAGCTGCGGCTGACGCAGTCGTGGCTGCCGCACAATGCGCTACTGCGGATCGTGCTGTCCAAGCCGGCCGTATATGCCGCCACCTGCTGCGATTCGGCAAGCCCGGAACAACTGCCGACATTGCTGCGCGCGATCGACGACAACGTTTCGATTTTCGACCTGTGGAATCTGGGCACGCAGGAGTTCGACAGCAGCCCGACCTGGGCGGCGATGCTGTTTACCGAATCCCTGCGCTTTCGTCCGCGCGACGCGTTCGCCTTGCACTGGCGCGCGGAGGCGCTGCTGAAATCCGGTGACCGGGCCAATGCGCTGAACAGCATCCAGCGCATTGCCAGCCGCTACCCGCAGGACAATCCCATCCAACTGCAACTTGGCTGGATGGCTGCCGAAACCGGGCACCCCGATCAGGCCGAGCGCATTTATCTTGGCGTGCTGCAACGCGACCCCGGCAACCAGCGTGCCATGGCGTGGCTGGGCGACCTGTATAACCGCCGGCTGCACCAGCCGGCCAAGGCCATGCCGTTGGCGCAACAGCTGATCACCCGCGATCCGGATAATCCGGAGGGTCACCTCGTGCAGATCTTTGCGGAAATGCAACTGGATACGCCCGACCGCTACACGCATATCCACGACTTCATCCGGCGCTTCGGCGAACTGGAACTGTTTCAGCCGGAGCTGGCGCAAATGCGCGATTACTTGCGCCACCATCCGCGATCATGATCCTTGATTAAGGGTTGGCCCAACGCAGCTGCGCAAGCAAAACGCCCGTCGCAAATGCAACGGACGTTTTGCTTTTTTTTCGGCTTGTCGCACTTCAAACTCGAAGCGGCAGCAGCACTGGACGTGTCACAGCGCGAACGTAACGCTGGCCCGCAGCGTACGCGGCGTGCCCTGGTTGAGGATAAAGCCCCAACTGGTGAGCCAGTACTTTTCGTCGGTCAAGTTGTCGATGCCCACGCGGTAGGTCATGGGATGGCCATCCAACGTAGTGGCATAGCGCGCGCCGATGTCGAAGGTGTGGTACGCGCCGATAAAATTGCTGTTGTCCGCTTCGATCGCTTCACGACCCACGTAGCGCGCGCCACCGGTCAGCACCAGGCCCGGCAGGGCCGGCACTTTGTATTCCACGTAAAGATTGCCCTGCTCGCGCGGCGCGCCATAGGCCCACTTACCGTCCACGTCGGCAGCGGCGCGCACGTTGATGGCGTTCAAGTACATCACGCCGCCCAACAGCGTCCAGTTCTGGCCGATCGCCACCTGCGAGGACCAGTCGATACCACGATAACGCGTCTGGCCATCCTGCACGTAGACATTGTCGTTGTTGAGGTATTGCAGGCCGCGTTGCACCTGGAACAGGGCCAGGTTGGTGCTCCAGCTGTCGAACTCGGTCTTGGCGCCGATTTCGTATTGCTTGCTGGTAGTAGGCGCGAAGGTTTGATACGCGTTGACGGCCGTTACCGGCGCGCTGCCCGGCTGTTCCAGCGACTGCACGTAGCTGGCATACAACGTCACGGGCACGAGCGGCTTGTACATCAGCGCTGCCGTCGGTGTGACCGGGTTGTCGGTGTAACGCGCGGTGGGCGTGCTGCTGCCGGGGCCGAAAGACTTGTCGTCGTATTGCATGTAACGCAGGCCCAATAGGGCCGACCACTGCGGCGAGAAGGTGATGGTATCGCTGGCAAACGCGGCGCGCTGTGCCGTGGTTTCAGCCAGGTATGTGCCCTTGTCGATCGCCAGGTTGGGATTGGGCAGAAGCGGCACGTTGTAGAGATTGCCATTGCCCAGCGTCACCGCCTCGGTCAGGAAGCCGCTGGGATAGTGTTCGCAAAGCTGCTGCCAGGACGCGCCGAACACCAGATCGTGCGTGATCGAACCAGTATTTACCGTACCGGTGAACATGCCCTGCCATTGCTGGAAGTTGTAGACCGAATAACCTTGGTAGTTGACGTCGCTGTAATCGCCCTGGTTGGTCATCAGGATGATGGCGCTGTCGCGGTTCTCGCGGCTTTGGTCAGCGTAGCTGTAATCGACGCGGAAGCTCCAGTTCGAGGAGATGTCCCACTTCAGCCCCGTATTGGCCACGCGATAGGTGGTCTGGTAGCCGGTGTAGGGCTGGCTGACGCGCTGGTCGCCCGGCAGCGGCGCGGGCGTGCGCACGTCAGTGGGGTAGCCGTAATCCTGGCCCAGGATGATGCCGTAATACGTGCCGGTGGCGTCGCGATCCTGATAGATGCTGTTGAAGTGCCAGTGCAGGTTTGTGGTGATGTCCTTGGTCAGCGTCAGCGAGGCGGCGTCGCGGCGGATGTGTCCGTCGTGCACGAAGGTATTGCCGTCTTCATGCACTAGGTTGAGACGATAGCCCCAGCCGCCGGTGCCGCCGATAGTGCCGCCCAGATCCGCCGCTTCGCGCCACACGCCGTTGGACGTATAGCCGAGCGTGAAGCTGGTATAGGGTGCCGCGGTGGGTTGCTTGGTGACGAAATCCAGAATGCCGCCCGGCGCGCCGAAGCCGTACATGAAGCCGCCGGGACCTTTGAGCAACTCGACCTGGCTGAAGGCTTCCAGCGGCAGGTCGCTGCCCCAGCTGGGTATGGACAGGCCGTCCATCTTGTAGCCGTTGAGCAGATCCACGGGCAGGCCGCGTACCGCAATGCCCGACGATTCACCCGAATAACCGCTCGACAACGGCGTCACGCCCGGATCGGCCGCGAAGGCTTCGTTGATATCCAGCGCCTGGCGGTTCTGGATCAGATCCGAGGTTACCGCGCTGATGCTGTAAGGTGTATCGAGCAGGCTGCGCTGGCCCAGCGCGCCGGTGTTCGCTTCGGTGGCGCGGTAGACGTCGAGCACGCCCGAGGCGGTAACGTTCACCTGCTCCAGCGATTTTGCCTGCTTTTTGCTGTGGGTCGTGTCGCTGTTGTCGTCGGCATAAGCCTGTGCGATGGCAAGCGCGCAGCACAGCGACAGTAGCAGGCGGCGGGTGACATACGAGGACCGTGCGCGACGGCCGGTGTCAACGGACATAAGCAACTCCTTGATGCGTGAATGTCCGGCTGGCGACGGCTTGCCGACGTAGGGAAAATGGATCAGATCGACACGTGGGCAGACCACACGCTGTTTGGATCGCCGTGGCGCGCGCGGCGCATCGTCGCGATGGCAAGCCGGGCGAAGATCCATGCGAGCGCAAGCCCGGTCAGATCCACACCGAGCACGGTGTATGCAGGCTGGGAAAAATCCGCGGCGAAGGTCGCGGCATTGCGCGCAAGATCGGCGCAAGCCACCAGCGCGGTCAACGCGGCAGTAGCGCCAAGCAGATGCACGGCCGCTTGCGCAATCGGTCGTGTGAAAGCGTAGGCCAAAGCGGCACAGAGCAATCCATAGAATGCCACGCGCTGCGCGATACCCACGGCGACATCGACATAGGCACTTAGCCACACCGCCGCGAAGGCGCCCGAAATACCCAGGCATGTGCCGATGCACACGCCGATGGTGACGCGCGCCATCACGCGCGTGCGCCGCGGTTGATCGAGATGGCGGCGCTTGCGTCGCGATTCGATCCACAGCACATTGCCCGAATAGAACAGGAACGCCCCCGCCAGGCCCAGCCCCAGATACAGCCAGCGCAACGCGGTACCGCCGTAAGTACCAAAATGCAGGCCGTACATGGCCCAATTGCTGCCGGTGTTGATGCTGTGCTTGCTTCCCACGTAGGTACTCAGCACACGCCCATCCGCACCGGCAAGCGCAACGTCGCCGTAAGTGGCCAGCGTATGCAGCGATTTACCGCGCACTTGGACCACCGCATTGCGATCGCCATAGTTGACGAAATGCATGTAGTCCGGATCGAACGTGGTGACGTCCGAAGCCAGCGCTGCCTGCCGCGCGCGGGCAATCAGCGCCTGCGGCGTCTGCATGATGGCCTGGACACCGCTGGCGGGCAGCGTGGGCGCGGTGGCCACCGCCTGCGCGAACTGGCCATACAGCTTGCCGTCGAAGGCGGTCCAGTTCAGTGCCGCCAGCGTCGGCGTGAACAGGCAAAACAGCGCGCCGGTCACGGCAAAAATGATGTGGAACGGCAGGCTGACCACACCGATGGCATTGTGCGCGTCCTGCCACAGGCGCTTGAGATTGCGCCCCACGCGCATGGCGAACAAATCGCTGACCAGATGCGGCAGATGGATCAGCACGCCCGACACCAGCGCCAATCCATACAGCACGCTGGCGATGCCCATGATGTACAGGCCCACCGTCGGCCAGCCCAGCGAATCGTGCAGCGCATACACAAAATCGGCCAGGTTGCCGGGATCGGATTCGTCACGCGGCGCGGCAAGCTGACTATAGCTGGCATAGCGCGAACCCTGATCGGACAGCCAGAACACATACGCCGCATGCGCGCCGTCGCTGGGCAGTACCACGCCAAAATCGTCGCGCGCCTTGGGGTGCAGCGTCACGAACCGGTCCACCAGCGCGGACAGCGGCACATGCGCATCCGGCGCGCTGCGCCACGGCGGGTTTTGCCAGGTGGCAATCGCATCGTGGAACACGGTCAGCGCACCGGCATAGAACGCCACGAACAGCGCGAAACCGGCGATCAGGCCCGCCCACGTGTGCACGGTCTGGAAGGTGCGCAGCGTGACGGCCTTCATGCTGCCCTGCCCTTAGCGGCCATGCTGGGTCACCCATTGCGCGAGGAAGGCCAGCGCATTCGCGCTGCCCAACACGATCCACGCGCGCACCGCGGAGCCGAACGCGTAGGCGCCGATCATCAACGCCGTCCATAGCGGAAAGAACAACATCAAGGCAGGAATCAACCAGGCGCCGCCGCTATCGCCCAGCGCCAGCAGCATCAGGCGCAACAGCACGGCGGCCAAGGGAAAGCCCAGTAAGATGCCGGCCAAGCAGCGCCCAATCACCGTGTACGCTCCGCCGCGTGGCCGTAACGGCGCCACCACGCTACATAGGGCAGCGCCACCCATGCCAGCATCAGGTTGACCGAGAGCCCGGCGATACCGCTGCCAACCCCAAACTCACGTACCCAGGCGAATGCCCCCACCGCCACGCACACCGCGGCCAGGCCGCCACACAGCGCCGGCCTGGCGGTCTTCAGCAGGCCCTGGCGGGGATGCCCGGCATAAGCCAGCACCGCACCGGCCAACGTCGCAATGAGTGCACAAAGGATCATGAAAAAGGTGGGCAAAGAGCCGAGGGAACCCTCGCCGCGAGACCTTGGGCCCGCAGCCATGGATGTGTTTATTTATGAGAAGCATTCTCATTTGCAAAAGCAGCCATGTCAACCCGCGACGACGGCGGGTGGCGTCATGCGCCTGCAGACACGGCCTGGCTCCCTGTGCTTGCCAAAAGCCGACGGTCCGGCGGTTGCCGCCGGACTGTTCGTCGCCATCAGCCGCGCTGTACTTCGCCAGCGGACGTCCTCAGTCCTCGATCGGCCATTTGACGAAAGCGAATACCCAGAACATGACCACGTTTAGCAGCGGCACGAACATGATCAAAAGCCAGGCCGAACTGTAGCCGGCCTTGGAAAGAATCCTCGCGGCGGGAATGCCATACGCCGCAAGCCCGATCAATACGAGCAAGAAAGATAATCCTGTACCCATCGTTTTCCCCCGTTCCCCACCGTTATGTCTGCAAGCGCTCCCACGCAGCAAACGAACCGTTTCCCCTTCCCTTCACGCAGCACCGCACTAACGAACAAGCAATCGCCATGCATTGCGGCAGGCCGCAAACAGCAGCACGACCGCCATGAGGTACACCAGGTGCAGTGCAAAGGGCTTTGCCAGAAGCATGCCCGCGCCGGCCAGTACCAGCATCAACGTGGTGATCATCGGCACGATGTACTCCATCACCCGTGTACCAGGTAGCGCCACATCATGATACGAACGCCAATGATTCACGTGCCAGATGGCCCGCATGACGCTCAGCCACAACAGGCCCCAACCGATCAGCTGATGTGAAATCACCGGGACCAGGAAGCACAATCCGAGCAGCAGCACCGCCATCAAATCGAAAAAACTGCGCTGGGAAACCAGCAACATCCAGCGGCGCTCTTCCTTGGACACGGCGTTCAACTTCAAGGAAAGCGCGACGAACAACAGCCCACTCAAGGTGGCGGCCACCTCGGCCATCGTCGAATACGCGGTTTGCCAGTCATTCACGACACTAAAGCTCCCCGGCCGATGTGACCAACTCGTGCACTATTTCAGGCCAAAAAACGCCACCGCTGCCTTGGGCGCATCGATCGCGCTGGAGGTGCGGCCGAGCAGACGTGGATAGCTGTAATACGGCTGGGGAATCACGTGGCCGCCGCCGTAGACGGCATCGAGTTCAACCATGGGAATGCCTGCCTGATACCACACGCTGCGCCCCACGCGCGTCGGATCGTCCAGTTGCACCGGCATCAGCTGCGTGTAGGTGGGCGGATCGGCAACGTGGTTGCGTTGCGCGATCAACTCGGCCGATGCCAGCGCGGACATGCTCCTGCCCCGCTTGCCCAGGCCAAACAGGCTCACCATGCCACCGCTGAAAGGATTGATGGGATCGTCGGTGCCATCGATCAACATGATCCGCGACGTCGGACCACTGGCCGGGCATGAGGAATCAGCCTGCACCGGCAGGCTGGCCGCCACGGCGGCGACCGCGGCGACGTCATCGGCATGTTCCATCGCCATGCGAAAGCCCATATGCCCGCCGTTGGAGTAGCCGAACATATAAACGCGCCTGGGGTCGATGCCTTGCTGCGTGCGCATGCGCGCGATCATCGCTTCGATGAAGGACACATCGTCGATGTGCTCGGTCTTGGCCGGATAGCTTGCATCCGCGCGGCAATCGTTCCAATTGCCCTTGTAGCCATCCGGATACAACACGACAAACTTGTCCTTGTCCGCAAGGCGATCGAATTCGTAGCCGGTCCACTTACGCATCATCGCGCCGTTCATCATCGAACCGTGCAGGACGATCACCAGCGGCGCACCGGCAGGCAATTGCAAGGGCACGTAGGTGAGGAAACTGCGCGTCATGCCGTGCACGTCGATGGTCTCGCGCGTGACGGCGGAACCCAGTCTGGGCGCTTTGGGGGTGGGACTGTAAAGCCAGTACGCCACCGCGGCGAAGCAGACGATCGCCAGCGCGGCGATGACGGCGGCTGTTACGCGCAGAACCTTTTTCATCGTGCGTGCGCCATTCGAAGATGCCGCGTGCCCACGGCCCGGTGCGTCAGCGCGGCTCTTTTGCACTGTATCTGCGACACCAAGGCACCCTCCTCTTTTAGATCACCGGCCAGGCGAGCAGTCATAGTCGATAGCTCCTTTCGACAAGGATAGGGACTACCGCGCAGGCAGCTTCCACGGACGCCATTCCGGCGCATGCAGCGCAGCCAAGCTGCCCGCTTTTATACGCCCCTTGCCAGTTAATGTAACCCATCCGCCTGTGGTCTCAAGCACCGCATCTGGCACGCAAGCGTGAGGAAGTCGGTGCTGACTCAAGTTTTGGCTTTAACGCTCAGCGTACGTTGCCAAACCCACGAAACTGCCGGAGCGCAGCCCTGAAATAACCCATGTCAGCGTTAGGCGCGTCAGCCCCGCCACCGAAGCTCGCAAGCGCCGGCAGCGCTGTCCACGGTAGAGTGGGATGCTGGTGATGCAGGCGGTGAAGATGATGATTCATCAGCACCGGCCGCCAGATAGCGGCCACGCGAAAATTGCGCGCGCGCTCCTGTTCGTCAAGCATGACGTCGTAGTGCGGCAGGTTATCCGCCACCGACAGCCACGCCCCGCGCAAAAGCATGGTTACGGCAAGCACCGGCCACCATGCCCCATAGAGATAAAACGCGCAGGCATGGAGTGCGATGGACAACAGCCAGTCGCGCCGCATGTGACTGCGCCGTTCCTTATTTCCGGCAAAGGCAACAAACATGCGCTGGACATCCTGGCCGACCGGATCTTCACTGCGAAGCTTGTGCGCCACGAGCCGGCGCACCCAGGCGGACGGCAGAAAGGCGAGCAAAGGCAGCACCAGTTCGGCCAGGTACAAGCCACCCGACAAATGCGCGTAATAGCCGATGCGGGCCAGCGTGCGATGCGTCACGCCATCGTGCACGTCCGGCCGGTCGTAGGCTTCGCGTGTAAAACGGTGATGCATCAGATGACCAAAGCGCACGGCATCGAAGGGCAACAGGAAGGCGATAGCCAACGCTCGCCCAAGCCATTCGTTGAGCCCCTGCCGGGGCCACAGCTTTCCGTGAATGGATTCATGGATCAGCCCCCAATGCATCGGGGTCAGCACTACCAGCGGCAGTGCAATCCACAGCGCGGACGCCCCCCATTGCCGCAACAGGAATGGCCACGCGAAAAGCTGCATCAGCATGGCCGCCGCCACGACTCCAAGCAGCGCCAGATTGGCACGCCGGTCGATAGGCGTACGCGGGGAGTTACGCCGTTTCGCGGCCTGAGCGCCATTTCCCCCTGCCGCTGCTGGTAGGTCCATCTTTCCCTCTAAGTCCGCCGTGGTCGTTACATAACCTAGCAGCGACTTTTGACAGCTTAAAGTGCGTGCCAGCGATTCGGGTTTATGTAGCACCGCCACCCCAGATCCACGGGTGCAAGCGTCCATGCACGCCCCGGATTCGGGCTTCAATGCCAGCACCCTAACCCTAAGTCATTGGCCCAGATGGCATTTCTCAACCCGGCCTGACCGCACGCGGGAGCCCATAGCCGAATGTGGCCCCCAATCAACGGTCACATCGACGGCAGTGGCGGGGGCATGAGGTAGAGGCCCAACCCCATAAGCAGCAGACCGAGCGCGACAACGATCAGGTTCTGCCTTGCCGCGGACCAATGCACGATGACGAACATGGGATACGTGACAGCCCAGAGAGCGACCATGCCCGACAGCCAAAGGATCGATTTGCGTTTGGCCAAAACAACCGACCATACAAAGCCCACCAACCAGATCAGGCTACCGAAATCGCGCACCAGATAGCTAATAAAGGACCGTAAATACCAGCGCACGGGCAGTTCGCTGGACGGCTCCTCCTTCAATTGGAAGTTAACCGGCACGATGATCCACTGCG
This sequence comes from Dyella sp., assembly GCF_035503745.1. Classification (GTDB taxonomy): domain Bacteria; phylum Pseudomonadota; class Gammaproteobacteria; order Xanthomonadales; family Rhodanobacteraceae; genus Dyella_B. The sequence goes on from NZ_DATJTC010000021.1 coordinate 16,918, forward strand.
CTTGCGGTTTTCCGTCCATCGTCCCCGGCGAAAACGACCAGTGCGAAAGGCTTCGTACAGCCGCTGCATCCAAATCCGGATACCCACTGGATTTGTCCACCGTCGCATCCGCCGCGCGACCGTTCGTATCCACCTGGAATTTCACCATGACCGTGCCTTGTTCCCTGGCGGAAACCGCCGCCGCGGGATAATCGACGGGTGCATGAATAACCTTAGCATCGGTCCTATTCGAAGAAGACTGCGCGTGCGCAGGCAAGCAAATCGCCAGTAGCCACAACGCCGCCAGACATTCGCGAAACATGTTTACCCCCGTTTTGACCGATCCCTTCTGGATCGTGGGCCGCCTGCATTCAATGCCTGGGTGGTGGTCAACGCCTTGCACGAACCCGCGTGACTTGCCCGTCAGGCGTCATTCCCATGACGCACATCATGACTTGCAGTTGGCGGCAACCAATGGCTGCAAAACCTGTGGGAGACTCCCCTGCTCATCGTCCTTGGACAGTTCATCAAAACGAGGGATGCGTGCGCTCGGGTCCTTGGCAAGGATGGCGCGATAGGCCTTGAGCATGCTTCGCATCCCGGCCAGCTGAGCGGGCATCAGCTTGCCCTTCTCCGAGGGATTGGCTATCTGGTATGCCGCGCTTCCAAAAATGAATTGAGTGAGAAGCTCGCCATTGTATTTGATCGTGTCATCCGGCAGCGGCGAAAAAACGCCAGGACAAACGACATCGACGACATCCTTGCTTTTGTCTTCCCAGCTTATCAAGGCCGAACGAATCAGTGGTGCATTTTCATCGAGCGGCTGCTGTTCGAGAAACCGTGTCAACGGAACAACCTTCGCGTTGTCCACCAGTACCGGATTATCCGAGGCCCAAGCACCCCCGGCCAAGGAGCACATCAGCACGAACACACCAAAAAACGAATGATGACGCATCGAAATCCCCCGTGAAGATCGGCCATCTGATGGAATTGGCTGGCTGCCTAAGGCCGTCAGCCCAATCGCTGTCAACGCGCAAAATGCACCCCTTGTTTCATTGACCGCGCGGATTCGACCGCGCACTAAGCCATGCCACTACCAGACCGACCAAAAAAATTCCGAAGAAAACCTTGACCATCGAGCCGACCGTTTGGTGGTAGTGCTGGGAGTGATCGACGCTGAATATATAGTCATTGAAATTCAGTGCCGACACCTCGGGGTGACCCACTTCATAGGCAACCGGCACGCGCTGATAAGTGCGGGCATAGATGAGATCGGGGTCATTGGGATGGTTGCTTGATCCGAGCGAGGCATAGCCGTGGACAAGTTGCGATCCATCGCCTGTTCCAGGTACCGGGGAAAACGCGTATTCCACGTCTATGCTGCAACTGCGTTTTCCGCAGGAGCCGGTATAAATGCGCACAACATCGGCCATCACTCGTTGGCCGTTGGTCTGGATCTTGATCTCGGTATGCTCCTTGCCTCGCAGCCAGAAGATCGAGAGGACAAAAAACACCGAGCAAAACAGTGCAAAAAACTTGACCAGAAATGCGAATCGCGTCGACGGATTGGCAGGGTCGATGTTCGCACCTAAACGCCTGGTGACAAAAATGATCCCTCCGATGGCGACAAGGGCAACACATACAAATCCAAATTCGCCATGAAACAGCACCGCCGATGCCGACGACGGATTGCTGAGAATGGGGATACCCCAAATAAGCACGACTGCCAAAACAATCCCTAAAACCAATCCATACCTGGTACCAGGCTTGCCTGTATTGAAAAAGGCAGAGCTGCCCGGGTCCTGCCGGTAGGTAAAGCCCGCATCCATTTGCTTGCTTGAGGTCGAGGAAAAATCCGAAGCCGCACTGGGCAATGAATCCTCCTGATCGGGGGAGGTCTTTATATAGGCCTTGCCGCAGGCGGGGCATTCCCAATCAGGTGCTTGATCGGTTGGTTTCCTTTCGTAACCACAAGCGTGACATACGGTCCCCATATCCACTCCCTGTCTGGATTGATCTGATTGTGAATGATTTATCTAACCCGCCAAAATTCCGCTTTGCTCGACCGACGCAAAGCGCTCCGACGGCTTCGCGAGCAGGGCCGTCCGCTTTAACCCGTCGGCGATATCTTCACCCCATGCCTTTGCAAGGCAGCCAGGCATGCCGCCAGTAGCCGCGCCGCCATTTCGAGCGGCAATCCCCCCGTTTTGAAGCAGTTCCCCTACCGCCTCATCCAAGCCGCGCGACAAAATATGCCATAGCACACGGCAACTTTGTGGAAGTCCATGCCACCCAGGCGGCGACCGCCCGACGAAAGGCAACGCCGCTTTTTGGCTCGGGCGGATACCGTGGTGGCGGCTTCACGCTTGAACGCCGCCACTCGGAAACCTGGAACGGTCCGGATGTGATGGACGCCAGAAAATGCGCAACGCTACCGGTGATACAGACCGAGGATCGAGGCGGGCAGACATCGTCATTGACCCGTATGGCCGGCTAATGACGAGCGCCGCGCATCGTGCGGTTACAACTGCCGCAACTTGATATTGCGGAACCAGAGGTGGATCGGCAGTTCGCCCTTGTCTTCGGTTCCCTGCAACGAAATGTGACCGGTCTTGAAGGTGCCGAAATCCGCCCACTGTGCAAACTTCGATTGCGCGACCAGCTTGCGCCACTCGTCGTTCCAAAAATAGGTATCGACGACCTTGAAGCCGTTTTGGAAAAACTGGATGTGCCCGTGATCGGCAATGATCTCGAACTGATTCCAGTTGCCGGCTTCGCGCACGCGCTCTTCGCTCGATGCAATGAGATCGAACAGATCGCCGGAGCGCTCTTTGTCGACATGGCTGTCCGGCTGCGTACAGGTGAGATCGGCAATTTGCATTTCCGGGCCGGTCTCGTAGGTTTCCTGGTATTGGGGCGATTCGTGCACGTAGAACATCACGCCGCTGTCGGCACACGGCGTCATTTTCCATTCCAGCTTGAGATCGAAGTTGCTGTACTGGGCATTCGTCACGAGATCGGCGAAGTCATTCTCGTTGCCTGTGCGCGAACGCTCCAGCATGATCGCGCCGTCCTGCACCTTCCAATCCCTGGCCGGCGCTTTCTGCAGATACGAATGCCAGCCATCCAGGTTCCTGCCGTTGAACAGCAGCTTCCAGCCCTCGGCTTTTTCCTTTGCGGTAAGGGTATTGGCCTGTTGCGCGCAAACCTGCGATGGAGCCATGGCGCCAACCAAGGCCATGGCGAACGTCGTGGCGAGCAGCTTCTTGAACATACGATCATCCCCTGTGGATCGGCAGCGCCGTGCCTGGTTTCCAACCGGCGCGCGCTGCCCTGTATGACCTATGGTCAGGCGGTGACCGTGTCGTAATCAAGCGGCTCGGCGGGCCACGTCGGCACCACCAGCCACAGCACGATATAAATCAGGCCGCCGATGCCCGCGCCCAGGAACAGCAGCAGCCACAGCGCGCGGATCAGCCACGTGGGCGCCCCAATGGCATAGGCAAGCCCAGCGCATACGCCGCCAAGCCAGGCGGCTTTCTTTACGCGTTTGAATGGACGGTCCATGGGCAGCGCTCCGGGTGAAAGGCCTGGCTCCATGCTACGTCGGACGGCCAGGTTCACCAGTGCGGAAAGTCCCACGTTACGGATACGCCGAACAAGGAATTGTACGAACGCCCCAAGAGAAGGGGGCCCCCCTTGCGGGGGGCCAGAGCTTCATCACTAGGGGAATAATGAAGCCCGAGGGGCTAACCGCCGGACGCCCTGGGGATGGTGATCCGGCCCGCATAGATTGCGCCATCGCGGCCCTGCAAAAAAATCAGCGAAGCGCCCAAATTGCTGTCAGATTATGGCTACACGCGATGCACGGCAAAGCGATACTCAGTTAATCGACGGCTCCACCACCGGCCTGCTTACGCCAAGCGCCGCCCCCGCCGACGCGGCAATGATGGCGGCGATGGCCAGCCACTGCAGTGCTTGCAGCCGTTCGCCCAGAAACACCACGCCGGCCAGCGCGGCGATCGCCGGCTCCAGGCTCAGCAGCACGCTGAAGTTGCGCGCGGGCAACCGCGTCAGCGCGATCATCTCCAACGAATACGGCAGCACGGAACTGAGCACCGCCACCCCCAGACCCAGCGGCAACCACGCGGCGCTGAGCAACGCGCTGCCCGCATGCGCCACGCCCACCGGCACCGCCACCAGTGCGCCGATCGCAATGCCCCACGTCACCGCATCGCCGCCATGCGTCGCACCGGCTTTCTGCCCGAACAGGATGTACAGCGCCCAGCCAACGCCCGCCGCCAGCGCATAAAGCACGCCTACCGGATCGAGTGCATGCGCCTGCCCATGCAGGGGCAACAGCAACAGCAAGCCCATCACCGCCAGCGCGATCCAGGCGAAGTCCAGCGCGCGGCGCGAGCCAAACAAGGCGATCGCCAGCGGGCCGGTGAATTCCAGCGCTACCGCAATGCCCAGCGGGATCGTGCGCAACGCCATGTAGAACACTAGGTTCATGACCCCCATCGACAAGCCATAGCCCCATAACGCACCCCAGTGGGCCTTGCGCCGCAGGCTGCGCCACGGACGCCGCACCACCAGCAGCATCAATGCGCCCAGCCCCAGACGGAATGCGGTGGCCCCCTGCGCGCCCACGTGCGCAAACAATTGTTTGGCCACGGCCGCGCCGCACTGGTACGACGCCATGCTGATCAACAGCGCGCCAATGGCCACTAGCGTGGGCGCATAAGAACCGGATTTGGACATCGGCGGGGCAAACCAGACCTGTGGGAAGACCTATCATGCCCATTCGCCGCGACGAAAGCGCCTGGCGGCCACACTGTTGCTGACAGCGCGCGTCAGCAGGCCGCGCTCACTCCTCGCGCAGCAGCCAGTTCACCGCATCCAGCACCTGCTGGGTATCGTCGGACCATTGCTTGACCATGCCGGCCAGCCGATCGAGCGCCACGCTCTGCTCGCGCGTGGTGCACTCGCCGCACCAGCGCTTGAGTTGCTCGCGGCACATGTCCACGTGCAAGGCGGTGTCTTCGTACACCAGCCGCATGCGCGCCAGTTCCACGCGATCGACCAGGTCGGGACGATCGATCGCCGCGCGCATGTTTTCGGCCTGGGTGTGCGCCGCCTCAGCCGCGCTGCCGATGGCGAACTTGAAGGCCGGCATCAAAGTAATCGGACGCCAGCGTTGCGATGGCTTGGCCATATCGTCAATACACGCCGGGGGCCTGGACACCGGCCCCAACTATCCCTGTGGACGCTAGCCTGCGCTTCTTGCCATCCCCGGTCTACCCGGGGCCGCGCTGGGCAGTGCGAAAATAAGCTTCCACCGCGCTGAACGGCAGGGCGTGGGAAAGGTAGTGGCCCTGCAGCCCGTCGCAGCCCATCTCGGTAAGCAGTGCGGCCTGCTCCGGCGTTTCCACCCCTTCGGCGGCCACTTCCATCTCCAGCTGATGGGCCAGCATGACGATGGTACGCACGATGGCGGCGTCCTTGGTCTCGCCCGGCAGGTGGCGGACGAAGCTTTGATCCATCTTCAGCTTGTCGATCGGAAACAGGCGCAAGTAGGAAAGGCTGGAATAGCCGGTGCCGAAATCGTCCAGGGACAGGCGCGTGCCAAGGTCCTTCAAACTGGCCAGCGTGAGCCGGGCGCGCGTGACATCTTCCATCACCGCGCTCTCGATCATCTCGATTTCCAGCATGGAAGCCGGCACGCCGTGACGACGCAGCGAGTCGCTGACGCGCTCGGCCAGGCCCGGACGCTTGAGCTGATGCACCGACACGTTGACCGCGATGGTGAAGCCCTCATGCCCTTGATCGAGCCAGCGGCGCAGATGCTTGCATGCGGTGTCGATCACCCAGTCGCCGATCTCGGACATCAGGCCGAGTGCTTCGGCTACCGGAATGAAGCGTCCCGGCAACAGGAAGCCCAACTGCGGGCTGTTCCAGCGCAACAGTGCCTCGAAACCGGTCAGCTTGAGATCCACGGCGCTATGTTGCGGCTGGTAATACAGCTCCAGTTCGCCGCGCGTGACCGCATCGCGCAGGTGCGAACCCAGCGTCACGCGATCTTCCAATTCGATCATCTGCGCACGCGTCAGCTCGGCGACTTGGTCGCGGCCTTCGCGCTTGGCCTGGATCATCGCCGCTTCCGCGCGGCGCAGCAGTTCTTCGGCCGTGTGTCCGTGATCGGGAAAACGGCTGACGCCCACGCTTGCGGTCAGCAGCAGGCGGTAATTTTCGCCTTCCAGCGGCTGGGCGATCGCGGCGCGCAGCGTTTCGGCCATGGCGCGCGCCCTGGCGCCGTCGAGCCCCACCACGGCGATGACGAACTGGTCGCCCGCGAAGCGCGCCACGTGCCCAAGGTTGTGCACCACCGCCTCCAGGCGCACGGCCAGGCACTTGAGCACCTCGTCGGCGGCCAGGTGCCCGACCGATTCGTTGACCACGCGAAAGCGATCCAAGCCGATGGCGAACACCGATACCGGCGGTGCGCCATCGTGCAGGATCCTCTCCAGCTCCTGCTCGAACAGCGGATGATTGGGCAGCCCCGTGATCGCATCGTGCGAGGAGGCATAGGCCAGGCTGGCCTCCATCTGGCGTCGCTCGGTGATGTCGCGCGCCACGGCATAAACCAGCCCGTCGGGCGCGGCGAACGACACCCATTCCAATACGCGCTCGCGGCCATCCTTGCACAGGCAGCCGCTGACGAATTCGTGGATACCCTGCCCGGTTTCGTTGAACGACCGCTCGCGCTGCTGGGTCTGGAACAGTTCGCGGCAGCTGCGGCCGGACAGCTCTTCGGGCGAATAGCCGGTGAGGCGTTGCAGGAACGGATTGAACTGCACCAGGCGTTCGGTGATCGGATCGATGATGCAGAACAGCTCCAGCGACATCTCGAAAAAGCTGTCGCGCACACGCAGGCGATTGACCAGGCGTGCGCTTTCGATCGCCACGCCGGCCACTGGCACCATGCGGTCGATGCTCTCCAGCTCGTCCGGCCGCGGCTCGCGCGGTTGGCGGTAATACACCGCGAAAGTGCCCAGCACCTGCCCGCCGCTGCCGAAGATCGGCGTGGACCAGCACGCCATCAGTCCATGCGCCAGCGCCAGTTGCTTGTACGGCGCCCAAAACGGATGCGTGGCGATGTCGGCGACCACGATGCGTTCGCGGCGCCACGCCGCCGTGCCGCAGGAACCGCGCCTGTCGCCGATCTCCATGCCGTTCAAGGCCGCGTTGTAGGCGGTCGGCAAGCTCGGTGCCGCGCCATGGATCACGTAAGTGCCACTGTCGTCCAGCAGCAAAATGGAACACAGTGCGCCGGGATTGAGTTCTTCATGCAGCCGCGCAATGCGCTCCAGACTGTCGGTAAGCGGATGCTGCGCGGCCACGCCCACCAAAATGTCGTGCTGGCCGGCTGCCAGCTGTTGCGCGCGCTTGCGGTCGGTGACGTCCTGGCAGGTACCCAGCATGCGCAGCGGGTGCCCGTGCTCATCCACGTGCACCACGCCGCGGCTGAGCAGCGTGCGCACTTCGCCATCGGGGTGCACGATGCGCTCTTCGAATTCGTAAGGCTGATGATCTACAAGCGCCTGCTTGATGATGCCCATGACACGCGCGCGGTCCTCTTCATGCACGCGCGCCAGATAACCTTCGAAAGTCGGCGAATGTTGATCGTGCGCAATGCCGTAGATGCGATAAAGCTCTTCCGACCAGGTCACCCAGTTGCTGGCGACGTCCCACTCCCAACTACCCAGGTGCGCGATCTCCTGCGCGCGGGCAAGCACTTGTTGATCGTGTTGTTGCGTCTGGGCGGCCAGTTTTTGTTCGGTCACGTCGCGGAAGTAAATCGTCGCGCCGGTGCCGGCCGGATAAATGCGGTATTCCAGCCAGCGTTCGCTCGACGGCAGCAAGATGCCCAGCGCCACCGGCAGCTGGTTCTTCACGGCTCTTTCACATGCCTGGCAAATGGTCTGGCCGATGTTGTCGGGAAACTCCGTCCCCACGCGCTTGCCGATCAGCGCCGCCGCATCGCGCCCCAATAATGCGCAGGCCTGGGTATTCACATAGGTATAACGCCACTGCTCGTCCACCGCCGCGAGCGCTTCGGAAATGCGTTCAAAGACCTGGATCGGGTCGAAACCGCTGGATGAGGTGCTCATAGCACGTTGGCGTTCCGCCCAGAAGGTCCGCAGTCGTTGGTTCAGATTACGCTGGCGACGACGAGGGTCGCAATGCCTCGCTGTCATATTCGCGTGGATTTCTCATCGTTCGACACCGGTTTCTTGCGCAGCGTCGTGGTGAGCTGGCGCTGGCCGGATTTTGGCCGGCGCCATGGAGACGGTTATCGTCCGTTGCGTGAGGTTCCTTAAGCGCAAAACCAATGTTCCCTTCGCAACGGACGCATTCGATCCGATAACCGATCGCATGCCATCGCCAGCATGCAATCGCTGTCTAGCGGTTGTCTTGCGATTGTCGTATTTGCTTGTGTCCGATCGCCCCGTCTTATTGCCCGATCCTCCGGGCGCTTGCGCGGACGTCTTGCAATCGCGCGCGGCGACGACCAAGTTTGGATCGACCTCTCCCCACCATCCATCACGAGGATTGCTTACATGGAATATCGACATCTTGGTGCCTCCGGTTTCAAGGTACCGGTGCTTAGTTTTGGAACCGGAACGTTTGGCGGCAAAGGCGAGTTTTTCCGCGCCTGGGGCACGACCGAGGCGGACGAAGCGCGGCGCCTGGTCGACATCTGCCTCGATGCCGGTCTCACCCTGTTCGACAGCGCGGATATCTATTCTGCCGGCGCCGCCGAATCGGTGCTGGCCGAGGCGATCAAGGGACGTCGCGACAAGGTGCTGATCTCCACCAAGGCCACCTTCCGCGCGGGTGACGAACCCAACAGCGTGGGCTCGTCGCGCTATCACCTGCTACGTTCGATCGATGGCTCGCTCAAGCGCCTGGGTACCGATTACATCGACCTGTTCCAGTTGCATGGCTTCGATGCAAAAACGCCGGTGGAGGAAACCCTGTCCACGCTCGACGACCTGGTGCGCGCAGGCAAGATCCGCTATCTGGGCGTATCCAATTTCTCGGGCTGGCATCTGATGAAATCGCTGGCCGCGGCCGATCGCTACGGCTATACGCGCTATGTCGCCAATCAGGCCTATTACTCGCTGATCGGTCGCGATTACGAGTGGGAGTTGATGCCGTTGGGCCTGGACCAGGGCCTCGGCGCGGTGGTGTGGAGCCCGCTGGGCTGGGGTCGCCTCACCGGCAAGATCCGCCGCGGCCAGCCGCTGCCCGCGACCAGCCGTCTGCACAAGACCGGGGACATGGGGCCGCAGGTAGGCGATGAATACCTCTACCGCGTGATCGATGCATTGGATGAAGTCGCCGAGGAAACCGGCAAGAGCGTGCCGCAGATTGCACTCAACTGGCTGCTGCAGCGCCCCACCGTATCCACTGTGGTGATTGGCGCGCGCAACGAGCAACAGCTGCAGCAAAACCTGGGTGCAATCGGCTGGAACCTCACCAAGGAACAGATCGCCAAGCTCGATGCGGCCAGCGAGGTCACGCCGGTTTATCCCTACTGGCACCAGCGCGGTTTTGCCGAACGCAATCCGCCGCCAGTCTGAAGGACAGGCAACATGGCTGCGGACGACGGGGTCCGCAGCCGGTGTCGCGCAGCGGCGGTGCCGGGCTTTTCGCACCATCACCCCATGCCACGCACGCGGTGTCTTGTTAAGCCGCCCGCCGTTTCGAACAACGCGATTGCAGCCGCCTGTCATCCAGTTCCGGCGCGTTACGGGACACGTCCGCTTGCTGCAAGTTGCCCGGGCTGCCGGGCCATCTCGCACCGTTCCGCGTTTGCCGCATGGGCGCATGCCAAAAGTCATGCAAGACGGCCGGACGCCCGGCGTTCATGACCCCGCCCGACCATCTGCTACGAAACGCCCCGCGTCCGGCATGGGGCGTCATCGGGTTTAACGCACGCCCCCTGTAACAAGTCGTTCAGACCACGCTATGCTGGCCCGGAGCCCCAGGATGGAAGGGGCTGGGGAACGGGGGAATGTATCAAGCCATTGGCCCACTGACCGATATAGTGGCAATGTACCTGTGCGTTCAGTCCGCATATAAGAAATTTCACGCTTTTTGGACTGCAGTTAGCCGCTGATAGGTAGCCAATGCCAGTCGGGTGATCATGAGCCGAACGCTTCCCATCGCTATCGGAGCCAAGCACGAGTCGGAATACACGGCTTGGCTTGGACGCCTGATCGAGGCTGCCACGCCGGAAGAAGTGGGTTTGCTCATCGAACAACTGATTCGCGCGCAACGCGGTTGCGAGCGTGCCCAAGTGCTGTGGCTCAATCCGTCCAAGGGACGCTACCAGGCAAGCGACCGGGCCAGTCCCGACCCGGCGGAACTGAGCCTGGCGCAAGCGGCGCTTGCCGCGCCCAACGCGCAGTCTTCCTCCGATGGCACGCTGTACGCGCTCACCTTGCTGCGCGAAGAACAAGTCGTGCTGGTGCTGGGCTTGTGTCAAGAAAAAACCGCCAAGGCGGTGCTTGCCAGCGTGGGGCCTTACCTGCAGCTGGGCGTGCGCCAGCTGCATCACGCGATCAAGCTGGCCGACCTGTACGATTCCCATACCCAGCTGGAACATTCGGAAAACCTGCAGCGCGCCTTGTTCGCTATTTCCGATCTGGCCGGATCGAACCTCGATATGCCGGACATGCTGCGCGAGATCCATCGTGTGGTCAGCGGCCTGATGTACGCCGAAAATTTCTTCATCGTGCGCTACCACCCCGACCACGGCACCATGCGCTTTCTGTACTACGCCGACACGGTGGACAAAGACCAGCCCGATACCACGCGCGAAATCCCCTTGGAGGAACGACGCCATACGCTTACCTGGTATCTGCTGACCCAGGGTAAGCCGCTGATGGGCAGCAACGAGCAGCTCAACCAGCAGGTGAATGGCCCCACCATGCTTTCAGGCCCCGACAGCGAAGACTGGCTGGGCGTGCCGATGCTGCACGACGGCAAGGTGGAGGGCGCGGTGGTGGTGCAAAGCTACGGCACCAGCCATGTCTACACCCGCGACGATTTGTCTTTGCTCGAATTCGTCGGCCATCACATTCTTACCGCGCTGGAGCGCAAGGAACACAAGGACGAGCTGGAACTGCGGGTGCGCCTGCGCACCGAGGAACTGGCGCAGGTCAACCAGGGCCTGCGCCAGGAAGTGCGCGAACGCCTGCGCGCCGAGCGGCTGCAGGAAGCGCTGTTCAAGCTGGCCGAGCTGGCGACCGCCGACATCGACGAAACCACCTTCTACCAGCGCGTGCACGCCGTGGTGGCGGGCCTGTTGGACGCACGCAATTTCTTCATCGCCCTGCTGACCGACGACAGTGCCAACCTCGATTTTCCCTATTACATCGATGCCGGCATCCATCGCCCGCAAAAGCGGCCGATCGGGCAAGGCCTGAGCGAATACGTCATGCGGCGTGGCCAGCCGTGGTGGGGCAGCCGCGAAGACATCGTCGCGCTGGCCGACACCGGCGAGGTGGTGCCGCGTTACGTCGGCGAGCCGGCGGCGTGCTGGCTGGGTGTACCGTTGAAAGTGGACGAAGCGGTGATCGGCATCGTGGTGGTGCAAAGCTACGACGCGAATGCCAACTACGGCGCGGCCGACCAGGAACTGCTGAGCTTCGTGGCGCTGCAGATCGCCAACAGCATTTATCGGCGCCGTTCCGCCGTGGCGCTGCAGCAGGCCAATCTGCGGCTGGAACACCGCGTGGAAGAACGCACGCGCGAATTGCGCGCGGAAATCTCGCGCCGCGAACAGATGCAGCAGCAATTGCATCACCAAGTGATGCACGACCCGCTTACCGGCCTGCCCAACCGCGGCTATTTGCGCGAGCGGCTGGACAGCGTGTTGCACCTGATCCAGCACGATTCGAGCCGGCGCTGCGCCCTGCTCTATCTGGACATCGACCGCTTCAAGGTGATCAACGATAGCCTTGGGCACCTGGCCGGCGACGAATTCCTCAAGGCGATCGGCCTGCGCCTGCTGACCCATGTGCGCGAACCGGACATGGTGGCGCGCCTTTCGGGCGACGAATTCGCGATCCTGCTGGAAGACATCGAAACCACCACCACCGCTACCGCCGTTGCCAGCCGCGTGCTGCACGCGGTAAGCCTGCCGTTGCGCATCTCCGGCAAAGAACTGGAGCCGTCCATCAGCGTGGGCATTGCCTACGGCGATGCCAGCTACCTGGACGCCGACGAGCTGATCCGCGACGCCGACATTGCGCTCTACCAGGCCAAGCAGCTTGGGCGCAAACGCTTTGCGGTATTCGACGAGGCGCTGGCCAAGGGCATGGTCGATGTGCTCGCCATGGAAAGCGAATTGCGCAAAGCACTGCGGCTGAACGAATTCGAGCCGCATTTCCAGCCCATCTGCCGGCTCGGCGACAACCAGGTGGTCGGCTACGAAGCGCTGATCCGCTGGAACCATCCGCAACGCGGGCTGCTGCGGCCGTCGGACTTCATCAAGATCGCCGAAGACAGCGGCCTGATCGAAGCGATCGACTGGCGCCTGTTCGAATTAAGCTGCCGCCTGATCAGCCAGCATATCCCTGGCACGCCCTTCATCACTTTCAACGTGTCGGCGCTGCATCTGCGCCACATGGATTTCGATACGCGCATCCTCAAGATGCTCGAACGCGTGCACCTGTCGCCGACACGCCTGATCACCGAGGTGACCGAAGGCGCGCTGCTGGACAACCCCGAAAGCGTGCGCGCCATGCTCGATCGCCTGCGCATGTCCGGCGTGGGCGCCGCGCTCGACGATTTCGGTACCGGCTATTCCTCGCTCAGCTATCTGCATTCACTGCCGTTCCGCATGCTGAAAATCGACCGTGCATTCGTCAGCGAACTGGATAAACCCGCCAGCAGCAACAGCACCACCGTGGTGGCCGCGATCCTTGCGCTGGCCCACGCGCTGAACATCCAGGTGATCGCCGAAGGCATCGAAACGCAGGCGCAATACGAAATATTGCTGAGCATGGGCTGCGAAATGGGGCAAGGCTATCTGCTGGGCAGCCCCGCGCCGATCGAGCGCTGGAAGCGCTGATCGGCTACGCCGCAAAAAAACGGCGCCGTTCGTAAAGTAGTGAAAGTCAGCGGCGGCTAGCCGTGATGGCTGACGAAGCCGGGATCTTTCGCGGGCGGGTTCTGGCCGTGCTTTTCCTTCACCTCGCGCAGCAGTTCCAGCACGTGCGCGCGCTGCTCCTTGCGCTTGCGATCCTGCGCGGCAAGCAATTCCTGCCGCCGTGTCATGCCCGCCGGTTCGGGCCCAAGCGTGCTTTTCGCTGTCGGATGGACGATCCGCGCCAGGTAGTTGGACCACACCCGAAAATGCGAGGACGAACGGGACGGAACCTGGGTCTTCATTGGACGGACCTCCACCATGCTGACGGTTGCCCGCGGCAGATCGATGGCTGCCCGGACCGCCAATGTGCACCAAGAACCGTTAGGCCTTCGTAACGGCCGCGAAATCGATTTGCTGAGACCGCCCGCCCCTGGCCTCACGTCAGAGCATCGTCCGGCGGGGGGAAGGTTAGCGCGCCGTTATCGCCCGGCCGCCGCGAGTTCTTTCGCTTCCCGGTGCGTGGCTTGGATGGTCGCGGCGATCAGCGCCAGGTCGTCCTCGATACCGAAGCTCTCGCCCTGGGAATAGCCGAAGCGCACGATCACCAACTGCTCGGAAGGGATGATGTAGATGCGCTGGCCTAGGTAGCCGCTGGCGTAGAAACCATCCTTGGGAAAGCCCGCCCGCACCCGCCAAGCAGCCGCGCGGCTCGGCCCATCGTTGGTCCAGAAACCGGCGCCGTAAGGTTCCCCCAGGGTGGAACGGCGCGACCAGGCCACCCATCCCTCGGGCAGGATCCGCTGTCCGTCCGGCGCCACGCCGTCGTGCAAGTACAACTCGCCGAAGCGCGCGTAGGTGCGTGCCGGCGCGTAGACGTACGAGGCTCCCATGAACACGCCACTGCCATCGAACTCCATGGTCAAGCCACTCAGGCGCGCCGGTTCCAGCAATTGGCGCTCGGCAAACGTACGCATGCCCGCTTCGCCGCCGCCAACGGTTTGGCCCAGCAGGCGATCCAGGATCAGCGTGTTGCCGGATGTGTAATCCCAATCCGTACCCACCGGCGCGCGCAACGCATAGCTCGCGGCGTACGCGGCCATGTCGTTCTGAAGGTATTCCATGCGTGCCACTGGATTGAAGCCATTCTCCCTTTCTTCCACGCTGAGGCCGCTGCGCATGCGCAGCAGATCCTCGATGGTGATGCGCTGGCGTGGATCATTGGCCGCCGCCCACTCGGGCGCTCCGACCTGTTGATCCACGCGCAGACGCCCTTGCCTGACCAGGATGCCCAGCAAGGCATTGGTGAAGGATTTGGCGACCGAATAACTCAGCAGCGGCGTACTGACGCCAAAACCGTTGGCGTAGCGTTCGGCGATGACATGGCCGTCCTTGACGATCACCACCGCCTTGACGTGCTTGGTCGGCGTGCCGGCGTGTTCGTCGAATTCGCGATCGAGCGCGGCACGAATGATCGGATCGTTCGTGCTCACCGGCGTGGCCGGTGCGAAACCGTCGTCGGCCGGTGCCGGCAACAAAGGCCGCGGCGCGGGCGCCGGCGGCGTATCGGCGAACTGCAGGCGGCAGCCGTAGCCAGGCGTGAAATCCGCCCTGGCGTGAAACAGGCCCGCGAAGCTTGCCTCCACGCTGCGATGGGCACGGTCCACGCGGTAACTGGCCAGCCGGTCCAGCGGCCGGCCGATGATGGGTTTGACCAGTTCCTGGAACGTCGCCTCCGGATCCAGCCCGGCCACATAAATGGCCGAACAAAGGTTATGCGCCGCCATGCCGGCCGCCACCCGCGATGCGCTGGTCACGCGCGGCAACTCCACCGCCAGCGCCGCGACCAGCACCAGGCCGCCGGCCAACATCCATACCCGCTTGCGCATCACCGAATCCTCAAGCCATGCCGTGATGAGGCGCAGCATGCCCCGTCATGAAGCGCAAAGGCGCCAGTCTGGGACGAACCCCGGCCAGCCGGGGACGAGCCCTGCCCGGTCACAAGTGCGTGAGCAAGCTTGGTGGCAGATTGTCCAGGTAACGGCGGGTCCAAGTGAGCCGCGCGCCGTCGTCCAGCAACAGCCGGTATTCCCCTTCCGGCCACGGCAACACTTCGCGAATGGCTTCAAGCCGCACCAGCGCGGAACGGTTGACGCGCGCAAAGCGCAAGGGACTGAGGCGCGAGAGCATGTTCTCCAGCGTGCCGCGCAGGCGATAGCAACGCCCTTCGCTATGCACGTCCAGGTAATTGCGGCTCGCTTCGATGTGGCTGATGCGGTCGGTGCGGATCAGCTGCGCACTCTCCTGGTACTGCACCAGCACGTGCTCAATGTAACGCGCAGGTGCGGGCAAGGTTTCCAGCAGGCCGTCGATGCGCTGGCCCATGTCCATCCTCGGCACCAGGCGTTCGCGCAGGCGCTCAATCAGGCGGTCGAAGCGCTCGGGGCTGACCGGCTTGAGCAGATAGGCAAAGGCATGCACGTCGAACGCCTGCAAGGCGCGATCGTCGTGTGCGGTGACGAACACGATCTCCGCCGGCAACGGATCGCCCAATGCCCGCAGCACGGCGAAGCCATCCATGTCGGGCATGCTGATATCGAGAAACACCACGTCAGGGCGCGTCTTGTTGATCAAGGTCAGCGCATCGTGCCCATTGCCCGCCTCGCCCACCAGCAGCACGCCATCGGCCATGGCGAGATAGCGCTTGAGCTTGCCGCGCGCGGGCGCTTCGTCGTCGACGATGACAGCGCGCAAGGTCATGGCGTGCGATCCTCGGCATAAGGAAGCCACAACGACACGCACGTGCCTTGCCCATCGCGGCGCTCAAGCCGCAAACCGGCCGCATCGCCATACAAATGCTTGAGCCGTGCCTCGATGTTGCTCAAACCGATACCGTGCCCACGATGCGTGCTCGCGCCCTCGCCCCGGCCGCCATCGCGCACGGACAGTTCCAGGCGCCGATCGCAACGCTCCGCTTTCACTTCCACATAGCGGACCGCATCAACACCGCCGTGTTCGATAGCGTTTTCGACGATCGGCTGCAATACCAGGCACGGCACGCGCGCGGCGCCCAACGATGGCTCCGTCTCGATCCGCACCGTCAATCCGTCGCCGAAACGTGCGCGCTGGATATCCAGATACAGCTCCAACAATTTCCGCTCGTCAGCCAGCGCGTGTTCTTGCCCGCGCGTGCCCAGCGTCGCGCGCAGCAGCTCGCCGATACGCGCCAGCATCTCGTCGGCCACGCGCGGCCGTTCGTACATGATGGAGGAGACGGCATTGAGCGTATTGAATAAAAAGTGGGGATTGAGCTGCAGGCGCAGCGCATCCAGCCGCGCTTCGGATAGGGCCGATTCCAATTGCACCGCGCGCAGCTCGCGCTGCTGCGCCTGGCGGTAGCGATCGCCCAGCCACAGCACAAAGGCCAGCAGCAGGTAATAAAAAACGTCGCTGGGAAATTCCATCAAATAGCGCCACGACATCCTGCCGTAGTCGTAGTCGCCATAGCCGAACAGCCCGAACAGCGCGATCCGCGACCCCCACATCAAGCTTGTATGCAGCACCGACACCAGGCACAGCAACAGGGCATGGCACGCCAGATGCCGCCAGCGGCCGGACATCGTGCGGATACGCCGGAACGCCGCGATCAGCAGCGGCACCAGCACGCCGAAGCTCAGGCTACCGGTCATTTCCTCGATCAGGTGGGGACCGAACGCGGCCGATGCCACACCATTGGACACGTCGTTGAGGTAGCGATGCAGGGCATTGAGCACGCCGATCAGTACCACCACACCGAACCACATCGACAGCCAGTAGCGGACACCGCCAAGCGCGCCGGTATCGTCGGTCCAAAGGGTTGGGGCAGGTTTGCGCATGGCGGGCCGGATCAAGTGATGGCGCCGTTTTACCATGCGCGTCCGCGCCCGACCTAGCCCATGCCGTGGCAGCGCCATGCCTGAGCTACACTCAACGCCAACACTGACAGGGGGAGCGGCCCAAGCGATGCGCATATTGCCTGGCGATCTGACCGACCCGCGCATCATCGCCCTGCTCAACACGCATGTAACCACCGCGCGCGCAGCCACCGCACGCGGCAGCGCGCATGCGCTGGACGTAAACGCGTTGCAGGCCCCCGACATCAGCTTCTGGGCAAGCTGGGATGGCGAGGCCTTGCTGGCGGTCGGCGCGCTGCGGCGGCTGGCGCCCGACCACGGCGAAATCAAATCGATGCATACCGCGCAGGCCGCGCGCAGGCATGGCGCCGGCAGTGCCATGCTGCGCCACCTGATCGACACCGCACGCGCGAACGGACTCTCGCGGCTCAGCCTGGAAACCGGCGCCTGGGATTACTTCATTCCCGCCCGCGCTTTCTACCGGCGCCATGGCTTCGTGGAATGTCCGCCGTTTGGCGATTACTCGGCGGACCCCAACAGCGTGTTCATGTCGCTGGATCTACGCAACAGTCACTGTCCCGCACCCACATAATCCACGCGCCAGATAGTATTGGAGCCGTCATCGGTCACCAGCAGCGAGCCGTCCGGCGCCACCGTCAGACTGACCGGACGCCCCCATACCTGCCCATTGGGCAGCACGAAGCCCGTGAGAAAATCCTCATATTCGCCGCTCGCCTTGCTCGTATGATGGCGAGGAATGCGGATCACCTCATAACCTACGCGCGTGGCCTTGTTCCACGATCCGTGCTCGGCGGCGAACAAGTCGCCGTGGTATTCCTTGGGAAAACGATTAGCCTCATAGAAGGCGATCTGCAGCGAAGCGTTGTGCGGCTGCAGGATCACGTCCGGCGTAATGACCTTGTCCTTCAGCTCGGGATGCTTGCCCGCATGGCGCGGATCCTGGTGCGGGCCCATATACCACCACGGCCAGCCGTAGAAACCGCCTTCACGCACCGAAGTAATGTAGTCGGGCACCAAATTGTCGCCCAGCCCGTCGCGCTCGTTCACCGTGGTCCACAACTGTCCATTCTGCGGATCGATGGCGATACCGGAGGGATTGCGGATACCCCATGCATACACGCGCTGACCGGTACCGTCGGGATGGAAGGCAAGGATGTCGGCGCGATTCTTCTCGGCCGGCGAGACGTCCGGATCGTTCACGTTGGAAGCCGAACCGACCGCGACGAACAGGGTCTTGTTGTCGCGCGAGAACGCCAGGTCGCGCGTCCAATGGCCTTCGCCATGCGGCAGGTCCGCCACGTGCTCGGCCTTGCCGCGCGCCTTTAGATCGCCATTGCGGTAGGGAAAACGCAGCACCTCATCGGTGTCGCCCACGTACACCCACTGCGGGTCCGCCCCGTTCGGATAGAACGCAATACCGTAGGGACGGCGCAGATGCGTAGCAAATACCGCCGTTTGCCGAGGCTTGCCGTCCGCGGTCATGCCGCGGAACACGCGGATCTGGCCGCTGCCGCTTTCGGCCAGGAAGATATCGCCGTTCGGCGCGGTACGGATCACCCGTGGCTCGCCCAGCGAATCGGCGTAGAGATTCACCCTGAAGCCGGCCGGCGCCTTGGGCATTACATCGGCGGGCCGCGCCACCATCGTCGGCGCGTTGCCGGCCGAGGCGGTGGCATACGGCGCCGGCAAGTCGGCCAGCGTGATCTTGCGCACCTTGCCGGGTATTTCGTAGCGGAAATCGGTGAAGGGAGGTGTCGGCGGCGGCGTGGTGACGGACGAGGCGATCGCTTCGTTCTGCGCAACCGCGACCGGCTTTGCCGTCGGCAAGGTCTTCAAATACGACACGATCTGCCAGCGCTGCTGCGCCGGCAGCGCGCCCCAGGCGGGCATGCCGTCCATCGGCGCGCCCTGGGTGATGAACCAGAACAGGGCGCCATCGCTCGCCTGCTGCGCAGGGCCGTGCGCCAGTGCGGGAATATTGCCGGTGCCCTGCCCGCTCAGACCATGGCAGCTGGCGCAATTTTTCGCGTACAGATCGCGCCCTGCTGCCGCCGCCGAAGCCTGGCCGGCGTAAGGATTGCGCAGCGATGACGCCGCGGCCGGCGCGTCATGAAAGGTCGGCGTATCGGCCGCGCCGCAGGGCGACGCCACGCCAACGAGTGCGAAAAAAAACAGCCCGGAAAAGGAGGACGACATCAACGATTGCCTGGCCAAGATCTGTCTCCATTCGCTTAAGGTTAAGACCGAACGCATAGGTTCCGTGCCGCCAGCGGCATCCTTGCGCTATTGGCTGGCCGATCGCGCAAATGTCTATAACAGCGCATCTTCATGCGATGTGAAATCGCACACAGACCGGTACCATTGTGCGGCCTGCGCATGACGGCCGCGTGCTCGATGCTGCGAAAAAATTGCCCGATCATCGGAACTCGGCTGCGGCCCGCAGCATAGCGCAGGCACACGATCTGCCCGCGACGCATTGACGCAACAGGATCGATCAAAACAGAGGCCGGGCGAATGTGCCGAAGGTGGGGCGCCTTCAGCGAAGGCTAGTAGATCGGCAATGCCGGATCAAAGGTACGGACCGGGTCCAACGTCCCGACGGGACGTCTTAAAAAGAGACCGTGCGCGTTTGTTTGGCAACGCCCAGGATATCGGGCCGATGATCGGCCACTGACACGCTGAGCACCGCGCAGATGACGCCGAGCATGGAAAGCGCCAGCCCCGACGGCATTTGGTAAATGAAGTGCATCAGCTTGGCCACGCCGAACCAGGAATGCGGATTGTTCACGAACATGCACGCTTCCGGGCAATAGTTGCGCATCCACGACTCCAGCGTGGGCTGGTTGGTCCAATAACCGTCATGGAGCCATCGCAGCAGTTGGAATCCGCACCAGACCAGCGCCGCCATGTTCAGGATGACGCCGCCCAGCCAGAGCGTGAATCCCACCACCTCGCGAGCGATTTGATTGATGCGCGCCATCGTCATGTCTGCTGCTCCACGGTCCTGCCGACTTCGGTGATTGCCTTGACCGTTCATGCATATCCCATGCCGATGATCTTTGCCGGTTGTGACGCAGGCGCCCCCCATTGCCGACTTTTCTGGTAAACCGGCATTGCCGAAGATTCCGGCGCGATCGGCCCGTTATCCGTACATGAAAATCCAGTCTTGGACTCCCAGGATTTACGCGCCGGTGCTGGCCGTTCAGCTGGCTCTGCTGGCCGTGGCGCCCAAGCGGGTTTTGTCGGTGAATTACGGCCTGGTGCTGGTGGTGCTTGCGATTACGCTATTTCTGTGCTGGCACCGCTTTCGCTTGGCCGTACGCCACAACCGCCCTTTATGGGCACTGTTGTTCATGGCGCTGGTGTCACAAACTGCCGCTTTCGGCCTGTTGTTCAGCGATTCGCTGGTCAACCCGCAGGGTACGCTGGTCGCGTTCGATCCCACGTTTTACTTTTGCCTCAACAGCCTGCTGCTCACCATCGCGGCCGCGTACAACCCCATCGCCCCGCTGTACCGCCTCGCGGGCCTACTGGACAGCATCCTGGCCTGCATCATCGCGGCGCTGTTCTATATCCTGCTGCACCGGGTGATCGACCACGCAGCGACGGACACTGCGGCGGCCGTATTCATCATGTGGATGTTCGACGCCATGAGCACGTTCGTGGCGCTTGTATCGACCTTGCGTTTTGTCTCGACCAAGCGCGCGGACGAGCGGCGTTTCTACTTCGTGCTGATGACGTTTGCGTGGGCCGATGTGATTTTTCCGGCCGCTCACAACCGTTTCATTCTCCACAGCGAATCCTACCTGCCCGAACTCCTGCTCAGCCTGCCTTTTGTCATCGTGGGCGTGCTACTGAGCCGTCGCCGCAAGGTATGGTTTCGCGGTTATCGGCCATCGCGAAGGGCCAGGATGCTCGCCGCAGGGCTCAACCCCTTCGCGCTGAGTCTGGCGCTATGCCTGCTCGCCTTCGGCGAAATCGGCACCAGCCCGCTGCTGGCCTTGTGCGCGCTGGTGCTTGCGATCACCAGCTATGCCGCACGCGCGGCCATTGTGCTCAGCCGGCAGCTGACCTCCGAAGAGGAACTGCGCGCACTGCAGCGCAACCTGCAACGCGCGATCGTGCACGACGACTTGACCCGGCTGCTCAATCGCCGCGGCTTCTACCGCAAACTCGATCGCGCCTGGGAGGCGGCAGCGGTATCGGGCCATCCGATCACGGTGGCGATGCTGGACATCGACGCCTTCAAACTGTTCAACGACACCTACGGCCATCTGGCCGGCGACGAATGCCTCGCGGCGGTCGGCGCCGCGCTGGCCGGCGAAGCCGCAGCCTCGCCCGAAGTCACCGTGGCGCGTTACGGCGGCGAGGAATTCGCCGTGCTGCTCCAGCACGCCAACCGCGCCGACGCGGAGCGGACGCTGCAACGCATGCGCCTGCGCGTGGAGGCACTGGCCATTGCGCACGTGCGCAGCAAGCAACAGATCGTCACGGTCAGCGCGGGCCTGGCCAGCACGCTGGATGCCCATTATCAGGACAGCGGAAAACTGCTCGACGCCGCCGACGCCGCGCTGTACGAAGCCAAGCGCGCAGGACGCAATGGCATCCGCTGGCATACCGCAGACCCGCGGCACCATCCGCATTTGGCGGCACCGGAGCAAGAGCGCACCGGCGAAGGTTGACGCATGGCGCCCACACGGATCACCACGCTCAATCGCCCTGCCGGCCAATCACCA
Organism: Dyella sp.; assembly: GCF_035503745.1. Taxonomy (GTDB): domain Bacteria; phylum Pseudomonadota; class Gammaproteobacteria; order Xanthomonadales; family Rhodanobacteraceae; genus Dyella_B. The sequence goes on from NZ_DATJTC010000021.1 coordinate 38,712, forward strand.
CCCGGTACAACGGATGAACGCCAGACCCTTTACACGTACTTGACGTCAAGGTCTTGGCGAATGGGAACGGCATGTATGCCCCAATGCCGCTAGGGTGGACGCCGGGCGATGGCGCAGGTGGGATCCTGCAGTTCCTCGGCGTGTCCGTGGTCGCCCGCCGCAACATCCACACGGCCACTCAGCAGCACGAAACCGGGTTGATGGGCTGCGTTGTACGCACCAACCACCGCGAGGCTGCGCGTGGCCAGGGCCTCCTTGGATGACAGGTTGCTGGCCAGGTCCTTGAACGGATTCTCATCCAGGTTTTCGCCCGCCACCCATTTGGCCAGATAGCGATGTCCCGACGGCGGCAAGCCCTGCGGCAGCGGACGCCAGTCCTGCGTGATGGCGGGAAGCCAGCGTTGGATGGCATCGCGGACGTCGCCGCGCAGGCAATCGATGTGGATATGCAACTGATCCTGCGAACGCCCCTGGCTCGAATTGATCGCCAGACCCAATACGTCGCGCGGTTGTTCGGCGTGCAGCGACGCCTCCACGAAAAGGCGCGCCCTCCACGCCTGGGCCGGGTAATTGGCCGCATCCGCGGCGAGCAAGGCAGGGCTTTCGATGCCGGTGATCCGCGCCAGCGGCAACAACAGGTACTGATACGGCCCGTTGCGATCTTTGAAGACGGCGTAGCCGCCAGGACCCAGTTGCACATCGGCGCAGGGTGCCGGTGGAAAAATCTTTCGCATGGCCTTGGGTGCGCAGCGCTGATGGATCGCGTCCCACAGTACGTTTCGATCCTCGAACTTCTGGGTTGCCGGTGGCGATTGCGCAGCGGCGATGCTGGAAGCAAACATGGCCAACGTCAGCGACCAACGCGGCACGCGGCACGCTTTGGTGCCAATGGCTTGGATCGCGCGCCTCATAGGCCTCGATTCTGCAACTTGGACTTGCTGCTCGATAGGGTGCTGCACCGCATGCGTAGCCTTTGCGCTGACCGATTTGCCAAGTCATATCATGACATTTGGATAAGATAAAGCGCAGCCATGCGGTTCGCATGCCGCCATCGGTCTGTCAATCCCGGAAGGAACCGGCGCATCTACGCGCCGGGCTCTTCGGGCTGCGCGGCATGCTGTTTACGATACGCAGCGGGCGTTACGCCAACATGCTTCTGAAACGCCCTGCGCAACGTGTCGGCATTGGCAAAGCCGCATTTGGATGCCACCAGCTTGGGCGTGTCGTGCCCGTTTTCCAGCAATGCGCGCGCGGCGGTTACGCGCGTCTGCTCCACCCATGCGGCCGGCGTGATGCCGACCTCGGCGTGGAACAGCCGCGCAAAATGCCGTGCGCTCAATCCCGCGTGCTTGGCCATGCCGGCGATGCTGTGCTGCAGATCCGGATTGGCCGCGACCCAGCGCTGCACTTCCTGCAGCACCGAACGCCCCATCGGTCGCGTTTCGCCTTTGCGGCTGAATTGCAATTGGCCGCCGGGCCGCTTGAAGAACATCACCAACTGCGCCGCGACGCGCTTGGCGATATCGCGCCCGAGATCTTCTTCCACCAACACCAGCGCAAGGTCCAGGCCTGCCGTCACACCCGCTGCGGTGCGCAGCTTACGGTCGCGCACGTAGAGCGCGTCGGTGTCGATGTTGACGCGGGGATACGCGCGCGCCAGATCTTCGGCCGCCGCCCAGTGCGTGGTGATGTGGTGCCCGTCCAGCAGGCCGGTGGAAGCAAGCGCGAAAGCGCCCGTGCAGATGGAACCATAGCGGCGACTGCGCAAGGCCATCGCGCGCAGCCACTTCAGCACCTGCGGCGCCAACGCCACCCGGCCGGCGTTGGGCGCGCCGGCGACCAGCAAGGTATCCACGCGCTCGCCCCATTGGCCCACGATGCCATCGGGCAGCAGGCGCACGCCGGACGAGCTGCGCAGCGGACCAGGCTCGCAGGCGATCACCCGCAGCGCGTAGAACGCCTCCTGCGCCTCGATATTGGCCTGCGCAAACACGTCCAGCGGACCGGAAACGTCCAATAACTGGACGCCGGGCAAAGCAACGACGGCAATGGTCCTGGCCATGGGCAAGATGATCCTCTGCTGCGTCCGCATCACACGCGAAATGGCAGTATATGACGTATAGCGCCTATTGAGGACAGCGGGGGCCGCACAGAGAATGGATTCACCCCCTAGGAGAACCCATCATGTCCCTCTCGCTCAACGGCATTACCGTCCCCGACAGCCAACTGGCGCGCGAAATCACCGAAGTGGTGCGCGATACCGTCACGCCGCTGCTCTTTCATCATTCCAGCCGCGTGTATTACTTCGGCGCGCTGGCCGGCAAGCGCCGTGGCTTGAAGTTCGACCCGGAGTTGCTCTACGCCGGCGCCATGTTCCACGACATGGGCCTGATGCCCAAGCACAGCAGCGCCACCGAACGCTTCGAGGTGGACGGCGCCAACGCCGCGCGCGATTTCCTCAACCGCCACGGCATCGCCCAGCAAGATGTCGACACGGTTTGGACGGCTATCGCCTTGCACACCACGCCCGGCGTTCCACAGCACATGCATCCGGTGATCGCGCTGGTCACGGCCGGCGTGGAAATGGACGTGCTTGGCTTGGCCTACGATCAGTACAGCGAGGCCGAACGCCAAGCCATCGTGCGCACACATCCGCGTGGCAACCAGTTCAAGGAAGACATCATCCAGAGCTTCTACACCGGCATTAAACACAAGCCGGCCACCACCTTCGGCAATGTCAAAGCCGACGTGATTGCCGACAAGGAGCCGCATTTCCACGCCGGCAATTTCTGCAGCGTGATCCGCGGTTCGGCCTGGGCTGCGTAACACCAGCCGATGGAGCGATCGATCCATAGCCTGCGTCAATGCCTTCGACATTAACTTTCAATTTCTCGTGCAGCTCGTTGCTGGCTAGGATCGACTCGCAGCTTGCCTATCGCCGATCGTGAAGCAGTCCGTTTTGACGAACGCACTCGCTCAGCCGTGGGCCCGCACGATGCACGTGCATCGTCCATCGAATCAATGAGAACACCGCCATGAACGACACAACTCAATCCCCCGCCGTCGCCCGGCCGGCCGAAGAACAGTGCAAAACCCAGGGAGGCCTGTGATGGATACGACCGTGACCAAATCATCCGCCCGCACCGGCGCAAGTACCGGCGGTTTCAGCGCCGCGGCGGTGGCCGCGCTATCGGCCAGCCTCAACCGCAATCTTGCGGATCTGTTCGCGCTGTACTTCAAGACCAAAAACTTCCACTGGCACATGAGCGGCCCGCATTTCCGCGACTATCACCTGCTGCTGGACGAGCAAAGCGCGCAGATTCTGGCAGCCACCGACCCACTCGCCGAACGCGTGCGCAAGCTTGGCGGCACCACCTTGCGTTCAATGGCGCACGCCAAGAGCCTGCAAAGTACGCTCGACAATGAAGAAGATGCAATGCCTCCGCCGGACATGCTGGCCGAGCTGCTTGAGGACAACCAGCAGCTGGCCGTCAACCTGCGCGAAACGCATGAACTGTGCGAGCAGCACGGCGACGTGGCCTCGGCCAGCCTGATCGAAAACTGGATCGACGAAGCGGAAGGCCGCGCATGGTTCCTCGCCGAGGCGGGTGCCTGAGCGAAACAGCGACGCAGCCCCCCCCGCGTCAGGCAACCCAGGGAAGGTAGGCGCGCGGCAAGGAAGCGCCGCGCCGGGCCAGCCGTTTCCATCTCCCTGCGGGCAAGCGAGGGATCCCTTAAGAAGAAACCAACCTTGCCGCGCGCAAAATACCCATCGCCTGGCGCATCACCAGGCCATGCTGAAAAGAGGCGGGCACTTATGATTTCGACCTTCTTCCTGATCGATGCCGTTTCTTCAACAACAGAACAACTCGATGAGGCCCCCGAACTGCTTGAACGCGGCGGCATCCTTTTCTCCTTGCGCGGCGGCCCACGCACGCCCCAGCCGACCGGCAACCATGTGTGGGACCCCGTTGCCGTTTACGCGCCGGACGAGCTGAGCGAAGAAGAATTCCAGGCGCTATTCGAAGCCAGCCGCGCCCACATCGACGAGCTCAACCTCAAGTACTGACAGCTCGCACCACGTGACACCACACAGTACCGCCAAGGCGCGATGCCGCCGATCCCATGTGGATCCATGGCTTTAACATCCGCCACGCCTACCGTGTGACATAACGAAAAGATCAGAGATCGGCCATAGCGTTGCCCTTTGCATCGAACATGCTTGCGTGCCGACTCGTATCATTGGTGCCCGCACCGCACGCTTGACCTTAAATAACCGCCGCCCACTCCCCATGCCCGAACCCATCCACGCCCACCAGCGCGTCGCCCTGTTCGACCTTGACGGCACGCTCATCGACGCCGTGCCGGACATCCTTCCCGCCATCAATCACGTGATGGATATCCAGCATCTGGCACATGTGACCTATGACGAAGCCACCGCACTGATGGGCGATGGCCTGCACCAGTTCGCGCTGCGCGCATTCCAGCGGCGCGGCGCCATGCCGGGTGACGAAGACATCGCCACATTCGCCCGGCGCTACGCTCGCCATGCCGCGGTACACACGCGGCTTTACCCCGGCGTGGCCACCACGTTGCAGGTGCTTGCCGACAACGGCTGGCGACTGGTCGTGTGCAGCAACAAGAGTGAAGCGGTGGCCGAGGATATCCTCGTGCAACTGGGTATCCGCCCTTACTTCGCCGTTGTGTGCGGCGGCGATACGGTAATCGCGCGCAAACCCGATCCACGCCACTTGCAGGAAGCGCTGTCGCGCGCGGGCGGCGCGCCGGACCAGGCCGTGATGATCGGCGATTACCAGGCCGATGTATGGGCCGCACGCACGCTTGGCGTTCCTTGCGTTTTCGCCGCCTGGGGCTACGGCCAGAAAGACATGGGCACCCAAGCCACCCGCATTGCCGCGCAGTTCAGCGACCTGCCTGCACTGCTGGATGAGGTGCTGCCTTTGGCAATAACGCACCGCCAGCCGATGGCAGCGCCTCCCATGCGTTGAAACGTACGGTCAGCCCCCAACGGAACCCCTCGGCGGCTGACCTGAACGCCGTCGATTTCTCAAGGAGGCGTGCCCCCACCCACACGCCTCGATCCAGGACAAACAGTGCAGCTCGCTTCCAATACGCGCCGGTCGAAACTCATACGCAATGGGCCGGTACCGCGATACCAAGAAACTGCGCGGCAAGCTTCAGCTGTGTCAACGGCATGTGATAACACGCGTGCCCGATCCACAACGCCTCGCCATCGGTGTGGCGGCCGATCCAGGCGTCCTTGTGATCGAACGGCGTAAAGGCCAGCACCTTGGGAATGTGCAGCAGGCTGCCGAGAAACATGAGGATGGCCTGGAAATCGCCGGTACCCTGCTTGGTATGACGGGAAAGGATCAGCACTACACCGGGCGCCACCGTCAACTCGATTTTCTTGTCAGGCTCGCTCACCGCAAAGACTCCTCGCACCGCACCCGTATCAACGATCGGCATCGGCGCGTGCGCTTGTTGCCCCCATCATCTTCCGGTTTCCCTAAATACAAAGTGCGCGTGTTGTGAAGGCGCTGCCATCAGAAGACTCCTAAACGCTTGCTTGCCGTCGGCCAGGCTTGCCATCTACGAGGATGGCTGTCATCGGGCTGTTGTAGGCGCGCTGGCGGTCCAAAGCGATGCCTGCAACGACACCTGGCGAGGCAACCAAAAGGCCTGGCACTCATCGCCGAGCCCGTAAATTCATAAGCCATTGCCACATAAAGACTTTTAATTGGCGGCTAAAACTGCCTCCCAGGCCACGCACGGGGCGGCGTCAGCACCCATGCGTCACATGCTTGAATCGCGCCGGCATACTTGTTAAATCACTTGGTCATAAGCTGCCCAGTTAGGTTTATCGGTCGATTCATCCTTTCCGCCCGTGGTGCTTAGTGACGAATAACACCAAGACGCTTGCCTCCACCTTGATGCGTGGAAACAACAATTTCGACCTGGTGCGCCTGCTTGCAGCGACGGGCGTGATGGTCAGCCACTCCTTCGCGTTGCGCACCGGTGCCGGCCGCGAATGGGGTCTGCTGTTCACCGGGCGCGAAACCATCGGCAGCATGGCCGTTTTCGCCTTCTTCCTGATCAGCGGCATGCTGGTGACGGCCAGTTTCATCAAGCAGCGCTCCGCCCTGCGCTTCGCCGCATCGCGTGCCTTGCGCATCTGGCCGGGCGCGATCGTCTGCGCCCTGTTCATCGCATTCGTGGTGGGGCCGGTTTTCTACAACGGCACGCTGACCAGTTACTTCGCCAATGCCACCATGCACCGCTGGCTGCTGCACAACGCCACGCTGCTCGGTGGTGTGATGGGTTTTGACGGCGTGCTGCCAGGCGTGTTTCCGCACAATCGCATCCCCGGCTTCGTCAGCGGCACGATCTGGTCGCTCCCCGTGGAATTGGAATGCTACGTAATGGTGCTGGCGCTGGGCCTGCTTGGCGTTTTGAAATCGCGCACGGCAACGGCCGTCGCCATCGGCTTGCTCGCCTTCGTGTTTTTCCATATTGCAAAGCAGCCACCTACGCATCTGACCCTGGCTGGCTTTTTTATACTGCCGCCGGGCTACTCGCTTTATCCCGTGCCTTTTTTCATGTTGGGCATGTTGCTCTACACCTATCGCGACCGCATCGTGCTGCATTGGCTGCCAGCGATGGTGCTGATCGCACTTTATGTCGCCAATCGCCATGACGTGGACGGCGCGCTGCTGCTGTACCCGGCATTCGTCTATGCCGTGCTGTGGTTTTCCTCGCTACGCTCGCTGCAACGCCTGCGGCCCAGGCACGATTATTCCTACGGCATCTACCTTTACGGCTTCGTCGTGCAGCAGGCGGTGGAGGATCTATTCCCGGCGTGGAACAACTTCGAGAACGTCGCGCTGGCGATACCTATTGCCGCGGTACTGGCTGCGTTCTCCTGGCACTTCATCGAACGGCCGTGTCTTGCGTGGGTCCGGCGCAACGAGCGGATCGATCGGCCGGATGCGCTGCAGGCCTATGCAGGGCAGTCCGCACCGATCCAGAGTTGAGCCTCCATTCACGCCTCGCCACCGCTTTCACGCGATTTTTGCGACAATCGCGCATCGTTAGGGTGCCTCGCCAATCACCTGCGCACCGCTACGCGCCACGCATCGCCAGGACACGCAAGTCATGACATTACCTGCACGCAAACTCGGCAACCAGGGTTTAACCGTTTCTGCCATCGGCCTTGGCTGCATGGGCATGAGCCAATCCTACGGTCCGGCCGACGAGGCCGAATCCATTGCCACCGTGCATCGGGCGATCGAACTGGGCTGCACGTTTCTCGATACGGCCGAAGTGTATGGCCCGTTCGTCAATGAAGAACTGCTGGGCCGCGCGCTGGCCGGCAAGCGCGATCAGGTGACGCTGGCCACCAAGTTCGGCTTCAAGATCGTCGATGGCAAGACCGCCGGCACCGACAGCCGCCCCGAGCACATCCGCGAAGTGGTCGATGCATCGCTCAAGCGCCTGCGCACCGATCACATCGACCTGCTGTACCAGCACCGTGTGGACCGCAATGTGCCCATCGAAGACGTGGCCGGCACCGTGGGGGATCTGGTGAAACAAGGCAAGGTGCGTTTCCTGGGGCTGTCTGAAGCCGGTGTCGAAACGATTCGCCGCGCGCACGCCGTGCATCCCATCACCGCCTTGCAGAGCGAATATTCGCTATGGGAGCGCAATCTCGAACAGGGCATCATCCCTTTGCTGCATGAACTGGGCATCGGCCTGGTGGCGTTCTCGCCGCTGGGGCGCGGTTTTCTTACCGGCGAAGTAAAACGCGCCGAGGACTACCCCGATACCGATTTCCGCCGCAACGATCCACGCTACCAGGGCAAGAATTACGACGCCAACGTGCAGGCCGCGCAGGTGGTGCGCGACATCGCCACGAGCCTGCACGCGAAACCCGGCCAGATCGCGCTGGCCTGGATCCTGCGCAAGGACCAGCACATCGTGCCGATTCCCGGCACCAAGCGCCGCAGTTATCTGGAAGAAAACATCGCGGCCGCCTCCCTCGCGCTCGACGATGCTCAGATGAAAGCGCTGGACGAAGCGCTGGCACCGGGCAGTATTTCCGGCCCACGTTACAACGACAAGATGATGGCCATGGTGGATCGCTGAGCATTGGTTCGTGCACTTGCGCGGAGTGTTTTTGCGCAGCAAAGCACTTCGCCCTTCGCGCATGTCCCGGTCATTCAAAGTCACGCCATGTTCACGCCCTGACCGATAACGGCCCATACTTCGACTGGTGCTGGCAGCCTCCCCTTTCCTGCCTCTAGAATCCCTTGGCTGACGTTTGATATTTTCATCCGACGCATGGGGGACATCCGTGGCCGAAGGCATGCTTGCCACCGCGAACAGCAGCCCGCCGGCGCCTGCCGGATCGTGGGCGACGCGCCTGTTCGACTTCAGCAGCCGCGCGCTGGCCGTCACTACCTGGCTGAGCTGCGGCCTGTTCGGCTTGTACATCCTCGTCTTCTACGCCGGCGCCCTCGCCTCGCTCTCGGCGGCGCGCTGGAACAACGTATTGCCCGGCCTCTACACCGGCTCGCATACCGCCGCGACCTACGGCATGGGCATCCATTTCGCCGCGGGCGGCACGATCCTCGCCATGGGTTTCATCCAGTTGCTTGGCGGTATCCGCGCAAAAATGCCGGCCCTGCACCGCTGGCTGGGCCGTGTCTACGTCACCGCCGCCATCCTCGCCGGCCTCGGCGGCCTGGCGTTCATCGTCACCTCCGGCACCATCGGCGGCATCACCATGAACCTGGGCTTTGGCCTCTACGGCATACTGATGGTTTGTTGTGCCGTGCAGGCCTACCGCCATGCACGGGCGCGCCAATTCAGCACGCACCGCCAATGGGCCATCCGCCTGTTCGCGCTGGCCATCGGCTCGTGGCTCTACCGCATGGAGTACGCCATCTGGTTTCTCGCCACGCATAAACTCGGGCACACCCACAACTTCCACGGGCCGTTCGACGCCATCATGGCGTTCTTTTTCTACGTACCTAATCTGGCCGTCGCAGAAATTTATCTGCGTGGCGCTTCCGCCAAGGCCGGGCCGGTGTTCAAGCTGGCGGGTGCGTTGATATTGAGCGTCGTCGTGGGCGTGCTGATGGTGGCGACCTATTTCTTTGCCACCAAGTATTGGTGGCCGGCGATCATTAACGGAAGCGCCTGACGGCTCCGCGGATTAACCGCCTCAACCACCGGCGAAAATTGTTCCAAGCGTGCGGGTGACGACTCCGGCCACATCGGTGCCCATCTCATTTGCTTTCCAGGTAACCCGCAAATGCTTTCACGCGGGCCACGCCTTGAAGCTCATCCCAACAAGCTTGCCTGCCGCAATCCGCGCTTGGAGCTGGGTCTTGGCGCTTTCGTTGGCGATGCCCGCCTTGATCTCGTTCACCCACTGCATGTTGCCGAGCTTGTAGACATACTCGGCGCGATCGCGTTCAAGGCCGCGCGCATATCGTCGGCGTGGTAGCCCAATTGCTTGAACGGATCTTCCTTCGTCGCCTGCTTTGCCATCGTTCAGTCCTTGGCGCTATGGGCCTGCGAAAAACGAAACGGAGGCACCAGAAACCGTCTGCTCGACCTTATCCGGCTTACTCCGTTTTGAAAAACGACACACCACGTATCGCAGCCGCTACCGTGCTTCCGGCTTGTGCGTATCGTCACGCATTGAAGTAGCGATCGATCACCGTATGCGCCGCATCCAGCACTTCCTGCGCAGTGTGCCCGCAGGCTTTCTGGCGTCCGGGCAGGAGACCGGGCGTGACATCCATCTTCACCCATTGCAGCAAACCTTTGGGCTCATGCCTGGAGGGTAGCGCGAAGTGCGCGTAGTACACGTCATCGCGCGAGCTGTAGCCATAGCGAATCTCGATGTCTTTGTACATCTCGATCTGCGGACCGGTGTCCATGGCCCCGCTCCCTGTTGGTCGGTTGCACCCCATCCTGCGCGGCCGGCCGCTGGATGTCCAGATGCATGGCTTTGCGGAACGGCCGCGACCTTCGCCGCATGTCTGCCGGAGGTTGCCCGAGCGCGATCCGCCTGGCAGGCACCTTGCATGCGTACTGCGAACAGGATCGCTCCAGGGGGAGTGTATGCATAGGCAGATTGGCTTGTTTTTGGCGCTGGCCCTTGGACTTGGCGCCACCGCCATGGGGCAGCAGGCCCAGCCCGACAGTTCGTCGCAAGGGACGCGCAGCGTCAGTCATGACGCTACCTCGTTGGTCGAGCAAGGCAACTACGTAAACCGCGATGGCGCGATCGTGCATCGCCCGGCGCATACCGTTTCAGGTGCCGCCCCGGCCGGCGCCTCGGCACAATGCCGGGACGGCAGCTACAGTTTCAGCCTGCATCACAGCGGCACGTGCTCGCATCACGGCGGTGTCGCGCGATGGCTTAAATAGCCCAAGGAAAAGCGTGGCCGAATGAGTGCGACGGATCAGTCCGGCATCGCGGGCGGCGGCAACACGCAACACCGCAAGGAGCCTACCCCTTTCATCCAACGCGTTAAGTCCCTCATCACTTCCCCTGTGGATGGCGAGCAAGCCCACGAACCACGATACCGTCGCGGTGGATCATGCGTGCTACCGCCGCCATATCACCGCAACCGTGCATGGCCTGTTCCGAGCAAAGATAAGCCCGTGCCGTGCCGCAAGCGGAGAAGGCGCTCAGACTCGCTCCATGTACAACACCTGATGGGGATGATGCTCCCTGATGGTCTCCACCGCAGCCTGGACGCACGACGCATCGGAAGGATCAATCCAGTACAGGAAATCGGTCAAGCTGACCCCTTCAGATCGCCACCTATCAAGATCGGCAGCATCCAAAAGACCCTGATTCACCCAGACCGGGGCGTTGTTTCCCCTGGCGAGGTCGAGCATCTCGGCCACGCCATGCCTGGTGAGCGCAAAGAAGACCACCTGCACCTCCCTCATTGCCTTGATGTAAAAACCGCCCTAAGCGCTGCGGACAGTTCTAGCTTGCAACGTGCGCGGCGATATCGATGCCGTTCGCTTGCATGGATCGGCACCTGCGAAGGCAAGAACGGCTTACGCTCTGGCGACAAACTCGATGTCGGACTGTTTCACCTGAACGTCCACCCCTGCTTCCGATTCAAGAATAAACAAAGGTTCGGGTTCAACCGTAATGAGCGACACCAGCGAACCGAAGAAGCCGGCCCATTGGCCCTTTACGACACGCACGTAGTCGTTGTGCATGAATGACACGCCGGCCATTTCTTCTCGATCGAGGAATGCTTGACCGACATCCACGAATTTCAACTCCCGCAAGAACGCACGCGCTGTTGCTCGATGCTGCGCCATCACGCCGTCGTATCGACAAACACCCCGCGCAGGCCGGCGATACCGCTTTCGCCGATTTGCTGCGCCAGCGCCTGCAAAAACGCGGGCAGGCTCGGTGCCGTGCCGCTTGAGACCTCGTTGGGCAACACGCCCATCGACGTCCAGAGGTTCTGGAACACGCCGGTCAAATTGCCCGAGCCGTTCGCGGCGGGTGAAGCACCGCCGGCAACCGAACCCAGTGCCTGGGCCAGGTTGGAGAAATTTGCCGCGACATTCTTGTACTGCTGCAACTGCGGCGATGCTTTTTGCTGCTGCAGCTGAGAGGCCGCCGGTGCGTTGTTGCCGCGCGCGTCTGCGTCCGTGCCGCTGGCCGCCGCTACGGTGGTGGCAGCCACCGCGGATGCCTTGCCCGGCATGCCGGTCAGACCCAGCTGTGAAAGCGCTGCCGCAACCGCCGCGGCCATCTGGCTTGCACCTTGCGTGGAGACATCCGTCGAGGCAATCGAAGCCGGCGTCACCGACCTGCCCGGCACCTTTTTAGGGTGCAGGTATAACGGCGCGACTAGCCCGCTGATGGGCTGCGACTGAGTACTGCTTACGCTGGAAATACTCATGGCAGGCGGCCCTGCGGGCGGACGGTGGACCGGGCCTATCTTACTTGCCCTTTGCGTGTTGCGCTAAGGCCCGCGCCGGGGCCGGCAGCAAGCATGCCGCCACCGCCTCTGGCGCCGATGAGCCGGGAAAAAGGCAGCATGAAGGCAATCCATCCAAAGCCGTCATCGGAGCCCCGCCTTCCCCTATGCTCGCCCACGGTCTCAGGGAGGAAACACATGCACCGCATACCCGGTCTGGATCTGTTGCGCGCCGTGGCGATCCTGTCGGTGATGTGCACCCATGCGTGGATTGCCGGTGGCATGGGCTACGGCTTCGGCTGGATCCAAGACGACGGCTGGATGGGCGTGGACCTGTTCTTTGTGCTCAGCGGCTACCTGATCGGGCGGCAGTTGCTGCTGCGCTACCAGCGCACCGGCAAGGTGGACCTCAAAACGTTTTACCGCCAGCGCGCCTACCGCATCCTGCCTGCGTACCTGGCCATGCTGGCGCTGCTTTTCCTGATCCCCACCCTGCGGGAACAGGCGGCGATGCAGCCGATGTGGCAATTTCTTACGTTCACCATGAACCTGCTGATCGACCCGAGCCGTTTGCACACGTTCTCGTCGGCGTGGTCGCTGTGCGTGGAAGAACACTTTTATCTGGTGTTTCCGTTGATGGTCACCGTCATGGCACCGGGCGCCAGCGTCAAGCGCGTGCTGGCGGTGCTGTTCGGCCTGATGCTGGCCGGCCTGGCATGGCGCGGTTTTGCGTGGTGGCAATCGGCGGCGCCCAGCAACGACGGCAGCGGTGTGCTGGACATGAACCTGCGCCGCTACATGGCGCTGATCTATTACCCCACCTATGCGCGCCTGGATGGTTTGCTGTGCGGCGTGGGGCTTGCGATCTTGAACGTCTATCGCCCGTCGCTATGGCAGCGCCTGCAGCGTCACGCCAATGCGCTCGCATTGGCCGGGTGCGTCACGGTGACGGTCGCGGCCTGGCTATTTCAGGACATCCTGACCTTTGCCGCATGCACGGTGGGGTTTCCGATCCTGTCCTTTGGCCTGGCGTTGCTGGTGGCCGCCGCCGCGAGTCCGGATGGCGCGCTGGCGCGGATAAGGTTGCCCGGCATCCGCTGGATCGCGACCATTTCATACAGCCTGTACCTATGCCACAAAGCGGTGCTGAAACTCGCCTGGACACATCTTCCGGATGCGCTCAGCCATCGCGGCACGCTCACCTTTATGTGCTGCGCGCTGGCCGCTTTTGCCGCGGCGGCGTTGCTGCATTATCTCGTCGAACGCCCGTTTCTACGGCTGCGCGATCGCGGCCAATGGAAAGCGACGGCGCTCCGTGCCCGCGAAGCAGGGGATGCCGCGTGAGGGCGCAAACGCCCCACAGTACCCCTCTATGGCAGCGCCTTGGGCCGCTTTCCCGCCTCATGCCAGCTGAGCAACAGCGTGCGCGTCTGCTCGTGCACGGCGGCCTTGATCAACGCACCTTTCTCCGCATCGATTTCCTTCCACTTCAGCAGATCCAGACAGGCGCCGGGCGGATAGTAGAACGCCAGCACCATGCCCTTGAGCGTAAGCATGCGGATGCGCACGAGGGTGTCGTTGGGGCGCGCGCTCATGATGCGCGCAAGCAACGCGCACACCAGCTTGTTGATCGGCTCGCGAATTTTCTGCTGCAGCATTTCAGAGGCGACCTTGGGCGACTCGCCGGCCATCTCCCTGCCGATCAGGCGCCCTTTGGAAAAATGGTGCTGCGTTACCACGCTGTCCAGCGTGACGGTCTGGAAGCATAGATAGGCCTCGATCAGCGCATCGATGCCGGCGTCGTTCTTCAGTGCATCGTTGGCCTGCTTGATGGATGGCGCGTAGCGCGCGTGCAGGTCGTCGGTGATGTATTGGGCGCAAGCCTTGTACAGGCCTTGTTTGTTCCCGAAGTAATACTGCAACGCCGGTGCATTGACCCCGGCGGCGGCGGCGATGTCGCGCGTGGACGCGCCGTCGAACCCATGTTCGCCGAACAACTGGATGGCGGCGTCGATGATGCGCTGGCGGGTTTCGTCGCCCCGGGCATAGCCGCCTGCGGGCGGGCGGCGAAGGCGCTTGGCTTGGGTCATGAGAATTCTCCATCGATGACCAAAGATAACATTTGACAAAAATATACCGACTGGAATAACTTTTCCAGCTGGAATAATTTCAGGGTGAAAAGGCAATGCCTGCTTCCAACGCAAACGCGCCGGCTGACGCATCCCGTGTCTCGTCCGGGGCGCCGCCGCGACGCAAGGTGCCGGGCTTCCTGCTGCCGGTCGGCATCGTGCTGGCACTGGTGGGCATCGTGGCACTGGCCTACTGGTGGTTGGTCGGGCGCTTTATCCAAAGCACTGACGACGCCTACCTGCAGGCCGACAGCGTCACGGTGGCACCCAAGGTCAGCGGCTACGTCACCGACGTGTATGTGGGCGACAACGCCTCGGTGAAGGCCGGCGAACCGCTGGTGCGGCTGGATGGCCGCCAGTATCAGGCCGCGCTGGACCAGGCCAACGCCACGGTCGATGCGCGCAATGCCGACATCCTGCGCGCGCAAGCCGGCATCGTGCAGCAGCGGGCGGCCATCGAGCAGGCGCGCGCGCAACTGCTAGAGGCGCAGGTCAGCCTCAAGCATGCCCAGGACGAAGTGCGCCGCTACGGCCCGCTGGCCAAGACCGGCGCCGAAAGCGGCGACCAGTATTCGATCCTGCTAAGCAACCGCGACCAGGCCCGCGCCAGCGTGAGCGCGGACAAAGCCGCGCTGGACCAGGCCCTGGCCCGGGTGGCCGACCTCAATGCGCAGATCGCCCAGGCGCGCGCGCAACTGGAAGCGGCGCAAGCATCGGCCAAGCAATCGCAACTGGATCTGCAGGACACCGTGGTGCGCAGTGCGCTGCCCGGCCGCGTGGGCGATCGCACCGTGCGCGTGGGCCAATACGCACAACCAGGCACGCGCCTGATGACGGTGGTGCCGGTGCAAAGCATCTACCTCACCGCCAATTTCAAGGAAACGCAGATCGGCCGCATGCGCCCGGGCCAGTCGGCCCAGGTGCACGTCGATGCCCTGCCCGATGCCGACCTGCACGGCGTGGTCGATAGCTTCGCACCCGGCACCGGCTCGGAATTCGCGCTGCTGCCGCCGGAAAACGCCACCGGCAACTTCACCAAGATCGTGCAGCGCGTGCCGGTGCGCATCCGCATCGATGCCGACGAGGCAACGCTCAAGCGACTGGTGCCGGGCCTGTCCGTAACGGTGGACGTGGACACGCGTTCGGATGTCCATACGCAATCGTCCGCGACGGACAACACGCATGGCTGAAGCCACCGCCAGTCCAGTGCCGCATCCGGAAGAACGCGCCACCGTCGCGGACTGGATCGCCGTGGCGGCCGGTTCGCTCGGCGCGCTGATGGCGACGCTGGACATCTCCATCACCAACTCGGCACTGCCGCAGATCCAGGGCGAAATCGGCGCCACGGGCACCGAGGGCACCTGGATTTCCACCGGCTACCTGATGTCGGAAATCGTGATCATCCCGCTGGCGGCGTGGCTCACGCGGGTGTTCGGCCTGCGCAACTTCCTGCTTGGCTGCGCGGTGTTGTTCATCCTGTTTTCGATGATGTGCGGCCTGTCGCACACGCTGATCGCGATGATCATCGGCCGCATCGGCCAGGGCCTGACCGGCGGCGCGATGATCCCCACCGCACAGACCATCATCCGTACGCGCCTGCCGATGTCGCAATTGCCCATCGGCATGACCGCGTTCGGCCTGATCGTGCTGCTGGGTCCCCTTCTGGGCCCGGTGCTCGGCGGCTGGCTGACGGAAAACATCAGCTGGAGCTGGTGCTTCTTCATCAACCTGCCGGTATGCATCGGCTTGATCACACTGCTGATCGCCGGCCTGCCATCGGCGCCGTTGCATCTTGAAGCACTCAGACAGGCCGACTGGCTGGGCATTGTGGGTTTGTCGGCCGGCCTGAGTTCGTTGACGGTGGTGCTGGAAGAAGGCCAGCGCGAGCGCTGGTTCGAATCGGACATGATCGTGTGGCTCAGCGTGGTGTCGGCCTTGGGAATGCTGCTGATTGCCATTTCGCAGTTCACCGCCAAGCGGCCGGTGATGCGCCTGAGCCTGCTGGGCAATGCGCGCTACGCCAGCGTGATTTTCATTGTGCTGGTGGTGGGCGCGGCGCTATATGGCGTGATCTACCTCATCCCGCAGTTTCTCGGTCTGATCGCCGGCTACAACGCCGAGCAGTCCGGCTGGGTGATGCTGATCTCAGGCGTGCCGGCGTTCATGGTGATGCCGATCCTGCCGCGCCTGTTGGGCCGGGTGGATTTCCGCATCCTGGTCATCATCGGCCTGATGTGTTTCGTGATCAGCTGCATGCTGGACATCCACCTCACCGCGCAGAGCGTCGGACACGATTTCTTCTGGTCGCAGCTGGTGCGCGGCGCAGGACAGATGCTGGCGATGATGCCGCTCAACCAGGCCTCGATGGCCGCCGTGTCACGCGAGGATTCGGGCGATGCCGCCGGCATCTACAACATGGCGCGCAATCTGGGCGGCTCCATTGGCCTGGCAATCATCGGCACGGTGATCGACCGCCGCAACACCTTCCACGTCGCGGCCATCCGCCAATCGCTGACCGCCAATTCCGTGCTGGGCCAGGAGCGCATCGCCGCCAGCGCGGCCGGCTGGTTCGCGCGCACCGGCGACATGGCTTATTCGCACATGCGCGCGCTGGCGCAACTGGCCGAACAGATCCAGCAGCAGGCCATGGTGATGACCTTTTCCGAAGTTTTTTACCTGCTGGGAATCGCCCTGCTGTGCTGTGTTCCGCTCGCGCTGCTGCTGAAAACGCCGCGCTACCACGCGCCGGCCAGCGGCGGCCACTGAGGATACCTTGATGCCGATGACTCGCCTGCGCCACCTGCGCCTTCCCGTTTCCGCCGCCGTGGTCGCCACGACCATGCTCGCCGGCTGCACCGTTGGCCCCGACTATCGCGGTGCGCCCGACGTCGCCGGCGGCGCCATCCATGCCCGCAGCTTCGTGCGCGCACCGGCCAACGTCGTAGAGCCAGGGCCTTCGCCCAGCCGCTGGTGGGAAGCGCTCAACGATCCGCAGTTGAATACGCTGATCAACCAGGCCTTGAAGAACAACCCCGACCTGCACGCCGCACAGGCACGCCTGCGTCAATCGCGCGCGCAACTGCAACAGCAGCGTGCGGCGCAAGCGCCCACGGTATCGGCCGATGCTGCCGCGCTGCGCATGCGCTCACCGGACCTTTCCAGTCTGGAAGGATCTTCGCAGCAATCGTCCAGCAGTTCGCAGTCCACCGGACAAAACGCGCAAACCAGCGGCACTTCGCAAGGCCGCGGCCCATTGCAGTTCTACACGGCGGGGTTCGATGCCTCGTGGGAAATCGACATCTTCGGCGGCACGCGCCGCGCCATCGAGGCTGCATCCGCGCAAGCCGAAGCGGTGGATGCCGACCTCGCCGACACGCAAGTATCGCTCGCCGCCGAAGTAGCGCAGGCCTACATCGACCTGCGAAGCGAGCAGCAGCGTCTCGCCCTGGCCAACCAGTCGGCCGCGCTCGAACAAAAAACGCTCGACCTGATCCGCCAGCAGCGGGCGCGCGGTGTCGTGCCCGATGCCGATGTGGAACGGCAAACCACGCAAGTGGAAAACACCAAGGCCACACTGATTCCGCTGGACGAGCAGATCACCGAATCGCTCGACCAGCTCGCCGTGCTCACCGGCCAGGCACCCGGCGCACTCGATCAGCAACTTTCCACACCGGCACCACTGCCCGTGCTGCCCACGTCCGTATCGGTGAGCGATCCGGCGGCATTGTTGAAGCAGCGCCCCGACATCCGCGCCGCCGAACGCCGCCTGGCCGCCAGCACCGCACAGATCGGGCAGCACGAAGCGGACCTGTTCCCCAAAGTCAACCTGCTTGGCTACATCGGCACCGACGCCGCCGACCCCGGCCACCTGATGCGCAAGAGCGCCTTTACCTGGCTCGGCGCACCCTACCTGCAATGGGACGTGCTGGACTTCGGCCGCACCCGCGGCCAGATCCGGCAGGCCAAGGCCGGCCGCGAAGAAGCTGAAGCCAACTACACGCAGACCGTGCTTGCCGCCCTGCAGGACGCCAACAACGCCCTCTCCCGCTACGGCCACCAGCGCGAAAGCGTCGCGCGCCTGCAAACCATCGAGGCCTCGGCCGACCGCTCATCCACCCTGATGCGCCAGCGCTACGCTGCCGGCGCTTCCTCGCTGATCGACCTGTTGGATACCGAACGCTTGCAGTTCAACGCGCAGCAGAATCTGGTTCAAGGCAATGCGCAACTGATCAAGGATTTTGTATCGCTGCAGAAGAGCCTTGGGCTGGGGTGGAGTTCAGAGCAGGCAACGACGGCACAAGCGCGCGAATAACGCACGCATCATCCGATGCAGGGCTGCGGCACCGTCCATTCGGGCGGGTGCACCACGCGAAAACTGGCAAACCGGCCGCCTGCGAGCGCACAATCCAGCCTGGCAATGCATAGTGATTTTCGCAGCAAGTTTCATGCCTTTTCAGGGGACGCACTGGGTGCAACGGCACTCGCATACCCGGGGAGCATCGACCATGAACATTGCACAGCGCATGAGCCTTCTCAAGACCGTGTTGCGGATCGTGGGAATCCTCTTTTTTCTGATCTACCCGCTTATGCTGGTATGGCCATCGGGTTGGACATGGCATACCGGCTATTCCGATTACCCGATGATGATCGTGGGAATCTATGCCACCTTGGGTGTGTTTCTTCTTCGTGCTTCCAGCGATCCGCTCAGTCATCTGAGCCTGATATGGTTCACGGTCTGGTCCAGCGTCGTGCATGGGCTGATCATGACGGCGCAAGCGCTGGCCTCGGCGGAGCATCACGGGCATCTCATTGGCGATGTGCCGGCGCTTTTTGTCATCGCCATCGCACTGGCCTGGCTGACACCCAGGCACGGCCAATCGAAACCGATTGGCGCGACACCGTAGCTGAGGGTTCCTGGCGAAGGGAGCAGACCAAGAGCGTGCTTGGCCAATCCGCTGGCGAATCGATATAACGACCAGCACGCCAGCCGCCATGGCGAGATGCCTGGCCTTCTCGGCAGTCATGAGATTTGGCCTTCCCATCCACGAAGTGCCCTACGGCAAATGCGTTGCCTTACACTAACCGTCGCCAAGGCGTGAGGCCAACGTTTTTCTACGGTGAGGGCACTCAATTTTGCGCGATTGATCCGAAAAAGAAATTCCCAGATAAGGCCGATCTACGACTCGCGCTTGCTGGCGCTAAGCTTCCAAAGCGTATAGGAATTTCTTGGCATTACTCGCTGATAGGATTCCTTGAAATCCATGGCATTACGGAAGTAGTTCAAATTCCACCCGTTCACCATTTCAACAGGGTCGCTGTCCTTTTTGTTGCGGTCTGCGAAGACCTCGCTCACCACCATGAATGGATCTTCACGGTCCTTCGATTTTATGAGAACGGCTACGGCATGGACCGACCACCAGCCATCGGGTCGATCTTTGGGGTTCTTTGTATACACCAATATCATGCCTTCCCCAGGCGCAAAGTTTTCGCGATTGGCGTCTTTAGAAGCAGTCAATTTTTTAAGTCTAAATTTTAGATATGCCACCGTGGGCAAATCCATGCCTACTGGTTTCTTCAATTTTTTGCATTCGCCGTCTTCATTTACTTCGACATCCATTTCTCCATCGATATCAAACGAACTGTCTTGACCGATGGACATAGAGACAACAGCCCCCATTCCATTAGGAATGCATTGCACCTCATGCGTATTAGCGAATATGCATTTGATGACGTGCTCGGCGCTCTCAATACACGTATCGGGTAGCTGCACGGGCGCCTTTACGCATTTTTGGAACATCGCAATGACAGGCGGACGCCTCGCTCTGGTGATGGTGTACTCCTCAGGCTCTCCGTCTTTCAGGATATAGGGGCCTGCCTTGATCTCACATTTCTTTTTTTGGATGGCAAAAGTGCCGTCAGCGAATTTAATGAGGATGCAATTAACGGTTGTCTCAGCATCAAGCTCAGCAGTGTCAGACTTTTTCCGGACCTTGGCCTTGTAAAATTTAACGGTCACGACTTTCTCCATGGTTGGCACTAATGTGCATGGTCATTCCTACACCCGAGGCTTGTATCCCTTCTCGTATTTTTGGTTACCGTTACTTGCGTACCAACTCAGTAACCCGCCGCCTCCCGCGAGGAGTGCCTGCAGCGATCGTCAGCCCGACTATCTTGATGCGCGGCTACATTCCGGCCAGACAAAACCAAGCGCGCCATCTGCGGTCCATCAAAGCGCGCACGCTGGGACACGGCCGATGCCAGACCGCGTCGGCATGCAACTTTGCACACAACAGCATAGGTAAACAGTTGGCAATCGTTTTCAGATGCCGGCGCCCCCTAAGCACCCCCTCGTTCACACATTTTCATGACATATCGCGCGTGAAAGCGAGATCAATGCGCTGCCCGGCATTTTGGCCCAAACGAGTGTGGCCTGCGTAAGTTTTTGATTGGACGGCAACAGGATGGCCAGGTGATTGGCAGCTGACTACGACGGTTGCATGAACATCACGCGGCGCTAAAAAGAGGAAACGCGTCTTAGACGTGGAACGGTAAAGTCAAGAAAAGCGCGAAGCTTCAAAGGTAATCGCCCCTGACCGGCGTGTACCAGGTGAATGGGCAGTGCCGGCGGCTCGAATGCCTCCAGGACGACCTTGAGCTTTTTTTCCTTAACGTGCCGGGCAATCTGGTAGCTGAGGACACGGGTGACACCGATGCCTGCGATCGCAGCCTCTATCGCTGCCTCCGCGGAATTGACAACCAGTCGCGCCCGAACCGGGGTCGAAACGGGCTGGTTGTTTTCAGCAAACAACCAGGCGTGGGATGGCAGCGCACCTTCAAAGGCTACGCATGCATGCGCAAATAGATCGCCCGGACGGACCGGTGGACGGTGACGTTTGAAGTACTCCGGACTGGCGCAAACCACTTGGCGTGCAGCACCTACCGGAAGGGCGACCAAGCCGCTGTCCGGCAATTGGCCTACACGCACGGCGATGTCCACATGTTCCTCGATCAAATTGATCCATCGATCCACGAATACGGCACGGATGTTGATGTTGGGGTAGGCCTTGAGGAAATCGTTGATGATGGGGAGGACGTGCATGCGTCCCAGGACCACCGGCGCGGTCAGAACCAGGTCGCCCTTGGGCTCTGTGTATTCGCCTGCGACAAGTTTCTCTGCCTGTTCGACTTCTTCGAGTATCCGCTTGCACGTCGCGACATAGGCTTCGCCTGCTTCGGTCAGCGTGAGCCGCCGCGTTGAGCGAATGATCAATCGCGTTTGGAGGTGTTTTTCCAAATCGGCCAGTTTTCGACTCACGGTAGCCAGGGGCATGTTCAAGTGGCGGGCTGCCGCCGACAGGCTTCCGGCGTTTGCTATATCGACCAGCACCTGCATGGCTTCCAGGCGGTCCATGGTATTTTCCGAATAATGAAATAATTATTCCAAAATATGCCATCTAGTACCGAATTTCGGTAGTGGCTACCTTGGTCTCACCGCCGGAGTTACCGGCTTTGACCAGGAAATTTGCCATGTCTCGTATCGCCACTCCCGCTTCGATCGATGCCTCTCTCGCCCAGTCCAAGCCGCTGTTGGAAGGGGTACAGAAACAGCTTGGCGTCGTGCCGAACATGTTCCGCCTCATCGGGACAAGCCCGGCCTCCCTGGAGGCTTTCATGGGCCTGTTCGGAGGCTTGAGCAAAGGCAGCCTCCCACCGGCCACGCGCGAACGCATCGCGCTGGCGGTGGCACAGATCAATGGCTGCAGCTACTGCCTGTCCGCCCACACCTATCTTGGCAAGCATGTCGCCAAGCTCGATGACGCGGAGATCACCGCCAACCGTAACGGCGCATCCAACGACCTTTATGCCGATGCGGCTGTCCGTTTCGCCGCCAAGGTGACGCTAAATCGCGGCCAGGTATCTCAGCATGACCTGGACGCCGTCCGCGTGGCCGGCTACGAGGACGCCCAAATCATCGAAATCGTTCTTCACGTAGCGCTCAATACCCTCACCAACTACATCAATGAAGTGGCTGGAACCGACATCGACTTTCCCGTCGTATCGGCGAAGGTTGCATGATGAATGGGTGCCGGCGATCGCCTCGCCGGCACGCCTGTGCAGCAGGCCGCGTAGCCGGGACTATTTGTGCTGGCTGCTGCGGCTGGGTTTCAGGAGATCCAGCGCCGGACGTGCGAGCCCCTCCAATAGCGCGCGCTCCGGGCGTGTTCGGGCAAGCACCCGTATGCCCAGGTGCACGCCCAGCAGGAGCCGGGCCAGGTCCTCGGCGGACTGCGACGACGGTATCTCGCCGGTGCGCTGCCCCGCCTGTATGCATCGGCGAAAGAACGCTTCAACCTTGGCAAGCACTTCGGCGATTGTCGCCTGGAAGTCCGGATCATGAGGGGCAACTTCCAACGCGGAATTGACCAGCAGGCATCCCTTTCGATCTTCGTCCTGAACGGAGCGATCGATGATCTCGCGGAAGAAGGCCTCCAGTGCGGCCCTAGGCGCCAACCCATGTTCAAAGCGCCCCACCCGGTCGCCGAAGCTTGTTTCGACATAGTGCGCAAGCGCACGGCGAAAAAGAGTGCGTTTGTCCCCGAACGCATTGTAAAGGCTCGCCCCGGTTATCCCCATGCTCTGCGCCAGGTCACGAACAGAGGTGGCCTCATAGCCATACATCCAAAACTGCTGCATCGCCGCGTCAAGTACAGCTGTTTCATCGAATTCGCGCGGGCGAGCCATAGCACCTCTTCTAAGCGTCAGCCTTGAATTGATACGACGCTTTGATATTCTAAATCAATTGTTCTAAAACTGCCGCCGGCCACAGCCATGAATGACAGGAGTAAACGCGAATGCACCGCCGCCGGCTCTAAACGGGCCTGGACCGGCTCCGCCGCCTTGTGGTTAGGGCACGAAGGGGCAAAGTCCGTCCTGCATGCAGCACATGGGGACGCCGGCCAAGGCACGGCGACCTGCCCCATCCGGAGCCGCCGCTCACGACCTGGGACGGCCGCATGCGACCGGGACAATGCCACGGCGCGGCATGCCCGTTTCGCACGCCCGAATGGGACCATGGCCCAGGCAGTACGAGACCACACTGCGTTGTGATGGAGCGTGCCACGGTGTATTCGGAAGAGGCTCGATTAAAGGCACTGTTCGTTAGCAGCCTGGATGGCGACGCCGTCAGCTACCGGCTCTTTTTAAGCGATCTGACACGCTACTTGCGCGGTTACCTGCGCAAGCGCATCCCCAAGATGCGCGAAGACATCGAAGACTTGATTCAGGAAACGTTGCTGGCTGTGCATCACGCGCGGCACACCTATCGACCTGAGGAGCCTTTGACCGCGTGGATCCATGCGATCGCGCGCTACAAATTGATGGATTTCTTTCGCGCACGCGCGCGGCGCGATTCACTGAATGATCCGATCGACGATCACCAAGAAATTTTTTCATCGCCGGACGATGAACCCCAAGACGCGCGCCGGGATATACGCACATTGCTGGACTACCTGCCCGACAAACAGCGCCTATCTATCCTCCATGTTAAACTGCAAGGCATGTCCATCGCTGAAACTGCCACGCTTTTGGGACTGTCGGAATCGGCCGTAAAAGTAAACGTGCATCGCGGTATCAAAGCACTTGCCGCACGGATGCGGGAGGCGCCATGAGGACCGAAGACCTCGTCGAGCTGCTTTCCACGGAAATGGGGCCAGTCAAGAAGAACACGCCACCGCTGCTCGTAAGCGGTGCGCTGCTGGTCGCGCTGGCCGGGGCGTTCGTGTTGATGCTAACCGTTTTCGGCATGCGCCCCGATCTGGCAAGCGCTATCAAAACCCCCATTTTTTGGGAGAAGCTTGCCTTTCCATTGAGCCTGAGCGTGGGCGCGTTACTTGCCACCAGCCGGCTGGGTCGTCCTGGGGGCACCATCGGCGTGGGCTGGGCTTTCCTGATCCTGCCCGTGTTGTGCGTATGGATTGCCGGTATCGTGGTCGTATCCGGCGCGGCGCCCGCGGATAGGGCTCTGGCGTTGTTGGGGCATTCCTGGCGGTCGTGCCCTTTCAATATTTTGCTGCTATCCATCCCCGGCTTCATCGCCATCTTTTACGCCATGACAAAACTTGCGCCGACGCATCTGCGCTGGGCAGGCGCTGCGTCAGGCATGCTCGCCGGAACCGTGGCCACCGTGGCGTACTGCTTTCACTGCCCCGAAATGAGTCCGGCTTTCTGGAGCATCTGGTACGTCCTTGGCATGGTGCTGGTCTCTGCCATCGGCGCATTGCTGGGACGCCGGCTGCTGCGCTGGTAGCGGGGCCGCTGTTCTGCCACAGCCGCCGACCCAATCTCCATCGCTCGGGCTGCTAATTCCATCGCATGGCCCGCTAGGCTGTTCACACTATTGGCGTAGCCCGCCAATAGTGTGAACAGGCCCTAGGCCACGCGCGCTGACCATTCGATCAAGGCGGCGCCGGAATCCGGGCTATCGTGAATCTGAAAGACGCTTACCGCGTCAACCAGTCGGCCCGCGTCCCCTTCCAGCGCCCCCGCGGCGTCGGCCGTGCGTTGAACGAGCGAAGCATTCTGTTGGGTTGCCTTATCCAGATCGGCCACGACATGACTTACATGCGCAATCGCGCCGGACTGTTCGGATGTGGCCGCCGCAACACGCTTCATCGTCGCGCTGACCCGCTCGACGGAGCTGACGATCTGGTTCATGGCCGTGTTCGCCTCCAAAGCCTGGCGCGCACCCGACTGTACCGACTCGCTCGAGGCTTCGATCAGCGTCTTAATTTCCTTGGCCGACTGCGCACTGCGCAACGCCAAAGAGCGTACCTCGCTGGCGACGACTGAAAAACCTTTACCGTGCTCGCCGGCACGCGCGGCCTCGACAGCGGCATTGAGCGCCAAGATATTCGTCTGGAAGGCGATGCCTTCGATAAGGCCTACGATTTCGGCAATGCGGCTGGCGTTCTCCGACACCGCATCCATCGTCGATGCGACTTGAGATACTTTTTCACTGCCCAATACCGCCTCGGCACGCGCCTCACTTGCCAAGGTGTCGGCTTGAAGGGTATTGGAAGCATTTTGACGCACCGCCTCGGCCAACTGCCCCAGCGTTACAGAAGCTTGTTGCAGCGATGTTGCCTGGCGTCGTGTCTGACCGGACAGTTCCCGATTATCGCTGGAAATGTGCTGGATGCCGTAGGTGACGTCATTGGTGCCCTGTCGAATGGTGGCGACGGTTTGCACAAGATCGGACTGCATCACGTTCAGCGCCGCATAAAGCGCGCCGATTTCATTTCTGGAGCGACTTTCGATCGCAATACTCAAATTACCCGTGGCAATGCGCTGAAAGGTTTGCGTCACCTCGCGCAAAGGCCGCAGAAGCACGCGGTAGATGAGCTGCCAATAAAGAAGCAGCAGAAAAACCGAAAGCCCCGCCATGATCACCGCTACGTGTCCGTTTCGCAGCGCGCGCCCGTCCGATTGCGCCTTCAACGCATCGCGATGCCGTTTTGCCGCTTCAATGGCATCGCGCAGCGTGGATTGGAAAGTGGAATCGGCCTTCTCGGCACCGCTGGTAGCGGCCACGTAGTCGTTCAAAGAGACGTCATAGAGCGCCTCTTCGCGGACACCGAGAATGTCGGTGTACTTGGTATAGGCATCGCTTATGCGATGGACTTCATCGGCGGAAGCATCGTTACCGGAGACGTTCGCACTCCAGGACTTGAACAGCTTGTCCGCCTGCATCCGCAGCGCCGACGCGCGGCGCGTATAGTTTGTTGCGGCAACCTGATTGCCACGCTGAAGGTTAATGTAAGCACTGTCCATGCTCACCAGCGTCGACAGCAACAGGCGCTGTATTTCGTGCAGCGGCTCGATGTCGCTGGTGGACAGGCGGTCCAGATCGCCCACGATCTGCGTTGCCTCCCGCGCATCAACCCATGCCTGCGCGACCGACCACCATAGCGCCAGGGAAAACAGCCCGAGAAAACACAACAACCACGTCCGTATCGTCAACTTCGCCAACATAATCCTGTCCCCCAGGGCGCCTGCCGCCACAAACCTTCTTTTCGCGTTACTTGATGCCAAACACCTTGTCGAGCGAGATTTTTCCGCCGCCACGCCCAATCAGATACAGCATCGGCACAGCCCATGACAGATGCGTTGGCCACGCATCGGGATACACGAACACCTCAATCACCGTGGTCATGCCCAAAAGCGCCAGCGCAGCGCCCCGTGTGAACAGACCAAGCACCAGCAGCAACGGGAAAAAGTGTTCGGAATAGGCAGCGACGTGGGCGGCGATTTCCGGGCGCACAAAGGGCAGTCGATAGTCGGTGCGGAACAATTCATACGTTCCCGGCTTCAACGTCAAAAACCCCGTGACCTTGGTTCGACCGGACAAGAAGAAAATGGCCGCAATCGAGAACCGGCATGCCAGGGCCAACAGTGAGTGGCCAATCAGGTGCGAGACCCTCTCGGCGCCGCGGTTCCAGGCCTCAAACCGGCGAAGGCGCGGTGCGGGAGAGACCAAGGCATTTGCAATTTCCATGTCGAACTCCGGAATGGATATGGATTTAGTGATGAGCCCGATGAGGAGGATCCGAAGATCACTCCGCACCAGGTCCAGTGGCATCAGGTCAGGGCGCGGTGGGGGTCAGCGAACCATGGCCCTTGGGCGTCTTGATCGACGTGCAGGTACCGGCCGGCACGTTCTTCCACGCATTGCCTTGATAATCCTTCGCCGACGTTCCCGCGCACGTGGTGCCAGCGCCCGCCTTGCAGTCGTTCTGGCCGGCCAAGGCAACGCCGTAGCACTTTTCCACCTTCTGGCCGCCGTCATCGCTAGGCTGCGGTTGCGCGAAAGCACTGGTGGCCAGGGAGGCAATGAGGATCGCCGTAGCGGAAAGCGTGATCTTGTTCATCGGAGTAATTCCTTTGGAATGGGATGTCAGTGACACAGCCGCAGCCTCTCCCCTCGTCAAGCTTCGCGCGAGGCGTGGTATCTGCTAACCGTTTCGAAGAGGTAGTTCGAAGGATCCGATGACGCGGTTACAACACTTCCGCATGAGAGCGCCAGGTTTTATCGGCGAATGCCTGCGTCAAAGGATTGACGTCCCAGCGATGGATGCCCGTAACTTTTAGCGGTCTTTGACCGAACCCTTTTTTTAAGGCCCTCTTCTCGCGTCGCGAGTCTTTGGGGGAGGCCTATAGCAGTTGGATCGTGGATGCCGTACTGATATGCGCATGAAAACGC
>NZ_DATJTC010000022.1:0-79658 GCF_035503745.1 Dyella sp.
TGCGCTGACAAGCTTTACTCTCGTTTCTCACTCCTCTTCACTCATTTCTAACTCTCAACGCATCTTGCCCAGAATCCCTTCCAGCTCGTCATTGCTGTGGTAGTGGATCACCAGCTTGCCGCGGCCGCCGCTGCCGGTGTCGAGTTCGACGCGGGTGGCGAAGCGTTCGGCCAGTTCGCGTTCCAGCGCGTCGACGTTCGGGTCGCGCGCGGGCGCGCTCTTGGCTTTGCCCTTGGGTGCGGTTTGCGCTTTACGTGCGGCGTCTTCCAGTTCGCGCACGCTCCAGTTGTTGCGCGCCGCTTCCAGCGCCAGGGCTTCGGCCTGATGCTCGGGCAGCGTGAGCAGGCAGCGCGCGTGACCCATTTCCAGCTTGCCGTCATCGAGCAGGCGCTTGATGGAAGCGGGCAGATCGATCAGACGCAGCATGTTCGACACCGCCGCACGCGAACGGCCCACGGCGTCGGCCGCCTGCTGATGCGTGAGATCGAAATCGTCGATCAGGCGCTTGATCGCGTCGGCTTCTTCCAGCGGGGTCAGATCCTGGCGCTGGATGTTTTCGATCAGCGCCATCGCCGGCACGGCCACTTCCGGCACGTCTTTCACCAGCGCGGGAATCTCGCTGAGCTGCGCGCGTTGCGCCGCGCGCCAGCGACGTTCGCCGGCGATCAGCTCGTAGCTGTTCTTGCCCAGCGCACGCACTACGACCGGTTGAATCAGGCCTTGTGCGCGAATCGATGCCGCCAGCTCGTCCAGCGCTTCGTCGTTCCAGTGACGACGCGGCTGGTATTTGCCGGGCTGGATGTACTGGATCGGCAGGGTGCGCAGCTCGCCTTCCTGTTCGATTACCGATGGCGTGCCGCTGTCGCCGCCGCCGAGCAGGGCATCCAGGCCACGTCCCAATCCACGCTTCTTAGCGGCTGACATGCTTTAGAACCTATGTATGGTTTGAGCGTAGCCCGCGCTGCCGCGGTGCGTTCGCCAGGTAGTGGTGCGCGGCGCAGCGCTTGCCTGGCTGGCAAACCCAGCCGCGCGTTGACGCATGGTGGATGCAGCGCGGCAACCCTTCGGGCCGGGGCTGTCTGCCTGCCGGGCGGCGTCCGTACGCCGTGGTGTATGGACATACACGCCTTCGTTCCTCCTTGCCCCAGCGGCAAGCAGTGCCCGCGCGGGCGACGCCAAACGATGCATAGGCTCTATTCCTGATCCATGGGGGCCGAGGCTTCCACCGATGCCTCGGCGGCGTCGCCATGCATGGCGTGCAAGGCGGCCACGGCGGCCTGCGAGCCGCGCTCGCGGCGGATGATTTCGCCGGCGAGCCCGATGTAGGCGATGGCGCCGCGCGAGCTGCGGTCGTAGAGATGGATCGGCTGGCCATGGCTGGGCGCTTCGGCCAGGCGTACGTTGCGCGGAATGATCGAGCGCAACACCTTGTCGCCGAAATGCTGGGTGAGCTGCGCGGACACTTCGTTGCCGAGGTTGTTGCGCACGTCGTACATGGTGCGCAGCAGGCCTTCGATTTCCAGCTGCGGATTCAAGTGCTGGCGCACCGCCTTGACCGTGTCGAGCAGACTGGAAAGACCTTCCAGCGCGAAGTATTCGCACTGCACGGGAATCAACAGGCTGTTGGCGGCGGTAAGCGCGTTGACGGTCAGCAGGTGCAGCGTAGGCGGACAGTCGACCAGGATGGTGTCGTACTTGTCGGCGATTTTCGCCAGCTGTTCCTTCAAGCGGTTTTCGCGTGCGAACGCGTCCATCAGCTTGAGTTCGGCGGCGGTGAGATCGCCATTGCCGGGCAGCAGGTCGTAATGCGCCTGGGTGGTGACGATGGCCTTGTCGATCGGCGCTTCGCCCAGCAGCACTTCGCAACCGCTGGGCGAGGCCTCGTGCTTGTCCACGCCCGATGCCATGGTCGCATTGCCCTGCGGATCGAGATCGATCAGCAGCACTTTGCGCTTCGCCGCGGCCAGCGCCGCGGCGAGATTGACAGCAGTGGTGGTTTTGCCGACGCCACCCTTCTGGTTGGCGACAGCGATGATACGGGCCATGTCTCGTCCGGTACCGTGCGTGTTCGAAAGGACGGCTAGATTAGCAGGAAGGGGTCGCCACGGCCCGGCGTACCTTGGCATTTGCCACGCCTTGCGCCCTCTTCCCCGCGCAAACACGGCTGGGAAGGGGCCGGCCCTGCCGGAAGCTTTCCGCGTGAAACGAAGCCGGCGAAGATGCGTCGGCCCGGCGGTAGATCAGCCGGGTAATGCCCGGCCCAACTCGATCACGTGGCGGTCCGCCGCCTCCAGCCCGGGCACGCGCAGCGCGCGGATCTGGCGCACGGCAAACGCCGGCGGCACGCCGCGCAGTTCATCCTCGGGCGTCTTGCCCTTCATCGCCAGCCACACGCCCTCAGGCGCCAGCAGGTGGCCGCCCCAGGCGAGCATGTCGCCCAGGGTGGCGAAGGCGCGGGCGGTGACGCAGTCAAACTGGCCCTGGACTTCTTCCACCCGCGCTTGCACGGCCTGCACGCCCTCCAGCTTCAGCGAGCGGATCGCCTCGCGCAGGAAGCGCACCTTTTTGCCGTTGGAATCGACCAGCAGCACGCGCCGGCCCGGCGCGGCGATGGCCAGCGGAATGCCGGGCAGACCGGGACCGGTGCCGAGGTCGGCCAGGCTGTCGCCCTGCACGTAGGGCAGTACCGCCAGCGAATCGAGCAGATGGCGGCTCACCATTTCGGCCGGATCGCGGATGGCGGTGAGGTTGTAGGTCGCGTTCCAGCGCGCCAGCAGCGCAATGTAGTCCAGCAGCCGGCCCGGCGCGTCGGCGGGCAGGCTCACGCCTAGCGCGTCGATGCCCTGTTCGAGCTTGGTGTGCAGGGCGTCGCGGTCGGTCATCGGTATTCCATGGACATGGGGGCCGCTCAGTATCGGGAACGGCGCCGCCGGATGCCAGCGCCGCAAAAAAGAAGACCCGCCGTAGCGGGTCGATACTTTCAGGACTCCCCTGCGCCGGTGCTTCTTTTAGGGCGACCTGGCTCAGATTCCCCTGTGAATCCTGTCGATCAGGCGGCTTCCAGCTCCACGCGCGTCACCATCACGCCGCGCTCGCGCAGATGTTTGTTGAGACTGCATTTCAGGCGCGCGGCCACTTCGCGGCGCTCGTCCTGGACGGCATCGGAATCGGCGTGCAGCGCATCGAGCACACCCTCGCGTATCAGCTGGTCGGCCTGCTCGATCACGGCATCGGCGCGCTCGGGTTCGAGCACCTGCCAGTACACCGTGCCCAGCAACGGCTGAGTGACCGCGGCGGAAGCATCGAAACGCAGCGTGCGGCCGCCCAGATCGATGCGGTGCCCGACCCGGTCCAGCAGCGGCAGCACCACGTGGGTGCCCGGCTGCAGCAGGCGAACGGGCTTGCCGTGGCGGTACACGCTATGCACCTGTCCCGCCGGCACACGCTTCACCGCAGCCGCCACCAGGGCGAGGACTGCGAAGAGAAGAGTGGTCGTCAGGAGGGTCATATTCTATAAAAACAACAAGTTAGGTTGGTTTTCTAAATTTTTCACGAGGCTTTATTCTACAGGCCCATGAACATCCGTGGATTAATCCTAATTTAACGGCAGTACAAACGATTTCGCAACGATTAAGCACTAACGATTTGCTGACAAATGCGAAGCATCGTCTGTGCCAGCCCCACGCCAAAAAGCATCGCCCCGCCGGTATTTCTATCGGCAGGGCGAGGACTTGGCTTGAATGAATCGCCGCGGGCGGCTTTAGAACTTGCCGGCGCGGAAATCGGCGATGGCCTGGTGGATCTGCTCGGGCGTGTTCATCACGAATGGGCCGTAGCGCGCGACCGGCTCATGTAGTGGTTGACCGGCCACCAGCAGCACACGGGCTGGGGTTTCGCGCCCGGCCACGCGCACGCACGCGCCCTTGGAAAGCACCGCCAGTTCGCTGCGCAAAAGCTTCTCGCCGGCAACCTGGGCATCGCTGCCGTCGAACACGTAGGCGAACGCGTGGTGGTTTTCGGGCAGTGGAATCTCCACGCCCGCGCCGGGCTGGACTTCGATATCCAGGTACACCGGTGCGGTGGCGATGCCCGAAACCGGACCCGTAGCGTCACCCAGCGTGCCGGCAATGACCTTGACCGTCACCCCGCTGGCCGGATGGACCACCGGGATCCGGTCCGGCGCGATGTCCTGGTAGCGCGGCTCGGTCAGCTTGTCCTTGGAGGGCAGGTTGACCCATAGCTGGAAGCCCCACATCAGGCCGTTTTCCTGCTGCGGCATTTCCGAATGCAGGATGCCGCGGCCGGCGGTCATCCATTGCACGCTACCGGGTAGGAGGTCGCCGCGATGGCCCTTGTTGTCGCCGTGCTGCATGTGGCCGGCCAGCATGTAGGTGACGGTTTCGAAGCCGCGGTGGGGATGCTCGGGAAAGCCGGCGATGTAATCGCCCGCCTGGTCGGAACGGAATTCGTCCAGCAGCAGGAACGGGTCCAGCATGTCCAGCCCTGGCTGCCCGATGATGCGCTTGAGTTTGACCCCGGCGCCGTCGGCGGTGTCGGTGCCGCGGATGCGGCGAAGGATGCTGCGCTCGGTCATGGCTTGGCTCCACTGAAAAGAACTGCCGCCCATGATGGTTGCACGCGCCGTGTCGCCCAAGTAGGGCGATACGAACGGACTGTTTCCGTGACCTCAATGCACCCAGTGGCCACTGCGCTGGCGCGGCGGCGAAGGCTGCTCGTCCTCGATGTCGCGGCTGTGGCTGAGCGCGTCCAGCTCCGCTTGGGTGGCCGGGTGCTGGTCCCAGTAGTGATTGACCGCACCCAGCACGGCGGGCAGTTGCGCCAGGCAGTCGTCGTATTCTTCTTCGCTGAGCTTTTCGAATTCCGCCTCGGCGCTGAGGATGCCTTCATCGACGGCCAGGGCCATGACCGGGCCGAGCATTTCCATCAGCGGCGGATCGTCGGCCAGGCGCTTTTCCCACAGCTGCGCGCGCAGGTCGATGCCGCGGCTGAATCCCTCGCACCAGCCGGCCGCCGACAATGCGGGACCGTTTTCGGTATCCACCTCGCCCAGGATCGGCTCGTAGGCGTCGACATCAAGCTCGGCGCTGATCGAATCATTGAGCTTGGCCAGCAGCGCCAGGACGCGGTTGCCTTCGTCTTCGTTGGCGAAGGGTTCGTGCAGCACTTCGGGCAGCCATTCGTCCGGCAGCACGCGCATGGGGCCCACCGCGATGGCCGAGAGCAGGCCGTGCACGCCGTCCAGCAGCAAGTGGCCTTCCTGGGCGTGCGCGCGCAGGTAGGCGTCCAGTTCGTCCAGTTCGCCGTCGTTGAGTGAGCTTGGCCAATCAGTAGTGCTGTGTGTCATCAGATATCCAGGTCCACGGTGACCGGAGTGTGGTCGGAAGGTCGTTCCCAGCGGCGCGGTTCGCGGTCGATGGCGGCGGCCCTGGCCGACGATTTCAGGGCATTGCCCAGCAGGATCAAGTCGATGCGCAACCCCATGTTGCGCCGGAACGCGCCCTGCCGGTAGTCCCACCAACTGTAATGGCCGGCGTCCTGTTCAAACATCCGAAAGCTGTCGTTTAGGCCCAGTTCGATGATGGTTTTCAGGGCCGCTCGCTCGGGCGGCGAGCACAGGATGTCCTCGCCCCAGCCTTCGGGATCGTGGACATCGCGGCTGTCGGGGGCGATGTTGAAGTCGCCCAGCACCACCAGCCTGGGATGGCGCTTGATTTCGCCTTCCAGGAACTGGCTGACGTGCTTTAGCCAGCGCAGCTTGTATTCGTACTTTTCGTCGCCCACGGCCTTGCCGTTGACCACGTACAGATCCACCACGCGTACGCCGCCGACGGTGGCGGCCAGGATGCGTCGCTGCGGGTCGTCCAGGCCGGGGATGTCGGTGACCACGTCCTGGAAGGCGAGCCCCGCGTCGCTGCGCGCCAGGATCGCCACGCCGTTGTAGGTCTTCTGCCCGGCATATACCGCGTGGTAACCGGCCGCGGCCAGTTCATCGACCGGAAATTTGGCGTCTTCGAGCTTGGTTTCCTGCAGCGCCACCACGTCCGGCCGGGCGTCGGCCAGCCATTGCGCCAAGTGCGGGATGCGCACCTTCAGCGAATTCACATTCCATGAGGCGATTTTCATGGGATCGATTGTAAGGGATGCAGATGACCGGTTACCGATGCGCGGCCCAGCCTGCGTTCGCGTTCGACTCGTGTACGAAAGCCCTGGCGTGCCAGGTGTTGATCCAACGCTGTCGCCAGGCGGCATGCTCGGACTGATCGCAGGCAACAGCGCGGGCAAATTCGCGCTGATCCGCGCACGCGGCCGGCGCGGTCGGCGAGGACGCGCGCATCCGCTTCTGACGGTGGGGGCGATCGTGGGTGAGGTGCCGTTTTTCCCATGGGCACGGCGACCGCCAGCTGTTAGCGTAGCGGTTTTTCCGGTAACTGTCGGACATCCCCGCCATGCGCAAACCCGCCCATCTGCTGCTGCCGTTGCTGGCAGCCCTGGTTTCCCCGCTTGCCCTCGCCGATACGCACGGCACCACCGATCCGCGCATCGATGCGCTGCTGACCCAGCTCGGCAAAGTGCGCGACATCAACGAAGTGGCGTTGTCGCCCGATGGCCATCAACTGGCGTGGGTGGTCATGACCAACGGCAAGCCGGGCATCGTGCTGGCCGACGCCAATGGCCAGCACGCGCACAACGTGGGCCTGGCGAGCCAGCCGGGCACGTGCAGCGAGAGCGGCCTGGCCTGGGCGCCCGATTCGCGGCATTTGGCCTTCCTTTCCAATTGTGCCAGCGCGCGCGCGGGGATGGGCGGCAGCAAGCAGCCGGATATCTACGTGCTGGACACGCAGGCGCAAGACAAACCCATGCATCTTGCAAGCCTTGCAGGTTACGCGCATGCGCTGAGCTGGTCGCCGGACGGTAAAACGCTGGCGTTCCTGTACGTGCAAGGCGCCACGCGCCGTGCCAGTGCCTTGGCGGCGGCGAAACCGCAGACCGGCGAGATCGGCGTGGAAGGCATCGAGGTACAGCGCGTGGCCACGCTGCCCGCGCAGGGCGGCGTGCCGCAAGCGGTGACGCCCGCCGGCAGCTACGTCTATGAATTCAGCTGGGCGCCCGATAGCCAGCGCGTGGCCTACGTCGCGGCACCCGCGCCGGGCGACAACAACTGGTGGATCGCGCAGCTCTATGTGCAGGCGGCGCAGCCCGGCGCACCGCGCACCGCGCTGGTCGATCCGCACACCGTCAGTGGGCCGTTGCGCGGCTTGCAGATCGCCTTGCCGCGCTGGTCGCCGGATGGTTCGCGCATTGCATTTATCGGCGGACTGATGAGCGATCAAGGTTCCACCGGCGGAGATATCTACAGTGTTGCGGCCAACGGCGGCGCGCTCGTGGATCTCACGCCCGGCATCCACGTCACGCCTTCCTGGCTGAGCTGGCGTTCGCCCGAGTCGATGCTGGTAACGCAGATCAACAACGGCCAGGCCGAATTGGCCGAATACACCGTGCAGGCGGACCGTGCGCAACAGCAGCGCGTGTTGTTCGTCGCGCCCGGTTACGTCGGCGACGGCACGGCACTGCTGGCGCTGTCTTTCTCGGCCGATCACAAGCTGGTCGCGTTCAGCCAGTCCTCGTTCGAGGTGGCGCCGGAGGTTTACGCCGGCGCGGTGGGCGAGGCGATGCCCAAGGCCGTCACCGCGATCAACGACGGCCAGAAGCCCAGCTGGGGCAAGGCGCGCTCGGTGGAGTGGAACAACCAGGGCATGCATGTGCAGGGCTGGCTGCTTTATCCGGCCCATTACGATCCAAGCAAGCGCTATCCGATGATCGTCAATATCCATGGCGGCCCGTCCGCCGCGGTGATTCCGCACTGGCCGTCGGTGGGCTATGGCGCGGTGCCGTTCTCTACGCTCGGCTATTTCGTGTTCATGACCAATCCGCGCGGCAGCTTCGGCGAAGGCGAGGCGTTTGTGCAGGCCAATCGCAAGGACTTCGGCTACGGCGATCTGCGCGACACGCTGGCCGGCGTGGATGCGGTGGAGAAGATGGTGCCGGTGGACGATCATCGCCTGGGCCTGACCGGCTGGAGCTACGGCGGCTTCATGAGCATGTTCGCGCCCACGCAGACGCAGCGCTTCCGCGCGGTGGTCGCCGGCGCGGGCATAGCCAACTGGCAGAGCTACTACGGACAGAACCTGATCGACCAATGGATGATTCCGTTCTTCGGCGCTTCCGTGTACGACGATCCGGCCGTCTACGCCAAAAGTTCGGCAATCAATTTCATCAAGCAGGTAAAAACGCCCACGCTGATCGTCGTCGGCGAACGCGATGCGGAGTGTCCCGCACCGCAATCGTTCGAATACTGGCATGCGCTGCGCGCGCTGGGCGTGGCGACTTCGCTGGTGGTGTATCCCAACGAGGGGCATCACTTCTACAACCCGGCCAACCAGCGTGACGTGCTGCAGCGTGCGCTCAACTGGTTCGAGAAATACCTGCCGCCGGGACAGTAAGGTTCTGGCGTAGCGCGTGTGATTCCGGCGCCGGCGGGAATCACGCGCGGGTAGAACGCTGGCCGTTGCATCACGCCATGATCCGGCGCTAAAACAATTCTCCCTGCGGCGAGCGCTCGCGCGGCGGCACGAAACGCGTGCCGTCCAGCGCCAGTTCGCGCGTACGGCCAAGATCGTGACGCCGGCACGCCAGTTCGAAACGCTTGCGCAGCAGGTCGGCAAATACGCCCTGGCCGCGCATGCGCGTAGCGAAGTTGCTGTCGTAGTCGCGCCCCTGGTTCATCTGCCGCACCAGGCTCATCACGTGTTCGGCGCGCTGCGGCGCGTGCAAGGCCAACCATTGGCGAAACAGCGCCTTCAACTCCAACGGCAGTCGCAGCACGGTGTATCCCGCGCACGCGGCGCCGGCCTGGGCTGCCTGTTCGATCACCGCTTCCATGTCGCAGTCGTTCAGCGCGGGAATGATCGGCGCCACCAGCACGCCCACCGGCACGCCCGCCTGGGCCAATGTCCGAATCGCCTTGATGCGCCGATGCGGCGCGCTTGCGCGTGGCTCGAGCTTGGCGGCCAGGTGGTTGTCCAGCGAATTGACCGAAACGAAAACCTGCACCAGCCGTTCGCGCGCCATCGGCACCAGCAGATCGAGGTCGCGCTCCACCAGCGCGTTCTTGGTGACGATGACGCAGGGGTGGCGACATTGGGCCAGCACTTCCAGCGCTGCGCGCGTGATGCGCCAGCGCTTTTCGATCGGCTGATACGGATCGGTGCTGCTGCCAATGTTGATCGGGCTCACCACGTAACCTGGCTTGGTCAGCTCCGCGCGCAACACCTGGGCGAAGTTGGTCTTGGCGCGCAGTTTTGTTTCGAAATCCAGGCCCGGGGAAAGATTGAGATAGCTGTGCGTGGGTCGGGCGAAGCAATAAATGCATCCATGTTCGCAGCCGCGGTACGGATTCATCGCCTGGCTGAAGTGGATGTCGGGCGAGTCGTTGTGTGTGATGACGCTGCGTGCGCGCTCCTCGGTGACCTGTGTGCACGGGCGCGGCGTTTCTTGATCCAGCACCGCTTGTTGCCAGCCGTCATCTTCGGCGTGGTGCCGGATCGTCTCGAAGCGTCCTTCCGGATTGGAAGCGGCGCCACGGCCCTTGAATGCGGTGGGGTGCTCAGCCATCGCTCCATCATGCATGCGCGCCATCTCAGACGGTGCGACACTCAGGGTTGCGCGGCATCGCGCAGTTGCTGGTCCAGCCAGGCTGCCATCGCCGGCAGGGGATAGTTTTGTTCGAGCTGCCGCTGCATCTCGTCGAACACCGGCGGCGAGATGGTCCAGCCGAGCGGCAGCGGATAATGGCCGGGACAAAGACGCATATGCCAGAGCACGTCGCCGCCATTCGGTTCGGCGGCATCCAGGTGCAGCGAGGCGAGCAATTGGGCGCGGGCAAATTCGCCGCGTGCGTCGCGCGTGCCGAGCAGGGCGATCGCCGGTGCAAGCACATCGCCGTAGCTGGCACGTTCTGTGGCGCTTGGCACGCGCGGGCATGCGGCCGAATACAGAGGAAGCGGGTGGTCGGGATCGTGCGCGTCGACGAAATCGTGCAGGCTCGGGTCGTTGCTGATGTGTATCACGATGAAGCGTAGCGGCTGGTGTTGCCGCGCCGCGATGGCGCGCAGGCGCCGCATGATTTCGCGCAAGGTGGTGGTGCCGGAGTTTTCGAAGTAACCGCCATCGACCAGCTGCAGCGAAGGAAGCGCCGCGGATGAAGCGTGGGCCGGCGCGGCGGTTTGCAACGTGCCGGCGGGACTGAAGTAGGTGAAGCGCGCACTGTTGAGCACGGCCTCGCTCAGCGGCATGCGCGGGTCGAGCCAGCGCGAGCCGTCGTAGGCCGTGGTCCATGGGCTGTTTGCGAACGGCTGGAATGGATCCTCGATGAAACGCCATCCCTGGCCCACGGTAGTGCTGTTGAAGAACAGTGCGGGCGCGTCGATGTTGGCGCTGCCATCGGCGTGTTCGTATAAGTTGGCAAAGGGCGCGGACCATGACGTGATGCCCTGCGCGCCCGCAGCCTGTTCCCACGCGCGTGCGAGCGCGCGTCCGCGGTCGTCGAACAAGGCGAACGGCAGCCAGCGTTGGGTGAAATCGACGAACCACGTATTGGCCATCACCGGCGCCAGGAAATCGTGGTTCAGCATGTTCTCGCACAGTGCCTGCGCGGACAGGCCGGTATGCGGTGCCACTTGCAAGCTGGTGACGTAGGCCGCAAGCCCCATGCTTCCGCCCGAAACGCCGCTGCCGGCGAAAAAGTAGCGTTCGAACACCGGCTCGCCGCCGTTCGGCGGCGACGTCCGATCGACCAGCGCGGTAAACCGGCTTAGCACCATCGCCGTCCATGCCGCGCTGCGCAGGCCGCCGCCTTCGGTGGATACCACGATCACCGGGCAGGCACGTTGCGGCACGCAGCGGCTATCGAGCCATGCGCGCGCATAGGCGTCGAAATCCGGGCGTCGATCCGGCGGCGGCGGGGCGGGCCGCTGGTGCGTGCTCATCGACGGATACTGGCGCACGCGGTGGTTGTCGTTCAAATGCAACGC
The DNA here is from genome assembly GCF_035503745.1 of Dyella sp. GTDB lineage: Bacteria > Pseudomonadota > Gammaproteobacteria > Xanthomonadales > Rhodanobacteraceae > Dyella_B. Next base: position 11,112 of record NZ_DATJTC010000022.1, read on the forward strand.
CTGCAGCGTTGCGGCTGTCAGCATCAACAGGCTGATCAGCGGCAAGCCGCGGCGGTCGGCGAGCATGCACAGGAATCCGCCACTCATGCAGAAGAAGCTGCCCACGATCAGCAGCACCGCCAGCGTACCCATGCCATCGAACTGGCGCGGCTGCAGCACCACCAGACCGGTCACCAGCACATTGAGCAGCAAGCTGGCGATGAAGATGCTTAGCGGCAGCATGCCAAGTGCGCTGATCGACTGCACGCGCGATTCAACCGCCTCGGCCGTCGCTGGGCCGCTGTTCCTGTTGCGTGCCTTCACGAACCATTGATGTCCGGTAAACAGCGCGATCATCGCGGCGGCTTCGATCAGCAGGCCCGCGCAGCGCAGGTCGCGGCGATGGCACGCCTCAAGGGTGCTGCAACTGGCTTGCGGCGCACCGCGCAACGCCAGCGCGTAGCCGAACAACAGGAGCAACGGCGCGCTGGCGCCCAACACCCTGGGAATCCACCGGCGCAACGGTGCGGCGCGCGGATCCTGCAGCGACGGCCAGCGCGGATAGGTCAGGCGATAGGCGTGATAGGCGCTGTACCAACCCGCCCAGCCCGCCATGGCCGCGGTAGCCAGCAGGAAGACGTAGCGGGTGCTGCTGGGATCGGCCCACATCGCGATCAGGAACAGCTCCGAAACCTGTTCGACGTTGCTCACCACCACCGTGGCGAAGGCCAGCACGAGCAACGGCACGCGGACCGGCTTGGCGTGGTCCAGCGCAACGCCGAGCCACTGGACCGCGCCCAGGACCGCCGCCCATGGCTGTCGCCGCAGGGACGTGGATGAAGCCCGCTCTGCCATCTATCTGCGTTCCTGTGCCGGTGGGCCTCCATAGTAAGCACAAGGCGGCACCGGACTGGTGCCAGGGATCGCACTGGCGCGCCGGCCGCCAGCGTATGATGCGTTTGGCGCTTTCGGTGGCGGAAGGGGCTTGTCATGCGTTGGTTATGGCTGGTTGCAACGTTGCTGTCATGGATGCTGTGCTTTACCCGCCACGGCGCCGGCGCGATGATGGTGTGGTTGCTGCTTGGCGTCCTGGGCGCGGTCGCCACGGTACTGATGTTCGCGCAGGCACGCATCCGTGCCGTTGCGCGGCCGGAGCCGCCGATCGAGCTGATGCGCCGTTCAGACGATTTCAACAAGCCTCCCCAGGCATGATGTTGCACTGCAACTTTGGCGGTTTAGCCACCCGAACGCTACACTCGAACGTTGATGGTTGACGCCAGCAGCGCAGGTGTCGCGCCGTTTCCCCTGAGTGCGCTCGCCGATGAACGGCGAGCAGGAGGCAAGCATGTCCAAGGTCTATCCGGTCGATCCCACATTCGCCGCCAAGGCGCGCCTGCGCAAGGATGATTACGAACACTTGTACGCCGAGTCGGTGGGCGACCCGGAAGGTTTTTGGAAGCGCATGAGCGAGCGGCTGGCGTGGATCAAGCCGCCCACCCGCATCCGCGATGTATCGTTCGATCCGAACGACCTGCACATCCGCTGGTACGACGACGGCCAGCTCAACGTTTCGGCCAACTGCCTCGATCGCCACCTGGCCACGCGCGGCGACAAGACCGCGATCATCTTCGAGGGCGACGATCCGAACGAGTCGCGCCGCATCAGCTACCGCCAGCTGCATACGGAAGTTTGCAAGTTCGCCAACACGCTCAAGCATCTGGGCGTGGCCAAGGGCGATCGTGTGGCGATCTACATGCCGATGGTTCCAGAAGCGGCCGTGGCCATGCTGGCGTGCGCCCGCATCGGCGCGGTTCACTCGGTGGTATTTGGCGGCTTCTCGCCCGATTCGCTGGCCGGCCGCATCGCCGACTCCACCGCCAAGCTGGTGGTGACCGCTGATGAAGGCGTGCGCGGCGGCAAGAAGATTCCTCTGAAAGCCAACGTGGACGCTGCCCTGGAGCGCCCCGGCACCAACAGCGTGGAAACGGTGGTGGTGGTGCGCCGCACGGGTTCGGCAGTGCCGATGCAATCGCCGCGCGATCGTTATTACCACGTGCTGATGGAAGGCCAGTCGGCCGATTGTCCGGCCGAGCCGATGGAGGCCGAGCACCCGCTGTTCATCCTCTACACCTCCGGCTCCACCGGCAAGCCCAAGGGCGTGCTGCACACCTCCGGCGGATACCTCGTGTATGCCGGCCTGACGCACGAGATGATTTTCGATCTGCGCGAGGATGACGTGTACTGGTGCACCGCCGACGTGGGCTGGGTCACCGGCCACAGTTACGTGGTGTATGGACCGCTGGCCAACGGCGCGACCACGCTGATGTTCGACGGCGTGCCGAACTATCCGGATTTCAGCCGCTTCTGGCAGGTGGTGGACAAGCACAAGGTGAGCCTGTTCTATACCGCGCCCACCGCGATCCGCGCATTGATGCGCGAAGGCGAAGCGCCGGTAAAGAAGTGCTCGCGCGCCAGCCTGCGCCTGCTCGGCTCGGTGGGTGAGCCGATCAATCCGGAAGCCTGGGAGTGGTATCACCGCGTCGTCGGCGACGAGCGCTGCCCGATCGTCGATACCTGGTGGCAAACCGAAACCGGCGGCATTCTCATCACGCCGCTGGCCGGCGCCATCGCGACCAAGCCCGGATCGGCTACGTTGCCGTTCTTTGGCGTCAAGCCCGCGGTGGTTGACGCCGGCGGCGCGGTGCTCGAGGGCCCGGCCGAAGGTAACTTGCTGATCACCGATTCCTGGCCGGGCCAGATGCGCACCGTCTACGGCGATCACCAGCGTTTCATCGACACCTATTTCAAGGCGTATCCGGGTAGCTACTTCACCGGTGACGGCGTGCGCCGCGACGAGGACGGTTATTACTGGATCACCGGTCGCGTCGATGACGTCATCAATGTATCGGGGCATCGCATCGGCACCGCCGAGGTTGAAAGTGCGCTGGTGTCGCATCCCAAGGTAGCCGAGGCGGCGGTGGTGGGTTGCCCGCACGAGATCAAGGGCCAGGGCATTTATGCGTACGTCACGCTGGTTGCCGGCGAACAGGGCAGCGAGGAGCTGCGCAAGGAGCTGGTGGCATGGGTGCGCAAGGAAATCGGCCCGATCGCCACGCCCGACTACATCCAGTGGGCGCCGGGTCTGCCCAAGACGCGTTCGGGCAAGATCATGCGTCGCATCCTGCGCAAGATCGGCGAGAACCAGCCCGATCAGCTGGGCGATATTTCGACGCTCGCCGATCCGGGCGTGGTGAAGAATCTGGTCGATGAACGTCTGATCCGCTGACCTCGCGCCTGGGCAAAGGCAACGCCGTCGCGCTTGTCAGCGGCGGCGGCGATCCGGCAGCATGTGGCGATGCAGACCACCCTCGGCCAGGACGTCGCGACCATTGCCGCGGGCTTGGGCAACGAGCGTATCGACGTTTGGCAACTCGCGTATCGGCGCGCGCAGCGGCGCGATCCGCTGCGTGCATTGCTGGCCGTTTACCTGGGTGTGCCGGCCGATGCGGTAACGTTTGTCCAGGATGTGCACGGCCGGCCGGAGCTGGCGCCTCCGTGGCACGGACTGCTGCAATTCAATTGGTCGCATAGCGTGGATCGCGCATTGATTGCCGTTACGCGCGATGTCGCACCGGGCATCGATGTGGAGCGAATTCGGCCCCGACCGCGCGCGATGGCATTGGCCGAGCGTTTTTTTCACAGCGAGGAAACCGCGGCGTTGGCCGCACTGGACCCAGCACGGCGCGAGCATGCTTTTCTTGAGCTGTGGACGGGCAAGGAAGCGGTCTTGAAGGCGCTAGGCCGTGGCCTTGCCTTCGGCCTGGACCGCCTGCGGCTGGGCGTAACGCCACCGGGACCATTGCTGTGGCTTGACGGCGACGATCCCGGGCAATGGCAATTGCATCGCCTCCCGCTCGGCGCCGACCATGTGGCCAGCGTGGCCTGGCGCGGCCCACCTCGCGAGATACGCCTATGGACACTTGCCGACGGCCCTTGAACGGCGCACTGTGTGCGGCCCGGAGCTATTTTCCTGCCGATCCATGACTCTGCTTAGCGTCAATCTCAACAAGATTGCGGTGCTGCGCAATTCGCGCGGTGGACACGAACCTGAGATCGCGCGCGCGGCGGCCACCTGCATCGAAGCCGGCTGCGGCGGCATCACCGTGCATCCGCGGCCGGACATGCGGCACGTAAGGCCCGGCGATGTGCGCAGCCTGGCGGCATTGCTGCGCGGACGCGTGGAATACAACATCGAGGGCAACCCCTTTGCCGCGCCGCGTGGAGAATATCCCGGCCTGATCGCGCTGGCGCGCGAAGTGCGCCCGACCCAGGTGACCCTGGTGCCCGACAGCGATGGGCAAATTACTTCCGATCACGGGTTCGACCTGGCCAACGACGCCGAACGCTTGCGTCCGCTGGTAGCGCAGTTGCGCGAACTAGGCTGCCGCGTAAGCCTGTTCGTCGATCCGGGCGCCACCGGCTTCGAACACGCCGTGGCCATCGGTGCGCAGCGCGTGGAAATCTACACCGGTCCTTACGCCGAAGCCTTCGCCGACGGCAACGCCGCCGCGCAGCTGGCCTTGTGCGTAGACACCGCGCGCCGCGCGCAACAGGCAGGTTTGGCCGTCAATGCCGGACACGACCTGAGCCAGGCCAATCTCGGCACCTTGCGCGTGGCCATTCCGGGTTTGGCGGAAGTGTCGATCGGGCATGCCCTGATCGGCGAGGCGCTTTATGAAGGGCTCGCCAACACGGTTCGCCATTACCTGCAGATCCTGCGCTGACCGGTCCTTTCCATTTGGACGGCTATACGGATAGGCGCTGCCGGCCGGCAAACAAAAACCCCCGCTTGCGCGGGGGTTTTTGCGGGTAGCGCCGGGTGGCGATTGAATTGCTCCGGTTCAATCGCCGCCTTTATTACTGACCATTGCTGTCGGTGAAGCCGATCTTGTTCAGGCCGTAGCTCTTCGCATCGGCAAGCACGCGGGCGACCACCTGGTAAGGCACTTCGTCGGCCGCATCGATCTGCAATTCCGGCTGATCGGCATCCGCCTTGGTCGCGATCACGGCGATCTGCGTCTTCAGCTGGGCCTCGTCCACCGGCGTGTCGTTCCAGTAGAACGCACCGGACTGGTCGATCTTCAGATGCACCGGCTCGGGCGGATTCGACGGCGGAATCACGTTCGGGTTCGGTTGCGGCAGGTCGATCTTGATCTTGTGGGTCATGATCGGCGCCGTGATCATGAAGATGATCAGCAGCACCAACATCACGTCGACGAGCGGCGTAACGTTGATGTCGGCCATCGGGCCTTTGCCACTTCCACTACTGAATGCCATGGCTCGTCACTCCTTGCCGGTCGTCATGAAACCGACGTGGACCATGCCCGAATCCTTGGCTTCACCCAGCACCTTGCGGACCGTCTTGAATTCGGTGTCCTTGGCGGCGCGAATCTGCAGCTCAGGCTGCGGAGTCATCGACGCATAGACCACGAACTTCGCTTTCAACTCGCTATCGCTGAGCGACTGCTGGCTGTCGTTGAGGTACATACTGCCATCGTCCTTGATGGCCAGATCAATCGGCTCGACCTTGGGCGCCTCGTCGGCGGTCTTGGGGTTGGCCGTCGGCAGCTTCACCGTAATCCGGTGCGACATCAGGGGTGCCGTGATCATGAAGATGATCAGTAGCACCAACATCACGTCGACGAGCGGCGTGACGTTGATTTCCGACATCGGCGAGCCGGATTCGTTTCCGGAACTCATCGCCATGGGTCAATCCCTCACTTTTGGCTCGGAGCGGTGCCTTCGACACGAGCGCCGGTCGCGAAGAAGTCGTGCAGGTCGTGCGCGAATTCGTCGAAGCGAGCGTAGGTCAGGCGGTTCGAACGGGTGAAGAAGTTGTAGGCGAGCACGGCCGGGATAGCGGTGAACAGACCGAACGCGGTCATGATCAGCGCTTCACCCACGGGGCCGGCCACCGCTTCCATCGACGCGTTACCGGAGGCGGCGATGCGGATCAGCGCACCGTAAATACCCCACACGGTACCGAGCAGACCGACGAACGGAGCGGACGAACCGACCGTGGCGAGCAGGGTCATGCCGCCTTCCATGCGCAGGCTTTCGCGAGCGACGGCCTGGCGCAGGGCGCGGTCGATGAATTCCGAGCGGCTCAGCGATTCGGCGAGGCGGCCACCGCCGGCCGAAGCCTGCTGGTGGTGAGCCACCGCGGAAGCGGCGTCGAGGGCGATCTTGGAGAAGGGTTCGCCCTTGGGCTGGGCTTCCAGCTCACGGATGGCGTCCTGGGTCGAGTTATTCGACCAGAAGCCGTTGATCACGCCGTCGGCACGACCGCGCACCATTTGGTTGCGGATGGCGTTGGCGATGATGAAGTACCAGGAGGAGAAGGACATCACCACCAGTACCACGAACACCGTCCACCCCAGAAAATCGAAGTTGTGGAGCAGGTCGTGGAAACCCATTTGTTGCATCGCCATTGCGTTGGCGTTGCCACCCAGAGCCGGAGCGGCATTGGACGGAGCAGGAGTCTGTTGGAACATAAACGCTACCCTTGGAAGTCAAGCGTGAACTGTAACTGTAATTGGTATTACAGCTGATTGAGATTGAAGTTGACGGGTACGCGAACGTAACCCTCAATCTTCTGGCCATTTTTGATTTCAGGATTGAAACGCCACTTTTGCGCCGTTTCAACCGCTGCACGGTCAAGCTCGCGGTAGCCGCTGGACTGTTCGACCTTGATGTCCTTGGGCGTACCGTCGACAGACACCAGGATCAACAGCGTAACCGTGCCCTCATGCCGCTGGCGAATGGCCTGGGGCGGGTACCTGGGCGTAATGCGGCTGTTGTAGCTGATGTCTTGCGCTGCCTGGATATCCTGCGGCGGTGCCGGCGGCGCGGGTGGCGCGGGCGGCGGCGACGGCGCTGGATTGGTGGACTGCTCCGTCACAGCCGGCGGCGGTGCCGGCGGCGGCGGCGTCGGCGGCGGGATCACCTGCTTGATGATCTTCGGCGGCGGCTGCTTGGGCGGCTCCGGCGGCGGCGGCGGCGGGGGAGGAGGCGGCGGCGGGGGTTCGATGAAGTTCACCTGCACGATCTTTTCTTTCTGAACTTCCGCCGTTTTCGGGGGCGCCATTGGCGCGATCAGTATCAGGAAAGCAAACGCATGCAGCGCAATGGCTACCGCCAGCGCCCATGTGCGCCCCCAACTGAACGGCTTTACGCCGGTGTCTTCGTTACTTGAGGCCATCTGTCGCTTTCAATCAGGAGCTAGTCAATCGAGTGACGTGGTCGCAGCACCCAGCGGCAAAGCCGTTCCCAAGAGGGTGACATTTGCCACTGGACAATGCGGGAAAAGTCCAACGGTACAACAGCACATGGCGTTTGTATAGCGTTTTCAGGGCGGATTTATGGCCGCCTAGAAGGCCGCGAAACGACAAACGCCACGTGTTCTTACATCAATTACCCACACCGGCTTTTTGCAGCCAGGCCTTGGCCTGGGCCGCGGTTTCCGGATCCTTCTCTGCATCGAGCATGGCGGTCGCGGCACCTGCCTTGTCCTTCAAGCCGATATTGGCCTGGGCCAGATCCATGTAGGCCCGTCCCTTGTGCTGCACACCTTTGTTGATGCCTTGCTGGATAAGCTGCTTGGCATCGGTGTAGTTGTTGTTTTCCAACTGGGCGAGGCCGGCCTTGACGTAGATCTCGCCGGTCTTGGCATCAGGTATCGCTTTCTTGTACGCGGCGATGGCAGTGTCGTAGTCACCGCCGTTGAAGGCGGCATCGCCGAGCAGTTCGTTGCTCTCGGCATCGTCGGGCACGACACCCTTGCTGATGCCTTCCTTCAATACGGCAATGGCCTTGTCCGAATCAGGCTTGGGATCGTCGGCCTGCTGCGCGGCCATCATGTGGAGCTTGGCCAGGATCACGTATTCCTGCTTGTCTTTGAGCAGGCCTTGCGTGCGGCCTTTCTCCAGCAGGCTCATGGCCTCGGGATACTTCTGGGTCTGCACGAGCAGGTTGACGTTGTTCTCGAACGCCACCGGGTTGCTGCTGTCGGTGCTGAGCTGCTTCTGTGCAATCTGCGTGGCCAGATCCTTCTGCCCCGTGGCGTTGTACGACTGCAGCAGCACCTCATCCCAATTGGGTTCGGACTTGCCGCCGTTCATCGCCTGGGCTTGCTTGATCTGCGCGATAGCCTCGGGATATTTCTTCAGGCCGTAATACGCTTCGCCTTCCCAACCGTGCGAGTCGACGTTGTCGCTGTGACCGTCTGCGCGCCATTTTTCCAGCGTATCGATCGTCTGCTGAAACTGCTGGTTGACCAGGTAGAAGTTGGCCAGCTGCAGTTCCATCTGGAAGTAGTCGTCGTTGTCCAGCGAATCGAGCGCGAGCGCGCGCTGGATCATGTCCGTGGCGGTCTTCACGTCGTTGTTCTTGGCATGCGCGAAGGCCAATCCCTGGAGCGCCTTGGCCTGGGCGTACTTGCTTTTGCTGGAGTCGATCAGAGGCTGCAGCAGCGGCGTGGCCTTGGCCAGGTCGCCGGCGTTCGCCGCGGTGAGACCTTCCTGCAGGGCTTTGGCTTCCTTGGCGTTGGTGAGGTCGTTCTTGGGCGCCTTGCGCGTCGCATTCGGGTACAGCGTCGCGGCTTTCTGATCGCCGGAGGAGGACGAATGGTCGCTCGCTAGCGCCGGAGTGCTCGCCAACATCAGCGCGAATGCAGCGCCGGCCAGCATCTTCAGGGAAGCGTTTGTCATAGCGTTCCTCAAAATGGAGGGGAGTCGGATTTCACGCACAAGCTGTGCGGGGGATCACTGAGATTAACCTGAGGTGATACCTGATAACAAGTCGCAATGCCGCATGAAAGGCATTTTTAAATCAAAGGCTTATGGTACCCGGGCCATACGCGGGCGCATTTTTTGCGGCTGGAGACGGATATGACAGGCATAAGTCATGTCTGGCCGGTGTGAAGGAGCGCTGTACGGCTTGTACCTTTGCACTAACGCATTAACACACTAGTTTGGCCGGTCACGCGTGCGGCGCGCGCTATCCGCACGCCGCACTTGCGGGTGTTACACGTCCAGGTTGGCCACTTTAAGCGCGTTTGCTTCGATGAAGTCGCGCCGCGGTTCCACCGCCTCGCCCATCAGCATGGAGAACATCTGATCGGCCGCGATCGCGTCTTCGATGCCTACCTGCAACATGCGGCGCGTGTCCGGATTGACGGTGGTTTCCCATAGCTGCTCCGGGTTCATTTCACCCAGGCCCTTGAAGCGCTGGATGGTGCGGCCCTTCTTCGCCTCGTCGAGCAACCAGCCGCGCACGTCGGCAAAACGCAGGACGCCGCGCGAACCGTTGCCCCGGCGGACCACGGCACTGGGCTGGATCAAGCCGGCCAGCTGTTGGCTTATGTTGAGGATCGGGCGGAATTCAGAGCTGCTGAAGAACGTTTGCGGTAGCAGCCAGGTGTGATTGAGGCCATGCTGGTCGCGTATGACTTCGATCGCCGCCGTCTGGTCGCCCTGGGCCGGACGCAGGGCCAGGCGGTAGCGCGGCTTGCCCAGGCCGCTGCTGGCAAGGTTCTTGGCCACGCCATCCAGCCAGGTTTGCATGGCGGCGGCGTCCTGCCAATGACGGGCTTCCAGCGGCGCGTGCTCGACCATCGCGGTAAGTACGTTGGCATCGAAGCGATGTCCCAGGCGCTCGATCTGATCCAATGCGAGCTGGTAATCGCGCAGCAGCTTTTCGAGGGCCTCGCCGGTAATGGGCGGGGCGTCGGGACTGTAGGCCAGTTCGGCGTTGTCCACCGCGTTGGAGATCAGGTAGGCGTTGAGCGCCGCATCGTCTTTCAGGTAAAGCTCTTGCTTGCCCTGCTTGAGTTTGTACAGCGGCGGCAGGCCGATGTAGACATGGCCGCGCTCGATCAGCTCGGGCATCTGGCGATAGAAGAACGTGAGCAGCAGCGTGCGGATGTGCGAGCCGTCCACGTCCGCGTCGGTCATGATGATGATGTGGTGATAGCGCAGCTTGTCGGGGTTGTAATCCTCTTTGCCGATGCCGGTACCCAGGGCCGTGATCAGCGTGCCGACTTCGGCGGAGGACAGCATTTTGTCGAAGCGCGCTTTCTCGACGTTGAGGATCTTGCCCTTTAGCGGCAGCACCGCCTGGGTCTTGCGATTTCGGCCCTGCTTGGCCGAGCCGCCGGCGGAGTCACCCTCGACCAGGAACAGTTCGCACAGCGAGGGATCTTTTTCCTGGCAATCGGCCAGCTTGCCCGGCAGGCCGGCGATGTCGAGCGCGCCCTTGCGGCGGGTCATTTCGCGTGCTTTACGGGCCGCTTCGCGCGCGCGCGCGGCGTCCACCACCTTGACGGCAATGGCCTTGGCTTCGTTGGGATGCTCAAGCAGGAACTCGCCGAGCTTTTCGTAGACCACCTGCTCCACCACCGTCTTGACCTCGGACGAAACGAGCTTGTCCTTGGTCTGCGAGGAGAACTTCGGATCGGGCACCTTCACCGACAGCACCGCGATCAGGCCTTCGCGCATGTCATCGCCCGACAGCGTGACCTTGGCGTTCTTGGCCAAGCCTTCCTTCTCGATGTAGGCCTGCAGCGCGCGTGTCAGTGCCGCGCGAAACCCGGTCAGGTGCGTGCCGCCGTCGCGCTGCGGAATGTTGTTGGTGAAGCAGAACATCGTCTCCTGGTAGGAGTCGGTCCATTGCATCGCAAGTTCCACGGTGATGCTGTCTTGCTGGGCGCTTAGACTGATCACGTTGGGGTGCAGCGCCGTCTTCAGCTGGGCCAGATGCTGCACGAACGAGCGGATGCCGCCTTCGTACGCAAACGTGTCGTGCCGCCCTTCCCCGCGCTCATCGTACAGTTCGATGGTGACGCCGGAATTGGGGAAGGCCAGCTCGCGCAGGCGCTTGGCCAGCACGTCGTAATGGAATTCGATGTGGGTGAAGGTCTGCGGGCTGGGCAGAAAGCGCACGGTGGTGCCGCGCTTGTCCGACGGACCTACCATTTTCACCGGGTACTGCGGCTCGCCCAGCGAATATTCCTGCTGGTATTCGTGGCCGTCGCGATGGATGGTCAGCCACAGGCGTTCGCTAAGCGCATTGACCACCGACACGCCCACGCCGTGCAGGCCGCCGGACACCTTGTACGAGTTCGCGTCGAACTTGCCGCCCGCGTGCAGCACGGTCATCACCACTTCCGCGGTGGAACGGCCCTCTTCCGGATGCATATCCACCGGGATACCGCGGCCGTTATCGATCACGCTGACGGAGCCATCGTCGTGGATGGTCACGATCACGCGGTCGCAATAGCCGGCTAGCGCCTCGTCGATGGAGTTATCAACGACTTCGAACACCATGTGGTGGAGTCCGGTGCCATCGTCGGTATCGCCGATGTACATCCCGGGGCGCTTGCGCACCGCTTCCAGTCCCTTGAGTACCTTGATGCTGTTCGAATCGTAGGATGCGTTCATGCAGTAACCATTTTCGACGCCATGAACCGCCCGGATGGCGCCAGGAAAGCCGGGACGGATGCAACCCTGCAATTATAGCAGGGCCGTCAATCGGCCCTGTTCCACGTGGAACACTTTGGGCTGGGTTTGGCGCAGGAGCATGGGGATCTCGGTACCGGTAATGAGCACCTGCGCCGGGACAGCCTGAAGGCGCTCAATCACCGCGGCCTGATGCGACAGATCCAGCTCGGACGCCAAATCATCCAGGCATACGACCGGCCACTCGCCGCGCCGCTCGGCATCCAGCCTGGCCTGGGCCAGCAGGCAGACCATCGCCACCAGTTTCTCCTGCCCTCGCGAAAGGTGCTCGCGCTGTGGCGCCTGATCGAAGGAGAGGGACCAATCGGCACGATGAGGGCCCGCCGAAGTATGCCCCTTGGCAAGATCGCGCCGGCGCTGGTTAGCCAGCGTCCAGGCGAGGTCTTCGTCGTCCGGCCAGCCGGGCTTGTAACGCAGCTCCAGGCCACCCAATTCGGGTAGCAGAGCGGCGGCCAGCTCGCGCAGGTAATTCATCAACCCGGCTATATAAGCGCGGCGCCACGCATCAATTTGCGCCCCGTTTCGCGCCAGCTCCAGCTCCCAGGGGCCGTACAAGTCGTCATGGGGCCCCTGGTCGGAACGCAGCAAGCTATTTCGTTGCTTGAGGGCCCGCTGATAGCGGCGCCACGCGGCGAGGAACTCATGTTCCACGTGGAACACACCCCAATCCAGGAAGCGGCGGCGTTCCTCAGCGGCCCCGGCGATCAGCGCGTGCGACCCCGGCTCAAAGCAAACCACCGCGCATTCCCGCACCAACTGGCCGATAAGCACGTCCTGCCCCTCAACCCGGGCATTCCAACGCGAACCCTCACGCCCCAAACCGAGCCGGACCAACCGACCGTCCTGGCGGCGCAAGGTTGAAAAAATGCTCAAGCCGGCGCTACCACGTTGAAGCAAGGCCTCCCGCGCCCCGCTGCGAAAGGAGCGTCCATGCGAAAGCAAGAAGGCGGCTTCAAGCACCGAGGTCTTGCCAGCGCCATTCGCCCCGACGAGCACGTTAAAGCCCGGAGCGAGCTCCAGCGACGCATCGTCGATGCACCGCAGCGCGCGCAGCTGCAAGCGTTCAAACCTCAAAAGCGCGTACTCCAAAACGACAACGCCGGAGCTTCAAGGCTCCGGCGTCGCAATAAAAACAGACGAGAGGGTCCAACCCCGTCCGGCCCATCAGAGCCGCAACGGCATGATCACATGCCGGGATTGTTCGTTGTCGTCTTCCTGCACCAGGCAGCTCGATTGCGCATCGCGCAAGCTCAAACGCGCTTTATCGCCGCGCAGCGCCGCGAGCGCATCCAGCAGATACCCCACGTTGAACCCCACCGTGAGATCGGAAACGCCGGTATCGGCTTCGACCTCCTCTACCGCTTCCTCCTGCTCGGGGTTGTGCGCCACGATACGCAGCTTTCCGGGCGAAAACTCCAGTTTTACGCCACGGTACTTCTCATTGGACAAGATGGCCGCGCGCTGCAGCGCACCGCGCAATACTTCCCGATCGAGCGTGGCCCGCTTGTCGGCGCCCAGTGGGATCACTGCTTCGTAATCCGGAAAGCGCCCGTCGATCAGCTTGGACGTAAATACCACCTCGCCGCGGCGCACGCGCAGATGATTGCGTCCAAACTCAAGCTCCACCGCGCCTTCTCCGGACTCAAGCAGACCGACCAGCTCATTGACACCTTTGCGCGGAATGATGATCTGGCGGCGCGTGGACACCTTGCTTTCCAGGTGCGTCTCTTTCAACGCCAAACGATGCCCATCGGTGGCGACGCAGCGCAGCGCATGCTCCTGCAGATCCAGCAACATACCGTTGAGGTAGTAGCGGACATCCTGGTTGGCCATGGCAAACGCGGTGCGGTCCATCAAGTCGCGTAGCACTTCTTCGGGCAAGCTCACGCGCTCGACCAGTTCTATTTCATCGATGGTCGGAAACTCGGTAGCCGGCAAGGTGGCCAGGGTGAAGCGGCTGCGACCGGCATTCAAGGCGACGCGGTCGCCATTCTGCTTCAGCTCGATCTTGGCCCCGTCCGGCAGCGCCCGAACGATGTCGAACAACTTGCGAGCCGGAATGGTGGTTTCGCCGTCGACCAGTTTGTCGGCGTCGGTGGCGGCGACCATCTCCACCTCCAGGTCTGTGCCGGTAAACGACAGCTTGCCGCCGCTCACCTTCACCAGGAGATTGGCAAGTACAGGCAGCGTCTGGCGACGTTCGACCACACCGACGACCTGCTGCAGGGGTTTAAGCAGAGCTTCTCGTTGGATGCTGAATTGCATGTTTGTGCTTTCCCTATCCTGCAGTTCTGTTTTTAAAAGAAGAGTGGTGGTTGCAGTAGGTGCCGTGGATAACTTGAAAAGCCAAAATTACCCTTTAAAAACAACACCTTGAACCGAAACTCCGCTGTGTCTCGAAACACCTTCAGCTTGTGCATCGCCGGTGGATAACTTTGGCGCACCAAAGCATGTTCATATTATCCACAGGATTCCCGCGCGGTTTTCAAGCACTTATTCAAGGCGGCGCGATCAACCGGTCAACGTGCGGATCAACTGCTCCCAATCCTGGCGCATGCGGGTGTCGGTTTCGCATAACTTGCGGATGGTCCGGCACGCATGCAGCACCGTGGTGTGGTCGCGACCGCCGAAGGCTTCGCCGATTTCCGGCAGGCTGTGCTCGGTCAGCTCCTTGGACAGCGCCATCGCGATCTGCCGCGGCCGCGCCAGCGAACGAACGCGGCGTTTGGAGAGCAGGTCCTGCAGGCGCACGCCAAAATACTCGGCGACAATCTTCTGGATATTGGGCACAGTGACCGCCTGCGCGTGCGTGGCTAGCAGATCACGCAAGGTCTCTTCCGCGAAATCGGTGGTGATCGGGCGGCCGTAGAAATTGGCGCGCGCGGCGAGCGTATTGAGCGCGCCTTCCAGGTCGCGCACGTTGGAACGGATGCGCTTGGCCAGCAGCATGGCCACGTTTTCGCTCACCGAAACGCCTTTGTCGTGCGCCTTGGCCAGCAAAATGGCGGCGCGCGTTTCGAAATCCGGCGGCTCGATCGCCACCGACAAGCCCCAGCCCAGGCGCGATTTCAGGCGCGGTTCGAGCTTGTCCACTTCCTTGGGATAACGATCGCAAGTAAGGATGATCTGCTGCTTGGATTCGAACAGCGCATTGAAGGTGTGGAAAAACTCTTCCTGCGTGGTGTCCTTGCCGGCGAAAAACTGGATGTCGTCGATCAGCAGCGCGTCAACCGAACGGAAGCGGCGCTTGAACTCATCCATGCTCTTGGTGCGCAGCGCTTCGATCATCGACCCGACGAATTGTTCCGAGCGCAGATACAGCACCTTGCAGTTGGGGTTGTGCTGGCGCATCAGATTGCCGGCCGCATGCATCAGGTGCGTCTTGCCCAGCCCCGTACCGCCGTACAGCAGCAACGGGTTGTAGGCGCGCCCGGGATTTTGCGCCACCTGCATGGCCGCGGCCTTGCCGAGCTGGTTCGACTTGCCCTCGACGAAGGTCTCGAAGGTGTAATGAGGGTCGAGGTTGTGCGTGAACGAGACGGGCGGCGCCTCGCCGGCCGCCGCGGGCCGGCCCGTGGCCGCCAAAGCCGCGGGCCGGTGGCCGTTGGTGACGGCCGCACTGGAGCCCACTTCCAGCCGCACGGGCATGGTGCGACCGGTGAGCAGGGTCAGCACCGCCTCGATACGCGTGAGGTAACGTTCGCGAACGGCATCCAACGTGTAGGGATTGGGCGCGTAAAGCTGTAAGCCGTCCGCGTCATCGCGTGCCTGCAGCGGCATCAGCCACGTATGCAGGTCCTCGGCGCTCAACTCACCTTCCAGACGCTCCAGACAGCGCCGCCACAAATCACTCATGGATACTTTTCAAACACAGCAGGGGCGCTTTCGCGCAGGGTGGACCGGGAAGTCTAGCAGCACGCGCAGGGCAACTATCCACATGGATATCCACAAGTTGCTGTCAAGGCCCTATTTGACATGAGCCGGGCCCGTTCTGCATAATTTCCAACCTTTTTCACCCATTCAGTAGGAGGAAGCCATGAAGCGGACCTTCCAGCCCAGCAAGCTCAAGCGCGCCCGCACCCACGGCTTTCGTGCCCGTATGGCCACGGCCGACGGTCGCAAGGTTCTCAGCGCCCGCCGCGCCAAGGGCCGCAAGCGCCTGATCCCGTAAGCGCCTGCGCTTATGGGTCCCGCCGGCCTGCCGCGCGAGGCGCGGATTCGCCGAGCCGGTGACTTCGCCGTCTTGCGTCAAGCCAGCGGCCGCCTCGGCGGCCGCTGTTTTTCTGTGCGCTACCGCCAGAACGAGCAAGGCCACGCCCGGCTCGGCACGGCCGTGTCCAAACGCGTGTCCAAGCGCGCCGTGGAACGCAATCGCATCAAACGGCTGCTGCGTGAGTCGTTTCGTCGCGCCCGCAGCCAGCTACCCCCCCTGGATGTGATGGTGATCGCCCGCGAACAGGCGGCCGGCGTGCCCGGCCCGGAGCTGTTGGCCGAGCTTGAGCGGCTGTGGCGCAAGCTTGTGCCGTTGAAGCGCGGCGACGACACCTCCACAATCGCGTGCTGACCTTCCACTTTCCCACTCTCCAGGCCCGCCGCCGCGGTGCCCCATACCGGATCGCTACGCGATGAATCAAACGCGCACCTTCCTGACCTTCGCCCTGCTGGCGGTGGCTTTCCTGCTCTGGCAGGCCTGGGAACAAGACTACGGCCCGCACCCGACCCCTGCCCCGGCCGCCACGTCGAGCAACGCGCCGAGCGGTGCCAGCCCAGGCAACGGCGTACCGGGCACCTCTACGCCCGCCATCAACAGCGGCGATGCCGAAGGTGCATCCGCCTCGGCGCAGCTGGTAACCGTCACCACCGACGTGCTGCGCCTGACCATCGACACGCGCGGCGGCAGCATCGTGCGCGCCGAACTGCTGGATTACCCGATCGCACCGCGCACCAAGAAGGACCCCAACCCTGCGCCGATCCACCTGCTCGACGACGGCAGCACCGACTATTTCACCGCGCAGAGCGGCCTGGTCAGCGCCGACGGTGCCGCACCCGACCACCTGGCCGTCTTCCAGGCGGCCCAGACCAGCTACCAACTGGCCGCTGGCCAGGATGCCCTGAACATCGACCTTACCTGGACCGATCCTTCGGGCATCAAGGTCATCAAGCGCTACACCCTGCACCGCGGCAGCTACGTCATCGACCTTAGCCAGCAGATCGACAACGGCAGCGGCAGGACCTGGGACGGCAACGCCTACCGCCAGCTGCAGCGCGTGGACCGGCCCGCGCCGGTGTACAGCAACTTCCTGCAGCGCATGTCCGACCAATCGCGCTACGGCTTCTTCGGTGCGGTGTGGTACAGCCCCGAGCAGAAATTCAACAAGATCGCCTTCGACAAATACGCCAAAGACGGACTGCAAAACAACCCCGTCACCGGCGGCTGGGTGGCGATGATGCAGAACTACTTCCTCGGCGCGTGGATCCCGCCGGCGAAGGAAGCCGATACGTTCTCCACCACCATCGTCACCCACGGCGGGGCACCCCACTACGTGATCCGCGCGTTCGGCCCAGCGATCAGCGTGGCACCGGGCCAGCAGGCCAGCAGCGACGCGCAGCTGTACATCGGCCCGAAATTGTCCGACGTGCTGCAGACCGTGGCGCCGGGCCTGGAACTGACTATCGACTACGGCATGCTGAAAATTTTCGCCGAACCCTTGCACTGGGTGCTGGCGAAGCTGGACAAGCTCACCCACAACTGGGGCGTGTCGATCATCCTGCTGGTGCTGCTGATCAACCTGGCCACCTTCAAGTTCACCAACGCGCAGTTCAAATCCGCGGCCAAGATGCGCAAGCTCAAGCCGCGCATGGATGCGCTGAAAGAGCGCTACGGCGACGATCGCCAGAAAATGCAGCAGGCGATGATGGAGCTGTACAAGAAAGAAAAGGTGAACCCGGCCGCCGGCTGCCTGCCGCTGCTCATCACCATCCCGATCTTCTACGGCCTGTACTACGTGCTGCGCGACAGCGTGGAACTGCGCCAGGCACCGTTCTTCGGCTGGATCCACGACCTGTCCGCGGCCGATCCTTATTTTGTGCTGCCGGTGCTCTACACGATCGTGATGCTGGTCCAGCAGTGGATGATGCCGCAGACCGCGGGCATGGATCCCACCCAGGCGAAGATGATGAAGTTCATGCCGCTGATGTTCGCGGTGATCTTCCTGTTCTTCCCGTCAGGCCTGGTGCTCTATTACGCGGTCAACGGCCTGTGCCGCCTGTTGCAGCAATGGTGGATGATGCGCCGCGAAGACGCGGCGCCCGCCAAGGCAGCCACCTGAACCTCGCGCGGGCGGCCATGTGCCACCCGCCGCGGTTATGCTGATACGCCATGACCGCCGACGCACCCCAGCAAGACACCATCGCCGCCATTGCCAGCGCGCCCGGCGCTGCGGGCGTGGGCGTATTGCGCGTGTCCGGGCCGCG
The DNA here is from genome assembly GCF_035503745.1 of Dyella sp. Classification (GTDB taxonomy): domain Bacteria; phylum Pseudomonadota; class Gammaproteobacteria; order Xanthomonadales; family Rhodanobacteraceae; genus Dyella_B. The sequence goes on from NZ_DATJTC010000022.1 coordinate 29,141, forward strand.
CGTGCCGGCCATCGCGCGAACCTTGCTGGGACGCATACCGGCGCCGCGCCACGCGCATTTCGCCGCATTCCGTGCGGGCGACGGTCAACTCATCGATCGCGGCCTGCTGCTGTATTTCCCTTCGCCAGCCTCCTACACCGGCGAACACGTGCTCGAGCTGCAAGGCCACGGCAGCGCCGTGCTGCTGGATCTACTGCTACGCCGCGTGTGCGAACTCGGCGCGCGGCTCGCGCGTCCGGGCGAATTCACCGAGCGCGCCTTTCTCAACGGCAAGCTCGACCTGGCGCAGGCCGAAGCCGTTGCCGACCTGATCGCCGCGCATTCGCAAGCCGGGGCACGCGCCGCGCTGCAATCGATGGAAGGCGTGTTCTCGCGCAAGGTCGATGCCCTGCTGCAGGCGTTGATCCTCCTGCGCGTGCACATCGAGGCGGCGATCGATTTTCCCGAAGAAGAAATCGATTTTCTCGCCGACCCCGCCATTGCGCGGAAACTCGACGCCTTGCGCGCGCAACTGGCCGAACTGTTGCGCGAAGCGCAACGCGGCGTGCGGCTCAATGACGGTTTGCGCGTAGCCATCATCGGACGTCCAAACACCGGCAAATCCAGCTTGCTCAACGCACTGGCCGGCAGCGAGCGCGCCATCGTCACCGACATCGCCGGCACCACGCGCGACGTATTGCGCGAACACATCAACCTCGACGGCATCACGCTGGAACTCGCCGATACGGCGGGTCTGCGCGACACCCACGATCCGGTCGAACGCGAAGGCGTGCGCCGCGCACATGGCGAGCGCGAGCGTGCCGACGTAGTCATGCTCGTCACCGATGCACAGCACGCCCAGGCCGATCTCTCGTGGCTGAAAGATCTGCCCGACACAGTCGAGCGAATCGTCGTCGTCAACAAGATCGACCTCGGCCACGACCACGCGCACAGCGAACAACACGCAAACACACATTGGCTGTGGCTTTCGGCAAAAACCAGCGCCGGCCTGCCAACCCTGTGCGAATACCTCAAGCGATTGGCCGGCGCCGGCAGCGGCGAAGGCGCCTTCAGCGCACGCCGCCGCCATGTACTGGCACTGCAGCAAGTCGCCGAACACCTCGCACGCACGGCCGACGTCCTGAACGCAACACGATCAGGCGAACTCGCCGCCGAAGAACTCCGCCACGCGCAGCACGCACTGGGTGAAATCACCGGGACTTACAGCAGCGATGACTTGCTGGGTGCAATTTTTAGTTCGTTCTGCATCGGCAAGTAAACTGAGATCCAACGACATCCACAGCAGCGTCTGGTTCGAAGTAAGTCCCACCATTTAGCCAATTTTCCGTCCATAGCCGTGCAGCCAATTCCGCCGTAGACCGGACGAATTTAGGACCACAGGTGGCAACTAGTAATGGTGCACAATCATCCCGACATTTATAGCAATCTCGATCTGACTTAACTGTTTCGGTGGCGTTGATAGATTGATTCATCCATCAACTCGCTTTGGACCCCCAAGCAAGCGTTCTTCCCGCCAGATTACCCAATGTACTCGTCAATCTATGGGCTATTTCTGGCGTCAATTCCCTAGTAACAGGGTGTTAAATTAGCCCCGACTTTAAAATGTTAAATCCCGGGGGACTAGTATGAGAAAAAGCGTCAAGGTCACGCTGCGTCTCTTGGCAGTGGCAGCCATCGCACTACTAAGTGCGATGATCGGACTTTGGGAGGGCATGAAAATTGGAGAAAGGACCGCGGCTAGGGTCGGGCACTACATTAACGCGCGTAAGGCATTATCCGCGGTGCAATCTTCGATGATCGGATTGGATCAAAGTGATTTGAACGTATCGCAACGTCAACTGGCGCGTAATCTCCAAGCAGCGCTGTCTCAATTGGGTGGATTGTCCAAGATAGACAACAACGTCGAGTGTACGGACGATGATCAGCGTACGCTAAAAGATGCCTCTGCTTATGTACAAGCACATCACGACGCGTTCGAAGAAAGCGAGCTCTTAAGCGACGGTATTCGCTTCTGTAAGTCTCAAACACCTGGTCCAAAGGTCACCGTTAATTATATGACCACCGGCCGTGATTAAAGGATAGTCGCAAGGTTTCATCCCGGAGCGCCGACTTTGGTTGAGTACGGAGGAGCCCGAGCAACGCTGTAAGGTCCTCAACCCGAAGCGGACGCCTGGTGTACTTTCGAGGTGATTTGCGTAAACAAGGGGGGAATGATCCGGTGCGCTCGCACCTTCGACGCCATTTTCTGGAGTTCAGTGCCATCCGAGTGGTCGCATACTGGGGGTGAAGACACGCTCTGCGGCAAGCTTGCCGATTTCCGCCGCGTCGTGTGGGCGATAGGAGGACGAGTCCGTGGTGTTTTCCTGGGTGGAATGGCTCGACAAATCCATCCGCGATACCTGCATGGAGAAACTCGTGAGAGGTCCGCGTATGGATGCCGCCACATACATACCCTCCGATGGAAGGCGCATGATCTTCCGCAGCTTTACACCGTTGGTCAGCCTGCCGGACTAGGAAGCAGTCCGATTCCAATTCGAAGGAGACGAAAATGGCAATACCTGATTGGGTTAGTTACGTGAGCTTGGCTGGAGGGATCGTGGGCACGATCTCGGGTTGCCTAGCGTATCGTCGAACGGGCCAGCTCAAAGCATTGGATCTCCGCCTAGAATTACGAAAAGTTGACTCCGAGCTAAGAAATTTCTTTAGCCCTTTGTCGGCGAAACTTGATTACGCCAAGCGTTCAAGAGAAAGAATTGCGGCGGTGACCGGTGGTGTTCAGTCTGGGCCGATGCAGAAATGGCTGGCTGAGTACAACGAGGATTTGTCCAACTTCCATAGGATGGAAGCTTCACTACCAACACCAAGCGAAAGCTATCGTTCCGACGCAGCTGCGACGTTAGAGTCTAAGTTAGTCATGCGCCACAATTTGATGATTGATGCAAAGGCACTTCTAGCAAAATATGAAGCTTCCGTGGTCCGGGACGATAAGGAGCGGGAATCACTTCGTGATGCGCTACAAAACTTAAGAGAACCACGATAGCGGAGCGTTTGTTTACGACCCAAGTCCATGCAGAGGTCGATGGAGGACATCCATATGCGGACGACGCGCTCGCGGCTTTATCCTGAGGATGCGTCCGGTTCTCACCCAACGCGTACAAAATTTTTCTTTTGAATGCCTTTTCATACGAAGCGCAAGCAACAGGGGATAACGTGAAAACGTATCGAGAAATACTCAAAAGAGTTGGCGTTGTTTTGATATTCGTCGGCTTGGCCGACCTTGCGTATATGGTTTACTGCATCAGTACCAAACAGAACTATTCGTCTAGCTTGAACATCTTTGCAGTCGCCGCTGGAATATTTCTTTGGCGCGGCCACCTAGGTGCGGCACGTCTTGTAGCTCGCTTCGGTGCCTTCTTTCTCGCCGCCTCTATCGGAACGCTTCTGTTCCTTGCCCCGTTCCTTCAACCTATGGATCTGTGGATTACTAAGCTAAGGCTGAATCCGATCGCGTCGGCATGGGGATTTATGGTGACGTTGGCTCTACTCGGTCTGTTCGCGTGGGCCTATGCGCAATTGCGCTCCGCTCCCGTTCTCCAGGCCCTCCAGAGCCACGGTCGTCCTACGGCGGCTCCAAAACTGACCATAGGCATTGGGTTCGCGCTTCCGATCGCCATGTCGATTCTCTTTCACTTCACTTTGAGTGGTGATGCGGGATCCAAGGCTATTGATCTGGCCAAGTCAGAATATGGAACTCAATACAAGTACTCCCCAACGGCAATCAATTGGGCCGACAATCATGTCCTAGTAACGTTAACGGCCTACAACGACCATGAGATCAAAGTCGTAACCGTTGAATGGCAGCAATAGTCGCTTGAAAAGGTCCGTTCCCAAAGCAGACGTCGGCCCCGCGTTTGATACCGTCACAGTTGACAGCAGCCCGCCGTGGAAAAGCTCGCGGTAACTATCCAACTGACCGAAGACGACTATCGGCAAGGCTCGCTGGTTGCGGCGCGCTGGAGGAAAAGAAGATGGATTGCAGGGGGATTATCGTGGTCATCCATCACTGATGATGGAGTCAAGTCGGCAAATAATCAGCCGCGCTGACGGGCCAGCAACGCATCGACTTCCGCGGGGTGCGGCATGCCGCCGCGCGCGCCAAGGCGGGTGACGGAGAGTGCTGCCGCGGCGCAGGCTTTGCGCACGGCAATGGGCAGGCCTTCATGCAGGAACACGGCCAATGCGGCATTGAAGGTGTCGCCGGCGCCGGTGCTGTCCACGGCTTCCACGTTGAAGCCTTCCTGGTGTTGGGCCTCGCCTTCCTCGCGGAACCACGCGCCCTCGGCGCCGCGTGTCAGCACCACGGGGCACGGCGAACGGCGCATCAATGTGCGGAAATCCTCGCTGGCGTCCGCGTCGAGCAGGGTGGCCAGTTCGTGCTGGTTGGGTGTGATGTAGCGGGCCAGTTGCAGCCATTCCGACGGAAGGCGCTGCGCCGGCGCCGGGTTCAGGATGACCGGCACGTGCAGGGCGTGCCCGATGCGCAGCGTCGCTTCCACCGTTTCCAGCGGTATTTCCATCTGCACCAGCACGGCATCGGCGCGCGCGATCGCTTCGCGTGCATCCTCCACTTGCGCGGGTGTCACCCGCGCATTGGCGCCGGGTGTCACGATGATCTGGTTTTCGCCGCCAGCGACGGTGATCGACGCGGTGCCGCTGCTGCAATCGTCGATGCGCGCGACGTGTTCGACGTCGATGTCTTCGGCAGCGAGCGCGTCGCGCAGCGGCTGGCCGAACGCATCGTCGCCCACGGCACCGACCATGTGTACCTGCGCGCCCAGGCGCGCCGCCGCTACGGCCTGGTTACCGCCTTTGCCACCGTGCAGGGATACGAAACGTTCACCGAGCAAGGTTTCGCCCGGCGCGGGAAACCGCGGCGACACCGTGACCAGGTCCATGTTGATGCTGCCGACGACGACCAGGCGAGTCATAGGGTGCTCTTCAAGCGACGCGCAAATGCGTACCCCGGAGAGCGTATAGGCGAACGTGCCGATGTGGTAGCGCGTTTCCCCCTGCGCGCCGGCGGTGGCCGGTGCGCAGGGGTTTCGCCGTCAGTTGCCGCCGCCGGAGCTGCTTTCGCCGCCGTTGCCTTGGCCGCCGCCATTGCGGCTGTTCTGCATGCGTTCGCGCAGCTGCTGTTTCATGTTCGCGTACTGGGTTTGTTGCGCGGGCGTGAGCACACTGTTGATCTGCGTATCGCTGTCACGCTGGATGGAACGCATTTTTGCGCGTCGATCCTGCGGTGAAAGCGAGCTGTCGCCGCGCAGGGCTTCCATCTGCTGCTGGCGGTTTTGCAGGATGGTGGCGATCTTGGACGATTGATCGTCGCTCAGCCCCAGGCGCTTGGTCAGCCGGGCCGCCTGCCTCTGCGGATCGGCGTGCCGGGGCGTCCCCGTGGACGCGCTGCTGGAGCCGGCTGGGGCACTGTCCTGGGCGAACGCAGGGGCGGCGAAACCGGCGACGCCGAGCGAAAGAGCGAGCAGGGCAAAACGCGATGCGAATGGCTTCATGGTGGGACTCCGTGGCGCGGAAAGCGTGGATGGTTTGGGCAACGCTTGCCTGTCTTCCAACGATGAACGTGCTGCGGCGTTTACTTGCGGCATCGCGCCGGCGCGCTGTCCGTCAAGAAAATGCGAAACGCCCTGCACATGCGCCTTATCGCCATACGCCTTGAAACCGCCCCTGATGGCCCAGACGCTGAGGGTTTGCGTTGGAGATCGAGCATGATCGACTTGTATTACTGGCCTACGCCGAACGGCCACAAGATAGCCTTGATGCTGGAGGAAACCGGCCTGGCCTACCGCATCAAGCCGGTGAACATCGGCAAGGGCGAACAATTCGAACCGGCGTTCCTGAAGATCTCGCCCAACAACCGCATGCCGGCGATCGTGGACCACGCGCCTGCCGATGGCGGCGAAGCGCTAAGCGTGTTTGAGTCGGGTGCGATCCTGCAGTACTTGGCCGAAAAGACCGGCCGTTTCCTGCCGGCGACGCTGCGCGGCCGAACCACGGTGATGGAATGGCTGTTCTGGCAGGTCGGCGGACTAGGGCCGATGCTTGGCCAAAACCATCACTTCAATCGCTACGCGCCGGAGAAAATCCCGTACGCGATCGATCGCTATACGCGCGAAGCGCGCCGCCTCTACGGCGTGCTGGACCGGCGCCTGGAAGGCCGCGATTTCATCGCCGGCCACGATTACACCATCGCCGACATGGCCGCCTATCCCTGGACGGTATCGCACGAAAGCCAGGGCGTGAATCCCGACGATTTCCCCCACTTCAAGCGCTGGTTCGAGCGCATCGCCGCCCGCGCGGCCACCCAGCGTGCGTACGCAATCGCCGACACCATCGAGGGCCGTGCGGACCCAAGCAAGGACGAAGAGGCGCGACGCAACTTGTTTGGGCGCTGAAGGCGCCTGCTGCCGCGCAATGAAAAGCCCGCAGGGAGGGCGGGCTCTTTCGTGCGGTGTACTTTTTATCAGTGCGCCCGGCCCACGCCCGAGTCGCCCTGCAGCAGCGGCGGCGGTGCGCCGGCCACGGCGAGCAGCGAGGTGGCGTAGCCGTCTTCGATCGTCACCGTCGAGACCTCGTCCCAGGCGAAGAATGACGGTTCGCGCAGCCACTCCGCATCGGGGGTGATTTCCTGCATGTTGAAACCATCTTCCTCGACGCTGACCAGGCGGCCGATGTAGCAGACTTCGGCCTCGTCCTCGCTGTCCACGTGCACGCCGATCACCGGCGCCATGGCGCTGGCGGCCTGCACCACGTCGCGGATGCTGTCGAGCGGAAAATTACGCGGCGGACGTGGCGTGAGGTTTTTCAGCGCCAGCGCCTTTTCCATGAACAAGTGATGTTTGTCCGGCGTTTCCAGTTCGCTGACGTCGCGGTGCCGCATGACGTACATGCCATCGTAGGTGATGCCGTCGCCCACGACCCATAGCAGGAAGAACTCGCGCCCCACGCCGCCGACGTAACCGCAGAAGCTGCCGTGTTCGAGTTCGCCGCGCCACAACCGCACCATCTGCTGATTTTGTTGCGCCTCGCGCAGCTGCGCACGCTGGCCGGTGATCTTCAATTCAATAATCTTGCCCATGGCGACCATTTTACCAGAGGGGTTCCCGGCGCTTTGTTTACAGCTCGCTAAGGTACCCGCGGGCTGGGACATTTATCCTTTACAGTCATGTGGTTACGTGAATTCGGCGGCGCCTAGAGGATATAACGGCTCAGATCTTCGTCCCGCACCAGGTCGCCAAGATTTTTATCGACATATTCGGCGCTGATTACGTAATTTTCGCCGGACTTATCCGCCGCTTCGTAGGAGATCTTCTCCAGCAGCCGCTCCATCACCGTGTGCAGGCGGCGGGCGCCGATGTTCTCGGTGCGCTCATTCACTTGGAAGGCCACCTCGGCCAGCCGGTCGATGCCGGTTTCGTCGAAGGTGAGGCTGACGCCCTCGGTGCCGAGCAGGGCCACGTACTGCTTGGTCAGCGCGTTGTGCGGCTCGCGCAGGATGCGCTTGAAGTCCTCCACCGACAGCGCCGAAAGCTCCACCCGGATTGGCAGGCGGCCCTGCAGCTCCGGAATCAGGTCGGACGGTTTGGCGAGCGAGAAGGCGCCCGAGGCGATGAACAGCATGTGGTCGGTCTTGATCGGGCCGTACTTGGTCGACACGGTCGAACCTTCCACCAGCGGCAGCAGGTCGCGCTGCACGCCTTCGCGGCTGACGCCGGCGCCGCCCCATTCGGAGCGCTGCGCCACCTTGTCGATTTCGTCGATGAAGACGATGCCGTTCTGTTCGGCCGCTTCCATCGCCTGCGCGCGCACTTCCTCTTCGTTGAGCAGATGCCCGGCCTCTTCCTCGATCAGCAGCGGGCGCGCCGCCTTGATCGCCAGCTTGCGCTTCTGCGTCTTGCCGCCGCCGAGGTTCTGGAACATCTGGCGCAGCTGCTGGCCCATTTCTTCCATGCCGGGCGGCGACATGATTTCCACGCCGACATTCATGCTGACGTCGAGCTCGATCTCGCGATCGTCCAGCGCGCCCTCGCGCAACTGCTTGCGCAGCTTCTGGCGCGTATCGCTTTCCAGCGACGGGGTCGGTGCCGGATCGTGGTTCCAGTCGCTGGGCGTCTGGCGGCGCGGCAGCAGGGCATCGAGGATGCGGTCCTCGGCGCGGTCTTCGGCCTGCGTGCGCACGCGCTTCATCGCCTGCTCACGGGTCAGCTTGTAGGCGACGTCGGCCAGGTCGCGCACGATCGATTCCACGTCCTTGCCGACGTAGCCGACTTCGGTGAACTTGGTCGCTTCCACTTTCACGAACGGTGCATTGGCCAAGGTGGCCAGGCGCCGCGCGATCTCGGTCTTGCCCACGCCGGTGGGGCCGATCATCAGGATGTTCTTGGGCGTCACTTCCTCGCGCAGCGCCGGTTCCAGCTGCATGCGGCGCCAGCGGTTGCGCAGCGCGATGGCCACCGCGCGCTTGGCGTTGTGCTGGCCGATGATGAAGCGGTCGAGTTCGTTGACGATTTCGCGCGGGGTGAGTTCGGACATGAGGTCACCGGAAAAATGTGGGTGGCTCCGTTCGGCCGGCGCAGGCGCAACCCATGTTGCCGCGGCGCTGCCGGTCGATGACGGTGTTACAGGAGCGGGCCGACGATCAAAGCTCTTCGATCGTGGTGTTGTGATTGGTGTAGATGCAGATGTCGCCGGCGATCTTCAATGCGCGCTCGACGATCGCGCGCGCGTCCAGCTCGGTGTTCTCCATCAGCGCCAGCGCGGCTGACTGTGCGTACGGGCCGCCGGAACCGATCGCGATCAAGCCATGCTCGGGTTCGAGCACGTCGCCGTTGCCGGAAATCAGCAGCGAAGCATCCTTGTCGGCTACCGCCAGCATCGCTTCGAGGCGGCCCAGGCGGCGGTCGGTGCGCCATTCCTTAGCCATCTCGACGGCCGCGCGGGTGAGGTTGCCGCTGTGCTTGTCCAGCTTCTGCTCGAACAGTTCGAACAGCGTGAAGGCATCGGCGGTGGCGCCGGCGAAGCCCGCCAGCACGTCGCCCTTGCCCAGGCGGCGGATCTTGCGCGCGTTGGCCTTCATCACCGTATTGCCCAGCGTGACCTGGCCGTCGCCGCCGATCACGACGCGGCCGTGCCGGCGCACCGAGACGATGGTGGTGGCGTGGAACGATTCCATGGAGTTCTCCGAAAACGAGCCTAGCCCCCAAACGTGGGGCCGGGGTGCCTGATTCCAAGCGGTGGACCGGCCCTTGGCGGCGCGACCGGAGCGACACCGTGCCGTCCGCCATCACGCGCCACGCCGGCAGGGCGGCGATCGGGGGCGGGCAGCGTTACGATCCTTTGCGCCGCGCGCGCGGATGCGCGGCGTCGTACACCTTGGCCAGGTGCTGGAAGTCCAGATGCGTATAAATCTGCGTGGTGGCGATGTCGGCGTGGCCGAGCAGCTCCTGCACCGCGCGCAGGTCGCCGGACGATTCCAGCATGTGGCTAGCGAAAGTATGGCGCAGCAAATGCGGATGCACGTGCTTGGCAAAACCCTGGCGCAGCGCCAAGGTTTTCATGCGCGCCTGCACGGTGCGCGGACTGATCGGCGCGCCGCCGCGGCCGCGAAACACCGGCGCATCGGCATCGCGGCCCTGCGCCTGGCCCAGGGCGCGCAGCGCGTCGATGGCGTGACGTCCCACCGGCACGATGCGCGTCTTGCGGCCCTTGCCCAGCACGCGCACTTCGCCGGCATCCAGATCCAGATCCAGCCAGCGCAAGCCGGTCAGCTCGGACAGGCGCAGGCCGGAGGAATAGAACAACTCCAGCATCGCGCGATCGCGCACCCCCAGCGCATCCTCGCCCTCGCCTTCCACCAGCGCGGTCGCTTCATCGACGTCCAGCACCTGTGGCAGTTTGCGATGCACCTTGGGTCCGCGCACCCCGGCCAGCGGATCGTGCGTGATCAAGCCTTCGCGTGTGAGTTGCCGGAACAAACTGCGGCACGAGGAAAGCAGCCGCTGCAGGCTCTTGGGCGACAGGCCGGCACGATGTTCGGCGGCGATGAAGCCGCGCATGCGGCCGGGCATCAGCGCGTCGAACGATTCGATCTGTTGCGTCTGCATGAAGCGCAGCAGCTTGGCCAGGTCGCGGCGATAGCCGTCGATGGTGTGCGCCGACGCCTTGCGCTCGGTGGCCAGCCGCGCGAGCCATGCTTGGACCAGGGCCTGGGTTTGCACGTGAGCGCTCAGGCGCCGTCTTGCAGGCGCGCCAGCGAGGCGGTGACGGTGGCGGAAATCATTTTCAGGAACATCGTGCCCATGCCCGGCTGGAAATGATCCGGATCGTGGCTGCCGATCGCCAGCAGGCCGTATTCGCCCAGCGGCATCAGCGCCACGGAGCGAACCTCCGGTGCCTGCTGGCCGAACAGGCGATACATGCGTTCGGCCGAAAGCCGTCCGGAGATCGGTTCGTGATGGGCGAGGAAGTCGGCGAATTCGGGCATGGCCGCGCGGCCGCCCGCTTCGTGTATCAACCAGTCGGCCGGCGGCAGCAGCATCTGGCCGAACAGCACCAGGCGCACCTGGTCGGTACCGAAATCGTCGAGCAGTTTGGCCACCACCGTGCGTGCGGCCACGGCAGGGGTGTTGGCGCGCAGTACGGCGACGTTGAGTTCGTGCACGCGCTGCATAAGGCGTTCGTTCTGCGCGGCGATGGTGGTCAGCTCCACCAGTTTGCGTTCCAGGTCGCCGTTCTTGTCGCGCAGGGTTTGCAGCTGGTAGGCCGCCAGCGAGGCCACCGCGCCCTGCTCGCGCGGCATCGTCAGCACGGCGGCCAGCTCCGGATAGCTGCTGAGAAAGTCAGGATGGCGCCGCAGGTAGGCGGCTACTTCGCTGGCTTTGAGCGTGTCATCGAGCAGGGCGTTGGTCATACGCGAAACCTCGAGCCGGAGTGATGGGCGAGGGGTCGCCCGACCGCAGTGTGCGATGGACGCGCCCGCGCATCAATCACCGGTTTGCCGGTCCAGCCATTCGCCTTCGAACACAAACGAGGCAGGGCCGGTCATCCACAGGCGCTCGCCCGGGCCGTTCCAGTCGATCTGCAGGCTGCCGCCGGGCAGGTCGACCCGTACCTGTGCATCCACTTCGCCGCGCTGGCGCAGTACCGCCACGGCGGCGCAGGCGCCGGTGCCGCACGCCAGCGTCCAGCCGGCGCCGCGCTCGTGCACGCGCAGGCGCACATGCGCGCGGTTGACGACCTGCACGAAGCCGGCGTTGGCACCTTCGCGAAAGCGCGGGTGTGCGGTCAAGGCGGGCCCCAGCCGCGCCAGTTCCGGCGCGGCGAGCTCGTCCACCGCGACCACCGCGTGCGGATTGCCCATCGAGACCGCGCCGATCTCCAGCGCCTGGCCGTCCACCTCGATCGTGTGGCGTATCGCGGTCTGAGCCGCGTCGAACGGGATGCGCGATGGGTCGAAGATCGGTTCGCCCATGTCTACCGTGACCCGGTGCGCGTCGATCAGGCGCACGGCCACAGGGCCGGAGGGACTTTCGATCTGAACCGCCTGGCCGATCGCCAGCGCACCCGCGCGATGCAACCACGCCGCCACGCAACGCACGCCGTTGCCGCACTGTCCGGAGGGCGAGCCGTCGGCGTTCCAGATGCCGTAATAGAACGCGCTGGCGCCATCGCGCGCCGGCTCCACGCTCAGCAGCTGGTCGAAGCCGACGCCGGTATGGCGGTCGGCGATGGCGCGGATCAATGCCGGGTTCAACGCCAGTGCGCCATGGCGGCCATCGATCACGACAAAGTCGTTGCCGCTGCCGTGCATTTTGGAAAAACGCAATGCCATCGCTTCAACTCAAACCGTCATCCGCCGTGCAAAGGCTTGGTCACTACGCTGCTGGCGCTGGCCGGTGCCGAGCTGGAGGACGCGGGCGCGGCGGCGGAAGCGGCCGGTGCCGGTGCCGGTGCAGGCTTGGCGACCGGCTTGGGCGCGGCCGGCGGCATGTACAGCGGACCTTTGTTGCCGCAGCCGGAAAGCGCGGCCAGGGCAAGGCAAGCCGGCAGAAATAGAAGCGATCGGCGCATGATGCGAAGTCCTTGGAGATCGCGGCCAGTATAGCCAAGCCGCCCGCCTTGCACTGCCGCCGTGATCCGGATCTCGGCGTGCCGCCGTTATGATGCGCATCCGATCCGCATGGACGCGTGGCACGTGGAGTACCCCATGAACTGGAACGAATTGCTACGTCTGCCCACCACCTTGCTCGCCATCCTGGCCGCGGTGGTGTTGTTCGTCGCGCTGGTGCAGCTGATCGCGGCACGTCAGCACGTGCTGGCGCATCGCCCGCTCGCGGCCAGCGGCCATGCGCTGCTGCTGGTGGTGCTGGCGGTGCTGGGATTGTTCCTTGCGGGCGTGGCCATGTCGTTGCGCGGTTATCGCTTTCTTAGCGAGGAAGAACCTGTCGTGCAGATCGAGTCGCACATTCTTTCGCCGCAACGCTGGGCACTTACCGTGAGCTGGCCGGACGGTACCACCCGCAGCGTGATGCTGGCGGGCGACGACTTTCGCATCGAAGCGGTGGTGTTGAAGTGGAAACTGCCGGCGATGCTGGCCGGCCTGCCGCCGCTATACCGGCTCGACCGCCTGTCCGGACGCTATGACGACGCCACGCAGGAAATGACCGCGCCGCGCACCGTGATCGATTTCAAGCAGGCCGGCCAGGGCGATCTGCTGGACTTGCGCAAGCAATACCCGGCCTGGCTACCCGATGTGGATACCTTGTTCGGCAGCGGCGCGTACCTGCCGCTGGTCGATGGCGGCCACTACAGCGTGAACCTGATGCGCACGGGCGCGCTGGTGGTGCGCCCGGACGAGGCCACGCAGCAGCGCATCGGCCAGCCGCTGGGCGACTGAGCCGGTCTCGGCATACTCGCCGCGCCGCGCGCCCATCCGTTGGGCTTGGACGGCCAGGTGCAGCGGGGGAAGCAACGGCTCGGCCAGGCCAAGTGGACCAGGCCCATGCGCCGTGCAAGCGGAGCGGCGGCGCTGCCCAACGCCGGCCACTGACCGGTGAACTGACGGCGGGCCGGGTTTAGTCGAAGGCCTCCCGCACAGGAGGCCCTTTTTCATGCCAGCGATTTTTCAAAGCGAAAGGCATCGGTGCCGTCTTCGTAAAACCCTTTCAGCACCGGACCGGCGCGGCGGTAGCCCAGCCGCTCGTACAAACGCACCGCGGCGTCGTTGTCGGTACGCACTTCCAGCCGCACCCACTGGCAGCGGCGCTGGCGCGCAACGCCTTCCACCGCTTCGATCAAGGCGGTGCCCACGCCCTTGCCGCGCGCTTCGGGCAGGCTGGCGATGGAATACAGCCGCGCCGCGCGGCTGCCCTTGCGGAAGAACACCAGCGCGGTGCCCAGAAAGCGGCGGTGGTTGGCGCTGGCGATCAGCACGCGCGCGGTGTCGCTGTCCAGATGACGGCGAAACTGGGCGCGGCTGATCTGGTCGTGATCGAACGTGGCGTGCTCCAGCGCGACCAGGTCGTCGAGATCGGAAAGTTCGGCTCGGCGCACCCGCACGGCGGCGGTGGCTGGCGATGGCGTCATCAAAGAGGCTCTCATTAGAACGCACCGGCGGCGGGCTTGGCGCGGGCTGCCAAAATCCAGCAGGCGTGGGTTTTGAATAAGGGCGGCACTGTAGTGCAGAGTGCGGCGGAAAGCATCCATTGCAAGTCATGGACGCGCCCCGGACAGCATCCGGGGGCAACCGGCGTTTAGTGCCGCTTCAGTGCGTACCCTTGTGCACCCCGCGCCGGTGCATGACACTGCGCCCTTGCGCTGCGCCGCCTCGTTCCCCTACGCGGCGGCGCTTCTCCCGCCGGTCCTCCTGAGGTGTCATGACCCGACTCGTCATCGTCGTCGAGAAAGCTTCCGACTGGGGCTCCTACTATCCGTCGGTCGACGTGGTCAGCGCGATGGACTACCTGCGCGAACCGGTGGGCGGCGACGACGAACGCACCCATGTCATCAACCTGTGCCGCAGCTATAAATACCTGGGCACCGGTTACTACGTGTCGCTGCTGGCCGAGGCGCGCGGGCATCGGGTGATGCCCTCGGTGCGCACCGTGAACGACCTGCGGCGGCGCTCGCTTTATGGTCTGGCGATCGACGATCTCAACGCCAAGCTCACGCATTTTTTACCCGCCGGCGGGCGCGACACCACCGATTTCGGCATCCTGGTCTACTTCGGCGAAACGGCCCAGCCCGCGCTGCAGGACCTGGCGCGGCAGGTGTTCGAAATGTACCCCTGTCCGCTGCTGCGCATCGAGTTCGAGCGCGAGCGGGTGTGGCAGATCTCCTCGATCAAGCCGGTGGGCCTGCACACGCTGGACGACGCGCAGGAAGACGCCTTCGCCGCCGAACTCGATCGCTTTTCCAAAAAGCTCTGGCGTAAGCCTCGCGCAAGGCGGCTGTACCGTTATGACCTGGCCATGCTGGTCGATCCGAACGAAGCGATGCCGCCGTCGAACAAGAGGGCGCTCAAGTCGTTCATTGCCGCGGGCAAGGAGTTGGGCATCGAGGTCGATCCGATCGGCAAGAACGATTACCAGCGCCTGGCCGAATACGACGGCCTGTTCATTCGCGAGACCACCGCCAGCGACAACCACACCTACAACTTCGCCCATCGCGCCGAACGCGAGGGCATGGTGGTGATGGACGATCCGGGCTCCATTCTTCGCTGCACCAACAAGATCTTCCTCAACGACCTGATGGTGTCGCGCAAGCTCGCTGTGCCGCGCACGGAAATTATCTATCGCGACGACACCAAGGGATGGCGCGAGGTCGCTGCCAAGCTCGGCTATCCGCTGGTGCTGAAAATTCCCGACGGCTCTTTTTCGCGCGGCGTGGTGAAAGTGCAGGACGAACAAGAGTTGGAAAAAGCCACCAGCGAACTGTTCCAGCACAGCGCACTGCTGCTGGCGCAGGAATTCGTCGCCACCGAATTTGACTGGCGCATCGGCGTGCTGAACCGCGAACCGCTGTACGCATGCAAGTACTACATGTCGCGCGGCCACTGGCAGATCTACAACCACGGCGCGAAAGGCGCGGCGAAAACCGGCAGTTCCGAAACCATCCCGATCCGCGATGCGCCGCCGGAAGTGGTGAAGCTGGCGCTCAAGGCCACCAACGCGGTGGGCGACGGTCTCTACGGCGTCGATTTGAAGCAGCTGGGCGACAAGGCCGTGATCATCGAAGTGAACGACAACCCGTCCATCGACGCGGGTGTGGAAGACGCCTATCTGGGCGAGGACCTGTACCGGCGAATCATGCAGGAGTTCTTGCGCCGCATGGAGCGCAAGCGCATGGGCATCATCGCCTAGCGTTGCCCGCGCGGGATCTTCCGGCTTGCCCGTCCATGGGCAAGCCGCAAAGGTGTGCGCATTCCCTTGCGCTGCCGCCGGCCGGCGACCACTCCCTTCAGGCCGGCGGACATCCCATTGCGCAGCGCTCCGGCCGCGCAGGCTCCACTGCCAGGCGGATACTTTGCTAATGCCAGATCAGGTGCCGTGCCGAACGGCGGCGCGGGCGACACAACGCAAGCAACTGCCGCGGCAGCGTCGGCTCCAGCGTCAAGATGACGGCCAGCGGCGCCCACAGCAGCCAGAACATCGGGGCCCAGCCAAATAGTGCGGTGTGCGCGGGCACCAGGGTGCTGAGCAGCAGCAGGGTGCCGATCAGCAGCCACAACAGCGATGCGGCCAGCAGCCGTGCGTGGCGCGGGAAATCGGTGTTCGGTTGACGCATGGCAAAGCTCCGTCTTGGGCGTGGACCAAGCGTGCCGGCGGGCGGTCTCACGGACTGCGATGGCGCCCCAACGCCCCGCCGACACCCCAGGCAAGCAGGGCGGGAGCGCACGCCGCGCTTCGATCGCCGAAATCCGGACGCATGCGGCCAAGTACAATGGGCGCCCCGCAAGGAGCACCGCATGTCACGACCCAGCCAGTTCGCCGTCTTTGGCCATCCGATCGCGCATAGCCTGTCGCCGCGCATCCACCAGGCTTTTGCGCAGCAGTTCGGTATTGCCCTGACCTACCGCACCATCGATGCCGCACCCTCTGCATTCGCCGACGCCGTGCGGCATTTTTTCAACGAAGAAGACGGCCGCGGCGCCAACGTCACGCTGCCGCACAAGCTGTCCGCCTTCGCGCTGGCTGACGAGCACACGCAGGCCGCCACGCGCGCGGGCACGGCCAATGTGCTCACGCGTCTGCCCGACGGACGCCTCGCCGCGCACAACACCGACGGCGCGGCGCTGGTGCGCGATCTCACCGACCGCCATGGCCTGGACTTGCGCGGCCACGATGCATTGCTGCTGGGTGCCGGCGGCGCCGCGCGCGCGGTGGCCTGGTCGTTGTTCGAAGCGGGTGTGCAGACGCTCACCATCGTCAACCGCTCGCCCGAAGCGGCCGATCAGCTTGCCGATGCGATCGGCGAACCGGCGCGCGTGCATACGCGCTACTGGGACGATCTGGGCAACATCGGCAGCTTCGACCTGATCGTCAACGCCACCTCGGTCGGCACGCTCGGCCAGGCGCTGAGCCTGCCGTTCTCGCTGGTGGGATCGCGCGCGGTCTGCTACGACCTTGGCTACGGCACCTCCGCGTTTGCCTTTCTCGCCTGGGCGCGCGCCGCTGGCGCGCTGCACGCCTACGACGGCCTGGGGATGCTGGTGGAACAGGCCGCCGATGCGTTCGAGCTTTGGCACGGCAAGCGGCCCGATACCGAGCCGGTGTACCAGTCCCTGCGCGCCCTATGAACGCGGGCACGGCATGCCGCATGGGTTGTGGCGCATGTTGCATCGCGCCCTCGATCAGCTCGCCGATCCCCGGCATGCCGCACGGCAAGCCGGCAGGCGTGCGCTGTATCCAACTGACCGCCGATAACCGTTGCGCCCTCTTTGGCGACCCGCGCCGCCCGCAAGTCTGCGGGCGGCTGCAGCCGGAGCCGGCCATGTGCGGCAGCGATCGCGAGCACGCCCTGGGGTGGCTGTCGGCGCTGGAAAAAGCCACTCGCGCCGCCTGAATTTCCCGCCGTTCCGGCTTGCCCGGCATTTGGCATGTCCAAATTTTGGATCGTGCTAAGTTGGCTGGACAGGGGGCATCACTCGCGGGGGTTTGCGTATGTTGCCGATGGGGAAATTCAGTCGTTGCCTGGCTGGGGCCGGGCTAATGGTGTGCGTCGCAGGCGTGGCCAGCGCCGCGCCGGATAACAGCAGTCCAGTGGGCTCGGCCAATGTCACGGTGGCCGATCCAACGGTGCCGCGCCCGCCGGGGCAGCCCTGCGCGGTGCAGCTTTTCAGCAACGATACGTTCGACGATTACAGCACGCGGCCTTTCAGCTATACGCCGCCGGCCGGCTGCGGCACGCACTGGTCCAAGGTGGTGCTGGAAGGGGATTTCTCGGTCACCGCGGGGGTGCAGTACGACCGCACCGCGACCATCTTCCTGGCCGGCGTGAACCTGTATTTCGGCACCACCCAGGAGCCCGCCTCCACGCTCGCGCCGAGCTGGCACGTGGAGCGTGACCTGACCGATTACAGCGCCTTGTTCGCCAAGCCCGGCCAGGGCCAGGCGTTCATCGGCAACATCGTCAACAGCACCTATACCGGCGTGATCCACGGTAGCGCGCGGCTGCTGTTTTATCCGGCCAGCGGCGTCGCGCCGGCGGCCAACGCACCCGACGCGGTTTATCCGCTGGGCAGCGATCCGGTCGGCAGCACGGTGGCCCTGAACACCTCGACCGACCAGCTTGCCGCCACGCTTAGCTTGCCGCGCAACATACAGAGCGCTTACCTGGATGTATTCACGCAAAGCCAGAGCAACGATGAGTTCTGGTACACCTGCGTGCCGGCGCAATACGCCGCGGAAACCGGCGAATGCAACAACGGCAATTTTCGCGAAGCCCAGATCAGCATCGATGGCCAGCCGGCCGGCGTGGCGCCGGTGTATCCATGGATCTATACCGGCGGCATCGACCTGTTCATCTGGAAGCCCACGCCCGGCGTGCAGACGCTCAATTTCATGCCCTACCGGGTGGATCTGACGCCGTTCGCCGGCGTGCTCAGCAACGGCGCGCCGCACACGGTGGCGGTGAGCGTGGCCGGTGCCGACAGCTACTTCTCGGCCACTGCCGCGCTGCTGGTGTATGAGGATCACGGCACCAAGCAGGTGAGCGGCCAGGTTACGCGCAACACGCTGGCCAACCAGCCGCCGACGCCCACGATCAGCAGCACCTTGAGCCAGGATGCTTCCGGCGACGTTACCGGCGGCGTCACCACGGCCTTAAGTCGCCACTTCGTCATCGAAGGTTACGTGGATACGTCGCGCGGACGCATCACCACCACGGTGGATGAAACCTCTGCCTTCACCAACACCGAAAGCTTCGACATCACCAGCTCGATCTACGACCAGACCAGCAACCAGCTCACCACGCTCAACGGTACGAGCCAAAGCAAGCTGGGGCCGGTCACGGTCAGCCAGTTCAGCGCCAGCTATCGCTATCCGCTTTACGTGGAATCGGACGAGAGCGTGCTGGCCGACGGCAACTACTCGATCTTCACCAAGATCGGCCAAGGCTACAAACAGCAAACCGAGGTCGGCATCGGCGGCCTGACGCTGTATGCGGCCAAGGTGGAAAACCGCGTGGATGGTTCGGACACCCTGGTGCTGACGCCCAGCTACAGCATCGTCAGCCATAGCGGCCAGCAGGCGACGCAAACTTTTGCGTTCGACGACTCGCTGGGTGACTGCTACGACAGCAGCGTCAGTTCCGCCAATAACCTCGTAACGGCCTACAGCAGCGGCCAGGGTTGCCCCGGCCGGCAGAACCGGGTGCTTTGGTTCACCCACCCCGATGGCTCCCCTTATCAGGGCGAGCGCCTGTTCAACTGGTAAGCCAGGCAGGAACCGGCACCCCTTCGGATGGTCCGAGGGGGTGCCGGCATGTTAATTTTGTCGGCATTGCACCCTGCATATGTCGTTCCACGGAGTCTTTGCCGATGCGTACCCGCTTGCTCGCACTTTCCATCCTTGGCGTGGCCGTCGTGCTCGCTGGCTGCCATCACGCCACGCGACCGGATGGCACCCGGGTCGACAGGAAAGGCGTGACGGACCTGGCCGGGTTCGAAACGTTCGTGAGCACCCACCCGAGCCCCGCACAGTTCAAGAAGATGTATCCGGGCGTGCTGCTGATGCTGCCCGGCAAGATCAGCGACCTGGACACCCGCTACGACAACACCCGTTTCTTTCCTGACCTGGATAAGAACGGCGACATCATCGGCGGCGATTTCCACTGATTTCGAGCCAATGATGGCCCGGGGGCCGGGTTTAATCGCGTATGGACGCGCACTTGCTCGCTGATCCTTGACCCGCGGGCCTGGCCGGCGGGCAAACAGCTCCCGGCCCGGGCCGCGCAGCGTCGTGCGGCAGGCCGTGGCTGTCACATTCGCAAGGCGGAGTCATTGGGCTGACACGTTAGCTAATTAATCTGGCGCGATTGCGGCAATACGCTTTGGTACGGGCGGTTGCTCCCCACGTCCCCGTCATCGTGCAGGTGTCATGTCATCTTCCCCTTCCACCGTGCCTGGCCGGCGCGGATTGCTTCTTGTGTCACTGGCCGCACTGCTGGCGATCGGCGGCGGCGTGTTCTGGTACGCGCATGCATCGATCGCAAGCAAGTCCGGCGGCCACACTGCGAACGATGGCAGCGACGTCGGCGTCATGCTCGGGCTGGCGGACAGCGCCTATAAGGACAAGCACCTGCTCGCGCCGGTCGGCAGCAATATGTACGAGTTCTACTTCAGTGTGCTGCAGCTCGACCCGAACAATTCGACCGCAATGGAACGGCTGCGCGACATGTTCAAGCCGGCTTGCGATGTCGTGGAAAGCACCATCAACAGCGGCGATCTGGACGAAGCGCAGCGCGAGCTGTCGCTGCTGCGCATGTACGATCCGCACAATTACAAGCTCGCCCTGCTCGGCAGCGTGCTCGACGCGCAACGCGTCATCGAGCGCCGCAAGCATGAAGCGGAAGCTGCGCGCATCCAGGCGCAGCAGGCGGCGGCCGGGCAACGCGCAAACTGATTCGCGCCGCCGTACAGGTTCCTCCCCGTGCCTGCAGGGGAGGCGGCGTGTCAGTCAGCCGGCGAGGTAGGTGTCCTTCAAACGGACGTAATGATCGGCCGAGTAATGCAGCTGCTCGATCTGCTTGTCGGTAAGCACGCGTACCCGCTGCGCGGGATTGCCCAGCCATAGCTCGCGCTCGCCCACCACCTTGCCGGGCGGTACCACGCTGCCCGCGCCGACGAAGCCGTATTTCTTGATGGTGGCGCCGTCGAGCACGGTGGCGTGCATGCCGATCAGGCAGTAATCCTCGATCGTGCAGGCGTGGATCACCGCGGCATGACCGATCGTCACGCCCTCGCCCACGATGGTGGGAAAACCGCCGGGCGAATAGGGACCGTCGTGCGTCACGTGCACGATGCTGCCGTCCTGCACGTTGCTGCGCGCGCCGATGCGGATGTAATGCACGTCCCCGCGCAGCACCGCGCCCGGCCAGATCGATGCGTCTTCGCCCACTACCACGTCGCCGATCACGGTCGCGGCCGGATCGACGTATGCGCGAGCGCCCAGGGTGGGCGTGATGCCCTTGTAACTGCGAATGCCATTCATGCCTGCATTCTATATGGCGGCCGTAAGGTTCTCGTTGCCGGGCGGCGGCGGGTCGCGTTCGCGTGCCTCCAGTACGCGAACCGCTTCCCGGTAGCCGGCATCCACCGCCAGCCGCCAATCCTTCCAGTCGAGCATGCGCACGTGCTCCAGCGGCGGGTTGATCAACAGATCCGCGCGCTCGATGCAGTGCAGGCTGGTTTCCTCGCTGTTGACCATCGCCGCGCGCGTGAGCGTGGAAACGATGCCCGGCCAGCCGGTGCCGTGGCGCTGGCGCACCCACAGGCGCCACCAGGGCGGCGTGGCGAATTCTTCGGCTTGCGCGCGCAATTGGATGTCGGCGCGGATGCTCACCGCGGTAATGTGCGCGATGCCGTCCTCGGCCATCACGTCGGTGGGCAGGTTGTCCACCAGCGCACCGTCCACGTAGACCTGGCCGTGATGCAGTACCGGCGGCAGGATGCCGGGAATGGAACTGGTCGCGCGCAGCCATAGCCATAACGGCCCGTGCCGATGCACCACTTTGCCCAGGCCGGACAGGTTGGTGGACACGCAAAAGAACGGCCGCTCCAGATCCTCGATATCCAGCGCGCCGAAAGCGCGGCGCAGCATGCGCGCCGCGCGCCGCCCGCGCGTGAGCGCGACCAGCGGCAGGGTCCAGTCCGACAATGGCTTGCCGCGCACGAAGGCTTCGTAAAAGACGCGCATCATCTGGTCGGTGTCCCACATGTTGGCCACGCCCGCGCCGATGATCGCGCCGATGCTGGTGCCACCGATCGCGTCGAACTGATGTCCCGCCTCGCGCAGGGCGCGCAACGCGCCCAGGTGCGCCAGGCCGCGCGCGCCGCCGCCGGCCAGCACCAGGCCCCGGCCATGGCCGCTGATCAGCCGCGCGATGCGCTCAATATCCGCTTCGCCGCACACGTGGTGATGCTGGATCTCGCCGCTGAACTGTGCGCGCCAGCGCCGCGCGGAACCCGGCTGCACGCGATGCGCGGCATGCATCAGCAACAGATGCCGCGGCCGGTGGCGCACGCGCGCGGGATGGCCCGGCGCGGCTTCCGGCCATGGCCGCGCCGCCTGCGCGGCCGGCGCGGGCAGCAGCAGCACGTCGGCCTGGCGCAGGCAGCGCAGCCGCCAGGACGTGGCGCCGGTGCTATCGAGGTAGATGACGAAACGCGCCTGCGCCTCGCGCTCGGCGAACCAGTCGCTGCCGCGATTGGCGCCGTGTTCGGCGTCGATCACGATGCAGTTGCCAAAGGCCTCCAGCGCGCGCGCCAGCTGCATCGCCAAACCGCGCACCGGCACGTCCTGGTCGACCGGCAGGATGGCGAACGTGCGCGGCTTGTCCGGCGACTGGTCGTGCCGCTCGCGCCGGATCAGCCGATCCATCGCCTGCCGCGCCACATGGAGCATCGCGCGCGGGTGGCGTTCGATCAGATGCTCGAACACCTCCCGATCGAGCCGCAGCAATTCCGAATCGCGCAGCGCGCGCACGCCGTAACGCACCGCCTCGCCGCTGAACAGGCTGATCTCGCCCACGCAGTCGTCCGCGGCAACCAGGCGCACCAGGTCGGTGGGGCCGTCGAACACGCCCAGGCTGCCGCTGCACAGGATGTACAGCGCCTGGGCCATTTCGCCGGCCTTGAACAGGTACTGGCCGCCGGGCAGGCAGATCCAGCGCAGATGGCCGGCAAGCGTGGTCCGCTGCGCGTCGTTCAGATGCGCAAACAGCGGGATGCGACCGATCAGGGCGGGGATATCGGCAGGCTGCATGCGCGCGATGGTACGCCGGCGGCGATGACGCCGTCCGCCGCGCGTGCGCCCGATCGCGATAGTGCCGTCTTGCGCCTTGATTTCGCCGGCCGCCGACAGCACCCTGTCCGGTCAGAAGGAGCACCCATGAGCCACGACAATCCCCTGCTGGCCGACGACGCCCTGCCCGCGTTCTCGCACATCCACCCCGACCAGGTCGGCCCGGCGATCGACGCCCTGCTGGCGCAGAGCCGCGCCGGCATCGCCGCGTTGACGGCTCCCGGCGCGCCGCGAGATTTCGCTTCGGTGATGCTGCCGCAGGAGCGGCTCGAACAGCGCATCGCGCATGCCTGGTCGCCCGTCTCGCACCTGCATTCGGTGGCCGACAGCGACGCGCTGCGCAAAGTCTACGGACCGGCCGAGGAGAAACTCACCGACCACGCGCTCGAAGTGGGCCAGAACCGCGATCTCTACGCCGCCGTGCAAGCGGTGGCCGATGCGCCGGGGTTCTCCATGCTGCCGCGCCCGCAGCGGGCGCTGGTCGAACACGCACTGCGCGATTTCAAGCTTTCCGGCGTCGCCCTGGAAGAACCGGCGCGCACGCGCTTTCGTGAAATTGGCGTGGAGCTGAGCAGGTTGTCCACCGAATTCTCCAACGCCGTGCTCGATGCCACCGATGCGTGGTACGAGCACATCACCGACGAGCGCGACATCGCCGGCATTCCCGAATCGGGCCGCGCGGTGCTGCGCCAGTATGCCAAGGAAAAAGGGCTCGAAGGGTATCTGGTCACGCTCAAGCAACCGAGCGTGCAGGCGGTGCTCACCTATGCCGACAACCGCGGCCTGCGCGAACGCGTGTACTGGGCCTACCAGACGCGCGCCTCCGACCAGGGCCCGGATGCAGGCAAGTACGACAACGGCGCGCGCATCGAGCAGATCATGGCGCTGCGCCACGAGGCGGCGCAGCTGCTGGGCTTCGCCAACGCGGCGGAAGAATCGTTGGCGACCAAGATGGCCGGCGCGCCCGCCGAGGTGCTGGCTTTCCTGCGCGATCTTGCCGCGCGCGCAAAACCCGTTGCGCAGAAAGAATTGGCCGCGTTGCGCGAATTCGCCGCGCGCGAATTGAAAATCGACAATCTCCAATCCTGGGATGTCGGCTACGCCGCGGAAAAGCTGCGCCAACAGCAATACGCGCTGGATGAGGAACAACTCAAGCCCTATTTTCCGCTGCCCGCCGTCATCGATGGCCTGTTCGGGCTGGTGCACCGGCTCTACGGCATCACCCTGCGTCCGCGCGACGGGGTCGATGTGTGGCATCCGGACGTGCGCTATTACGACGTTATCGATGCGGACGGACGCATTTTCGCCGGTGCCTACATCGACCTTTACGCGCGCAGCGGCAAGCGGGGCGGTGCCTGGATGGACGTCTGCCGCGCACGCTTCGACGACGGGGCGCAATCACAGTTGCCGGTGGCATTCCTCACCTGCAACTTCGCGCCGCCGACCGAAGGACGCCCGGCTCTGCTCACGCACGACGATGCGCTGACCCTGTTCCACGAATTCGGCCACGGCTTTCACCACCTGCTTACCGAAGTGCCGCTGCCTTCCGTCGGCGGCATCGACGGCGTGGAGTGGGATGCGGTGGAGCTGCCCAGCCAGTTCATGGAGAACTTCGGCTGGAACCGCCAGGCGCTGGACCTGTTCGCCAGGCATTGGCAAACCGGCGAACGCCTGCCCGATGAATTGTTCGAGCGCATGCTGGCCGCGCGGCACTTCCATGCCGGCCTGTTTCTGGTGCGCCAGCTCGAATTTGCGCTGTTCGACTTTCTGTTGCACCTGGAATACGACCCGGCCAAGGGCGCGCGCACGCTGGAAGTGCTGGAGCAGGCGCGCAGCGAAGTGGCGGTGCTGCACCCGCCGGCATGGCAGCGCTTCCCGCATGCGTTCAGCCATATCTTCGCGGGCGGCTACGCGGCCGGCTATTACAGCTACCTGTGGGCGGAACTGCTTAGCGCCGATGCCTTCGCCGCCTTCGAGGAGCACGCGGCCCAGGGCGGCAACGTGATCGACGCCAGCATCGGCAACCGCTTCCGCCATGAAATCCTCGCCGTGGGCGCCAGCCGCCCGGCGCTGGAAAGCTTCATCGCCTTCCGCGGCCGCAAGCCCGAACCAGACGCCCTGCTGCGCAGCCACGGCCTCGCCTGAAGGAGGTCAGGGTTCCTCTCCGCGCTTGCCGGGGAGAGGAACCCAGGCGATTGGCGCTTTGCTCGCAAACAGGTTCACAATCGGCGCCATGCCGCCATGCCAGCATCGGCGGTGCCTGCCTGCCGCCCAAGCGAAAGCACCGTGAACCTGAGGAGTTTGTGATGAACGCCATCACGCAACTGCCTACCGAATGGCGAGACTGGATCCGCGAAAACCTCGCGCGCGGTTGCGCACCGCAATCGCTGATCGACGACATGGTGCGCAACCGCTTCGATCCGATCTTCGCGCGTGCCGCGGTCAACGGCGTGATGACCCAGGGCGCCGCTTTCGCCGCGCCCGTCGAAGCACAACCGAAAGCCGCCGCCGGCTATGTCTACGAAACGCCGCGCCTTAGCGCAGGCAATCTGATTCGCACTTTCGACCGCCAGGTGCGCATCGTCACGCGCATGAAGCGCCCGATGATCGCCGTGCTCGAGGGCGTGCTGAGCGAGGAGGAGTGCGACGAACTGATCCGCCGCTCCGCCGACAAGATGCATCGTTCCACCACCGTCGATCCGATCAGCGGCAAACACGAAGTGATTGCCGACCGCAGTAGCGAAGGCACGTTCTTCATGCTCAACGCCGATCCGTTCATTGCGCGGCTTGACCGCCGTATCGCCGACATCATGAATTGCCCGGTCGATCACGGCGAAGGACTGCAGGTGCTGCATTACGGCACCGGCGGCGAATACAAGCCGCACTTCGATTTCTTTCCGCCGGACGAACCGGGCAGCCACGTGCAGATGACCATCGGCGGCCAGCGTGTGTCCACCCTGGTGATGTACTTGAACGACGTCGAGGAAGGCGGCACCACCATCTTTCCCGACATCGGTCTGGAAGTGGTGCCGAAAAAAGGTTCGGCCGTCTATTTCGAATACACCAACAGCCACGGCCAGCTCGACCGCCTCACCCTGCACGGCGGCTCGCCGGTGACGCGCGGCGAAAAGTGGATCGTGACCAAGTGGATGCGCCAGCGCCGCTACGGCGAAGCGGCAACCGCCTGAAAGCCTCGCCCCGCGCTCGCGCGGAGCCAGGCTCATCCATCCCGGCTGTTCAGCCCTGGGCGCCGTCCGCTTCGCGGTGATAGTGGGTGACGATGTCGATTTCCTTTTTCGAGCCCAGGAACACCGGCACGCGCTGGTGCAGGCCGGTGGGCTGAAGGTCGAGGATGCGCTCGCGGCCGGTGCTGGCCGCGCCGCCGGCCTGCTCGATGATGAAGGCCATCGGGTTGGCCTCGTACATCAGGCGCAGCTTGCCGCCCTTGCTCCTGATCTTGGCGTCCAGCGGATAAAAGAACACGCCGCCGCGCGTGATGATGCGGTGTACGTCGGCCACCATCGAGGCGACCCAGCGCATGTTGAAATCCCGCCCGCGCGGGCCGTCCAGGCCGGCCAGCAGCTCGCCGATGTAGCGCTGCATCGGCGCTTCCCAATGGCGCTGGTTGGACATGTTGATGGCGAATTCGCCGGTTTCTTCCGGAATGCGGATGTCGCGGCGGCTGAGGATGAAGCTGCCTACTTCGCGATCGAGGGTGAACTCGTGCGTGCCGTGGCCGAAGGTCAGCACCAGCACGGTGGCCGGACCGTACACCACGTAGCCGGCGGCCAGCTGGGTGGTGCCCTTCTGCTGGAAATGCTCGGCCGTGGGCTCGGTCACGCCATCGGGGCAGCGCAGCACCGAGAAGATGGTGCCCACTGAAATGTTGACGTCAATGTTGGAGCTGCCATCCAGCGGGTCGAACAGCAACAGGTGATGGCCTTTGGGATACATGTCGGGAATGGGCTGCGGATCTTCCATTTCCTCCGACGCGCAGGCCGCCAGCTGGCCGCCCCAGGCGTTGGCTTCGAGCAGGATTTCGTTGGAAATCACATCCAGCTTCTTCTGTGCCTCGCCCTGGATGTTGCCCGTGCCCGCCTCGCCCAGCACGCCACCGATGGCGCCCTTGTTGGTGGCCACCGCAATGCGCTTGCAGGCGCGCGCCACGACTTCGATCAGCAGGGAAAGCTCGGCGTTGACGCGGCCGGCGCGGCGTTCCTCGATCAGGAACTGGATCAGCGAGACGTGTTTCATGACGTGATCTTGAGGCAAAGGGACAGCCATTTTCCCGCCTCCGCCCGATGGATGCCAGCCGTGCGTGCGAACCTGCGGCCAGGCTCTGCTGACAACACGTTGGCAGCAGGCGGGGCGCAAGCTGGCAACGTCGAAAAGGGAGGAACGATCCATGCGCGATACGGTTTATGTACTGGTGTTCGACGGCTTCGCCGATTGGCAGGTCGCGTTGGCGCTTAGCGAAATCCGCCGGCCGGGCGACTGGAAGGTACGCACCGTGGGGTTTACCCGCGAGCCGGTGATGTCCATGAGCGGGTTGCAGGTGCTGCCGGAGGAAAGCATGCACGGGCTCGACCTGGACGCCGCCGCGCTGCTGGTCCTGCCGGGCGGCCACCTGTGGCGGCCGGCGCGGATGGAGCAGGTGGCCGCGCTGGCCCGACGCGTGCACGCGGCCGGCGCGCCCGTGGCGGCGATCGATGAAGGCGTGCTGGCGGTGGCGCACGCGGGCCTGATCGACCGCTGCCGCCACACCGGCAATTGGGCCGGCCAGCTGCGCCGCGAAGTGCCGGCGTATGCCGGACAGGACCAATACGACGCGGACGTGCTCGCGGTGAGCGACGGCGGCGTGATCACCGCCAGCCACCTCGGCAGCATCGAGTTCGCGCGCGAAATCATCCACACGCTGGACCTCTACAACCGCAGCGACCGCGAGTACTGGTACCGGTTGTTCAAGCATGCCGTGCCGCCGCCGTGGTTTCCCGGTGTCGCGGTCGAAACGATCAAGGCCGCCTGAAGGAGATCGTCATGAAAGACCTGATGAACCGCGTCCTGCTGGCGTACCGGCCGCTGTATCTGCGCGGCTTGCTGATGGACGGCCAGTACCGCTTGCCGCCGCCGCAAACGGCACCGCCGGCGAAAGGCAAAAGGCTGATCCACCTCACGCCCGTTTTCCAACCCGCGCGCAGGCGCGTGCTGGTCGCCACGGCAGCGGCAGCGGCCGGGATGGTGCTGTCTACCCATGAAGACACCTGCGCCAAGCCCGCCGACGCACCTGACGTGTGCGTGTGAGGTTTGCGCAAGTGCAGGAAACCATCATGTACTCGAACGATGTCAAACACGACCGCTGCGTGATGTCCTTTCATGCACGCAACAGCCGCTGCACCGCGACGCCTGCCGCGGCGGAAGCATCGAACGCCGGTGACGAACCGCATGCGATCGATTTCAAAACGCGCGAACGACGCCAGGCGTCGTATCGCGCGATCCATGCCATGTACAAGGTGACGGCTATGCTCGATCGCATGCCGGCTCGTCCGGCGATGCGGCGTCCAGCGGACGCGGTTGCCCCATGGACGGCCAAACCGGGGGCATGAGCGTGGCCGGTGAGTCGATCATGCAGCACGTAGCAGCCATGCCCATGCCTGTCTCACGCATTGCGACGCCAAGGCATGACTTCGGATGCTGGCCGTGGCCGCCGGAGTGGGCGATCATCCGCGCATGCGCCGCGCCGACCGCCTCTTCCTTATCATCAATGCCCTGCGCGGTCGCCGCACCGCACTGCAGGCACGCCAGCTGGCCCAAACGCTGGGCGTATCGCTGCGCACCGTTTATCGCGACGTGGCCGACCTGCAGCTTTCGGGCGTGCCGATCGAAGGGGAGGCCGGTGTCGGCTACGTGCTGCGCAAGGGTTCGGACATTCCGCCGCTGATGTTTACCGCCGACGAACTCGAATCGCTGGTGGTCGGCACGCGCTTCGTGCGTGCCTTTGCCGGCGAAAAGCTCGCCGCCGGCGCGCAGGCCGCGCTGGTGAAGATCGAAGCGGTACTGCCGCCGGAGTTGCGCGAACGTTCCTCCCGCACGCGCATCTATGCGCCGATCTGGCGCGATGAGGAATCGATCGCCTTCGCCGCGCGCATCGACCAGTTGCATGCGGCGATCGAAAAGCAACAGGTGCTGCGGCTGTTCTATCGCGACGAAGTGGGCCGCCAGAGCGAGCGCGAGATCGAGCCGCTGTGCCTGGCGTTCTGGGGCGGTAAATGGACCCTGGGCACCTGGTGCCGGTTGCGCCGCGATTTTCGCAATTTCCGTCCCGACCGCATCGAGCGCTACGAGGAGACGGGCGAAGTATTCCAAAGCGCGCCCGACCGCAACCTTGCTTCATACCTGCAAGCGATGCGCGGCTATTACGCCGGGCTGGAATAAACCCCGGCCCTTGCCGTTTGGGCCGCGACTTCGGGTACCCTGCGCAGACCGGGGATTACCTGTAGGAGTCGTGCCATGTCGTCAGGCGTGCGTCATCCCTTGCTATCGATCGCGCCGGGCAAGCTGCGCCCGACCCAGATGACGGTGGGCAGGGCCGAGGTGGCCCAAAAGCGGGCCCTGTGGGAAAAGCTCGGCAAAAAAAAGCGCAAGGAGATGCTCGCCCAACACTGGTTTCCGGGCGTGCTGGGCCCCAAGAACCAGGTCTACATCGTCGATCACCATCACCTGGGCCTGGCCTTGTTCGAAGAAGGCGTGAAACAAGTGCCGGTGATGATCCAGCGCGATTTCTCCTGGCTTGAGGTGCCGGTGTTCTGGCACACGATGGAATTCAACCGCTGGGCGCACCCCTACGACCAGCACGGCCAGCGGCAGGATTACGCTTCCATTCCGCTCAATCTCAAGGACATGGCCGACGATCCATTCCGCACGCTCGCCGCGCGCGTGCGCATGGCGGGCGGTTATTCGAAGGACGCCACGCCCTATTCGGAATTTCTCTGGGCCGATTTTTACCGGCGCAACATGAAGCTGAAGGACGGCCGCGTTACCGCGAAAACCGTGCAGGATGCCTTGCTGTTCGCCCATGCGCACGACACGGCGTACCTGCCGGGATGGACCGGCGTCATCGCGCAATGAGCACCACGGCGGCCGCCAGTTCCGCACGTGTGGCCGACCTGCTCGCGGGTCTGGCGATCGCGGGTTTGCTGGTGCCCGAGGCGGTGGCCTATTCGGGCATCGCGGGCATGCCGCCCCAGGCGGGTGTGATCGCGCTGTTCGTCGGCCTGGTCTGCTATGGGTTGCTGGGACGCAGCCGCTTCGCGATCGTATCGTCCACGTCCTCATCGGCGGCGGTGCTGGCCGCCGGTACGTTGGCGCTGGCCGGCAACGATGTGGTTGCGCGCGTGGCGATCGGCGCCACGCTGGTGCTGTTTGGCGGCCTCTGTTTTCTGTTTGCCGGCGCCGCGCGCCTTGGCGGTTTGTCGCACCTGATCGCACGCCCGGTGTTGCGCGGCTACACCTTCGGCCTGGCCATCGTGATCGCCTTGAAGCAGTTGCCGAACCTGGGCGGCTGGCCTGGGCTGCACGGCGACTTCGTGCCGCTGTTGGTGACGGAACTGGTGCGCACGGTCAACCAGGTGCATCCGGTTACGCTGGCGACGGGACTGATCGCCCTTGCGCTGTTGTTTGTGTGCGAGCGCGTGCGCCGTTTGCCCGGCAGCTTGCTGGTGATCGCGCTTGGCGTGATCGCCTCGGGCTGGCTGTCCGCGCACGGCGTGTCGCTGACCGGCACGATCAAGCTCAGCATGGCAGTGGGTATGCCCACCTGGCCGGGCAGCGGCCAATGGCTGCCCAGCGTGGAACTGGCGGCCGCGCTGCTGCTGATCCTGTATGCCGAATCGTACAGTTCGATCCGCGGTTTCGCGCTCAAGCACAACGATCCGGTGCAGCCCAACCGGGATCTGCTGGTGCTGGGCGTGGCCAACGTAGTGTGCGGCTTGCTGCACGGCATGCCGGTAGGCGCCGGCTATTCGGGCACCTCGGCCAACGAAGCGGCCGGCGCGCAATCTCGCCTGGCCGGTTTGATCGCCGGCGCCAGCGTGCTGTTGATGGTGCTGCTGTTGCTGCGCTGGATCGAGCGCATCCCCGAAGCCGTGCTGGCCGCGATCGTGATTCACGCGGTCAGCAAATCGTGGCGGCTGTCAGTGTTTCGCCCGTATCTGCAGTGGAAGCGCGATCGCCTGCTGGCACTGGCAGCGGTGGTTGCGGTGCTGTCGCTGGGCATTCTCAACGGCCTGCTGGTGGCGATTGCCTTCAGCCTGATCCTGCTGCTGCGCCAGCTCGCGGTAGCGAGGGTAAGCGTGCTGGGGCGGCTGGCCGACGGACACGACTTCGTCGATGTCTTGCAGCACCCCGACGCGGTGCCGCCGCCGGCGACGCTGATCCTGCGTCCGGAGGAACCGCTGTTTTTCGCCAATGCCGAAGCCGTGATGGCGCTGGCGCGCCAGCAGGCGGAGCAGCGCAAGGATCTGAAGCAGGTGATCCTCAGCCTGGAAGCCTCGCCGGATCTGGACAGCACCGCGCTCGAATCGCTCGGCGACTTTTCCGTGTGGCTGCAGCAGCGTGGCGTAGCCCTGCGCGTGGCGCGCTTGAAGGACGACACGCGCGCCCTGCTGTTGCGCGCGGCCTTGCCCCAGCTTTCGCCACAGACACTGAACTATTGGAGCGTCGAAGATGCCGTGTCGGCCGCTTCGGCGCCATCTTCAACGGGGAATTGAGCGTCGTGAACATTGCAACACGTATCGGGAGCATCGCCTTGGGTCTGGTGCTGACGTTGCCCGCCGCGGCACAGCAAAGTGCCGACGCGCACTTCCGGCAGATTTACCAGCAGGAGTGGGCGTGGCGTACCGGCCAGTCCGGCATCAGCACGTCGGGCGAATCGCAGCCAAGCAATGGACGGCTGGATCAGGTCGACGCGAAAAGCCAGCAGGAACGCCTGGACACCTGGCGCAAGGTAATGGATGAACTCAATGCGATCGACGTCAAGCAGCTTTCGCCGGCCGAGCAGGTGAACTACGCGGTGTATCGGGAGCAGATCCGCAACTTCATTGCCGACCAGCAATTCATGCAGTGGCAAATGCCGTTCAACAGCGATTCGGCGTTCTGGAGCGAGCTGGACGATGATCTGGACGGCGGCAACTTGCGCACCGAAACCGATTATCGCCATTACGTGGACCGGCTAAGCCAGGTGCCGGCGTATTTCGACCAGCAGATGGCCAACATGCGCGCCGGTCTGAAGCGGGGCTTCAGCGTGCCGCGCGCGGTGCTGGCGGGACGCGACGTATCGATCGCCGCGGTTGCCCAGGTCAAAGACCCTGCCCAGACCAGTTTCTACGCGCCGCTCCAGCACATGCCATCGAGCATTCCCGCCGCTACCGCGGCGGCGATCCAGGCCGATGCGCGCGCCAAAATCAGCAACGACGTCATTCCCGCCTACGCCAAACTGCTGGCCTTCTTCCGCAACGAATACGTACCGCACGCGCGCACCACGCTGGCCGCCGAAGCGTTGCCGGACGGTAAAAACTACTACCGCCAGCAGATTCGCGAATACACCACACTGGATCTGGATCCGGACACGATCCACACGATCGGTCTTGAGCAAGTGGAGAAAATCCACGCGCAGATGCTCAAGACCATGCAGGAAACCGGCTTCAAGGGCAGCTTTGCCCAGTTCCTGCATTTCCTGCGCACCGATCCGCAGTTCTACGCCAAAACACCGCAGGAGCTGCTCGACAAAACCGCCTGGGTGGCCAAGGAAGTGGATGGGCAGGTGGGCAAATTCTTCGGCCACCTGCCGCGCAAGCGCTTCACCATTGAGCCCGTGCCGGCGGATATCGCGCCGTACTACACCTCCGGGCGCGGCGGTCCGGACGTCTATCTGGTGAACACGTACGACCTGCCTTCGCGCCCGCTGTACAACATGCCGGCGCTGACGCTGCACGAATCGTATCCGGGTCATGCGTTGCAACTGGAACTGGCCGAAGAAGAGCACGACCAGCCCGCGTTTCGCCGCGACGGCTACATTTCCGCCTACGGCGAAGGCTGGGGCCTTTATTCGGAATACCTGGGCAACGAGATGGGCATCTACAAGACGCCCTACCAGCGCTTTGGATATCTCACCTACCAGATGTGGCGCGCGTGCCGGCTGGTGGTCGATACCGGCATCCATCACCTGGGTTGGACGCGCCAGCAGGCGATCGACTACATGACCCAGAACACCGCCTTGTCCGACCGCGAGATCGCCAACGAAGTGGATCGCTACATCAGCTGGCCCGGGCAGGCGTTGTCCTACGAGCTGGGCTATCTGAAATTGCTGGAGCTGCGTGCGAAGGCGGAAAAAGCGCTGGGGCCGAAGTTCGACCTGCGCGCTTTCCACGACACCGTGCTTTCCACCGGTTCGGTGCCGCTGCCGGTGCTGGAGCAGCGTATCGATCGCTTCATCGCCGAAGGCGGCCCGGAGCCCGACTACGGCCATGTACCGGCGCCGGCCGGCAAGCCGCAAGATTAAGCGTGCCAGGCTCCATCGAAGGAACGTCGTTCAACCAGGGGGAACGCTGATGACTGAAGGAACGGTCCGGGACGAGCTTTATCCGGCGGCAGGCGATCGCAGGGTCTATCGCGTGGCGAAGTGGCTGCGGGTGGCCGCGGTGATCGCCACCCTGGCGCTGGCGGGAGGCGCCAACGTGATGCTCTTCCAGCCGCTGTGGCAGGGCTTGAACGTGCCCGTCAGCCCGCTGCTGATGAGCGTGGATGTGCTGTTTACGTTGTTGATGCTGTATTTCCTGTGGTGGTCGTTCACCGCGAAAGTCACGCTGTGCGCCGATACGATCGAAGAATCCACACCGTTCGGATCGCGCCGGCTGCGCAAGAGCGAGATCAAGGGATGCATGCGCCTGCCCAAGGGTGGCGGTGTGCTGATCGCGCCCAAGAACGGTGTTCCGTTGACGATCTCCAAGGATTCCTACAACCCTGATCGCTATTTCGACGCGTGGATCGACAAATTGCCCGATCTGAAACAGGTCCAACAGCAGGAGGAAGAGGTGCGCGCGCGCAACGATCCGTCGCTTGGCGTCACGCCGGCGCAAAGGTTGGCGACCTATGCGCGGCGCAAGTCGCATTTCGGCAAGGTGTATCTGGGCCTGCTGTTCGCCTCGATGGCGGTTTTCTACGTAGGCGTACTGGCGAGTGCGGCGTTTGCGCCGGCGGTTTTCATTGCCGCGGCGATACCGTGGTGCTGCCTGGTCGCGGCGTATCTCTACAAGGATCAATGGTCGCATTCGGCGGGCGGCAACAACGCCACGGCGATCATCGTCCCCACGATGATGCCCGTGCTGATGCTGTTCATCATGGCCAGCAGCCGGGCGGATCTGGTCGATGCCTCGCAGGTGATGGCGCACGGCGCCCTCGCCGGTCTTCCATGGCTGCTGGCGATAGTCGTGTTGATGGGCAACATCGCCGTGCCGTTGCGGCAAAAGCTGCTGAGCCTGCTGTTTCTCGCCGCGCTCGCGTGGGTGTATGGCGGAAGCTTGCTTGCGCTGGGCAACCGCATGTTCGACCAGAGCCCGCCGCAGGTCTTTCGTACCCACGTTGTGGGCTGGCATGTCACCCACGGCAAGGGCGGCACCCACTATTACCTGGAATTGGCCGGCTGGGGGCCCGAGCCGGGCGGGACCCATCTTCGGGTGGGCTATGCCACCTACCACGCCGCGCACAGGGGCGATCCGGTCTGCATGGGTCTGCATCCGGGCCGCCTGGGCTTCCAGTGGGTGCACAGCATGGATTGTCCGCCCGAGGGCACGCCCTGAATGCCGCTGGCGAAAACTTCACCAATAAAGTAAAGTAGACATAAGCTTTATTGGGAGAGTTGGCCATGACCGCGAACGCCCTGCCCCGGATGCCGCCGGCCCAAGACCTCGGCGGTCCGGCTCTGCGCACTTTCTTCAAGCTCGCCGAACGGTGGGATCTACGCATCGCCCAGCAGCGCACCTTGCTCGGCGATCCGCCCGAATCCACCTTCTACAAATGGAAACGCCAGCAGGATGCCATGCTGGGTCGCGATACGCTCGAACGCATCAGTTATCTGCTGGGCATCTACAAGGCATTGCACATTCTGTTTCCCGATCCCGCACAAGCCGATGCGTGGCTGCGCAAACCCAACCAGTCGGCGTTGTTCGGTGGGCATAGCGCGCTCGATCGCATGCTGTCGGGCAACGTGTCGGACCTGTTCGTCGTGCGCCAGTACCTGGACGCGCAACGCGGCTGGAATTAATCACAGCATCCTTAACAGTGCGCCCCGTCGCAGCCGCCGAGAACGCGCTGTCGCACCATGCAACGTGAACAGGGAAGAACCCAACGGCGCGCTTCGCGTCCAGGAAAACGCATGCCCCACGACACGCCACCGATTCGACGCATCCGCTGGACCCACGCCTATCGCATCGTGCCCAGCCGCTTTCCGCCGGAAGGATTGTTCGACCGCATTGCCGACCCCGCCGATCTGGATGCGGTATTGGCGATCGAAGCGCTGACCAACCCGCGCCTGCGCGAGGAAGCTGAAAGCATGCGACGGGTGCCGCGCGAACGGCGCATCAGCGGCCCCGGTTCCACGCCGGTGATGGCCGCGTTCACGCATCTGAACCCCGAAGGCAGCCGTTTTTCCGACGGCACCTGGGGCGTGTTCTATGCGGCGCGTACCGTCATGACCGCGGTCGAGGAAACGGTCTATCACCGCCAGCACTTTCTTGCCGCGACATCGGAGCCGGCCTGCGATATCCAAATGCGCTGCTATCGCACCAGCGTCGATGCGAAGTTGCACGACCTGCGTGGCGGATGGCCGCAGGCGCACGATCCGGACAGCTATACGGCCAGCGTGGAACTTGCCCGGGCGCTGCGCGAGGAGGGTTCCAACGGCATCGTCTACGACAGCGTGCGCCAGCGCGGCGGGCAATGCCTGGCCGCGTTTTACCCGGACGTGGTGGCGCCATGCGTGCAGGCGCAGCACCTGATCTATCGCTGGGACGGCCGGCGCATCGCCAGCGTGTTGCAAGTAAGCGAACTCAAACGCGGCTGACGCAAGGCTTCGCGCGGTATGGGCGTGGCGTGCATCGCAACTCGCGCGTGGCGGCAACGTCAGATTATGATCGAACGTGGATGCGGCGCCGTGCAATCGGTTGCGTTGCAACCGTGGGCCGCTGCAGCGTCGAACAACCGAGCCACGTTCAGGAGCATCATGAAAATTCTGCTATCCCTGTTGTTGGCACTGGTGCCTTGCCTGGCCAGCGCGGCTTGGGCCCCCCATCAATACTGGGAACCGGCGATCAAGGCGTTCGAGGCCTCCGATCGCGCCAATCCGCCACCGCAAGGCGCCGTGTTGTTCATCGGCAGTTCGTCGATCGAGCATTGGAAGTCCGTCGCGGCGGATTTTCCGGAAGTGAAGGTGATCAACCGCGGCTTCGGCGGTTCGGAGCTGGGCGATTCCACCTATTTCGCCGACCGCATCGTGGCGCCCTACCATCCGCGCGCGATCGTCCTCTATGCCGGCGACAACGATGTATTCGACGGCCGCAGCCCACGCGAAGTGCGCGATGAATTGGCGGCATTCGTCACCAAGGTGCGTTCGGAAGATCCGGGCGTGCCGATCGCATTCATTTCGATCAAGCCCAGCATGGCGCGCAAGATGTTGCTGCCCCAGATCAGGCAGGCCAACGCGCTGGTGCGCGACTACGCGGCCAAGCACAAAGGCGTGACCTACCTGGATACCTTCACGCCCATGCTGGGGCCGGACGGCCAGCCGCAGTGGAAGTGGTTCGGGCCGGACGGCCTGCACATGAACCGTTCCGGTTACGTGCTTTGGATAAGCATCATCAAGCCGTGGGTGGACGCGCACGCGCGTTGATGGCCACCTTGCCCTCACTCCGGCCTGCGCCGGATGAGGGCAAGAGAGATCAGGTATCGGCGTTTTGCGCGAAGCCCTCGCGCGTGCCGCGCGTGAACACGCGATCGCTGTCGAGTACGTCAGCCGCGGCATGCGCAGGCGACTCTTTCAGCTTGGCATAGATCGGCGTGAAATCCGGCCGCGTCGCTTCGAACAACTGCTCGAAGCTGTCGATCACGAAATACGTCTGCTGGTAGGTATCGATGCGGTAGCGCGTGCTCATCACCCGTTCCAGACCGAAACCGATGCGGTTCGGTGCCGGCGAATCCAGGCTGTAGATCGACTCGCCCTTGGAACTGACGATGCCCGCGCCATAGATGCGCATGCCTTCGCCGGTATTGATCAGGCCGAACTCCACCGTGTACCAGTACAGGCGCGTAAGGTTCATCAGCGCTTGCGGACCGATGCCGAATGCCTTCATGCCGCCGCGCCCATACGCCTGCATGTAATCGGCGAACACCGGATTGAGCAGCAGCGGCACGTGGCCGAACAGGTCGTGGAACAGGTCCGGCTCGCTCAGGTAATCGAGCTGCTCGGGCTTGCGGATCCACCAGCTCACCGGAAAGCGGCGGTTGGCCAGATGGTCGAAAAACACCTCGTCGGGCAGCAAGCCTTCGACCGCCACCAGTTCCCAGCCGGTGGCCTTGCCCAGCACCTTGTTGAGGTCGGCGAATTTCGGAATACCGCCATGGCCCAGGCCGAAGCGTTCCACCCCGGCCAGGAATTCCTTGCAGGCGCGTGCGGGCAGCAGCTCGCGCTGGCGCTTGAACAGGGTGTCCCACACCTCGTGGTCGGTGCGGCTGTAATGAGACCATGGCTGCTCCACCACGCCGGTGGCATAGACCGGGATGTACCCGCGGTCAGTCTGTTGGTGTTCGACGCGGCGGGGGTTGTTGTTGTCCATGGGGCTCCGGCGAGGCCCGGTGCATGTACCGGGTCGGCACGCAAAAGCATACGGCCGCAACCGCGCAAAATGCTTGTTTTATTGTTGACTTTGGTACCCAGCGTGCAATATTAATCCTAAAACAGGCCAATTGATAAAGGAATCGTGCGTTGATCGATCTCGATCGCACCGACCTGCGCATCCTGGCCACCCTGCAGGCCCAGGGGCGCATCACCAATGCCGAGCTGGCCGAGCGGATCAACCTTTCGCCGTCGGCCTGCCTGCGCCGGCTGCAGCGCCTGGAAACGGAGGGGGTGATCAGCGGCTATGCGGCGCAGATCGATCCGCAGGCCGTGGGTCTTGGCCTGCAGGCCTTCGTGCGCGTGCAATTGGCGCGCCATGAAGGTGCCGAGATCGAGCGTTTCGTACAGCGCCTGGCCGGCTGGGACGAGGTGGTGGCCTGCCATGCGCTTACCGGCGACATGGACTATCTGATGCACGTCTACGTGGCCGACCTTGAGCATTTCTCGCGCTTCCTGCTCGACCAGTTGCTGAACGACGCTGCCGTGGCCGATGTCAATTCCAGCTTCGTCCTGCGTACCGTGAAGCGCTCGCCATCGCTGCCGTTGCGGCAACTAGAGCGTTAGCGCACCGAAAACGTTAAAATGATGTACTGATGAGTACCGAAGCCGTTTCCATCCCGGACCGAGACCTGTTGCGCCCGCTGCGCTACCTGTGGCGCATACCGCTGCTGCTGGTGCACATCGTGCTCGGCATCCTGCTGTGCGGGTTCGTGCTTACCTGGAATCGCCACCAGGTGATGAAGGATGGCCGCGAGCCGTTCACCCACCGCATGATCCGCGCCTGGTCCACCGGGTTGATGCGCATCTTCGGCCTGCGTTCGGTGCGCGTGGGGCAGCCGCTGCCCGATGCGGTGCTGTTCGTGGCCAATCACACCTCCTGGATCGACATCGAACTGCTGCACAGCCAGCGCGCGGCCTGCTTCGTGGCCAAGGCGGAAATCGCCAGCTGGCCGCTGGTCGGCTGGCTGGCGGCCAGCGGCGGCACCATCTTCCACCGCCGCGGCAGCAACCACTCGCTGGCCTCGGTGATGCAGGTCATGGTCGATCGCCTGCGCGAAGGCCGTTCGGTGGCCGTGTTTCCCGAGGGCGGCACCGGCCACCACGGCGTGCTGAAAGTGTTCCACGCGCGGATTTTCCAGTCCGCGCTGGATGCGCAAGTACCGGTGCAGCCGGTGGCGCTGCGTTTCGCCCGCGCCGGCAAGCGGCAGGTCGACGCCGGGTTCCGCGAAGACGAAAACTTCATGCAGAACTTCCTGCGCCTGCTGGGCGGCCCACCGATGGATGCCGAAGTGCACTTCCTTGAACCGGTGCCCGTCCATGCGGACGGCCGCCGCCGGATGGCGGAGCTGGCGCGCGAGCGCATCGCCGCAGCGCTGGAGGATCGCGCCGCATGACCCTGCCGTCAGGGCGGGATTTCCGCCCAGCCTGGCCGCTTACCAGCGGGCACATCCAGACGATGCTTTCTTCCAGCGGCGTGCGCCGCAAGCTGCTGCCGCGGCGCGCCTACAAGGTGCTGGAAGGCGCCGAGCAGGTGATGATCGATGCCGGCGAGGGCGTGCGCCTCACCGGTGCATACACCGCGCAAACGGCGCAGCCCGCATCGCGGGGCCTGGCGGTGTTGTTCCATGGCTGGGAAGGCAGCGTCGATTCCACCTACGTGCTGCAGACCGGCAGCCGCTTGCTGGAAGACGGCTGGGACATCTTCCGCCTCAACTTCCGCGACCATGGCGACAGCCACGCGCTCAACGAAGCGCTGTTCCATTCCTGCCGCATCGACGAAGTGGTGCATGCGGTGGGCGACATCGCGCGGCGCTGGCCTTCGCGCCACCTGGCGCTGGCGGGCTTCTCGCTGGGCGGCAACTTTGCGCTGCGGGTGGCGCTGCGCGCGCCGGCCCTGGGTATTCCCCTGCACTATGCGCTGGCGGTGTGTCCGATCATCGATCCCGGCGAAGGCCTGTTCTCGCTGGAAGAATCCGCGCCCTGGTTCTACCAGGCCTACTTCATGAACAAATGGCGCCACTCGCTGCGCGCCAAGCAGGCCGCGTTTCCGCACCGCGAATATTTCGAGCTGCAGGAACTGAAGCAGAACCTGCGCGGCCTGACCGAGGCCCTGGTGCTGCGCCATACCGATTTCGGTTCGCTGCAAGCGTATCTGGACGGCTATTCGGTGGCAGGCAAGGCGCTCGCCGGCATGCAGATTCCCGCGACCATCCTCACGGCGCGCGACGATCCGGTGATCCCGGTGGATGCCTTCGAACGGCTGCAATTGCCCGGCAATGTGGAGCTGGACATCGCCGACCATGGCGGGCACTGCGGTTTCATCCGCGGCTGGGACATGACCAGCTTCTGCGACGACTACATTGCCGCGCGCTTCAACGCGATCGCTACAGGCAACTCGCCCTTAGCGTAGGCCAGGCAGCCAGGGCAGGCCGCGTCATCGGCTATCATCGGGGGCAATTACCGCGCCCACACCGCCTATGCGCCCAGCCCGGCTCGTCATCAACACGATTGGTTCGCTCGGCGATCTGTTTCCGTTTCTGTCGGTAGGATGCGCACTCAAAGCGCGCGGACATCAGGTGACGGTGGCTACGCTGGACCAGCATCGCGTCGCGGTCGAACAGGCGGGTTTGCACTTCGCCAGTGCCAGCGCGAGGCAGCCACCGCAGGACCTGGCCGAATTTACCGAACGCGTGTTCCACCCCGTGCACGGCCCAAGCCTGGTGATTCGCGAACTGGCCGGCGCCGACGTGAGCGAAAGCTACGCGCGCTTGCAGGTCATCTGCAAGGACGCCGATGTGCTGATGACTTCCACGCTGGCTTTCGCCGGCCAGATTCTCGGCGAAACGCTGGGCGCGGCCGGGCAACTGCGCTGGGTCTCGGCGGTACTGACGCCGTGCAACATGCTGTCCATCTTCGACCCGCCCATCGTCGGCATGCCGTGGGTGGATGCGATTTCAACCGGTCCGCTGCGCGGCCGGCGCCTGCTGCAGCATCTGACGATGCTGAGGCTGCGCCGTTGGACCGGCCCGGTGCGCGCGTTCCGGCGCGAACGGGGCCTGCGCGCGGAATCGACGCTGGGCAACCCGCTGCAGCACGGCCAACACGCGCCCGATTGCGCGCTGGCCTTGTTTTCGCCGCTGCTGGGAACGCGGCAGGCGGATTGGCCACCCCAGGTGCGCATCACCGGTTTTGCCCATTACGCGCAACCGGGTGCGGTGCCCGACGAGGCGTTGCAGGCCTTCCTGCGCGAGGGATCGCCGCCGCTGGTATTTACGCTGGGATCGAGCGCGGTGCACATCGGCGAAAACTTTCTGCGCGAAAGCCTGCAGGTGTGCGAGCGGTTGGAGCGCCGCGCCGTGCTCTTCACCGGTTCGGCCCAGATGCGCGCGAAGCTGCCCGCTTCGCTACCTGCTTATGCGTGCGCCGTCGAGTACGCGCCGCACGCGGCGGTGTTCGCGCAGGCCGCGGCGATCGTGCATCACGGCGGCATCGGCACGAGCACCGAAGCGCTGCGCGCGGGCCGGCCGATGCTGGTGGTGCCGCACGGTTTCGACCAGTACGACAATGCCCAGCGCCTCAAGCGCCTGGGCGTGGCGCATGCGCTTGCGGCGCGCGATTACCGCTGCGAAGCGGCGCTGCCGTTGCTCAAGGATCTGCTCGATCATCCCGCTTACGAACAGCGGGCATCGCAATGCGCCCAATCGGTGCGGGCCGAACGCGGCGATCAGGTCGCCGCGGATCTGATCGAGGCGCTGCTGTCCGAACGCGGGTGATCGCGCCGTTCAGTCCGCCGGCACGCAACGTCCGTTAGCCCAGGCACGCAGCGCGGCGACCTGTTCGTGCATCAGCACCGAAAGCGGCTTGGTAGCGTTGAGCGCATTGATCAGCGTGACCTGGTCGAGCGTGGCGCCGTTGCCGCTGGCGTCGTAGAGCGCGCTGACCACGCCCTGTTCGATTTCCGCGCCGGAAAAACCGTCGCTGGCTTGCGCCAATGCGTTGAGGTCGAACGACTCCAGCGGCAGCTTGCGGCGCTGGAGGTGCAAGGCGAAGATCGCCGCGCGTACTTCGGTGCGCGGCAGATCGACGAAGAAAATTTCGTCGAAGCGGCCCTTGCGCAGCAGTTCGGCCGGCAGTTCGTTCACCGCGTTGGCGGTGGCCACCACGAACACCTTGGATTTGCGCTCGGCCATCCAGGTCAGCAGATATCCCAGCACGCGCCGCGACACGCCGCCGTCCTCGGCGCCGCCGCTGGCCAGGCCTTTTTCGATCTCGTCGATCCATAGCACGCACGGCGCCAGCGTTTCGCAACTGGCCAGCGCCTCGCGCAGGTTCTTTTCCGTTTCGCCCTGGTATTT
The DNA here is from genome assembly GCF_035503745.1 of Dyella sp. Lineage (GTDB taxonomy): Bacteria > Pseudomonadota > Gammaproteobacteria > Xanthomonadales > Rhodanobacteraceae > Dyella_B. Next base: position 71,032 of record NZ_DATJTC010000022.1, read on the forward strand.
GTCGTACAGCGAGCCGAAGTCCAGCCGGATCAGCGGCACCCCGAAGCCGCCGGCGATGGCCTTGGAGGCGAGGCTTTTGCCGCAGCCCTGCACGCCCAGCAGCAGCACGCCCTTGGGCGGATCGAGCGCCGGTTGCGGGCTGGGGTCCAGGAACACCGCGCGCCGCCGCTGCACCCAGTCGCGCACGTGGCTGACACCGGCCACGTCGGCGAAGCTGGCGGTGGCGTACTCGTAATGCAGCAGGCCCGAGCGGTTGAGCAGGTCGAACTTGGCCTGCATCAGCTCGGGCAAATCGTTGGCGTTGAGCGCGCCGTCGTTGTAGATCAGCTTGCGCACAATCCGGCGCGCGTCCGGCGCGGTCAGGCCGACCAGATTGCGCACGATGGTGCGCGCGGCATCGTTGTCCACTTCCAGCGTGCGGTTGTTTTCGCGCTGCCAGGCGGCCGCTTCGCCGCGCAGGATGCCGGCCAGCTCCTTGATGTCGGGCAAGGCCAGCGGCACGCGCGTGGCAAGCGCTTCCAGCTCCTGCGGCAGTTCCACCTTCGCACCGATCAGCACCAGCGTGTGTGCGGCCGAATGATCGCGCTGCACGATTTCGCGCATCTGGCGCAAGGTCATCGGATACTGCAGGCAAGGCAGAAAGTCGAACAGCAGATAGATGCCGCGCTGCGGCGCGTTGCGGATCGCGGTGAGCGTGGCGGTGGCGTCGGGCGCGATGTCCTGGTCGCGCGGGCCGTTGAAATCCAGGCGCTGCAAACCCTCGGTAAACGTCCAGCGCCAAAGTGGATGCAGCGCCTGGGCGATCACGTGCGCAAAGCAGTCGATCACCCGCTGTTCGTCCACCGTTTCGATCACCAGCAAAGGCGTTGCGGCACGCACCAGCGTGCTCAGGTCTTCCAGTTCGCTCATGCGTCCTCCTGCAAGGGCGCTACCTTAGCAGGGCTGTCACGACCGGATCATGGCGGGCGGGGTAAGCTTGGGCGTCAGATTGCGGCAAGCTTGGCCTTGCGACCTTCGCCCGCGTCCCCATGTCCGACGCTTTGCGCCCACCTTCCCCGAGGACATTCCCATGCAGCTACGCAGCGACGACTTCCAGCACGGCCGGCCCATTCCGGCGCAGTTCGCCTTCGGCAAGCCCGGCCAGCCGGTGGCGCTGTCGGACAACCGCAATCCGCACCTGGCCTGGAAGGACGCACCCGCCGGGACCCGCTCGTTCGTGCTGGCCTGCATCGACACCGACGTGCCGAGCAAGCCCGACGACGTCAACCAGCAAGGACGTACCGTGCCGGCCGACCTGCCGCGCGTGGAATTCGTGCACTGGCTGATGGCCGACATCCCCGCCGAATGCGGCGAGCTGGCCGACGGTTCCTGCAGCGACGAAGTCACCCCGCGCGGCAAGCGGCAACCGTTCGGGCCGCCCGGCAGCGTGCAGGGCGTGAACAACTATACTGACTGGTTCGCCGGCGATGCCGACATGGGCGGCACCTACCTCGGCTACGACGGCCCGTGTCCGCCGTGGAACGACAGCATCGTTCACCACTACCACTTCCACCTTTATGCGCTCGACACCGAACGGCTCGCGCTCAAGCCCGGCTTCACGCTTGCCCAACTGCGCGCGGCGATCGCCGGGCACGTGCTGGCCGAGGCGGTGCTGACGGGCACCTACAGCCTCAATCCGAACGTGCCGGCCTGATACCTCAAACCGAAGTGGCCTTCACGCGCAGAGCGCATGGAATGTGGCACATGAATACGGGGCGCGCTGCTGTCGCCCCGGCTGCATGAGGGTTGCCGCCACGCTGCACTACGCCCTGGTCTTCCTGGTTATCGCCGTCATCGCCGCCTTGCTGGGCTTCACAGGCATGGCCGGCACGGCGGCGTGGATCGCCAAGGTGCTGTTCGTACTGTTCCTGATCCTGGCCGTGATCGCGTTCCTGCGGCGCTAGCTGAACGAGGGGGGCGGCAGTTCAGCCAGCCCGGCTATAAACCGCTAGAGTGAACACTCTGCCATCGGAGAACGTCATGAACAAAGAAGTCCAGGCGCAGGAAAACGCTATTCACGGGCGCATTGACCAGGGCGCCGAGCGCATCAAGCAAGCCACATCCGAGGCGGTGGCCAGCAGCAAGGAAAAATTCGACCGCGCTGCCGACCATGTCGAAGACAGCCTGCATCGCGTTACCGACAAGGCGGCCAGCGCGGCCAACCGCACCACCGACAAAGTGGCCCAGGCCACCGAGCGCGGGCGCGCCGCCTACGATCACGCCAAGGACCGCGCCGACGAGTGGCTGGATGACGTGCGCGACTACGTGCGCGAAAAACCGGTGCAGGCAGTGGCCATCGCCCTTGGCGCAGGCTGGCTGCTTGGCCGTATTCTTCGCCGCTGATACACACCCATCAGGCACGGGGACGGGCGATGCACGATTCCGTGCGCGATGACCAAACGGCTGGGCCATCCGAACCGCCGGGGCCGCCGCCGCGCGGCCTGCTTGAGGAAATCGGCCTGCTTGCGCGCGCGGTGCGCAACCTGTTCGGCGCGCAGCTGCAATTGCTGGCCGCCGAGCTTGGCCTGGCGCGCGCGGCTATCAACTGGATGCTTGCCGCCGGCCTGATCGCCACCGTCAGCGGCGTGGGCCTTGGGCTTACCGTGCTGGGCCTGGTCGGCCTGCTGCTGGCCAAGTGGCTGCAATCCTGGATCGCCGCGTTCGCCGTGCTGTGCGTGCTGGAGGCGCTGTTCCTGTTCGGTGCGATCGTGCTGTTCCGCCGCTGCATGCATTGGATGAGCCTGCCCGCCACGCGGCAGGAATGGCGTGCGATCATGCGCGACACCCTGCAAAAAGCCGAGCAGGGCATCGAAGACGGCGCGCAACCGGGGCCTGGGGGGACAAAGCAGCCATGAGCCTGTTCAAGCATCTTGAGAAGGTCAGGCAGGCCCGCGGGCGCGTGGCCATGCACCGCCACGAACTGTCGGGGCCGGCGGCCTCGCTGTTGCTGCGCGGCTACCGGCATCCGCTTGTCACCATGGGTGCGGCGGCCGGCGCGGGTTTCGCGCTCGGCAGCATGGGCGTAGGCCCGCTGCGGGTGCCGGGGCTGGCCTCGCTGCTCAGCGGAGGCATCGCAGAAATCGTGGCGCAAGGCACGCGCCTGATCGCCGAATTGGGCATGGACGAGAGCGACACCGACACCGATACCCAACCCCGCGACGACGCATGAGCAACACCCAGCCCTCCGTGCCCACGGGCGCGGCGCCAGCGGTCGGCGGCGCCATGGCGCCTGAGCCGGCCGCCGTCACCAAGCAGGTCAAGCAGGCCACGCAGGGCGTGCATCGCATGCGCCGGCATCTGCGCGCCATCCGCATGATGCTCAATGCACTGCTGATACTGGCCCTGCTCTACACCGCCACCATCGTGCGCGAGCTGCTGATCCCACTGGTACTGGCCGCGTTCATCGGCCTGGCGCTCAACCCGATCGTGGCGGCGGGCGCGCGCCACCGCATTCCCCGCTGGCTGGGCGCGTGCGTGCTGATGATCTCGCTGATCGCCGGCATCGGCAGCGGCGTGGGCATGCTCACGCAGCCGGCGGTTGGCTGGTTCCATAACGCGCCGTCGGTGATCCGCAGCTTCGGCACCAAGCTCGAACACTTAACGCGGCCGCTCGAAGCGGCCAACCGCGCCACCCAGACGCTGGTCAACAACGGCCATCCGGTGCGCGCGCAACCGGCCCAGAATCAAACCGACGTCGCCATCAGCGTGTGGGACGTGCTCTCCAACGCACCCAAGGTGCTGGCGGCGGTGCTGACGGTAATGCTGCTGGTGTTTTTCTTCCTGATCTACGGCGACCTGCTGCTGCGGCGGCTGGTCGAGATCGCGCCCAACTTCGGCTACAAGCGTCATGCGGTGTCGATCGTGCGCGGCATCCAGACCGAAGTGTCGCGCTACATCCTTACTACCGTGGTGATCAACGTCATCTTGGGAATGACCACGGCGGGCATGCTCTACCTGCTGCACATGCCCGACCCGCTGCTATGGGGCACGGTGGCGACGCTGGCCAATTTCATTCCATACGTGGGCGCGATCTTCACCACCACCATCCTGTTGCTGGTCGGCCTGATGCACTTCGAGGCAGTGGCGCAAGCCGTGCTGCCGGCACTGTGCTTCGCGGCCATCACCGCGGTCGAAGGCAATCTGATCACGCCGATGATCCTGGGCCGGCGCATGCGCATCAGCCCGATCGCGATCCTGGTCTGGCTGCTGGTATGGGGCTGGCTGTGGGGCGTACCCGGTGCGCTGCTGGCGGTGCCGATGCTGACCAGCGCGAAATTGATCGCCGAACGCGTGCGCGGCTGGGAGTGGTTTGCGCGGATGGTGCAGCGTTGAGGCCCTAGCCGCATCCCCGTCACCGACCCGCTTGGCTGTGGCCAAGCGGGCCGGTGATGGTGAGAGGCTAGGGTGAGGTTGCGACGGTGCTGGCAAGCTGCGTGCAGTTAGTGTCAGTGCACGCTTGCCAGCCACCGCCGAGCGCCTTGTAAAGCGCCACAGCGCGCGTGTCGATCGCCGCTTCCGACTGCGCCAGCTCGTCTTCGGCTGCCAACTGCACGCGTTCGGCATCAAGCAGCTCGAGATAGCCGGTGGCGCCTTCCTGATAGCGGATGCGCGCCAGATCGGCCGCGCGCTTGCTCTGCTCGCTCTGCGCGATCAATTGCTCGATGCGCGCGTGTTCGGCGTTGTAGCCGACTATCGCGTTGTCGACATCCTCGATCGCCGACAGCACCGTGCGCTGGTAGTTGGCTTGGGCCGCATCGGCGCGTGCCTCGCTGACGTGCAGGTTGGAGCGTACGCGTTCCACATTCAGGCCATTCCAGGTGATGCTGGGGCCAAAGGAGAAGGCGCGCGAGGCGGGGCCGCCGAAATCGTTGCTGCGCCCGGCCAGGAAACCGACAAAGCCGCCCAGCGAAAGGTGCGGAAAGAAATCCGCCTTGGCCACGCCGATACGTGCGGTGGCGGCCGCATATTGGCGTTCGGCGATGCGCACGTCGGGGCGGCGCGACAGCGCGTTGCCCGCATCGCCGATCGGCAGCGCAGTGGCGATCGGCTTGAACGTGGCCGGCGAAATATCGACGTCCAGTTCGCCGGGGCGCTCGCCCAGCAGCACCGCCAGGCGATAGGCGTAGCCGCGCTCCTGCGCATCGAGCACCGGCAATTGCGACCTGGCGGCGCTGAGCTGTGCGCTGGCGCTGGCCACGTCCTGCTCCGAGGCGGTGCCGATCTGGGCGCGCGCCTGGATCAGCTTGAGCGTATCGGCCTGGTTGGCGATGTTGCGCCGGGCAATGGCCAGGCGTTCCTGCGTGCCGCGCAGTTCGAAATAATTGCGCGCCACTTCGGCGAACAGGCTCACCTGCGCATCCTGCAGCGACGCTTCGCTGGCGCCCAGATCCGCACGCGCCGCCTCCACCGAGCGGCGCACGCCGCCGAAAATGTCCACTTCCCACGACGCATCGAAGCCCGCCTGGTAGGTATCGATCGGAACGCGCGTGGGCGTGAAGCCCGGCTGCTGTTCGATCGCGCGGCTATAGGACAGATCCGTGCCGATCGTCGGGATCTGGTCGGATTTGGCCGTGCCAAGCAAGGCGCGCGATTCGCCAAGGCGCGCCCGCGCAATGCGCAGGTCGAGACCGCCCTTGGCGGCATGCTCGATCAGCGCGTCGAGCACCGGATCGTTGAACTGCCGCCACCACGCGGCCTGGAACGGCACGGCGCTTTCGCGCGCCGCATCGATGCCCTGCACGTGCGCCGAGGGCGTTGCCGGCGCTTTGTAGTCCGGCCCTACGCTGGCGCATCCGGCCAGCGCGAGTGCGGCAACGAGAACGGTATTACCGATTAAACGTGTCATCTCAATGGCCCTCCAGAGCGGGCAAGTTCGATGCGTGCTGTTGCTTGCGTGCCTGGCGGCGTTCCACCATGGCGCGGATCAGCACATAGAACAGCGGCGTGTAGACCAGGCCGAAAAGGGTTACGCCAAGCATGCCGGAGAACACCGCCACGCCCATCGCATGACGCATTTCCGCACCGGCGCCGTGCGAGGTCACCAGCGGCACCACACCCATGATGAAGGCGATCGAGGTCATCAGGATCGGGCGCAGTCGCAGGCGTGCCGCCTCCAGCACCGCGTCATGGCGGCTCATGCCTTCGTGCTGGCGTTCGCGCGCGAATTCCACGATCAGGATTGCGTTCTTGCACGCCAGGCCCACCAGCACGATCAGGCCGATCTGGGTGAAGATGTTGTTGTCGCCGCCGGACAGCCACACGCCGGTAATCGCAGACAAAAGCACCATCGGCACGATCAGGATCACCGCCAGCGGCAACGACCAGCTTTCATACAGCGAAGACAGCACCAGAAACACCAGCAGCACGCACAACGGGAACACCAGGACCGCGGTGTTGCCGGCAAGGATCTGCTGGTAAGTCAGCTCGGTCCATTCATAGCTCATGCCATTGGGCAGGTTGTCCCGCGCCAGTTTCTCCATCGCCGCCTGCGCCTGGCCGGAGCTGTAGCCGGGTGCCGGGCCGCCGCTAATTTCCGCGGTGACATAGCCGTTGTAGTGCATCACGCGCTCCAGGCCCGCCGTGCGGCGCACGGTGACGAACGAACCCAGCGGCACCATCTCGCCCTTGGCGTTGCGCGTCTTCAGCTGCGCGATGTCCTCCGGTTCGTGACGGTACTTGGCGTCGGCCGAGACATTCACCTGGTAGATGCGGCCGAAGCGGTTGAAGTCGTTGACGTAGAGCGAGCCCAGGTAGGCCTGCATGGTTTCGTCAACATCGTTCAGATCCACGCCCTCGGCTTTGGCTTTTCCGCGATCCACGTCGGCGCTGATCTGCGGCACGCTCACCTGGTAGCTGGAGAACAGGCCGGCCAGCGCCGGTACCTTCTGGCTTTGCGCGATCAGGTTTTGCGTCTGCTTGTACAACTCCTCGAAGCCAAGCTGGCCGCGGTCTTCGATCTGGATGCGGAAGCCGCCGATCGTGCCCAGGCCTTGTACCGGCGGCGGCGGGAAGATCGCGATGTAGGCATCCTGGATCGAGGCGAACTGCTTGTTCAAGGCGCCGGCAATCGCGCCGGCCGACAACGAGGGATCGCGCCGCTCATCGAACGGCTTCAAGGTGACGAACACGATGCCCGCGTTGGTGCTGTTGGTGAAGCCGTTGATCGACAGGCCCGGAAACGCCACCGCGCTTTCCACGCCCGGCTGCTTCAACGCGATCGCCGACATGCGCTGGATCACGTCCTGGGTGCGATCGAGCGAGGCCGCATCGGGCAACTGCGCGAACGACACCAGATATTGCTTGTCCTGTGCCGGCACGAAACCGGTGGGCACGTGCGAGAAGCCCAGCCAGGTCATGCCGATCAGGCCCGCATACAGCACCAGCGCCACCGGACCCATGCCCACGATGCGATGCACGCCGCCCACGTAGCGCTGCGCACCGTGATGGAACAGCTTGTTGAACGGGCGGAACAGCCAGCCGAAGGCCTTGTCGATCAACAGCGTCAGGCGATCCTTCGGCGCGTCGTGGCCCTTCAGCAGCACGGCCGCCAGCGCGGGGCTCAGGGTGAGCGAGTTGAACGCGGAGATCACCGTGGAAATGGCGATCGTCAGCGCAAACTGGCGATAGAACTGGCCGGTCAGGCCGCTGATGAAGGCGGTGGGAACGAACACCGCGCACAGCACCAGCGCGGTGGCGATGATCGGGCCGGTCACTTCGTTCATCGCGCGGCGCGTGGCGTCGCGCGGCGAAAAGCCCAGCTCGATGTTGCGCTCGACGTTTTCCACCACCACAATCGCATCGTCCACCACGATGCCGATGGCCAGCACCAGGCCGAACAGCGACAGCGCGTTGAGCGAGAAGCCCGCCACGTACATCACCGCGAACGTGCCGATCAGCGATACCGGCACCGACACCAGCGGAATCACCGACGCGCGCCAGGTCTGCAGGAACAGGATCACGACCAGCACGACCAACAGCACGGCTTCCAAGAGCGTGTGCACCACGGCAGTTATGCTGTCGCGCACGAACACGGTCGGGTCATAGACGATGGAATATTCCAGCCCTTGCGGGAAATTCTTCTTCAGTTCCGCCATGGTGTTGCGGACGTTGGAAGACAATTGCAGCGCATTGGCACCGGGTGCCTGATAGATGGGAATGGCAATCGACTGCCGGTTGTCGAGGAAGCTGCGCACGCCGTAGGCCTGAGCGCCGAGCTGAACCCTCGCCACATCGCCCAATCGAACCACCTGCCCGTCCGCACCGGTCTTGACGATGATGTCGCGGAATTGCTGCTCGTCACTCAGCCGGCCGGTGACATTGAGTGCGATCTGAAAATCGTCGCCGTTCGAAGGGGGCGCACCCAGCTGCCCGGCGGCAACCTGGACGTTCTGCTCGCGGATCGCAGCGACCACATCATCGGCCGTCAGATTGCGGGCGGCGAGCTTCTGCGGATCGAGCCAGATACGCATCGAATAGTCGCCGCCGCCGAAGATCTGTACGTCACCCATGCCGGGAATTCGCGCGAGCACGTCCCGTATGTTCAGGACGGCGTAATTCCGCAGGTACAGCGCGTCGTAGCGACCGGTTGG
>NZ_DATJTC010000023.1:0-39319 GCF_035503745.1 Dyella sp.
GCCACGGGCGTTGCACTGGTGGCGCTGCCATACAAGGTTTGCACCGCCACATGGCCGCTTATCGCGTTACTCGGCACGAGGTACTGCAGTTGTGTATTGCTCAATGACGATATCCCCGTCATGTTCAGGCCGGCCATCTGCGCGGTGGTGTCGGCTGCGAACGGGGCGAGGTTCGTACCCGACACTGTCACGGTTCCGCCGACGGCGACCACGGGGGTTACGGCGGTAATGGTCGGCGCATCCCCGGTATCCATGACGAAGGATTGCGCGCTTGTGGCGGTCTGACCGCCCACGGTCACGCTGATCGGACCGGTGGTCGCACCGCCCGGAACGCCGACCATCAGTTGGTTCGAAGAGGCGGAAAGCACGGTCGCCGTCGCGCCGTTGAAGCTCACCGTATCGCTCGCCGCATTGCTGCTGAAGCCCTGACCCTGGATGGTGACCTGGGTACCCGCCACGCCATGGGTGGGCGCGAAAGCGAACATTGCCAATTGCCCAGCGGCGATCGAAGCAGTCACCTGGGATGGATGGCCGAGAGTGTCATAGGTGTATTGCTGTGTCGTGCCGTCGCTTTGTGTAACAGCGACAACGCGCCCACTGGCGTCATGAACATAAGTCGTTTGCGCCTGAGCCGCGCCCATGCAGAGAAGAAGCGCGAAAAGCCCAGCCTGAAACCAGCTACGGCGGCGGCTTTGAGGCAAAAGTGCCAGTGCAGTTGGTGCAGTGACACCCGACGAGTCCGCCCATTCTGCATATCCGAGCTTCATCCGTAGCACCTTCATCGTCCTCGTCTTTCCCAAATCGCTCGATGCGGCCTTGTTTCATTATGCAAATCAACAAATACTGCCGGTATATGACAGCGTCACTGCGGCACCCATTCCAACGTCGCCGACCCAGGCACACCAGAGGTGGAAACGACCACCGTGTAGGTGCCGCTCGCCGGAAGGTTTTGCAGGGATAGCGAACCGGAACTCGTCGAACTAAAGGATGCGTACGCATTCGCCGTCGTGATGGTTGCGGCATTTGGGCTGTATACGCTGACGTAGACGGACAAGCCCGAGGGATTGCTGGTACTGACGTTGGAGAGTTCCAGCACGCCGCTGTCGCCCGCGTTGGCGTTGAATGTCAATCGCTGCACCTGCCCCAGGCTCATGCTGACCGATGCCGGGGTATTGGCACCCATGGCCGACCCTTGCAGGTCAGACAGAAGGACGGCATTGAAACTGATCTTGCTTGATTGATCGGGTGGCGAGACGGCAACGGTGTAGGTTCCGGCGCTCAGGTTCCACAAGGAGTATCGACACGTCCATCCGTTGTAACAGTCGCCGCCGGTGGCGACGTTGGTTCCGTTCGGATCATAAACATTGATGGTCAACGATCCGTTGAGTCCCGACACGCCGTTCAATGTCAGCTCCGCGTTTAGACCCTGGCTGGCATTGAACGACATCAGAACGCTCTGGCCCGCCGCGATCGAGCTGTAGGCCTGATTGGTGCCGTTGACGGCGATGGCTTGAGCGAGAGGTGTCAGGGTCAGTTGAGCGATGCCCGGAACACCCGACGTGGAAACAATGACGGTGTAGGTGCCCGTCGTGGGGAGCGTCGCCGGATAGCTGGGCAACGCGATACCTCCGCTTCCCGTTATGGTGGCGGAGATGTAGGCATTGGCGGGCGTAATCGGGCTGGTGCCAGGGCTGTAGACATTCACATATACCGGCAGACCAGACGGGTTGGAGGTACTTTCACCCGCTACGTTCAACGCCAATTGGCTTCCCGCCGTCGCATTGAAGGTAAGTCGCTCCACCTGGCCCAGCGCAAGCGAGGTGGTCACTTCATTGTTGATGCTGAGCGCAGGCCCCAAAATGTCCGACTCCAGCATGGCGTTGAAGCTGATGCTGCTCTTGGAATCGGGTGGCGAAACTATGACGGTGTAAGTTCCCGCTGCCAAATTCCACAGCGGATAACGGCAGGTCCATCCGCTATAGCAATTGATGTTGCTACTGATGTTGGTGCCGTTTGCGGCATACACGTTCACCATGTAGGGACTACCGCTCGTTCCGGTCACAGACCCGCCGCTCAGCGTCAGTTCGAGATTATCGCCCTGATTGGCATTGAACGTGATGGTGACGTTTTGACCTGCGACGTAGCCGTTGAAGGTAGACGATTGGCCGTTGCTGGCAAGCGTGTCTTGAATGCCCGGTTCCAGGTCCAACTGCACGCTTCCGGTCACCCCGCTCCCCGGCGAAACGATGACTTGATAGGTCCCCGTGTTTGGAAGCGCCGGCAGATTGACCGTATCGCCAATCGCCGACGAGCTGCTCAGATAACTCTGCTGACCGGGCGTGTAGATCGCATAACTCAGTGTTCCGCCTACCGGGCTGGTCTGCACGTTACCGGTCACCAGCGTCATCGTTTGTCCGGATGTTGCCTGGAAAAGTAGACGCTTGCTTTGGCCCGGGGTGGAAGTCACCACGGTGGCCTGCGTACTCAGCGCAAGTACACCAGCCTGCTCGTAGCCAACCGTCAACTGCGCGCCCCCTGTATCGGGAGTAAAGGTCACCAGATAAGTTCCGCTGGCACGCAGCTGGGGCAAGTGAATGGACGGCGAAGCGCTCGACACGGTGCCTTTCAGGATCTGCGCATTGCCAGGTGCGTAGACGGCATAATTGATGTTGCTGGCGGTGGTACTGATGCTGCTGGCCTGAAGACTGATCCAATCGCCCTCGATTGCATTGAACAGCATTGCACCGGTCTGCCCGCCGGCCGGGACATTCAATGTGACGGGGCTTCCCTTGGATGCAAATCCGCTACTGACCACGTTGGCGGCACTTATTCCACTCGGCAACACAATCACCGGACTGGCGCTAACCGCCTGGCCATAAGGGGTCGCCACGGTGACATAGCCGCTCGAATCGCTTGCAACGAGTGTGTGCTGGATCTGCGTATCGCTGAAAGTGGAGCCTGCGGAGATGTCGTTGCTGCCCAGCAAGACGCTCGTCAGACCGGTGCCTGGATTGAGATGCTCACCGGTCACGGTGATGGTAGTTCCCACCGCAGCAATCAGTGGGGTTATTTGCGTAATGCTTGGCGGCGCACCGGTATCGTCGACGACAAAGGGTGTGGGATCTGTCACAGACTGGCCACCGACGGAAATGCCGATCTGACCCGTCGTTGCACCGGAGGGGACATCCACGACCAATTGTGACGACGAAGCCGTCAAGACTGTCGCCGACACGCCGTTGAAGTTCACGTTGTTGTTGGCGGCGGCACTACTGAAACCCTGTCCATTGATCGTGACCGTGGTTCCCGCATCGCCGTGCGACGGCATGAACGTATAGATCGCCAATTGCCCTGCGGCCACCGGAGCGCTCACCTGAGAGGGATGACCCAGGGCGTCGTAGGTGTATTGCTGCGTCGTGCCGTCACTTTGTGTCACGGCGACAATACGTCCATTCGCATCGTGAACATAGGCAGTCTGCGCATGCGCTCCGTCAAGCCCAACGCTCGCGCAAAAAAACAGCAGCCATGCAAAGAAAGCGAGTGCGCCTGTGCGGCAAGGCCAGCGTCGCTGTATCCCCCGCATGCTAATGGAGCTCTCTGTGCGTCGGCTTCCCTGCGATTCCATACACACTTTCCCTTGGCCGCTCCATCGGAGACGACTGACCTGAACTCAAATTCGCTGTCCCTGATCGGGCTTCCCCGATGGCCTACACAATAACGCGCACCCGGGGCGTGCCCGATGTCTATACAATCACAAATCGGCGTGATGATTGCGTGAAGAAGCGCCAAGTAGCCCTTCCGATGATCGATGGACTCTAAAATAAGACACGATAAAACAGATTCGAGTGAACGCGGCTTAGATCCAGCCACGGAGCAGCCTACTTTTACGGGGGAACGCATGATCGGCCTGGATAGGCGGTATGCATGGTAGCCGTGGCAACATAAGGGGCCGGTTACCGTCAGCAGGCGCCCTATCGCCAATGAAATGAAACTGGCTCGATCGTGCATAGTGCCGGCCCGATCCCGATACCGGCCGACACATTGATCCTAGGTGATTTGGAGGCGAAGCGGCCGATGACCCTTGCTGCGCGCCGCAAGCCGATGCCCGGCGCTGAATGCAAGCATCGTGCAGGGCGCGGCCTTCGCTTCGAAAGCCCAACTCGCCCATCCTCTCCCCAAAGGAGAGAGGGAGTTCGTGTCAGCGTTTGTTACATATTGCGGCGGTATTCGCCGCCGACGTCGTAGAGGGCGTGGCTGATCTGACCGAGCGAGTTGTACTTCACGGCCTCCATCAACTGCTCGAACACATTCTTGCGCTCGCGCGCGGTGTTCTGCAGGGTCTTGAGGCTTTCCGGCGCGAGGCTGTTGCGGGTTTTGCCATAGGCTTGCACGTTGTCGATCTGCTGGCCTTTTTCTTCTTCCGTGCTGCGGATCAGTTCGATTTCGGTGGCGATTTCGCCGCCGTGGTCTTTGGGCAGGAAGGTGTTGACGCCGATCAACGGCAGGCTGCCATCGTGTTTTTTCTGTTCGTAGTACATGGATTCTTCCTGAATCTTGCCGCGCTGGTACATGGTGTCCATGGCGCCAAGTACGCCGCCGCGCTCGCTGATGGCTTCGAATTCCTTGTAGACGGCTTCTTCCACGATGTCGGTAAGGGCATCGACGATGTAGCTGCCCTGCCACGGGTTTTCGTTGAAGTTGAGGCCCAGCTCTTTGTTGATGATCATCTGAATTGCCACGGCGCGGCGCACGCTTTCTTCGGTCGGCGTGGTGATGGCTTCGTCGTAGGCATTGGTGTGCAGACTGTTGCAGTTGTCGAACAGGGCATACAGCGCCTGCAAGGTGGTGCGGATGTCGTTGAACTGGATTTCCTGCGCGTGCAGGGAGCGGCCGGAGGTTTGGATGTGGTACTTCATCATCTGGCTGCGAGCGCTGGCGCCGTAGCGTTCGCGCATGGCGCGCGCCCAGATACGGCGGGCAACGCGGCCGATGACGGTGTATTCCGGATCCATGCCGTTGGAGAAGAAGAAGCTGAGGTTGGGCGCGAAGTCGTCGATGTTCATGCCGCGCGCGAGGTAATACTCCACGATGGTGAAGCCGTTGCTCAGCGTGAAGGCGAGCTGGCTGATCGGATTGGCGCCGGCTTCGGCGATGTGATAGCCGGAAATGGATACCGAATAGAAATTGCGCACCTTGTGATCGACGAAGTACTGCTGGATGTCGCCCATCATGCGCAACGCAAATTCGGTGCTGAAGATGCAGGTGTTCTGCGCCTGGTCTTCCTTGAGAATGTCCGCCTGCACGGTGCCGCGCACGGTTTGCAGGGTTTCCTCTTTGATGCGCGCGTAGGTATCGGCATCCACGAGCTGGTCGCCGGTAACGCCGAGCAATCCCAATCCCAAGCCCTCGTTGCCCTTGGGCAGGTCGCCGGAATAGTTCGGGCGCTGCTTGCCGGCGAAGAGTTCATCCATGCGTTTTTGCGCCATGGCCCAGCGTGCAGGATCTTCCTTGAGGTGTTTCTCCACGTTCTGGTCGATCGCGGTGTTCATGAACATCGCGAGGATGATGGGAGCCGGACCGTTGATGGTCATCGACACCGAGCTGGTCGGCGCGCTGAGATCGAAGCCGGAGTACAGCTTCTTCATGTCGTCGAGGGTGGCGACGTTGACGCCGGAGTTGCCGATCTTGCCGTAGATGTCCGGGCGCGGCGCGGGATCTTCGCCATACAGGGTGACGGAGTCGAAGGCGGTGGAAAGACGCGTGGCGGCGCCGCCCTGGCTCAAGTAGTGGAAGCGGCGGTTGGTGCGCTCGGGCGTACCTTCGCCGGCGAACATGCGGGTGGGGTCTTCGCCGGTGCGGCGATACGGATACACGCCACCGGTGTACGGATAGTAGCCGGGCAGGTTTTCGCGCATGAGAAAACGCAACTGGTCGCCCCAATCCTTGGTTCTCGGCGGCGCCACTTTGGGAATTTTCTGGTGACTGAGCGAGACGCGGTAGTTTTCCACGCGGATCGTTTTGTCGCGCACCTTGTATTCATTGACGTCGTCGGTGACGGTTTTATAGCGCGCAGGCCAGTCGCGCAGCAGGTGCACGGCTTCGTGGCTGAGTTCGCGGAGTGCGGCGTTGTAGCGCTGGCGCAGTACCAGCAGCGAACGGTCGGCGTTGCTGTCGTGGGTGGCATCGTGGTCGTAGCGTTCGAGCGGACGCGGGAGTTTTTCGTCAGCAAGTTCTTTCAGCGCCTCGAAGTAATGCTGCGCCTTGCTGGCCAATTCTGCCTCGCGCTCGATCTGGGCGTTGATACCGCGGCCTTGCTCGGCGATTTCGGCCAGATAGCGCACGCGCGCGCCGGGAATCAATACCGTGGCGCGAGGTTCTTTGAGAGTGATGTCGAGTCTTGGCGTGAAATCGCAACGCGAGTGTGGGGCGGCCGCCCCCTTGGAAGAAGAAGATTCAAGATGGGCGGTCTGCTCCAGGTGCAGTTTTTCGCGCAGCAGGCGGCACAGGTTGGTGAACATCCAGGTGACGCCCGGATCGTTGAACTGGCTGGCGATGGTGGGATACACCGGCACGTCTTCGTCTTTCAGGGTGAAGGCGGTGCGGTTGCGCTTCCACTGCTTGCGCACGTCGCGCAGCGCGTCTTCGGCGCCGCGTTTGTCGAATTTGTTGAGCACCACCAGTTCGGCAAAATCGAGCATGTCGATTTTTTCGAGCTGGCTGGCTGCGCCGTAGTCGCTGGTCATCACATAGACGGGGAAATCGACCAGGTCGACGATTTCCGAATCGCTCTGGCCGATGCCGGCGGTTTCCACGATCACCAGGTCGTAAGGTTGGCTCTTCAGGAAATGGATGCAGTCGTGCAGCACTTCGTTGGTCGCCGCGTTCTGGCGGCGCGTGGCCATGGAGCGCATGTATACGCGGTGGCTGCGCAGTGCGTTCATGCGGATGCGATCGCCCAGCAGCGCACCGCCGCTGCGGCGGCGCGTGGGGTCCACCGCCAGCACGGCAATGCGCATGCTGGGGAAGGCGTGCAGGAAGCGAAGCAGCAGTTCGTCCACCACTGAGGATTTGCCCGCGCCGCCGGTGCCGGTCATGCCGAGCACGGGGGTGTGCTTGCCGGCCAGCGACCACTCTTTGCGCAGGCGCGCCAGTTCGGTGTCGGCGAGCTTGCCTTCCTCGATGGCCGAGAGCATGTGGCCGATGCTGATTTCGTCGTCGATGCTGATGGCGGTGGGCACCACGGCATCGTTCTGCTCGTGCTTGGCCGCCGCGTTGCCGGCGCGCTGCATCACGTCTTCGATCATCTCGGCGAGGCCAAGCTTCATGCCGTCGTTGGGATGGTAGATGCGCTCCACGCCATAGGCCTGCAGGTGGCGGATCTCCTCCGGCGTGATGGTGCCGCCGCCGCCGCCGAACACGCGAATGTGCCCGGCGCCCCTCTCCTTGAGCATGTCCACCATGTACTTGAAGTATTCGACGTGACCGCCCTGGTAGGAGGACAGCGCGATCGCGTCGGCGTCTTCTTGCAGTGCAGCACGAACCACGTCCTCTACCGAGCGGTTGTGGCCCAGGTGTATCACTTCCGCACCCTGCGACTGGATGATGCGGCGCATGATGTTGATCGCGGCATCGTGGCCATCGAACAGGCTGGCGGCGGTGACGAAACGCAGCGGACTGGTTTCAGCCTGCGCGGCGGTGGCAGGAACGTGCTTGGCGGGGGAACTCATGGGGACTCCGACAACGTGGGTGCTAGCCGGATATTCTAGTGGGGATGGGTGTTAAGCGGTTGGAGGGGGCTGGCGGCGGCGCTTGTGCGGTGCCCGGGTGTAGGCCAGAGTCCGGTGGCGATATCGAGCCTGTCAGGATTTTTGTGTGCTGAGCCATACACAGGCCTTATCGCCAGGTTGCTCGCCTGCGCGGCGGGCGTTTCGTGCCTCTGCCGAGGCCCGAGTCACTTTCTCTTGCTTGCCCAAGAGAAAGTAACCAAAGAGAAGGGCACCCCGGAGTTGGTGCTCGACGGGCTGCGCCCGCCGAGGCGTGAGTTGGGGCCGGGCTTTTCGACAGGGCATCCTGCCCTGGCGAAAAGGGATCGGCATCCATGCCGATCCCCCTGCGGGCCTTTTCGCCCCCAACTCACTCACCGCCTACGGGGCCCGGGAAGAACAGCGCGCTTTGCGCGCACTTTTCAGAAGAGCTGAAAGCCTAAGAGCAAAAACTAAAGAGTAAGAGCGGGAAGCGGAAAGCAGGAAGCAGGAAGCAGGAAGCAGGAAGCAGGAAGCAGTTTATCGAAGCATGCGATGATTTCCCCCATTGCGCACTAACACCACGCGCGCATCGCGCGATGCTTTTGATCTTGCTCCTTGCTCCTTGCTCCTTGCTCCTTGCTCCTTGCTCTGCTTTTGCTTTTGACTTCGCTCTTTAAAACAGTGCGCGCATCGCGCGCTGCTCTTAACGGGGGCCCCGTAGAGCGCGGCGAACGGGTGGAGGAAAGCCCGAAGGGTGGCTGGCATGGATGCCAGCCAGTTTTTCGACAGGGCAGGACGCCCTGTCGAAAAACCCCGTAACCCGTTCACGTACCCGAAGGGCGCGCTCTCCGGGGTGCCCTTTCTTTGGGTTACCTTTCTTTGGGCAAAGCAAAGAAAGGTAACTCGGCCGCTGGCAGGCGGACGAAACGCCCGCCGCGCAGGCGAGCAACCTGGCGATAACGCACAGAAAAAACGCAGGCAAATGTTTCCGCCCTACACCGCAGTGCGGCCATGCGAGGTGGCATTAGCTACGCAAACAAGCAACCCCGCATCAACACCCAACCTTGCCTCGTCAAGCCAACCCGAACGGCAAATTGGGCGACGCCACCACG
The DNA here is from genome assembly GCF_035503745.1 of Dyella sp. Taxonomy (GTDB): domain Bacteria; phylum Pseudomonadota; class Gammaproteobacteria; order Xanthomonadales; family Rhodanobacteraceae; genus Dyella_B. The sequence goes on from NZ_DATJTC010000023.1 coordinate 8,855, forward strand.
CGATTGCCCACACACTCGCCACGCAGGAAAGCCAACGCAGCCTGGATAACTTCCGGCGCATCCAGAATCTTGTGATGACCCAGACCCTGCGTCGTAAGCAGGCGCGCACCGCTCCAATAACGCGCGTAACGCTCCCCCTCTTCCCACGGCACTTCACGATCATCCAGATCATGCACGACCAAGCCCGGCTGGCCGAGCCGGGGCAAACTGTGGTGCGCGGCGAGATCGCGCGGTGGAATGCCGGTGCGTTGTTCGTACCAATGCATGAAAGGTTCGTGCAGGTGCGCCCCCAGACGCACGAAGCGAAAGAAACGATGCGCAGCGGCTTCGATATCCGCGGCCGGCGCGATGACCACCAGCTTATGCGCATGCCAGGTTTCGCATTGCGCCAGCGTAAGGGCCGCTCCGCCCATGGAATGGCCGATGGCGAGTGCGGCGTCGCCATAGTGCTTGCCGACTTCGCGGATGGTGTCGATGCAGTCGGGCAGCGTGCACAGGTGGCCGCTGCTTTCGCCGTGCCCGGGTTGATCGAAAGCGACTACGGCATAACCCAGCGCACGCAGCTTGGCCACCCACGGCAGATAGCGCAGCCCGAAGCTCGACCAGCCGTGCACCAACAGCGCATACGGCTGCGTGACCGGATCGCCCCATACATAGGTCACGATGCTTTCGCCACCGATCTGCAGCGCGTGCCGCTGCATCTCGCCATCGGGTTTGGCCGCCCGCGCGCGACTGCGGCTGCTGGCGAACGGCGTGGCGAACAAGCGCGCGGCGCGATCCACCGTTTGTCGCGGCGCCAGCCGTCCGCCAACCACGAAACCGATGCGCACGGCGCCGAGCTTCAACGTATGACCGGAGGAACGACGATGCGTATGTGCAGTGGGACGGGTCATGGCAAGCTCCTGGGGGTTCAGGGCCGATAACTGGCAAACAGGCGGTCGAGCGCGGCGCGCGTGCAGCGGCTGGCTTGGTCGAAACCGAACAAGCCTGCATCGTGATGCAAGCCAAGCATCAATGAGTAGATTTCAAAAGCGAGCAGCGTGGCGTCGGTGTCGGGGCGGAAATCGCCCGCCTCCACCGCCAGCGCGATGGCGCGCTTGATTTCGTTGCGCCAATCGGACTGTTGCTTTACGACGCGTTCGCGCAACGGGCTGTCTGCGCGGCCGTCGTACTCGGTCGCGGCGCCCAGCAACACGCAACCGGTGGCGTGGATGCGCCCCCACTCCATCCAGTTTTCCACGATGGCGCGCAAGCGCGGCAAGCCGCGCGGCTGTTTCAACGCCGGGTGCAAGATGAACGCGACGAAGCGGGCCGAGACCGCCTCCAGCAGCGCCAATTGCAGGTCTTCGCGCGAACCGAAGTGCGCGAACACACCGCTTTTGGACATGCCCACGCCGGAAGCGAGTGCGCCGATGGAAAGGCCTTCCATGCCGTCGTGGCGGGCCAATTGGTAGGCCTGCTCAAGGATCAACTCGCGGGTGGCGGCGCCTTTGGCGGGGGTGGTCGCAGTACTCATGGGATCAAAATAGCACGACCGTTCGTTTTATTCCAGCACGAATCGGCACGAGGGCCCCGCCCAACGGCAACACACTGCCTGCTCTTGGGAAAAGAGGACGTCAATGCCTCCCAGCAAACGGTGCCGCAGCACCGTGCAGGCAGCAGATGCGGACCGCCGCACAACTTAAAAAACTGCCCCGCTCCGGTAAGCCAAAGGTCAGCCATCCCCGGTATCAACGTCATCTGTCCGTGCTAGAAAACACCGGGGTAAGCGCGCGTCGCCAGCGATCAGGGGGCCATCGGTATTCGCAAGTAATTCTGCTGATTCCTGAACAAGCGAAAGCAATCACGTCAACATCGCCCGATACGCTCGCGTTCCCCGTACTGCCAGCCGCCTGCCGCGGCAGCTTATAAAAATGGAGAGACACACATGATCAGCATCACCAGCAAACTGGCTCTTGTTGCAGCAGGCGTCGGCCTTGCCCTGGCCAGCGTGAGCTATACCCCGGCCGCATCCGCCCAGGTTGCGGTTGGCGTGAATGTGGGCATTGGCGTGGCACCGCCGCCGCCGCGCTATGAAGCCGTGCCGCCGCCGCGTCGCGGCTGGATTTGGGCTCCCGGCTACTGGGCGTGGAATCCGGGCTGGCATCGCCATGTATGGGTGGCCGGCCACTGGGAACGCGCGCGTCCGGGCTATCGCTGGTATCCGGGCGTGTGGGTGCAGGGCCGCGATGGCTGGCGCTGGCGTGACGGTTACTGGGGCCGCTAATCGGCAATGCGCCGCGCCTCGTCCAGTGACGGGGCGCGGTTTTACCGAGCGAGGAAACGCTCAACTTAAGAACGTCCGCTAAACGTCTCTGCCCGGATCGACAGATCTTTCGATCCACCTACCATCCCGGGGAATCTTCCATGTCATTACGTCTTGCAGCCGGGCTCGCCCTGGCCTGCGTCACCGCGGTGACCGCCGGCTGCGTGGTGGAACAGCCGCCGCCGCGTCCGCACCCTGTCTATGTCGCGCCGCCGCCCGCACCGATTTATGAAGTGGTGGCGCCCGGTCCGCCGCCGGTGCAGGTCGTGGAAGAGGCGCCACCCTCACGCCCGGGCTTTATCTGGGCGCGCGGTTACTGGCGCTGGGATGGCCGCCGCTACGTGGCAGTGCGCGGCCACTGGGAACCGGTGCGGCCGGGTTACCACTACGTACATCCGCATTGGGAGCAAGGCCGCGGTGGCTGGCACTTCCGTGCGGGGGGCTGGGTCGCCGGCTGAACCGGCTCGCCGCAAGCCCCGAAAGCGCCCCGTTCAAGCGGGGCGTTTTTTTAAAAGAGCCGATCAGCTCGGAGTCGAATGGTCGCCGCTGAAAGCCGCAAAGGACGCTAAGGGTCCGGCAAGTAGGCGGGGGCAAAATAGACTCCCTGGGTGAAACGAGGGCCTGGAAATGGACCGCCGCGACTTTTTGAGGATCAGCGGATGGGGCTTGGTGGCCGGCATGCCGGTGCCTTGGCAACCGGCCGTTGCCACCGGTCGTTCGGCGCCACCCTCTTGCGGACAACCCGATTACACGTTGCGAATCGGCCGCAGTCTGGTGGAGCTTGCGCCGGACCACGTCGTGTCGACCCTTACCTACAACGGTCAATTCCCAGGTCCACTACTTCGCCTTAAGGAAGGGCGGCCGGTGGTCGTGGACGTGTACAACGATACCGATCAGGTCGAACAACTCCATTGGCACGGACTTGCAGTGCCCGCAGCCGTCGATGGAGCAATCGAAGAAGGCACGCCAGTGATTCCCGCCCGCGGCAGACGACGTATTGCTTTCACGCCTGGGCCTGCCGGGTTTCGCTTCTACCATACCCATGTTCGCGCCGGTAACGACCTCACTCGAGGGCAATACAGTGGACTCCTGGGGCCCATTTATATCGAGCCGCGCCTCGATCCGGGTGCTTACGACCGGGAAGTATTTCTGACCCTGAAAGAGTTCGATCCGGTATTCAGCCAAGGCGGCGATATGGCCGTGAATTTTCTGCGCCCCAGGGAACGGGACACCCAACTCCAGGCAGTAGGCGAAGCGGCTATGAAGGCTTCGTTAGCGCGCGGAATGCCTCATGGCTATGAGGTTGGCTACCAGGCCTTTGCCGTCAATGGACGCAAGCTCGGTCATGGTGATCCCGTCCGGGTCAAGGCCGGCGAGCGCGTGCTGTTTCACATTCTCAACGGCAGCGCTACCGAGCTGCGTAGCTTGGCGTTGCCGGGGCACACCTTCAGGGTAATCGCGCTGGATGGCAATCGGGTCCCTCGCCCGGCAGAGGTGCCGGTGCTTTGGCTCGGCGCGGCCGAGCGCATCAGTGCCATCGTAGAGATGAAACAACCGGGCGTATGGGTCCTTGGCGATCTTGCCGACGACGATCGCGGCAATGGCATGGGCATCGTGATCGAGTATGCAGGCCAGCATGGGCGGCCGCAGTGGTTGGCTCCGCCATCTAGCGACTGGGATTATCGATGGTTTGCGTCCGACGCATCGCCATCGGTGAGGCGCATGCCGGACGAGATGATTGAAATGACGTTCGCCAAACAAAACGCCGCCGACCAAGGATTCAACCGCTGGACAATCAACGGAGAGGCGTTCGACATGGCCGCCATGAAGCCCTTATTTCATCTGCGCGAAGGCCGACGCTATCGATTGCGCATGCACAATCAGAGCGATGATATTCATCCCATACACCTTCATCGTCACCGGTTCGAAATCACCCGCATTGCGGGGCAACCAACTGACGGCGTCGTGAAAGATGTGGCGATGCTGGGCGGCTACCAATCCATGGACGTGGACTTCACCGCCGATCAGAGGGGGTTGTCTTTGTTCCACTGCCACATGCAACTGCACATGGATTTTGGGTTCATGGCTCTATTTGAGTGCGCTTGATGTCGCCAGAGCCAGCGGCTATTTCCGATACTTCGCCCACATCCAAGTGGCAGCGTGTTCTGAGCGTGGCTTGGGTATTCTTAAAGTTAGGATTGACCTCTTTTGGTGGTCCCATTGCGCACGTAGGTTACTTTCGACGCGAGTTTGTCGAGCGCCGCCGATGGTTGAATGATGTCGATTTCGGTCGACTATTGGCGCTCTGTCAGTTCCTCCCCGGCCCAGCCAGCAGCCAGCTCGGATTTTCGATTGGCCTGTTGCGCGAGGGCGGCTGGGGTGGCGTCGCTGCCTTCACAGGATTTACGCTGCCTTCGGCAATTCTGATGATCGCTTTTGCTTACCTCAGCCATGATCTGGTTGGCGCGTGGGGAGAGGCGATCATCCACGGATTGAAGCTGGTGGCCGTAGCTGTGGTTGCGCAAGGATTGTGGGGCATGGCGCGTTCGCTGACGCCCGATTGGCCGCGGTGTTTGCTGGCAGCTTCAGCGTTGGCTTTGATGGTGTGGGCGCCCAATGCGTTGATGCAATTGGCAGCCGTGGCAATCGGGGCGCTCTGTGGTCCTTTGGCATGTCGCCGGGTTTCTACGCCCGGAGGCGAAACATTTGGACTGAGCTATAGCCATCGACTGGGCGCCGTACTGATGGCGGCTTATGGCGCCCTGCTGGCCTGCGCATTGCTAGGTGTTTCAGGCCGCTCTGAGTTCGGGCAAATCGCAGCAGCATTTTACCGAGCTGGAGCGCTGGTCTTTGGTGGTGGTCACGTGGTTCTCCCGCTTCTACAGCAAACGGTAGTGGCGCCGGGCTGGGTGGATGCCAATGCTTTTCTGGCAGGCTACGGTGCCGCGCAAGCGGTACCTGGTCCGATGTTTACGCTGGCGGCGTTTCTGGGGGCGCGATGGCAACACGGCGAGGGTGGTGCGCTTGGCGCCCTTGTGGCGCTGCTGGCGATTTTCTTGCCCGGCCTGCTGCTGGTTTCCGGCTGCTTGCCGTTTTGGAGTGCCCTGGCTTCTCATGCTCGCGCCGTGCGAATGCTGGCCGGGGTCAATGCAGTCGTAGTGGGGCTACTGGCGTATGCGTTCTACAACCCAGTATGGATGGGTGGTATCCATGATGGCGTGGATGTCGCGATTGCTGGCAGCGGTTTCATTCTGCTAACCCTGGCCCGATGTCCAGCGTTGGCTGTTGTGATCGGTTGCGTAGGGGTGTCCTTGTTGCGGATGGCAACCATCTAAGAAGCATCTCAAATGGCTTACATTCGGCAGTGATGCCGTTTCCAAGGTCGTCAAATGCAGCGATCGGCTGGACGCCCCTTTTACCCTCTTTACCGCTTGTGACCTTGAATGAAAGGCGCTGTATTCGCTAGGGATGCTCTGATCCATGCTTCGTAGCTGTCACCCGCTCTGTCTGTTCGCAGGCCACAGGGCCATCAGCGCCGGCAGACTGGCTGGCTGTCAAGACGATGGACCGAAGGCCCACGGACAGTCAGAGCAGGCCCCCGCACCCTGAATTGACTTGATGGGGTGATGTCCAGAAGGCCACCTGCGAAGCATTAATGAGAGCATCACTTAAGGTCTGCGTTGGCCGTAGAATTTCCTCATTGGTTCCAGGTGGGCGAGGTGCCGGCAGATCGCCGCCATCCAAATCCTTGACCCACGTAGAAATTCTTGAGGAAACCGCCCCGGGGTGTCTTGGCGCGTCAGTGACCAAATGGCGATGCGCACCGCCGGGTTTGCTGCGCCGCGTCAGGCCCCGCGAAGCAGTCGTATTAAACTTATGGGGCTAACTCCTCGCCCCAGCGTCCCGCTGGGGCTTTGAGTTTCAGGCGTCAGGTCCTTGGCGGGGCCCAAACGCTTCCAACACATGGTCGCCTTCCCCGGCGCCGTCAGACGTGGAGTCAACGTTCCAATGATTTTCGAAACCATCGCCAAAACAGGCCACGAAGAAGTCGTCTTCTGCCATAACAAAGACGCGGGCCTGAAGGCCATCATTGCGATTCACAACACGGTGCTGGGTCCGGCACTGGGCGGCCTGCGCATGTGGCCCTACAAGACCGAGCAGGATGCCGTGAACGACGTACTGCGCCTGTCGCGCGGCATGACCTACAAGAACGCGGTCGCCGGGCTGAACCTGGGCGGCGGCAAGGCGGTGATCATCGGCGATCCGTCCAAGGACAAGTCCGAAGCGCTGTTCCGCGCGTTCGGCCGTTTCGTCAACTCGCTCAACGGCCGCTACATCACCGCCGAAGACGTGGGCATCGACGTCAACGACATGGAATACGTGTTCCGCGAAACCGAATACGTGACCGGCGTGCACCAGGTGCACGGCGGCTCGGGCGACCCTTCGCCGTTCACCGCCTACGGCACGCTGCAGGGCCTGATGGCCGCGCTGAATTTCCGCCACGGCAACGAAGACGTGGGCAAGTACAGCTACGCCGTACAGGGCGCCGGCCACGTGGGCAGCGAATTCATCAAGCTGCTGCGCGAACAGGGCGCCAAGGTGTTCGTCACCGACATCAACAAGGATGCCGTGCAACGCTGCGTGGACGAACTGGGCTGCGAAGCGGTGGGCCTGGACGAGATCTACGACGTCGATGCCGACGTGTACTCGCCCTGCGCGCTGGGCGGCACGGTCAACGAGCTGACCATCGACCGCATCAAGGCCAAGATTATCTGCGGCGCGGCCAATAACCAGCTGGCCACCGATGCGATCGGCGACGAACTCCAGCGCCGCGGCGTGCTGTACGCCCCGGACTACGCCGTCAACGCCGGCGGCGTGATGAACGTCTCGCTGGAAATCGACGGTTACAACCGCGAACGCGCCATGCGCATGATGCGCACGATCTACTACAACCTGGGCCGCATCTTCGAAATCAGCAAAACCCAGAACGTGCCTACCTACAAGGCCGCCGATCGCCTGGCCGAGGAGCGCATCGACGCCATCGGCAAGATCAAGCTGCCGCACATGGGCAATGGCACACCACGCTTTGCAGGGCGCATGCGCGGGCAGTAAGCGGCACAGGCCCCAGGGCCTGTTTACCCTAGTCAACGCAAGCGATGCAACGAAAAGCCGCCGGTTTCCGGCGGCTTTTTTGCGCTCATCCGTGCCGGTTGCCGGTAGCGGGTATCGGCGGCTGCTTCATTCGCATGATCCACAATTGTTGATCCGGGCCGTTGCCGAACCTGGCTATGAAATCGCGGATCGTCAGATCCAGCCCGGGACGCGATCCTTCCCTTTGAATCCGTGCGCGCAGCAGCCAGTTCTGCGGATCTTCGGGATGGATCTGCAACAGGTGGCTGGAAATAGCCCAGGCCCTGTCCCAATCGCTCTTTTTGTCGATATACAGGTTGCACAGCTCGCGCAGACCCCAATCGTCATCAGGATTGATGCGAAGCGCTTGCTCGTAATCGCTGATGGCTAGATCGTCCCGCCCCATCGATTGGTAAACGAAGGCGCGCGCTTCGTAGCTGTCCTCGTCTTGCGGCGCCAGGGCAACGAGCGCATTGCCTTCGGACAGCGCCCACTGCGATTGCCCAAGACTGGCCAGGTTGTAAACGCGCGCCTGGCGGTGCGCCGTCTGGGATGGATCGAACCGAAGCACTTGGGAACGGAAAATGGCCGCCATATCCTGCCTGTAGCAGTGTCCCGCGGACCAGGCCGCGCTCATCAGCGTGCCGACCTTGCCCGGCTGCGCGAAAAGCACCTTGTACAGGCCGTATTCGCTTTGAGGAATGCATGGGGTGGCATCCACATACTGTCCGCCGCCGGTGCTTTCGGCCCGAAGCAACAGCAGCAGCGGATTGTCCTTGGCATGCCGCTGCGCACCGGCAATGAAACGCCGCATCAGCAGAATGTTACCGCCCCATTTCGGTTGCGCCATCCACACCAGGCGCGCATAGATCATGTAGCTGGCCGGTTCGATCGCCAGGCCTCGCCTGGCGGCGTCAAAGGCATAGCCGGCATCGCCGCCCAGCGCTGCTACGTAAATCATCGAGCCGTAGGCGGGAGTGACCCGCGGCTCGATTTTGACTGCGGCATCCAGGTCGGTGCGTGCCCGCAGCAGCAGGCGCTCCATCGACTCGAACGACGATTGCGGCGTCTTGTCGGCGTATTCGGTACCGCGCGCCTGCTGCGCCATGTTCAAATAAACCATGCCGCTCGCCGCCAGTGCGAATGGACTGCTCGGCGACTGCCGCTTCCATGCATCCATGAGCCCGCGGGTCTCGCCCGAGGCTTTGCCGAAATCGATATTGAAGGTGCGATCCAGCACATCTTGCGTATCGGGCTGGGCATGCGGGGCATTCATCACTTGGGCCAGACGGCGATCCAGCTCGGCGGCATGCCCGGCGCGGATAAGCTCGAACGCTTCTTCCTGCTTGATCGCCGGGTCGAATTCGTAGCGGCAATACGCACTGGTCGCCGCACTGGACCAGTCGAGTCCGGGAGGGTTGGGGTACGCCAGGCAGCGCTGCAAAGGATCGGTCAGCGCCTCGGCCTTGCGTGCGTCGTTCAGGAATTGCTGCAGCTGTGCATCGGAAAACGGCGGACTCGGCGGCGTGTAGGACACAGGCGGCGTCCGCCGCAACGCCGTCCGGGATGGCATCGGCACCGCCGGCTCCATGTGGGAAAGTCGATAGGATGCAAAACCGACGGCACCGATCAGGGCAAGCCCTGCCAGTGACAGCCCAAGCACGCGCGAAGTCATGTGGCCCCCTTGTTGGCCCGGACAAACTCGCACGGCCGCGCCAAGTCCGCAAGAAACCCCCTTCCGCCCTGCCATCGTCCAGCTTCCTGGCGGCACGCATCGCAAGCGGTAAAAACTGCACTGACAAGTACCAAAATGCGGTTCGCCATGCCGACTTTTCGTGTAGGCCAAGGCCAACCCGAAACCCGATTGCATGACAGTTCTGTTAGACTGTGATCGCAAGAAAATGTTGACGTAAGGCTTTGCCCATGTTGACAAAGCTACAGGGGAACCCGGTCACGGGTTGATCAAAATAAGGAACCTTTCGCGGCCCATGCGTGGACCGGCAACTGGCTGTTTCGCCCTGCTTCCCATACAGGCGCGGGCCGGTGGCTCATGACGGTGGCCCGCGAGGGAAAAGAGCAGTGCCAGAGCAGGCTGGGGTGTATGAGCGCAATCATGGAAACCGGGATCAGCGATGAGGACATCCTGCTCAGGCTGAAGGATGTGCTGCACGACACCTTCGAGATCGACCCTGCGCGGGTATCGCAAGAAACCCACCTGTTCACGGATCTGGAACTGGACAGCATCGATGCCGTGGACCTGGCCATCCAGGTGCAGGACATGACCGGCATGCGCATCAAGCCCGAGGACTTCAAGAACGTGCGAACCGTGGGTGACGTCGTCACCACCGTGCGCGCGCTGCTGACCCGCTGACCCCGCGGCCGGCCTCTCGTCATGCTGCACGCGCAAGCATCCGCCGGGCACGTTTTCCAGCCCTGCGCGTTGATTCCCATCTACAACCACAAGGACACCATCGCGACGACGGTGCGGTCGCTGCGCGCGCACGGCCTGCCGGTAGTGATCGTGGACGATGGCAGCGACGAGGCCACCTGCGCGGTGCTCAAGGCACTGGCCGCCGATGAACCGTCCGTCCGGCTGATCCGCCTGCCGCGCAACGGCGGCAAAGGCCGCGCACTGACCGCCGGCATGATTGCCGCCCGCGACCTGGGCTATACCCACGCACTGCAGATCGACGCGGACGGCCAGCACGACACCGCCGACGTGCCGCGCTTTCTTGCCGAAGGCCAGGCCCATCCGCGCGCGCTGATCTGCGGCCAGCCCATCTACGACCACAGCGTGCCGCGCGCGCGCCTGTATGGCCGTTATGTGACGCATGTATGCGTGTGGATGGAAACACTGTCGTTCACACTGCGTGATTCGATGTGCGGTTATCGTCTGTACCCGCTGGAAGCAACCTGCGCCGAGATCGATCGCAAGCCCCTGCCCGCGCGGATGGATTTCGATACGGAAGTGGCTGTGCGGCTGGTATGGCGCGGTGTCGCGGTACGCAACCTGCCAACCCGGGTGATCTATCCGGCCAACGGTCTGTCCCATTTCCATATGCTGCGCGACAACCTGCGCATATCCGCCATGCATACCCGTCTGCTGCTGGGCATGCTGCCGCGCGCACCGATCTTGCTGTGGCGCAAGCGCAGGAGGTCGGCATGGGCGGCATGAGTGATACCGCCTTGACGCATGTTGCCTCTCCTGCTGCTTCGCAGGGCGAGGCCAGGAGGGGCCCGCTTGCACTTGCCTCAAGGCAAGATTGCTTTACCCCTCCCCAACCCTCCCCTGCTCGCAGGGGAAGGAGCGCGTTGAGGTTGGTTGTGATGTTGCTGCTCTTTTTCGTGGACGTATGCGCGCACGCGCAAAACGCATCGCCCGATCTGCTGAACAACGTGCTCCACCAGTTGAGCCAGCACGCCGCCGTGCGTGCTGCCTTCACACAGCAGCGCCAGAACCCCGCGTTGACGCAACCGCAAACAAGCAGCGGACAACTGCTGTTCGTCACCGGCCGCGGCATGCTGTGGCAAGTGCAGCAGCCTTATCGGGAAACGCTGGCGCTGACCGGCAGCCGCACGCTGCGCATCGATGCCAGCGGCCATGCGCAAACGGTGCACGGCGATCGCGGCGTCAGCCAGATCTCCCAGATGCTGCAATCGATGCTGGCCGGACAGTTGGACACCGTGCTGCGCCAGTTCAATGTCACGGCCGAGGGCAGCGCCGCGCAATGGACGCTGCACTTCACGCCCAGGCAATCGCGCGTGGCGCAGGTGCTGCGCGCCATCCAGCTCGATGGCGGCGCCTTCCTGCAAGGTATCCGTATCGACATGCAGGACGGCACACAGACCGATATCCGCATGACCGACACGCGCGATGCCGGCACGCTAAGCGCCGCGGAAAAACAGGCGCTCGGCCTGCCATGAATCCACGAGGCCTGTGGTGGCGCGCGGGTGCATTCGCGGCGGCGACGCTGCTGATCGCCCTGCTCGGCGCGTGGCTGCTGTTTGGCCGCGGCCGCTCGCCGATCCAGACCGACCTGCTGGCCATGCTGCCGGCGACCGAGCGCAACCCGCTGGCCGACGTGGCTGCGCAACGGCTGGCCCACGCCAATGGCGACCGCGTGATCCTGCTGGTGGCCAACGCCGATGACGAGCGCGCCAAGAACGCCGCGCGCGCGCTTGGCAAGGCACTGGCGAAAGATCCGGTGTTCGCCTCCGTCACCGCCCAGCTGCCGCCGTTCGATCTGCAGCAACTGGCCGCACCGTATCTGGCGCATCGCTTCACGCTCCTTACCGATGCCGATCGCAGCGCGATCACGCAACCCGGCTACGACCCCGCGCAGGCACTCGCGCAACGCGTGAACGAACCCTTCGACATCGGCGTGGGTACGCGCTTGCAGGACGATCCGTTCGGCTGGCTGCAGCACTGGCTCGATCAGCAACCGTGGAGCCGCTCGCAATTGCTGCCCGAGGACAACCTGCTCACCGCGCACCGCCAGGGCACCAGCTACGTGCTGGTGACCGCCACGCTCAACGGCTCCTCCTATGACGATGTCATCCAGCGGCGCGCGCTGGGCGTCATCGACGCTGCCGAAAAAGCCATCGAACACGATCAACCCGGTACGCACGTGCTGCGCACCGGCGCCTTGTTCTACGCCGAGGCCGCGCGCGCCGGCGCGGAGCACGACGTACACATGGTCGGCTGGATCTCCACCCTCGGCATCGCATGGCTGCTGCTGGGCGTCTTCCGTTCGCCGGGGCCGTTGCTGCTGGCGTTTCTTTCCACCGGCATCGGCGTGATCGCCGCCACCACCGTCAGCGTGCTGGTGTTCGGGCAGATCTACCTGCTGACGCTGGTGTTCGGCGCGGCGCTGCTGGGTGAGGCGGTGGATTATTCCATTCAATATCTCAGCGCACGCGCCAATGCCGGCGCGGCGTGGGAACCGCGCCAAGGTTTGCGCCAGGTGCGCCCTGCCCTGTGGCTTGCGCTTGGCACCTCGCTGCTGGGTTACGCGCTGCTGGGCCTGGTGCCGTTCGCCGCGCTGCGCCAGATGGCCTGCTTCGCCATGACCGGCATGACGATGGCGTGCCTTAGCGTGTTCTGGCTGCTTCCGGCCCTGCTGCAGCGTCCGGCCCGGCCGCTTTCCGCGCCTGCCGTACGTGGCGCGCTGATATTGCAGAGCACCGTCTGGCGTGCCGCATCGGGAAAGCGCGGCGTGGTGCTGGCCCTGCTTTTGCTCTGCTTTGCGGTACCTGGCTGGCACCAACTGCGGCATGACGACGACGTTCATCTGCTGATTTCGCCTCCCGCGACACTCGCCGCGCAGGAAGCGCAGATTCGCAGCATCACCGGTCTTGGCAACGGCACCCAGTTCTATCTGGTGCAAGGCGCCGATCAAGAGCAGGTCTTGCAGCGCGAAGAAGCGCTGGAGCAGCGCCTGCAAGGCATGGTCGATGCCGGACAGCTACAGAGCTGGCTCGGCCTTGCCGGCATGGTGCCTTCGCTGCGGCGCCAACACGCTAACCTGCAAGCACTGGCGCCGCTGTTTGCGCAGCCCGACCGCATGCGCCAGTGGCTGGCCGGCGCCGGCTTCCGCGCGAACGATATCGATGCGTGGCTGCAGGCATGGCCGGGCACGCCACTGAAACTGACAGCGTGGTTGAAGACACCGCTTGCCGCACCGTTTCGTTATCTGTGGATGGACGGCAACGCCAGCCATGGCGTGGCTTCGCTGGTGCTGCCGCAAGGCGATGCGCCTGGCGCCGCGCTGCAAAAAGCCGCCGAGGGACTGCCCGGCGTCACGCTGGTGGACAAGGCCGCCAGCACGTCGGCGCTTTTTGGCCGCTATCGCCGCTACGCCAGCGTGTGGCTGGTTTGCGCGATCATGCTGATCGTACCGGTGTTCGGCTGGCGCTACGGCCTGCGCGAAGTACCGCGCGTGCTGGCGCCGCCGGTGCTGGGCATCGGTTTTACCTTGTCGATGCTCGGCTATCTGCAGCAGCCGCTGACGCTGTTCCACTGGATGGCCTTGATGCTGGTGCTTGGCGTGGGCGCCAATTACGCGGTGTTCCTGCGCGAAGGCGAGCCGCACATCGCGCATCGTCCGGGCGCGATGTATGCCAGCGTATTGCTGTCGGCGGTTACCGCATTGCTGTCGTTCGGCCTGCTTGCGCTGAGTTCGATGCCGGCATTGCGCGATTTCGGCCTGACGCTGCTGCTGGGCATCGGCTTTACCGCTTTGCTGGTGCCGACCAGCGTGCCGCACCGGATGCTTTCCCCATGAACACTTTTCACTTCGCACGGAGCACTCGCCGATGAAGCGCGTCGTCATCACCGGCATGGGTGGCATTACGCCGCTTGGACACGATTGGCCGCAGATCCAAACCCGCCTGCGCGAGGGCCGCAACGCCGTGCGCCGCATGCCGGAGTGGGATTTTTTCGATTCGCTCAACAGCCGGCTCGGCTGCCCGGTCGATGATTTCAAGCTGCCCGACTGGCCGCGCAAGCATTTACGTTCGATGGGGCGCGTGGCGCAACTGGCGGTGGCGGCGAGCGAGCGTGCGTTGCGCGATGCGGGCCTGCACGAGGATGCCAGCATCGCCGATGGGCGCATGGGGGTTGCCTATGGCTCGTCCGGCGGCAGCATCGAACCGGTGCGCGTGATGGGGCGCATGCTGGAAACCGGCTCCATGCAAGGTGTCACCGCCACCAGCTACGTGCAGATGATGGCGCATACCACCGCCGTGAACGTCGGTGTGTTTTTTGGACTGAAGGGCCGTATCTTGCCCACGTCCAGCGCATGCACCTCCGGCAGCCAGGCGATCGGTTTCGGCTATGAGACGATCCAGCAGGGCAAGCAGAAGCTGATGCTCTGCGGCGGCGCGGAGGAACTTTCCGGCCCCGGCGTAGCAGTGTTCGATACGCTGTTCGCCACCAGCACGCGCAACGACGAGGCCCCGCTCACGCCGCGCCCATTCGACCGTGGCCGCGACGGCCTGGTGGTCGGCGAAGGCGCCGCGACGCTGGTGCTTGAGGAATACGAGCACGCCCGCGCGCGCGGCGCGCGCATCTACGCGGAGGTCGTCGGCTTCGGTTGCAACTCCGACGGCAATCACATCACGCAACCCACCAGCGAAACCATGGCCACGGCGATGCAGCTGGCCCTGCAGGATGCACAGATTCCGCCGCATGCGATCGGCTACGTCAGCGCGCACGGCACTGCTACCGATCGCGGCGACGTCGCCGAAAGCCACGCCACGGCCAACGTGCTGGGTTCGCGCGTGCCGATCAGTTCGATGAAAAGCTACGTCGGCCACACGCTGGGCGCCTGTGGCGCGCTGGAATCCTGGTGGGCGGTGCAGATGATGCGCGATGGCTGGTTCGCGCCCACGGTCAACCTGGCCGACCCCGACCCGGCCTGCGCGGAACTGGATTACATCACCGGCCCGGGCCGCGCGATCGCTGCGGGCTACGTGATGAACAACAACTTTGCGTTCGGCGGCATCAATACGTCGCTGATCTTCAAGGCATGCGGTTGATGCGCAGGCACTCTGCCCCTGCCTCAGTCGGCTCCCTCCCCTGCTTGCAGGAGAGGGTTGGGGTGGGGTCGCTCAATCTTGCCGAAAAGCTTGAAGGGCATGCCACCCTTCCAACCTTCCCCTGCTCGCAGAGGAAGGCGCGGAGCGTTGGGGACATCACATGATGGACTTCCACATCGAACAATGGCGCGCCTGGGCGCCGGGATTGGATAGCGAGGAGGCGTGGCGCGCCTGGGCGGAAAACCCCGTGCGCGTGAATGACGGCGATGCGCAGCCGTCCTGCGATTTCCTGCCCGCCATGCAGCGCCGCCGGCTCAGCCGGCTGGCGCGCATGACCATGCACGTCGCGTGGCCGCTATGCGGCGACGATGAACAGCTGCCGCTGGTCTTTGCCTCCCGCCACGGCGAGACGCCCCGCACGTACGCCCTGCTTGGCGAGGTGGCGCAAAGCCAGCCCCTGTCGCCCACCCAGTTCGGCCTGTCCGTGCACAACGCGATCGCCGGGCAGTGGTCGATCCTGCGCGGCCAGCGCGGCGAATCCACGGCCATCGCCGGCGAAGCCGATACGTTCGAACACGCCATGGTGGAAGCGGCCGGGCTGTTGGGCGATGGTGCTCCGTCCGTGCTGGTGGTGATGGCCGAGGAACGCCCGCCCGCGGCCTACGACGAGTGGATCGAGGACGTACCGTTTTCGTATGCTCTGGCCTTGCGAGTGGGGAGCATCGACGCAAGCGGCGATGCACGGGAGGGCACACGCTGGCGGTTGCGCCTGGCAGCGGTCGAGGGCGAGGCCGGCGCCGCCGCATGGCCGCACGCGCTGGCATGGGTCGGCGCACAACACACGCAACGCGACACCCTGGTACACACATGGAAAGCACGTCGATGGATCTGGCAGCGAATCCCCTAGCTCGCTCCGGCGCGGGCAATTATGCCTGGCGGCTGTGCGCCACCGGCGCCAGCTTCGTGCTGTTCGGCCTGGGCGGCCTGGTGCTGCGCCTGCTCGTGCTGCCTTTGCTGGGTGCATTGCCGGGCGATGCGCGTACGCGCCGCCGCCGCGTGCGCGCGGCAATCAGCAGGGCGTTCTACCTGCACGTGCGGTTCATGTATCGCAGCGGCGTGCTGGACTATGACTTCCATGGCATGGATCGGCTGGGCCGGGCAGGCCAGATGATCATCGCCAACCATCCCTCGCTGATCGACGTGGTGTTCCTGATCGCGCATATCCGCGATGCCAACTGCATCGTCAAGGAAAGCCTGTGGCGCAATCCGTTCACGCGCGGCCCGGTATACCGCGCACACTACATCAGCAACAACGGTAGCCCCGACATGCTGGAAAAGGCCGCCGATGCGCTGCGCGAAGGGCAGACGCTGATCGTCTTTCCCGAAGGTACGCGCACCAAACCGGGCCAGGCGCCGGTGTTCCACCGGGGGGCGGCGGCCATTGCGCTGCGCGGCGCGCGTATCGTCACGCCCGTGTTCATCAGCGTGGCGCCTACCACGTTGACCAAGGCCGAACCCTGGTATCGCATTCCCGAACGCCGCGTGCGCGTAACCTTGCGCGTTGGTCAGGACATCGTGCCGGCATCCTACACCGCCGATGCGCCGGCACCGATCGCCTCGCGCCGGCTCAACGCGCATCTGCATCGCCTCTTTCTCAAGGAGCTTGGGTCATCGTGAACGACTTGCAGCAGGAAATCGCCCAACTGATCATCGACACCCTCAACCTCGAAGATGTGACGGTGGAAGACATCCCACCCACGCTGCCGCTGTTCGGCGAAGGCCTGGGCCTGGATTCGGTGGACGCGCTGGAACTGGCGCTGGCGTTGCAGAAGCGCTACGACATTCGCATCGCCTCCGATTCCAGGGACGCGCGCCAGCACTTCACCACTGTCGCCCACCTCGCCGCCTTCGTGCAGGCGCAGCGGACCGCATGAGCAAAATCTCCTCCATCCTGTTGCCACTGGTGGGCGTGCTGTACCCGTTCGTGGTGTATTTCGGCATGGACCGCGTGCCGCCGCCGATGTTCGCGCTGGCGCTGGGCGCGATCTGGCTGATCCGTGCGCCAAGCCTGGTGAAGCAGCCCGGCGGCAAGCTGATGCTGGGTGCGGCGCTCGCCTATTGCGCGTTGCTTGCCTTCAGCGGCAACGATGCCCTGGAACGCTGGTACCCCACGCTGATCAGCGGGCTGCTGCTGTGCGCGTTCGGCTTGAGCCTGATCTACGGACCGCCGCTGGTGGAGCGCATCGCGCGCGTGCGCGAACCGGACCTGCCTGACGCAGCCATTCCCTATACGCGCAAGGTCACGTGGGTGTGGGTGTGGTTCTTTGTCTTCAATGGCGTGCTCTCGGCCGCGCTCACGCTGTGGGCGCCACTGGCCTGGTGGACGCTTTACAACGGCCTGATCGTGTATTTCATCATGGGCACGCTGTTCGTGGGCGAATGGCTGCTGCGACGCCGCCTGAGGGCTGTAGCGTGAGCTTGGACCTGGCGCACATCGCCCGCCGCCTTCGCACTCATCCATGGGTGGACGATGCGCAGTGCGGCGATGCCGCCGGCACGCCGGGCGCGTTGGTTGCGCTCACGCGCGAAGGCGTCGATGCGCTGTGCCGCCAAGGGCGGCAACTCGTGGCCGATACGTTGCAACAGCATGTTGGCGCGAGCCTGATCTTTCGGCTGTTCGATGACATGCCAAGCCTGGTTTCCGCCTCGCAGATCGATGCCCTGCTACAGGCGCCGCTGCCGCGCGATGCGCTGCTGGAGCACGAACACGAACGCGATGGCGCCTGGACGCTGGCGCTGCGCATTCCGCTCGACCTGATCTATTTCCCCGGCCATTTTCCAAAGGCGCCAGTATTGCCCGGCGCCGTGCAAGTGGCGTGGGCGTTGTCGATGGCGTCGCCGCGTCTTGGCACACCTGTGCGCTGCACGGTCATGGAAGCGCTGAAATTCCAGCAATTGCTGCGCCCTGGTGACCGGGTCGAGCTGTGCTTTCATCACGACCCTTTGCGGCGTAAATTGCACTTCGCTTATCGCCATGGCGAGCAAGCGTATTCTTCGGGTCGCCTGGCATGGAGTGCCGCGTCATGAACGAACAAGTGGTGCAGGAACGCCACTGGTCCGCGCACAAGGAGCGCGGCAGCCTTTTCCTGATGCGTCTGACCGCATTCAGCGTGCGCGTATTCGGACGCCGCCTGCTGGCGCCGGTGCTTTACCTGATCGTGCTGTATTTCTTTGCGTCGGCGCGCAGCGCGCGGCGCAATATCGGCCAGTACCAGGCGTATCTGGCCGCCTGGAGCGGCAACGATGCGCTGCGTCCCACGCAGGGCCGCGTGTTCGGCCAGTTCATCGCCTTCGCCGACAACTTGCTCGATCGGCTGGATGTGTGGCGTGGGCGGCTGCGGTTCGAACAGGTGCAATTGGTCGATCCTACCGGCGTGCGCGCGCGCCTGCTGCGCAGCCAGCATGGCGGGCGCGGGGAAATGCTGGTCGTCACGCATCTTGGCAACCCCGATGTCTGCCGCGCGATGGCGGAACTGAGCGAACAGGTGCCGCTCAACGTGCTGGTGCACAATCGCCATGTGGCGCAGTTCAACCGTCTCTTGGGCGAGGCCGGCGATCGCAGCATGCGGCTGATCCAGGTGAGCGAACTGGATACGGCAATGATGATGGATCTGTCGCAACGTCTGGAGCGCGGCGAATGGCTGGCGATCGCCGGCGATCGCGTGCCGCTGCACGATGGACGGCGCGTCACGGTGGATTTCCTCGGCCATGCGGCCGCGTTTCCGCAAGGCCCATGGCTGCTGGCCGGCCTGCTGCGCTGCCCGGTAAACCTGCTGTGCTGCCTGAAGGTGGAAGGCCGCTACCGCATCTATCTGGATCGTTTTCTCGATGCGGCGCAGTGGCAGCATGGGCGGCGCGATGAAGCCATCTTCGAATGGGTGCAACGCTATGCCGACCACCTTGCGCGGCAATGCTTGATCGCACCGCAGCAGTGGTTCAATTTCTACGCGTATTGGCAACCTGTCCCGCCGGAGGAGGCCCGCGATGCGCACTAGTGGCGTACTGCATACCACCGTGGACATCGTGGTGCCCTTTTTCGATGTCGATTCGATGAACGTGGTCTGGCATGGCCACTACGTAAAGTATCTGGAAGTGGCGCGCTGCGCGCTGCTCGACCAGATCGGCCACAACTACACGCAAATGAAAGCCTCCGGCTATGCGTGGCCGGTGATCGACCTGCAGTTGCGCTACGTGCAGGCCGCGCGTTTCGGCCAGCGCCTCGCCGCCCGCGCGGACCTGGTCGAATGGCAGAACCGCCTGCTGATCCATTACCTGATCCAGGACGCCGCCTCCGGCCAACGCCTTACCCGTGCCAGTACGGTGCAGGTCGCTGTCAAGCTCGCCAACGGCGAGATGCAACTGGTGTCTCCCGAGGTGTTCACCGATGCGGTCGAACGCCGGCTTCGCGATGCTTCGCACCTACCTCATTCCGCGCCATGAACTACGCCAGCCCCACTTACGTCGAAGAAACCCGCATCGGCTTTCGTTTCCTGGCCACGCATACCTGGCAACACCATGTGCTGCGCGTGGCGATCAACGATTTGAAGCGCCTGATCGGCGAACCGCTGCCGCAAGGCGGCAGCCTGCTCGACGTGGGCTGCGGGCAAGGCAAATCCTTCCGGCTGCTTCGTGACGCGTTCCAGCCCACGCGCATGCTGGGGCTGGATGCCGATCCGCACAGCCTGGCGCTTTCCGAAGCGGAAGCCGGCCGCGAGGGCATCGCCGTGGAATTGCTCGCCGCCGATTGCGCGACGATTCCACTGCCCGATGCCAGCGTCGATGTCGTGTTCTGCCACCAGACCTTTCACCATCTGGTGGAGCAGGAACGCGCGCTCGCACAGTTCTGGCGCGTGCTCAAACCCGGAGGGTTGCTGCTGTTCGCCGAATCCACCAAGGCGTACATCGATACCTGGGTGATCCGCTGGTTTTTCCGCCACCCGATGCAGGTGCAGAAAAGCGCTGACGAATACCTTGCGATGCTGCGCTCGCAAGGCTTCCAATTCTCCGCCGGCAATGTCTCCTTTCCCTACCTGTGGTGGAGCCGCTCGAAGGATTTCGGCCTGCTGGAACGCTGGGGCCTGCGCGCGCCGCCCCCACCGGGCCAGCGCGAGGAAACCCTGGTCAACGCCGCCGTACGCAAGCCCAGGCTCGCATGAACGCGTATTTGAATGCCCTGGGCATCGTGTGCAGCCTCGGTGCGGGCAAGGCTGCCGTGGCGAAGGCGCTGTTTACAGGCGCACGCCACGGTATTTGCAAGCGTGAAGGCTGGATTCCCGGCCATGCGCCGCCACTGGGTGCCGTGGAGGTGCCGCTGCCGCCGATTCCCCAAGCGCTGGCTGGCACGCGCGACAACCGCAACAACCGGCTACTGCTCGCCGCCGCGCAGGAAATCGAAACGGACATCCGCGCCGCCATCGCCCACTACGGCCACGCACGCATCGGCGTGGTGCTCGGTACCAGCACCACCGGCATCGAGGAAGCCACCAACGGTATCGCCGCCTACCGCCGCGACGGTACGTGGCCGCCCGATTACCGCTACGCGCACCAGGAACTGGGTGCGCCCGCGGCGTTCCTGGCCCAATGGCTGGCGTTGGGCGGCCCCAGCTACAGCATCTCCACCGCGTGCACGTCCGGCGCGCGCGCGTTGCTGAGCGCGCAACGCCTGCTCAAGCTCGGCCTTTGCGATGCAGTGCTGTGCGGTGGCGTGGACACGCTATGCCGCCTGGCCATCAACGGCTTCCATGCGCTCGAAGCGGTGGACATGCAGCCGTGCGATCCGTTTTCCAGGCATCGGCGCGGCATCAACATTGGCGAGGCGGCGGCACTGTTTTTGATGACGCGCGAACGCGGCCCCGTGCAACTGCTGGGCGGCGGCGCCAGCTCCGACGCCTACCACATGTCCTCGCCCGATCCGCAAGGGACCGGCGCGCAAACCGCCATGCGCAACGCGCTGCGCAACGCCGGCCTCGATGCATCGCAGATCGATTACGTCAATCTGCACGGCACCGCGACCGAGCACAACGACAGCATGGAAAGCCAGGCCGTGGCCTCGCTGTTCGGGCGCCCCGTGCCGTGCTCGTCCACCAAGTCGCTGACCGGCCACACGCTGGCGGCGGCCGGCGCGCTGGAAGCGGCGTTTTGCTGGCTAAGCCTCATCGACGACCGCGCCAAGCGCCGGCTGCCTCCGCACATATGGGATGAACAAGCCGATCCGGCACTGCCGGCGCTCGCCTTCGTGCGAGTCGGCGATCATCTGCCCACGGGCGGCCGCCGCTACTTGATGAGCAATTCGTTCGCTTTCGGCGGCAACAACAGCAGCCTGATCCTCGGTGACCCGGCATGAAACCGTGGCCGATCGCCGAGGTACTGCCGCATGCGGGCGAGATGATTCTGCTCGATCGTATCGAGCACGTGGAAGCCGAACGCATCGTGTGTACGCGGACCGTGCGGCCCGGCGCACTGTTTGTCGATGCCGATGGCAGCCTGCCCGCGTGGGTCGGCGTGGAGCTGATGGCGCAAGGCATTGCCGCATGGGCCGGCTGCTGCGCGCGCGCGCAACAGCAAGCGGTGCAACTGGGCTTCCTGCTCGGCACGCGGCACTACGCCTGCAACGTGGAGGCGTTTCCGGCCCATGCGCAGCTGCGCGTGGAAGCGGTTCGCAGCTTTCACGACGAACACGGCATGGGCGTGTTCACCTGCCGCATCGATGCGCCCGGGATCCACGCCCAAGCGCGCCTGACCGTATACCGACCGCACGACGCGGACGCTTTTTTCCAACAGCTTGCCGGAGAGCCGATGCATGACTGACACGATCCTGGTAACCGGCTCCAGCCGCGGCATCGGCCGCGCCATCGCGTTGCGGCTGGCCAGCGCCGGCTACGACCTGGTCCTGCATTGCCGCAGCCGGCGCGATGAAGCCGAGCAGGTGCGCGGCGCGGTTGCCGCGCTGGGCCGCAACGCTCGTATCCTGCAATGTGACGTTTCCGACCGCGCCGCCTGCGCGGCCACGCTCGAAGCGGATGTAGCGGCGCACGGCGCGTATTACGGCGTCGTGTGCAACGCAGGGCTCACGCGCGACGGCGCCTTTCCCGCGCTCAGCGAGGACGATTGGGACCAGGTGCTGCGCACCAACCTCGACGGCTTCTACAACGTCTTGCATCCCCTGGTCATGCCCATGATCCGCCGCCGCAGCGCCGGGCGCATCGTGTGCATCACGTCGGTGTCGGGCTTGATCGGCCATCGCGGCCAGGTGAACTACAGCGCCTCCAAGGCCGGCGTGATCGGCGCGGCCAAGGCGTTGGCCGTGGAACTGGCCAAGCGCAAGATCACCGTCAATTGCGTCGCGCCGGGCTTGATCGACACCGACATGCTTGGCGAAGACGTACCTGTCCAGGAAATCATCAAGGCCATACCCATGCAACGCGCCGGCACCGCGGATGAAGTCGCCGCCGCCGTGCAGTTTCTGCTGAGTCCGCAAGCGGCCTACATCACGCGCCAGGTGCTGGCGGTGAACGGCGGCTTGTGTTGAACCTACCGTGCGCAACGCGCCCATGGCCCATCACGCTCACCAAAGGAGATCGATCTGCATGAAAGCGAAGCAACTGGCACTCTCCGCCCTGCTGTTCGCCACCCCCGGCCTGGTGCTGGCGGCGGACAAGGTCGTGCATTTCCCCTTCGCGAACGGCGTCAACGCCGCCACGCAAAGCGGCAAGCTCGATGGCACCGTGAAGTTCTACCTGGCCGGCCATCAACCGGACGGCAAGGTCACCATCGTCAACGACGACATCGAAATCACCCGCCGCACCAACGCGTTCGGCAAGGCCGACCAGAAAACCTGCGACTGGGTACTGCAGTCGGTGTTGATCGCCCTGCAGGACGAAGCGAAAAAGGCCGGCGCCAACGCGGTGGTGGACATCGTGAGCGACTTTGGCAATGTCTACAGCGACCCGCAGAACTACGAATGCCACGTCGGCTTCCTGATGTCCGGGGTGGTGCTGAAGGCCAAGCTGGCCAAAGTGCAGTAAGCCGCGCGAAGGCCTGCGCCGCTCGCCGGCGTACGACCTGGCCATACATGAACAACCCCCTGATGCGCCGCATCAAGGGGCCATGACGGCGCCTGCGCTACAATTGCCCGGCTACCGTTTCCCGTCCCCGGAGTTTGTGATGCGCCCGTTTCCCCTCGGTGAAGAGATCGACCTGCTGCGCGAAAGCGTGCACGCCTTCGCGGAAAAGGAGATCGCCCCGCGCGCCGATCACATCGATCGCGAGAACCAGTTTCCGCACGATTTGTGGCACAAGATGGGCGAGCTGGGCCTGTTGGGCATGACCATCCCCGAGGAATACGGCGGCACCGGCCTGGGCTTTCTCGCACACATGGTAGCGATGGAGGAAATCTCCCGCGCGTCCGGCTCGGTCGGTCTTTCCTACGGCGCGCATTCCAACCTTTGCGTGCAGAACGTGTTCCATAACGGCAACGAAGCGCAACGGCGCAAATACATTCCCAAGCTGTGCACGGGCGAATATGTCGGCGCGCTGGCGATGAGCGAACCGGGCGCAGGTTCGGACGTGGTCGGCTCGATGCAATGCAAGGCCGAACTGCACGGCGACGTATGGGTCGCCAACGGCTCGAAGATGTGGATCACCAACGGCCCCGATGCCGACGTGCTGCTGGTCTACATGCGCACCGCCCCGCGCGTGGCGGGCAGCCGCTGCATGACCGCCTTCATCATCGAAAAGGGCATGAAGGGTTTCAGCACCGCGCAAAAGCTGGACAAGCTCGGCATGCGCGGCTCCAACACCTGCGAACTGGTGTTCGACCAGTGCGAGATTCCCGCCGAGAACATTGTCGGCGAAGTCAACGAAGGCGTGCGCGTGCTGATGAGCGGCCTGGACACCGAGCGCCTGGTGCTGTCGGGCGGCCCCATCGGCCTGATGCAGGCGGCGCTGGACCTGGCCCTGCCCTACGTGCGCGAGCGCAAGCAATTCAACGCGCCGATCGGCACCTTCGGCGTGATGCAGGCGAAGATCGCCGACATGTACACCGCACTGCAAGCTTCGCGCGGCTTTGCGTACATGGTTGCGCGCCAATTCGATGCCGGCATCAAGTCGCGCATCGACCCGGCCGCCTGCTTGCTCAATGCATCGGAGAGCGCGGTAAAAGTGGCGCTGGAAGCGATCCAGACGCTGGGCGGCAACGGCTATATCAACGAATTCCCGGCCGGACGCCTGCTGCGCGATGCCAAGCTTTACGAGATCGGCGCAGGCACCAATGAAATCCGCCGCATGCTGATCGGGCGCGAGTTGTTCCACGGCAAGTACTGAAACCGGGTCTTGACGCACCGACCAACGAGCCCGCCGATGGCGGGCTTTTTTACCCGGCCAAATCAGAACCGCAAACTGTAATCGAGCGTTCCCATGGTGGCATGCTCGCGCTGCGCGTCGTATTCGTTCAGGCCGAACGATAGATTGGAGCGCTTGGAAAATTCCCAGTTCAGCGCCAGCCCCGCCACGCTGCCATAGCGCGACAAGCCGATACCATCGACCGGCGTAAACTGCTCCAACGCCGTGAAGCTGGCATAGGGCGATACGCCGTGCATGGCGAAGGCATCCTCCCACAGCAGTCTGGCCTGCAAGCTGAGCGAGGTACCGTTAGCCATCCTCCACTCGCGCGAACCGCGTACCCCAAGTCCACCCTGCCAGCGCTGGATGGATTGCGCGCCAGACGCCAGGCCGAAGCCATCGCCGCCCAGTTCGTTGAAACCATCACGGTTGACGTCGGCATATTCGAGGCTGGAGAACGGCGTGAGTTTCCAGTTGCCCAAGTTGAAGCGATAACCGCTTTCGCCATAGGCCACCTCGTAACTGCCGTTGCTGAAACTCGATACGCCGGCGGTCTGCGTGCCCAGAATCAGCTCGCGACGCGTGTCCTGCCAGTCGCTGCCGACACCCAGGCGCCCCATCACATATCCATTGCCCTGCACCAGGCCGCCGTACACCATGCCTTCCAGTGCACGGCTGTAGCCCTGGTCCGCGGTCTGCGCGAGATTGCCCAGCCCTCGGCTTTGGCTCAGCGCGTAACCGACGATACCGCCGTTACCCACACTGCGATCGCCGCCGATCATGTTGCCGTTGAGCTGGAAGCCAAGGCTGTCGTAACCGCTGCGCGAGAAACTGCCCTGGTAGCCCAGGTTCTGCGTCCAGCTCTGGAACTTGCCCGAAACGAGCACCTGCGGATGATCAAGCAAGGCATCGAAGCGATCGGACAGCGCCTGCGTATCGGCATCGATCGCCTCGAACGTCATCGCCGCGCTTGCCGCATACATCTGGCCGGAAAGGCTGTTCAACGACTGCTGTAGCGCCGCGACCGAGGGCGCCTGCTGGATGCTTCCGGCGCCGCTGACGAAGCTGCTCGGCAGCGCCTGTGCGGCGGCACCGCTCTGCATCACGCTACTGACGGTATTGAAGGCGCTTTGCACGCGTTGCGCGGCGGCGTACGTCGCCGAGGAATACTGCAGGCCCTGGATCTGCGTGAGGTTTACGCTGGTCACGTTGAGATAGGCATCGTACGGCCCGTACTGCAGGGTCGCCTGCAGCGCCACGCCCGATGCCCATGTCAATGAGGAGAACGTTCCGCTGAGGCCCGCGCTCGTCAACAACACTTCGGTATGCGAATTGATCTGATAGCCGCTGTCGGCGCCATAGACGTAAAGCGCCGCGCTATGGCTAAGCGTGGCGCCGCCGGTGACCTGCAGCGAAGAACCCAGCGGCACGGCCAAACGCCCGCCCGACTGCGTGTATGTGCCGGTCATGGTGAGGTTGGTGCTGCCGACCACCAGCGCCCCGCTGTTGTTCACCGCGCCATTGATCAACGGCACCGTCGAAGTGGAGGAGTTGCCGGTGATCGCCAGCGTCCCGTTCGACGCGATGGTGGCGCTCGAATTGAGCGATACCGCGTTCAAGGTACCGCCGTTCACCGTGGTGCCGCCGGTATAGGTGGAAGGCTGGCTCAAGGTGAGCGTACCGGGGCCATCCAGGATCAATCCGCCCGCGCCGGAAATCGGATTATTCCAGCTTGAGGTTCCGCTAAAACCGACCTCGACATTGCCCCAGTTCAATTGCTCCGGACCGTTCACCGCCGCACCGACGTTGAGCACGCCGTAGCCGAAGGTGGGGTTCGGCTGCGAACCGCCCAGGGGCGTGGCCGTGCCCAGCAGGGTCTGCTGCACCAGGTAGTTGGAGAAATACGGATACGCCTGCCACACCAGCGCTGCCGCGCCGGACACCTCCGGCGCGGCAAACGACGTACCCTCCACGATGTAATAGGTCGGGTTGCTGGTGCTGGTGGTGGTGTCCTTGTCCAGCACGATCACATCGCCGGGTGCGGCCAGGCAGTAGGCCATCGCGTTGCCGCATTGGTTCGAATAGCTGTCCAGTTGGGTGGGGCTGTTACTGTTCAGGGCCACGGCGACCAGCCAGCCTTTCTGCAAGGCGGGGTCGTTGGCGACCGTGGGCAGCGAGGCAATGGTGCTGGGGTTGGCCTGCGAATCGTTACCCGCCGCGAACACCACCAGGCCGTTGTGCCCCTCCACGAAAGGCGCATACGCCTGGTCGAACGCTTGCGTGGTCGCGGTATCGCTGGCGCTCCAGGAAATGCCGCCCCAGGAATTGTTCATGATCTGCGCGCCGGCCGAGATCATTTGCTGGGTTACCGTCAAAAGCGGCGCCGCATCGCTGCTGGTGACCTGGGTGGGCGCAGTCGAACCGTTGTCGTCGGGGGCGTTGTCGTCGATGATGCGCGCCGATACCAGCGAAGCTCCGGGCGCGATGCCGCCGGCGAATCCGGCGAATGAGGTACCCGCTGCGATTTCCGACACCCATGTGCCGTGCCCGACCACGTCGGGAATGCTGGTGTTGTTGCTCGACGGATCGACGTCGATGAACTCCTCGCCCACGCGCCCTACCAGCGCGGCGTTGTTGGGCATGATGCCGCTGTCGACCACGCCGATGGTGATGCCCGCGCCGGTATAGCCCTGCTTCTGCGCCGCATAGGTATTGGTCAACGCAAGCTGCGCATTGCTGGGCGGCGTGGGAACCGGAGTGCTCGAAGAGGGCGAAGGCGAAGGCGAGGGTGACTTGACGTTGCTGTTGCCGCCCCCGCCACCGCATGCGCCAAGCCCCAGCGCCAGCCCCACCAACACCGCCATATCCCGACGACGCCATGCATGAATTCCGGCTGCCATAAGCCACCTGCCCCCAGTTAGCTTTGCTGGTCCGCGCCCCGCGCCGGCCCCAGCCAAGCCGGGGCATCCGACTACCGCTATCCAGCTGCAGTTTGTCACAACGAAAGGCCGCTGGAGGGCGCGATTTCTCACGAAAACTTACGTTTGCTGCCATGCATCGAGGGCTGCGATAATTCGCAAGTTATTTCCCCGGGCGCGATGCGCCCAAAGCTCCCTCGGAGACCCCATATGTCGGACGTTAGCGTTGTCATCGCAGCTGCCAAGCGCACTGCCATCGGCTCTTTCCTCGGCCAGTTCACCGGCGTGCCCTCCCCCAAGCTCGGCGCCACCGCCATTCGCGCGGCACTCGAACAAGCCGGCGTTGCCGCGGGCGATGTCAACGAGGTGATCATGGGCTGCGTGCTGCCCGCCAACCTCGGCCAGGCCCCCGCGCGCCAGGCCGCCCTGCACGCCGGGCTGCCCCCGGCGACCGGCTGCACCACCGTCAACAAAGTGTGCGGCTCGGGCATGAAGGCAATCATGTTTGGCCATGATTTGATCAAGGCCGGCTCGGCGGCCGTGGTGGTGGCCGGCGGCATGGAGTCGATGACCAACGCGCCGCACATGGTCAACGCGCGTACCGGCATCCGCTACGGCGACGGCCAGCTGGTCGACCACATGGCCTGGGACGGCCTGACCAATCCCTACGACGGCAAGGCCATGGGCGTATTCGGCGAGCTGTGCGCCGACAAGTACCACTTCAGCCGCGAAGAACAGGACGCCTTCGCCATCGAGTCGGTCAAGCGCTCCCAGGCCGCCCAGGCATCGGGCGCGTTCAAGGACGAGATCGTTCCGGTCACGGTGCCCGGCCGCAAGGGCGAGGTGGTGGTGGATACCGACGAGCAGCCCGGCCGCTCGGACATCGCCAAGGTCCCTTCGCTCAAGCCCGCGTTCCGCAAGGAAAATGGCACGATCACCGCGGCCAGCTCGTCGAGCATTTCCGACGGTGCCGCCGCTGTCGTGTTGCTGTCGGCGGACGACGCCAAGGCGCGCGGCATCAAACCGCTGGCGCGCATCGTGGCCCACGCCACGCATTCGCAGGAGCCGGAGTGGTTTACCACCGCGCCGGTATCGGCCATCGGCAAAGTACTTGAAAAGGCCGGCTGGAAGGTCGCCGACGTGGACCTGTTCGAAGTCAACGAAGCGTTTGCCGTGGTCGCCATGGCACCGATGCGCGAGCTGGGCATTTCGCACGACAAGCTCAACGTCAACGGCGGCGCCTGCGCGCTGGGCCATCCCATCGGCGCCAGCGGCGCCCGACTGGTCGTTACCTTACTCAATGCATTGAAAACCCGCGGATTGCGTCGCGGTGTGGCATCCTTGTGCATCGGCGGCGGCGAAGCCACGGCCATCGCCGTCGAGCGCCTGGACTAAACACGTCCGACCTCAGATCCGTATGAGGGGCTTGTCAGCAGCAACCGGCCGAGTCGTCCGACTTCGGCCGGCGCTTTAATGCGGTATAAAGTTGTTCGTTGAAACCGGTAGCGTTGTTAAGATGAAAGCGCTATTAATAATCCGCCAATTGGCATTCCACGGCTAAGGAGATCCATCATGAAGTTCACGCGTACCCTTCTCGCCTCTGCGCTCGTCGCGCTGCTGGCGGCTTGCAGCAATGGCGCGCAGGATTCCGCGCAGGACGCGCAGAAGTCGGCTGACCAGGCCCAGCAGGCAGCTTCGCAGGCTGCTGACCAGGCTTCGAAGGCTGCTGCTGCTTCCACCGCCGCAGCTCCGGCTGCTGCTCCCGCTTCCACCGCTGCTGCCCCGGCCGCTGCTCCCGCTTCGACCGCTGCCGCCGCCCCGGCCTCGACCGCTCCGGCCGCTGCCAACGCGATGAAGAGCGACGCTGCCAAGGACACCAAGAAGGGCAACTAAGCCTTCTGCAGGTTCGTACCCAACCGGCCGCCCATGGGCGGCCGGTTTTTTTATGTCCGCCGCCCTTCCGCCGGCCCGGCTTTAGCGATGACCGGCGTACCCCGTTATCATCCACGGTTTGCCAGCCGGTCGCCGTACGCAGCCATGAGCATCCTAACCTCGCAGATCGATCCCAAGTCCCCGGAATTCCAGGCCAGCAGCAGCCAACTGCGCTCACTCGTGGAGGATCTGCAGCGAGAGATGGCACGCAGCGCCGAAGGCGGCGGCGCCAAGGCACGCGAAAAGCACACCGCGCGCGGCAAATTGCTGCCACGCGAGCGCATCCGCGCCTTGCTTGACCCGGGTTCGCCCTTCCTCGAACTTTCCCCGCTTGCCGCGCACGGCATGTATGACGACGCCGCCCCGGCCGCGGGTGTGATCGCCGGCATCGGCCGCGTGGGTGGCCAGGAAGTGGTCGTGCTCGCCAATGATGCGACGGTCAAGGGCGGCACGTACTTCCCGATGACCGTCAAGAAGCATCTGCGCGCGCAGGAAGTGGCGCTGGAAAATCGCCTGCCGTGCATCTACCTGGTCGACTCCGGCGGCGCCTTCCTGCCGAAGCAGGACGAGGTCTTTCCCGACCGCGAACACTTCGGCCGGATCTTCTACAATCAGGCGCGCATGTCGGGCTTGGGCATCCCGCAGATCGCGGTGGTGATGGGCTCGTGCACCGCCGGCGGCGCCTACGTGCCGGCGATGAGCGACGAGACCGTCATCGTGCGCGAGCAGGGCACCATCTTCCTGGGCGGCCCGCCGCTGGTGAAGGCGGCCACCGGCGAGGTGGTCGATGCGGAAACGCTGGGCGGAGCGGACGTCCATACGTCCATTTCCGGTGTGGCCGACCACTACGCCGAGAACGACGCCCACGCGCTGGCGATCGCCCGCGACATCGTCGCCAGCCTCAATCGCAGGAAGGCCATGCCGCTGGCGCTGCGCGAACCGGTGGAACCGAAATACCCGGCCGAGGAACTGTACGGCGTGATCCCCGAGGACACCCGCCGCCCGTTCGACATCCGCGAGGTGATCGCACGCATCGTCGACGGCTCGGAGTTCCACGAATTCAAGGCGCGCTACGGCAAGACCCTGGTGTGCGGCTTCGCCCACATCCACGGCTACCCGGTGGGCATCGTCGCCAACAACGGGATCCTGTTCGCCGAGAGCGCGCTCAAGGGCGCCCACTTCATCGAGCTGTGCAACCAGCGCAACGTGCCGCTGGTGTTCCTGCAGAACATCACCGGCTTC
>NZ_DATJTC010000024.1:0-25605 GCF_035503745.1 Dyella sp.
CTTGGTCACGCCGTTTACCCCTTACCTCGCGTGCAGCAGGGGGAGGAGCAAAAAAATAGCGCCGCAATTCACCCCCTCCCCTGCGTGCAGCAGGGGAGGGCTGGGGTGGGGTAAAGCCCATCATGCGAAGCATGAGCGTTACCCCCTCCCAACCCCCTGCTTTGCAGGGATAGGAGCGAAGGCGCTCAGCCGGTCACCGACGCGTTACCGTTTTCCAAATGCCCGGTATAACGCCGGATCCAGCTCGAATCGCCGCTAAGGGTGATAGTGAAGTCGTACCACCCTTGCGTCTGCGCCACCGCCGCGAAGTAGGTATTCACCGTCGCGCCGGCGGCGACGCTGTACGTCCATGGACCTTCGTCGGTGTAGTTATTGGCGGTGATGGTGAAGGTCACCGCTTTGCTGCCGGTATTGCTCATCGCAAAGTAGATCGCCAGCTCGCCCGAAGACGGATCGGCCGCATACGAAGAGGTAATACTGCAATTCTTGCCCGCGTCGTTTACATTGCCGGCGAAGCGGCGCAGGAAGCGGTTCGGTCCGATCACGGTGAGGTCGTACTGCCCGCTGCCGTAGCCCGTTCCGATGTTGAAGAAATCGCTGACCGAACCGTTCGCGCCATTGCTGTAGGGCTCCACGGTGTATTGCCATGGACCGCCGCTGCGATAAGCGTTGGCGTAAATGGCCAGGGGCACCGCGCGCGCCGCATACGTGCCCACGTTCTGCATTTGGATCCACACCAGGATCTGCCCATTCGAGCCGTACTGGAAGGAAGAAATATTCGCGTCCGGCTGATAGGGCAATGCGCGCGCCGCGCGCGTGCCCGGTTCCTGCTGCGGCAGGCTGTTGGGTGCGTTGCTGTCGGTGGGATTGGGCAGCGGGTCGCAGGTGAGCACGCGATTGATGGTCGAGGTTGCCGCCGGCAGATTGCCCGGCATGCCATACACCGGCGATGCGAAGTTGAACGCGCCGGTGAGGTCGCCGCTCACCTGGCGGCGCCACGCGCTGATCGCCGTACACACCGCGGGCTTGCCCAGCGCCGAGGTCCACGTTTCCAGAAACTGGATCACCGAGGTGTGATCGTAGATCTGCGAATCGACCGCACCGCCGCGCGTCCACGGCGAGCAGATGACCATCGGCACGCGAAAACCCATGCCGATCGGTTGCGTCACGCCATCGACGGTGATGAATTCGCCCGCGGTTCCGCCCGGAGGGACCGGTGGCGGCACGTGGTCGAAGAAGCCGTCGTTTTCGTCGTAGTTGAGAATCAGCACGGTGGAATTGAACGTGTCGATGTCGGTGGCGAGCGCCTGCAGGATCAGGTTGACGAAGTATTCGGCGTTCTCCGGCGGTGCATCGGGGTGTTCGGAGTAATCCTGGCTGGCCACGATCCAGCTCACTTGCGGCAGCGTGCCGTTCTGCACGTCGTTCTGGATCGCCAGCGCGATATCGACGGGCGTGGAGTTGTCGGTGTCGGGCACCGAGGCCATGCCTTGCTGGTACAAGGTGCTGGAGGTGGATGCGTCGGCAAATTGCGTGAAATACGCCAGCGCGTTGTCGCCGAAATTGTCGGAGGCGTTTTGGTACACCTTCCAGCTCACGCCAGCTGCCTGCAATGATTCGGCATACGTTTCCCAGGTTAGGCCCGATTCCGAGCCGCCATCGTAGGCCGGGCCGCCATGGTCGCCGGACGGATCGATCATGCCGCCCCACAAATACGTGCGGTTGGGGCCGGTGGCGCTCAAGATCGCGCTGAAGTAGTGATCGCAGATGGTGTACGCGTCGGCGAGCGCGTAGTGATAAGGAATGTCCTGCCGGGTGAGGTAGCCGAGCGTACGTACGCTGCCCTTGGCGGCCACCCACGAATCCATCTTGCCGTTGTTCCACGCCGCATGTTGCGTGGACCATGAATGATCGAGGCTGCCGTCGCATTGGGTGAGCACTTCGCTGCTCTGGCCCACGGCCGGCGAGGTGGTGTCGAAGGCCCAGGGATATTGCCGCGACGATCCGTTGGGCTGGTCGAACACCGAATAGCCGCCCGACAGGGTTATCCCTGCGCGATCGGCAAAACCGCGCACGCCCTGCAGCGAACCGAAGTAATGATCGAAGCTGCGGTTTTCCTGCATCAGGATCACCACGTGCTTGATGTCCGCGATCGTTCCCGTGCTGGCGGCGGTGGCCGCTTTCGCCGTTTTCAGCACGCCGCCCACGGTGTAACTGGTTACGCCCAGCGCGGCGGCCTTGGCCGAGAGCGCGAGAAACTTTCGACGACTGAGCTCAATCATTTCGACACCCATCGCTATGTTCGTTGGCGCGACGATAGGGACCGGGTGTGCTGCTTTTATGACGCTCAGACGGCTACGCGCGCGACCTGTCTAGGCGCAATCGTCAAGGCCCGGTGAAAGTGACGAACAGAACGCGAATGCGGGAACATCGCAAGCGTGCACGCTTGGCAACGCGCTATCCGTTGCACACGCTATGCGAAAAAAACCCCCTGGCGGGATCGCCGCCAGGGGGATTGTTGCGGGCATCGACGCGACAATTACGGCGCGTTGACGAATTTCTTCCAAGCGGTCAGCAAGTTGTAGGCGTTGACCGAACCCAGGCCATTGGCAAAATTCCAGCCGGCCTGCGCCGCGTAGGCGGCGGTCTTGGTGTTATAGGTGGAGGTGCTGGTGGAGGTCAGGCCGATCTGCGTCGGGCCATAGAACCCCTCGAAGTTCTGGATCGTGCCGTAGAAGTAGCAATCGGGCGTGCTTTCGCCAAATTCCTCCACCACGACGCACTGCGTGGAATTGCCGCCGTCGGTGATGTTGTGGAACACGCACTTGCCGGTGCCCTTGGTGCCGTTGTCGGCATCGCAGCCGGCGAGCGTGGACGGCGCCGAACCGGTAGCACCGCCGTACTCGTTGCGAGCCAGCTCATACAACGTCGGTGCCGCGTTGCCCTGGTTGGGCGACAGTCCCGCGTTGGCCAGGCCCTGGTCGATCAGCGCCTGGATGCCCGCGAACATCGGCGAGGACAGCGAGGTACCGCCTTCCAGGATCACCGGCGTGGTGAAGTCGGGCGCGCACGGATACGAATCGGTGCACAGGATCACCCACGAATAACCGCCATAGGAACCGGCGAACAGCGAGACGTCGGGCAGGTCGCGCGACTGGTCCTTGGCCGCGCCATGCACGATGCGCTGCCACGAGGGCTTGATATCGACCGACGAGGGACCGCCGCTGCCGCTTTCGGATGTCGCGTAGTAGCCATAGGGATCGTAGATCAACGCGTTCTTGCAGAATTTAAGTGCAGCAGCGTTGATCAAGTCCTTCGCCGCACGCGTGTTGCCGCAGGATTCGTTCCAGGTGATTTCCGGCACATACGACAGCGCCGAGCCGTATTGCGCATTCAACGTGCTGCTGAAGTACTTTTTGGTGGTGCCATCGAGCACGTCGGCCGTATCCGAACCGCCCACGCCCGTATCGTTGGGCGAGGTCGCGAACGAATTGGCGTCGATCGCCGGCACGCCGTTGATGATGGAACCGTTGAAGCTTGGGTTGGAACCGGAATCGCCCGTGGATACAAACACCGAGATGCCTTCGGCGTCGGCCTGCGCCCACATGATGTCGATGGCGCTCTTGCTGGCCGAATCGGTAAAGCCCTCGCCGTAGCCGTAGCTCGCGCTGATGATGTTCGGACGCGACGCGCCATTGATCAGGTTATCCGCCGCGGTGTACACGCCGCCGAAGAAGTTGGTGCTGCCCGCATCGTTGCAGGTCGCCACCCAAATGTTTGCGCCGGGTGCCATGGCCGTGGACCACTCCGAGTCGAGCACGGTTTCGATGCTCTCGCTGGCATCTTCGCCGCCCGGGTCGGTGCAATTGCCGGTGGAGGGCGACAATTGCGGCTGGAACTGCTGGTAAGTGCCGCCGTAGCTGCCCAGGTTGAACTGCTGCACGAAGTTGTTCCAGTCGGCGCTGACCATGCCATAGTCTTCGACTACCGCGATGGTGATGCCCTTGCCGGTGATGCCGGCGCCATAGAGCGCGGAGGTGTTGTAGATCACGTTCATGTCGTAGGGCACGAAACCGCGCGAGCCGCCGACAAACGGAACCGCCTGCGGCGTCGGCGCGGCGCCCTTCGTCGCGGCTGCCGACTGCTGCAGCTTGAAGCGCTGCGAGGACGCATTGAACTGGCCGATTTGCGGCTGCTTATGCAACGGCTGCGGATGCAGGTCGTTGAGGCCCGCCACGCCCGTCACCACGCTGCGCAGCGCGGTCGGAACGCTGATGTCGCCGCTATTGGCGATGTGGCTGACGTGGTTGATCAGGTAACGGTTTTCCTGCGTGTGGAACGCGGTGCGCACCTGGCCCGCCGTGCCGCTGAAGTCGATCTGCATCTTGTTCGGATACACCCCGTGTACGGTGAAACCCTGCGACACCAGCCACGCCGTCACCGCGGCGATGTCGGAATCGGCCACGCCGAAGGTCGCGCCGAACTCTTCCGGCGTCACCCACTGGTGGAATTTGGACGAGGAAGGATCGTGCTGCGCGGCGATCAGCGCCTCCAGTGCCGACTGGCGCGTCGCACTGCGCTGCAATACCAGCAGCATATGGTTCATCGGCGTGGAATCGGCCACGGCGTTGGTCGGCGTCATGCTGTCCAGGAAGGACAGGTGGCTGTTGCTCAGCGCCGATACGACCCGATTATCGACAGCCTGGGTGACGCGCGGCGCCTCGGTGGTGTTGAGGCCGGCGAGCGCCGGATTGGATGAAGCAGCCAAAGCGATCGACGGCAGCGCCGCAACCGCTGCGGCGATCGATACGCCTATCATCACATGCTCGGTTTTCACGTTTTTTCTCCCTGAAAAGGTCAATGAAAAAAGCGAGTCCCCCTGTGATGGATATGCCAACTCAAATTTCAGTCGTCGAACGGGTACCTCCCTGGTACTTAAGGATCGTCACGCCAGAAAAACCAGCCGACCGCCATGCGGGCCCGACGCAGCGCCGCAGGCCAAGATCGTACTGGTTGCTAGATATCTCCCACTGCAACCCGGCGTGATGCCGGGGGCCACGATGGTGCTACCAGTGCAATGGCATCGTCCAGTGCTTTGGAAAATTTAGATGTTGCATTTGATTTACACATCACGCAATCAGCTGAACAAGCCATTGGCATGGCCGATGAGACGATCCTCAGGTTGCGTGTCTCCATCGAAGGCGCGACCCAATTTTCATCTGATGCTTACAATCGGCGCACACTTTGGACGTCCAAGCCCAAAACCGATGTGCCAAAAAATCATGTGGCTGAATCGGCGGCGATCCGCTGATTTGGGCGCAGCGCCTAGCACTGGCATAGCGCGATGTCGGTGGCCTTGAGCAGGTCCGGCAGGCCGGCCTACCGTGGGCGATTCCGGTTCAGCCCAGGCCGCGCCAGCGTGCAACCAGGCCCACCGAGGCGATCAATGCGTGCGAGAGCATACGCAGGTCCGCCGGCATATGCCGGCGGCGCACGTCGAGCAGCAACGCGGCGCGCATCTGGTCGCTGCGGTTCCACACTTCGTGCGGATAGGTGTCGTCCCAAAGCAGTTGTTCGCCGCTGCCGATGCGATGCTCCTGATCGTTCAAGGCCAACACCGCGGCGGGGCGGCCCTCCTCGTCCAGCGGCACCGACAGGCCCAACTGATAGCGCAGCACACCGCGAAACGGGCCGCGGTGACGCGGGATGTGTTTATGCGGTGCGAGGAAAGACAGCGATGCGGACAGCACGTCGGGCGAGGAGGACACCAGCTGTCCCAGCGTGGGGCACAGCGCCATGTTCCTGTCCACGTCGGTGCCGTAGACCTTCAGTATGCACAGGCGCCAATCCTTGCCATCGTTGGCGGAGATTTCCGCCTGCGCGGGCATGATCTCGTGGAAGCGCGGTATGGATTGCATGCGTGCGGCCAGCACCAACGCCTCGTCGCGAATGCGCTCCCACGCGGCGACGAAGCGCGCGGCATCCGGAAAGTACGTATCGGCATCCAGTACCGGCGGGGTATCGATGCGCGCATCGTAAATGCGCCGCATGGCGTTGACCGACAAGTCGTACCACAGGCTCATGCTCGGTTGCGCCTAGTCAAGGAGTGATCCGCAGAAGTGCTACGTCCTTGCAAACCAGTGTAGCTCGCGCGCCGGCCGAGCCGCATCGGCCGCGGGCCACGGCATGAAGTTTCGGAAGGGCGCGCGGCCGGCGCGAAAAAGCCCGCCTGCAAATACCCTTGCCGCACGCCAGCAGGCCGCCGCGGCCGTAAAAGATTGCGCCAGCCGTCTGCCGCCTAAACGGGTAGCGACGCGGATATCGCGCAATCTGTGACCGCCATCGCGCTTGGCTCATCAAGCGGCCGCAGTGCGTGCCGATAACCGCGTGCCGGAGGTATCCGGGACGACAGAGCGAGCCGTCATGAATGTCGATAAGTTCAAGCAAGAGCACGTGGACCTGCTCAGCGCCATCGCGCAGTTGCGCCAATCCGTGCAGTTGGGCGTGCAGGAGCATGCCGAGGCGATCTGCAGGCAGCTGCTTGCCATGGCCGGCAGCATCAAGTTGCACCTGGCGGCGGAAGATCGGGTGCTCTATCCGGCGCTGGCCCAGGCTGACGATCCGTTTGTCGCGCACGTGGGCCGGCGTTTCCAGCAAGACATGGGCGGCATCGCCGAGGCGTTCGCGGCGTTCATCGCACGCTGGAACCTGCCGGCCAAGATCGCCGCCGATCCCGCCGGCTTCAAGGAAGATGCCAACGCCATCTTCAAGGCCCTGCACGCGCGCGTACAGCGCGAAAACCGCGACCTCTATCCGTTGGCCGAAATGATCTGACGCCAGGGCCAGGTTCTAGTCACCGTGCATGCGCACGGCATTCAGGACGCGGCGATCCTGACGCAGTTGCGTCCCGCGTGCTTGGCCTCGTACAAGGCCTTGTCCGCACGGCGCCGCGCGCCGGACATGTCCGCCTCGTCACCGTGCGCCAGTGCCGCGCCGATCGACACGGTCAGCGCGTAGCTTTGTCCTTCGATGGAGAACGCCGTGCGTTCGATCGCCGTGCGGATGCGCTCGGCCAGCGCCAGCAGATCGGCGCGCTGCACTGCCGGCGACAGCACCAGGAATTCCTCGCCGCCCACGCGCCCGACCATGTCACCGGCGCGCAGCATGCGGCGGATGTTGGTGACCAGCTCCAGCAGCACGCGGTCACCGTCGTCGTGGCCGAAGCGATCGTTGATGCTCTTGAAGTGGTCGGCATCGATCAGCAGCACGCCGATCGACTCATGCCGCGCGCGTGCGCGCGCCAGCAGCGTTTCGGAGGCTTCCAGCAGGCCCAGGCGGTTGTTGACGCCGGTGAGCGGATCGATGCGCGCCAGGTCGAACAGTTCGCGCTGCAGGATCTCGTTGTACAGCAACAGGAAACCCACGCTGGCCAGCAGCGGCTGCACGCCGTACAGCAGCACGTAGAAGCTGTTGATCGGCGAGGGCGCGGTGATGCTCTGCAAGGGCGTTGCCAGCGCCCACAGCGACACGTTGCGCCACACCAGCAGCGCGATAGCCAGCACGTACGCCCACATCAGCACGCACTGCGCGCGCGTCTCGCGCTTGCCGCAGCCGCCCCACAGTGCGGCGATGTTCAGCCCGTTGGTGCATAGCAGGATGGTCGAGCCCCACAACACCCGTTCGGGGTAACTGGGATGGATCACGCTAAGCCAGGCCACGCCGAGCCAGCCCACCACCCCCACCGCCAGCGAGGTGCGCCACAGCAGCGGGCGCTGCAGCACCATGCGCAAGGCGATCACCGTCAGTACCTGGGCCAGCAGGTTGAGCCCGTTGCCCAACAGCAGCACCACCAGCGGCGACACATGCACGTCCACCGCCAGCACGAAATCGCCGCAAGCTTCGGCCACCATCGCGGCCGCGCGCAGGCGCAGGCCGTTCAACGCGTAACGGCAGCCATCGTGGGCGCCGTACCAAAGCATCAGTGCAAGCACCAGGGCCTGGCCGCCATTGATCAGCGCTAAGGTTTCGACATTGAGCTGCATCGTGGGATTCCGGAGATCGGCCAGCGGCCAAGCACACGTTCGCGCCCAGCCGGCCGCACCCTCGCGGGCGCAGTCAATGCCGGTCGGAACGAACGGCCGTCAGCATGATCTCCTCTCCTCTCCTTCGCTATCGATGAGCACCCGCAGTATGACTGGCTGAACGGGATTGACCCGGGATGAGGCAAGGAGCGTGCCGAACACCCGCGTGCGGACGGTGCGGTGTCGCGGGATGCGTGCGGATAGACGTCTGAATCGTTCTAAATGGCGTCACCGCCGCTGGGTCCTGAATGAAGCTGTCGCAAGCCTGTCGCACAGAGGCACATGCGGGCGTTCATAGGCAGCTTTTTTGCGTGCCTTACAGCGCAAAGCGTCACTTTTCAGGCGCGGCGGCGCCCTCCGCGACGGCTTGTCGGAACCTTCCCACAAGTTAAACAAGGCCTAGATAGAGACCTGCTTGCCGATATCCACCACCTGGCTGGCAGGAATGTGCAGGTAATCGGTCACGCGCGCGCAGTTGCGCAACATCAGCGTGAAAAGCACGCGGATCCAGCGCGGAATGGGGTGGCCGTCGGTGCGCGCGACGATCTTTTCCATGCCGATGAAATAGGTGAGCTTGGTCGGATCGATGGGGCAGCCGTGGGTGGCGATCTGCAGCATCAGCGCCGGCATGTCCGGGCGTTCCATGAAGCCGTAGGTCGCCGTCACCGCCCAGAAATTGGGACCCACTTCGGCTAGCGTCAGGCGGTCCCGGTCGGCTACCCAGGGCCTGGGAGCGATGTCCAGCGTCACCGCCAGCACGCGTTTTTGCAGCGCCATGCTGTGGCGCACGTACCACAGCATCACCGGCGGCGCGGAAGCCCGCGCGCGGGTAAGAAACACCGCCGTACCCGGCACGCGCGCCACGCCGGTCTGCAGCAGTTCGTCCAGGAACGCATCCACCGGCATCGGATCCTCGGCCGAACGCGCGGCGATCGCCACCACGCCGCGATGCCATACATACATCACCAGATACACCGCCGTCGCCAACAGCAACGGCACATAGCCGCCCTCAAGCAGCTTCATCATGTTGGAGGCGAAGAACGAGGCATCCACCAGAAAGAACAAACCCGCCACCGCCGCCGCCGCGGCAAACGGCCATTTCCACACCTCGCGCATCGCGATAAACAGCAGCGCGGTCGTCATCAGCATGGTGGCGGACACCGCGATGCCGTAGGCGCCGGCCAGGTTGTCCGATTTGCCAAAGCCCAGCGCCAGGCCGATGGTGACCAGCATCAGCAGCCAGTTCACCGCGCCGACGTAGATTTGGCCGTAGCCCTGCGCGGAGGTCTGCGACACTTTCAGGCGCGGCATCCAGCCCAGTTGGATCGCTTGCCGCGTCATCGAGAACGCGCCGGTGATGATCGACTGGCTGGCGATGATGGTGGCGATGGTCGACAGGATGATCAGCGGCAGCGTCAGCGGCGCCGGGCACAGGCGATAGAAAATGTTGCCCTCCATCGGCGCGCCCGCCAGCACGATCGCGCCCTGGCCCGCGTAATTGAGCACCAGGCTGGGGAACACCAGCGCCGACCACGCCAGCTTGATCGGGCCGGCGCCGAAGTGGCCCATGTCCGCATACAACGCCTCGGCGCCGGTCACGCACAGAAACACGCCGCCCAGCACCAGGAAGCCGCCCCCGCCGCTATGGAACAGATAGTGCAGCCCGTAATACGGATTGAGCGCCCACAGGATCGCCGGATGCTTGACGATACCCCAGATACCAAGCAGCGCCATGGTAAGAAACCACAGCGCCATGATCGGGCCGAACGCGCGGCCGATTTTCGCCGTGCCGGCGGGCTGGAAGGCAAACAGCGCCAGCAGGATCAGCACCGCCAGTGGCAGCACATAATGCTGCAGCGACGGGGCGACGATGTTGAGCCCTTCCAGCGCCGACAACACCGAGATCGCCGGCGTAATCGCGCCGTCGCCGTAAATCAGCGCCGCGCCGAACAGGCCCGTGGCCACGATCAGCGGCCGCTTGTTGCGCTTGACGCCCAGCAACGCCATCAGCGCCAGGATGCCGCCCTCGCCGTCATTGTCGATGCGCATGGCAAAGCCCGCGTACTTGACGGTGGTGACCATGATCAAGGTCCAGACCAGCAGCGAAATCACGCCGTAGATGGTCTGCGCATTATCGCCGCCGGTCACGTCCAGCACGGTCTTGAACGTATACAACGGGCTGGTGCCGATATCGCCGAACACCACCCCCAGGCACCCGACGCCCGCGAAAAGCAGTGCCGGCCGTTTCGACGCATGGGCTGCAGCTTCCGACATGGCAAACCTGTCCGGTGGCAAAGCTGACCGGCAGTCTACCCACCCAACGTGACACTGGCGACAAACGCCTTTGATAAAGTGATGCTTCCATGCCCCGGCAAGGGCGCCGGGACAGAGTGGCGGGCAGCAGACATTGACGATTTTCTGCTGCACTGTGCGTTCAAGACAGCGAGAGGTAAGGAGAAAGCACCATGGCCAAGGCCAACAAAGCCGGCAAGAACGACAAAGCCAAGACACGCCGCGAAGCGCCGCTGAAAACCCCCACCGCACTGGGCGAACCCGCGCAACGCGACATCTCCGCCGGGCTCAATGCCCTGCTCGCGGACATCTTCGCGTTGTACCTGAAAACCAAGAACTTTCATTGGCATATGAGCGGCCCGCATTTCCGGGACTACCACCTGCTGCTGGACGAGCAGGCGGACGAGCTCTTCGCCATCACCGATCCCGCCGCCGAGCGCGTGCGCAAGCTTGGCGGCACCACGCTACGTTCGATCGGCCATATCGCCAAACAGCAGCGCATTGCCGACAACGACGCCGGCTTCGTCACGCCCGCCGACATGCTGGCGGAACTGCGCGAGGACAACGCGCGTTTGGCCGCCTATATGCGCGAAACGCACGCGCTGTGCGACGAATACAACGACGTGGCCACCGCGAGCCTGCTGGAAAACTGGATCGACGAGGCCGAACGGCGCGTATGGTTCCTGTTCGAAACCGGGCGCTAACGTAGAGAACCGGGAGAGCCGCGCTGGCGGCCCTCCCGGCTCCGCGCGTTCTGCGCCTGCCGTGCCGCACCGAAGGATGCGCCGAAACCGGCGCAATCTGCGCCCATCTCACCCTGTAAGCAGGCACAAGGGTAAATTGCCCGGCGTTTGCCTCAACTTCGACCGGTCGCGGTCCGCGCCCGCGCCTACCATCGGCGGTCCATCCATCACGGAGCGATGCCTTGAACCGCCGAGACCTGCTCAAGCACGCACTGATCGCCACCTCCGCCCTCGTTCTCAATCCCCTGGCGAGCTTTGCCGCCGGCACCGATGACACGCAACAGCGGCTGACCGCCCTGGAACGCAAGCACGGCGGCCGACTGGGCGTGGCGGTATGGGATACGGGCAACGGACGCCGCATCGGCCATCGCGCCGACGAACGCTTCATGATGTGCAGTACCTTCAAGCTGTTGCTCGCCGCCGCCACGCTGGCGCGCGTGGACCGTGGCGCGGAACGGCTGGATCGCCGCCTGGTTTTCCAGCAAAGCGACGTGCTTTCCTATGCGCCGGTCACCCGCCTTCACGTCGGTGCGCCAGGCATGACCATCGCGGACCTGTGCAAGGCCGCCGTCAGTCTCAGCGACAACACCGCCGCCAACGTATTGCTGGCGAACCTGGGCGGCCCGTCCGCCGTCACCGCGTTTGCGCGGCAGCTCGGCGACCGCATCACGCAGCTGGATCGCAACGAGCCGGCCCTTAATTATCCCGCGCTCGATCATGTCAGCGACACCACCACTGCGGCATCGATGCTGCACAACCTGCACACACTGGTGTTGGGCGATGCGCTGAGCGTCGCCTCGCGCACGCTGCTCACCCAATGGCTGCGCGACACCACCACCGGCCTGACGCGCCTGCGCGCCGGCCTGCCCGCGGGATGGATGGCCGGCGACAAGACCGGCAGCGCCGGTGATGCCACCAATGACGTCGTCATCATTTGGCCGCCCAAACGCAAGCCGCTGCTGGTGTCGGCCTATTACGCGGCGGCGACGCTGGACGATGACGCGCGCAGCGCGGTGCTCGCCGACGTGGGGCGCATCGTCGCGGCGATGTAGTGCTGAAAAGCCGGGCGCGCGCCGCTGCTGCGATGCAACCGCGCGCCATGCACAGCGGCGAGCGGTAACTCAGTCGATTTCCAGCTTGTAGCCCACGCCGTAGATCGAGCGGATCGGCTCCTGCCCGGGCACCGCCTGTTCCAGCTTGCGGCGCAGGTTCTTCACGTGGCTGTCGACCGTGCGATCGGTCACCACGCGATGATCCATGTACAGGTTGTCCAGCAGGCGATCGCGCGAAAACACGCGTCCAGGCGCGGCGGCCAGCGTTTTCAGCAAACGGAATTCCACCGGCGTGAGATCCAGTGCCACGCCATGGAACACGGCGCTGTGGGTCTCCTCGTTGATGCGCAGCGAAGAATGATGCTGCCCCGCCGCCACGCGCGCGCGGCGCAGGATCGCCTTGATCCGCGCCACCACTTCGCGCGGGCTGAACGGCTTGCAGATGTAATCGTCGGCGCCCAACTCCAGCCCGAGCAGGCGGTCGATCTCCTCCACACGCGCGGTGAGCATGATGATCGGCACGTCGCTGAAGCCGCGCAGTTCGCGACAAATGTCCAGGCCATCGCGGCCGGGCAGCATCAAGTCCAGCAGGATCAGGTCCGGTTGCCCGGCCGTCGCCGCCGGCACCGCCTCGCGGCCGTCGGCCACCCACTGCCAGGCGTAGCCGGCGGCCTGCAGATAATCGCCCACCAGCGCGGCGAGCTTGGGTTCGTCTTCCACCAGCAGAATGCGCGCCAAGGGCGCGGGCGTGCTGTTCATCTCATGTGCTCCCTGCCGGCAGATGGATCGTCAACCACAAGCCGCCCAGCGGCGACGCCTTGGCCTGCATGCTGCCGCCATGCGCATCGACGATCGCGCGGCAGATCGCCAGGCCCAGCCCCGCGCCGCCGCTGGCGCGATTGCGCGACGCTTCCACGCGATAGAAACGATCGAACAGACGCGGCAGGCTTCTGTCGTCCACGCCCGGTGCGGAGTCCATCAACTCGACGGTTACGCCATCGCCGGCCGCGACGCAGGCAATACGCAACTGGCCGCCCGCATCGGTGTAGCGCACGCTGTTTTCAATCAGGTTGTTGAACACCTGCTGCAGGCGGCCCTCGTCGGCGAGTATGGTCATCGGTGCGGCGGGCAGGCGCAGATCGAGCGCCAGGTGGGCCTTGCGCAAGCGCTCCTGGAAGGTTTCCACCACCGACTCCAGCAACCTGCCCACGTCAACGTCGACCTTGCGATACGTCATCGTGCCGAGATCGGCGAGCGAAAGCTGATACAGATCGTCGATCAACTTGCTGAGCGTACCCACTTCGGCCTGCAGCGAGTGGATCGCCGCGGCATCGAGCTGGCGCACGCCGTCTTCCAGCGCCTCCAGCTCGCCGCGAATGATCGCCAGCGGCGTGCGCAACTCATGCGACACGTCGGCGACAAATTCGCGGCGCATGGTTTCGTTGCGTTCCAGCGTCAGCGCCAGCTTGTTGAAATCGTGCGCGAGCTGACCCAATTCGTCATGCGCACGCGTGACCACGCGCGAGGCGTAATCGCCCCTGGCCAGCGCATGCGTGGCCTTGGCGATGCGGTGCACGGGATTCAACAACGTGCGGGCCAGCCAGATCGCCAGCAAGCCGGCCAGCAGCAGCGCCTGCATGCCGACCATCCAGGTGGCGCGGTACTGCCCGGCCTGGAAACGCAGGTCGCCCGCCTCGGTCACCTGCCGGAACGACAACATGGTCAGGATCCCCACGGTGCGGCCGTTGACCACGATGTTGCGCTTG
Source organism: Dyella sp. (assembly GCF_035503745.1). GTDB lineage: Bacteria > Pseudomonadota > Gammaproteobacteria > Xanthomonadales > Rhodanobacteraceae > Dyella_B. Next base: position 13,935 of record NZ_DATJTC010000024.1, read on the forward strand.
AGCGCATGCGGCCCGCTCGCCGCGTGCGGATTGCCGAACAGATACTTGCCTTGCGCATCGAGCAGGGTGAAACGCAGGTCCGCGCCGGTCAGGTCGGAGATCGAATACGTCGATGCCGGCTGCGTGCCCGGCGGCGGCTGGCCGGGAGGCGACTGTCCGGGCGCGCCCGGCGGCGGCCCCTTGCCAAGGTCCGGCGGCGGCTGGTTGGAAAAATCCGGTGGCGGCTGCCCGAGATTGCCCGGCGGCGGCATCGGCGGCGGGCCGAACGATGGTTGGCGGCCGCTGCCGGCCCCGGGCGCACTGGGCGGCCCGAAAGGCCGCATCATTTCGAACCAGGGCCCCGGCGTCTGCTGCAGGAAATTCCAGTTGCCATGTTCGCGATAAGCCGTAGTGAGCGAGGCCGCGACGCTGTCCATGCGCGCGCTTTCCTGTTCGCTGAGGTAGCCGAAAAAGCCACGGTCGAAACTCCAGCGCGCGGCAACGCCCATCGCCAGCACGGCGAATACCGCGACGGCGAGCATGGCAATGAACAACTTGGCGGTGAGGCCGAGACGCATGGAGGCTGGTGCATGTGGGTGCCCAGGCGCCATTAGCGCCCGATTGTCCGCATGGTTTCAAGCGAAAGCGTGTGATTCCACGAAATCTCCCAATTTCCTGCACAGTGTTGCGCGATGGTGGCCCCAAGCCGCATCCGCGGCGCGGCCGGGCAAGCAACCATGGTTTCGAGCAAGAGCAAGGCGGCCATCGAGTTTCTGCACTTCCTGGCCGACATATCCGATCCCAATACCGGCGACATTTCCGCGCTGAAACTCGCCGCGTGGCTGGGCATGACCGAAGAGGCATTGCTCAAGCGCTGGATGCAGCGCGGCCCGCATTCAGGCTGGCGCAGCTTCGCCGATGAGGTGATCGGCGTGCTCGATGCCGCCCAATCGCAAGGCGCCAGCCTGGACTGCGCGATCGACTGGTACCGCAACACACCGATCGCACAGTGCGGTTTGCGCACGCCCGACCAGATCGTCGTGGCCGGCGAAGCGCCCTGGCTGGTGCGCCAACTGGACGTGTGGAACGTGTGGGTGCGCCCCGGCGCCACGCCGCGCCTGCACGATCGACGCTGACGTCTGGCCATCTTTTCGCATTCCCCGCGCGGGAGGCGCACGGAACCCTCGGGAAACCGCGTTCTTGCCGACGGACCGGCCGCGAAGAACGCGACGCTTCCCTTTTTGTATCGCCTCGGTCGCTTCGCTGGATGCGGCGCTGATGCAGCCACACACCACATCCGCGCGCACGTACCTGGCGTGCGCCACGGTGGGAGATGACGCGCCATGCAGAAGATGTTCAAAGATGATGTCCATGTCGAATACGCACTCGCCCTGCTGCATATCCTTGAGCAGCAGGGCATTACGCGCGAGCGTGCGCTGCTGGGTACCGGTATCGACGCCGCGCAACTGGAAGACGGCGGGCGCCTTACCACCCATCAGGACGCCACGTTGCTCACCCACGCGGTGCGCCTGACCAACGATCCGGGCATCGGCTACCAAGTCGGGCTGCACAGCACGCTGACCTGGCACGGCCTGCTCGGCTTTGGCCTGATGAGCTGCGCCACGTTGCGCGACGCGCTGGAGCTGTGGTCGGAATTCCTGGACCTGCGCACCACCACGTTCAACCTGCGCCTGCAACACTGCGGCGATTACGCCGAACTGCAAGTGCACGACCTGGCACCCAAGGCGCCGATGCGCTCGTGCGCGGTCGATCGCCTGCTGACGATGACCACGCGCCTCTGCGAGCAGCTCACGCAGCAGCCGCTGCCGGAAATGGAAATCTGGTACCGCAACAGCGAACCGCTGCACTTTTTCCGCTATCGCAAGCGCCTTGTCACCACGCGCTTCGGCACGGGCCTGTGCCAGATCCGCTTTGCCGCCAGCGAGCTGGACCTGCCGCTGGTGCACGCCAACGCATCCACTTATCGACATATCAAGCTGCAGTGCGAGCGCGAACGCGCGCGGCTGCGCCGCTCGGACGACCTGGTGGTGCGCGTGTCCGACCTGCTGCAACGCTACGAGGGCCAGGGCTATCCCGGCATCGAGGACGCCGCGCGCACGCTATGCATGTCCAGCCGCACGCTCAAGCGCAAACTGCAGCGGCTAGGCCTTAATTTCCGCGGCCTGGTGGACGAGGCGCGCAAAGACGCGGTGCTGCGCGACGTACTCAATCCCGTGCTGCGCATGGATGAAATCGCCGCGCGGCGCGGCTATGCGGACCCAGCCAACCTGACCCGCGCGTTCCGTCGCTGGACCGGCGAATCGCCGAGCAAGTATCGCGCGCGGCTGCTTTCCACCGGCAGCTGATCGCCGCTGTCCGTACCCCTCGATATCCAGGCAAGGCTTTAGCGCAAAAGCCGGCGAAAAAAAGGCCACCGTTTCCGGTGGCCTTTGCCGTAGGGGGATATGCAATCCCGCGAATGTCCCGATTTCTTCTGGCGAGCAGTCCCGCTCGGCCGCGCTCGGGCTCAGAAGTCGTACTCGGCGTTCAACTGCAGATAGCGCGGCGTCTGGTAGCCGGTGGCGGTGAGGTAGGTGGTGTTGGTGAACAGCGACGCACCGTCGTTGGCATTCTGCGCTTCGTTCACGGTCAGCACGGTGTGCTTGTTGAACACGTTGAACACCGTGGCGCGCAGGGTCAGCCCCTTGAACCACTTGGGATGATACGAACCGCTCAGGTCCAGCTGCCACAGCGTCGGCGTCGTGCCGGCCGCGCCGCGCGTCACGTAGGTGCCTACGCCATCGATGTAGCAATACAGGTACGGCGAGCCGCCGGTGGAGCCGTAGCCGTTGATGCTCGAATCGATCGGCGCATCGCCGTAGCAGTTTTCCGGACGTCCGGTCTGGCCGATCAGGTTGGCACCGAGCTGCCATTCGTCGTTGATGCGCCAGGCACCGTAGGCTTTCAGCGTGTGGCGATGGTCGTTGGTCTGGTTGCCGTTGTTGCCGATCATCAACTCCGGATAGTCGAACAGCTCGCTGGTGCCGGTATCGGCCTGGCCGATGTTGGAATCCACCAGGCCCTCGGTGTTGCCGTAGGAGCGCGCCAGCGTGTAGGAGATATTGAGGTAGAACGTGTTGTTGAAGTTGCGCTCGGCGGTCAGTTCCAACGCGTAATAGTTGCGCTTGTAGTCGGGTTCGCCGATGTCCTTGCCGCTCAGCACCACTTTGTACAGCTTGCTCGGGTTGTTCGGATCCAGCGGCAGATACAACGTGGCGCCGTCGCCCGGATTGTTGATGAAACAGCCGTTGAGCGTGGAGGCTACCGCGTCGCCATTGTTCAGCGCGGGGGTGAGCGAGGTAGTCGAGTAATCGAAACCGTAGACGGAGTCGGCGTACTTGGCGATGGGGCGGAAATCGCATTCGTCGTCCAGGCCCGTAAGCACGTGGCGCACGATACCCTTGATGCCCAACGTCCAGTCGTTCCATTGCTGCTGGGCGCCGAGAATGAATTCACGCTGCTTGAAGGGCTTCAGGTCCGAGGGCGCATACGAGGACGCAGCCGGCGCCACGCCGCTTTCGGCGTTGGCGTATTGGAGCGGCGACAGCGCAGTCAGGCCTTCGGGTGCGCCGGTGGTCGGGTTCACGCTGGTATAGCTGAAGGCCTGGTAGCTGTAGACCGACGCGGCGGCGCCGCGAATGGCCACGCCGGCATCGATCGGCAACGAATAATCGCCCGCGCTGCCGTAGATCTTCAGCGAAGAATCGCCGTGCACGTCCCAGGCGAAGCCCATGCGCGGCTGCAGATTGTGATCTTGCCGCACGAAGGTTTCGCCCAGCGCGTTCTTGTTGTTGAACTGGTCGTTGCGCAGGCCGATGCGGGCGAGGAAGTCATCGGTGATGTGCCAGTTGTCCTGGATATACGCGGCACGCTGGGTGACGCTGACCTTGGCGCCGGTGTTGTACACCACCTTCTCGACGTAGTTTTCGTCGGCCTCGCCGTTGGAGGTCGAGCTGTCGGGCAGGTATTCCCACAACGCGCCACCCTCGTAGGCCTGGCCGTAGGAGGAGGTGGTGACGTCGCGCGTCCAGCCGCCCGTGATGTCGTGGTCGCCCAGTTTCCATTCCAGGTCCAGGCGCAGCGACTTGCGCGTGTCCTCGCTGTTGTACGCCGTCAACATGCTGCCGGGCACGAAATTGCAGTGCGTGTAGGGCGAAAGCGTGCCGGCCAGCACCGGGTTGCGATCGTCGACAATCACCGGGCAGCCGGACGCTTCATTGCTGATCGAGCCGTCGTAGCTTTCCACCGTGCCGTCCGCGGCGGTGGCGGTGTTGTAGCGCTTGTTGTGGTTTTCGCCGTATTGCGCGGTCAGCGTCAGGTCGTCGGTGATGTAGCTGGTGTACTTGAGGATGTTGTTCTGGCCGCCGTACTTGGTGTTCACCACGCCCTGGTAATTGTAGTGATAGGGCGTATTGTCGGCGGTGAAGCCGGAGTAATAGACGTCCGTATTGTAGTGGCGGGTGTCGTTGAAGCCGGTGTATTCAAGGATGTTGCTGTCGTTGATGTTCCAGTCCATCTTCAGCAACCAGTACGGATCTTTCTCGGTCTGCTGCTGATAGCCGCCGCTGCCAGCCTCGGTGATCGGGTTGTAGTAATCCGAATCGGTCTTGGTCTGGCTGACCAGGGCGAAGATGAACAGCTTGTCCTTGATCAGCGGGCCGCCGAGCCAGGCATTCCAGCGCGAAGTGAAGTCGATCGGATTCCAGCTGCCATTGTTGCCGATGGTCGCGTTCTTGTTGCCGCGCGCAGAATAGGACATGTTGCCGTTGTTCAAATAGACGTCCGGCTCGCTGGCCATGGTCTGGGTGGGGTTCCAGGTGACGTCCACGCCGCCTTTCCACTCGTTGGTGCCGCGCTTGGTGGTAACCGACACCACGCCGCCGGTGGCGTTGCCGTACTCGGCGCCGTAGCCGCCGTCCTGCACCGATTCCTGGTCGATCGCCTCGAACGGTACCTGCGAAAAGCTCAACGAATCGAACTGGTTGGTGACGTTGAAACCGTTGACGTAATACGCATTCTCCGCCACCGACGAACCGCCGAACGACACCAGGTTGCCGAACGCCGAATCGCCCTTCACCGCACCGGGCGTCAGCAACGCGACCGCCGAGACGTTCTTGGCGATGGGCAGCGACTTGATCTGGTCGGCGGTGAGCACCGTGCTGGTTTGCACCGACGACACATCGATGGCCGGAAGGCTGTCCGCCGACACGGTGATGGTGTTGAGATTCTTTGCCGATGCCGTGGCCGCAGTGGCCAGGTTGACGTTGCTGCCCTGGCCGGCCAGCACGGTGACTTCCTGGCTGGCGGACTTGCCGACCTCGGCAAGATTCACCCGATACTTGCCCGGCAGCAGCGAGTTGAACTGATAACGCCCGTCCTGGCCTACCGTGACCGTGCGCACCGCGCCGTTGCCTTCGTTGGTGGCCGATACTTGCGCGCCCGGATCGGCCGTGCCGTAGATCGAACCGGATGTGCTCTGCGCAAACAGCGCACTGCTGCCCATGCCGCAAGCAAGTGTGACGGCCAACGCCATCTGTTTATATCGAAGATTTTTATAGTCAGCGCGACGCTGCATAGCTACCTCTCCCCACGATGTGCCGATAGAAGACCGCGCCGGGCAAGCCCAGCGGAAAGTCGTTGGTGTGAACGCGAACATTTTTTTCACAGTAGCGCGTGCGCAGCGATGCAACGCTTCGTGCACGCGCTTTGGCCCGCGATCACAAAATCATGGCCCTGCTGGACAAGCCAAGCGCGCTACACATGTCACGCAAGCACGTCTGCTTGCACGGCAAAGCCGCGCAGGCACGCGTATCGCGAGAAAAAAGAAAGCTCCGATAGCCGGGGATGGACTATCGGAGCTTCAACGACCGCGCATGCCGAGGGAGGGTGTGTGCGGCACGGTCGCCGGTGACGCTGGGAGTCTGTCACCCGTGCATCGCCCCACAGCGATGCGATACTTAGTGCACCTCACCGCGCGATAAGTTCGCGCACAGCGAGCGCGTAGCGTGCGCATGGCCCCAACTGCCAGATAACTGGCCCGCGCCGACAATCATCGAGAGGCGCGCATCGCCCAATCGACGCCCATACGCCGCGTACTTGGCTTGTATCCCGGCAAGGCGGGTGAAGGCGTGCGGGCTCGTCCCAACCCCGGCGTTGCCTGCCGCACACCGTGGACGCGGCGCAAAAAAAGGCCCGGCGCGACCGCGAATCGCGCCGGGCCCCCATGTCATATGCAGTGCCTCCGAGGGGAGAGATCAGCTTGCGTCGATGACAATGGCCTCACCAGCCGGCGCGCCGAACGATGGCGGACGATCCGCGAGCGCAGCGCCGAACTGCATATTGGGTGTATCGGACATATGGAACTCCAGCGTGCCGCCCGCCACCAACTGGGCATGGCTGATCCAGCTCTTGCTCCACGGCTGCCCGTTCCACGTGACGGACTGGATGTACGGGCGATCCGCGCCATTGTTGACGGTGCGGATCGTCAGCTTGCGGCCGCCGGCAAGGTCGATCTCAGCCTTGTCCAGCAACGGACTGCCAAACACATAATGGGTGCTGACGGGGTCTACCGAATAAAGCCCCAGCGCGCTCATGATGTACCACGCGCTCATCTGGCCGCAGTCTTCATTGCCGGCAAGGCCATCGGGTTCGGGCGGATACATGCTTACCGTCAGCATGCGCACGCGTGCCTGCGTCTTGTAGTGCGCGCCCGTGTACGCATACAGATATGCCATGTGATGGCCGGGCTCGTTGCCGTGCGAGTATTGACCAACCATCCCGGCGATATCCGGCGGCGCATCCGGCGGCAGCTTCGAGCTGGTGGTAAACAGTTCGTCCAGCTTGCGCTCGAATATGTCGGGGCCGCCAAACAGGCCCATGTACGCGTACAGGTCGTGCTGGTTGAGGAAAGTGGCTTCCCACGAATTGGATTCGGTGAAATCGCGCCACTGCTTGGAATGGCCCATGCCGCGAGGATCGAACGGCTCCAGCCACTGGCCATCGACCCCGCGCGGGCGCACGAAATTCATTTTCGTGTCGAACACGTTGCGATAATTGCGCGAACGCTCGCGTAGTTGCTTGCCAAGCTCCTTCTCGCCGGCCGCATCGGCAAGATGCGCGACCGCCCAATCGTCATAGCAATATTCCAGCGTCTTGCTGACCGCTTCCCATTCCTTGTCGGCGGGAACGTAGCCGAGCTTGCGGTAGTAGGGCAGGCCACGATAATCGTCATCCATCGCACGCTTGCGATAGATCGGCCACGCCTTGTCGTAATCGATGCCGGTGAAGCCCTTGGCCTGCGCCTCGGCAATCAGCACCACCGAGTGATAACCGATCATGCAGCCCGTTTCCACGCCCTGCAGCGGCCATACCGGCGGACCCTCGGGGCTTTCGGCCGCCATGCGCACCAGGCAATTGACCAGATCCGGCACGCGCTCGGATTGATACAGCGTCAGCAGCGGCGCCTGCGCGCGGTAGATATCCCACAGCGAATAGGTGCTGTAGTTGTTCTGGCCCTGCGGCAGTTGGTGGATCTTCAGATCCATGCCGCGATAACGCCCATCGACGTCGCTGAACAGCGTGGGCGCCAGCATGGTGTGATAAAGCGAGGTGTAGAACACGCGCACGTCGCGCTGCGAAGCCGTTTCCACGTGAATGCGGCTGAGTTCGCTCTCCCATGCCTCGGTGGCCGCGTGCAGCGCCTGCTCGAAGTCCCACGCGGGCACTTCCGTCTCGAGATTGCGCAGCGCGCCTTCGATATCCACGCCGGAAATACCCACCTTCACCAGCACCGGCTCGCGCGCCACATCGTCGATGTGCAGCGCGGCTTTCAAATGCGTGCCCTTGATTTCGCCCGTGCCGCTGGGCGCGGCCACGTCTTGCGAATACAGGGTCGCCTGCGAGAACGGCCGCGACACCTTCATCGCGAAATGGATGTAGCGCCCATCGGCCCACTGATGCACGCGCCGGCTGCCCACCAGCGTGTCGTTGCCAATCAGTTTCAGCTGCGCATCGGTGACCTTGCACGGCTCTTTGAAGCTGTCGTGAAAGCCGTGCGCGAAATCGACCAGCAGATGGCCGTTGCCGGTGCCGTGGAACGTGTAGCGATGCAGGCCTGCGCGCAACGTCGCGGTCAATTCGGCCTGGATGTCGTGATCGGTCAGGTGCACGGCGTAATAGCCGGGACGTGCGCGCTCGGACGTAAAGCGCGAACGATAGCCGCGCCCCGGATGAGCCTTGCTATGCGCGGTCAACTGCGGGCCCGCGCCCGCCGCACCATCGAACTGCGAGTGGTAATTCACATCCGGCAAGCCACGATCGCCCGGCTGCAGCAACACTTCGCCTTGTGCCGGCATCACCAGCACGTCCAGCATGTCCGCCGCGCCCGTGCCGCTCAAATGCGTATGCGAAAAACCCATGATCGAGCCGTCGGCCTGGTGGTAACCGGACGATCCATCCCAGCCCGCATCATTGGTGTCGGGACTCAGCTGCACCATGCCGAACGGCATCGACGCACCCGGATACGTGTGACCGTGCCCGCCGGTGCCGATGAACACATCCACATAGCGCGACAAGCCGCTTGCCTGCGTGGACGCATTCGCCACGCGCCGCACCTTGCTGGTGCCATCGGCCAGTTTCGCCAACGCGGGCAAGGGACCGCCGAGCGCGGCAAGCGCCCCCATACCCTGCAGGAACTGCCGACGTGACACCATGCTGTTTCTCCCAAAAAACCTATTGCTTGTCGTGGCGAAGGCTGAAAGCGCCGGTAGCGCGCGGGACAGCCATCCCAAGCACCCACCATACCCATCAACCGGCAGCGGGCGAATGCCCCAAGGGGCCGCCGCCCATCCAACCACTGTAGACGAAAAATTTGTCACGATCCAAATTTTTCTTCGTCAGGCATAACTTACTGATATAAATCGATTTATCGTCATTTATGACGCAACGCACAATGGGATGAAAGCACGGCGGCCGCCGGTGCAAGGCCACTCCATCTCGCTCGGCCACTAGAGCGCCTGGAGAAACGCCTTCAAGTCTTCTCTTTCTTCAACCGTAAGCTGCAGCGGACGCCCGGCCTCAAGGCTGCGGTAATACACCTCGCGGTCGATGGCGTCGTCCAGGGTGGCGACGCTGCCGTCGTGCATGTACGGCGCGGTGTGGGAAACATTGCGCAGGGACGGTGTGCGAAACAGGCCGATGTCGGCGGGGTCTTGCGTGACGTTGAAGCGGCCCAGTTGCGATTCGTCCGCGTGCGTGGCCACGCGATTGCCGATATCCGCGCCTTGCAGCGAACGTTCAATCACCGCCTGCGTGAGCGCGGGAAGATGCTGATTGATGGCATCCAGCCCCACGCCCGTGCGGTGATAGGCATGATCGGTAAGCATCGGCGGCGTGCCCTTCAATAGATGGCACTCCGCGCAACGCGCTTTGCCTTTGAACAATGCCAGGCCAAGCATCGCGCGCGGGTTCAGCGCCGATGCGTCAGCAAGCAAGGCGTAGCGGTCGTAGGGGCTTTCGGGCGCCTTCAGTGACCGCACGTAATCCACCAGCGCGTTAGCGATGTGATCGGTGGTGATGGCTTGCGGCGCATCCGGATAGGCCTGCGCGAAGGCACGGCCGTATGGCGGCTCCTGCTGCACCCGCCGCAACAATTGCGCCTGGTCGCGCAACCCCATCTCCACGGGATTGGTCAGCGGATCGAGCACGGCCTTATCCAGGGCATAGCGGCGGCCATCCCAGAAAAAGGATGTTTCATGTGCCGCCTCGACCGACGGCAAACTCGGCGTATTGCGCGTGCCGCTATGTCCATACACACCGATAGCGACGCTGCGTCCATCGGTGTAATCCTTGTCGGGGATGTGGCACGAGGCGCAACGGATCGTGCCATCCGCGCTTAAATGCGGATCATTGAAAAGCTGCTTACCCAAAGCGATTCGTCGCGCATCCAATATCTGTGCACTGGCGTCCCCCTTTGCGCGATTCGCGGCAGTAATCACAAGGCCAGCCAGCGCCACACCTGACAGGACGACAAGCCCCATCAGGCGATACGAGCGCGAGCGAAACAAAGCCGGCACTTGCCTCAACCGTTACATCGGCACGAAGCGCACCGTCGCCCCACTGGGTTTAAGCGCGGCCACGTCGGCCGCCTGTTCGGCCGCATCGCTCACCACCATCACCACCATGCCGCGCATCGCATTCGGTTTGATCTGTTTGGACACATCCGTGATGAACGCCGTGGTTTGCTTGGCATCCGGACCGCCCAGGATCAACATGCCACCGGGCATCAGGATCGGCCCGATGCTGTGCACGACCGAATCGGTTTCATTCTGTCGGCGATTATTGGCCGCCACGCTGTCGCCGCCCGGAATGACGTAGATATAAGGCTTCATGCCCACATCTTTGCCGTGCAGCTTGCCTTGCTGGGCGAGATAGTTGCCCCAGGTGTTTTCGTCCGCCGTTGCCGCCGGCTTGGCCGGCCCTGACGGCGCCGATGCGCTGGAAGCACCGCTTGTTGACGCCTGATGATTGCAGCCCGCTAAAGCGGCCGCGAGCGCAGCCGCACATATCACCCATCCTGACCGACTCATGTATTCCCTCATAAAAAAATCCACCCCTGACGACTGAACCCGCGTCGCGCTCAGTTGCATCCGCGTCGCCGCACCCCAGCCCATTAAAGCCGATCAGCCGCCGGTATGGCTACTCGATGCTTCTTCACGAAATCGTCACGCCGATTTGTGATGGTATACACACAAGGCGTGCTCGCGGTGCGGGTTACTGTGCAGCAACACGGGGCGTCTGATGAGGGGCTGTGTGTTTAACGTCAGGTCTGTCGTTTCCGATGGAACGGCCAAGAGGAAGTGCGTATGGAATCGCAGGGCAGCAGGCGTGCAACGCGTCGCATCCATGTGCGGCAAGCGCTGCGGCGTTGGTCTTATCGCACAAGTGCATTAAGTCTCTTCGCATGGGTGCTGGTTTTTTGCGCAAGCGTGGGGCTTGACGGTGCGCATGCGCAGACCACCTACGTGCACGATGCCGATGGACGCGTCGTAGCAGTTACCCAAAGCACGGGCACCACGCAACAGTACACCTACGACACCCTGGGTCATCCGGCTCAAGTCACGGCGCCCATTTCGTCGAATCAGTTGGCGATCTTCGCGTTCATGCCGACCCACGGTATCGCCGGCACGGAGGTCACCCTTCAGGGTCAGGGCTTCAGCAGCAATGCGGCGAGCGATACGGTGAGCTTCAACGGCGCGACGGCGACCGTGCTTTCCGCCTCTTCGACCCAATTGGTGGTCAGCGTTCCGGGCGGTGCGACCACCGGTCCGATCAGCGTGACCGTGGGCGGTCAGACCGCCACAAGCGCGCAATCCTTCGTCATGGATACGGGGGATGCGCCGACCATTACCGCCGTAACCCCCGTGGTCGCCGTCGGCGGAACCGTGACAGTGTCGGGTACGAACCTCGCCCCGTTCGCAGCCGACACCACCGTGCAGATGGCCGGCCTGAACATGACGGGGATATCGTCATTGAGCAATACACAACTGCAGTACCTCGTGCCGAGTAACGCGATAAGCGGCCATGTGGCGGTGCAAACCTTGTATGGCAGCGCCACCAGTGCAACGCCCGTGGC
>NZ_DATJTC010000025.1:0-194944 GCF_035503745.1 Dyella sp.
CTTCCAGCAGCAGGGCGAAGGTGGTGTCCTTGGCGATCTTGATGCTGCCGATGGGATCCATCAGCACGGCGACCGAGCGGGGCATGGCGGTTCCGTTGGCGAGTGGGGCGTGCATGTTCGCCGAGGTGGTCGGAGGCCACAAGGGTCCGCAGGCGCAATTGGGCAGCGCAGGGACACTGGTTTGTCAGAAGGTGCCGCGGTGGGTCTTCTTTCACATTTGTGTTCGCGGTTTTGGTGATAAGCCCCCCCGCCACAACGTTTTTTCCTTGACGGAAGACCGCTCAGGCAGTAAACAGCAACGACGGAGTGCCCGACGTAGATCGGACACCGAAGAGAAAGGTTGAGCAGGAATTTTTCATCCGCGTCCGGTGCGTGGCCCATTTGCTGCTTATCGGATGACGTACCTGAGCCTGGGGCAGGCAGCAGGGGGGGTTAAGTGAACTTGAATGTAGCTACGAACGGCCTGGCTGGTCTGAAGGTCATGGTGATCGATGACTCCAAGACCATCCGCCGCACGGCGGAAACCTTGCTTAAGAAGGAAGGCTGCGACGTGCTCACCGCCGTCGATGGCTTCGAGGCGCTGGCCAAGATTTCCGACCAGAAACCGTCGATCATCTTCGTGGACATCATGATGCCGCGGCTGGACGGTTATCAGACCTGCGCGCTGATCAAGAACAACCCGCAATTCCGAGCCACGCCGGTGATCATGCTGAGCTCGAAGGACGGTCTGTTCGACAAAGCGCGCGGCCGCATCGTCGGCGCCGAGCAATATCTCACCAAGCCGTTCACGCGCGATGAACTGCTCGGTGCCATTCATCGCCATGTCAGCACGGTTTAAAACCAGTGACTGCAGCATCTAAAGGGGGCGCTGTGGCCAATATTTTGATCATCGACGATTCGCCGACCGACGTGCGCGTGTTCACCACGCTGCTCGAGCGCGCCGGCCATCGCGTCGATGCCGTAAACAACGCCGAAGATGGCATCGAGCGGGTGCGCGCCACCCAGCCCGACCTTGTCATCATGGACGTCATCATGCCGGGCATGAACGGGTTCCAGGCCACGCGTACGCTTACGCGCGACCCGGCCACCGCGAACGTGCCGATCGTGATCATCACCACCAAGTCGATGGAAACCGACCGGGTGTGGGGCATGCGCCAGGGTGCCAAGGCGTTCATCACCAAACCGGTGAACGAGAAGGAGCTGCTGGCATGCATCGACGAGCTTTTGCCCAACGCGGCGTGAGGTGAGCATGACAGCGACAGCCGCCCAGACCCCGTTCGAGATCCTCGCCCGCTACGAGCGGCTTTCCCTCGCGCATGCGTCGGGAACGCAGGAGCGCCTTGAGGCGCCGGGCTTGTGGCGCGGCATCGGCTACCGCGCAGGCGCCCGCCTGTTCGTAAGCGGTATCGAAGAGATCAACGAACTGCTGGCGGTGCCGGCGCTGACGCCCGTGCCTGGCACCAAGCCATGGCTGCTGGGCGTGGCCAACGTGCGCGGCAACCTGATGCCGGTCATCGACATGGCGCGCTTTCTGTTCAGCGAGCGCACCCAGCACACCGAGCGCACACGCCTGCTGGTAGTGCGCCAGGGCGGCGGCAACGTCGCCTTGCTGGTGGACGAAGTGTTCGGCCAGCGCACAGTGGACATGGAACAGCGCCGCGAGGCCCAGGCCGAGGACGATCCGCGCCTGACCCGCTTCGTGGACGATCGCGTGGATGTGGACGGACAGCACCTGGCGCTGTTCAGCATGGGCAAGTTGGTGCGTGCGCCTGATTTCCGTCAGGCGGCGGCCTAAACAAGTACGTGTCGGACCGGCGACGGGAGTGGTCGGGTTCGGCGACAAAGCGACGGTTGATAACCGGGTAGTACACGGGTGAGGTGAATAGAATGAGCACGACAGGGGGCAACCGCGCGGAGCGAGCGTTTACCGCGCCACTGGTCTTGCTGATAGTGTTTATCGTCTTCGCAGGTGTGGATTTCTTCCTCCTGATCTCGAAGAGCGGTGAAGACCAGCAGGCGATTGCGTTGACGACGCAGATCCAGGTGCTATCGCAACAGACCGCCAAATACGCGCTGGAAGCGTCCGGCGGCAACCCCGACTCGTTCGCCGAGCTCGAGAACGCGCGCGACACGATCGATTCGGCGGTGAACCGCCTGGTCAACGGCGACGCCAAGACGGGCATGAAACCCTACGCGGACAAGAACCTCACCGCCACCGGCCGCTCCGTGGCCAAGCTGGCCGATGCGTGGAAATCGCTGGACGGGGATATCGGCAAGATTCTTTCCAACAAGCAGGTCGTGCTCGATTCGACCCAGCATGCCGATGACCTGTCCAAGCAGCTGCCGCTGCTCAACTCCAACATGGAGCAGGTGGTCAACATCCTGCAGCAGCGCAAGGGCACCAGCGCGGACGAAATGCTCGGCGCTTCCCGCCAGATGCTGCTGGCCGACCGCGTGACGCGCCGCGTGCAGGAGGTGCTGCAGGGCGGCGAATCCGAACAGGCTTCCGCCGACGGCCTCTCGCGCGACTCGCAGAACTACGGCGAAGTGCTCAAGGGCCTGTTGCAAGGCAACCAGGGCATGGGCGTGCAGCAGCTGGGCGACGCCAATGCGCGCAAGATCCTTTCGCAGATGCAGGGCGACTGGGACAAGCTGAGCGATCCGATCGCCAAGCTCGTCGCGGCGGCCAGCAACATTGCCGAAGTGAAAAGCGCCGGCAACCAGGCTTCGCTCGATTCGTCCAACGTGCTGCTGCGCGCCAACGACCTGGCCGACCAGATCCGCCTGATGCCGCAGCGCCGCCTGTTCCCCAATGTGTGGTGGGGCGTGCTGGCCGCCATCGGCGCGGTGTTGTTCGCGGTGGTGCTGATCGTGAGCATCTTCTACGAACAGCGTCGCCGCGTGCGTGAAAGTACCGAACTCAACCAGCGCAACCAGGAGGCGATCATGCGCCTGCTGGACGAAATGGGTTCGCTCGCCGAAGGCGACCTGACGGTGAAGACCACGGTGTCCGAGGACATCACCGGCGCGATCGCCGACTCGGTGAACTACGCTATCGACGAGTTGCGCACCCTGGTGACGACGATCAACGAAACCTCCGAGCAGGTGTCGTCCTCCGCACAGGAAACGCAGACCACCGCACGCCATCTGGCCGATGCCGCGCAAAACCAGGCGCATCGCATCAGCACGGCAACCACCGCCATCAACCAGATCGCCAGTTCCATGGACACGGTGTCCAAGAACTCCGCCGAATCGGCCGACGTGGCCGAGCGCTCGGTGCAGATCGCCTCGCACGGTGCCGAAGTGGTGCGCGAGACGATTTCCGGCATGGACTCCATTCGCGACCAGATCCAGGAAACCTCCAAGCGTATCAAGCGCCTGGGCGAATCCTCCCAGGAAATCGGCTCGATCGTGGAACTGATCAACGACATTGCCGAGCAGACCAACATCCTGGCCTTGAACGCCGCCATCCAGGCCGCATCGGCCGGCGAGGCGGGCCGCGGTTTCGCGGTGGTGGCCGACGAAGTGCAGCGCCTGGCCGAACGCTCGGCCAGCGCCACGAAGCGAATCGAAACGCTGGTGCAGACGATTCAGTCCGACACCAACGAAGCGGTGAACTCGATGGAACAGACCACCGCCGAAGTGGTGGCCGGTGCACGCAAGGCCGAGGACGCCGGCAGCGCACTGGGCGACATCGAACGCGTGTCGCACGACCTGTCGGCACTGATTCAAAACATCTCCACCGCCGCGCGCCAGCAATCCATCGCTGCGACGGATATTTCCCAATCCATGAACGCGATCCAGGAAATCACTTCGCAGACGTCGCAGGGCGCAAGCCAGACGGCGGAATCGATCGGTTACCTGGCACAGTTGGCAAGCGATCTGCGCCGTTCGGTGGCGCACTTCAAGCTGCCGGGTTGACATCGGGCCATAACAAGAGGGCAACCTCGACGGTTGCGTGATGCGAAAAAAAGCAATCGCAGCCGCTGAGGGGGGCGCATGAGACTTCAAGACCACATCGATTTCACAACCCTGCAGTGGGTCAAGCCGGAGCTTGACGAGACCCTTGCGCTTGCCCGTCAGGCGCTGGAGTCTTACGTCGACAACCCTGGTGAGCGCGACGTCATGCGCTCGTGCGCGGACAGCCTGCACCAGGTGCAGGGCACCTTGCGCATGGTCGAGCTCTACGGCGCCGCGATGGTGGCCGAGGAGATGGAAACACTCTCCATCTCGCTGCTCGAAGACCACGTGCGCAATCGCGAGGACGCCTACGCCGCGCTGATGCGCGGCCTGATGCAGTTGCCCGACTATCTGGAGCGCCTTTCCGGAGGCCACCGCGACGTACCGGTGGTGCTGCTGCCGCTGCTCAACGAACTAAGGGCCAGCCGCGATCAGGAACCTTTAAGCGAATCGGCGCTGTTTACGCCCAATCTCGATGCGCCGCTGCCGCCGCAGGCACCGGCCGCCGCCAATGCGGCCGATGCGCAGCGCCACAAAGGCGAGATCGCCGAACTGCGCCTGCGCTTCCAGCAGCAGATGCTGGCCTGGTTCCGCGGCCAAGGTGCCGGCGACCAGCTGCCTGCCATGCGCAAGACCCTCAGCGCGATCGCCGCACGCTGCGTAACTATCCCGGGCCGCCGCCTGTGGTGGATTGCTGCGGGTGTGCTGGAAGGCCTTGAGCACGGCATGCTGAAAGGCCATGCGGGCGAAGTGCGCCAGCTGATCGGCCGGGTCGACCGCAGTATCCGCCAGCTGATCGAGCAGGGCGAAGAAAGCCTGCAGGGCGGCGACGCCGACGATCTGGCGCGCAAACTGCTCTACATCGTCGCGCAGTCCAAGCAGCGCAGCCCGCAGATGCTGCAGCTGGCGCAGACCTACAACCTCGATGGCCTGGTGCCTGACGCGGGCGAGCTGGAGCACGCGCGCGGTTCGATGAGCGGCCACAACCGCGCCTTGCTCGATTCGGTGGCGCGCGCGCTGAAAGACGACCTGTTGCGCGTGAAGGAAGCGCTCGATCTGTTCTTGCGCCAGGCCGACGCCGATCCGGCGCAGCTTAGCGCGCAGGCCGAGGTGCTCGAGCGCGTCGGCGATACGCTGGGCATGCTGGCGCTCAACGTGCCGCGTCGCGTGATCAACGAACAGCGCCGCGTGCTGGAGGAAATCTCCAACCGCATGCGCAGTCCCGACGAAGAGTCGCTGCTCGACGTCGCCGGTGCGCTGCTCTACGTCGAAGCTTCGCTCGACGACCACATTGAAAGCCTGGGCGCAGAAAGCGAAGCCACCCCGGAACAACCCTCCTCGATGCTGCCGCGCAGCGAGGCGCGGCACATTCTGGCCACGCTGATGAACGAGGCGGTGGCCAACACGGGCAGGGTCAAGAACGGCATCGTCGCTTTCGTCGAGTCGGGCTGGCAGCACGATCAGCTCGATGCGCTGCCGGCGCTGATGGACGAGGTGGCCGGCGCGATGCGCATGCTCTCCTCGCCGCGCCCGGCGCAGATCGCCGAAGGCGTGGGTCGCTTCATCGGCAACGAGCTGTGCGTGGATCAGCGCGTGCCAAGCAGCGCGCAGATGGACCAGCTTGCCGACGCACTGGCCGCGCTGGAGTACTACCTGGAAGCCGCGCGCGAACATCGCGGCGGCCTGGAGCATATTCTCGACGTGGCCGAGCATAGTCTTGGCGGATTGGGCTATTGGCCGCCGCCGGCGGCCAGGGCGCTGCCCGAGCACGAGCCCGAGGCGCCACGCGATGCGCGCCACGAAGCGCCGGTACCGGTGCTCAACGAGCCGGTCAGCCTGGCGCACGGCGACGACGCAAGCGGGCTGTTCATCGGCAGCAGCGAAACGCCGGCGCCGCTGGCGCACGATCTCACCGGCCTGCATCTGGTCGAAACCGAACCCGCCACGGCGTTGTCCGGCGGCGACGAAGGCGACTGGGTCGAAATCGAAGAAGAAATCGAAGAGCGCGTGTCGGCGGCCGACCCGCTGGCGGCCAGTGCCGGCTTCCAGGTCAGCACCGAAGGCATCGACGACGACATCCGCGAAATCTTCCTGGAAGAAATGCAGGAGGAGATCGACAACCTGCGCCAGGCCCAACAGGCGTGGCTGGCCGATCCGGCGCAGCTTACCGAGCTCACCCCGATCCGCCGCTCGTTCCACACCTTGAAGGGCTCCGGCCGCTTGGTCGGCGCCGCCGTGCTGGGCGAATTCTCCTGGCGTGTGGAAAACATGCTCAACCGCGTGCTGGACGGCACCATCCAGCCGCACGAAGGCGTGCAGGCCCTGGTGGGCCACGCCATCGAGGCACTGCCGCAGTTGCTGGCGATGCTCAAGGATGGCCAGCTGCCCACGGCGCCGCTGAGCGCGATCATGCACGCCGCCGACCAGCTTGCCGCCGGCGAGCAGGCCACGGTGGAGCAGTTCGCGACCACCGGCAGCACGGAGACGGTGCGCCGTACCGTGCGTCGTCGCGTGCCGCGCATCGATGCGGCCATCGGCTCGATTCCGGTCGCCACCCACACCGATCATTCCGTCGCCGCCGCGCAACCGGCGGAAGAGCCGCTGGAGCTGTCGTTCGCCGACAGCTTCCACGAGCCGGTGTTGCCGCCGGTAGACCCCGTACTGCTGGAAATCCTGCGCAGCGAAGTGGCGCAGTACCTGCAGACCATCCGCAACGCCGCGAACTTCGCCGACGGCGAATTGCCGGTGGAAGATGGCCTGCTGCGCGCCGTGCATACCTTGCACGGTGCGATCGCGATGGTCGATATTCCGCTGCTGATCCATCTGCTCTCGCCGCTGGAAAGCCTGCTCAAACGCTTGCGCGCGGCGGGCCAGCCGCTGTCCGTGGAAGGCGTGCGCCTGCTGCGCCAAAGCGCGGACGTGGTGGACGAGGTGATGGCCCAGTTCGACACGCCGCATCCGCAATTGCCCGATGCGTCGACGCTGATCGCGCGCCTGTGCGAATTGCGCGATCACCAGCCCGAGCCGCAGATGGCGCACGTGGTGTTCGAGCGGCGCGAGGTGGAACCCGAACACGTCGAGCACACGCCGCCGTCCGAACACCTCACGTTCGAGCAGCTTCAGCACGACGCCGTTGAAGATGGCGCCGACGTCGGCTCTATCGACCAGGCAGCGTCGCACGAAGAACCCGACACCGACGATTTTACCGCCGGACTGCTGGCCGAACTTGCCGGACACGACGCGGGCGGCGCACAGGATGCGCATGAAGCGCATCAGGCGCACGAGTCCAGCCGCGAGGAACAGGAATTTGCCGAGTTGCTGGCCAGCCTGGAAGCGCTGGAGCCGGAGCATTTCTCCGCCGCCACGCAGGAGGAGCCCGCATCGGCGGAGCATCACGTCTCCTTCGTTGCCGCCAACGAGCCCATCGAAGAGCCGGCCGCATTGCCGCTGGAAGAACTGACGCAGGAGCTGGCGCACGAACAGGTCCAAGAGCCGGCCGTCAGTGAGGCGCCAACCGAAGACAGCTTGATCGAAGAAACGCCGATTGAAGCATCTTCGATCGAAGATGCCTCCATGGAAGAGGCGGCGATCGAAGAAACCTCAGCCCAGGCAACGCTCGAGCCGGTGGCGCACGCGCCGCACGAAGAGCCTGTCGCGGCCGAGCCCGTGCAGGAGTTCGCCGAAACCGCGCCGATCGGCGAGCTGATGAGCTTTGGCCACATCGATCCGGACTTGCTGGAAATCTTCAGCGAAGAGGCGCGCGAGATTCTGGACGACGCCGACGGTCTGCTGGCCAGATGGCACGCCGAGCCGACCGAAGTCGAACACATGTCGGGTCTGCTGCGTGCCCTGCATACGCTCAAGGGCGGCGCGCGCATCGCCGGCCTGACGCCGGTGGGCGATTTGAGCCACGCCATCGAAACCTTGCTGGAGCGCTCGCAGGGCATCGATCCGCAACGCACCGGTCCGCTGATCGGCATGCTCGAAGTGGCGTTCGACCAGATGCACGGCCTGGTGCAGCGCGTATCGCAGGGCAAGGCCATCGCCTATCCACGCGCATTGATCGACCGCCTGCTGGGTGGCTCGGACCAGGAGCACGCCGCGGCTGCCCAAGCCGAACAGTCCGTCTACGCCGCACCTGCATCCGTGGCGGCGCAACCGAGCTCGGCGGTGGAACTGCCGTCGCTGCTGCCGGCTGAAGAGGCGTTGCCGGAAGAAGTCGCGCGCACCTCGCAGGAACAGATTCGCGTACGCGCGGATCTGCTCGACAACCTGGTCAATAACGCGGGCGAAGTGGCGATCTACCGTTCGCGCCTGGAGCAGCAGGTTTCGGCCTACCGCTTCAACCTGGTCGAACTGGAACAGACCGTGTCGCGTCTGCGCGGCCAGCTGCGCATGCTCGAAATCGAAACCGAAGCGCAGATCATCGCGCGCTTCCAGCGCGAGCACCGCGAAGCGGGCATCGGCGTGTTCGATCCGCTCGAACTGGACCGTTTCTCCCAGTTGCAGCAATACTCGCGCGCGCTGGCCGAATCGGTATCGGACTTGGTCTCCATCCAGAGCATGCTGGACGAACTGACCCGCCAGGCCGAAACGCTGCTCATCCAGCAGTCGCGCGTAAGTTCGGAACTGCAGGAGGGCCTGCTGCGCACGCGCATGCTGCCGTTCGACACGATGGTGCCGAACCTGCGCCGCACGCTGCGCCAGGCCGCTCAGGAAGAAGGCAAGAGCGCCCAGCTATACGTGGAAGGCGCGCACGGCGAAATGGACCGCAACCTGCTCGACCGCATCAAGGCGCCGTTCGAGCACATGCTGCGCAACGCCGTGGCGCACGGCATCGAAGCGCCGGACGACCGTCGCAAGGCCAACAAGCCCCAAGAAGGCTCCGTGCGCATTCGCGTGGCGCGCGAGGCGACCGAGGTGGTCGTGCGCGTGAGCGACGATGGTCGCGGCCTGGACCGCGAGGCGATCCGCAACCGCGCCATCGAACGCGGCCTGGTGCGCTCGGAAACGCGCCTGAGCGACGACCAGTTGCTTGCGTTGATCACCCAGACCGGCTTCTCCACCGCCAGCACCGTCACCCAGCTCGCCGGCCGCGGCGTGGGCATGGACGTGGTGGCCAACGAGATCAAGCAGCTGGGCGGTTCGCTGGCGATCGAGTCGCATCAGGGGCAGGGCACCACCTTTGTGCTGCGGCTGCCGTTCACCCTCGCGGTGACGCAGGCGATCCTGGTGCGCATCGGCGAATCCACCTTCGCCATTCCGATGACGTCGGTGCAGGGTGTCGCACGCATCACGCCGGACGAACTGGCGCGCCGGATGGCCGACGAAAACCCGCTGTTCGAATACAACGGCGAGGACTTTGGCATCCACGACCTGGCCGAACTGCTCGGCTTGAATGCCGGCCACGTGGGCGATGAAGAACAGCTGCCGTTGCTGCTGACCCGTTCGGGCGACCTGCGCGCGGCCATTCGCATCGACGCGGTGATCGGCTCGCGCGAAATCGTGGTGAAGTCGGTCGGTCCGCAAGTGAGTTCGGTGCCGGGCATTCTCGGCGCGACCATCATGGGCGACGGCTCGGTGCTGGTGATTCTTGACCTGGCTCCGCTGGTCCGCCATGGCCTCAGCCGCCGCGAACAGCGCCTGGCCGAAGGCCTGCAGCATGCGACCACCGCGCCGGTCATCGAGGACGTGCGCACCAAGCCGCTGGTGATGGTGGTGGACGATTCGATCACCATGCGCAAGGTCACCGGCCGCGTGCTCGAACGCCACGAATACGAAGTGGAAACCGCCAAGGACGGTCTGGACGCGCTGGAGAAATTGCACGAACGCGTCCCCGACCTGATGCTGCTGGATATCGAAATGCCGCGCATGGACGGCTTCGAGCTGGCCACGCAGATGAAGGCCGACGCGCGCTTCCGCCACGTGCCGATCATCATGATCACGTCCCGTACCGGCGAAAAACATCGCCAGCGCGCGTTCGACATCGGCGTGGAACGCTACCTCGGCAAGCCCTACCAGGAAGCGGAATTGTTGACGCAGATCAGCGAAGTCCTCGAGCAGCATGCGGGGGAGCCGGTGAATGAGTGACAAGCGCGTTGCGTTGTTTTTCGACGACGCGGAGTTGGGAGGTCACCTTCGCACCGTGCTGGCCGAGCACGGCGCGAAGATCGCGCACGAAGGCCCGCTGAGCAGCTTCGACGAACAACAGCTTCGCCAGGCGGGTGTAGACGTACTGGTGGTCAATCTTGACGACGCCGTGGACGACGCCACGCTCGACCGCATCTACGGGCTGATCGATGCAGGCAACATGCCGGTCGTGTTCAACGATGCACAGGCCAGCAAGAGTCTGGACGGCTGGGACCGCGCGCGCTGGGCGCGCCACCTGGTGACGAAGGTGCTCGACTATGACGTCATCGATCCGCCGCGCCCGGATAACGCGCGGCAGTTCGATGCGCCCGTCGCCGTACCGGTGGAAGCGGAACCGGTGGCGGCGCAGGCGCCGAGCGAGGTGTCCACCGACGCACCGGCCTTGGAGCCGTTCGATTCGCAGGTTGCCGATCCGGCCGATGAGGTGGCGCTGGTGCACGACCCAGCCAGCCCCGATACCGAAACCCTGGCGGCCGAATTGGAAGCGTTGCTGGCCTCCGGCGATGCCGAGGATCCGCCGCAAGACGATTTCGGTTCCGGCCTGAAATACAGCGAACACGATCCGCTGCCCGCCTTGCACGATGGCGACTTTGGCGTGCACGAGGAGGCTGTGCATGTCCATGTGCCCGCCGAAGTGGCGTCATCGGCGCCCTTGCTGGACGAGGATGACGGCATCGTCTTGAAATACGGCGAGCACGACGCGCTGCCTGAGCTTCACGATGGCGACTTCGGCTCCCACGATGCGGCCATCCATGCCGAAGCCTCCTTCGAACTGGAATCGCCCGCGCCGCAACCGATCAAGATCGATGCACCGGCATTCCATGCCGATATCGACCATCTGACGCTGGCCGCGCTGGATGACGAAGACTTCACCCCGCCGGCGATTGAAAAAGCCACGCTTGCGCAGCAGACGCCCACACCCGCCGCGCCGGAATGGGGATTTGTCGAAGACAGCGAACTGAGCCCGCCCATCGCATCGCAAGACACGCCAGCCAAGCGCTTTGGCGTGGAGAAAGTGAGCGCGGCGGACTATCTGGCGCCGGAGGCCGAGCCGGTGGACGAATCCATCGAGCCGAGCATGTCGCTTGAGTTGGTGTCGATCGAAGAAGCGATCGCCCCCAGGCAAGAGTATGAGCCGCAGGAAACCCGCCTGGAGGAGCTCGATGCCGCGTTCGCGCGCTTGCTTGTGCTGGGTGCGGCACGCGACAGCCAAGCCTCGCTTGCGGCGTTCCTGGCAGGCTTGCCGGGCAATCTGCGTTTGCCGATTCTGCTGATCCAGCACCAGAACAGCACGTCGGCGGACCAGCTGGCGCAGACGTTGGCCAAAGAGAGCCCGCTGCCGGTAAAAGTCGCCGCCGCGGGCATGCGCGCGAAAATGGGCGAAGTGGTGCTGGTGCCGCGTGGCCAGAACGTGCGCATCCTGCGCGACGGTCGCGTGGAGCTTTCCGCGGCGAACGACGAAGCCAGCGAGCAGACTCCTTCCATCGATAGCAGTTTCACCATGGCCGCCAATGTGTTCGGGCGCGATACGGTGGCGATCGTCTTTTCAGGCCAAGCCACCGATGCGGTGGCCGGTGCCCAGGCGATTCACGATCGCGGTGGACAAGTGTGGGTCGAATCGTCCATCAACGATCACTATGCAGACATGGTGCATGGCGTGCTGGCCGAAAGGCTGGCCAGTTTTTCCGGTTCGCCGCAGGAGCTTGCGGTGCGGCTGGTCGAGGACTTCCGATGAGCGAACAGCCACTACCCCGCGAAATCCGTTGCGTGCTTGTGCCGGTGGGCGATCTGCGCCTGCTGCTGCCCAACGCCACCGTCGCCGAAGTCATCACCCTGACTACGCCCGAGCCCGTGGCCGGCGCTCCGGACTGGTTGCTCGGCCGCATCGCATGGCGCGGCTGGCGCGTGCCGCTGGTGTCGTTCACCAAGCTGGCCGGTGCGCCGGAGGGCGATAGCGAATTGTCCATGCGCGTCGCCGTGCTCAAGGCGTTTGGCGAAAACGCCGAGCTGCCGTTCGTCGCCGTGCTCACCCAGGGCTTTCCGCGCCTGACCACGCTCAATGCGGAGCTGATCATCCCCACGCACGATGGCAAGCCGTTGCCGCGCGGGGTGAAGGCGCAGGTACTGGTGCGCGACGATGTGGCGATGATTCCGGATCTGGAAGGCATCGAGAGCGACGTCACCCAGTTGCTGCAGGCGAGCTGATCGCGCGCGGACATCCTCAGCTTGGGCCTGGGCCCGACTGGCGGCGAAGCAAAGACGATCACGGCCAAGATGCGGCGGGCTCAAAAATCCCCATGCAGCGTCTGCAAGGCCGCCAGCGCCGCCAGCCCCGCCGTTTCCGTGCGCAGGATGCGCGGCCCCAGCCGCAGGCCTTGAAAGCCGGCTTCGCGCAACGCGCCCACGTCGCGTTCGCCCAGGCCACCTTCCGGGCCAACCACCAGCACGCCGCGCGGTGAGCCAAAGCGCACCTCGCGCGTGCGCAGGCTACCCTCCGGCAGTAGCGCCAGGCGTTGCGTGTCGTCATCGGCAAGCCCCGCCAGCCATGCCGGCAGTGCCTGCGCCTGCGTCACTTCCGGCACGCGCACGCGTCCGCTCTGCTCGCAGGCGCTGGCCGCCACCGCGCGCCAGTGTTGCAGGCGTTTCTCCGCGCGCGCGGCGTCGAGCTTCACCTCCGAGCGCTCGGTAAACAGCGGGACGATGCGTGCCACGCCCAGTTCCGTAGCCTTTTGCACAATCAGATCCATCTTCTCGCCGCGCGCCACGCCTTGGGCCAGCGTGAGGTGCAGCGGCGATTCGTTGGCGACCGCTTCACGGTTGTCGATGCGCACCAGCACCTCGCGCTTGCCGACCGCCACGAGCGTTGCGCCATAGTCGTGGCCGTCGCCATTGAACATGGTCAGCGTGTCGCCCGCGTTCATGCGCAGCACGCGCGCCACATGCTCGGCCGCTTGCGGCGGCAGCGACACTTCGGTGGATACGGACAAGGGTTGGTCAAGGTGGATGCGAGTGGTGCGCATACGGGTCATGCCTAGGGCCTGTTTACACTCTTGGCATGGCGCGCGCCAGGAGCCGTTTGCTCGCCAGCCAAGGAAGAGCGAGGGAGTGTACGTCCGTACACGACTGAGCGATGACCCCGGATGGCGGCCACTCCAACGCGACGCGGGCCACGCCAAGAATGTAAGCAGGCCCTGACAAACACGCCATGGAGGATACAACCTGCCTGCGCGGGTTGTTCATTCAGGTGAATGCAGGGCACGGCCAACGCAAAGACGTCTTGCGGCCGCCTTCGCGCGGGATCAGCATGGGAAGGGTCCACAGCATGCTCGCCATCCCCGCTTGGCGAGCAGGAGGTTGCTCCCATGACCAGGTTCGTCCCACTCGCCGTTCTGCTGAGCGCCGGTATCGCCGCGACGACCGGTGCCGCTGCGCAAAGCAGCCACTCCAGCGCCAGCCCGGCGGCAGCCGCTCCCGCTCCCGCCACCCGCGCGCAGGCCCGGCCGTCGCCGATCAAGCCCGGCGACCACAACTGCATCCTCGACACCGGCAGCGCGATTGCGCCCAGGCCGGGTCATTGCCTGCCCGTGATCGGGCGCAGCTACAGCAAGGACGATATCGACAACACCGGCGAGCGTACGCTGGGGCCGGCGCTGGAGAGGCTGGACCCGAGCATCACCGTTCACGGAGCCGGCTACTGAGGCATCAGGGCTTGACGGCGCATGCGATGCCTTCGAGGGCGACATCCACGAGCCGGTCGATGTCGCTTTCGCTTACCACGTAAGGCGGCATGAAGTAGACAATGTTGCCAAGCGGGCGCAGCAACGCGCCGTGCTGCAGCCCATGCAGGAACACACGCAGGCCGCGCCGCTCGTCCGCGGGGAAGGGGCGGCGCGAGGCTTTGTCCGCGACCAGTTCCACCGCGGCGATCATGCCTGACTGGCGCACATCGGCCACGTGCGCATGATCGCGCAGGGGCGCAAGGCGCGCGGCAAGGTGCGCCGACAACGTGCGATTGCGCTCCAGCACCGGTTCGTCGCGGAAGATCGCCAGCGTTTCCAGTGCGGCGCGGCAAGCCAGCGGATTGCCGGTGTAGCTGTGCGAGTGCAAAAAGGCTTTGCCGGCACTGTATTGGGCATAAAACGCGTCATAGACGTGCTGTGTCGTCAGCACCACCGACAGCGGCAGCGTGCCGCCGGTGAGTCCCTTGGACAGGCACATGAAATCGGGTGAGACCTGCGCCTGTTCGCAGGCGAACATCGTGCCGGTGCGGCCGAAGCCCACCGCGATTTCATCGGCGATGAAATGCACGTTGTAGCGGTCGCAGAGCTTGCGCAGGCCGGCGAGATAACTGGGGTGATACATGCGCATGCCGCCCGCGCATTGCACCAGCGGCTCGACGATCACCGCGCACGTTTCGTGCGCATGCCTTTCCAGCAGCAGGCGCATGGCTTCCAATCGGCGTATAGCCGTCTGCTCGGCCGACTCGCCAGGTTCGCCTTCGTACGCATCGGGCGATGGCGCAAGAATCGGCGTGAGCAATAGCGGCGCATAGGTTTTGCGGTACAGCGCCACATCGCTCACCGACAGCGCTCCCAGCGTTTCGCCGTGGTAGCTGCCGGTCAGGGCGATGAAGCGCGTCTTTTCGCCGTGCCCTTGGTTCAACCAGTAGTGGAAGCTCATTTTCAGCGCCACTTCGACGGCGGCCGAACCGTTGTCGGCAAAGAACACTTTGTCCAGCCCCGCCGGCGTGATCTGGACCAATTGCTCCGCCAACGCGATGGCCGGCGGGTGCGTGAAGCCGGCGAAGATGACGTGTTCGAGCGTTTTTGCCTGGTCCGCGAGCGCCGACGCGATGCGCGGATTGGCGTGGCCGAACAGGTTGGTCCACCACGAGCTAATGCCATCCAGATAGCGGCGCCCGTCGGCATCGATCAGCCAGGGGCCTTCGCCGCGCACGATGGGTACCATCGGAACGCGTTCGTGATCGTGCATCTGGGTGCAGGGATGCCAGATGTGCTGCAGGTCGCGCCGGGCGAGGGCGGCGTTGGCTTCGGTGAGGTCGGTCATCGGGCTATGATCGGGGCAGTGGCGGTGCCGCTCAAGCGTCACCGTGACCCGGCGCGGAAAAGAGTGGATGAAACAACTGCGTAGCGTACTGGCCGGCCTGGCCGTGCTCGTTCTGGCGGTGGCTGTGCTGGTGTGGTTCATGCCGGCACGGCTGGCATTGTGGCTGTTGCAATCGCGCCTGCAGGGCGTGCGGCTGAGCGATGTCAGCGGCCTGCTGTGGCAGGGGCGTGCCGGCCGGGTGTCCGTCCCCGGCCGCGCGCAGTTGGGCAGCGTGGCCTGGACGCTTTCGCGGCGCGCGCTGTGGGGTGACATCCAGCTCGGCCTTGACCTGCGCCAGCCCCAGTTCCAACTGCAAGGACGGATGCAGCGCCTGTCGTCCCATCTGGACGAGTGGCGCGACGTCACCGTTCACATCGATACCGCCTTGCTCGGCGTGCAGCCATGGCTGCACGGACAACCGGCGGGCACGTTGGTGCTGCACATTGCACAGGCACAGCTGCAAGGCTATTGGCCGCTGCAGGTGGATGCGGCCGGGACATGGTCGCAGGCGGCGTTGCGCACGGCAAAGGGGGCGATCGCGTTGGGCAACATGTCCATTCATATCAGCGGAAGGGATGGCGTGTTGCGGGCAAGCCTGGACGACGATGGAGGCGGTCCCTTACGGACGGCTGGACGGCTATCCTTCAGTCCGCTCGGCTGGGACGTGCAGGTGAATCTGAAGCCGCGCCGCGACAATCGGGCACTCTTGCACTGGTTGCAGACGTTGGCGCCGCCCGGTCCGGACGGAGGCGTGCAACTGCGCTATCGTGGCGGCCTTAACGCCTTCAATGAGACGACGGGAAATCCATGAACGAGCAGCAATGGGATGCGGCGCTGAGAGCGGCGCGCGAAGCGGCGGAGGCCGCCGCCGAGGTCATCGGCCATTACTGGCGCCGTGGCGTGGAAGTGGAGATCAAGTCCGACGCCACGCCCGTCACCGTCGCCGACCGCGAAGCGGAACAGGCGATTCGCGCCGTGCTGGCCCCCGCGTTGCCGGGGGCGGCGATCTATGGCGAGGAGTTCGGGCTCGATGGCGATCGCGACGGCTTGCTGTGGCTGGTCGATCCGCTCGACGGCACCAAGAGCTTCGTGCGACGCACGCCCTTTTTTTCCACCCAGATCGCATTGATGCACCGGGGCGAGCTGGTGTTGGGCGTTTCCAGCGCGCCTGTGTACGGCGAAACGATGTGGGCGAGCGCGGGCGGCGGCTGCTGGTTCAACGGCGAACGCGTGCACGTGGCGCCGACCCACGACATAGCGCAGACGTCGATCTCCATCGGCAACGTCAAGACGCTTACCGGCGATGCGCGCTGGCAGGCGCTGGGGGCACTGATTCGCGACAGCAACCGCATCCGCGGCTACGGCGATTTCTGCCACTACCATCTGCTGGCGCGCGGCGGCCTGGATCTGGTGATCGAGTCGGACGTGAACATCCTGGACGTCGCGGCGCTGGCGGTGATCGTGCGCGAGGCCGGCGGCGTCTTCACCGATCTGGAGGGCGGCGCGCTCACGCTAGGCACGCGCAGCGTACTGGCGGGTACCCCGGCCATCCACGCGCAGGCGCTGCGACGGTTTTCCCTTGTCTGAGCCGTTGCCCGGGCCGTTGCCCGGGCCGGGAGTGGGCAAAAAGCCATTACAATGCTCCGATGCCACGCTATCCCATCATCCATGCCACCCGCCAATCCAACACCAGCAGCTTCCTGCACGTGGAGCAGTTGGACCTGGAATTTTCCAACGGCGAACGCCGCACCTACGAGCGCTTGAAGGGCAGCGGCCTGGGCGCGGTGATCATCGTGCCGATACTCCAGGACGACACCGTGCTGCTGGTGCGCGAATACGGCGCTGGCGTGGATCGCTATGAACTGGGCCTGCCCAAGGGGCGCCTGGATCGCGACGAAACGGTAGAGCAGGGCGCCGACCGCGAATTGAAGGAAGAAGTGGGCTACGGCGCGCGCAAACTTAAGATTCTGCACAACCTGTCGCTGTCGCCCTCGTACATGACGCACATGGCGCACGTGGTGCTGGCGCAGGATCTTTACCCCGAACGCCTGGAGGGCGACGAGCCCGAACCGCTGGAAGTGGTGCCCTGGAAGCTCGCCGACCTGCATACGCTGGTGGCGCGCGGGGATGTCACCGAAGGCCGCTCCATCGCCGCGTTGTTCCTGGCGCGCGAATACCTGGCTGGACGGCTTCAGCTATCGTGAGCGACCTTTTCGATCATCCGCTGTCGTTGGAAATCGCCGCGCTGGCGCGCCGTGCCGGCGAAGCGATCATGGACGTCTATCGCCAAGACTTCGATGTCGAAGTGAAGGACGATCACTCGCCGCTCACCGCCGCCGATCTTGCCGCACAGACGGTGATCGCCGCCGGCCTGGCGCAGCTCGATCCGATGCTGCCGCTGGTGTCGGAAGAGGCCAGCCAGCTGCCGTGGGAAACGCGCCGCGGCTGGTCGCGCTACTGGCTGGTCGATCCGCTCGACGGTACGCGCGAATTCGTCAAGCGCAACGGCGAATTCACCGTCAACATCGCCATGATCGACAACGGCGAACCGGTGATGGGCGTGGTGCTGGCGCCGGTGACCGGCGATCTGTTCGCTGCCGTGCGCGGACACGGCGCGTGGTGGCAGCCGCAGGCCGATGACGCCTGGGAGCGCATCTATGCGCGTCAGTTGGCCCATCCGCCCGTGGCGGCCGGCAGCCGTTCGCACGGCGGCATGGCCGAAGCGGTCATGCGCCGCCTGCTGGGCGAGGACTACCAGTTGCAGCCGCTGGGCTCCTCGCTCAAGTTCTGCCTTATCGCGCGGGGCGCGGCCGATGCCTACCTGCGGCGCGGGCCGACCAGCGAGTGGGACACCGCCGCGGCGCAATGCGTATTGGAAGAAGCCGGCGGCGCCGTGCTCGATCTGCAAGGGCGGCCGCTGCGCTACAACCGCGGCGAATCGCTGCTCAATCCCGAATTCCTGGCGGTAGGCGACACCGGTATCGACTGGACCGCGCGCATGCGCGATGCCGGCCTGCCATGAGCGAAGCCACTCGCTACAACCTGCAGGACCTGCTGGCGATCATGGCGCGCCTGCGCGATCCCGAGCGCGGCTGTCCGTGGGATGTGAAGCAGGATTTCAGCACCATCGCGCCCTACACGGTCGAAGAGGCCTACGAAGTGGCCGATGCCATCGACCGCCGCGACTGGCACGACCTGCGCGACGAATTGGGCGATCTGCTGTTGCAGGTGGTGTTCCACGCGCAGATGGCCAGCGAACAGGGGCTGTTCGATTTCGACGACGTTGCGCATGCGATCAGCGACAAAATGCGCCGCCGCCATCCACACGTGTTCGGCGACGTCGCCTATGCGGACCTGGACGAGCAAAAGCGCGCATGGGACGCGATCAAGGCCAGCGAGCGCGCGGCCAAGGGCGAAGCGCGCGACGACAGCGCGTTGGCCGGCATCTCGTACGGCCAGCCCGAATGGCAGCGCGCGCTGAGGCTGCAGCAGCGCGCCGCCACGGTCGGCTTTGACTGGCCTGACCACCGGCCGGTGGTCGGCAAGTTGCACGAGGAGCTGGCCGAAGTGCAGGCCGAGTTCGAGGCCGGCGCGGATCCGGCCCGGCTGGAGGACGAGATCGGCGACGTGCTGTTCGTGGCGGTGAACCTGGCCCGGCACGCCAAGGTCGATTTCGCCCGCGCCATGAAACACGCCAATGCGAAATTCGAGCGCCGGTTCCGCCGGATGGAAGCGCTGGCCGGCGAGCGCGGCCAGCCCCTCTCGGCGTCGGACCTGGCTGCGCAGGAAGCCCTCTGGCAAGAGGTCAAGGCCCAAGAGCGGGGCTCCTGACCGCCCGCTCCGGCACAAACCGGCAGGGGCGGCGCATGGGCGGTTTGGGCGATCATCGGCGCCGGGCTGGGGAGGTTCAACCTTTTGCGCCCGGCCGGCATCTCACCGCCGTACATTCACCGGAGATTCTGCATGCGCCGCATTCTTTTGTTGCTTCCCCTCGTGCTGGTTCCGCTGACCGCCGCGGCCAGCGAGTGCCGTTATTCGGCGCAGCGAAACCTGCACGAAGACCTGACCGGCATACGCGGCGTGCAGATCGAACTGCACAGCCACGACATGCACCTGATGGGCAACGGCGGCGCCTCCGCGCTGGAGCTCAACGGCCGCGCCTGTGCGTCCTCGCAGTCGGCGCTGGACAACCTGCAGGTCACTTCGCACCGCGAAGGCGACCAGCTGATCGTCGACGTCGGCCAGTCGCGCACATTCAATGTGGGTGTGTTCGGCATCAGCTACGAATACCTCGACCTGCAGGTCCGCCTTCCGTCGAACATGCCCGTGACGGTAACGGCCGGTTCCGGCGACGCCTACATCAGCAACTTGTCGCGACTGGATGCGCAGACCGGTTCGGGCGACCTGCATATCGATCACATCACGGGCCCCGTCAGTGTTGCGGCGGGCTCGGGCGACGTCGAGATCAGCGACGTCGGCAGCTTGCAGGCAGGGTCGGTCGGTTCAGGCGATTTGAAGGCACGCCTCGTCCACGGCAACGTGCAGATCGGCAGCGTGGGTTCCGGCGACGTGGTGCTGGACACGGTGGACGGCAGCGTCAACGTGGGCACGCTCGGCTCGGGCGATCTGAACGTCGATAACGTGCGCGGCGATCTGACCGTCGGCGCGAAGGGCAGCGGCGATGTGTCGCACAACAACATCGCCGGCAGGGTGAGCGTGCCGCGCGACCGCGACGACGACTGATCAAACCAGCCGCATCGCCACGTACACCAGCGTCGCGCAAATCAGCAAAAACGGAATGGAAACCTGGTGAAACAGCCGCATCGCATGCGGCTGTTTTGCCAGGCGCAAGGCGATCAGGTTGGCCAGCGATCCGATCACGATGCCGAAACCGCCGACATTCACCGCCACTGCCAGCGCCATGGGATCTTGCGCACGCTCAAGCAGCAGCACCGTGGCCGGCACGTTGCTGATCAGCTGCGAACTGACGATGCCGCTCAGATAGAGCGTCAACGGCTGGTTGAAGTCGATCCTGTCCATCGCGTGGTTGACGATCGGCAGCGCGGCAAAATGGCCGAGCCCGAGAAAAATCATCGCGAAGGTGGCCATCAGCAGCCAGTCGATCTGCACCAGGCTGCGCCAGGAAAACAACGCAAACGGCGTGATCAGCAGCAGCGCGCCCAGCAGTGCATGGCCGCGCTCCATCATCAATACGATCATCGCCAGGCTGACGATCGAAAGCAGCGCCAGCGATACCGAAATCGCGTGGCCGTCCAGCTTCTGTGCCTGCAGGGTCACGCGTTCCCTGGGCAGCCACAGCCAGGTCAGCAGCGCGACCAGCACAAACATCACCCCGGCCGCCGGCAGCATGTGGCCCACGAACGACAGCAGCGCAATCCGCCCGTATTGCCAAATCAGCAGATTCTGCGGATTGCCGATCGGGCTGAGGGTGGAGCCCGCGTTCACCGCCAGGGCTTCCAGCACCGCCATGCGCAGGACCGGCAGGTTGGACAGGCTGCCGATCGCCACGGTCAGCGGCACCATCAGGAACAGGCTCACGTCGTTGGTCAGTACCGTCGACAGCACGGCCGTCATGCCGACCAGCAACAGGCCGACGGTGCGCAATGAATGCATGCGCGCCACCAGCATGCCGGCGAACCGCTGGATGAGGCCGCTGTCGCGGATGCCTTGGATCGCGATCAGCAAGCCGAGCAGGCCCGCGAGCGTGGGCAGCTGAAGCCATCGCCGATAGGCCGCCAACGGCTGCGGGTCGGCGATCGCCAGCACCAGGGTGAGCGCGGTGAACAGCAGCAGCAACCACTCGTGCTTCAAGCGGTTGCGCCAGCGGTGCGCGGGCGTGGTGTCGCCAGTCATGGGCGGCGCATCGCGGATGGAATCACCACGTGCTCAAGCCTTCCAGTTCGTAAAGCCGTTTCCAGCTCTCGCGTGCGCGCATCAGTTCGGCGAAGCGCTTCAGCGCTGGCCACTCGGTGGCGGGGCGGGGCATGTTGCGCGACCAGCGCAGCAGCATGATCAGTAGCAGGTCGATACCCGAAAACTCCGTGCCGAGCATATATGGGCCGTGCGCCGACAGATGGGTGTCGAGGTGGTCCCACACTTTTTCTATTTTGTTTTGCAGCGCTGCGCGAATCGCCGGCGAATGTTCCTCGCTGCCCAGCTCCCGCGGGTAGAACCAGAAGCGGTAGCTGGACATCAACGTGTTGCTCAGATACACCGACCACTGCAGCCAGGCGTTGTGCGCGGGCGTGCCGGCGGGCGGTATCAGCTTCGCTTGAGGATGGCGTTCGGCCAGGATGGTGAGCAACGCCACCGATTCCCACACCGGCT
This sequence comes from Dyella sp., assembly GCF_035503745.1. Taxonomy (GTDB): domain Bacteria; phylum Pseudomonadota; class Gammaproteobacteria; order Xanthomonadales; family Rhodanobacteraceae; genus Dyella_B. Next base: position 21,565 of record NZ_DATJTC010000025.1, read on the forward strand.
GTCCATCGATGACGAGCGTCGGCACGTGGCCGCATGGATTGAGCTTGCGATATTGGGCGTCGTGCTGCGCGCCTTGTTCGATATCGACCAGCTTCAGCTCGTAGTCGGCGCCGATTTCCAGCAGGGCCAGATGCACGACCATGCTCGCGGTGCCGGGGGAATAGTAGAGCGTGTACATACGCCGTCCTGATCGATAAGGGAAGTCGCATCGTACCTGCTTCGGAGAACAGGTGCGGAACGCTGGTCCAAGCCTGCGCACCGCACATTCATCGCGACCGGCCCGGCAGGGACGGCTGATACGGGCCAGGCCCTTCAAGCTTGCGGCAAGCGCGCGACCCGTCCCCAGCCCTGCGCGGGGTCGAATCCGGGGCAGGCGCTGCCGGCGATTCATCGCTCAAGGCGCAGGCACCCTTGCCGCTGTTTACTCCGCGCGCAACAAGCGCATCGGTGGGGTATGGGTCACCTTGCGCGTACCGGCGAGCCCCAGCAACATCACCACGAGGGCCGCGGCCAGCGCAGCCAGTGCCAGCGGTAGCGCATGCGGCATGAAATCCTTGATGTGGAACACGCTGCGTCCCAGCCACCATCCGCCGATCATCGCGCCCAATGAGGCCGTCGCTCCCGCGATCAGCCCGAGCAAGGCGAACTCGCACGCGGCGGCGATGCGCAGCAGACCTCGCCGCGCGCCGAGCGTGCGCAACAGGGCCGCTTCATGGCGACGCTCCTGACCGCTGGTCGCAAGCGCGGCCGCCAGCACCAGTGCGCCGGCCAACAGGCTAAAACCCAGTACCCAGCGCACCGCACCGGTTACGCGCTGCACGATGTCGCGCACGCGATCGAGCAAGGCATCGACATCGACCAGGCTCAGGTTCGGATAGTCGCGCGACAGCCCTGCCAGCGCCTGGGCGTTGCCGCGCCCGAGATAGAAACTGGCGATCCAACTGTGCGGCAAGGCATCGGCATGCGCAGGGTCCACCAGCAGGAAGAAGTTGACGCGGAAAGTGGTCCAGTCGACATGGCGGAAACTGGTGACGCGCGCATCGAGCTGGCCTTCGCCCACATCCAAGCGCATGGTGTCGCCCAGCTTCAGCGCGTACATGTCGCGCCACATCGTATCCACCGATACCTGGGCCTCCTGCGGATGAGGCGCGAACCAGCTGCCGGCGATCACTGTGTTCGAAGGCGGCAGCCGGTCGGACCACGACAGCCGCAACTGGCGGTCGGACCATTCCTTGGCGCGCTCGTCCTTGAAGTGCATCGTGTCGATCGGCCGGCCGTTGATCGCGGTGAGCTTGCCCACCGCCAGCGGCATCATGTTCAGCTGGTTGGCGCCGATGCGCGCCAGCGTCTTGGCGAAATCGGCGCGCTGGTCGTCCTGCAGATTGAGCACGAACCAGTTGGGCGTGTCGGCCGGCAATTCACGGCGCCAGCCGTCGAGCAGTGCCGGGGCGACGATGGCAAGCAGCAGCAGCGCCGTCAGGCCAAGGCTCAGCGCCGTGGCCTGCACGATGCTCAAGCCGCGACGGCGCGCCAGCGCGGCCATGCCCAGGCGCAGCGCGGGATGGCCGCCCGGTGTGACGCGTCGCGCGATCCAAAGCAGCAACGCGGCAAGCAGCGCCGCGACCACCGCCACGCCCAGCAGACTGGCGGCCAGAATGCCGGCGAGCCGGGCCGATCCACTGAGGTTCCAAATCAGTGCCAGCGCGACGACGGCGGGAATCAGATACAAAGCGTCGAAACGCCGTATCCGCCGCGCGACGCTGGCGCGGAATACCGCTACCGGCGGGATATCGGCAAGCCGCACCAGCGGCGGCAAGGCGAAGCCCCCCAGCACGGCGATACCCATGCCCGCCGCGGCCAGCGAGGGCAGTACCGGCAGCACCGTCGGCACGCCGGCGAACATCTGGCTGGCGAACACCCATGCCGCTTGCGCCAGCGCCAGCGTCAGCAAGACGCCGATCAGGGCCGCCGGCAACGCCACGCCGCCCAGGGTGCCCAGCAACAGTGCAAGCACCCGCGCGCGCGAGGTGCCCAGCGCGCGCAACAGGGACACTTCGCTGGTCTTGCGCCGCGCGTAGCGCTGCGCGGCCAGCGCAATGGCAACGCCGGACAGCAGCGCCGACAGCAAGGCGGTGAGGCGCAGGAACGCGCCGGCACGGTCGAACGCGTTGCGCATCCGTTCCTGCGTCTGCTCGGGCGTGATGAGTTCGCCGCCTTGCGGCAACGCCACCGATTGCGCCCAGGCGCGCCAGCTCTGCACCGCGGCCGGCGTACCGGCCAGCAACAAGCTGTGATGGGCGCGGCTGCCCACGCCGAGCAGGCCCGCCCGTTCGGCATCGCCCAGATTCATCAGCGCGCGCGGGGCCATCGCCACCAGTTCGCCGCCATCGGGTTGCTGCAACAGTTCGCCCGCGATGCGCAGATCGCGCCCGCCCACCTGCACGGTATCGCCGACGCGTCGCTGCAAGGCGATCAGCGCGCGATGATCGAGCAGCACCGTGCCCGCCGCCGGACCATGGCGTACAACCGGCCGCCCCTGTGCGTCGGCCACCAGCAAGGTGCCGCGCAGCGGATAGGCGGCATCGGTAGCCAGTACGTCGAGCAGCTGGCTTTGCTGCTGGGCGAAGGCCACGCTGGGGAAGCTTGCCGTGTTCGTCGTGGCCAATCCGCGTTGCCGGCCGGCCAGCGCAAAGGCATCGGGGACGCGCTGCGGCGCCAAGATGCCCACGTCGCCGCCGATCAGCTCGGCCGCGCTGGCCAGCATGCCGCGTTCCATACGTGCAGTCAGCGTCGCCACCACACCCAGCGCGACCACCGCCAGCACCAGCGACAGCGCCAGCGTGCGCAATTCCGGCAGATGCCATTCGCGCCGCAGGCTGCGCAGGGCCAATAGCCAGATCTTCATGCCAGCGGCTCCAGCCGGCCTTCCTGCAATTGGACACAGCGCGCGCAGCGTTCGGCCAATGGCAGATCGTGCGTCACCAGCACCAGGGTGGTGCCATGGTCGCGGTTCAGGGCAAACAGCAGGTCGCATACGTGCCGCCCGGTACGCCGGTCCAGGTTGCCGGTGGGCTCGTCGGCGAACAGCACGCGCGGGCTGTGCACGAAGGCCCGCGCGATCGCCACGCGCTGTTGCTCCCCGCCGGAAAGCTGCGCGGGGTAATAGCTGCGGCGTGGGCCGAGGCCCACCGCTTCAAGTGCGGTCCGCGCCTTTTCGCGCGCGGCCCGATTGCCTTCCAGCTCCAGCGGCAGCATCACGTTCTGCTCGGCGGTCAGCGCCGGCAGCAGATGAAAGGACTGGAACACGAAGCCCACCAGCCGGCGGCGGAGGTCCGCGCGGGCTTCCTCGTCCAGTTGTTCCAGCGCATGGCCGTCGAGCTGGATGCTGCCGCGCGTGGGCGTGTCCAGGCCGGCCAGCAAGCCCAGCAGGGTGGTCTTGCCCGACCCGGAGGCGCCCACGATGGCGAAGCTTTCGCCGCCGTTCACCTGCATCGCGACGTCGCTGAGGATATCCAGCCGCCCTTCGGGGCCATTGACCGACTTGCTAACATCGCGAACGTCGATAACCGGATGAGAACTGCCTGTCATGCGTCGTTTCCTTTGTGGCTTGCTGATTTTGCTTGGCGGGATCGGAGCGCTGCAGGCGGCGCCGTCAAAGACCGTGCTGGTAATGGGGGATTCGCTTTCCGCCGCGCACAACATTCCCGTGGAAGCGGGCTGGGTGCATCTGCTGGAAGTACGCCTTGAAAACATGGAGCCGGGCTGGACGGTGATCAATGCCAGCATCAGCGGCGAAACCTCGCTCGGCGGACGCAACCGCCTGCCGGCCCTGCTGACACAGCATCATCCACGTATCGTGGTGATCGAGCTGGGCGCCAACGATGGCTTGCGTGGGCTGCCGTTGGGCGATTTGCGCGGCAATCTGGCCGCGATGGTGGATGCCGCCCAGCACGCCGGCGCCAAGGTGCTGCTGCTGGGCATCGAGCTGCCGGTGAACTACGGCCCGCAGTATCGCGATGGCCTGCGTGCGATCTACACGGACCTGGCGCGGGACAAGCACACGGCGCTGGTGCCCTTCCTGCTGGAAGGGGTGGCGCTCAATCCGGCGCTGATGCAGGAAGACGGCCTGCACCCGGTGGCCGCGGGCGAGCCGATTGTGCTCGATACGGTATGGCCGAAACTGTCGCCATTACTGCACTGAGGCCGTGTTTACAGTTTTATTGGGCGGAATTCACATCCTCATGACGATCCCAGTCAGTAGCCTTCACAAATGTGAAGACAACGCTGCGGACCGAGGTGACCATGAGTTCACGTGACGATCATGCCGGACTGATTCTATTGGTCGAAGACAACCGCCAGATCGCCGAAATGGTTGGCGAATATCTGGAGCGTCGCGGCTACTCCATTGATTTTGCTCAGGATGGCGTCAGCGGCCTGCACCTGGCGGTGTCCAACAGTTACGACGTGGTCGTGCTGGACCTGATGCTTCCGGGCATCGACGGCCTGGACGTGTGCCGCAAGCTGCGCAACGAGGCGAAGAAGTCCACCCCGGTACTGATGTTGACCGCGCGCGATACGCTGGAGGACAAGCTCGTCGGCCTGGAGGCCGGTGCCGACGACTACCTGGTCAAGCCCTTCGAGGTGCGCGAGCTGGAGGCGCGCCTGCGCGCGCTGATTCGCCGCGACCGCCGCCAGGTGTCGAGCGAGATCCTTAGCGTGGGCGACATGACGCTCGATACCGCCACCTTGCGGCTCACGCGCAGCGGGCAGGAGCTGACCGTCTCGCCGATCGGCCTCAAATTGCTGGCGATCCTGATGCGCGAGTCGCCGCGGGTAGTCAGCCGGCGCGACATCGAGCGCGAAATCTGGGGCGATACGCTGCCCGATTCGGATACCTTGCGCTCGCACCTGTACAACTTGCGCCGGGTCATCGACAAACCTTTCGAGCACGCGTTGTTGCATACGATTCACTCGGCGGGGTACCGACTGGCCGATCTCGATTCGGAGACGACCGCGGCAAGCTATATAGCCTGACCATTTGATGCATCCATGACGGTTCGGGGCACTCCCAATCAGCGTGCCGGCTCGGCGCGCGGCAGTTTCCAACGTCGGTTGTTGCTGATTTTCGGCGTGCAACTGGTGCTGGTGCTGCTGGCCTATTTGATGGGTTACTACAACGTGGCCCCGGCGGGGGCCGTGTTGCTGCTGATTGTGGTGGTCAGCGCGCTGGCGTGGCTGGCGGTGCAACGCGTGTGGCGGCCGATCAGCGCGCTGGCGCAAATGGTCGGCAACTGGGACGAGCGGCAGGGCGACTTGGATGCGTTGTTGCAGTCGGGCTTTTCGCGCAGGACCGATGCCGATGTCGCCACGCTTACGCGCGGGTTCCATGCCTTTGCACGTCGCATCGCCGGGTATAACGAGCGCGAGCGCAACTTCACGCGCGATGCCAGCCATGAGCTGCGCAGTCCGCTTACCGTGATCAAGATGTCCACCGACATGCTGGCCGACGAAGCCAACTTGAGCGAATTCGGCCAGCGTTCCGTGCAACGCATCCGGCGCGCGGCGCGCGAGATGGAGGCAGTGGTGGAAGCGCTGTTGATCCTGGCGCGCGAAGCCGACGGCGGCCAGGGCGAACAGACATTCGTGGTCAACGACGTGTTGCGCGACGAGCTGATCGACGCACGCGAAATGCTGCATGGCCATTCCATCGACCTGCAACTGGACGAGCCGGCCCGATTCGCGCTGCACGGACCGCAGCGGGTGTTCGCGGTGCTGTGCTGGCAGCTCATCCGCCACGCCAGCCAGTACACGGGGCAGGGCACCGTGCTGGTGACGGTGCTGCCCGGTGCGGTCAATGTAACGGCCAGCGCCGGCGCCGACCACGATCCGGCGGAGCCCGAGCAGCAGGGTTTCGAGTACGCCATCGCGCGCCGCATCAGCGAACGTTTTGCGTGGTCGCTGCAGCTGCAGGTGCACGGTGGGACCCGCTACATTGCGGAGATCCGCTTCCCGCAGCCGTTGCCGGTTCCGGGCTGATCGCGCGCCCGCACTGACCGAACAGTGCTTGCTCCCTTACACGCAGTAAGGGAGCCGCACGCCGCTCAGCGCAACGACGGATGCACCTGGAATGGACATTCGGTCTTGGCCTTCACCTCATCCACGGTGACGCCTTCGTGCAGTTCGATCAGCGTCAGGCCTTTGCCCTTGGCGACTTCGAACACGCACAGGTCGGTGATGATCAAGTCCACCACCTGTTTGCCGGTCAGCGGCAGGTCGCAGGTGTTCCTGATCTTGGGCGAACCGTCCTTGGCGGTGTGTTCCATCAGTACGACCACGCGCTTGACGCCGCTGACCAGATCCATCGCGCCGCCAGGCCCCTTCACCATCTTGCCCGGCACCATCCAGTTGGCCAGGTCGCCGGTGCAGGAGACTTCCAGGCCGCCGAGAATCGACAGGTCGATATGGCCGCCGCGAATCATCGCGAAAGATTCGGCGCTGGAGAAATAGCTCGATCCGGGCAGGGCGGTGATGGTCTGCTTGCCTGCGTTGATCAGGTCCGGATCGACGTGCGCGTCATCGGGGAACGGGCCGATGCCGAGCAGGCCGTTTTCCGATTGCAGCGTGACGTCCATGCCGGCGGGAATGAAGTTGGCGACCAGGGTGGGAATGCCGATCCCCAGGTTCACGTAGAAGCCGTCGCGCAGCTCCTTGGCGGCGCGGCGCGCCATGGCCATGCGGATCGGGCTTTCCTTGCCGGTGTTGGCCCCGGCGACGGTGCGGAATTCGATGCGCTTTTCGTACTTCACGCCTTGCACGATGCGGTCGACGTAGATGCCGGGCACGTGAATCTGGTCCGGTTCCAGCGCGCCGACCTCGACCAGTTCCTCCACTTCGGCCACGCAGACACGGCCGCAGGTGGCGATCATCGGGTTGAAGTTGCGCGCGGTCTTGCGAAACACCAGGTTGCCCAGCCGGTCGCCCTTCCATGCCTTGACGATGGAAACATCGGCGTGGATGGCCTCCTCCAGTACGTATTCCTTGTCGCCGAAGCGCTTGGTTTCCTTGCCCTCGGCCAGTTTGGTGCCGAACGCGGTGCGCGTGTAGAAACCGGGAATGCCCGCGCCGCCGGCGCGCAGCTTTTCGGCCAGCGTGCCCTGCGGCACCAGGTGCAACTCCAGTTCACCGGCCAGCACCTGGCGTTCAAATTCCTTGTTCTCGCCCACATAAGAGGCGTATACGCGCTTGACCTGGCGTGTCTTGAGCAGCGGCCCCATGCCGAAATCGTCCACGCCGGCGTTGTTGCCGACAATGGTCAATCCCTTGGTCCCCGCGGCGAGCAGGGCGCCGATCAGGTTCTCGGGGATGCCGCACAGGCCGAAACCGCCCGCCGCGATGGTCATGTCATCGAACAGCAGGCTATCCAGAGCCTGGGCCGCGCTTGCATAAACCTTGTCCATGAGAGTGCCTTCATGCAGGGGAGGGGGAGCGCAATAGGATACCGGATTGGTGGCCGGGCACCCCGTGCGAAGGCCGCACGGCGGCCTGCGTACGCCTGAATCGGTATCGCCGGATGAAACATTCGCATGCGGCGGCACTTGACGGTATTCGTTTACATGCGTAAACATAATCATCGCTTACATATGTAAACGGTGATGTCATGGCAATCAGCGAAGCCGAGGCGGTGATCATGGAGGTGTTGTGGCGACAGGCGCCGCGCAGCGCCGAGGACATCCTCGTCCAGGTCGGTGCCCAGCAGGATTGGCAGGAAGGGACGGTCAAATCCCTGCTCAACCGGTTGCTGACCAAGAAGGCGGTGAAGGCCGAGCGCGACGGCCGCCGTTATCTGTATTGGCCCCGGCTCACGCGCGAGCAGTACGTGTCGCAGGAAAGCAAGGGGTTGCTGGACCGGCTCTTCGATGGGCGCGTCGCGCCGCTGGTTGCGCACTTTTCCGAACAGCGCAAGCTCAGCAAGAAAGACATTGCCGAACTGCGCAAGCTGCTGCAGGAGCTTGACGATGAGCAATCTTGACCCGTTCGCGGGCGCCGTCATCGGGCGCGGCTGGATTCTGCTGCTGGCCTTTACTGCCGCCCTGCTCGCCGTTGGCGCCTTGCGCAAATATTGTCGCCGAGTATTCGGCGCCGAACGCGCCTTCCTGCTGTGGCTGCTGTTGCCCGTTGCGATGCTCGCCAGCCAGCTGCCGCATTCGCAGACGCTGCGCATCATGGTGCTGCCGCCGATGGTGAACACATTGGCGAGCGCGGTAAACGCAACCCCGGCGGATGCCGGCGACGGAACGGGCGTCCACGGACGCACATGGCTGCTGCTGGGCTGGGCGGTGGGTGCGCTACTTTTGCTGGCTCGCGCGGCCATTGCGCAGTTGCGCTATCGCGCACGCTTGCGCGACGCGCGGCAGGTCGATGATGGGCCCTTGCGCTGGCCGGTGTTGCGTGCCCGCCATGCCGATGTCGGACCCGCGCTGATCGGGGCATGGCGTCCATGCATCGTGCTGCCTTCGGATTTCGACCAGCGCTACGACGTCGCCGAACGCACCCTGATCCTTGCGCACGAATCGATGCACGCCCGCCGTCGCGACGGCTGGTGGAGTCTGTGCGCGCAGATCGTGCTCGCCCTGTTCTGGTTCCATCCCCTGGCATGGCTGGGATGGGGCGCCTTTCGCCACGACCAGGAACTGGCGTGCGACGCTGCCGTCATGGGCCGACATGGCCATCTGCGGCGCAGCTATGCCAACGCCATGCTCAAAACCCAGTCCGCGACGCTGCAATTGCCCATCGGCTGCAGTTGGTCGCCACGTCATCCCATTACGGAGCGCATTGCGATGTTGACACTACCGCTACCCCATCGTGGTCGTAAGTTTGCCGGCTCGTTGTTTATCGCCGCCGGCATGATCGCCGCCGCCGGCTTCGCATACGCTGCCTCGCAGGATGCCGCGGTGACGCCGGTGTTGCAAAAGCCGGTGAGCTATCAGGTGGCCATGTCGGTAAGCCGGGGCGGCAAGCCGGCGAATAACTTCACGCTCTGTTCCAACGGCGCGCAACCGATGTTGATGACCAGCCAGGATGGCCAAGGCAGTTTGCAGATGACGGTCACGGTGAAATCCGCCGGCAAGGGTCAGGCGCAGATCCATGTGGACGGCTCTTTGGACGAGAACGGTCATCGCACCAGCATGACGCCGACGTTGCGCGGAGCGTGGGGACAGGCGCTGAGCGTAAAGATCGGCGGGGCGGATGCGGCCGCCGCACCGCTGACTATTTCGATGACCCCCACCTTGGGTTGCGGCGCCGCATCGGCGTCGGCCGAGCGGGGCACGATTACCGAATCGGTCAAGGATGGCCGGGTGCGCGATGTGGCGCAGGACATCGCATCCAGGGGCGGCTACGTGCTGGTCAATCCGCAATCGCTGGACGAGCAGGCTGTCACCTTCGACTTCAAGCAGATTCCGGTCGAGAACGCCTTGCAACTGATCGCCCGGATCGATGGCAAGGTTGCCCTCGTCCACGGCAAGCAGGTTCGCTTCGAGACGATGGCGGGCGGCTGAAATATCGCCCTGCGCAGCGACGGTGGCTGGCTATACTCCTCTCATCACGATACCCGCGGGGAGAGTGATGGGATGGCCCGTCGATGGTTGGTTGCACTCACCAGTTTCGCCATGGCATGCATGAGCCACGCCACATCGCCCGTGCTGGTCATTCACGGCGGTGCCGGCGTGATCAGGCACGACATGAATCCGGCCAAGGAAAAAGCGGTGCGTGCCGCGCTGACCAAGGCACTGCAGGACGGCTACGCGCAGTTGAAGGCGGGCAAGCCGGCCATCGACGCGGTCACGAGGGCGATCGCCGTGCTGGAGGACGACCCCAACTTCAATGCCGGCCGCGGCTCGGTATTTACGCATGACGGCAAGAACGAAATGGACGCTGCCGTGATGGAGGGCGACAGTTTGAGCGCGGGCGCTGTCGCGGGTGTGCAGCGGGTGAAAAATCCGATCCTGCTGGCGCGCGCCGTGATGGAGCATTCGTCGCATGTCATGCTGGTCGGCGAGGGTGCGGAGGCCTTTGCCAAGGAGCAGGGCATCGCACTCGCAGACCCCTCCTATTTCCGCACCGAGGAACGCTGGCAGCAACTGCAGCGCGCCCTGAAGGAAGACGCAGAGAAAAAGCCGCACGCCGAACGTGAAACCGCCATGCATTTCGGCACCGTCGGCGCCGTGGCGCTGGACAGCCAGGGCCACCTTGCTGCCGGCACCTCAACCGGCGGCATGACCGACAAACACGCCGGGCGTGTCGGCGATTCGCCGATCATCGGCGCGGGCACCTACGCCAATGCGCAATGTGCGGTTTCAGGCACCGGTTGGGGCGAGTTCTACATGCGCACGGTGGCCGCGCACGAGATCTGCATGCGCGTATCGATGCTGGGCGAACCGTTGCAACGTGCCGCCGCCGAAGTCATCAACCAGGAAATTCCCTCGATGGGCGGCAACGGCGGCGCCATCGCGCTGGATAGCAACGGCACCATCGCCATGCCGTACAACACGCAAGGCATGTATCGCGGCTGGATCGGTGCCGACGGCGTGCCGCACGTGGCCATCTACGACGACGAGCCGGACCCTTCCAATCACCAGCCCGCGCCGGCGTCGTCCTCTCAACAGGATTAGCCGCGCCATTCCCTGCGTCGTTAGGCGTCGTAGCGCATAATGGGCGTTGAACGGGAAGGATGGAGCGTGCGTTGCGCGGCACACGAGCGTTGTTTGGAAAGTATGGAGCGTGGCTGGTCCCGGTAGCCATCGGTGCGGTGGCTTGTTTGCTGGTGACCGGCGGTGTGATGCTTTGGCCGGGCCATGTGGCTTGGCTGGTACGCGGCGATCTGGCGCAGAGCTACCTGGGTTGGGCGTTTTATCGCAATGCCGCCTGGACTTGGCCTCCCGGCGCGGATCCCTTGTACGGCGTTGGTTTGCACGCCTCGGTGTATTACACCGATTCCATTCCCGTACTTGCCTTGCTGTTCAAGCTGCTCGCTTCGTGGCTGCCGACGCCTTTTCAGTATTTCGGCTTGTGGGTGGCGGCCTGCTTCGTGCTGCAGGCGTTGTTTGCATGGCGGCTGCTTGGGCTGGCGACATCCAGCAACGTAGTGCGTTCCCTGGGTCTGGTGTTTTTTGTGTTGGCGCCGCCGATGCTGCTTCGCCTGGGCGGCCATATGGCACTGGTGGGGCATTGGATCGTGCTTGCGTCGATCTATCTTTACCTGCGACCGGATAAGCAGCGGCATGTGGCTTGCTGGTCACTTTTGCTGGCCGTGGCATTCATGGTGCATGCCTATTTGTTTGCCATAGCCGCCTCCATCTGGATCGCGGATATGGTTCAGCGTTATGGGCGGGCCCGCGACGCAGCCGTTACAAGTTCCGCCGTGCGTCGGCGCCGTTGTCTGTTCGAATGCGCAACGGTGGGGAGCGTCTGCGCGTTTGCGGCGTGGTTGGCGGGATTCTTCATGATTTCAAGCCACGGCCTGCAGGCGCAGGGTTTCGGCTACTACAAGATGAATGTGCTTGCGCCGGTGAACGGGGCGGGCTGGTCGTGGTTCGGTTTCAACTTTCCGCTTGCGCCCGGGGAAGACGAGGGATTCAACTATCTGGGCTTGGGGGGCATGCTGTTGGTGGTGTCGGCCATCGTGCTGCGGCTGATGCGTCGCGACCGGCCCGCCCAAACGCGCATGACATGGCCCTTGGTGGCGGCGGTGGTTATCTTGGCTTTGGCCGCGGTCACGCCCAATGTCGGGGTTGGGGCCATGCAGTGGCACATGCCATTGCCCGAAAAAGTCTGGGCGAAGCTTTCTTCCATTCCGTTGCAGAGCTCGGGGCGCCTGTTCTGGGCGGCCTACTATCTGGTGTTGCTGGCAGCGATTTTTGTGGTGTTGCGCGCGCTGTCCTGGCGCGGACAGGTGTTGTTGCTGTCCGGTGCCGTTCTGCTGCAATGCCTGGATCTGCACGCCAGCTTTTTCAGCATGCGCGCCATGCTGGTCGATCGCACCGCCCAGAGCCTGCCGGGTTTGCATGGCGCGTTCTGGGATGCGGCAGGCGCACGCTACAGGACGCTCAGAAGGGTGCCTTTCGGCTATTCGGACGGCTACGCCCTGGCACCCTTGGCGTTCTACGCAAACAGCCATCACATGGGCACGGATGTCGTGCAGTTGGGGCGCATGGATTACGGAAGGCTGTTGTCTTTGTCCGGCCAGGTGCAATCGGCCTTGCTTGCCGATCAGCTCGACCCGGCCACGTTGTACATTCTTGATGACCGCGAGCTGAGCGTGGCGCGTGCCGCGACGGACGCGCATCGGTCGGCTTTATTTCAGCTTGACGGATGGAATGTCCTGGCCCCGGGATGGACAGGCCCGCTGCCGTCGGGTGCCGTGGATTTGCGGCGCGGCGACGCTGTCCCGACCCCGTTCGCGCGTCCGTTCCAGAGTGGATTTGCCGCGCACAGCACCGGGCGCTTGTTATTGGGCGACGGCTGGAACGCATTGGATGCGGCGCGGGATGCCACGACGCTTTCCGATACCGCCAGCCTATTCGTGCCTGCGGGCTCTGGGGGCGCGTTGCAGGTCGTACTGAGCCTTCACCGCAACAGCAACAGCAGATCGGCTGCCAGGCAGGTGGACCTTTGGGCCGGTGGAAGGCGCATAGCCAGTTGCCACACCGACAACGACAGTTGCCGGCGCTGGGTGTTTACCATTCCCGCAACCGCGCAAGTGAGTGGATTTAGGAAACTGCAATTGCGTGCGAGCGAGCCGTCGTCCGTCTTGCATATCACGCTCGACGCGGTGTCCGTGCAATAGAACCGGGTCTCGAGCGCTTTTATGCAACCGTACCGCTGACTTTCAATTATCGCGCATCCGGGCGGGGCATGATTTTGCTGGGGGTATTCAGTCTGTCTGCTCGGGCCGCTCGCGCACGGGATGTTTGCTCAACTTGCGTTGCAGCGTGCGCCGGTGCATCCCCAAGCGGCGTGCCGTTTCGGAGATGTTGCCGTCGCTTTCGGTAAGCACACGCTGGATGTGTTCCCACTCGAGCCTGCGCAAGGCGAGCGGTGCCTCCGGTGCGTCCAGTACATCGTCTTCGCTTTGCTGGGCCACGTCGCCTTCGAGCAGCGCACGGACGATGGCATCCGCATCCACCGGCTTGGACAGGTAGTCGTGGGCGCCGCGCTTGATCGCTTCGACCGCGGTGGCAATGGAGGCATAGCCGGTGAGCAGCAGAATGCGCATGTCCGGCACCAGCTCGTGCAGGTCGGGAATCAGCCGCAGGCCGTTCTCTTCGCCCAGCTTCAGGTCGAGCACGCAATGGCGCGGCTGATGGCGCCGGGCCAGGGCGCGGGCTTCGTCGGCACGGCGCGCGCTGAGGACGTCGAAACCGCGCGAGGTCAAGGCCCTGGTCAATACGCGTACAAAGGTGTCGTCGTCGTCCACAATCAACAGCGGACGCGTGCCACCAGCCTGGTTCGGGTCAATCATTTGCCACTTCCTGCGAATCTGCCGCGCTATTTTGCCGGATATGCGCGAGGTTCGCTCGTTCAGCGTGCCGCGACCGCCACCAGCGGCACGCGCAGGCGCATTTCCGTGCCACTTTCGCTACTTGCGATGGCCAGTTCCCCGGCCAGTCGTTCGGCGGTCGCTTCGGCCAGGGCCAGGCCAATGCCCAGGCCGCTCAGTTTATCGCTGCGGCCGATTGTTACGGGGGCGGCCGCCGGGTCGAAGCCCGGGCCCTTGTCGCGCACGATCCACTCCAGCGATCCGCCGTCCTTGCGCACCTCCAGTACCACGCTGTTGGAATCGCGCAATGCCGATGCATCCAAGGCGTTGTTGAGCAGATTGAGCAGGGCGTGGCGCAATCCCGGCGGCGTGCGCAGCACGAACTGCTGAAGGTTGGGCTGCACCTTGAGTTCGAAATCGGCCTCCGGGCGCAGCAGTTTGAAGCGTTCCACACAGCCGTGCAGGAAATCGGCCAAGGCCAGGCGTTCCGGTTCCTGCGACAGCTGCGCCTGGCCGAAGGCGACCATTTCGCGCAGGATCGTGCGGCAGCGCTCGACCTGGCCTTCCAGCAGCGACAGATCTTCGTCCAGCAGCGTATCGGAAGCATGTTCGCGGCGCAGTTCCGGCAGCAGCGTGCGCATGGTGGACAGTGGTGTGTTCAGTTCATGCGCGGCGCCGGCGGCCTGGGTGGCGATGGCCAGGATGCCCTCGTCGCGCAGGGCGCGTTCGCGCACGCGCTGCACTTCCATCTGCTGCAGGTGCACCGCGCGGGCCAGCCGGTTGATGAAGAAGCCCAGCAGCAAGGCGGTGATGACGAAGTTGACCGCCATGCCCGCCACCAGCAGGGTGATGCCGTGGTCGCGGTTGGTCCACTCGTGTGCCGGCAGCGGCACTTTCCAGTTCAGCAGCACCAGATAGGCCGCTACTGCCAGCATGGCCACGGCCAGGATCGAGCGCACCGACAAGGCCGCCGCGCAAAGTGCGATCGGCACCAGCAGCAGGGTGATGAAGGGGTTGTTCGCTCCGCCGGTGAAATACAGCAGATAACCCAGCACCAGCGTGTCCGCGCCGATGTGGCACACCGCCTCCCATTCGCGCACCGGCCACGGTTGCCGGATGCGCCAGGCCGCGAAGACCGCGAACACGGCCAGCATGTCGATGCCCAGCAGCAGCGTCAGGGTGGGGATGTCGATGCGCATCCACCACGAGCACACCAAGACCGCGACGCTTTGCCCCGCGATGGCGCACAGGCGCAGCCATGCCAGGGTGCGCATCAGCGCAAAGGGGCCGATGTGTTGCTTGAGCGGATGGTGGGACATGGTCGGCGGGGCGGGCTTTGTAGGGCGATCGGCCGCATTATGCGGCCGATCGCCGGCCGAAAGGCTCCAGCGCTGCTCTGATTTGCGCTACGCACGCGTTATCACTGCTTATGCGCTTATGGCAGCGATGCGACCCACGCGCGGCACTGGACGTCAGCCGCGTGGCACACCCGGCAAGCGTTGCGGTCGTCATGCCGGGCGTGTGGAATGGATCATCCCAGGGCGATCAGGGCGTGTTGAATTCCTCGCTGCGCACGGCCGGCAGAGGGTCGTGGTTGTTGGCCGGATCCGAATGGCTGGCCGACAGCCGGTTCATCAGCGGCAGCATCAACAGCGCGACGGCCGTGCAGCCGATGCCCACGAAGCCGAGGATGTTGAACAGGTGCGTGTAAATCGCCAGCGACTGCAGCGGGTCGGTGAGGTTGTCCGGAATGTGCGCGATGTTCGCCACCACGCTGCCCAGGTATTGGGAGACGCCCACCGCCACGTAGTACGCGCCCATCATGAAGCCACCCATGCGCGCGGGCACGTAGCGGGCGATCATCGCCAGGCCCAGACCGCTGACCAGCAGTTCGCCCAGCGAGTACAGGCCATAGCCCCAGACCATGATCCAGGACGACACCTGGCCGTTCACCGCCCACTTGGCGCCCACGCCATACATGAAAAAGCCCAGCGCCACCGCGGCGAAGCCCCAGGCGAACTTGGCGGCGACCGAAGGATCTTTGCCGACGCGGCCCAGCGTGTTGTAGATGAACACCAGCACGGGGCTGAGGATCACGATCCAGATCGCATTGAGGTTCTGGTACTGCTCGGGAATCCAGGTGAGCATGTGCCAGCCGAACAGGTCGAACGACAGGTCCACGTTGCGCTGCGCGAACAGGTTCAGCGACGTGGCCATCTGCGCGTAGAAAATGAAGAAGAAGATGGTCTGCACCGTCAGCACCAGCGCGGCGATCAGGCCGGCGCGCTCGCTGGGACGGCTGCTGCGAATCAAATGCGCGAAGATGCCCAGGATGACGATGCCCGCGGCATACACGCACCACTTGGCGACCGTTTCGCTCTGCAGGATGAAGGCCGACACGAACACCATGCCAAGTCCGGCCAGCAGCACCAGTGCAAGGCGCGTGAGGTCGACCGGGCGGTCGTCGGCGGGCGAGCCGATGTGCGACAGCGTGCGGCGCATGAACGAGTAATTGATCAGGCCCGCGACCAGGCCCACCGAGCAGGCGCCGAACGCGGTGTGCCAGCCCATCGAATCGCCGAACTTGCCGGCGATGTAATCGCGGATCCACGGCGTGGCCGTCATCGAGATCATCGAGCCGACATTCACCGCCATGTAGTAAATGGTGAACGCGCTGTCGATGCGCGTTTCGTCGCCCTCGTAGATTTTTCGCACGAGGTTGCCGGCGTTGGGCTTGAAGAAACCATTGCCGACCACGATCACGCCAAGCGCGAAGTAGGTAGCGTAAGCGCTATCGGAGGGCATCCACAGCAGGCCGTAGCCGAGGGCCAGGATCACCGCGCCCATCAGCATGGTGCGGCGCGTGCCCAGCAGCTTGTCGCCGACCCATCCGCCAATGGCCGGGGTGGCGTAGATCAGCGCGGCGGCCGCGCCCCAGACCAGGTTGGCCTTGGTGTCGATGAAGCCCAGCTTCTTCATCATGAAGGTGACCATCAACACCTGCATGCCGTAGAAGCCGAAGCGCTCCCACATCTCGATCAGGAAGACCGTGTAGAACGAGCGGGTTTGAGAAACGGGCGGGTTCTGAATTGCCATGAATGAGTCCGAATACGTGTACTACGTGGCCGCGCACGACCTGTTTTATGCGGCCCTTGGAGCGGGCACATTCGCCGAAGGGTAACCCATCCGCCATTAGCTTGAAGTTGCAATGCGGCAAGAAAAATCCTGCGCCGGCCTGGGCGCGGCGCCGGCTTGTGGCATCATTGCGTGCTGTTGCCGCCGCCGGAAACACCGCCCGCCATGCCGAAAATCGCCGTATCCCACCGCCCGGCAAGGCCCGTCATCCATGCCCGGTAGCGGATTTCGCGGGGATCCGCGCCAGCTCTGGCGCGCCTTTCGCTGGTCGATGAGCGGGCTGCGCGCGGGCTGGCGGCACGAGGCCTCCTTCCGCCTGGAGGCCATGCTCACGGTCATCCTGCTGCCCGTCGGCTTGTGGCTGGGGCATGGGGCGCTGGAAAAAATCGCCCTGGTCTCGCCGGTGATCCTGGTGCTGTCGGTGGAGCTGCTCAATTCGGCGATCGAGGCGGTGGTCGACAAGGTCAGCCCGGAATTCCACGAACTGGCCGGCCGGGCCAAGGACATGGGCTCGGCGGCCGTGTTCCTGCTGCTGGTGCTAGTAGTGCTGTCCTGGGGGCTGATTCTGGGGCCGAGGTTCCTGGGTTGAACCAAGGTCGGCCAGGCGCAGGATTGCGCGCCCCTGCCGGGAATGATGCAATGAGGCCTCCACCGGATTGGAGCCGTCCCATGAACGCCTTGCGTGTCGCCGTGCTGTTGTTGCTGGCGCTGATGCTTTCCGGATGCGGTTACAACGCCATCCAGCAGCAGGATGAAGCGGTCAAAGCCCAGTGGTCGGAAGTGCTCAACCAGTACCAGCGCCGGGCGGACCTGGTGCCCAATCTGGTCAATACCGTAAAGGGTTATGCCGCGCACGAAGAGAAGGTCTTCAGCGACGTGGCCGACGCGCGCTCGCGCGTGGGAAGCATCCAGGTCAATGCCGGCGATGCCGAGTCGCTCGCCAAGTTCCAGGCCGCGCAAGGCCAGCTCACCGGCGCGCTGTCGCGCCTGATGGCCGTAAGCGAGAACTACCCGAACCTGAAGGCCGACGGTTTGTTCCAGAACCTGCAGGCGCAGCTGGAAGGCACCGAGAACCGTATTACCGTGGCGCGCAACCGTTACATTCAGGCCGTGCAGCAGTACAACTCGCTGATACGCACCTTCCCCAACAATCTCACCGCCAAGATGTTCGGCTACCAGGTCAAGCCCAATTTCTCGGTGGAGAACGAGAAGGCCATTGCCACGGCGCCTACCGTGGATTTCGGCACCGGCACGGCGCCTGCGCAGCCGGCCAGTCCCGCGCCCGCCGCGTCGGCACATTGACATGATGCGGCGCTGGCTGCGCCTTTGGGCGGTAGTGGCGGTAGCACTGCTGTCGCCATGGTCGGCGCCGCACGCCGACGACGAGCCGGCGGTTCCCACGCTTACGCGCCACGTCACCGACCTCACCGGCACGCTGACGCCGCAGCAGGTCGATCAACTCGATGCGCAACTGATCGGCCTGGAAAAAAACAAAGGCGCGCAGCTGGTGGTGCTGATGGTGCCCACCACGCAGCCGGACGACATCGACGATTATTCCCTGCGCGTGGCCGAAGCGAACAAGCTTGGGCGCCACGGCGTGGACGATGGCGTGCTGCTGTTCATCGCCAAAAATGACCGGCAGGTGCGCATCGAGGTAGGCTATGGCCTGGAAGGGGCGATTCCCGATGCGGCCTGCGCGCGCATCGTCCGCGAGTACATCGCACCCAGGTTTCGCAGTAACGATTACTTCGGCGGCATCCACGATGCGGTTGGCGCATTGACGCAATTGATCGATGGCGAGCCGCTGCCGCCGCCCGTGCACGGCAACGAAGTGAAGCAGCAGGGCCAGGATCTGCACGGCTTGTTCTTCCTGGCGATCTTTGCGCTGGTGTTCATGCGCGCCATCTTCGGGCGTGCCAGCGTCTTCGTGCGCGCGCCGCTGGGCGCCATCGTGATCGGCGGCCTGTGCTGGCTGGTGGCTTCGCTGGGCATCGGCATCCTGGGAGCCCTGATGGGGGGCGTGGCCATGCTGGTGCCGACCGGCGCAGGGCGTTCCATCGGCGGTGGCGGCTGGGGCGGATTCGGCGGCTGGGGTGGCGGCGGTTTCGGCGGCGGCGGCTTTGGCGGTGGGGGATTCGGCGGCGGCGGTGGTGGTGGATTCAGCGGTGGCGGCGGCAGTTTCGGTGGCGGCGGCGCCTCGGGGAGCTGGTGACATGACACGCATCCGGCGCCTGTTCGCCAATCTCTTCGACGGCTGGTTTCAACTGCATCGACGCTTTCCCTCCGAACTGCTCGACGAGATGACCAACGCCATCAGCGCGGGCGAGCACTTGCATCTGGGCGAGGTGCGCTTCGCCATCGAGGCGCGCCTCTCGGCGCATGCCGTGCTCGAAGGCGTCGATTCGCGCAGTCGCGCACGCGACGTGTTCAGCCTGTTGCGGGTGTGGGATACCGAGCACAATTGCGGCGTACTGCTGTACGTGCTGATGGCCGAGCACCGCATCGAAATCGTCGCCGACCGCGGCATTGCGCGGCGGGTCAACATCAACGAATGGACTTCGATCTGCGACGCCATGCGCGAGAGTTTCGCGGCGGGCAAATGGGGCGCCGGCGCGATGCGCGGCATCGCCGACACGCATGCCTTGCTGGCCAGGCACTTTCCCAGCCATGGCAAGTCGCGGCCGGACGAACTGCCGGATCGGCCGGTGCTGCTTTAAGCGTGAAAGGTTCAGTCCGGCACGGCGCACGGTGAAGCATCGGTGGCGGCCGCCACTTCGCCCCTCACGCGGCCACGCAGCGCAATGACCACTTTCAATGCCTGCTGCGGCAGGTCACGCACGCAGAATGTCAGCGTCTGGTTGTTGCTGCCGACATTGCCATCCGTCTTGAAGGTGACGTACTTCTTGGCATCGCTGCCCGTGATGAGGATCTTTTCCGAATAATGCCCGCCGGTATACAACGGCGTGCCCAGCGGTTGTCCCTTGTTGTCCAGGTCATGCCGCCCAATGAGCCAGCCGCCTGACCAGGCGGCGTCGCCGTTGCAGCGCAGGCCGTCGCGACTGGGGCAGAAGATCATCTGCCGCTGCTCGTTGACCGCCAGGTTGCGCGCGTGCTGCAGGGCGGCGATGTAGTCGGTCTGGGCCGTGCGCAGTTCATGCCGTTCCATGATGCGGTGGAACGCGGGAATGGCCATCGCGGCCAGCACCGCCAGCACGGCCAGCGTCATGATCTGCTCGATCAGCCCGAAACCACGCCGCGCAGCGCGAAAGGGAAAGTGAATGCGGTAGGGGTTCATCGGAGGGATGTTAGAGGCGCGCATCCGGGCGACAAACGGGCGCAGGGACGCTCGGCGTGTCCGGTTCTGCTGACAAATCGTGTCAGCATGCGGAGTTTAAAATGCACCCTGGTGCCCGCAGACTAAGCCCATGACCGACCGCGACCGCTTCGAACTCGTTTCCACCTACAAACCGTCCGGCGATCAGCCGGAGGCGATCAAGCGTCTGGTGGAGGGCTTCGAGGCGGGGCTGGCGGCGCAGACGCTGCTGGGCGTCACCGGTTCGGGCAAAACCTTCACGATTGCCAACGTGATCGAGCAGGTGCAGCGCCCCACCATCGTGCTGGCGCCGAACAAGACGCTGGCCGCGCAGCTCTACGGTGAGTTCAAGGAATTCTTTCCGCACAACGCGGTGGAATACTTCGTCAGCTACTACGACTACTACCAGCCCGAAGCCTACGTGGTCGCCTCGGACACCTATATCGAGAAAGACGCCTCGATCAACGATCACATCGAGCAGATGCGGCTGGCCGCGACCAAGGCGCTGCTATCGCGCAAGGACGCCCTGATCGTGGCGACGGTGTCGGCGATCTACGGACTGGGCGACCCGGAAGACTATCTCTCGTTGCGCCTGATCCTGGCGCGCGGCGAACGCATCGAGCAGCGTGCGCTGATCCGCCAGCTCACCGAGTTGCAGTACACCCGCAACGAGATGGAACTGCGCCGCGGTACCTATCGCGTGCGTGGCGAGATCATCGACGTATTTCCGGCCGAATCGGAAACCGAGGCGTTGCGCATCGAGCTGTTCGACGGCGAGGTGGAAAACCTTTCGCTGTTCGATCCGCTTACCGGCGAAACGATCCGCAAAGTGCCGCGCTACACCGTCTATCCGCGCACGCATTACGCCAGCACGCGCGAAAGCGTGTTGAACGCGATCGATACGATCAAGGAAGAACTGAAGGAGCGCCTGGAATACCTCTACCGCGAAAATCGCCTGGTGGAGGCGCAGCGCCTGGACCAGCGCACGCGTTTCGACGTGGAAATGATGGCCGAAGTCGGCTTTTGCCAGGGCATCGAGAACTACTCGCGCCATCTCACGCGCCGCGCCGCGGGCGAGCCGCCGCCGACCCTGTTCGACTACCTGCCGCCTGACGCGGTGCTGGTCGTGGACGAATCGCACGTCACCGTGCCGCAGCTGGGCGCGATGTACAAAGGCGACCGTTCGCGCAAGGAAACCCTGGTCGAATTCGGCTTCCGCCTGCCTTCGGCCATGGACAACCGGCCGCTACGCTTTGAGGAATGGGAGCGCCGCGCGCCGCGCACGATTTTCGTCTCCGCCACCCCTAGCAAGTACGAACTGGAAAAATCCGGCGATGCGATCGTCGAGCTGGTGGTGCGCCCCACCGGCCTGGTCGATCCGCTAGTGGAGGTGCGCCCGGTGCGCACGCAGGTGGACGATTTGCTCGGCGAAGCCAAGAAGCGCATTGCCATGGGCGACCGCGTGCTGGTCACCACGCTTACCAAGCGCATGGCCGAAAACCTCACCGAGTACCTCAGCGAACACGACGTGAAGGTGCGCTATTTGCACTCGGACATCGAGACCGTGGAACGCGTGGAAATCATCCGCGACCTGCGCCTGGGCGAGTTTGACGTGCTGGTCGGCATCAACCTGCTGCGCGAGGGTCTGGACATGCCCGAGGTGTCGCTCGTGGCGATCCTCGACGCGGACAAGGAAGGCTTCCTGCGCTCCACCGGCTCGCTGATCCAGACCATCGGCCGCGCCGCACGCAACCTGCGCGGCAAAGCCATTCTCTACGCCGACGAGATCACCCGTTCGATGCGCGCCGCGATGGACGAAACCAGCCGCCGCCGCGAGAAACAGGAAGCCTGGAACCAGGCGCACGGCATCACGCCCAAGTCGGTGGTGCGGCGCATTGCCGACATCATGGAAGGCGCCCGCAGCGAAGGGGCGGGGCGCGGGCGCGGCAAGTCAGTCCGCGGGCGTGCCGCGGCGGTGGCGGAGGACGGCGCCGAGTACGCCAACCTGAACGCGGATCAGGCCGCCGCCGCCATCAAGCGCCTGGAGGCGGACATGCGCAAACACGCCGAAAACCTGGAATTCGAGGAGGCCGCACGCCTGCGCGACCGGATTCACCAGCTGCGCGAGCGGGCTTTGCGGTAACCAACCGCTTCCCGTATACTGCACGGCTCGCGCGGCTTGCCGGGCGCCTGTGGGCGGTTAGCTCAGCGGTAGAGCACTTCCTTGACATGGAAGGGGTCACAAGTTCGATCCTTGTACCGCCCACCAATTCTGTCACTTCCAGTGTTTTCTTAAGAGTTTTCTTGGAAGTGGCTTAAAGAAGCACTTTGGCACGGTTAGTCAGAGGCTTTCAAAGGAATCCGCAAGGGTTCCTTTTTTGTTTCTAGCACCTGAGAACGTTCACAAAATATGCCCTTTGTTCACGACGTTCAATGTGAACGCAGTGATGGGTCATAGTGCTACCCGCTTCCTACCAATGCCTCTGCGGAATGGTTGAACAGGCCAAGCTGGCCTTGTCACATCGGTTGTTGATGACGGACAACTTGTTCTACGAACTTTTGTCCACGGGAAGATCTGAAGTACGTGCTGCATGTTTCGCGAAACTTGGAGACGGCGAGAATCCAGTGTTGCTCATAGGCGCTGCGTGTCGTGCGACCCACACGCAACACATCCGGCTCAGATTTGATGCCTCGCTGCATGGAGCGCTCGGAGCCCACTTCTTGGCTCACGTACCGGAAAACTCTCCAGAGGGCAGGGCACCCCAGCGGGCGAGCATGTCAGTGATGACAGGCATGGATGGTTGTGTCGGAAGATGATCTTGGAAAAAGCCTTACCGGTCAGCAGTCTATAGATGTTCTGTCGGAAGACCTCTTTGGACTATCCATTTTTGTTCAGTTTAGGTTTTTTTTAAAAAAAAGGACCTTCCCCCAATCGCCTGATAACGGGGCATTGAGGTGCCCAGCGCCAATCATTCCGGCTACCACCTCCGTTTCGCCGCCTAGGTGCGAGCCGTTCTGGATATTTCATGGGCGGTGTAACAAACAGCGACGCCGCCGAAGGCTGTCCATGACCAGGGTTTGTGTGCGCAGGGGTTATCTCTCGTGCTGGTCGATAAATGACTTTTCCAGTTCGATTTCACGTTGCAGGGCACGAATCTGCATACCGTGGATCTGCTCATCGACCATGGCCAGGGCATCGTCCAGTTAAAGGTTGTTTACGGCATCGGCCAATGTCCCACATCGATAGTTGAAAGACCCCCATGCCGGCGGGTGCCTTCGCAAGTGGTTCGTCGACTTGATTGATGTGGAAAGCGGGGGCTGCTTGCCTGGCGCCAATGGTCGGATTCGGCGAGCGCGGAAGGGCGTTTGTCTTGCAGCACGGCAATCGTGCCAATCCCGTAAAGGCAGGTCATCGCGAACATTCGCAGATAGGTCTACCTGTATGGGCTTGCTGCGGATTTTCTTGCCGAGGACGGCGCAGTGCCTGTTCAGATCGCGGCTTGTGATGTCGCTGGTGCTCTGCCGAACAAAACCTTCAACGTAGCCCGTGCGCATGGGGCAGATAGCTGCCAGTACGGTTTCGATGGATGAAGTCAGACATTCGATCCTTGTGCCGCCCGCTCATTCTCGATAAAACAGCGTACTTCGCAGTACGCCGTTTTCATTTGCGTCATCGGGAGCTTTGGCATGGTTTATCTCTGGGTCAAGACGTTCCATCTGTTGTTTGCGATTGCCTGGATGTCGGCGGTGTTCTACCTGCCGCGGATCCTGGTGAATATCGCCGAGGCCGGCGATGAGGCGGCAGTGAAGGCGCGGCTTTATTTGATGGGACGTCGCCTTTACCGGTTCGGGCATCATCTATTTGGTATCGCCTTTCTGCTGGGGCTGGCTTTGTGGCAGGGTTGGCGGGTGTTTCCGCAGGCTTTGCCCAATGTCGTGGGGTCGATGCATTGGATCGACGCCAAGCTCACCTTGGTTGCCGTGCTGTTGATCTATTTCATCTGGGCCGGGCGACTGCTGAAGAAAAGCGAGCAGGGCGGTGCGTTGCCTTCGGCGCGCGCATTGCGGTTGATCAATGAACTACCCGTGCTGCTGTTGCTGGGCGTGCTGTTCTTTGTGCTGGCCAAGCCATTTTGACGGATACGCGGTTTTTCCTTCACCGCATTCCGACGCAGGCCGGAATGACGGTGAGAAGCGTCACTTACGCTTGGACGCGATAGTAATCGCGATACCACTGGGCAAAGCGTTTCACGCCGACCTCGATCGGCGTATTCGGCGCATACCCCACATCGCGGCGTAGCGCCGAGACGTCCGCCCAGGTGTCGGGCACGTCGCCGGCTTGCATGGGTAGCAGGCGTTTCTCGACTTCGCGGCCAAGATGCTGCTCAAGCAGTTCGATGAAGCGCATCAGCTGCACGGGCTGATCGTTGCCGATGTTGTACACACGGTACGGTGCGTGCGATGTGCCGGTGTTCGGGTTCAACGGATCGTAGGCGGGATCGGGCTGCGCCACGTGATCGATGGTACGGATCACGCCTTCGACGATGTCGTCCACATAGGTGAAATCGCGGCTGTGGTTGCCGTAATTGAAAACATCGATCGGCTCGCCGCGCACGATGCGGTCGGCGAACAGGATCGGCGACATGTCCGGGCGCCCCCACGGTCCGTATACGGTGAAGAAGCGCAGGCCGGTCGTCGGCAAGCCATACAGATGGCTGTAGGTATGCGCCATCAATTCATTGGCCTTCTTGGTCGCCGCGTAAAGGCTCACCGGATGATCGACGGCGTCCTCCACCGCGAACGGGAGCTTGCGGTTGGCGCCGTAGACGGAGCTGGACGAGGCGTAGACCAGGTGTTCCACCTTGCCGTGGCGGCAGGCCTCCAGCACGTTGACGAAGCCCACGATGTTGCTTTGAACATACGCATTTGGATTCTTCAGCGAATAACGCACGCCGGCCTGGGCGGCGAGGTTGGCCACGCGCTGCGGCTGGAAAGCGCCGAACGCCTGGTTGATGGCGGCCGTATCGGCCAGATCGGCGCGCAGGTGGGTGTAGCGCGGGTGGCTGGCGAAACGGGCCAGGCGCGCTTCCTTCAGCGTCGGATCGTAATAATTGTTGTGATTGTCGATGCCGAAAACCTCATCGCCACGGGCCAGCAATCGTTCCGCGAGCGTGGCGCCAATAAACCCGGCGGTGCCGGTCACGAGGATGCGCATCGGGAGCTTCCAGGGAAAGAATGGCCGTATTCTATCGCCCGTGCGCCGGTTTGATCGTCGCAGGCGAATTGACAGCGGCGTCGCGCTAAATTAGCTTTTTATCCCCGAACCCAAGAGACAAGGTGGCCCGCGCCCACGCGCCGGTCGAGTGTGCGACATGGCAACTATCCACTTCCCACGCTGAGCCCGCCACGCCTTGTGCTTTCACCCAAGGGCGCGTGGCGCCTTTATTTTTGCCCGTGATCCGCAAGGGCAAGCCGATACCGCCATCCATGGCCGGTTTCTCCAGGAAAATCACCTTGCCCCCGGGCGATGTGACAGGTAAACAACCATGATCGAAATCACGCTACCCGACGGCAGCAAACGCCCCTTCGACCACCCCGTTACGGTGCAGGACGTCGCCGCGTCCATCGGCGCGGGCCTGGCCAAGGCCACGCTGGCCGGCAAGGTCGATGGCAAGCTGGTGGACGCCAGTTTTCCGATCGAGCACAACGCCAGTCTCGAAATCGTCACCGAGAAAAGCCCGGAGGCGCTGGAGATCCTGCGCCACTCCACGGCACACCTGCTGGCGCAGGCCGCGCAGCGCCTGTTCCCGGGCGCGCAGGTCACGATCGGCCCGGTGATCGACAATGGTTTCTATTACGATTTCGCCTACGAACGCCCGTTCACGCCCGACGATCTGGTGAAGATCGAGGCGGAAATGGAAAAAATCGTGAAGGAACAACTGCCCGTCGTGCGCAGCGTGAAGTCGCGCGACGACGCGGTGGCGTTCTTTCGCGGGCTGGGCGAAAACTACAAGGCCGAAATCATCCAGAGCATCCCCGCGAACGAGGAGCTTTCGCTCTATTCGCAGGGCGAGTTCACCGACCTCTGCCGCGGCCCGCATGTACCCAACACCGGCAAACTGCGCGCGTTCAAATTGATGAAGGTGGCTGGCGCGTATTGGCGCGGCGATTCCAACAACGCCATGCTCACGCGTATCTACGGCACGGCCTGGCTTAACGACAAGGATCTGAAAGCCTACCTGCATCAGCTGGAAGAGGCCGAAAAGCGCGATCACCGCAAGATCGGCAAGGCGCTGGACCTGTTCCACCAGCAGGAAGAGGCGCCGGGCATGGTGTTCTGGCATCCCAACGGCTGGGCCATCTGGCAGGCGGTGGAGCAATACGTGCGCGGCGTGTACCGCAGCAGCGGCTACCAGGAAGTGCGCGGCCCGCAGATCATGGACGTAAGCCTGTGGAAGAAGTCCGGCCACTGGGACAACTACCAGGAAAACATGTTCTTCACGGAGTCGGAAAAGCGCACGTATGCGCTCAAGCCGATGAACTGCCCCGGCCACGTGCAGATCTACAACACCAACCTGCACAGCTACCGCGACCTGCCGATCCGCTACGGCGAGTTCGGCGGTTGCCACCGCAATGAACCGTCGGGTGCCTTGCACGGCATCATGCGCGTGCGCGCCTTCACCCAGGACGACGGTCACGTCTTCTGCACGGAAGAGCAGATCGAATCGGAAGTCACCGCCTTCCACCGGCAGGCCATGAAGGTGTATGCCGATTTCGGTTTCAACGACATTGCCCTGAAGATCGCCCTGCGCCCGGACAAGCGCATCGGCAGCGACGAGGTGTGGGATCGCGCCGAGCACGCCCTTCGCGCCGCGCTCGGGTCCGCTGGCGTGCAGTGGGAAGAATTGCCGGGCGAGGGCGCCTTCTACGGCCCGAAGATCGAGTACCACATGAAGGACTCCATCGGCCGCGGCTGGCAGGTCGGCACGATGCAGGTGGACTTCATGATGCCCGAGCGCCTGGGGGCGGAGTACGTGGACGAGCACAGCCAGCGCCGGCACCCGGTGATGCTGCATCGGGCCATTGTGGGGTCCATGGAGCGCTTCATCGGCATCCTGATCGAACACCACGCGGGCAATCTGCCCGCCTGGCTGGCCCCGGTGCAGGCGATGGTCTTCAGTATTACCGACGCGCAGTCCGACTATGTCCGGCAGGTGACGCAAACCCTTGTCGAGAAAGGCTTCCGGGTGCAGGCGGATTTGCGCAACGAAAAGGTCGGCTATAAAATCCGCGAACATACGATACAGAAAGTCCCCTACCTGCTTGTGGTCGGTGATCGCGAAAAGGAGTCGGGCGCTGTTTCCGTGCGTACCCGTTCGGGCGAAGATCTGGGCAGCATGCCGCTTGCCAGCTTCATCGAACGCCTGGAGGCCGAGACGCGGCGCTGATGCCGCCCGGCCGATTCAAAACATCTTCTGGAGGATAGTGGTATCGCCACCACAGAAACTAAGGGCAACCGTCGTAACCACGAGATCCGCGTCCCCCGCGTGCGCGTGATCGGACCGGATTCCGAGCAGCTGGGCATCCTTACCCGCGACGAGGCGCTGCGCGCAGCCGACGAAGCCGGGCTCGACCTGGTCGAGATCCAGCCTAACGGCGACCCGCCGGTCTGCCGCATCATGGACTACGGCAAGTTCAAGTTCGAAGCCCAGAAGAAGGCCCAGGCGGCCAAGAAGAAGCAGAAGCAGGTCGAGATCAAGGAAGTGAAGTTCCGTCCGGTCACGGACGTGGGCGACTACCAGATCAAGCTGCGCAACATGCTTCGCTTCCTGGAGGAGGGTGACAAGGTCAAGGTCACCATCCGGTTCCGTGGCCGCGAGATGTCCCACCAGGATCTCGGTCAGGACCTGGCCAAGCGCATTCAGGAAGACGTGGGCGAGAACGGTATCGTCGAATCCTTCCCGCGCCTGGAAGGTCGCCAGATGGTGATGATGATCGGGCCGAAGAAGAAGTAAGCCCCCGTTTGATCCTCAGCGAACAACTCCCTCCCCCCGCGTGCGGCAGGGGAGGGTTGGGGTGAAGCCCAGCCATGGGGCGAGGGCGTTACCCCTCCCAGCCTCCCCCTGCTTCGCAGGGGAGGGCAAAATCCGCGAGGATGTAGACCCGGGCTGGCGTTGCCGCCCGCATTTCCGTATACTTTTCAGTTCGACCCGCAAGGAAGGGTCGTGAACCGATCGTGGCAGGACGGAAAGCGTGGCCCCCAAGGCCACCGCCAGATCAGTCAGAAACCGGGGCCGCTCTCATCAAAAAGGGCCTTCCCCATCAAGGAGCATTCCCATGCCCAAGATCAAGACCAATCGCGCGGCTGCGAAGCGTTTTCGCAAAACCGCGTCCGGCAAGTTCAAGGCCGGCCATGCGTTCAAGTCGCACATTCTGACCAAGAAGTCGACCAAGCGTAAGCGCAACCTGCGCGCCACCAACCACGTCAAGGCATGCGACACCAAGGGTGTAGCACGCATGTTGCCGTATCTCTAAGGCGGAGGACTGAACCATGGCTCGTGTAAAGCGTGGCGTTACCGCCCGTCGTCGTCACAAGAAAATCATCGGCCGTGCGAAGGGCTACTACAACGCCCGTCGCAAGGTCTTCCGCGTCGCCAACCAGGCCGTCATCAAGGCCGGTCAGTACGCCTATATCGGCCGCAAGCAGAAGAAGCGCCAGTTCCGCGCCCTGTGGATCGTGCGTATCAATGCGGCGGCCCGTCAGTTCGGCCTGTCCTACAGCCGCCTGATCAATGGCCTGTCCAAGGCCGGCATCACGGTCGACCGCAAGGTGCTGGCTGACATCGCCGTGCACGACATCAAGGCGTTTGGAGCCATCGCGGAAAAGGCGAAGGCCAGTCTGGCCGCTTGATCGTCGATCACTGACGAAATGAAGTGAATCAAGCGGGGAGAAGGCCTTAAGCCTTCTCCCCGTTTTTGTTTGCGTTGATCGTTCGTAACGCATCAGCTCCTCCCTCTGCTCGCAGGGGGAGGTTGGCAAGGGGAACGCTCTTGCTCTGTTGAAGGGCTTCACCCCCTGGCCCTCCCCTGCAGCACGCAGGGAAGGGGATGAAAAGCGAATGGGATCGCTCCATGAACCTGCCCGGGACTGCACCAATGGAAGACCTGGATAGCCGCGCCGCTCACGCGCTGGCGGACATCGACAAGGCCGACTCGCTCGAGTCCCTCGACGCGTTGCGCGTGAGCCTGCTCGGCAAGAGCGGCATCATCACCGCCGCGCTCAAGGCACTCGGCGCGCTTTCGCCCGACGAACGCAAGGCGCGCGGCGCCGACGTCAACCGCGTGAAAGAGCGCATTGCCGACGCGCTCGCCCTGCGCAAGCAGACGCTGGAGCAAGCCGAACTCGATCGCCGCCTCGCCTCCGAAAAGCTCGACATCAGCATGCCCGGACGCAACGGCGAACGCGGCGGCATTCATCCGATCACGCGCGCGCTGGAACGCATCTCGGCGATCTTCGCGCGGCTGGGCTATCAACGCGCGGACGGGCCGGAAATCGAGGACGACTGGCACAACTTCGAAGCCTTGAATTTCCCGCCGCACCATCCGGCGCGTGCCATGCACGACACCTTCTATTTCGGCGACGGCCGCCTGCTGCGCACGCATACCTCGCCGGTGCAGATCCGCTCGATGAAAGGCCGCCAGCCGCCGATCCGCGTGATCGCGCCCGGCAAGGTCTATCGCAGCGACTCGGACCAGACGCACTCGCCGATGTTCCATCAGATCGAAGGCCTGCTGGTGGACGAAACCTCCAGCTTCGCCGATCTGAAAGGCACGCTGGCCCAATTCATCCGCGCCTTCTTCGAGCGCGATTTCGACATGCGCTTCCGCCCCAGCTACTTCCCTTTCACCGAGCCCAGTGCCGAGGTGGACATTCGCTGGGACGCAGAAGACGGCTCCACGCGCTGGCTGGAAGTGCTCGGCTGCGGCATGGTGCATCCGAACGTGCTGAAGAACTGCGGCATCGATCCGGAGCGCTACACCGGCTTCGCCTTCGGCCTTGGCGTGGAGCGCTTTGCGATGTTGCGCTATGGCGTTTCCGACTTGCGCGCGTTCTTTGAGAACGACCTGCGCTTCCTCAAGCAACTGGCGTAATCGAAGCAGGAACCGACACGCATGAAATTCTCGGAAAACTGGCTGCGCCATCACGTGCCCACGTCAGCCCCGCGCGATCAGTTGGTCGCCACGCTGACCGCAATCGGCCTGGAAGTGGAAGACGTTGCCGCGCTGGGCGATTCGCTGGACGGGGTGGTCGTCGCGCGCATCGTCAGCGCGCAAAGACACCCGCAGGCCGATCGGCTGCAGGTGTGCGACGTGGACACCGGCAACGGCATGGTCCAGATCGTCTGCGGCGCGCCCAATGCGCGCGCCGGCCTGCTAGTGCCGCTGGCGACGGTGGGGGCGCAGCTCCCCGGCGGCATCGCCATCAAGGCGGCCAAGCTGCGCGGCGTGGAATCGTTCGGCATGCTGTGCTCGGCCAAAGAACTGGGCATCGATGCGGACGCATCGGGCCTGCTCGAACTGCCCGCCGATGCCCCGGTCGGTACGCCGCTGGCCGCCTATCTTGGCTTGCCGGACGCCAGCATCGAGATCAAGCTGACGCCCAACCGCGCCGACTGCTTCAGCGTGCGCGGCATCGCTTTTGACGTCGCCGCCGCGCTGGGCGGCCAAGTGGTGCCGCTCGACGCCGAACCCGTACCCGCCGGCAGCGATGCCGCCATGAAGATTGTGCTTGACGCCGGCGCACGCGTGCCGCGCTTTGCCGGCCGCGTCATCGACAACGTGGATGCCACGGTGCCAACGCCCGTATGGATGGCCGAGCGGCTGCGTCGCAGCGGCCTGCGTCCGATCAGCTTCCTGGTCGATGTCACGCAGTATGTGATGCTTGAGCTGGGCCAGCCGATGCACGCGTTCGACAAGGACACGCTGGAAGGCGAGGTCGTGGTGCGTCCGGCGCGTGCGGGCGAATCGCTGGCACTGCTCGACGGCCGCACGGTCGAGCTGGACGAGGATTTCCTGGTGGTCGCCGACAGCCGTGGCGGCACGGGCGCGCGCGCCGTGGCGCTCGGCGGCATCATGGGCGGGGCGGAAACGCGTGTTACCGACACCACCCGCAACGTGTTCCTGGAAGCTGCGCACTGGATTCCCGCGGCCATCATCGGCCGCAGCCGCAAGCTGGGCATGCACACCGATGCCGGGCATCGCTTCGAGCGCGGCGTCGACCCGCAGCTGCCGGGCATCGCCATCGAATACGCCACCCGGCTGATCCTGGCCGTCGCCGGCGGCGTGGCCGGCCCCTTGTTGGACGTGACACTGCCGCAGCATCTGCACGCGCCCCAGTCCATCGTGTTGCGTCGTGCGCGGCTGGCTCGCGTGCTTGGCCTGACCGTGGCCGATGAGGAAGTCACGCGCATCTTCACGGCGCTCGGCATGACGGTCGAGCCGCTGGCGGAGGGTTGGCGGGTCACCGCGCCCAGCCGCCGTTTCGACATCGAGCGCGAGGAAGACCTGATCGAAGAAGTCGCGCGCATCCACGGCTACGAAAACATCCCCACCCACACCCCCGCCGGGGCGCTGCGGCTGTCCACCGAGCCGGAAGCGCGCCTCGGCGAGCTGCCCTTGCGCGAACAAATGGCTGCGCGCGGCTACTACGAAGCGGTCAACCTGGCTTTCGTCAGCCATGCCCTGCTGGAAAAGTGGGGCATGGGCGAGAAGCTCGTGCCGCTGGCCAATCCGCTTTCGGCCGACCTGGCGGTCATGCGGCCGTCTCTGCTGCCGGGCCTGATCCAGGCCCTGTCGCACAATCGGGCGCGCCAGCAGGAGCGCGTGCGCCTGTTCGAGCTCGGCCGCGTGTTTGCGGCGGGCGATCCGCCTGAGGAAACCCCCAGCCTGGCCGTCGTCGCCAGCGGCAATGCGCACGCCGAACAATGGGGCGAAGCCGCCCGAGCGCTGGATTTCTTCGACCTCAAGGGCGACCTGGACGCGCTGATCGCCTGGGGCGGGGAGCCGTGGCGCTGGTCCGTCCATGCCCACGACCTGCCCGGATGGCTGCATCCTGGCCGGGGCGCCCGGGTAGCCTGCGACGGCCGCACCGTGGGCTACCTTGGCGCACTGCATCCGCAGCTGGCCAAGGCGCTGGACCTGGGGCCGGACGTCCATGTGCTAGAACTGGCCCTCGACCCGGTGCTGGGCCGCCGCCTGCCCAAGGCCCAGCCGGTGGCGCGCTTCCCGGCGGTCCGGCGGGATATCGCCGTCGATGTTCCTGAACGGGTGGGTTGGTCACACATTGAGCAAGTCGTCCGCGGCACCCTGGGAGGGGCCCTGGCGGAGCTGCGCCTGTTCGACCGTTACAGCGGCAAAGGGGTCGAAGCGGGCCGAAAGAGTCTCGCTATGGGCTTGATTTTGCAGGACGCTTCACGCACCCTTACCGACGACGACGCGGATCGCTGCGTTCGAAATGCGGTGGCTGCGTTGGAGGCGTCATGCGAGGCAAAATTGCGAGGGTAAGATGGCGGCGCTGACAAAGGCGGAGATGGCCGAGCGCCTCTTCCTCGAGGTAGGCCTTAACAAACGTGAAGCAAAAGAGTTCGTGGACGCCTATTTCGAGGTCGTCCGCGAAGCGTTGGAAAGGGGCGAGCAGGTCAAGCTGTCCGGATTCGGCAACTTCGATCTGCGGCAGAAGAACCAGCGACCGGGTCGCAACCCCAAGACGGGCGAGGAGATTCCGATCTCCGCCCGCAGGGTGGTGACGTTCCGGCCAGGGCAGAAACTCAAGGTGCGAGTCGAGGGCTATGCTGGATCAGGGGAATAACACCGAGCTGCCTGCCATCCCGGCCAAGCGCTACTTCACCATCGGTGAAGTCAGCGACCTGTGCGGGGTGAAGCCTCACGTGCTTCGTTACTGGGAGCAGGAGTTTCCTGCGCTCAACCCGGTCAAGCGCCGCGGCAACCGCCGCTATTACCAGCGCCACGACGTGCTGATGATTCGCCAGATCCGTTCGTTGCTGTACGACGAAGGCTTCACCATCACCGGCGCCCGTGCCCGGTTGGAAGGCCCTCAGGCGCGGATGGAGGCCAGCATGTCGCACCAGATCGTGCGCCAGGTGCGCATGGAGCTGGAAGAGGTCCTCGCGCTGCTGCGTCGCTGAACCCTACCGGCGGGCTTGCCGGAACTGCTATAATCGCTTTCTTTGCCGAACTGTCGGGGCGTAGCGCAGCCTGGTAGCGCATTTGCCTGGGGGGCAAAGGGTCGTGGGTTCGAATCCCGCCGCCCCGACCAATTCGGAAAAGAAATCAGCAATTTGCAAATGGGCGTGAATATTTCCGCCTTATGCGTCCACTTATCCACACCTAATGCTTGAGCGCGATGCCGATCGAAGCATCTGTCCGTGGCGCCTCATGGTCGCCCAAATAAGGGGCGGCCATCGTCTCGCTGGTATGCGTCATCAGCTCCTGCACTTCCTTCGCCGACTAGCCCGCCTCGCGCAACAGCGCGCTATCCACATCCTCTAATGTATAGGGAAGCAATGGCGACGCGACCATTACCCAAGGAATGGCCGTGACCGTGGGCAGCCGAACTTCAAGCAGTCCGATCAATGGTCGCGGATATCTCTCCAGTGGTAATGAAGACTATGACGCGAATGATCCTGCATCCGCTGCAGCAAGTGCAGGCATCGGCAGCGCGGCGAGTATCAACATCGGAGAATATGCGTAAAAAAAGGACCCCGATTGGGTCCTCACTATGTTCACTTTGTTTTCGCTGTTTGTAGACTTTGATTCTTCGCGACGGCCTACGTGTTCGCCGGCACTCCTGGCGATAAGGGATCAGCAAGCTCAAGGAAGGGCATGAGCTATCTGATTTTCAGGGTTGCTTTAAAGGCATAGAGCGCGTCATCAGGATGGATGCCATCGGGCAGGTGCGCTTGCCCATTCGGAAATGGTGAAGCGATCGCAGTGCATTCAGTCCAGATGACTCCAGTGGTATTCCGATAGATGCTGATTTCCGAGATGATCGGCCAATCGCACCATGCTTCGTAAGCATTATTGTCATCGGTGCGATGTTTATGCGTTCGCATGACTCGCTATGCCGAGAAGGTAGGTCATGCCGATCAAGGGTGTTTTGACTTTAATTTCTGTCGAGTTCCAGTTGTAGTTCATGCTGTAGCCTCGTCCAGGTTTGGCGAACTGTTTTGTGCCGATCGTTTCGGGGTAAGAAGACGCTTGCCCGGAAGCTCGATATAGCGATATGTCACGGCCGAGATGGCAATGACGATGCTCACGAAGGCTACAAAAGCTGAGTCACTAGCAAACGGGCGCGAGGGTTCGACGCCAAGAATGATCTGTCCAATTCGTGCGCAAAGAATCAGCGAGAAATGGATCATGTAGATGGAGTAGGAGCGCTCCCCAAGCCACACCAATGTCCTGATGGAAAGAGCGCGGCATGCCCATGGGCTCATCAGCACCACGATGATGGAGGCAGGAAAGCCGATCAGTGAGATGGCAAGATCGATGCCGCGTCCGTTCAGCCTGTGGCTATGGAAATACACATACATCGCCATTGCGAAGGCAATAAACAGTGCGTTCCACAATGCCGCTTGGGTGAAACGATCACGATAGTTCTCGTAGAGCCTGAAGGTGAGGGCGCCGATAAAAAATCCCGCCCCGGTTCGCGCCACGAGCACAGACACATGCCACCACGCGTAGCCAATGTCATAAAAGCTGCGGTGCAAAAAGACCTGTATGCATGCGACAGCTGCGGCGCCTGCCGTGATCAGCGACAGCCGGCGGGGCAACGCAATCATGCATAGGAACGCTATGTTGACAAGAAACTCAGTGGATATCGACCACGATGGCTGGTTGAATGAGAACAGCCCATGTTGCAGACCAGACGATTGCAGTAGCAGCAGATTCGCGCCGAAGTTATAGGCGTCATTGAAGCGGAACGGATCGAAGGGAATAGCCAGGTTTGATGTCCCCAGCTGGATCGCCAGAATTACGAGCAGCATGATCAAGTGCAGCGGGTAGAGGCGAGCGATGCGTTGCCCAATATTGGCACCGATCGCTCGACGTCTGGAATCTGTCCAATATGTCCTCGCCAGTACGAAGCCCGATAGCGCGAAGAAGAAGTCAACCATCGGCAGCCCGTTCTTGTAGAACGGTGCCAGTACGGTCTCAAATGGGGAGGACTGAAAGTACCCTCGGTAATGCCAGCAGACCACGCCCAGCGCCGCAATGGCGCGCATGCTATCCAACGCCGGCAATCGACCCTTTTGTTCCATGCAGAATCCTCCCCTTGAGGTACATGATAATCCAGACGTTCCGGGGCGTCGCTCGATCCTATCGAGCCGCAAGTTATTGATCGCGCTGCGTCGATTTGCACCATCTTTTTAGCTCTAAGTTCGCCTTGATTTCCATAGGAATCATGTGGATATGTTCATCTGGCTACCTGCGTGGGGCAAGAGGTCGTGAGTTCGAATCCCGCCATCCGACTAATTCGGAAAAGCTACAGAACGGCGCCTTGGCGCCCTTTTTAATCGGGATGCAGGATGCCTCGGCGTTTTTTATTCCCGGCATCGCACCACCTGGACATGTGCATGCGACGGCAACGCGTTAGTCTGCGTGCCAGTGTTTTCCCCCGTGCCGACAGGAGATCCGCTCATGCCGTCGAACCACTGTCATCCCGACGCCCCGCACGTGAAGTTGAAGGCGCCGGACTGGTACATCTCCTCGCTGATGCTCGACCGCGCGCTCGATGCGATCCTGCGGCGGGTAAAGAAGCTGGACCGGAATCATGACATTCCCTACCTCGCCGGTTACAGCCAGGATGGCAAGACGATCTATATCGATCGGCATCTGCCCAAGTCATTCACCTTCCGCGGCCGCACCATTGATGTGGACCGCTTCCTGATTTTGCACGAGGAAGTGGAAAAAACGCTGATCGACCAGCTCGGCCTGCATTATCTGCACGCGCACCAGATTGCCACGCGCGCCGAAGAAGCCGCGGTGCATGCGCATCGCGTCACGTGGAAAGCCTACGATCGTTTCATGCAGAAATACGTCAAGTCGATCGGCGACGAGCGGCTTGCCAAGGTGCCGGCCGATCTGGATCTGAAGCCGTATCGTGACTATCACGACTACGACCTGCTGCAGCGGATGGAGCAGCACATGGAGCGCGTCGACGGCGGGGAGGCCGGGCAAAAGGAAGCGTTGAAGCGTTATGCGCAGGCCTTCCGCGAAGCACTACGCGTGCAGCGGCGCCACGCGCTGCACGACGATGCGCCGCCGGATAAGCGCCGCAAGCCGGCCACCAAGCGGCCGGGTGTAGCGAAGGCAAAGGCCGCACCGGCCAAATTCGGCAAGGCGACGGGCAAGCGCGCAGCAAGCGTAAAACCGCGCAAATAAGCCGGTGACACCGGCCTTCCGGCGCAGGTCGGAAGGCCGCGCGAACGTTGGCGGCAACGCTTACGCCGCCTTCGCCATCTCGGTGTCGCCGCTCGATGAAGCGACCTGGAAGAACGCCACGCTCTCCACCAGCGAGCGTGCGCGCACCTGCACCGTGCTGGCGGCAGCGGCGGCTTCCTCGACCAGCGCGGCGTTGCTCTGGGTCACTTCGTCCATCTGCCGTACCGCGCGGTTGACCTGTTGAATGCCGTTGGCCTGCTCGACGCTTTGCGCGGCGATCAAGCCGACCGACTGCGCGACGTTGTCCACGCCTTCCAACAGCTTGCCGACCATCCATTCCGCGCGGCCGATCATCTGCGTGCCGCTGTCGATGATCGTGACCGATTCCTCGATCAGTGTGCGGATCTCCCGCGATGCCGTGCGCGAGCTGCGGGCCAGCGACTGCACTTCGGCCGCGACCACGTTGAAGCCTTTGCCGGCTTCCCCGGCGCGTGCCGCTTCCACCGATGCATTGAGCGCCAGAATGTGCGTCTGCGTGGCGATGCGATCAATCATGTCGGTGATTTCGGTGATCCGGCCGGCAACGTTTTGTACCTGGGTCATGGCGCCCACGGCTTCGGACATCGCCGTGCTGCTCTGGCGCGCGATGTTCGATGCCGATTCAACCAGCTGGCTCGCTTCATGCGCGCGCGTCGCGTTGGCGTTGACGCTATCGGTAAATTCCTGCATCGACGCTGCCGTTTCTTCCAGCGCGGCTGCCTGTTGGCTGGTGCGCGCGGAAAGGTCCTGATTGCCGCTGGCAATCTGCTGGGTGGACGTGGAAATTTCGGTGGAGCCTGCGCGAATCGAGTTGACGACGCTGCGCAGCTGTTCGTTCATCGCGCCGAGCGCGTGCAGCAATTTGCCGGTTTCGTCGCGGCTGTCGGACGCCACCAGGGTGGACAGGTTGCCCTGCGCGACGGCCTGCGCCACTTTCACGGCGCGGCCGATCGGGGCAGTGATGCTGTATGCCAGCGCCCAGATCAGAAACGCGCCGGTAAGCATGGCGCACGCAGCTACCGATACCAGCATGACGCCGGCATCGCGGTAAGCGGCGGTACTTTGCGTGCCAATTTGCTTGGTGGCCGCTTCGGCTTCGCGCTTCATGCCCGCCACGAGCGCGTCGATGGCCGCTGTCGGTGCGCGGTCCATGCCGGCGACGAGTTGATCGACGACGTGCGCGCTCTTGGCGTCATTGGCATCGTAGTGCTGGATCGCGGCAAGGTATCGAGCACCCAAGTCCGCGTGCGTGGCGATCGCCTGGTCTACGCCGCCCGTGTTCAGGCCAAGGTCTTTCATTTGCTGTTTGAGCGCGCCGAGGTCGGTGTCGACGTGCCGGCTCTCATCGCCAAAAGCGTCGTGGTATTTCTTGAACGATGCGGCGTCCGCGCCGCGCAGCAGCAGATCTTTCCACTCCTGTACCTGCTTTTTGAAATCCACTTGCGCAACGCGCGCGGTATCCACCGCGGCAGCGAATTTCGCGGCGGTGACGGCCGAGCGCGCCTGCAGCGCATGCGTGCGATCCAGCCCGTGCCAGCCGCCGTAGCCTACAGCGACGGTCGCCGCCAGCATGACGATGCCGAGAAAGGTCAGTTTGATGGCGATGCGAAAATCGCGGAAACGTAGTTTCATGGAAAAACCGCTTCAAAAAGGGTGCCGAGTTGATCAACTATCGGCGGCGCGGCGGCTTTTCTTGAACCCGGGCGCAAGAAACCGCGCATTTTTCGCGGTTTTTGCCCTGTGAAATGTTAAATGACCGCCGATATCAGTGCTCGGCGAGACGGCGTCCGGCTCAATAAAGCACGCGCGTGCGCAGCGTTCCTGGAATGGCGGCGAGTTTGTCCTTCAGCGACGCGGCCTGTTGTTCGTCCGCCGACACATCGATCACCACGTAGCCCACTTGCGCATTGGTCTGCAGGAACTGCGCGTCGATGTTCATGTTGCCGGCGGAGAACAGTTCGTTGATGCGCGAGAGCACGCCGGGCACGTTGCGGTGAATGTGCAGCAGGCGGCGGCTGCGCGGGTGTTCGGGTAGCGTCACCTCGGGGAAGTTGACCGCTGAAAGCGTCGAGCCATTGTCGCTGTAGCGCACCAGCTTGCTGGCGACCTCGATGCCGATGTTGTCCTGTGCCTCCAGCGTGCTGCCGCCGATGTGCGGGGTCAGGATGACGTTGTCCATGCCGATCAGCGGCGAGACGAATGGATCGTCGTTGCCTTTGGGCTCCACCGGGAACACGTCGATCGCCGCACCGCCGAGGTGTTCGGTGCGCAGCGCGTCGGCCAGCGCATCGATATCGACCACCGTGCCGCGCGATGCGTTGATCAGCAGTGCTCCCTTCTGCATCTTGTCCAGTTCGCTCTTGCCGATCATCAGCTTGGTCGAGGGCGTTTCAGGCACGTGCAGGGTGACTACGTCGGCGCGTTCCAGCAGATCGTCCAGGCTGGCGGCGGCGCGCGCGTTGCCAAGTGAAAGCTTCGACTCGATGTCGTGGAAAATGACGCGCATCCCTAAGCCTTCGGCCAGCACGCCGACCTGCGTGCCGATGTGGCCGTAACCGACGATGCCGATCACCTTGTCGCGCACTTCGTAACTCCCGGCCGCCGACTTGGTCCAGCCGCCGCGATGGCACAGCGCGTTGCGTTGCGGAATGCCGCGCATCAGCATGATTGCCTCGGCGATGACCAGCTCCGCCACACTGCGCGTGTTGGAGTAGGGCGCATTGAAGACGGGAACGCCCATCGCCTGTGCCGCTGCCAGGTCGACCTGGTTGGTGCCAATGCAATAGCAGCCGACGGCGATCAAGCGTTTGGCATGCGCCAGCACCTCGGCAGTCAGATGGGTGCGCGAGCGAATGCCCACGATGTGCGCATCGGCGATGCGCGCTTTCAATTCGTCCTCAGGCAGCGATTTGGCGTGGTACTCGATCTGGCTGTAGCCCGCCCGCTGGAAGGTTTCCACGGCTGTGCGGCTGACGCCTTCAAGCAGCAGCAGCTTGATCTCTTGCTTGGGGAACGAAGTCTTCATGGCGGACCCGTGTTTGGCAGTCCAAACACTATGCCAGAATTTTGCCGCGATGCAGCAGTAGGGATGCGCTGATCCATTCTTCGCAGGCGGCATGATGTCCGCAAAGCCCACAGGCCATGCCGCACGGCTTGGCAAGACGGCAGTCCCCCCGGCGCCACGCGGCACGGCCTGTGGGCCTTCTGGACATTACCCCTGCACTTCAATCCAACATGCGGGGCCAGTTCTGTCTGTCCGCACGCCTTCGGTCCATCGCCTTGACAGACGGCCAGTCTGCCGGCGCCGATGGTCCTGTGGCCTGCGAACAGACGCGCCTACGAAGAATGGGTGAGCGCATCCCTAGACGCAAAAGCCATGCGCTGGCACGCTGGGGACTTCGCCCTGGAGCCATCATGACCGCCCAAGCCCTCGCCGACCTCTCTCGCCGCCAGCCCGGCCTGCGCCTGCTGACCGAGGCGGGGGACCTGGAGCATTACGGCCGCGATTGGACCCGGCGCTGGACCCCGGCGCCCCTGGCGGTCGCGCTGCCGGCGTCGATCGAGGAGGTGCAGGGCGTCGTGCAATGGGCCAATGAGCACAAGATCGCCATCGTGCCGTCGGGCGGGCGTACGGGGTTGTCCGGCGGCGCAGTGGCGGCCCATGGCGAGCTGGTGCTGAGCCTGTCGCGCATGAATCGCGTGCTGGGCTTCGATGCGGTGGATCGTACGCTGACCGTGCAGCCGGGGATCGCGCTGGAGGCGGTACACGAGGCGGCACGTGCGCATGGGCTGATCTATCCGGTGGATTTCGCCGCGCGCGGTTCTTGTTCCATCGGCGGCAACATCGCTACCAATGCCGGCGGCATCCGGGTGATCCGCCACGGCAACACGCGCGAATGGATCGCCGGGCTCAAGGTAGTGGCGGGCAACGGCGATTTGCTTCACCTCAACCGTGGTTTGATCAAGAACTCCAGCGGCTACGATCTTCGCCAGCTGATGATTGGGTCGGAAGGCACGCTTGGCATCGTAGTGGAAGCGACGCTACGGCTCACCGACCCGCCGCCTGTATCCCAGGTGATGCTGCTGGCGTTGCCGGACATGGATGCGCTGATGCAAGTGTTCGCGCTGTTCCGTGCGCGGCTTTCACTGCAGGCGTTCGAGTTTTTCACCGACGTCGCGCTCAAGCACGTGCTGGCGCACGGCGCGCAGCGCGCGATCGATGGCGAGCATCCGTACTACGTGGTGACCGAGTTCGACGCGCCGGACGAAGGTGCACGGGATGCGGCGATGGCGGCCTTCGAGCAGGGCATGGAACGCGGCCTCATCAGCGATGGCGTGAT
This sequence comes from Dyella sp., assembly GCF_035503745.1. Classification (GTDB taxonomy): domain Bacteria; phylum Pseudomonadota; class Gammaproteobacteria; order Xanthomonadales; family Rhodanobacteraceae; genus Dyella_B. Next base: position 62,387 of record NZ_DATJTC010000025.1, read on the forward strand.
CGCGCAAAGCGATGCGCAGGCGGCGGCATTGTGGCGTTTGCGCGAAGGCATTACCGAGAGCCTGGCCGCGCACAAGCCGTACAAAAACGACATTGCGGTGCGTATCGGCGCGGTGCCGGCGTTCTTGCAGGACATCCAGGCGCTGCTTTGGCGTGAATACCCGCACATCGAAGTGGTATGGTTTGGCCATATCGGCGACGGCAATCTGCATATCAACGTCTTGAAGCCCGACGGGTTGTCCGATGCGGATTTCATCGCGCAATGCGATCGCGTGACCAAGCTGCTTGCCGATACCTTGCATCGGCACGGCGGCAGTATTTCCGCCGAACATGGCATCGGCCTGGTCAAGCGTGCCTATCTGGAAAGCACCCGCAGCGCGGCGGAGATCGCGCTGATGCGGGGCGTCAAAGCGGTGTTTGATCCGAACGGGATACTCAACCCCGGCAAGCTGTTCATCTGACCGGGCACACGCCCGCTTCCGGGCGAAAGCAGGAGAGCTGGCTGGGGTACCCATCCACGTTGCGGCAAGCGCGGCCCTTCCCCAGTACTCCAAGGAAAACAGAGCAAGGGTGCGAGCTTGGGTTGCACCGGTACTCCCCGTACCATGGGCATTCCCTTGCCCCGGCTACCTAACCATGTCCCAGCAACAGCGCAGCCTGTATCCCGCGATCGAGCCCTACGACGTCGGGCAACTCAAGGTTTCGCCCTTGCATACGCTGTACTACGAGCAGAGCGGCAATCCCCATGGCAAGCCGGTCGTGTTCTTGCATGGCGGACCGGGCGGCGGCACCAATGCCAAATGCCGGCGTTTCTTCGATCCGGCGGTTTATCGCATCGTGCTGTTCGATCAGCGTGGTTGCGGCAAATCGACGCCGCATGCGGAACTGACCGACAACACCACCTGGCACCTGGTCGCCGACATCGAACGCCTGCGCGAGCATCTGGGCATCGGCCGCTGGCAGGTGTTCGGCGGTTCGTGGGGCTCCACGCTGGCGCTGGCGTATGCGCAGACACATCCGGACAAGGTCAGCGAACTGGTATTGCGCGGCATTTTCATGCTGCGTCGCTGGGAGCTGGAGTGGTTCTACCAGAAAGGTTGCGATGCGCTGTATCCGGATGCATGGGAAACCTTTCTCGCCGCCATTCCCGAGGTCGAACGCGGCGATCTGATGAGCGCCTACCATCGCCGCCTCACCAGCGCCGATGCGACCACGCGCGTGGATGCCGCGCGTGCGTGGTCGGTGTGGGAAGGCGCCACCAGTTTCCTCTACCAGGACGAGGCCTACATCAGCAGCAGCGGCGAGGACGAATTCGCGCTGGCGTTTGCGCGCATCGAGTGCCATTACTTCGTGAATGGCGGGTTTTTCCAGCATGACGATCAACTGCTGCGCAACGTCGATCGAATCCGGCGCATTCCCGCGGTGATCGTGCAAGGCCGCTACGACGTGGTGTGTCCGATGCGCAGTGCGTGGGATCTGCACCGCGCGTGGCCGGAAGCGGATTTGCGCGTGGTGCCGGATGCAGGGCATTCGGCATTCGAGCCGGGCATCGCGCACGAGCTGGTCGAGGCGACGGACAGGTTTGCGCGGGGTCGGTGACGCAGGCTTCGCGCTTTTAGTCCGTGGCCGGCAACTGCTTGGTACCGAAGATCTTGTCGCCCGCATCGCCCAGTCCCGGCAGGATATAGCCGTGTTCGTTGAGCCGCTCGTCGATGGAAGCGGTGTAGATCTCGATATCCGGATGCGCCGCCTGGATGCGCTCGAGGCCTTCGGGCGCAGCGACCAGGAACAAGCCCTTGATGCGTTTGCAGCCGGCGGCCTTGAGCATATCCACGGTGGCGACCAAGGTGCCTGCGGTGGCTAGCATGGGATCGATAATCAGCGCGATGCGCTCGTCCATGCGGCCGGTGAGCTTTTCGTAGTAGGTCGTCGGTTGCAGCGTGTGTTCGTCGCGCTGCAGGCCCACCACGCTCACCTTGGCCGCGGGAATCAGTTCGAGCACGCCGGGCAGCATGCCCAGCCCTGCGCGCAGGATCGGCACGATGGTGATCTTCTTGCCCTTGATCTGCTGCACGCGCACAGGACCTGCCCAGCCTTCGATCTGGGTTTCGACGGTTTCCAGGTCCTTGGTGGCTTCGTAGGTCAGCAGCGAGCCGACTTCGGAAGCGAGTTCGCGAAATTCCTTGGTGCTGATGCCGGCGCGTCGCATCAGGCCGAGTTTGTGCTGGATCAGTGGATGGCGGACTTGGACGATCTTCATGCGGCGCCGGTTTTCAAGGGAGAGGCCGCAAGCATAGCGGCAAACGAAAAGGGCGCCGCCAGCCGGCGACGCCCCCGATGAATATCGCAACGGCCGGCGTTGCCCGGCTCAGGAACCCTTCAAGCAGGCGGCTTGGGCGGTCTTGTAGTCGCTACCCTTCTTGCCGGCATTGGCTTTGCTGCAGCGGGCCATCTTTTGCTGCGGGGTTTCCTTGGCCGGCGTGGCGGCGCTCTTGTCGCCCTTCATGCAGCTGTTGACGGCGTTCTTGTAGTCGGCCCCGGTCTTGCCGGCACTGGCGTGGCTGCACTGGCCCAACTTGGTGGAATGCCCCGCCGTGCTACTGGAGCTCTGTGGGCCCGCGAAAGCTACCGTGGTGGCCAGGGCCAGGACAGCACTGGCGGCGAGCAGGCTCAAACGCATGGACATGATGCTTCCTCCTGAAGTTGTGACCGGCGGCGGTGCCGGCCGGGCCAGTCTATGCCGGGCGCATGACAGGGGAAAGCGGGAGTATCGGAACGGGAAAACCCATCAACCGATGGGGGAGCGGGGCCTGCGGCATGGAGCGCTTTTCCCCGAAGGCGCTTCAATGGGGACCCGCGCAAGATGGCCCCATCGCCTGGGTTCGCTGCGGGCTACTCAAAGCCGGGCACGTCCATGTGCGCGCTCCTGCGTACCCCAAAAGGGGCAGGAGAAAAGGCTTAAGCGGCCTGGGCCTGGCTCTTGCGCGGGCCTTCCAGCAGGGCGTGGCGCACGTGCGCGATCACCATGTCCACTTCATGGCTGGTGATGTTGAAGTGCGGAGTGAAGCGCAGCGAGTTGGCCCCGCCATGGATCACGCCGATGCCGTGTTCGCGCAGGTACTCCTCGGTGGAGCCCGCGCCGTAGCACTTGAACTGCGGCGCCAATTCGCACGAGAACAGTAGGCCCGTGCCCTGCACTTTGGTAATCAGGCCGCCGAGTTCGTCTTTCAGCGCGTTGAGCTTGTCGACGAACTCCTTGCCGCGTGCTCGGATGTTGGCGCGCACTCCATCGGTGAGCTGATCGAGCGTGGCCACCGCGACATCCAGTGCGCGCGGGTTGGCCGTCATCGTGTTGCCGTAGATGCCCTTGCGGTACAGGTTGGCCACGCGTTCGGTTACCGCCAGCACCGACAGCGGATACTGGCCGGCATTGAGCGCCTTGGAGAAGGTTTCCATGTCCGGCGGCGCCAGCTTTTCGAAACCCGGATAGTCGATCAGCGACAGCACGCCGTGCGCGCGCAGGCCGGCCTGGATGGAGTCCACCAGCAGCAGCGAACCGTGCGATTCGGTCAGCGCGCGCGCCGCCTGGTAGAACGCCGGGGTCACTGCGCGGCCGGGATCGCCTTCGCCCATCACCGGCTCCAGGAACATCGCTTCGATGAACCAGCCGTGCTGGTCGGCTTCGGCGAACACCGCTTCCAGTTGCGCAATGTCATAGGGCGCCACGGTGATCAGCGTGTCTTCATGCCGATAGCTGGCCAAGTGCTGGAGGTAGGCGCGGCGCGAAGAATCCGAATACAGCGCCGGCTTGTCGGTGCGACCGTGGAAAGCGCCTTTCACCGCGACGCGCTTGATCACGCGGCCGGCGTATGGGCCGTTGGCATCGGTCATCAGCTTGGCGTTGACGTCGGCGATGCGGCAGGCCAGGCCCACGCTTTCCGAGCCTGAATTCAGGCACAGGAAACGGGTGTACGGATTGCCGCCGCGATGACGTCCCAGTTCGCCCTTCAGCGCTTGTGTGAAGCGCAGCTGCGACACGCTCGGCGTCATCACGTTGGCCATGACCTGCGGGCGCGCGAGCGCCGCGGCGATGGCCGCGTTGTTGTGGCCGAAGCCGAGCATGCCGTAGCCGCCGTTGTCATGCACCACCGCACCCTTGAGCGTAACCACCCACGGACCGCGCGCGGCGGCGGGCACGTAGGGATTGATGGCATCGTCCGGATAGAAGTTGACGAAATCGGCCAGCGCACGCGCCAGTTGCTCGGTTTCGTCCAGCCTCAGGAAATCGCCCAGTTCCGCGCGCAGTTCCCGGTGGCGTGCGACGGCATCGGCAACGGCCTGCCCGAGCAAGGGATCGGTGGCGGCCATACGCTCGATGGTGGCGTCGTCAAGGCCGGTGGTGCGTGGCTTGCCGCCAAATTCGCGCAGTTCGCGCAGCTGATCGATGACACCCATGACTACTCTCCTCGAATCTTGTCAGCGCCTCGCACCCAGCGCGAAGCAGGCCGACAGGATGTGTTTCGTGCTGGAAGGGCGCTGGAGGCGCCCGCGGGCGAGGCGCCCGGTCGCACGGCGCCGCGTGGGGAAAACCGCTGGCGTGTGCCCATCAGGATAACCTGCGGGCAGGGGTGGCCGGTACCCCCGGGATGACGGCTGTCATGCCCGATGCCTGACGCAGGCGACTGGGGAACCGGCCCGGGCGCGCCTACGCTGCAGTGCAAGGAGGGCCACCATGAAACCCACAACTGACGTAGTAGCCTGTCTTTCCGGCGCCGTGAAGCGGTACGGCCAGCTCACCGCGCTCGATGGCCTGGATCTTGTGTTGCATCGCGGCGAACTGCTGGCGGTGCTAGGGCCCAACGGGGCCGGCAAAAGCACCAGCATCGGCCTGTTGCTAGGTTTGATCCGTCCCGATGGCGGCCGCGCCGAGCTGTTCGGGCTCGATCCGCAGCAGATCGACGCACGCCGCCGCATCGGCGTCATGCTGCAGACCGCGGTGCTTCCACCCACGCTGCGCGTGGGCGAGTTGCTGCGCCTGGTGAGCAGCTATTACCCCCATCCGCGCCCGCTGCATGAAAGCGCCGCGCTCGCCGGCATCGCCGACCTGCTGCGGCGGCCTTACGGCAAGCTGTCGGGCGGCCAGCAGCGGCGCGTGCAATTTGCGCTGGCGTTGTGCGGCCGTCCGGAGATCGTGTTCCTGGACGAGCCGACGGTGGGCATGGACATCGATGCGCGGCAAAAGCTCTGGGCGGCGATGCGCGCACTGGTTGTCGAAGGCTGCTCGGTGGTGTTGACCACGCATTATCTGGAAGAGGCCGAAGCGCTTGCGCAACGCGTGGTCGTGCTGGGCAAGGGGCGCGTGCTGAGCGAAGGCAGTGTGGATGCCTTGCGCGCGCAGGTACCGCTGACGCGCATTCGCTGCGTTACCGATCTGGACCCCGCGATGATTGCGGCGTGGCCGCACGTCGCCTCCGCCGAGCGCACCGGCGCGTATCTGCGCATCAGCACGGACGCCGCCGAAAACGTCTTGCGCCGCATGCTGGAAGCGGATGCATCGCTGCGCGAACTGGAAGTGCATCGTGCGGGCCTGGCCGAAGCATTTACCGAGCTGACCCGCCAAGACACCGCTGTCGAACAGGAGGCCGCGTGATGAATGCCGTAACGATCCATGCACCGTCCAAGCCGGCGGCTGACGGCCCTATGAGCACGGCGCGCTTAGCCGGTGCGTACCTGGCCGAGATCCGTGGCGAATGCCTGCGCTATATGCGCAACCCGGGCTTCATGTTGCCCATCATGTTGTTTCCCACCATGTTCTACCTGCTGTTTGGCATCGTGATGGGCAAGTCCGAAGGCGCGGATGCGGCGCGTTACCTGCTCGCCAGCTATGGCGTGTTCGGCGTGATGAGCCCGGGCCTGTTCGGCTTCGGCATCTCGCTGGCGCTGGAGCGCGATGGCGGCTTGCTCACTTACAAGCGCGCGTTGCCGATGCCGCCCGGCGCTTATCTGCTCGGCAAGATGGTGATGGCGATGCTGGCCGCGGCGGTGGTCATTCTCATGCTGCTGGCGATGGGGGTCTTTTTGGCGCACGTCACGCTGTCGGCCGCGCAAGCGGGCTTGCTGCTGTTGACCGGCGTGCTGGGCGTATTGCCCTTCTGCGCGCTTGGCATGCTGGTGGGCACGCTGATCAAGGGGCAGGGCGCGCCGGGCATGCTCAACCTGGTTTATCTGCCGATGTCGTTCCTGTCCGGGCTTTGGATTCCAATCGGACTCTTGCCCAAGGTGCTGCAGCAGATCGCGCCGATCTGGCCCAGTTATCACCTGCATCAGCTCGCCCTGGCCGCCCTGGATATTCAGCATGGCAGCGTGATGGATCACTTGCTTGTGCTGGTCGGGTTCGGCGTGGTGTTTTTTATCGTCGCGGCACGTCGCCTGCGCCGCTACGGTTGACGTAGGATGGCGGTGTCAGGTCGGCGCCGGGGAGTTTCGCGTACATGCCTTTTTCTTTGCCAGCACCCGCGTGGTTGAAGCCGGCGCCTGATTCGGAGGCGGCCGAGAATATCCGCAAAGGCCATAATCCATGGGTGGACGCGGTCCATCTGTTGTGGTCGATCTGGATATTCTTCGGCCCGCTGATGAGCGACGAAGGCTTCACGTCGAAATGGCTGGTCACCACGGCGGTGACCTATCCGGTTTTCATGCTTCTCTATGCGTTGTGCATCGTTCGCTCGCAGCGTTCCGTGCAGTTCTACGCATGGGCCATCGGCTTGCTGGGCCTGGTCACCTTGCATTTCGACAGCGGGGCCGGCGGCTGCTATTTCATCTACGGCTGCGTGATGATGCGCGCCAGCTTTTGCGGCTGGCGCAGGTATGTGCTGAACGTGGTTTTGATGTGCGTGCTGTTCGCCGCGGTTGCATCGTTCAATCGCATACCATGGCAGCTCATCGCCTATCTGATCGCGATGGTGGCCGTCATCTCGGCAGTGGTCAACGTCGGCATCAACGCATCGAAGAAAAATGCCGCGCTGAAACTTTCCCAGGACGAGGTGCGCCGCCTTGCGGCCACGGCCGAACGCGAGCGCATCGGCCGCGATCTGCACGATCTGCTCGGTCATACGCTCTCGCTGATCACGCTGAAGCTGGAGCTTTCGCGCAAGCTTTTCGACCGGGATGCCGCTGCCGCAAAGCGGGAATTGGAAGAAGCCGAAGGGATCGCCCGCCACGCGTTGGCCGAAGTGCGTGCGGCGGTAACGGGCATCCGCGCCACCGATCTTGCGGCCGAACTGGCTTCGGCGCGCCTGCTGCTGGAATCGTCCGCGGTGCATTTGGATTACGGCGTGCTGCCGCCTTCCTTGCCGTTGGAGATCGAACGGAGCCTGGCGCTGGTCATTCGCGAGGCGGTCACCAATATCCATCGGCACGCTGGCGCAACCGAAGCCCACGTGCGATTTGAACTGGCGGCGGAAAAGCTCGATATGCAGATTTGCGATAACGGTCGCGGCGGCCAAAGCGCCGAAGGCAACGGTATCTGCGGCATGCGCGAACGTGTGCGCGCGTTGGGCGGAACGCTCACCATCGATTCGCCGCCCAAGCATGGAACAAAACTCAACATCAGTGTTCCGCTGGCCACGCCGCGCCGCGTATCGCAGGACGCGCCTGGTGCAACCGCCGGCACACCCGAAGGGCTCGCGCGAGGCGCCGCATGATCCGCGTACTGCTTGCCGAAGATCAGGCTATGGTGCGCGGTGCGCTGTCGGCGCTGCTCAATCTTGAATCCGATATCGAGGTGCTGGGTTCGGCGTCGGACGGTGAAATGGCGTGGCGGGAAGTGCAGCGGCTGAAGCCTGATGTGCTGGTGACGGACATCGAAATGCCCGGCATTACCGGGCTGGAGCTGGTGCTGCGCATCCAGCGTTACGAACTGCCGGTGAAGTCGATCATCGTCACCACATTCGCGCGGCCGGGCTTTTTGCGTCGCGCGCTGGACGCGGGCGTATCGGGTTATTTGCTCAAGGACGCACCTGCGGAAAATCTCGCCGAAGCATTGCGCACCGTGCATCGCGGCGGCCGTTCGATCGATCCGCAACTGGCGCTGGAGGCGTGGTCGGAAGCCGATCCGTTGAACGATCGCGAGCGGCAGGTATTGCGTTTCGCGGGCGAAGGGTTGTCGGCCGGCGACATCGCCGCCAAGCTCAATCTCTCGCACGGTACCGTGCGCAACTATCTTTCCGAAGCCATCGGCAAATTGGGTGCGGCCAATCGCATCGAAGCGTATCGCCTGGCGCGGCAAAAGGGCTGGTTGTGATAGGTGGGTCAGAGGTCGGGAGCGAAGGGTTTTCCAAGCTTCAATGTCATTGAATAGCGATCTTCGTCAGGATGTCCCACGCGCGGTAAGCAGCGTATGTATCAGTGATGCCTGAAGCGCGTCGCCCGGCTGCCGATACGTCGTCGCAGCATCGCAGCGTTGGACCGCAGCGCGTGTGGGCGGCCTGTCTTCCATGTGGGGATTCTTCGACTTTTGCAGGTTGCGCCAATAATCCACGCAGTCCTGTGGGTTTACGTTGGATTTTTTGGCCAGCACATACGGCATTGACGGTTGTTGCGCAGCGATATCGGATCACATCCATGTGCGGGACCGCCGATGCCATGTCCGGGATCGGCGAAAAGTGTCTCGTTCTCGCGCGGTGCCGTTGGCTGCCGGACCGTAGGTAGATACCTGCATGCGGCGTCATTCGCCGCACCGTGAGAATTGCGCGATAATCGCCCATTACGTCCCATGACGCATAAATTTGAAAAAGTCTGATTTCAACTTCGATCTGCCGCCCGAGCTGATCGCCCAGGCGCCGCTGGCCGAGCGCAGCGCCAGTCGTCTGCTGTTGCTCGACGTGCCTGCGCGCACCTGGCGCGATCGCATGTTCCGCGAATTGCCTTTGCTGCTGCGCAAGGGCGATCTGCTGGTGTTCAACGACACGCGCGTGTTGCCGGCGCGCTTGTATGGGCGCAAGCCGAGCGGCGGCGCGGTGGAAATCCTGATCGAACGCGTGACGGGCGCGCATGAGGCGACCGTGCAGTTAGGGGTGAGCAAGACGCCGCGCGTGGGTACGGCCATCGTCCTTGCCGATGGCAGCCATGCCACGGTGCTTGGGCGCGACGAGGGCTTTTTTCATCTGCGCTTCGAATCGCCCGAGCCGCTTGAGCGCCTGTTGCTGCGCCTGGGCGAGATGCCGCTGCCGCCGTATATCTCGCGGCATGCCGATGCCAGCGATCTTGAGCGCTACCAGACGGTGTACGCGCGCGAGCCCGGCGCGGTGGCGGCGCCGACCGCCGGACTGCATTTCGACGACGGTCTGCTGGCGCAAATGCGCGAGCAAGGTGTGGATTTCGGCTACGTCACCCTGCATGTCGGCGCGGGTACGTTCCAGCCGGTGCGGGTGGAAGATCTGTCGCACCATCGCATGCATCGGGAGTGGTTGAACGTCGGCGCGGGGCTGGTCGATCAGATTCACCGCACGCGCCGCGCCGGGGGACGCGTGATCGCCGTGGGTACCACGGTGGTGCGCGCGCTGGAAAGCGCCACGGTGGATGGCGTGCTGCGTCCGTTCGCGGGCGAGACGCAGATCTTCATTTTTCCCGGCTACCACATCACCAGCGTCGATGGGTTGATTACCAACTTCCATCTGCCGCAGTCGACCCTGCTGATGCTGGTATCGGCGCTGGCGGGGCGGGACTTCATGCTGGGGGCATATGCGCACGCTGTGAAGGAGCGCTACCGATTTTTCTCCTACGGGGATGCGATGCTGATCCTGCCCCACGGGCCCTGACGCGGTCCGGCTGTTGCGCTTTCAGAGCGAAAAAGCCGCGGACACGCGATAATGGGTCAATGACTGCCATGCATTTCGATCTTCTCGCCACCGACGGCGCGGCGCGCCGCGGACGTCTCACTTTCGACCGCGGTACGGTGGAAACGCCGGCATTCATGCCGGTGGGCACCTATGGCTCGGTCAAAGCCATGACGCCGCGCGACCTGGTGGATGTGGGTGCCGAAATCATCCTGGGCAACACCTTCCACCTGTTTTTGCGGCCGGGCCTGGATGTCGTAGGGGCGTTCGGCGGCCTGCATAAGTTCATTGGCTGGAAGGCGCCGATCCTTACCGATTCGGGCGGTTTCCAGGTGTTCTCGCTGGCCCACAAGCGCAAGATCACCGAGCAGGGCGTCACGTTTGCCTCGCCGGTGGATGGCTCCAAAGTGTTCCTCTCGCCGGAGGAATCGATGCGCATCCAGACCGTGCTGGATGCGGACATCGCGATGATCTTCGACGAATGCACGCCGTATCCGGCGAGCGAACGTGTCGCCGCCGAATCGATGGAGCTGAGCTTGCGCTGGGCCGAGCGTTCGCGCCGCGCCTTCGACGAGTTGAAAAATCCCAATGCGCTCTTTGGCATCGTGCAGGGCAGCGTGTATGAACATCTGCGTCGGCGCTCGGCCGAAGGGCTGATGCAGATAGGCTTCGACGGTTACGCGGTGGGCGGCCTGGCAGTGGGCGAGCCGGAGGCCGAGCGCAACCACACGCTGGAGTTGACCGTGCCGCTGCTGCCCCCGGACCGCCCGCGCTATCTGATGGGGGTGGGGCGCCCGGAAGACATCGTGGAAGCGGTACGGCGCGGCATCGACATGTTCGATTGCGTCATGCCTACACGCAACGCGCGCAATGGCTTCCTGTTCACCGACGAAGGCACGTTGCGCATCCGCAATGCCAAGTTCGCCAACGATACGCGGGTGATCGAGGAGGGCTGCGACTGCTACGCCTGCAGCCAAGGCTTCAGCCGCGCCTACCTTCGCCACCTGGACCGCTGCAACGAGATCCTGGGCAGCCAGCTGGCCACCATCCACAACCTGCGCCATTACCAGCGCCTGATGGCGGGCCTGCGCGGGGCGATCGCCGCCGCCTCGCTGGACGATTTCGTGAACGGGTTCTACGCACGCCGCCGCCCCGCCCAATAGCCTTTCGTCCCTATTGCGGGGGCGGCTTGCCGCTTGCGGGGGCAGGGGGCGGCGAACTTTTGGCCTGTTTCGCGGACAAACCGAAAATCTTGCGGCTTGAGCGCCCCTTTCCGCAGGCCCCTCCTTATGGGGTGGGGGTAAACGCAAAAAGCCGTACTCATGGCATAATCCAGGGTCTTTTTATCGGGTGCGCGGCGAAAACTCCTGCTGCGGCCATAACTTGCGGGACGAACCAATGACTTTACCGACCACTTTCGTGCTGGCGCAGGCGGCACCGGGTGCCGCCAGCAGCGGCCTTTCCATGATCCTGCTCATGGTGGCGCTGTTTGGCGTGATGTACTTCATGACGATCCGGCCGCAGATGAAGCGGCAGAAGGAGCACCGCCAGATGGTGGCGGGCCTGGCCAAGGGCGACGAAGTGGTCAGCAACGGCGGTATCGCCGGGCGCGTGGACGACGTGGGCGAGACCTTCATCACGGTGGAGATCGCGCCGAACGTAAAGATCAAGCTGCAGAAAAGCGCGGTCCAGCAGGTGCTGCCGAAAGGCACGCTGAAGTCGTCCTGACCGTTCCGCCATGCGGTGCGGTCTTCCTTCGATTAATTCACGCGATCCCGCGGCCTGGCGCTGCGGTTATTACGGATGCAAGGCATGAGTGATTTTCCCCGCTGGAGATATTACCTGGTCGCCATCGTGCTGGTGATCGGCACTCTGTATGCGTTGCCCAATCTGTACCTGCCCAAGCCGGCGGTGCAGGTGTCGGCCAGCCACACTGCGCCGGTCGATCAGGCCTTGCGGCAGAAGATCGCCTCGGCGCTGCAGGCGGCCAAGATCCCGTACCTGGACGAGAGCATCAAGCACGACAAGAGCGGCGGCGACCTGGTGCTGATCGGCTTCGCCAATGGCGACCAGCAGAAGAATGCCGCCGATACGCTGCGTCCGCTGCTGGGTGACGACTACACCGTCGCCTACAACCTGCAATCGACCGTGCCGGCCTGGCTCAGCGCCATCGGCGGCCGCTCCATGCCGCTGGGCCTGGACCTGCAGGGCGGCGTGCGCTTCCTGATGGCGGTCGACCAGAACGACGTCATCGACAAACAGGAAACGCGCTACACGCAAGACATTGCCGCGTGGCTGAAAGAGAAGAAAATTCCGTTCATTTCGGTGGCCCGCAATGCCACCCGCGGCCAGGGCGTGGTCGTGGTGCTGGGTTCGGCCGCCGACCGCTCCGCCGCCAGCGACGCCATCGCCACCGAGTACACCGATCTCAATGTCACCGACGGCACCCATACCGGCGACCGCTACCTGCTCAACGCGGTGATCAAGCCGGACAAGCTGCGTGACCTGGCCAAGGCCGCGATCACTCAGAACCTTGCCACGCTGAGCAACCGCATCAATGCGCTGGGCGTGTCCGAGCCGGTGATCCAGGCACAGGGCGAAGACCACATCTCGGTGGAGCTTGCCGGTGTACAAGATCCGGCCGAGGCGAAGAAGGTGATCGGTGCCACCGCCACGCTGGAATACGTGGCGGGCCTGGGCGACGGCCGCGATCCGGCCGTGCAGGATGCGGTGAAGACCGGCAACATCCCACCCGACGCGCACCTGTATTACGGCACGCATGGTGAGCCATACCTGGTGAGCAAAACACCCATCGCCACCGGCGACGAGCTGATCGACGCCGCCTCGGGCAACGACCAGCAGACCGGTTCGCCGATGGTCAGCGTCACGCTCAATTCGGCTGGCGCCGCCAAGATGCTCGACTTCACCCGCGACAACGTCGGCAAGCCGATGGCGGTGGTCTACATCGAGCGCTCCACCGACACCAAGATGGTCGACGGCAAGGAAGTACGTACGCCCAAGACCACCTACCAGGTGATCAACTACGCCACCATCCAGGGCGTCTTCAGCAACAAGTTCCAGACCACCGGCCTTGAAAGTTCCAAGGCGGCCTCGGAGCTGGCACTGATGCTCAAGGGCGGTTCGCTGGCGGCGTCGATGGACATCGTCTCCGAAGGCGTGATCGGTCCGAGCCTGGGCCAGGACAACATCGACAAAGGTCTGAAGGCCGTGCTGCTGGGCCTGGGCCTGGTGCTGGTGGCCGCGGCGATCTACTACAAGCTGTTTGGCCTGGTGGCCGACGTGGCGCTGTTCTTCAACCTGGTGATCCTGGTGGCGGTGATGTCGGCCATCGGCGTTACGCTCACCATGCCTGGCATTGCCGGTATCGTGCTGACGCTGGGCATGGCGATCGACGCCAACGTGCTGATCTGCGAACGCGTGCGCGAGGAACTGCGCAACGGCTCCACGCCGCTGGCGGCGATCCGCGCCGGCTACGAGAAGGCGTGGGCGACGATTCTCGACGCCAACGTCACCCACCTTATCGCCGCATTGGCGCTGACCACGATGGGCTCGGGCCCGATCAAGGGCTTCGGCGTGACGCTGCTGATCGGTATCCTGACCTCGATGTTCACCTCGGTCACGGTCACGCATGCCATCACCGCGTTGATCCACGGTGGCCGCAAGCTGAAAACGCTGTCGGTGTAAGACCCTATTCGGGCTCTGAGGGAATTCATGGAAATTTTCAATCACAACAGCAATATCCACTTCCTGCGCATCCGCACGTTCACGGTTGGCATTGCCGTCGTGCTGATGCTGGTCTCGATCGGGCTGCTGGCAACGCGCGGCCTTAACTACGGCCTGGATTTCACCGGCGGCGTCAGCGTCGATGTGACCTATGACAAGCCCGTGGTGGTGGAAGAGGTGCGCAGCGCGCTCGACAAGGGCGGCATCGTCAACGCCATCGTGCAGAGCGTGGGCGGTACGCGCCAGGTGTCGATCCGCTTCCAGCCCAAGGACGACACGCACTACACCGATCAAGGCAAGTCGCCCAACCTGGACCTGATCGCCGCCGACGTCTCCAAGGCGCTGCAGGCGCCGCGCCCGGACGCCAAGATCGCCGGGCGCAGCTACGTTGGTCCGCAGGTAGGCGAACAGCTGCGCAGCGACGGTGTCACCGCCGCGATCTTCGTGATCATCGGCATCGGCATCTATCTCTGGATCCGCTTCGAACGCCGTTTCGCCATTGCCGCCTTGGCCACCGAAGTGCACGACGTGCTGGTGACGCTGGGCGTGATCTCGCTGGTGCAGCGCGAATTCGACCTTACCGTGCTTGCCTCGGTGCTGGCGGTGATCGGCTACTCGATCAACGACAAGGTGGTGGTGTTTGACCGTATCCGCGAACTGTTTCGTTCCTCGCGCAAGGCCGATCCGGAAGAAGTGCTCAATCGCTCGATCAACAGCACGTTGTCGCGAACCATCATCACGTCGTTGTTTACCAGCATTGCGATGGCGGCTCTGTATTTCTTCGGCGGTCCCACGGTGCACGGTTTCGCAATCACGATGCTGATCGGCATCCTGGTCGGTACCTTGTCCTCGATCTTCGTGGCCAGCCCGATCCTGCTGTGGCTGGGCGTGTCGAAGAAAGACCTGATGCCGGTGACGCGCGAGAATCCGGAGCTGGCGCGCCGTCCCTGATCGCCCGCGACATGTGCGTGTCATTAACGGCCCGGTTATCCGGGCCGTTTTTATTTGCGTGTGCGCGGTCACGTTTCATGAACTTTTGCGCGCCAAATGTGACGCTGCGTGTCACTTACGTGCAGCGAAGGCCATCTTCTCCGGCATTTTCCCGGATGAGCGCGATCCATCCTTAACTTTACCGATCGACGGTCGATAAGCGCAAAGAGACGCCGTGTCCCCAATGGAGTTCACATGCTTGTCCTGATTGGATCCCTGGTCGTGTTGTCTTGCGTGATGGGCGGTTATCTGCTCTCGCACGGACAGCTTCTTGCGCTATGGCAACCCAATGAGCTGATGATCATCGGCGGCGGTGCCGTGGGTGCGTTCCTTTCGGCCAATTCCTCAAAGATCGTGAAGGGCGCGCTGAGCAACATCGCGGCCTTGTTCAAGGGCCCCAAATACCGCAAGCAGGATTACGTGGATCTGCTCGCGCTGCTCTATGACATCTTCGGCTTCATCCGCAAGCAAGGTTTGATGAGCCTGGAAGCGCATATCGAAGATCCGCAGGCGAGTTCGATTTTCAACGCCTATCCGCGCCTGTTGAAAGAGCACGAGCTGATCGAATTCATCACCGACTGCCTGCGCCTGATGGTGGGCGGCAACATGAATCCGCACGAGCTGGAGCAATTGCTGGAGGTGGAGTTGGAATCCCACCAGCACGAAGCGGAGGCACCGGCCTTGGCGGTGGTGAAAACGGCCGATGCCTTGCCCGGCTTCGGCATCGTGGCCGCCGTGCTCGGCATCGTCACCACCATGTCGCAGCTCGGTGGCGACACGTCGCAGATCGGCGAACACATCGCCGGTGCGCTGGTGGGCACCTTTCTGGGCATCCTGCTTTGCTACGGTTTCGTCGGGCCGCTGGGCGCGGCGATGGAAAATCGCGTGCATGAAGATGGCAAGGCGTTCGAGTGCGTCAAGGTTGCCCTGCTGGCGAGCCTGCGCGGCTATAACCCGAAGGTGTCGGTGGAGTTCGCGCGCAAGACGCTGTCGCCGCATACCCGGCCGAATTTCCAGGATTTCGAAGAACACCTCAAGGGCGCGCGCGCGGGAGCTTCGGCGTGAACGAGCATGGCGGCGACCCGCTGATCGTGGTTCGCCGTGGACGCCGCAAGCGTCACAGCCATCACGGCGGCGCATGGAAGGTGGCTTACGCCGACTTCGTAACGGCGATGATGGCGTTCTTCCTGGTGATGTGGCTGATCGGCGTGGGCAATAAGCAGCAGCGCGCGGCGATTGCCGAATACTTCAAGAATCCGAGCATGACGCCGGGCACGGCCACGATGGCGCCGCCGGGCAAGGTAGGCCCCGGCGGCGCCAGCGACAGCGCGATCCGGCTCGGCGGCGCGCTGGACATGCCGCATGGCCCCGGCAAGGACCGGCGTGCATCGCGCTCGCCCGCCACGCCCGCCGAAGTGGAAAAGCTGGCGCGCGAGCAGGAAAAGCAGCGCCTGGAAAACCTGATGAAGCAATTGCACGCCGCCATTGAAAAGAGTCAGGCGCTGGAGCCGTTCAAGGATCAATTGCTGCTAGACATCACGCCCGAAGGCCTGCGCATCCAGATCGTGGACAAGCAGAACCGCCCGATGTTCGACACCGGCAGCGCCATGCTCAAACCCTACACCGTGGAGATCTTGCACGAGCTGGCCGGCTTCATTAACCAGGCACCGAACAAGATCAGCATTTCCGGGCACACCGACGATGCGCCGTACGTGGGCGAGGCCGGCTACAGCAACTGGGAACTGTCGGCCGATCGCGCCAATGCTGCGCGTCGCGCCTTGCTGGGCGGCGGCTTAGTGCAGGACAAGATCGCGCGCATAGTGGGGCTTTCCGATTCGGTGCCGTTCGACAAGAGCGATCCCAGCGCTCCGATCAATCGCCGCATCAGCATCATCATGATGACTAAGCAGGCGCAGGATGCGGCGATGTCGCAGGAGGAGGCTTCCAGCACGCCGGCAACGCAGGATGCATCGGTGGCGGCAGCGCCGGCACCCGCGGCAGCGCCGCGTACGCTGCCGGGCGTGGCGACGGTGACCGCCGTGCCGTCTTCGCCGCCGCCTTCAGGTGCGCCCTGACACGGCGCAGGGTGCGGGCGTCAATCGTTCTGCAGTGAGGCCAGGCGTTCGGGTGTGCCCACATCCGTCCAGATGCCGGCATGCCGCTGGCCGCCGACCTTTCCATGCGCGATCGCGTGATCCAGCAATGGCCTGAGCTTGAAGCGCGGCGGTTTGCGCGCGTCTGCCTCGTTGTTGACGACCAGCGATGCCCAGTTATCCAGCAGCTCGCGGCGGAACACGCCGATGCCGCTGTAGGTGAGCTTGGGCTCGCCATCGGATGTGAGCCATCCCCGATCGTCAAGGGCGAAATCGCCGGCGGGGTGGTGCGCGGGATTGTCCACCAACAGCAGATGCGCAAGGCCTTTGGGCTCGGTCGGCAGTTTGCGCAAATCCGCGTCGGTCCAGACATCGCCGCTGATCGCCAGGAACGGCTCCGGCCCCAGCAGCGGCAGCGCGTTGAGCATGCCTCCACCGGTTTCCAGCGGAACCGGGCCTTCATAGGCGTAGCGGATGCGCAGGCCCCAGCGCGAACCATCGCCCAGCACATCGGGAAATTGTTCGGCCAGGTGCGAGGTGTTGATCACCACGTAACGCACGTCCATCGCCGCCAGCTTTTCCAGATGCCACACGATGAGCGGCTTGCCGCGTACGGGCAGCAGCGGTTTGGGCGTGCGGTCGGTGAGCGGCCGCATGCGCTCGCCCAGGCCCGCCGCGAAAATCAGGGCGTGTCTCATGCGGTGGCAACCTGGGTGAGGTCGCGGTCCTGCGCGTGGCGCTCAAGCAAGGCCACCAGTCCGTGCAGCTCCGGATAACTGCGCGCAACGGACGCAACGTAGTGATAAACGCGCGGCACGTCGGCCAGATAGCCGGATTTGCCGTCCCGGTACCAGAGCCGGTAGAACTGCCCCAGCACGCGGATATGGCGATGCATGCCGGTGAGATCGAACCAGCGCAGGAAACGTTGCGGGCCGACGTTGTCGCCAAGGATGCGCGCCTCCCGCAATCGCAACCGATACGATTCCACCCATGCGTGGACGCGATCGCGTGGCCAGGCGACGTAGGCGTCGCGCAGCAGCGAAGCGAGGTCGTAGGTGATCGGCCCGGCCAGCGCGCCCTGGAAATCGATGATGCCGGGGTTGTTGTCCTCAACGATCAACAGATTGCGGCTGTGGAAATCGCGATGTACGAAGCAGCGCGGCTGCTCCAGCATGTTTGCCAGCAGCACCTCGAACGCGGCGTCGAGTATCTGTTGCTCGGCGTGGTCGGGCGTGTGCTTCAGATGCCGGCCGAGAAACCATTCCGGCATCACCTCCAGCCCACGCATCACCACGCCCTGGTCGAACGGCGGCAGATCGGCGTAATCCATGCGGCTCTGGATGCGCAGCAAGGCGTTCATGGCGTCGCCGTAGAGCGCATCGGCATTGGTGTCGTTCAAGCTCGACAGATACAGGCGCGAACCAAGATCCTCGATAAGCAGGAAGCCTTGCTCCAGATCGGTCTTGTACACCGCCGGAACATGCAGGCCGGCGGCACGAAGGCGCTCGCCGATCGCCAGCCATGGGCGCGGATCTTCCTGCGTGGGAGGCGAATCCATCACGATCCAGCTGCGGCCTTCGTGATACGTGCGCCAGTAGCTGCGGAAGCTTGCGTCGGCCGACGCCGGCGCCAGCGTCAGTGCAGGGTCGCCAAGGGCGGTGCGGGTCCAGGTGAGGCGGGCGGTGGCGCGATCGTGCGTGCTTTGCATGGAGGCATTCGTTGCGGAAACACGCAAAGCTTAGAGCCTGTGCCTGCCAAACGCATGGTTGTGCAGCATCATGCGCTCTCCCCTACGTGCATTAGGGGATGGTTGGGTGAAGTGAAGCCCATCAACCTCGCGGCAAGCCCGAGCCACCCCTCCCAACCTCCCCCTGCAAAGCAGGGGGAGGGGTGAAAGGCAGAGCATCATGAAAAGTTGCACGCACGATGCTCCCTCCCCTACGTGCAGTAGGGGAGGGCTGGGGTGGGGTGAAGCCATCAACCTCGCGGCAAGCCCGAGCTACCCATTCCCACTCCCCAGCAAAGCAAGAGGAGCGTCGAAAAGCGGCTTATCAGGAGAGGTTGTAGGCACGTTCCTCATGTTCGGCGATATCCAGCCCGACCTGCTCCTGCTCCGGCTCCACGCGCAAGCCGACGATGAGGTTCACCAGCTTCAAGATGCCCCAGGTCAACAAGGCGCTCCACGCGATCGTGAAGCCCACGCCCTTGGCCTGGATCCACAGTTGCGCCAGCGGTTCGGTCACGTTGCCGAAACCACCCAGCTTCGGCGCGGCGAACGGACCGGTCAGCAGCGCGCCGATGATGCCGGCGATGGCGTGCACGCCGAACACGTCGAGCGTGTCGTCATAACCCAGCTTGTGCTTGAGCCGCGTGGCGGAGAAGAAACACACCGCACCGGCCGCCAGGCCGATGATCAGAGCCCCGCCCGGTCCCGCCGTGCCCGCCGCCGGGGTGATCGCGACCAGCCCCGCCACGGCGCCGGAGGCCGCGCCCAGCACGCTGGCGCGCTTGTGCATGATCCATTCCACCGCGACCCAGCCGATTGTCGCGGCGGCGGTGGCGATCTGCGTGACCAGCATCGCCATGCCGGCATTGCCGTTGGCGGCCACCGCCGAACCCGCATTGAAACCGAACCAGCCCAGCCACAGCATGCTTGCGCCAATCACCGTATAACCGAGGTTGTGCGGCGGCATATGCGTATGCGGATAGCCCCGCCGTTTGCCGGCAACCAGGCACGCGACGAGGCCGGCGATGCCCGCGTTGATGTGCACTACCGTACCGCCGGCGAAATCGAGCACGCCCAGGTCGCCCAACAGCGAGCCCGGGCCGCTCCACACCATGTGTGCGATCGGCAGATAGACGAAGGTCAGCCACAACCCGCTGAAAATCAGCATCGCGCTGAACTTCATGCGCTCGGCGAAAGCGCCGATGATCAGCGCCGGGGTGATGATGGCGAAGGTCAGCTGGAACATGACGTACACGCTTTCGGGCACCGTCTGGTACAGCGAATTGGGCGTGAGTCCGGCCAGCATCACGCGGTCGAAGCCACCGATGATCGAATGCCAGTTAGTGACGCCTGCGTGCATGCCTTGCGTGCTGAACGCCATCGAGTAGCCGTAGACCATCCACAGCACCGTCACCAGCGACGTGATGGCCAGGCATTGCATCATCACCGACAGCAGGTTTTTCGAACGCACCATGCCGCCGTAGAACAACGCGACACCGGGGATCGTCATCATCAGCACGAAGGCGCTGGCCACGATCATCCAGGCGGTGTCGCCGCTGTTGAGCGCGGGCGTGGGCGTGGCCTGGGCGAAGGCGGGCAGGGTGGTGGCCAGGCCAAGCACGAGCGTGGCGAGGCGGGCGGCAGTGCGGTGCGTGGTTGTCATGCGACGTTCCCTTCCCCTTTCAACGGTTCTCCCCTCAAAGCGCATCGGCGTCCACCTCCTGCGTGCGGATACGGATCACCTGTTCCAAGTCGTTTACGAAAATCTTGCCGTCGCCGACCTTGCCCGTGCGGGCGGCGCGGGTGATGGCTTCGATGGCGATGTCGGCCTGGTCGTCCGCCACCGCGATTTCGACCTTCAGCTTGGGCAGGAAATCGACCACGTACTCGGCGCCGCGATACAGCTCGGTATGGCCGCGCTGGCGGCCGAAGCCCTTGACCTCGGTGACGGTCATGCCCTGCACCCCGGCCTCGCCGAGGGCTTCGCGGACGTCGTCCAGCGTAAAGGGCTTGATGATCGCGGTAATCCACTTCATGCGTACAGGCTCCCCATGGACGGCTTTGTTGCGGTACAGCAGAATACGTGCCAGCGCGGGGACAGTCCCGGCAAAGCGCGCCAGCAAGCCATTGGCGGCCACCCGTGCGGACGCCTGTGCGGTCCGGCGGTGCTTATCTTGGTGCAATCGATGTACCGAATTGGTGCAATTGACCGCACATGCAAACGCCGGCCGGATTGACCATCGCGCCCGCAATCTGTACCATTTTGGTCTGAATTAACGCGGTGCCTCCCCCATGTTCCGTGTCAGCCGCTTGACCGATTACGCCACGGTGGTGATGACCTGCATCGCCGCGCACCCCGATGCCGTGCTCAGCACGGCCGACATCGCCGAGCAGGCACATCTGGAACTGCCTACGGTCAGCAAGTTGCTCAAGTCGCTGGGGCATGCCGGGCTGGTGGATTCGTTCCGCGGCGTCAACGGCGGTTATCGCCTGGCGCGCCCGGCGCAGGACATCAGCGTGGCCGAGATCGTGGAGGCGATGGAGGGGCCGCTGGGCATGACCGAATGCAGCTTGAGCGAAGGCCATTGCGAACGCCAGCAGCAGTGCGGCGTGCGCGGCAGCTGGCAACGCATCAACAACGTCTTGGACAACGCTTTGCGCTCGATGAGCCTGGCCGACATGCTGCGCCCCGCCGCGCACGCACCCGTGGCCACCGTCGCGCTTACCGAATTGAAAGGCAGGACCGCACCATGACCATCGAAAACGATAGCCCCGCCGTGCTGCGCGACAACGCCGAAGTCGCCGCCGCGCTCGGCCGTCGCTACGACGCCGGTTTCGTCACCGAAATCGAAACGCACAGCCTGCCGCCGGGGTTGTCCGAAGACATCGTGTGCCAGCTTTCCGCGCTCAAGGGCGAGCCGCAGTGGATGACCCAATGGCGGCTGAAAGCCTATCGCCACTGGCTCACCATGCCGGCGCCGCACTGGGCCAAGCTCAACATCGGGCCGATCGATTTCCAGGCGATCAGCTACTACGCCTCGCCGAAAAATCGCCCCAAATCGCTCGACGAAGTCGATCCGAAACTGCTGGAAACCTACGACAAGCTCGGCGTGCCGCTGCACGAGCGCGCCAAGCTGGCCGGCGTTGCGGTCGATGCGGTGTTCGATTCAGTCTCGGTGGGCACCACCTTCCGCAAGGAGCTGGCCGACGCGGGCGTGATCTTCTGCTCGATGAGCGAGGCCATCCGCGAATACCCCGAGCTGGTGCAAACCTACCTCGGCAGCGTGGTGCCGGTGGGCGACAACTACTTTGCCGCGCTGAATTCGGCGGTGTTTTCCGACGGTTCGTTCGTGTTCATTCCCAAGGGCGTGCGCTGCCCGATGGAGCTGTCCACCTACTTCCGCATCAATGCCGGCCACACCGGACAGTTCGAACGCACGCTGATCATCGCCGAAGACGGCGCCTACGTGTCCTACCTCGAAGGCTGCACCGCGCCGATGCGCGATGAGAACCAGCTGCACGCGGCCGTGGTGGAGCTGGTCGCGCTGGAAAAAGCGCAGATCAAGTATTCGACCGTGCAGAACTGGTATCCGGGCGACGAGGAAGGCCGCGGCGGCATCTACAACTTCGTTACCAAGCGCGGCGATTGCCGCGGCGACGATGCGAAAATTTCCTGGACGCAGGTGGAAACCGGTTCGGCCATCACCTGGAAATACCCCAGCTGCGTGCTGCGCGGCGATCGTTCGGTGGGCGAGTTCTATTCCGTGGCGCTGACCCACCATCGCCAGCAGGCCGATACCGGCACCAAGATGATCCACATCGGCAAGGGCACCAAATCCAAGATCGTGTCCAAGGGCATCAGTGCCGGCCGCAGCTCCAACAGTTATCGCGGCCTGGTAAAAGTGGAGAAGGGCGCCGAAGGTGCGCGCAACTACACGCAGTGCGATTCGCTGTTGATCGGCAAGAAGTGCGGCGCGCACACCTTTCCCTACATGGAAGTGAAAAACCCCAGCGCCATCGTCGAGCACGAGGCGACCACCTCCAAGATCTCCGACGACCAGCTGTTCTACTGCCGCGCCCGCGGCATTGGCGAAGAAGACGCCGTGTCGATGATCGTCGACGGTTTCTGCAAGCAGGTGTTCCGCGAGCTGCCGATGGAATTTGCGGTCGAGGCGAAGAAGCTGCTCGAAATCTCGCTGGAAGGGGCGGTGGGATGAAAACCCTGTTGGCGGCATGCATGCTGCTGATCGCCTGTGCCGTGCAAGCGGACCAGCCGCCGTCCGATCAACAGATCGTGGACCGTTACTGCGCCAAGGCCGACACCCAGGCGGACATGAACCAGTGCGCGCAAGACGCGGTATCGGCGGCGGATAAGGAACTCAACGCGACCTATCAGGCCGTGCTCAAGAAATGGGCAGCTTATCCGGTCATGCTCGACAAGCTGCGGCAGTCGCAACGCCAGTGGCTGTCCTATCGCGATGCGGACCTCAAGGCGCGCTTTGCCATCGAAGACGGCGAGGGCGCCGAGCGCGGCACCGCTTATCCCGCTGCGTACGCATTTTATCAAGCAAGCCTGGAACGCGAGCGCACCGCTCGCCTGTGCGAATACCTGCGCGGCACGGCGTATGGAGAGCGCGATTCGGCACCCTGCGCCGAGCTCGTCAAGCATCCTCTCATCGTACCGAACACTCATTGACGTCCTTAAAGCCAAATCTATCGCCATGCTGAAGATCGAAAACCTGCACGCCCGCGTCGAGGGCAAAGACATCCTCAAGGGGCTTTCGCTTACCGTGAAGCCGGGCGAAGTGCACGCCATCATGGGGCCCAATGGGGCCGGCAAGTCGACCCTGGGCAACGTGCTGTCCGGTCGCGACGGTTATGAAGTCACCGAAGGTTCGGTCGTCTTCGAAGGGCGCGATCTGCTGGCGCTGGAGCCGGAAGAGCGGGCCGCCGCCGGGGTGTTTCTCGCCTTCCAGTATCCGGTGGAAATTCCCGGCGTGAACAACACCTATTTCCTGCGTGCCGCGCTCAACGCACAGCGCAAGCAACGTAGCGAGGCAGAGCTGGATTCCATGCAGTTTCTCAAGCTGGTGCGCGAGAAGCTCAAGATCATGCAGATCTCCGACGAGCTGCTGCATCGTGCCGTCAACGAGGGTTTCTCGGGCGGCGAAAAAAAGCGCAACGAAATTTTCCAGATGGCCGTGCTGGAACCGAAGCTGGCCATTCTGGACGAAACCGATTCGGGGCTGGACATCGATGCGCTCAAGCAGGTCGCGCAAGGCGTGAACGCGCTGCGTTCGCCTGAGCGCGCGTTCCTGGTGATTACCCACTATCAGCGTCTGCTCGATTACATCGAGCCCGATTTCGTGCACGTGCTGGCGGATGGCCGCATTGTCGAAAGCGGCGACAAAACGCTGGCGCTGAAGCTGGAAGAACACGGTTATGCATGGGTCGCCGAGCGCGATCCGGCGCCGGCTGCCGGGGCACGTGCATGAGCCAGTCACCGGCTTCGCTACCCTTCATCGAAGGGCTGCGCGACGCGGCGAACCTGCGCCTGCCCGGTAGCGGGCACGCCTGGCTGGATGCCGCGCGGCGCGAAAACCTGGAAGCCTTCGTTGCCGCGGGGTTGCCCGATACCCGTGCCGAGGCATGGAAATACACGACGCTGCGTGCGCTCGGTCAACGCCGTTTCGCGTTGGGCGACGCCGCGGCCGCCAAGCACGCCGTCGATCCGCATACGCTGGTGTTGCCGGGCGTGGAAGGCCCGCGCCTGGTGTTCGTCAACGGCGTGTTCCGGGCCGATCTGTCACGCCTGGATGCATTGCCGGCGGGCCTCACCCTGCAGCCGTTGTCGCAAGTGTTGGAGCGTGATCCCGAACCGCTGCGCTTCGCGCTCAGCCGGCATTACCGCGAGACCGGCGACGTATTCGCCCAGCTCAATGCGGCGATGGCGGGCGAGGGCGTGGTATTGCGCGTGGCGGCCGGCGCGCGCATCGGCAAGCCCGTGCAGTTGTGTTTCGTGGGCGCGCCCGCGCAGGGCGAGCTGGCCTGGCACGTGCGCAACGTGATCGAGCTGGGTGAAGGCGCGCAGCTCAACCTGGTCGAACATCACCTGGCCACCACCCAGAACAAGCACCTTGGCACGCTGGTCGGCGATATCGTCGTGCATGACGGTGCACAGCTGCAGCACGTGCTGCTGCAGAGCGCCGCCGAAGAGAGCACGCTGATCCGCCGCAGCAGCCTGCGCCTGGGCGCCAAGTCGCAGGCGGCGCTGTATGCGCTGGAACTGGGCGGCGCGCTGGTACGCCACGATCTGCATGCGGAACTTCGCGGCGACGGGGCACGCATCGATACGCGCGGCGTGTTCGTGTTGCGCGGACGCCAGCACGTGGATACGCAGCTTTCGATCCGGCACCAGGCCCTGGACACCGCCTCCGAATCGGTGTGGCGCGGTGTCGCCGACGAACGCTCGCGCGGCGTGTTCCGCGGTGCGATCGTGGTGGCCGAGGGGGCCGATGGCAGCGACGCCAGCCTCAGCAACAAAAACCTGCTGCTCTCGGCGCTGGCGGAGATCGATACCAAGCCGGAGCTTGAAATCTATGCCGATGAGGTGAAGGCCGCGCACGGCGCCACCGTCGGCCAGCTCGACGAGCGCGCGATGTTCTACCTGCGTTCGCGCGGCCTGCCGCAGGCCGAGGCACGGGCGCTGCTCACCGCCGCGTTCTGCCGCGCCGTGTTTGCGGCGCTGCCGAACGAAACCCTGCGCGATCACTTTTCCCATGCGCTGATCGCGCACCTGCCGTAACACACCTGTCATCCAGACGGTCCGCCATGAACGCCAAGCCCAGCCAGCCTTCCCTCGATTTCGACGTGCAGCGGGTGCGCGAGGATTTCCCATTGCTGCGCCGTACGGTGCATGGCAAGCCGCTGGTGTATCTGGATAACGCCAATACCAGCCAGAAGCCGCGGCAGGTGATCGAGGCGGTGGACCGGCATTACCGCGAGCACAATGCGAACGTGGCGCGCGCGGTGCACCAGCTCGGCGAAGAGGCCACGGCCGCTTACGAAAGCGCGCGCGATAAGCTGGCCGGTTTCATCAACGCCAGTTCGCGCAACGAAGTGGTGCTGACCTCCGGCACCACGCAGTCGATGAACCTGGTGGCCTACAGCTACGCGTTGCCGCGCCTCAAGCCCGGCGATACGATCCTCACCACCGTGATGGAGCACCACGCCAACATCGTGCCGTGGCAGTTGGTGGCGATGCGCAGCGGTGCGACAGTGAAAGCGGCGCCGATCAATGAGCGCGGCGAATTGATCGTCGAAAAATTCTTCGAGCTGCTGACGCCGGACGTAAAGCTTGCCTGCGTCACCCATGTTTCCAACGTGCTAGGCACGGTCAACCCCGTGCGCGAGATCGCGCGCGAATGCCGCCGTCGCGGTATCCCGTTGCTGGTGGATGGTTCGCAGGCGCTGCCGCACCGTCCGGTGGACGTGCAGGCGCTCGGCTGCGATTTCTACGCGCTGACCGGCCACAAGATGCTGGCGCCCACCGGCACCGGCGCGCTGTGGGCCAAGCGTGAACACCTGCAGGCCATGCCGCCGTTCTTCGGTGGCGGCGAGATGATTCGCGAAGTGCGTTTGGACGGCACCACCTTCGCCGAACCGCCGCACAAGTTTGAAGCGGGCACGCCAAACATCGCCGGCTTTGCGGGCGTCGGCGCCGCCATCGATTACATCCAGGCGCTGGGCTTCGATGCGACGCGCGCGTGGGAGCACGAGCTGCTTGTTTACGCCACCGAACGCCTGCGCGAGGTTCCTGGTTTGCGCATCTTCGGCGAAGCGGCGGAAAAAGAGCCGGTCATTTCCTTTTTGATCGAAGGCGCGCAAGCGACGGATCTCGCGACGCTGCTTGACCTGGAAGGCGTGGCGGTGCGCTCGGGCCATCATTGTGCGCATCCGCTGATGCAGTTCTACGGCGTGCCCGCCACGCTGCGCGCATCGCTGGCGTTCTACAACACGCGCGAAGAAATCGACGCATTCGTCGCGGCCTTGCTCAAGGTGCGCAAACTGTTGCTTTGACCGTTTCGCACGGTATTGCAGCGAAACGGCGCGCGGCGGGTAGCGCGATCCCGTCGATCAGTGCCGGTGCCCGGCGCCAGCGCGGGCAAGCCATGCGGTCCAGATGATCCCACCCTTCACGGCGGACTCGTTAGCTCCGCCCAATCGCGCGCCTGCGTCAACGATGCGGCGTGGCATCTATGGCCGGCCGCGCAAGGCGATTATCATCGAGGGATGATTACCGATATCGCCCCAGATTTTCGTATGGCCGGCGTGGCCGATGTGCCGGCCATCGTGGCGTTGGTCGAATCCGCGTATCGCGGCGCGTCGGGCCGGCGCGGATGGACGACCGAGTCCGATCTGCTCGATGGCCGGCGCACGGATGAGGAACTGGTTTCCCAACTGTTCGTCGCGCCTGACAGCGTTATCCTGCTCGCGTCGGTCGATCGGGTGCTGCGCGCCTGTTGTCACATCCAGCGCCAGGGCGATGTTGCCTACTTCGGTCTGTTCGCTGTCGATCCGCCGTGGCAGCGCGGCGGCCTGGGCAAGCGGCTGTTGGCCGAGGCGGAGCGGGTGGCCGGCGAGGTCTGGCGTTGCGCGGCGATGCACATGACCGTGATCGACGTGCGCGCGGAGCTGATCGCGTGGTACGAGCGGCGCGGCTATCGCCGCACGGGCCAATACAAGCCCTTTCCGTACGGCGACGAGCGCGTGGGTGTTCCGCTGCGCGACGATCTGCGCTTCGAATTGCTTATCAAGGCCTTGTCGGCAGGAGCGGCGGCGTGAACGAAACATGGGTCGAAGTGGGCACGCGATCGGATCTGCTGCCCGGTGAATTCAAGGTGGTGTGGGATGGCGATACTGCCATCGCGGTGTTCAATATCGACGGCGACCTGTACGCGGTAGAGGACATCTGCACGCATGATGGCGGCGAGCTGGCCGGCGGCGACATCCACGGGTTGGAGGTGGAATGCCCGCGCCATGGCGCACGTTTCGACCTGCGCACCGGCCAGCCGACCTGTCCGCCGGCTTACGAGCCGATCCATCGGTTTCCGGTGCGCGAGAGCGATGGCCTGATCTGGACGCGCGACGACCGCTGATGCGTTAGCCGCGATCAGTGCGAGGTGCCGGCCGGTTGCGGCGCGAACTTCACCACCACGCGCTGGCCGATCCGCAGCGGCGTGGAGGGCTGTTGATCGAACGCCAGCACGCACTCCACCGTGCGCGTGTTGGCCCGCACCTGCGGGTCGTCTTCCAGCGTGCTGGCGCCAAAGACATCGCCGATGCGCAGCACATGTGCCTGCAATGGCGCCATGCCGGCGCCGCTGTCGTCGTCTACCTCGGCCGCCATGCCCTGGTGCACGACGCCAATGAACGATTCGTTGAGCTCGGCGCGCACGATACGCGGCGCGTCGGGCAGCACTACGAAGATGGGGCCCGACGCCGGCGATACCGTGGCGCCCGGTTGCACCATGCGTTGCACGATTTCGCCATCCACCGGCGAACGCAGGCTGCGCAGTTCAAGCTGATAGCGCGCAGCGGCAACTTTCTGTGCGGCCAGCGCGGTATTGGCTTTGGCGTTTTCCCACTCGGCATGCACCTGTTGTGCGTTTTCGCGTGCATCGTCGGCGCTCTGCACGTCGCCGGCACCGGCTTTGGCGGCTTGTTCCAGGCGCGAGGCGCGCAGATCGGCGGATTTCACGCGCTGTTGGAGCGCGCTGGCCTGGTCGGCAGCCTGTTGCTGCTCGGCCTGCGCCGAGTCGAGTGCGAGCTTGGCGGGCTCGAGCTTGAGCTGCGCCAGCAGCTGCCCCTTATGCACGTGCTGGCCTTCGTGTGCGTCCACGTTGTCGACGACGCCTTCGGCAGGCATGGTCAGCTTGAGCAGGCCACCCTCGATATCGATGCGTCCGCGCGCCACGGCCGCATAGGCCGGTGCCGCCGGGCTAGCCGCCGACGTCTGGTCCTGCGAGCAGCCGCAGAGCAGCGCCGCTGCAAGCAAGGCCAGTGCGAAGCGGGGGTGACGCGGATTCATGCGGAGGGCTCCTTGGCCTCGGATGCGCCGGACGGCGATGGCCGGACATGGTCGCTCAGAATGCGGCCGTCTTCCATCGCCAGCACGCGGTCGGCGTGGCCGACCAGGCGCGGATCGTGGCTGACGCAAAGCACGGTGGTGCCGTGCGTGCGTGCGATGCGGTGCAGGATGTCGATGATGGTCTGGCCGTTGGCTGCGTCGAGCGCGCTGGTGGGTTCGTCGGCGAACAGCAGTTCCGGCTGCTTGGCCAGGGCGCGCGCGATCGCCACGCGCTGCTTTTCGCCGCCGGAAAGTTCCGCCGGGCGCAGGCGCATGCGCGGCCCCAGGCCCACTTCTTCCAGCGAATCGATCGCGCGCTTGCGCGCCATGCCTTTGGTCAGGCCCATGTAGGTCAGCGGCAGTTCGACCTGCTCCAGTGCGCTCAGCGCCGGGAACAAGTTGAAGCCTTGGAACACGAAGCCGGTGTGTTGCAGGCGGAAGTTCTCCAGTTCGCGCATGCCCATGCCGCCCAGTTCATGGCCGAGCGCGAGCACGCCGCCCGCGTCGGCCGGCTGCAAGCCGCTCAAGATGGCCAGCAGTGTGCTTTTGCCGCAGCCGGACGGGCCGGAGATCAGCGTCAGTTCGCCGGCATGCACGTCCAGCCATAAATCTTGCAGCACGCTGCTGTGGACGCGTCCGGACACGAAGGACTTGCTGACGCCACGCGCTTGCAGCGAGGGCGTGCGCGAGGAGGGCGCCTGCATGGCAGCGGCCGCGTTCATCGCAGCAGGCTCGCCGGGTCCGCGCGGCGCAGGCTGCGCATTGCGGCCAGCCCCGACACGATCGCCAGCGCCATGCTCAGCGAAAGGCAGACGGCGGCGGTAAGCGGGTGAAGTTCCATCGGTACGCTGCGATTGCGCGCGATGATCAGCAGCACGATGCCGATCACGATGCTGCATACCAGGCCCAGCGCGCCGACCCAGAAGGCTTGTTCCATGATCACCTTGCGCAGCGCGCCGCGGCCCACGCCCAATGCGTTGAGCGTGGCGTATTCGCGGATGGAGCCGATCACCGCCGCGATCAAGGTCTGGCTGGTGATCACCGCGCCGACCAGGAACACGATGCCCGCCAGGAACAGCACGCCCGCGCCCGCGCCGGTGTCGAGCATCCAGTACAGCTGCGACTGGCGCGCGAATTCCCTGGCCGTCCAGACGGTGTAGGGGCCGAATGCGTTCGAGCCGGTCAGGCGCGCGGCAACCTGCTTGGCCTTGGAAGGATCGCGCAGCTTGGCGACGAAGTAGGTCATCATGCCGGCGTCGTTGGGATCCAGGTCGAGTACGCGCGCGGTATCCAGCGAGGAAACGATGTTGACGCCGCCGAGCGCGCGCAGGCCGCTGCTTACGCCCACCACGCGCACGCGCTGGCCGTTGATCGCGGCGGTATCGCCGATGTTGACGCCGAGGCTGTCGATGTCCGCCTTGTCCACGATCACCGCGCCCGGCTCGTTCAATTTCGCGCGCAGTGCCGGCGGCAGCGCACGCGAGAACATCATGCCGTCCGGGCGTGTATCGATGCCGGAGACGAACACCGACACGCCGCCGGTATCGCGCGGTCCGCGCCAATCGGCATCGACCCAGCGGAACGGTTCGACGCGGGTGACATCCGGATCCATGCGCAACCGCATTGCGACGTCTTCACTGATGGGGCGGCCCAGATTGACGCTCTGCGTGCCGGGATAGCCGGCCCACAAGTCGGCCGACGAGCCGGTGATATAGACGCTTGCGCTGCCGAAAATGCCCAGCACCAGCGCAGCCTGCAACAATTGCAGCAAGCCGGCGAATCCCACCGCCACGACGGCGGGCAGGAAGCGCCGCCATTCATGGATAAGCGTCTTGCGCGCCAGCGCCACCATCAGCGGGCATCCTTCGGACGTGCGGATGCGTCGTAGTGAGCGGCGACGTTGTCCCGTGGCAGGGGCGCGCCGCCCAGCGCCTTGTACAGCGACACGTAGGCGAGATCGCGTTCGGCGCGCGCGGAAATCAGTTCCAGTTGCGCATTGCGCTGTGCGATCAGCGCGTCCTGCCACGCCAGTGTGCTGCTCAGGCCCAGGCCGCGGCGCTCGTCCACCGCCGCTGCATCGCGATCGGATGCCTGCACGGCGCGTTCGGCGGCGTCTTCGCGCAGGCGCAGTTGCTGCAGGTCGCTCATGGCTGTTTCCGTTTCGGCGACACCTTGCAGCACGGCCTGGCGATAGGCGTACACCGCCGCTTTCAGCTCGTGGTCTTTGGCGTGTGCTTGCGCCACGCGCATGCCCCAGTCGAACAGGGGCATGTCCACCACCGGGCCGACCGAAAAGATGCCTTCGCCGGAACGGAAGAATGTATGGTGATGCAGGATGTTCAGCGACCAATCCAGCGAGCTGCCCAGGCCGATATGCGGATAGATGTCCGCATGGCTGAGCCCGGCTTCGCCCGCGGCGCGCAGCACGTCGGCCTCGGCGCTGGCGATTTCGGGGCGGGTACGCAGGAGGTCGGCGGGTGCGCTGGTCAGTTGCCAGCTGCCCAGTTCGGGTTGCGCGCCGGCATCGGCCAGCCATGCCGGATCGGGCTCGTTCTGGCCCAGCAGCACGGCCAGTTGCTGCGCGTTGGCTTCGATCGCGCGTTGCGGGTCGGTCAGCGCTATTTCTGCACGGGCCAGTTCTAATTCGGCAGCGGCGACGTCGGCGGGCGAGGCCAGCTTGAGCTGCGCGCGCACCTGCACCAGGCGCAGTTTCTCGCGATCGGCATCGCGCACCTGGGCCAGTTCTTGCGCCTGCTGCTGGGCGGTGCGCAATTCGATCCAGCAGCGCGCGACCTCGGCAACCAGGGTGACGTAGGCGCTTTGCCATTGCGCGCGCGCGGTGCTCAGGTTGCCGTTGGCGAGACGGCGGGTGCTTTTCAAGGCGCCGAAAAACGGTACTTCCCACAGGG
This sequence comes from Dyella sp., assembly GCF_035503745.1. Lineage (GTDB taxonomy): Bacteria > Pseudomonadota > Gammaproteobacteria > Xanthomonadales > Rhodanobacteraceae > Dyella_B. The sequence continues at coordinate 93,813 of NZ_DATJTC010000025.1, forward strand.
CGTCGAAACCGGCGATGAAATACGACGCGCTGGCGTCGGGCTGGATCACTTGGTTGGTGTCCGCGCGCAGGCTCGGCAGGTATTTGTCGGTGGCGTGGCCGTAAAGGATGCGTACGGCAAGCAGGCGTTCGGCGGCGGCGGCGACATCCAGGTTGCCGTCCAGCGCGCGTTCGACCAGGGCGTTGAGGTCCGGATCGTTGAACGCCTGCCACCAATTGTGCAGGTCCGGTTGCGCCGGGCCGCCGGGCGGCGCGGGAAGGGGCGCGTTGCGCCATGCCTGGGGTACCGGAGGCTTCAGGGCCGGCAGCGGTGCGGCGCTGCAACCGGCGAGCAAGGTCAGCGCCAGGGCCGCAAGCAGGCGCAGCGCGGCCATCGACGGACGGCCAAATCGAAGCGGGTGGCGCAAAGCGGCATCGTGCACGGGCTTAAGAACCGTCAATGAAGCGTGCAAATCGTAAGCATACCGGGTTAAGGCTTCGATTTGGCTTACTTGTTACGGAACAACTTACGGTTGCTTGCCTAAGCCTTGCGTTCCCGGAAAGGAGACCGAAAGGGGGTGCTTGCCAAGATGAGCCTCGTTTTGATGCTGGAGTGGTGCGTGACTGCCTGGAACATCCTCTGCGACTTTGACGGCACCATCTCCGTCGAGGACGTGATCGACTCGCTGCTTGACCGTTTCGGCCGCCCCGGCTGGGAGACCCTGGAACAGGACTGGCGCGCCGGTCGCATCGGTTCGCGTGAGTGCATGAGCGGGCAGGTCGGCTTGCTGGACATGCGCCGGGACGAGCTCGACAGCCATCTGGACGGCTTGTGGATCGACCACGCTTTCCCGGCGTTCGTCGAACGCGCCGCGCAGCTGCACACGCCCATCCGCGTGGTCAGCGACGGTCTGGATTACGCCATTCACCGCATCCTGGGCCGTTACGGCCTCGATCATCTCCCGCTGGCGGCCAATCACCTGGCCCCGGCCACGCCGCCGCGTCAATGGCAGCTTACCTCGCCCTTCCGGGCCGAAGGCTGCCGTAGCGGCACCTGCAAGTGCGCCTGCGTGGCGCAGGCACGCACGGGCGGCGCCAAGACCTTGCTGATCGGCGATGGCGCCTCCGATTTCTGCGCCGCCGACCGGGTCGATTTCGTCTTCGCCAAGCACCGCCTGATTGAGCATTGCCGGGCGACGGGCATTCCCTACGTGCCGATCACCGGCTTTGAGGATGCGCTGGAACTGCTGCCGCGCCTGCTCGATGGCAGTCTGCTGGCCGAGCCCGCGCCGCATGTCCTGCCGGCGGTCTCCAACTTCTAATCCGTTTTTTCCTTCGAGTTTTTTTCCATGAATGCTTACGATCCGAACGCCGCAGCAGGCGTGATTCCTGACGCCCAGTTGCTGGCCGACGAAGCGCAGTACAGTTCTTTCGGCGACACGGTGCATTACGTCGATCCGCCGAAGATTTTCCGCCATGGCGAAGGCAGCTGGATGTACGACACCGCCGGCGTGCCGTTCCTGGACCTGCAGATGTGGTACTCGGCGGTCAATTTCGGCTACGGCAACAAGCGCCTGAACGACACGCTCAAGCGTCAGATCGACGTGCTGCCGCAGGTGGCCAGCCAGTACCTGCACCAGACGCGCATCGAGCTGGCCAAGACCATCGCGGTGGACGCCCAGCAGAAGTTCGGCCTCAAGGGCCGCGTGCATTTCAACGTCGGCGGTGCGCAGGCGGTGGAAGATTCGCTCAAGCTGGTGCGCAACTACAAGAACGGCAAGAGCCTGATGTTCGCCTTCGAGGGCGGCTATCACGGCCGCACGCTCGGTGCCTCCTCGATTACTTCCAGCTACCGCTACCGCCGCCGCTTTGGTCACTTCGGCGAGCGCGCGATGTTCATTCCGTTCCCGTATCCGTTCCGCCGCCCCAAGGGCATGACGCCGGAAGAATATTCCGATGCCTGCGTGCGCCAGTTCGAGCGTCTGTTCGAGACTGAATACAACGGCGTGTGGGATCCCAAGGTCAATCAGGCCGAATATGCCGCGTTCTACGTGGAGCCGATCCAGGGCACCGGCGGCTACGTCGTACCGCCGCGCAACTTCTTCAAGGACCTCAAGAAGGTGCTGGACAAGTACGGCATCCTGATGGTGGTCGACGAAATCCAGATGGGCTTTTGGCGTACCGGCAAGCTGTGGTCGATCGAGCACTTCGGCGTCACGCCGGACATCATCGTGTTCGGCAAGGCGTTGACCAACGGCCTCAATCCGCTCTCGGGCCTGTGGGCGCGCGAGGAGATGATCAACCCGACCATCTTCCCGCCGGGCTCCACCCATTCGACGTTCAACTCCAACCCGCTCGGTACCTCCCTTGGGCTGGAAGTGATCAAGATGGGCTACGAGCTGAACTACGAAAAGACGGTGGCGGAGAAGGGCTCGCACTTCCTCGATGCACTCAAAGAACTGCAAAAGCGCCACAAGGAAATCGGCGACGTCGACGGCCTGGGGCTGGCGCTGCGCGCGGAGATCTGCACTGACGACGGCTTCACGCCGAACAAGGCACTCTTGGATAAGATGGTCGATATCGGCCTCGCCGGGGACCTTCAGCACAACGGCAAAAAAATCGGCCTGGTGCTGGACGTGGGCGGCTGGTACAAGAACGTGATCACCTTTGCGCCGTCGCTGGATATCAGCCACGAAGAAATCGATCTGGCCGTCGCGCTGCTCGATCAGTTGCTCGTCAAGGCAAAGAAAGCCATGTAAGCCCACAGCGACGGACGTCTGGACGTCCGTTCGCGGGTGACGATTCTTGTCGATGTTCCCATGCAGGGGAAGCTGGCAAACACGGCGGCGCTCAAGCGTCGCCGTTTTTTTTCGGTGCATACCCGGCCGGCAGCATGATCTCCACGCGCAGGCCGCTTTCGCCGCCGGCCATGTAGCGCGCCGATCCGCCATGCCACTGGGCGATGCGCTGCACGATGGCCAGGCCCAGTCCGCTGCCTTCTTCCTGCACGCCCGGCACGCGAAAGAAACGTTCGCCCAATCGCTCGATCCAGCCCGCCGGCACGCCCGGACCGTTGTCTTCCACCGCCAGGCAGATGCCGCCGCGTTCGCGCGCGAGCGAGACGGTCATCAGGCTGCCGCTGCCGGCGTAGCGCAGGCCGTTGTCGATCAGGTTGTCCAGCATTTCCTGGATACGGTGGCGGTCGCCGTCGATCCATAGCGGGCCGGCAGGGCCGTCGTAGCCCAAGTCGATGCCGGCCGCCAGCCCTTCGTGCACGCGCTGGCCGACCAGTTCGGGCACGAGGGTGGCAAGGTTAAGCGGCTCGGTATCGCCCGCTTCATGCTCGACGGTTTGCGCGCGCGTCAGCGCCAGCAGCTGGCTGGAGGTGCGATTGGCGCGCTGGATCAGGCGCTGGATGTGGTTGAGCGAATCGGCAATCGTCTGTGGATCGGTGCTGGCCCGCGCGCGCTCGGCATGCACGCTCAGGCCGGCCAGCGGGGTGCGCAGCTGATGCGCGGCGTCGGCGATGAAGCGCTCCTGCAAGGCGAGCATGCCGCGCAGGCGGCCGAACAAGCCGTCGATGGTGCGCGTGAGCGGCAGGATTTCGACCGGCACGTTGGCATCGCCGATCGGCGCCAGGTCGTGTTCGCGATTGGCCAGCTGTTCGGTCAGCGGGTCGAGCTGGCGCAGGCCGGTGCGCACGCCCAACCACACCAGCAGGAACGCGGCGATGATCAGCAGCGTCTGCGCGGGAATGCTAAGCAGCAGAATCTGGCGCGCTTCCTGATGGCGGTCGCGCAGCGTTTCGGCAACGGTGACTTCCAGTTGATCGCCCGCGTCGAGCGGATTGCTCATCAACATGCTGGCCGCGCGCAGGGCATGCGTGTCGATCTGCACGTTGTAGAGCAGCGGATCGCCGCCGTGGCGCGGCATGCCGCTGGGTGGCCGCACGGCCCGATTGCCGGCGATCAATCCGTGCTTGCTGCTGTACACGCTGAAATAGTTGCGGCCTTCCGGCTCGTAGTCCAGCAGGAACTGCGCCTGCGAGGAGACGCGGCCATCGGGACTTTCGTGGGCCATCATCTGGACCAGTGTCAAGGTGTCGTTGATCAGGTCCTTGTCGTGAACGTGATTGGCGTAGATCAGTGCGCCGATGTAGGTGATGAGGCTGTTGAACATCAGCAGCAGCGTCAGCGGCACCAGCAAGGTGGTCAGCAGGCGCCGGCGCAGGCTTTGGCGTTCATTGCGCCACAGCATGCGCTGGCTCATGCTTCTTTCACCTCTTCCAGCAGGTAGCCCAGTCCGCGGATGGTGCGCACCTGCGTGCCCGAATCGACCAGCTTGCGGCGCAGCCGGTAGATGGCGATGTCCAGGCCGTTGTCAGTGAGCTCTTCGTCCCAGCTGCACAGGGCCTCGATCAGCTGGGCACGGCTGGTGACGCGATCGGGGCGGGCGGCGAGTGCTTCAAGCAGGCCGAATTCGCGCGCGGTCAGCTCCAGCGGCGTGTTCTGCACCCAGGCGCGATGGCCGGGAAGATCCAGGCGCAGGCGGCCCAGCGTCAATTCCGGCGCGCCTTGCGTGGTATAGCGTCGCAACAGCGCGCGCACGCGCGCCTCGAATTCGGCCAGGGCGAACGGCTTGACCAGGTAGTCGTCCGCGCCTAGATCGAGGATGCGCACGCGTTCGCGCAGGCCTTCGCGCGCGGTGATCACCAGCACCGGCAGGCCACTGCCGCGCCGGCGCGCGCGCTGCAGCACCTCGCTACCGTCGAGCGCGGGCAGGCCCAGGTCGAGCACCAGCAGGTCGTAGGGCGTGTCCTTGAGTGCGGCATCCGCGCGTGCGCCGTCGGCGACGTGATCGACGGCGTGGCCGCCCTGGCGCAGGGCCGCGCTCACGCCGGCGGCGATGGACGGATCGTCTTCAGCAATCAGGATGCGCATGCTTCGCGACTCCTTCAGGCACATCGGGCTTAAACACTATTTTCATGGATTTCAGAAGCTTCCAGCGCCTTGTGCGCGTATTGCCTGCTCGGGGCTTGCAGCTTAGCGCTTGCGCTGCAGCAGGCACAGATCCAGGCGGGCAGGTAAGGTATGGGGCCAGCAGGCCGCTGCGGTGTTCATGACAGGCCGCCGCAAGGATGGCGAATCTTCATGCATGCCCTTGTGGGGAAGGTCGTGACCTATGGCTGATGTTCCCCCGGCAGGCTTGCCTCAGGCTCGACAATCATCGCCATCATCTCGAGGGGAGACACACGATGAGGTTTGCATGGGGAAGGGGCGGGCCGTGGCTCGCCGCAGTAGTGATGTTGTGGTCATGCCAGGCCGGCGCGCAGGCGAAGGCACCGGCGGCCCAGACACAGCCCGCGTCCGCGGCGACGAGTGCGCAGGCGCAGCAGGACATTCCGTTCGCGCCCGCGCACGACACCATCATTACGCAACAGAGTTCGGCTAGCGCGTGGGGCGGCGAACGCACCGGCAACGAGGCCACGCTCTCCGATCGCGTGGTGAGCTACAACATCGATGCCGAACTTGATGCCCTCAAGCATGCGGTGACCGGCAAAGAGCACATGACCTGGCGCAATCGCAGCGACCGCGAAGTGCGCAGCGTCTACTTCCACATGTACCTCAACGCCTTCCAGAACGAAGGCAGCACGTTCTTCACCGAGCGCAAGGTGCTGACCGCGCATGGTTCCTCGCGCGGCAACGCGGAGCTGGAAAAAGGCCAATGGGGCTGGGTCCGCCTGCAGCAAGTGAAGCAGAACGGCACTGACCTGGCATGGAGCTACGTGCACCCCGATGGCGGTCCGGCCACGGACCAGACCGTGGTACGCATCGACCTGGCGCAGCCGGTGCCCGCGGGCGGTACGCTCGCCCTGGACATCGACTTCCTCAGCCAGTTGCCGCGCGTCGTGGAGCGCACGGGCTGGTGGGGCGATTTCAACCTGGTCGGGCAATGGTTCCCCAAGATCGGCGTGCTGGAACTGCCCGGCGAACGCGGTGCCACGCAAGTGCGCTGGAACGTGCACGAGTTCCACTTCAACAGCGAGTTTTATGCCGACTTCGGCCTGTACGACGTGCACCTGACCGTGCCCAGCGACTACACCGTGGGTGCGGTGGGCAAGCTGCAGGGCACGCCGGAGCAGAAAGACGGCAAGACCACTTATCACTTCGTGCAGGGCGACGTGCACGATTTCGCCTGGGTGGCCGCCAAGGGTTTCAAGACGCTTGACGGCACCTATGAAGGACCGGGCAGCCCGAAGGTTTCCGTGCGCGTGATCTATCCGCCGGAATACGAGGCCACCGCCGCGCCGACCTTGAAATCGAGCATCGATGCGATCGGCTATTTCTCCAGGACGCTCGGCCCCTATCCGTACGAAACGCTGACCGCGGTGATTCCGCCTTACAACGCCGAAGAAGCCGGTGGCATGGAGTATCCGACCTTCTTCACCTCCGAAGGCTACCAGTACGTCGAGCCCGATACCTACACGCAGATGCTGAGCGACTTCGTGAACATCCACGAATTCGGGCACGGTTATTTCTACGGCATCCTCGCTTCCAATGAATTCGAAGAGCCCATGCTCGACGAGGGCCTCAACGAATATTGGGACAACCGCATGCTGCGCGAACGCAACCAGGATCTGGTGCTTGCCGGGCGGTTCACCAAGTGGCTGGGCATCACGCCGCACATCAGAGGCTTCGTGTTCGAGCGCGCCACCGCCACGCTGGCTCACCCCTCCGATCCCTTGGCGCAGAACAGTTGGGATCGGCTCTCCGGTACCAGCTACGGTACGGTCTATTCGCGTACCGCCACCGCCATGCACGATCTGGAAGAGCGCCTGGGCAAGCCTGCGCTTGAGCGCGCCTTCCGTCTTTATTACCAGCGCTGGCGGTTCCGTCATCCGTCCGTAGCCGACTTCCGCGCGGCGCTGATCGACAGCTCCGGCGACGCCAAGGATGTCGATGCGATTTTCAACGAGTACGTCTACGGCACCGCGTCCATGGACGACAAGGTGGCGGACATCGACTCGCACGAAGTGCTGCCGCAGGCCGGCGTGAGCTGGAAGGACGGCAAGCAGGTGGTAGTGGACGGCGACGATCTGGCCAAGCAGATCGACACGCAACGCAGCGACTGGAAGAAGGCTCATCCCGACGCGAAACCGGGCGCGCCCGGCCCCTTCCCCTGGCACAGCACGGTTACTGTGACGCGCGATGGCGTCCCGGCGCCGGAAGTGCTGCGGGTGACGTTCGAGGACGGCACGCACGAAGACGTAACCTGGAACGACGATCGCCGCTGGGTACGCTTCGATTTCATCAAGCCCAGCAAGGTCGTGTCGGCCGAACTCGATCCGGATCAGCACAATTTGCTTGATCGCGACAAGCTCAACGACAGCTTGACGACCAAGCCCGACAGCGCAGCCTCCAAGCGCTGGACGGCCGATGCGGCCGCCGTGCTGCAGACCTTCTACTCGATGCTGGAGACACTGTGATGGCCAACAACATGTCTCGTTCCATGGGCGTGGGCGCCCTGTTCTCCAGCATGATCGCGGCCGTGCAATGGCGCCTGCTGCTGCTGTGGATGCTGATCATGCTGATCCCGGCAACGGTAGTGGCGTTGCCGTTGTGGAAGATGCTGGGGGGCGTGCTCGATACCTCGGTGCATTCGGTCCAGTGGGCACAGCATTTCAACGACCTGATGTTTACCGACGTGGCGTTGAACCTGTTCGAGCATCCACAGTGGCTGACCGCGGCGATGCTGCTTGGCGTGTTGCTGAGCTTGCTGCTGTCGCCGTTCCTGAACGGCATGATCGTGGGCAGCGGCCGCGCCGGCCGCCGGTTGGGCTTCGGCGCGTTGTTGCAGAACGGCTTCGTCGAATACGGCCGGATGTTCCGCGTGATGCTGTGGTCGGTGCTGCTGTATGGCGTACTGGCGGCGGTGTTCGGCCTGGCGTCGCACCTTGCGGAAAAACACGCGGAAAAAGCGGTGCTCGAATCCCAGGTGGATACCTATCACAGCATCGTGCACTGGGTGTTGCTGATCGTGTTTGTGCTGGTGCAGTCGATCGTGGAGTCGATGCGCTCGGCGTTCATTGCCGACACCGGCTTGCGCTCGGCCACGCGCGCATTCGGACGCGGCTTCCGGCAGCTGTTCACGCGTCCGTTGTCGACGTTGTTGTTCTACCTGGTGGTGACGCTGGTCGGCTTGCTGCTGGCGTCGCTGTTTGCGGTGGCGCGCATTCACGTCACGGCGTTCGGCTTTGGCTTCCTGATCGCGCTGGTGCTGAGCCAGCTGATCGTGGTGGCGATTGGCTGGATGCGCACGGCACGCCTGTTCGCGCTGGCCGAAGTGGCCCGTTCGATCGTTCCAGGCTCAAGGCCGCAGGCGGAGTATCGATAAGCTCAGTAGCTGGTGGCGAGCTGGACCAAGACCAGCTCGCCACCGCCTTCGATGCGCACGCGTTCGCCCGGTTGCGCGTCGATCCAGACGTTGGCGCCGCCTTCGGCGGCAAGCTGCTCGCCGTTCGCATCGATATGGGCGTGGCCGCCGAGCACATGCACAAACCATCGCCATCCCGCGCGCAACGGCAACCACATGCCGCCATTCAAGGGCCTGGCGATCAGCTCGCCTTGTGCCACGCCGCGCAGCATCAGATTGAAGGCGCGCGTGGGGCCTTCCGGCAGCAGGGCGTATGGCGCATTGGCGCCATCGAAGCGGGCAACCGCCAGGCGCAGCAGATTTGTCGTATGCGAGTCGTCGAAACGCAACTGGATCGGCGCGTCGAGCGGCACAAACAGCCGGCGCGTGTCGGGGAAGCTTGAGAACGGCGCTTCCTGGGCGATCTCGGCAATGCTTAGGCGCCACTGCCATTGGGCGTGGTCCGGTTCGCTGGCAATGACGGTGGTGGTGCCGGCGCCATTGGCCCACGGCTGCGTGCACAGCGATGCGGCATCCACCAGGCGCAGCGCGCTCATGCGAAGGCGCGGCGGGACTCGCGGTGCGGCGGGTAGTAGGCAAACACGTGGGTGTCGCTGCCAAAGAAGTCGATGTCTTCGATGTGCTCACCGCCCAGCCGCTCGGCGACGCGGTCCGAGGCATCGTTGCCCACGCGCACCATGCTGATCACGCGTTGCATGTGCAGGTGTTCCCACGCGAATTCCAGCACGGCGGCGCCGGCTTCGGTGGCGTAGCCGTGATGGCGGTGTTCGGGCTTGACCATCCAGCCCAGTTCGACGTCGGGCCAGCCTTCCGGATGGAGCAGCCCCGCGCGGCCGATGAATTCGCCGCTGGACTTCAGTTCCAGCGCCCACATGCCATAGCCGCGCAGTTGCCAGTGGCCGATCAGCATGGCCAGCGAGCGCCAGGCATTGGTGCGGTCCAGCGGCATGCCGTCGCCGATCCAGCGCGTGCTTTCCGGATCGGCGAGCATCGCGGCATAGTCGTCGAAATGGCGTTCGGTCAGCGCGGTAAGGCGCAGGCGAGGGGTTTGGAGGGTAGGGATCTCGATCATGTCCGATCAGCCATTGAAGCTCGCGCCATCCAGCACATGGGCCAGTGCGCGGGTCGTCGTCATCAGACTCTCGTACCAGGACAGACCCACTATTTTCTCACCAGTGGCCGTGTCGATAAAGTCCTCGGCATGGCCGGGGGGAAGCAGGTGGCGGTAGTCCACGGTGACCTCGGTGCCGGCGGGCAGTTCGCGTGGCGCGAACACAAAACCCAGGTGCCATAGCCCGCTAGGCTCGAAACTGTGGTTGACGAAACATTCGTCGGGCCAGTCGGTAGAGATGGTGTAACGGTCTTCGAACCAGCGGGCGCTGGCGTACATCAGGCTGGGTTGGGCCAGCAGCTGGGCCAGCCCATAGGTCTTGTCGATGGCGTCCGGCGCGATGATGATACGCCCGGCGCCGACCGGCTCTTCCAGGAACAGGCCCTTGCCAGCGCCGTTGATGCGGGAAGCGTCGATGCGGTAGCGCGGAACGATCATGGCGGCGGGTTTCAAGTCGCGGACGGCGGAGCCAGCGCGCGAGTGTACTGCGGTACGGCCCAAAATGGACCGCACCGCGTGGACTGCCGCCTTATTCGCCCGCCGCCTCGGCCGCCGGCTTGGCTTTCTTGGCGCGCTTGGGCTTGGCCGGGACGGTGTCGGCCTTGGCACCTTCGCCGGAGAGCAGGATGGCGTCGTGGTTGCGCTCCAGCGTCGCCTTGCCGATACCCTTGACCTGGCCCAGGTCGTCGATGTTCTTGAACGGGCCGTGCTCGTCGCGGAATGCGACGATGGCCTTGGCCTTGGCCAGCCCGATGCCGTCCAGGGCATGGGCGATGGTTTCGGCGTCTGCCGTGTTGATGTTGACGGGTGTGGCGGCGAAGGCGGACCAGCCGGTGGCCAGCGTCAGACCGACGATGGCGGCGATTTTCTTGAACATGGTTTTTTCCCTGGTAACGAATTTGAGCGGCGTTCCCAACGCCGCGACACACTTTGCACCGTCCGCCGTGCATCGTCACAGTGGGCGCAGTGCCTGCCGCGGCGGTTATGCAGGTCCCGGGTTGGTGTCGTCTTTGGACTGCATCGGCTGTCGGCGAAGCGGAAAGCGAGGCTGTTAGAATCGGCCTTTGACCTCCCCGATGGAGTCCGCATGGATACCACGCGCATTACCCGTTACATCAGCGATTTGTGGGACACCGAAATCGTGCCCCAGTTGATGGATTACATCCGGATTCCCAACAAATCCCCGATGTTCGACAAGGACTGGGTGGCGCACGGTCATATGGATGCCGCCGTGAAGCTGATGGAAACGTGGGCGCGCACCAAGCTGCCGCTGCTGCCCGGCGCCACGCTCGAAGTGGTGCGGCTGGAAGGGCGCACGCCGCTGATTTACATCGAAGTGCCGGGACAGAACGACGATACCGTGGTGCTCTACGGCCACCTGGACAAGCAGCCGGAAATGACCGGCTGGTCCGAAGGCCTCGGGCCGTGGACGCCAGTGCTCAAGGGCGACAAGCTCTATGGCCGCGGCGGCGCCGACGACGGCTACGCGATCTTCGGTTCGCTCGCCGCGCTGCTTGCGTTGCGCGAACAAGGCATGGCCCACGCGCGCTGTGTGATCATGATCGAAGCCTGCGAGGAATCGGGCAGCTACGATCTGCCTTACTACGTGGATCACCTGGCCGCGCGCATCGGCAATCCCTCGCTGGTGGTGTGCCTGGATTCGGGCTGCGGCAATTACGATCAGCTGTGGCTGACCACCTCGCTGCGCGGCATGACCGGCGGCGAACTGACCGTGCAGGTGCTGGAAGAAGGCGTGCACTCAGGCGATGCATCCGGCGTGGTGCCGTCCAGTTTCCGCATCCTGCGCGAGCTGCTTTCGCGCCTGGAAGATCCGGAAACCGGCCGCATCAAGCCCAAGGAGCTGTATGCGGACATCCCGCAGCAGCGCATCGATCAGGCCAGGATCTCGGCCGACGTGCTCGGCCAAGCGGTGTACACCAAGTTTCCGTTCGTGGATGGCATGCGGCCGGTGACGGAAGATCTATGCGAGCTGATCCTCAACCGCACCTGGCGGCCGCAGCTGGCGGTTACCGGCGTGGACGGCATGCCGCCGCTGGATAGCGCCGGCAACGTGCTGCGCCCCAAGACCTCGGTAAAACTCAGCCTGCGCGTGCCGCCCACGCTCGATGGCGCCAAGGCGGGCGAATTCGTCAAGCAATTGCTGGAAAAGGATCCGCCGTACGGCGCCAAAGTGAATTTCAAGCTGGAGAAAGACGGCAGCGGCTGGAACGCCCCGCAGCTGTCGCCCTGGCTGGAGGAAGCGGTGGCCGAGGCGTCCCGGCAGTATTTCGGCGCACCGGCCGCATACATGGGCGAGGGCGGCTCGATTCCGTTCATGGGCATGCTGGGCAGCAAATTCCCGCAGGCGCAGTTTCTGATCACCGGCGTGCTGGGGCCGCACTCCAACGCCCATGGCCCGAACGAATTCATCCACATTCCGACCGGCAAGAAAGTGTCGATGGTGGTCGCCGAAGTCATCGCGCGGCATTTCCAGCAGGCGGCGACGAGGTCCGCTTGATCGACGCGGCGCAGCTGGCCGGCAACTGGGCGGCCGTGCGGCGGCGGGTCGATGCGGCCTGCCGCGCCGCAGGGCGCGATCCGGCCGAGGTGGAGGTGCTGCCGGTCAGCAAGACCTTCGGACCCGAGGCCGTCCGTGCCGCGATGGCCCTGGGCCTGCGCCGTTTCGGCGAAAACAAGGTGCAGGAGATCCGCGACAAGGCGGCCGCGCTGGCGGACGCCTCGATCGCGTGGGTGGTGATTGGCCACCTGCAGACCAACAAGGCCAAGGACGTGGCCAGGCTGGCCAGCGAGGTGCAGTCGCTGGACCGGTTGGAACTGGCCCAGGCGCTGCACCAGCGGTTGCAGGCGCTGGGCCGCAACCTGGATGTGCTGGTGCAGGTGAAGACGGCGCGCGAGGACACCAAGTCCGGCCTGCCGGCCCAGGAGCTGCCTGCCTTTCTCGCACAGCTTCAGGCCTATCCCACCCTGCGCGTACGCGGCCTGATGACCCTGGCGACCCTCTCCGAGGACGAGGGGGAGATCCGGGCCTGCTTCCGGCAGCTGCGGGAGTTGCGCGACCGATGCGCCGCCGACGGGCACGCCTTGCCCCGGTTGTCGATGGGGATGAGCGCGGATTTTCCGTTGGCGATAGCCGAAGGCGCGACCGAGGTGCGGATCGGGACGGCGATTTTCGGCAGGCGTTCATGACGGTGACGTGTGACCATTGCGTGTGCGCCGGGTCTCAATTCTGCGTAAAAGTTCGAAAATTAAATGGCCGCCTCGGGCCGTCATCTCCATGCCATCTATTTTTTATTGTTTAAATTCAAATAGTTGAATTTTTCCTGCAGCCAAATCCGGTTTTTAAAACGATAGGGTTCAGTTAACTTCATCCGAACATGCGCCGGCGTTTGCTTTGTTACCTTCACTGCTTCGTCACGGTCGCCCGAGGGGGGACGACCGGATAAGTAACCGCCCAGAGATCCATCCGCATGCTGAAAACGCGACTTGTACTCGCCGCGCTTGCCGCTGCCATGTGTTTTTCCGGCCAGGCCTTCGCTGCCACCGACGGCAACCTCCAGGCCCAGGTATCGGCCAAGATTTCCGCCACGTTGCTTGACCCGCTCGCCGCCTTCACCCCCGCGCCGACCCTGGCGCAGTCCACGCTTCCCACCCAGTTGCCCATCGCGGCGCTGGCGCCGGCCAAGAAGGCCGATGCCGCAGCCAGCCAGCCCGGCAACCTGGCAGATTTCAGCAATGCCAAGCTCGGCCAGGATCTGCGCGACACGCTGATCGGCCTGGCCATGCAACTGCGCAACGTGCGTTACGTGCGCGGCGGCCGCGACCCGTCCACCGGCTTCGATTGCAGTGGCTTCGTGCGCTACGTGTTCGAGCGCGCCATCGGCCTGCAGCTGCCCACCAACTCGGCATCGCAGTACCTGGTCGGCCGCATCGTCAAGCGCAACGACATGCAGCCGGGCGACCTGGTGTTCTTCCGCACGGCGGGCCGTCATGGCCGCGGCCGTATCTCGCACGTGGGTATCTACGCCGGCGACGGGCACTTCATCCACTCCCCCCGTCGTGGCGAATCGGTGCGCGTGGACAGCCTCGCCGACAGCTATTGGGCGAAGCGCTTCGCGGGCGCCCGCCGTCCGGATGCCATGGCGCAGATCGACACCGATTCGCACAGCGGCTGATTCCATCTGCCGCAGTCATCATGAAAAGGCCACCCCCGGGTGGCCTTTTTCGTATGGCTCGGGGTGACCGATACTAGCGGCGACTTCCCGATGAGATTCCCATGCCTACCCAATTGCCGCCGGTCACCCGCAATCTGCTGATCGCCAATGTCTTGGTGTTCCTGTTGCAGCAGGTGATGAACGACACGCTGATCGCTCACTTCGCCTTGTGGCCGTGGGGGCCCGATCAGCTGGCACAAACCGCCGACGGCAGCACCGTGGCGATCGGCTTCCGGGTATGGCAGCTGGTTACCTACGGCTTCATGCATGGCGGCTACATGCATATCTTTTTCAACATGTTCGCGCTGTACATGTTTGGCGGAACGATCGAGCGCACGTTCGGTCCGCGCAACTTCACCGCGTACTACTTTGTTTGCATGATTGTCGCTGCGCTGACACAGCTTTTCGTGGTGGATTACTTCACGCATGGGTTTGCGCCGACACTGGGGGCATCCGGCGCCATCTTTGGTTTGCTGCTGGCGTTTGGCATGCTCTACCCGCAGGAAAAACTCATGTTGATCTTTCTGCCCATCCCGATCCCGGCCTGGTTGTTCGTGATCGGCTACGGGGCCGTCGAGCTGGTGCTGGGGGTGACGGGGCGGCAGGCGGACGTGGCGCATTTTGCGCACCTGGGCGGTATGCTGGGCGGCTTCCTGATGATCGAGTACTGGCGCGGCAAGTTTCCGATCAAACCCAAGCGCCGATTAATGCGGTGAATCCGACGCTGCGGCCCGAAACCGCTAGCGGGCGATTTCCCCGACGTTTTCACGTAAACAGGCTTAACTCATGACCCAACATCTGCAGCGCGGCTTGACCTCGCGCCTCATCACCTTCATGGCGCTGGGCATGGCCATCGGCACGGGGCTTTTCCTCGGCTCGGCCAGCTCCATCATGATGGCCGGCCCGTCGGTGATCTTCGCCTACATGGTCGGTGGCCTGATGATCTACATCATCATGCGCGCACTGGGGGAAATGGCCGTGCACGACCCGGTCCCCGGTTCCTTCAGCAGCTACGCACATCGCTACCTGGGGCCGTTTGCCGGCTACCTCACGGGCTGGAATTACTGGCTGCTGATGGTGGGTGTGGGCATGGCCGAGAGCACGGGCGTGGGCATCTACATGAAGCAGTGGTTTCCCGAACTGCCGCAATGGATCTGGGTGTTCGGCAGCGTGGTCATGATCGGCACGCTCAACCTGATGGCGGTGCGCGTATACGGCGAGATGGAATTCTGGTTCACCATGATCAAGGTGGTGACCGTGGTGCTGATGATTCTCGGCGGCGCCAGCATGATCTGGCTGGGCTGGGGCAATGGCGGTCAGCCCTTGGGCTTGAGCAACCTGTGGAGTCACGGCGGCTGGTTCCCGAACGGGATGCAGGGCATGGTGCTGGCGCTGCCGATCGTGGTGTTCGCCTTCGGCGGCATCGAGACCATCGGCATGGCAGCCGGTGAGGCAGCCTCGCCCGAGCGCAGCATTCCGCGCGCCGTCAATTCGGTGCTTTGGCGCATCATGATCTTCTACGTCGGCGCGCTGTTCGTGATCATGGCGATCTATCCGTGGAATCAGCTGGGTACGCAGGGCAGCCCGTTCGTTACCACGTTTGCCAAGCTCGGTATTCATCAGGCCGCGGGCGTGATCAACTTCGTGGTGATCACCGCGGCGCTGTCAGGTTTCAACAGCACCACCTTCAGCGGCAGTCGCATGCTGTACAGCCTGTCGCACAAGGGGCAGGCGCCCGCGCTATTTGGCAAGGTGAACGAACACGGCGTACCTACGCGTAGCGTGCTGGCGTGCCTGGCCTGCCTGGTGGTCGGCGTGTTGCTCAACTATCTGCTGCCACAAAGCATCTTTGCAACGATGATGTCGATCCTGTCGTTCAACACCGTGTGGACGTGGGTCATGGTGTTGATCGCGCATTTCAGCTTCCGTCGGCGTTACGGCAAGACCGGTTTTCCGCTGCGTATCTGGCCGCTGAGCAGCGTGGCATGCCTGGCGTTTCTGTTGTTCGTGGTGGTGATGCTCGGCTACAGCCCCGATACGCGCGTGGCGCTGTATGTGGGTGCGGCGTGGGTCGTGTTGCTGACAGTGGCGTACGTGGTGTTCGGCATCGGGCGTCGCATGTCGCTCGCCGATGCCGATGCCAGCATGGTATAGGCGCTCGCTGGCGCGGCGCTCTCAGCGCAGCGCCAGGAAGTCAGGGCTTACCACGAAACGCACCGCATCCAGCCGCAGGCGCGCTTGCGGCAGGGTGTTGAGCAGGGTGGTGCGTTCCTGCTCGACGCCGGCGATTTCCGCCTCGCTGATCGATGGGTTAACCGCGCGCAGCGCATGCAGGCGCGCGAGTTCGGCATCCAGGGTGTCGCGCGCATCGTTCACGGCCTCGGCGATACCGGCTTGCGCACGCAATGCCGCCGCGGCCTCGGCCTTTTCCAGCATCGGCGGCACCAGTTTGGCGAGGAATTTGCGGTAGCGCGGCACTTCGATATTCCGCTCGCCGGCGCGGCGCAACGCCAGCTCGCTGGGCTGGAAGCCGGCGCGCTCGGCCAGCTTGGTATCGATGGTCACCACGATCGGCTGGGTCGGCAGGAAGCGTTCGGCATCGAGCTGGCGTTCGGCCACGCACTCAAGCACGTACACGGCCTGCAGCAGCGCACTGCGCGAGGGCAGGGCATCGTCGACCATGAAGGCCGCGTTGCCGCGCTCGCCGGAAAACGCCAGTTCCAGCGCACCGATCATGATGGGATGGTCCAGCCGCAGCAGCGGAAGATCCTCGCGGCCGAGTGCGATCTCGCGGGAGAAGGTCGCCGACAGCGGGCCTTCGTTGAATCCCGGCAGGGCATCGGTGGACAGGTATTGCGGATCCAGCAGTACGACGTTGCCCCCGAGTTCTTCGGCGTGGATGCCGAAGGATTCGAGCAGACGCTGCAGGAACGCATCGCGCGAGGGATCGTCGTCTTCGCGGCGGAACGACTGCGCCAGCGCATCGGCATGCGGGTCGCGGCTGGCGGCCAGTTCGAGCAGGTGGTCGCGGCCGGCGCGGATCAGTTCGGCCATCTGCTCGTGGCTGGCGCGTGTTTCGGCGAGCAGCACGTCCAATTCCTGGTCGCGCTGGTCGTCGCCGCGCGCGTGCTCGGTGGCAAGCCGCGCCAGGGTGTCGCCGAAGCGGCGCAGCAGCTCGCGTCCATCGGCCGGGCTGGTGCGGAAGGCGTCCACGCCTTCGTCGTACCAGCGGGCCAGTACGTGGTGCGCGCTGTCGGCCGCCACAATGATGTGGATGTTGATGTCGTGCTTCTGGCCAATGCGGTCCAGGCGGCCGATGCGTTGTTCCAGGAGATCCGGATCGAGCGGGAGATCCCACAGCACCAGTCGATGCGCGAACTGGAAATTGCGGCCTTCCGAACCGATTTCCGAACAGATCAGCAGGCGTGCGCCGTCGGCTTGGGCGAAGTAGGCCGCGTTGCGGTCGCGCTGCACGATTCCCAAGCCCTCGTGGAAGCGGGCGATGCCCGCGCCGGTGCGCGTGCGCAGTGCTTCCTCCAGCGCCAGCACCTTGGACTGGCTGCGGCAGATCAACAGGAACTTGTCCTGCGGGTGGCGTTCCAGCAGGTGGACCAGCTTGTCGATGCGCGGATCGTTGGCGTAATTCCACTCCAGCGCCGGCGCGGGTTGCTGGATGTCGGCGTGGAATTCGGCAAGCAGCGTCTGGCGGGTGTTGTCGTCCAGGCCGTCGGTGCCGACCAGCTCCCATTCGGGCAGGCGCTTGGGAAAACCGCCAATGCCGGCGCGCCGGTTTCGAAACATCGAGCGGCCGGTACCGTGGCGATCGATCAGCGCGGCCAGCAATGGGCGGCTGTGCTCGGGTTTGGCCGTATCGGACAAGCAGGCCTGCAGCGCGGTGTCGCCGTCGAAGGCGTTGTGCAGCTGCTGCCGTTCCTCGTCATCCAGCGGCGTGCGCTCCAACAGTTTGTCGGCAATGCGTGAAAGCGACTGGAAGCGTTCCGACTCGGCCAGGTACGTATCCAGATGGTGATAGCGCTGTGGATCGAGCAGGCGCAGGCGCGCGAAATGCCCGCTGCGCCCCAGTTGTTCGGGCGTGGCGGTGAGCAGGATTACGCCCGGGGTGGCCGCGGCCAATTGCTCGACCAGGGCATAGCGGGGGCTGGCCGCTTCCGGTGTCCAGGCCAGATGGTGGGCCTCGTCCACCACCAGCAGGTCCCAGCGGGCGTCAAGCAATTGTGAAGCGCGCTTGGGGTTGTGCTCCAGGAAGTCGAAATCGGCGATGACCAGTTGTTCGTCTTCGAACGGATTGTGGCCGCTGTCGGATTGCTCAACCGCCTCGCAGCGTTCTTCGTCGTAGATGGCGAAGCTCAGGTTGAAGCGGCGCAGCAGCTCGACGAACCATTGATAGACCAGCGTATCGGGCAGCAGCACCAGTACGCGCGAGGCGCGACCGGTGGCAATCTGGCGCGTCATGATCATGCCCGCCTCGATCGTCTTGCCCAGGCCCACTTCATCGGCCAGCAATACGCGCGGGGGATGGCGCGAGGCGGCGATCCCGGCCACGCGCAGCTGGTGCGGCACCAGCCCGATGCGCGCGGCGCCCAGGCCCCAGGTGGGCGAGCGCCGCGCATCGGCGCGCCGCTTGAGTCCTTCCACGCGCAATTCGAAGTGATGCACGGCGTCGGTGCGTCCGCCGACCAGCCGGTCATCGGCCTGGCTCACGCTCTGCTCGTCGTCCAGCTGCCCTTCGTGCAGCTCGCGGCCCTCGCCGCGGTAGACCAGCAGCCCCTCGCGTTCCTCGATGCGCTCGACCAGAAAGGCGATGCCCTTGCCGGCAATGCGTTGGCCGGCGCGGAATTCGGCGCGAACCAGCGGGGCCGAGTCCACCGCATAAGGCCGCAGCACCCCCGATTTGGCGAAAAGCACCTGCACACCGCGTCCTTCGACGCGCAAGACGGTGCCGAGGCCCAGTTCAGGCTCGGCGGTGGAAATCCAGCGTTGACCAGGTACGAACATGCCTATGCGGGGCCTGGGGGGAGGGGCGGCAATTATCCGCCTCCCGGGCGTGACACGAAAGCCGTAGCGGCATTCAGGCTCTATGTTGTGGTGCGATCGGGCCCATCAATACGTACATGGATGCTCGCGTTCGCTAGCGCGAACGGCGACGACGGTGGCCCATTACCAGCAGTTGGAAGCAGTGCCATTGTCCGACTGCACGCCCTGGCCGGTGAGCGTATAGGTGCCGCACGTATCACTCGCCTGCGTGCCCTGGGGCACTGCGGTGACGGTGTAGCTGGAGGTCGGCGTGCCCACCGTCACCGAAACGTTGTAGTAATCCTGGCTGGCGCTAGGGATAAGCAGATTGTTGCCGCTGAGGTTGGTATACCCGAGATTGGCCAGCGTCGTGTAGGAATTGTTCACGGCGTAGTAGCGCTCTTCGCGACTGGCCACGTCGAGCAGGGCGGTTTTTGCCGATGTACGGCGGGATTGCTGAATCTGCCTGGTGTAGCTGGGCAGCGCGATGGCGGCCAGGATGACCACGATGCCGACCACGATCATCAACTCGATCAGCGTATAGCCATGCGAGCGGTGCGTGGCCGACATATATCTGCCGCGAGGCAGCGGATGGTTCATGTTTTCTCGCATGGCTTGTGGCTCTCTTTTGCGTCTCATCGCGCGTTCGCGTGGGTATTAGTTGATCTGCAACCAGGTCAGACGTTGGGTTTTTCCGCCCAGCGGCGGCTGAATCGGATTGACCGTGCCGGCACCGGTGGACGTCTGGCTGACCAGGAATGGCAGGCCAGCGGCCGTTACGACCGACGGACTACCCGTGGCATTAAGCGCGATGCCGCCTACCGCCGCGTTATTGAGCGTCACGAACTGACCGCTGCTGTTGGCGAAGAACGACTCGGCCAATGCGCCGCCGGTACCGGGGTTGAGGGCCATCGTCCAGCCCAGGGCGGCTTCCACCGTACAACTGGTCGGGGAGTTATTGGCCGGCACCACGGTGTTGACGATGAACGCGCCTTCGGTCTCGATCGGGCTATAGATCACCTGTTCGGTCTGGTTCACGCCGCCCACGCCCGGCGAGGGCAAGCCGTTGTAGCCGGGTAAGTTGAGAAGCCAGCCGAACGCAGTGCCGGTGCTCGTGGTGGTCGTGGTGCCGCTGGTGGTGGTACAGGTTGTGCCAGCAAAGCAAACGGCGTTGGAGCTAAGCGTGCGATAACCCTGGCCGGTGCCGGACGTGGTGGCGTTGGTCTGATCGGTGACGCTTTGCGTTACCAGCTGGCTGTAGTTGATGACCGCCGATGGTGCCGAGGACGAGCCGATCAGACCGGCATATCCCGTGGTAGGTGCTGCTTGCCCCACGTCCCAGTCCCATACGCCATACAACGTCTGCTGGCCGCCGGCGTACTGGATGCTCGAGGAAACCGATTGCGGCACGACGTTGCCGGTGCCGAACTCCACCATGACGCGTGGCAGGCCGTTATTCGTAGGCGTTACCGCCACGACCACGACCTGCGTGGTGATCGGCTGGTTGGTGATGGTGGTCGTGGTGCTTCCGCTCGTGGTCGAGCCAAAAGCCAACGACTTCTGCTGAGTTGTGGTCGGCGTGCTATAGGTCGGCGTCGAAGAGGTGGTGGTGCCGTTTGACGTGGTGAATGTGGTCGTGATGTCGGGCGTGGTAAAGAGCGGCGTCGGCGTCGCGTTGCCGTAGGTCGATGCGGCCCAATTGCTCTCGGTGCTGCTGGTCAGGTCGAACCGCCAGATATTGCCGTAGATGTCGCCCGCGTAGACATAGTCGGTGATGTGATCGCCGTCCATGTCGGTGGGGGTTACGAAGGCGATGCCGTCGGGATTGCTGGCACTGCCTACACCGGTATCGAGGTAGTACAGGGCGCTTTCCGTGCCGGTGGAGCTGATCACCATCACGAAGATGCCCGCATGGCCATTGGCGCTGCCCAGGCCGTTTCCAAAAATGATCCCCCAGTTGCCGTCGTGCAGGCGGCGGATTTGCGGCGTGCCGAAGGTCTGGCCCAGATTCGCGCCGCAGTTCGTCGCCACATTGGTGCACGTGAGCGTGCTGGAATCCCACTCACCTATCACGGTTGAGCCGGCATTGGAGGAGAAATTGCTGGGGTTGGTGATGTCGAGCGCGAAAATCGCGTTGCCGCCCGGGCCCAGGCCGCTCACCAGCCAGGTATGCCATTTGTTGCTGTAGAACAGGTCGCCCGTGCCCGGTGTGGCGTCGGTGTAATACTCATGCGAATAGTTGGGCGAGGAGTAGTCGGCGGTCGCCGTCGTGCTGTGGATGCTGTACACCACGCTTGCGGGCATGTAGGCCACGACTTCCTTGCCGTCGTTATTGGCGCTGTTGTAAGTGCCGTCGGTGTTGTACGAGCCTGCTTCAAAGCCGTGCATGAAGCCGTCGTTGGAGCCGTCGTATACCACGTTCAAGCGTGAGGCTTCAGCCGTGGTGAATTGCGGATAGGTCTGCGCGCCCGTACCATTTTCGGCCGCGGTATTGGTGGGGTAGAGCAAGTCCGACCAGGTCGCCGAGTAGGGCGCGTTGGGCGCACCTACCCACGTGGGGCTGGAGTCAATGATGTCGCCCAGGATGCTGGTGCGGTCCCTGAATACCTGCGCACCGGTGGCAACGCCCGTGCTGGTGGGCACTTCATCGGTGCGCGTGCCCGTGAGGAAGGCAAGGCGGTTGGAGCCGTTGCTGTCGCCCGCGTTGAGGGCGGCCTGCTCGGCGTTGCTCAGGTTACCCCAGGTCAGTGTTTCGCCGGAAGCGGCCGAGTCATTCCAGGTGAGCAAGGTGCGCGAGGCTTCCGCCGTCATGCCGGTTGCACCGGTGCTGGTGCAATTGCCGCCGGTCAACACGCACGAAGCATCCCAATTGTAGGTGGAGCTGATCGACACGACGCCGTTGTTGACGACAAGGTTCTGCGAGGTCAGCTGACCCCACCAGTTATTGGTGTGGTAGGAGGCCAGGTACACCTGGGTGCCCGTTTGCACTTCGCCGGCCTGCGTCACGTTAACGCCCGCGGAGCTGGCTGCCTGATCGGAAGGCGTTACCTGGAAACAGGTGATTTCGTGGACATTGTTGCTGCCGCCGGTGGACCCGCCAAAGCCGAAGTAAAGGTTGGAGGGGAGTGCCGGATTGGATGTCGTAATGGCGGTGGGCGGCAGGATGGTTTGGTAACTGCCGCCGTTATAGCTGTACTGCAGGCTCAACATGCTGTTGGGCGATGGCGTAATGGTCAGCTTGTAGGCGATCGGCGTGGCTTTGGTGCGTGTCGATACGCTTTCATTGGCGATGGGATTGTTGGTGCCGCCCGCCGTATACGGAAGAATGGCCGAGCCGCCCACAATGGCCGTGTAGTCCGGGAACCAGGGGTAAATGCTGGAGCTTTGCGTCAAGGACGTACACACATTGCTGCCGCTGCTGCCGATGCTCACCGAGCCATAAGCGGTGCCGCTGGAGTAGTTGCCCGAGCAGCTGGACGTCGCATACAGGGTGCCTCCCGAGGACGTGTTGGACGGCGCTCCTGAGGTGGCATTGAATGTGTTGGTGGTCCCATAGCTAAGCGTGCCCGTGGAAATGCCGCCCGCGGTCTTGTTGTTGCTGTTGGTCGATGACGTCAGCTGTTTGCAACTGTTATTTATCTTCGTATAGATGTTGGTGTTCGATCCGAATGGTGGAAGGTTTATGGATGAACCGGAGGTGGTATAGGCGGTGGAAGAAGAACACGTTGACCCCGAGTACAGCTTTGTGCCGCTGGACACGCTGGTTGAAACCGTGTTGATCGGCGACGCACTGCCGTAGGTATCGGTTTGATAGCCGTAGTAAGTCGTGGTTTGCGCGTTGTTCCCGTTACCGGAGGTATAGGTGTAATTGGTAATGCTGCTGCTGACGGTGTAGGAGTACGTCCCGACGGTAGCGGTATTGCCGCTGTTGGACGTGGTGGACGTATACGTTTTGCCGGTATAGATGCCGTTGTTCTGGCACGTGCTCTGCACGTTCGAATCGGTGGCGCCCGAATTTACACTCTGCAATGCCGTCAACGTGACATTGCCCCATGCGCGCAGGCCGATGCGCTGGGGCTGGTATTCAGGGCCGCTGCCGGAGGCTATGGAGCCACTGGTGCTGCTGCCCCAGGTGCCATTTGCGGCCGAACCCGTCCCCGTATTGTCGCCGGCATTGAGGAAGTTGCCGTACTCGTCGATGCCCAGGCCCAGATAGGCGCTGGGCATGCCGTTGTAGTGATTGGCGGGGATGCTGATCGAGGAATTGCCTGAGCTGTTGTTGACGTTCGAGCATGAATACGCAAGGCTGCCGCCGAAAGCGCCAAGCTGATAGGGGTTGGTTCCGCCCGGCGTTCCGGTGGGATAAATGGACGAAAGCAAGTAGAAGCCAATACCGTCCGCGCCATCCGCCGCGGCACCGCCGGAATTGCCGTTGTAGGTATAAGTGGTAAAGGTAATCTGCAGGCCCGATGCCGTGGAATAAGGCGTCTGGTCGACAATGGCGCCGGCTTCATTGTTTATCGCATCGGTCAAGCGCAATGCGCCAGAGCCGGAGGTATCGGTGATGTTGGTACAAGCGGGAATTTTTCCGCCCAGACTGTTGGTGGCGCCGTTGCCCGCGGTCATGCAGGCGTTACCGTAAGCGAGCCAGTCCAACTGCGGTTGCGTACCGGTGAAGCTATCTTGGATGACGGTTTGCGCCGAGGCCGGCGACGGTAGCATCGCGATGCCGAGCGTGGCGACAAGGCCGGCAATTAAAGCTTTCGCGCGTGGCGAGAACGTGGCTTTCATTACAGGCCCCCAAGGTTCTTGGTATTGGTCGTCAGTTCATAGGTGCTTTGTACAACCGCCACGGCGTTGCTATTGCCGCCATACCCAAGGGCGGTAACCTGGTAAACCTGTCCCAGGCCGTCGGTCGATAAGCCCAGATAGCGCAGATAAACTTGCGGATACGCGTAGTAGCTGCTGCTGCTGCCGCCCGTCGTGGAGATGGTGGGGCTATTGGTCATCGTCGAATAGACCATGCCATTGGTGAGCGTCATGGGCTTGGTGGCCGTCGGGGATGCGATGCTCACGGCATTGGTGCAGATGGTCGGGGTGGTAATGACCGCCGTGCAACTAGAGCTTTGCGGTATCGAATTGCCGTTGGTGTCGTTTTGCAGAAGGTACTCGCCGTACTCTAGCGTGCTTTGCGCCATCTGGAAGGCGCGCGACTTTTCCTTCGTGTTCGCGGCCATCAATTCCTGTTCGGTAAAGCTGTGGTACATGCCGATGGCCAGAAACGTCAGGACAAGCAGCATCAACAGACTGGCAATCAGTATGTAGCCGCCTTCAGCGCGATGCTTGATGTGGTTTGCGTAGGTCATAGCGAAGTCGAGATAGGTTGTTCAACGGCGATGGAACGACTGACCAGGGGAAGCTGCGCCACGGTCTGGCCGGGTTGCCCGTACCACGGGTTGTTGAAGGTCAACTGGACCACTACGGAAAAAACCTTGTTCCAGTCGCTGTTGGCCTGGACCTGATCGGCGGTCATGTATTGCAGCGCTGTATCGTCTCCCTTGGTGTCGATGCCGTAGAGCACGGTCATGTTGTAGACACTACTGGTGATGATGGACTGCCACGTTGTGCCGCCGTCGCTGGAGCATTGCAGCTGGTTGTTGTTGATCTGGTAGGTATTGACCACCAGCGTGCCCGTGGCCTCGATCTGGCCTTGGCAATCGAGGGTTGGATTGGCGCTGGTTTTATCGGCGATAAAGCGAACCGAAAGCGACTCGCCGGCAGTGGTGCCGTCATGTGTACCGTAAATAACCTGGCCGACGGTGGCAAACGATCCGCTGACGGGAAACGAATTGCTTAGTGAGTAAAGCGGGTTGGGCGGCGTTGCCGAATAGTTGAGGTAGATCGGGTAGTAGCCGCCCGTCTGCACGGTATTGGCCATGGTGGTCAAAGCCATGCGCTCATCGTCCTGCAATTTCGCAAGCTGCGATTGCGCGCCGAAGGTCTGGCGTGTCTGAAACCACATCTGGAACAGCCCGGCGATAAGAAAGGCGCCGATAAGCATCGCGATCATCAGCGAAATAAGGCTCAGGCCGCGTTGGTGGGCAGGAAGCTTATGCATGATGGCCACTAGTAGTATTGGTGGTTGGAAATCTGGTTGGTAATCGTGTAACCAACCGTAGCGGCAGTAGCCGGCGAGGTATCTTGCGTACCGCTGTTGAGTGCCACCGAAGACTGCGGCGTCCACGTCACCCGGATAGTGCAAATGACCGGCGCACCAGAAATGCAATTGATTTGCCCCTGCGCGCCGGACATCTGAGCGCTCAATTCCTTGCCCCAGGATTTGAGATCGTAGCTGGCCAGGGCCTGCGGGGTGCAGGTGCTTGAACTGCAATTGGTAGTGATGCCCTCAAGGGTGCTGTCGCTCAAGGTGGAAGACGCTACGGCAAGGCTGGCCGGCGCACTGCCCGCCACCCCCCAATAGCCATAATTGGCCTGCATGGCGTCTGCAATGCTGCGCGCCTGCGCCGCCATCAGCGACTCTTCTTGCGAAGAGTGTGTATTGACGATGGCCGTGGCGCCCATGGCGGCAACGCCGATCAGGCCGATCGAAAGAACGACCACGGCGATCAGCACCTCAAGCAAGGAGAAGCCACGCGATAGACGGGGTGCGATGCGAGTCATGGGCAATTGGCGCCGGTCAGGGTGGTGGAATTGAGCGTGCCGGGCGATGCGTTGGAGGCGATGGTGCTGGTACCTACGCCGGAAACGATCACGCATCGCTGCCAGGTCGACGTATTGCTCGAATCGTGCAGGCTCAGGGCTGTATAGGGCGTGCCGTTGGTGCCGGTGCCGTTGGACGCACCGCCCATGCGGTTGAATTCCAGCAGCGCCACATCTCCGGTGTATGGGCCGGCGACAGCGTCGCTGGCCGATCCGGTAAGCGTGTCGGTACTCAGCGCCGTATGAATATGGACGAGGGTATCGCCGGTGGTGTTGAAGGTCTGGTTATTCCCCGCATCGGTGAAAACGATCCAGCCGGTTGCCCAATTGTTGCTTCCGCTGCAGCTTGGCGTAGCCGCAGTCGGCGCGGCAGACGGGCAGATGACCACCGAAAGGCCCGATGAAATGGCGGTGGAGCGTGCCACCTCCACGTCATTGGCAAGATCGTTGATCTCGCCCGCCATCCGGTTTTGGGTCGTGACGCTCTTGTACTGCGGCATGCCGTAGAGCATGAAGATCGCGATGATCCCAATGACGACAACCAGTTCGATCAAGGTGAAACCGGTCGCGGTAGTTCGGTACGGACGCGCTGTGCGCATACATCTTCCCCTCTGGAACGACCGGGCTGGCCCCGTCTGCGCTGGCGGTGCCCGAAAGATCGTTTGATACCCCTTTAAAGACCCCGCAGGGATGGTCTCCTTCGTTGCCAGCTCGTCCTGGGCGGCGATGGCCATCCCGCGGAAAAACTAAACGGACAGAAGTCAATCCCTTGTGGGCTCATTCTAGGGTAGGCCTATGCCTACAAGATATGCCGTTCGTCGGGAAACCATGGCCGCCCGTCGGCGGAACTATGACGTGCGTCAAGAAATCGCCGGGGCATTCCGGCCGGCGAAACATGCGAATGCGGGAGCGCGGGGTGGGCAAAATCGGTCGTTGAAACCGGGGCGCCCGCCAAGGTGGAATGCGCAGGGCAACCCTTATGGCGCCGCGCCCCGGGTTCCCTATAGGTTGGACCACATCCTCAGCAGGTTGTGATAGCAGCCGGTAAGGTGCGTGCGCGCCGATTCATCCGCGCCGGTGGCGGCCAGCCGCTGGATCGCGCTATCCAGATCGAACAACAAGGTGCGCTGGCCGTCGTCACGCACCATGCTTTGCACCCAGAAAAAACACGCCAACCGGGTTCCCCGGGTGACGGGGTTGACGCGGTGCAGGCTGCTGGCCGGGTAGAGGATCATGTCGCCGGCGGCGAGTTTGACGGTCTGCGTGCCGTAGGTGTCTTCGATCAACAGTTCGCCGCCGTCGTAGCTATCCGGCGGCATCAGGAAAAGCGTGGCGGAGAGATCGGTGCGGATCTTCTCGCCGGTGCCGGGCAGCAGGCGCACCGAGCCATCGACGTGGCTGCCGAAATGCATGCCGCCTTGATAGCGGTTGAACATCGGCGGATACACGCGATGCGGCAACGCCGCGCTGATGAACAGCGGATGCCGTTCCAGCGCGGCCAGCACAATGTCGCCCAGCTCCCGCGCGAGGGGTGAACCTTCCGCGATCTGCTGGTTCTGCTTGACGTGGATGCCCTGGTGCCCGGCGGTGACGCGCCCGTCCACCCATGGCGCATCGCCGGCATCCAGCTGACGGTGGAAATGCGCCAGTTGTTCGTGGTTGAGCAGGGCGGGCACGTGCACCAGCATTGCGCTGTACTCCGTCAGAATTTATAGGTGAACGTCACCATTTCGGTGCGGCCGATGCCCGGTACCGAACGGCCGCCGTCCGACTGGATCAATGCATCGAAATAGCGCTTGTCGGTGAGATTGATCACGTTGAGGCGGATGTCGTAATGCGGCTGATGGTACGCCAGGGTGGCATCCCAGCGCGTGTAGCCGCCGACGCTGACCATGTCGGTGTTGGCCGCGTAGCGTTGCGACATGTAGGTGGGGCCGCCGCCTGCTTCCCAGTTTTGCGCGAAGGTGTAGGTCGTCCAGGTGGTAAAGGTGTTGCGTGGCGTATTGGCCGGGACGTTGCCCTGGGTGCCGTCCACCGCCTTGACTACCTTGCCGTCCATGTAGCTGTAGCCGGAGAAGATCTGCCAGTTCTTGGTGATGTGTCCGACTGCGCCCAATTCCGCGCCGCGCACGCGAATGTCACCGTCCAGCGTGTATTCGCCGGACGAGGTTTCCGAGCGCGCGTTGGTTTGTTCGAGGTTGTACAGTGCCGAGGTGATCGACAGCGTATCGTCCAGCAGATTCCACTTGCCGCCGATCTCGTAGGAGCGGTTTTTCTCCGGTGCCAGATCCTGCGTGCCGTTGGTGAGCGTGAGCTGCTCCAGCGAGGGATCGAACGAGGTGCCGTAGGAAACGTAGTAGGACTGCTTCTCGCTGGGCTGGTAGATCACGCCGCCGCGCACGCTGGTGAAGTACACCGTCTGCTGCGCGTAGGACGGCAGCGACACCGTGTTGCTGATGTGCGCGTCAAATTCGTCGCGACGCACGCCTGCGACCACCATCCATTGATCGTTGAGCCGGATCGAATCGTTGGCGTACACCGCCGCGGTCTTGCCGACCGATTGCGCATGGTTGCCGACAGTCGTGGTGACATTGGACGGCGTGGCTTCCTGCACGGGATCGACCAGCGAGAGCAGCGGCAATCCGTTGCGCGTATAACCTTGGTTGTCGTAAGTCTCGCGCGCCAGTTCCACGCCGGTGACCAGCGTGTGCTGCAGGCTGCCGGTGTCGAACTTGGTGGTGAGGTCGGTCTGGCTGTCCAGGATCTTGTCGTGGATGACGCGGTCGTGGCTGGCCAATTGCACGAACAGATCCTGCAGCGGCAGGTCGGTGGGATTGCCCAGCGTCTTGTTGAGCGTCACGCCGCCGGCGGTCACTACGCTGTTGGCGGCGGTTTCGCGTGCATCGGTGGTGTAGTCGCTGTAGTCGAGCTGGCTGCGCAGGTTCATGTTGTCGGAGAAACTGTGCTCGATGCGCGCGTTGAATTCGTTGACGTACTGGTTGGTGCGGTCGTCGGTGAGGCCATACCAGTTGCGGTAGCTCACGTCCGCCGGATGGCCGTTGACCGGCGGCAGGCCGTAGTCGGGCATGTCGTGGTTGCGCTGGATCAGCGCGGACAAGGTGATCTGCGTGGGCGTGCCGATGCCAAAGCGCACGGAGGGGGCGATGCCGCTGTCCTGGTTCTCCTGCACGTTGCGGGTGGTCTGCATGTCCTGGCCGTACACATTTACGCGCACGGCCGAGGTGGCCGACAGCGGCTCGTTGATGTCGGCGGTGGAACGGAAGCGGTCGCTGGTGCCGACGGTGGCGGTGATTTCGCCGAACGGGGTCAACTGCGGTTCCTTGGATACCTGGTTGATCACCCCGCCAGTCGAGCCGCGGCCGAACAGCATGGACGAGGGGCCCTTGAGCACCTCGATCGCCGACAGGTCGAAGGTGTCGCGATAGTACTGACCCGGGTCGCGGAAACCGTCGAGGTAGATGTCCGTGCGCGCCGTGAAGCCGCGCAAATTGATGTTGTTGCCGATCTGGCCGCCTTCGGCACCGCCGATGGTGATACCCGGGACATTGCGCAGCGCATCCTGCAGCGAGGTCGCGCCCTGGGCCTCCATCAGGTCGCGATTGACCACCACCACGGTTTGCGGAATGTCGCGCAGGGAGGTGGGGATCTTCGCGCCGACGGTGGAGGTGTCGGTGTCGTAGTCGTTGCCCAGCACGCTACCGGTCACATGTACGGAGTCGAGCGTTTCGGGCTTGCCGGGATTGGGCGGCTGCGTAGCGGGGTGGGTGCTGTTGCTGGAGGGGCTGGCGGGGTTGGAGCTGGTGCCGGTGCTGGTGGTTTGCGCATGGCCCAGGGCGGGAACCGTGAGGGCCAGAAGCAGGGCAGCTTGAAGGGGAGATGTGCGGAAATGGGCGGGCATGGTGGGCTATCAATAAGTTGAAGGGAGCCCGAACAACGTGGTTGGCTCGCATGAATGGGCCGCCAGGCGCGCTGCCCGCGACCACCTCCATCCCGCTTGCTGCCCCATCACGTTCGAGTAAATGCGAATCGTTGTTATTATCACATGCTATTACAAAGTTGTGAAGATGGCCTCCGGCACAGCCTGGTAGGCCTCGCCGGCGCGTGGCGCAAAAAAAGCCCCACATGTGGCCATGTGGGGCTTCGGACTTTCCAACCGCGGCCGATAGCGCCGCGGGCGCGTGGATTACCAGATCTTCACTTGCTTGTCGCCGGAGCGGACCATCGGGTCGGTCGGCTTGCACTGGAAGGCTTCGGCGAAGGCGGTCATGTTCGACGGTGCGCCGATCGCGCGCAGCGATGCGGGTGCGTGCGGGTCGATGTTCAGGTACAGCAGTGCCTGCTTCTCGCGCGTGTTGTTGCGCCACACCCGTGCCCAGCTCAGGAAGAAGCGCTGGTCCTGGGTGTAGCCGTCGATCTTCTCCTGCGCTTCGGACGGGTTTTTCTTCAGTGCGTCCTGCAGCGCCTCATAGGCCACATTGAGGCCGCCGAGGTCGGCGATGTTCTCGCCCAGGGTCAGCTGGCCGTTGACGTGCACGTCAGGCTTGTCCTTGAGTGGCGCGTAATCGTTGAACTGCTCGACCAGCTTGCCGGTGCGTTCCTTGAACTTCGCCTTGTCTTGCGCCGTCCACCAGTCGGCCTTGTTGCCGTCACCGTCGAACTGCGATCCCTGGTCGTCGAAGCCATGGCTGGATTCGTGGCCGATCACCGCGCCGATGCCGCCGTAGTTGATCGCGTCGTCGCCGTTGGCATAGAAGAACGGCGCCTGCAGGATCGCGGCCGGGAAGTTGATAGTGTTGGTGCTGGGGTCGTAGTAGGCGTTGACCGTCTGCGGCGTCATGCCCCACTCGGTGCGGTCGGTCGGCTTGCCGATGTGGCCGATGTCCCAGTCGTAGTTGAATTTGGCGGCGGCCATCACGTCGCCGTAGAAATTGCCCTGTTTGACATCCAGGCCGTCCCAGCTGCGCCAGTGGTCCGGATAGCCGATCTTGGGCAGGAACTTGTTCCACTTGTCGATCGCCTTCTGCTTGGTGGCATCGCTCATCCAGTCCAGATGCTCGATACGATCCTTCAGCGCGGCGCGCACGTTGGTCACCAGCTCTTCGGCGCGCTGCTTGGCTTCGGGGGTGAACTCCTTGGCCACGTACAGCTGGCCCAGCGCTTCGCCCATGGAGCTGTTGACCGTGCCGAGCACGCGTTTCCACAGCGGCTTCTGTTCCGGCTGGCCGGCGAGGGTCTTGCCGTAGAAGTCGAAGCGATTGTCCTGGAAGGCGGTGCTGAGGTACGGCGAGGCATCGTCGACCGCGTGGAAGCGCAGGTATGCCTGCCACTGCGCGATGGGTGCCGAAGCGAGCAGCTTGTCGAATTCGGCGAAGAACTTCGGCTGCGACAGCGAGAAGCCCTTGTCGATGGTCAGGCCCTGGGCGCTGAAGAATTTCTCCCAGTTGAAGTGCGGCGTCACCTTGTCGGCCTGACCCACACTGACGAAGTGGTATTCGTTATCCAGGTCGCGCAACTCGGTGGGCGAGAGCGAGCTCTTGGCCAGTTGGGTTTCGAACGCCAGCACTTCGTCGGCCTGCTTCTTGGCGTCCGCATCGGTCACACCTACCAGGGTCAGCGACTTGGCGATGTAGGCCTTGTACGCCTCGCGGATGTCGGCCTGCTTGGGATTGGTGTAGTAGTCGGGTGTGGGCAGGCCCAGGCCCGACTGGTTGGCGAAACCGATCTGGATCTTGGCGTCCTTGAAGTCGGCGCCGGAGCCGAAGTTGAACACTTGCTGGTCGCCTTGGGCGAAGCTGTCGTCGATGAAGGACACGACGTCGGCGCTGTTCTTGAGCGCGGCGATCTTGTCCAGCTGCGGCTTGATCGGGTCGAAGCCGGCTTTGTCGCGCGCATCCTGGTCCATGCCGGCCTGGTACAGGTAGCCGATCTTCTGCTCGATCGAGCCAGCCTTTGCCTGCGCGACGTTCTTGGCAGCGGCATCGACGATGTCGTGCTGGGTGTTGAGGCTCTTTTCGGCCAGCTGGTCAAACGCGCCCCAGCGGGTGCGGTCGTTCGGAATCGGGTTGGCGGCGATCCACTTGGCGTTGACGAAACCGTTGAAGTCCTGGCAGGCGTTGATGCCGTTATCCAGCTCGGCCACGTTGAAGACGCTGGTCGGCTTGGCGGCGCTGGCGGCGGTGGACGCGGCGGCCGGGGCGGCCGGGGCGGTGGAGGCGCGGGCCGGCGCAGGGGCGGGGGCCTGGGCCGACTCCTGCTTGCCGCAGGCGGCCAGTGCCAGGGTGACGCTCGCGGCGAGCACCAGAGGCTTCAAGTGTT
This sequence comes from Dyella sp., assembly GCF_035503745.1. Taxonomy (GTDB): domain Bacteria; phylum Pseudomonadota; class Gammaproteobacteria; order Xanthomonadales; family Rhodanobacteraceae; genus Dyella_B. The sequence continues at coordinate 125,657 of NZ_DATJTC010000025.1, forward strand.
TGTAGGTCATGGATATCCCTCGATGGTTTCAACGAATCGCCCGCAGGCGCGGTGGTTGTGCCGGCCGTTCCTGTGGAATGTCCCCGTATCCCGGCCATGACCGCCCAAGCTAGGCCATAGGTCATGAGCGCCACAGTGTCAAAGGTCAGGGGTCGTGCAGGTGGACCGGAAGGACAGCGGTACGCCATCGCCGAAACATCTTCGGACGGCCCCTGCAAGCAGGCGTTTGCGGCCTACTTCGTACCAAGAATCCCCAACTGCGCGGCATCAAGCCGCAGTACTGGATACGCACCGACGTTCTGCACGGTGTACCAGGGCGAACGCTCGAAGAAGAACGCCAGTCGCGCACGGCTGTCGGCGGCGAACGCGGGGTCGTCGTGCAGCTTCTGCTCGAACTCGGTCTTGAGCTTGGGATCCTTGGCCAGCATGTCGCGCGCCAGTTTTTCCAGCACGCGCGGTTCGCCGTATTCCTTGGTCTCGAAAATGGCGTTAAGGAAGCCCCAGCGCAGCAGCGAATCGGGTGCCTGCGGTTCCAGCAACGCGATGGCGACGTTGGCGGCGCGCTGGTTCATCGGCACGATCACCGAGCCTGCCGGCAGCGTCACCTCCGTGGGCACCGCACGCAGGGTGAAGCTGCGCAGCATCAGGCGGCCTTCGAACGGCTTGCTGGCCCATTGCGGATCGTCCAGCCGGTAAGCGGTGGCATCCACCTGCTTCATCGGATGGCCAATGCGGCGATACGCGATGCCGTGTTCGTCGAGCTTCTGGATGATGGACGTCCATTCGCCGGGCACCACATAGGCGGCCGGCGGCGTGATCGAAAGATCCGGCAGCAGCTTGTTCCAGTTGTCGATGCGGTAGGTTTGCGGCCGCGTCGGATCGTACTGGATCCAGATGTCGTTGGAGATCTCGCTGTGCGTCTGCGTAAACGCATAGCCTTTCAGCTCGTACGGCGTGGGGACAGGATCAAGCTTGAACGTCAGCGGCACCCGCGCGGTGGGATCCTGGGCTCGCGCGATGGTGTCGGCATCGGCCTTGGCGGTGGCGGCAAGCAACGCGCCGGGGTCGCGGTCGATGTCCTCAAGTAGCAGGTGCACCAGATCATAGACCGCGTAGACGCGCACCGCGTAGGACTTGAGCATGTGCGTTTCGATCAGCAATGCCGGGCGGTTTTGCAGCGCGGCGTAGCCGGTGGAGAAGCGTGGGCCGGAACCGAAATTCTCGATGCCCTTGCGCGGGTCGCGGCCGTCCTTGAATTCCAGGTAGATCGAGGCGAGATGGCCGTGTTTTTCATACGCCGGCATGGCTTCGTCCACGATGGTCTTGTGCTGCCATGCGTCGATCGCCGGATCGAGCTTGTGCGGATCCTCGGTGTACCAGGTCAGGTCGTACTGGTAATCGGCGCCGTCGGTGGTGTGCACGTCGATGAGGAAATCCGGCAGCCACTTCTGCCACAGCTTCAGCCACGCCTGCATTTCCGGTGCGTCGGCCTTGATGTAGTCGCGGTTGAGGTTGAGGTATTGCGACTGGGCGCGAAAGCCCATGCGCTCGGGGCCGTTCTGGTTGATGCGGTTGTACGGCGAGCTGTTTTCGTGGCCGTCCACGCTGAAGACCGGGATGTACACCAGCACCACGCGATCGAGCAGGTGCGGATACTTGTCGGTGACGGCGATATCGCGCAGCAGCATGAGGCCTGCGTCCTTCCCCTCGATTTCGCCGGGATGGATGCCCGCCTGCAGCAACACGATGGGTTTGTGCGCGGCGCGCGCGGCCTCGGGCGTAAAGGTGCCGTCGCTGCTGGCGATCACCACCGTCATCGGCCTTCCGCGTGGCGTGATGCCGAAGGTTTCCAGCTTGATCTTGCCGGGTGCGGCCTGCTGCAAGCGTTCAAGATAGGCCAGCGTCTGCGCGTAACTGGGCGTAGTGCGAAAGTGCGAGGTTTCCGCGGGCGTGGTCCAGTCGGTGTCGTGCGGGCCTGCGGCGTGAGCGCTCATGGCGGTGATTCCCAATACAACCAACAGCAGCCTCGACAATGCGCTCATGCATGATCCCCGGGTGTTTGCGCCGATAACGTGCCGGGCGGCGCCGGCAAGGTTTCCGGTGCCACCGCACCGCCGGAAATGATGAAAGCCATGGCCTGGTCCATGGTCCAGTCGGTGGGCGTCAGTTCTTCCACCGGCACCACTTCCAGATAACCGCCGGTGGGATTGGGCGTAGTGGGAATGTAGACGGCGGCCATCTCGCGGCCGGTGCCTTCCTCGATCATCACGCGCGTGACCAGGCCCACCACCTTCATGCCCTTGCGCGGAAAATCCACCAGTACCACGCGTTGCAGCCCGCTGGGTTTCTTCTGCAGCACCGCCATCAGTTTCTTGGTGCCGCCATAGATGGTCTGCACCAGCGGAATACGCTGCAGCAGGGTGTCGAAGGCATGCAGCAGGCGCTGGCCGATCACGCGGGTGGCGAGAAAGCCGATCAGGTACAGCGCGGTCAGCGTAAGCAGCAACGCCAGCGCGTAGATCATCCAGCTTTGATTGAGCTGCGCGGCGATGCGCGGCTCCCACAGATTCAGGGCCGCGACCACGCCGGCCACCAGCGGCGCGCCCAGGTCGGCGAGCAAGTTGAATATGAATTTGAAGACCAGCCAAGTGACCCACAGCGGCAGGAAGGTCAGTAGTCCGGTAAATAGATAACGTTTCAGGCGAAACCGCGACATGGGGGCTACGGGCGGCAGGAGGGGAGGCTCATTGTAGGGGACCGGCACTGGCGCACATAAGGATGGGCAACCGTTACGCAAAAACGGCATCGGACACTTGGGCGGGTGGGGTGCCCGGGACACCATCGCGCGTTCGGGACGCCAACGCGGAGTTGAACATCGACGGCGGCATCCTTCCCGCCGCGCCGCGATGCCGGCGATGGATGCCTAGGGGTGCTCTGATTAATTCTTGGCAGGTGTCACCAGCGCTGTCTGTTCGCAGGCCACAGGGCCATCGGCGCCGGCAGACGGGCTGTCTGTCAAGACGATGGACCGAAGGCGTGCGGACAGACAGGGCGGGCCCCAGCACTTTGAATTTTACTTGATGGGGCCAAGCACTAGTCAGAGCATCCCTAGCGCTCGCGCGGTTTCAGGCGCACGTAGATCTGCTTGCGCACGAGTGCGACAACTTCGCCGCTGTCGGTCTTGAGCGGGATCTCGAACCAGCGCAGCACTTTCTCGCCGCCGGCGGCCGCGGCGCGCAGTTCGTCGATCACACCCGGTTCGAGTTTGAAGTGCGCGTAGACGTCGGCGCGTCCGGGTGCGACAAAATCGATCGCGCCGGCCTTGTCCCACACGTAGTGGTCCTTGCCCAGGTGCTGAAGGATCAACAGCATCCAGAACGGATCGGCCATCGCGAACAAATTGCCGCCGAACTGCGTGCGCACGTAGTTGCGGTTCCAGGGGCGCAGGCGCAGCACCACGCGCGCCTCGGTGTAGTGTTCATCCAGGCTGAGCAGGCGAATGCTGTTGAAGAAAAACGGCGGCCAGAGGTTCAGCAGCCGGCGGAAGGTGGCGGCGCGCATCGAAGCATCCAGGGAGGGGCTTCGCGCAGCCTACCATACTCATCCGTATGGATGCTGCCGCCCTGGTGCGAAAGCCCTTTGCAGCGTTTAGAACAGCAGCGAGGCCATGCGCCGGCGATAGCGGCTCACCAGTTCGGCGTCATCGAGCGTATTGAAAGCCGCCAGCAGGCGTTTCTTGGCGTGGCCTTCGTTCCAGTCACGGGCTTTCTCCAACAACAGCAGCCAATGCTCAAGACCTGCGCCAGGATCGTTGCCAAGCAGCAGGCGCACCCCTAGCAGGTCGTGCGCTTCCCAGTCCTGTGGGTTGGCCTGTACGCGATGTTGCAGCGTTTCCAGCGCGGGTGCGCCTTCGAGCGAACGGGCAAGATCGAGCTGGTTGCGCAGGCGAACCGCGCGCGCGTCCGTGGCGAGATGGGCGGGCAGGGCATTGAGCTCGGTTTCAGCCGCCGATGCTTGGCCCGCTTGCGCCAGCGCAATGGCCAGGTCGAGCTTGAGTTCGGCGCGTTCCGGTTCGGCGGCCATCGCCTGTTGCAGCCGGTTGATGGCCTGTTCGGGGGATTCGGGCAACGCTTGTTCGGGCGCTTCATCGGCAGCGCCGTCCAGCGGCTGCAGGTGGCGGGAAAGGAACTCGCGCAGCTGACCCTCGGGCAGGGCGCCGGCAAAGCCATCCAAAATCTGCCCGTCTTTGACCAGCATGACGGTGGGAATGCTGCGGATGCCAAATACGCCCGCCAAATCCTGGTTCTTGTCCACGTCTACCTTGCCCAGGCGGAAGGCACCGTTGTATTCGTTGGCCAGCTTTTCCAGCATCGGCCCCAGCGATTTGCACGGACCGCACCAGGTCGCCCAGAAATCCACCAGGACCGGGGTGTCGAGCGACGCCTGCAGCACCTCGGCTTCGAAGTTGTTCTGATCCACATCGAAAATATGCGAGGTCACGGTGGCGTTCACAAACAGGCTCCCAAGATTGTCCCCCGACACATCGGGGCTTGGCCGAGCATATCAAGGGATGCTGACAGACAGGACCGACCTTGACCGATCAAGGGAAACCCATTCAGGCGATGCATGCGCATCATGCCGCCTACCTAAAATGGATCAGGGCGCATTTGGTGCAGGCACGGTCATCGAGGATTTGCGAGAATCGCGAACATGAGTCAACCCATTACCCGCGCCGACGACACCCAGCAAGCGTTCGCCTCGGCGCTGCTGATCTGCGAGCACTGCGATACGGTCTATCGCCGCCGTCCGCTGGCGCGGGGTGAGGTGGCGCGCTGCCAGCGCTGCCACGCGGTGCTGGAGCGACACCAGCGGATCGGGCTGGATGCCATGTTCGCGCTGGTGCTGACGGTGATGGTGGTGTTCGTGCAGGCCAATGTCTGGCCGATCATCACGCTGGGGCTCAATGGCACGCAGATCCATGCCACGCTGTGGGGCATCATCATCATGATGTGGGAGCGGCAGTCGCAGATCGTGGCGGTGCTGGCCGCGGGCACGCTGTTCTTTTTCCCGCTGTGCAAAATGCTGCTGCTGGGCTGGCTGCTCGCCTACGGGCGGCGCGGACGGCGCGCGCCCGGCTTCCGGCGTCTGATGGTGATCCTGCACTACATCGCACCCTGGACGATGAGCGAGGTATTCGTGCTTGGCATCCTGGTGTCGATCGTCAAGGCGCAATTGTATTTCGACGTCACCGCCGATGCCGGGGCGTTTGCCTATGCCGCGCTGGCGCTTTTGATCACCGTTTTTTCCGGCATCGACATGCGTCAGTTGTGGGACAAGATCCCGCAGGCCGCGCCATGAGCCGCGCATTGCCGCGCGCGCACGAGCTGGGCTTGATCGGTTGCCATGTCTGCGGACTGGTCTGCCGCGACACCGGTTTGCCGGAAGGGGTCTGTCCGCGCTGCGAGAGCGCTTTGCACCGGCGCGTGCCGGGCAGCCGCGCGCGCACCTGGGCGCTGCTGATCGCCGCGTTCATTTTCTACATTCCGGCCAACTTCCTGCCGATCATGCGCACGGCGAGCCTGGGCGACGCCGACGACAACACCATCCTGAGCGGCGTCGTGGAGCTGTGGGTGAAGGGCTCGCCCGACCTTGCGGTTATCGTATTCACGGCCAGCATCGTGGTGCCGATGCTGAAATTCCTGGTCATGGCTACCTTGCTGCTGACCGTGCATTGCGGCACCAACTGGGCGCGCACGCAGCGTGCGAAGCTGTACCGGCTGGTGGAGCTGATCGGCTACTGGTCCATGCTGGACGTATTCGTCGTATCGCTGCTCACCGCGCTGGTGCAGTTTGGGTTTTTCAGCGAGGTGGAGCCTTTGCCGGGCGTGGTTTATTTCGGCCTGACCGTGGTACTTACCATGCTGGCGGCGATGAGTTTCGACCAGCGCCTGATCTGGGATTGCAAGGACGAAGATGACTGACCAAACCAAACCAAGTATCCAGGGCGACCTGCCCGAACCGGTGGTGCGGCGGCGTCGCGTCAGCCCCTCGCTGATCTGGCTGGTGCCGGCGGTGGCGGCGCTGGTGGGCCTGTCGCTGGTCATCAATGCCTGGGTGCAGCGCGGCCCGGTCATCTACATCAGCTTCCAGACCGCCCAGGGCCTGGAGCCCGGCAAGACGGTGGTGAAATACAAGGACGTGGTGGTCGGCAAGGTGACCACCATCCGCCTCACGCCCGATCATCACAAGGTGATCGTCAAGGTCGACCTGGAGAAAAGTGCGTCCAGCATCGCGGTGTCCGATTCGCGCTTCTGGGTGGTGCGTCCGCGCATCGGGCTGGGTGGCGTGTCGGGCATCGATACGCTGCTGTCCGGTTCCTTCATCGGCGTGGACGTGGGCGATTCCACGCAGCCGCAAACCGACTTCACGGGCCTTGAAAATCCGCCCTCGGTGACGCACGACGCGCAGGGCCGCAGCTTCATCCTGCAATCGGGCGACCTGGGCTCGCTGGATATCGGTTCGCCGGTGTATTTCCGGCGTATCCAGGTGGGGCGTGTCGCTTCCTATCGGCTCAATGACGACGGCAAGGGCGTCTCGCTGCAGATCTTCATCGAGCACCCCTACGACAAATTCGTGACCGCCGATTCGCGCTTCTGGAATGCCAGCGGCGTGGATGTGTCGCTGGGTGCCGACGGCCTGAAGCTCAACACGCAGTCGCTGGCCACGGTGCTGGCCGGCGGGGTTGCGTTTCTCGATGCGCCGGGTCCTCACCCGAACACCGCCTCGGCGGCGGAGAACGCAAGCTTCACCTTGTTCGACACGCAAGATAAAGCGATGGCGCCGCCGGATGGCCCGCCGCATTACATCCGCATGCGCTTCGACCAGCCCGTGCGTGGCTTGGCCGTGAACGCGCCGGTGGAATTCCTGGGCATCAACATCGGCAACGTGGTGTCGATCCGCATGGATTACGACCAGAAGACCGGACGCTTCCCGATCTACGTCGGCGCGGTGGTGTATCCGGATCGCCTGGGCAAGGCGCACGAAAAACTGCTCGCGCAGGCCAAGTCCAAAGGCGACAACGACGATCTGTCGCACATGATGGGTACCTTGGTGGCACACGGCCTGCGCGCGCAGGCGAAAGTCGGCAATCTGCTGACCGGCCAGTTGTTCATTTCGCTCGATTTCCTGCCGAACCCGCCCAAGGCCACCTACGATCCGGATGCGCGGCCGATCGAAATTCCCACCGCGCCGGGCAATTTCGACAAGCTGCAGGAGCAGCTGGCGCAGATTGTGGACAAGCTCCAGAAGATTCCCTTCGACAGCATCGGCAACAACCTCAATAATTCGCTGGCCGAGCTCGATAAGACGCTCAAGCAGGTCAACGGCGAGGTGCTGCCGGCGTTCCGCAACACGCTCAAGGGCGCCAACCAGACCCTCGGTACGGCCAACAGCGCCTTGTCCGCCGACTCGCCGCTGCAGCAGAACCTTGGCAGCACGCTGGAGCAGCTGCAGCGCATGGCCCGTTCGCTGCGCGCGCTGACCGATTACCTCAGCGCCCATCCCAGTGCGCTGATCCGTGGCCGCGGCGCCGATGCGCCGCCGGCACAGACCGCCCCGGCGCCCGCCGCCGCACCTGCCGCCACGCCATCGCAAGGGAGCAAGCCATGATTCGTGTACGACCTGTGGTGGCGGCGCTCGCTGCGGCGGCCTTGGCGGCGTGTTCCTCTGCGCCCGTGCACTACTACACGCTGGTTCCCGCGCCGGACACCGCACCGGCCGCCGGCGGCGTGCCGCCGGCGTCGTTCCAGTTCCAACTGCTGCCCGTCGGCGTTCCGGCGCAGGACGACGTGCCGCAGCTGGTGGTGCGCCAGGGCGGGCAGGCGGTGGACCTGCTCGATGGCGAGCGCTGGATCGCGCCATTGGCCGACGAAGTGCGCAGTGCATTGTCGGCGGACCTGTCGCGCCGCTTGCATGCGCAGGACATCAGCGGCGGTTTGTCCGTGGATGGCAAGCCGGTGTTGCGCATCAAGGTCGATGTGAACCGGTTCGATTCCTCGCCGGGCAACTATGCGCTGCTGGAGGCCACCTGGACGATCCGCCCGTTGAAGGGCGAGGCCGTCCTGACCTGCAGCAGCCGGATCAACGAGAACGTAGGGGCCGGTTACCCGGGCCTGGTGGCCGGCCATCAGCAGGCGCTGGGCGAACTGGCCGAACAGATCGCGAGTGTGGCGCCATCGCTGGCGGCTGGCAGCGTGCCGGCGTGTCCGGTGCGCTGAGACGCTGTCCCCGGGCGGACGGCGGCCCGTCGTCGCCGACCCACGTGCCAGCCCACGTTTGAGCCCGTTCTGCTAGTCTGCCGCGTTCAGCGCAGCGCATGGCGACGGACGCCCTGCGCTGCCAAAAACGCATAACGGCAGCGGATCATGCAGGACATTCAAGACCAGGGCTCCCCCCACGAATACAACCCGCAGGCGGTGGAATCGGCCGCGCAGCAGTATTGGAACGCGCAGCGCGCGTTTGAGGTGAAGGAGGACCCCTCCCGCCCCAAGTTCTACTGCCTTGCGATGCTGCCGTATCCGTCCGGCGCCCTGCACATGGGCCACGTGCGCAACTACACCATTGCCGACGTCATCAGCCGTTACCAGCGCATGAACGGCAAGAACGTGCTGCAGCCGATGGGCTGGGATGCGTTCGGCCTGCCGGCGGAAAACGCCGCGATCAAGAACAACACCGCGCCGGCCGCGTGGACCTACAAAAACATCGACCACATGCGCACCCAGCTCAAGTCGCTGGGCTATGCCATCGACTGGTCGCGCGAGTTCGCCACCTGCCGCCCGGAGTACTACCGCTGGGAACAGCTGATGTTCACGCGGCTGATGAAAAAGGGCCTGGCCTACCGCAAGAACGCGGTGGTGAACTGGGACCCGGTCGACCAGACCGTGCTCGCCAATGAGCAGGTGATCGACGGCCGCGGCTGGCGTTCCGGCGCGGTGGTGGAAAAGCGCGAGATCCCGCAGTGGTTTCTGAAAATCACCGACTACGCGCAGGAACTGCTCGACGGCCTGGACACCTTGCCGGGCTGGCCCGACGCGGTCAAAACCATGCAGCGCAACTGGATCGGCCGTAGCGAAGGCCTGGAAATCCATTTCCAGGTTGAAAACGAGGCCGAGCCGCTGACCGTGTTCACCACGCGCCCGGACACCCTGATGGGCGTCACCTTCGTGTCGATCGCGGGCGAGCATCCGCTGGCGTTGAAGGCCGCCGAACGCGATCCGAAGCTGGCTGCCTTCCTGGATGAACTCAAGCACGGCGGCATCTCCGAAGCCGAGCTGGAAACGCAGGAAAAGCGCGGCATGGCCACCGGCTTTTTCGCCATCCATCCCATCAGCGGCGAGCAAGTGCCGGTGTGGGTGGCCAACTTCGTGCTGATGGGTTACGGCACCGGCGCGGTGATGGCGGTGCCCGGCCACGACGAGCGCGACTTCGAGTTCGCGCACAAATACCAGTTGCCGATCAAGCAGGTGATTGCGGTTGAAGGCGCCGACGCCGGCTACGATCCGCAACAGTGGAAAGACTGGTATTCGGACAAGACCCGCGCCGACATGCGCGTGGTCAACTCCGGCGAACTCGATGGCAAGAGCTATCGCGAGGCGTTCGATTTCCTGGCCGGCAAGCTGGAAGCCGAAGGCAACGGCCTGCGCCGCGTCAACTGGCGCCTGCGCGACTGGGGCGTGAGCCGCCAGCGCTATTGGGGTTGCCCGATTCCGGTGATCTATTGCCCCACCTGCGAAGCGGTGCCGGTGCCGGAAGACCAGCTTCCGGTGGTGCTGCCCGAAGACGTCGCGTTCTCCGGCGTGCAATCGCCGATCAAGGCCGATCCGGCCTGGCGCAAGACCACCTGTCCCCATTGCGGCGGCCCGGCCGAGCGCGAAACCGACACCTTCGACACCTTCATGGAGTCCAGTTGGTACTACGCGCGCTACACCAGCCCCGGCGCGAACGGCCAGGTCGATGAGCGCGCCAATGACTGGCTGCCCGTGGACCAATACATCGGCGGCATCGAGCACGCGATCCTGCATCTTTTGTACTTCCGCTTCTATCACAAGCTGATGCGCGACGCGGGACTGGTGAAGTCCGATGAACCGGCCACCAACCTCTTGTGCCAGGGCATGGTGATCGCCGAAACCTTCTACCGCGAAAACGCCGATGGCTCCAAGGATTGGATCAACCCGGCCGACGTCGAAATCCATCGCGACGAAAAGGCGCGCGTGACCGGCGCGGTGCTGAAGGCCGATGGCCAGCCGGTGCAGATCGGCGGCACCGAGAAAATGTCCAAGTCCAAGAACAACGGCGTCGATCCGCAGACGATGGTGGACAAGTTCGGCGCCGACACCGTGCGCCTGTTCTCCATGTTCGCCGCGCCGCCGGAGCAATCGCTGGAATGGAGCGAGGCGGGCGTGGAAGGCATGGCCCGTTTCCTGCGCCGTTTCTGGCGCGAGGTGATCACCCACGTCGGCCAGCCCGATCACCCGCACGTCGATCCTTCCGCACTGGATGCCGCGCAGAAAACGCTGCGCCGCCAGGTGCACGAGACGATCCAGAAAGTCAGCGACGACTTCGGCCGCCGCCACGCCTTCAACACCGCCATCGCCGCGCTGATGGAGCTGCTCAACGCGCTGAACAAGTTCACCGACCTGAGCGACCAGGGCCGCGCCGTGCGCCACGAGGCGTTGGAAACCATGGTGCTGCTGCTCAATCCGGTCGTGCCGCACGTCAGCCATGCGTTGTGGCAGGCGCTGGGCCATACGCGGACGGTGGTTGACGACCAGCCTTGGCCCGGCGTCGATGCCGGGGCGCTGGTACGCGACTCGCTGACCCTGGCCGTTCAGGTCAATGGCAAGTTGCGCGGCACCATCGAGGTGGCGGCCAACGCGTCCCATGAGCAAACCCAGGCGCTGGCGCTGGCGCATCCCCAGGTGGCGTTGTTCCTGGAAGGGCAGACGGTGCGCAAAGTGATCGTGGTGCCGGGTAAGATCGTCAATATCGTCGCAGGATGACTTCATGAACCACACCCTGAAAATCGTCTCGCTGCTGCCCTTGCTCGCACTGGCGGCCTGCGGCTTTCATCTGCGTGGAAGCGCCGCGCTGCCCAAGGGCATGGAGCGCGTGCACCTCACCGTGGGCGGCGGCGGCGATTTCCAGCGCAAGCTGGCGCGTGCCTTGCTGGCCTCCAACGTGGTGCTTGAGGACAAGCCTGGCCCGGGCATTGCCGAGCTGCATGTGCCGGCGCAAAACTTCACCATGCAGATCCTCACCGTGAACGGCGCCGCCCAGGTCACCGAGTTCGCGGTGCACTACCACGTGATGTTTACCGCCACCGATTCCAATGGCGCGACCCTGGTACCTGTGGAAAACATCGATCTGCAGCGCGAATTCAGCTACGACGCCGGCCAGCCGGTGGGTACGGCCGCGCAGGTCGAGCAGATCCAGGCCAGCCTGATCGACGACTCCGTGCAGGCCTTGTTGTTCCGCCTGCAGGCGGTTGCGCGGCATGGCAAGGAAGCGGCGATCAAGGCCGTGGGAACGCAGCCGTCATCGGCGAGCAGCACGCCCGAACCGCCGCAGTATTCGCCCTCCATCGAATAAAACCGCATGCCTGTGAACCAAGCGCAGTGGCAAAAGGCGCTGGCGGCCGATCGCTTGAGCCCGGTGTATTTGCTGGCGGGCGAGGAGCTGCTGGTGCTGGAAGCGGCGGACGCGTTGCGTGCCCAGGCGCGCAAGCTCGGCTACAACGAGCGTGACGTGCTCGACGTCGGCGCGCATTTCGATTGGGATGAGCTGGCACGCGCGGCGGCCGGCATGTCGCTGTTCGCCAGTCGCCGGCTGCTCGACCTGCGCCTGCCGACCGGGCGTCCAGGCACCGAGGGTGCCAAGGCGATCGTCGAGTTCTGCGCCAATCCGCCACCGGATGTCACCTTGCTGATCACTGCCGTGGAGTGGAGCAACAAGCACGAGGGCGCCTGGACCAAACAGGTCGACAACACCGGCACCATGGCGGTATTCAACGCCCCGCGCCCGAACGAATGGCAGGGGTGGATCGGCGCGCGTCTGGCCTCGCGCGGGCTTGCCGCCACCGGCGAGGCGGCCGCGTTGCTCGCCGAGCGCGTGGAAGGCAACCTGCTTGCCGCCGCGCAGGAAATCGACAAGCTTGCCGTACTGCACAGGCAGGGCAAGATCGATGCGGCGGAAATGGAACATCTGGTGGCCGACAGCGCCCGCTACGATGCCTTCAAGCTGACCGACGCCGCGCTGGGCGGCGAAGGCGCGCGTGCGCTACGCATTCTCGATGGCCTGCACGCTGAGGGCGAGGAGCTGATTGCCTTGATGGGCTGGGTGGTCAATCAGCTGCAACTGGCGATGCGCCTGGCCAATGCCCACGATTTGAGCGCCCAGGTGCGCGCGGAACGTTTGTGGCCGGCGCGCGAACAACTGTTCCGCAAGGCCCTGCGCCGCGCGCCGCGCGAGCACTGGATGCAATGCCTGGCCCGCGCGGCGCGCATCGACCGGATGGCGAAGGGGCGCGAGGCGGGCGATGCGTGGCTGGAAGCGCAACGCCTGATCGCCATGATCGCCGAACCCAGGGCCGCCGCCGCGCTAGTATGAACAAGCATGCCGGTTTTCCCCGCGGTTGGGCATGGACGCGGGGCTGAAGCGAGACACTTATCGATGAAACCACTCGCGATTTTCGGCGGCACCTTCGATCCGATCCACCTGGGCCACCTCAGCGTTGCCTGGGAAGCCTCCGAGCTGCTCGACGCCGAAGTGAGGCTGATGCCGGCCAGCATCCCGCCACATCGTTCCTCGCCGACGGCGAGCGCACCGCAGCGCGTGGACATGCTGCGCGCGGCCCTGCGCGGACAATCGCGGCTGTCGCTGGACACGCGCGAACTCGATCGCAGCGGCCCTTCCTACACCATCGACACGCTGCACGAATTCCGGCAGGAATGGGGCGCCCGCCCGCTGGTGCTGCTGCTGGGCGCCGATGCGTTTGCCGGTTTGCGCAGTTGGCATCGCTGGCGCGAGTTGTTCGATGTCACGCATATCGGCGTGCTCAATCGTCCCGGCGTGGATGCCTGCATCCCGCTGGAACTGGAGCGCATCGTGGCCCCGCGCCGCACCGACGATCCCGCTGTGATCGGCGCGCAGCCCTGCGGCCGCGTGATCGAGCTGGCGGTGACGCCGCTGGAAATTTCCGCCACGCGCATTCGCGAACTGCTTGCCGCCGGGCGCGATCCGCGTTATCTGCTGCCGGCCGGCCTGTTCGACGATCCGGCCTTGCTCGCGCCCTATCGCGGCTGATCGCCTGGGTTAGGCCCTAACTGACCCGATACGCCACGAAACGCATCGCCACCGAGTTCATGCAATAACGCAGACCGGTCGGCTCCGGGCCATCGGTAAATACGTGTCCCAAATGGCTGTCGCACCCGGCGCAGCTGACTGCCGTGCGGACCATGCCGAAACTGAGGTCCCTCGATTCGATCACGTTCTGCGGCGCGATAGGGCGGAAGAAGCTCGGCCAGCCGGTGCCGGAATCAAATTGCGTGGCGGCGTTGAACAGCGCGGTATCGCAGCCGGCGCAGCGGTACAGCCCTTTGCTCTTGGGCCGCTCGTGGGGGCCGCTGAAGGGCCGCTCGGTGCCCGCGCGGCGCATCACATCGAACGCTTCGTCGGACAGGCGCTGATGCCACTGCGCATCCGTCAACACCAGCTTGTGCACATAGCACGGCCCAAGACGATGGCCGTCGTCGTCGGCAAAGCATTCCAGCAGCACTTGCGCGTCCGTGCTGGCCGGCGGCGCGGCGGCCATCGCGTCGCCGCTGTTGGGGCCGAGCAAGCGCAGCGCGGCCACGCCGCCCAGCGCCAATGCGCTGCCGCCGCCGAGGGTCAGCAGCAAAAACCGGCGGCGCTCCAGCGCCGGGCTATCGAAGGTGGATGTCATGGGGATCTCCATTGCGGGGTTCATCTAGGTGCATTCAGCTAGGTAGGTTCAGCCGAACGTGAAGGCATAAGCGCGGGCATCGGGATCGAGGAAGGTGATTTCGAAGACGCGCTCGCCGTCGCCGTGCGCCTGGCGCACCAGCTGGTAAAGGCGCTGGCCGGTGATCGTGCCGTTGCCGTCGGCATCGATATCCGCGCCATGGTCGGCGCCCGGCGCCTTGCCATCGAGGGTGACGCGAAAGCGCACGGGCTTGCCGTCCTTGCCCGGACCCAGCACCAGATGCAGGTCGCGGCCACGGAAGCGATAGACGATGCCGCCGTTGGGCGCATTGAGCACGGCGTCGTGTTCGTCGACCGTCCAGTGGCCATTCAAAGCCCATTGATCGGGCGAGAGCGATGCCGGCGCGTGGTAATCCCAGCTTTCGTCATGCGCGACCTGGCCGCCCGCGAAGTTTTCGCTGCGTGCATAGCCGACGTACGTTTCCGGCGAGCGCGCCATGTCCCCGGAGCTGGCTGCTTCTGCGCCCGAAGCATCCGGTTGCACGTAGCCGCCCGGCAGGTTCGTGTAGCCGGCATCGCTCAGCAGGCGGCGGATCGTGTCTTCGCTGGCGGCGTAATCGCCCTCGCCGAAATGATGCGCGCGAATCTGTCCCTTCGCATCGATAAAGTAGTGCGCGGGCCAGTATTCGTTATTGAAGCCCTGCCAGATGGCGTAATCGTTATCCATCGCCACCGGATAGGTGATGCCGAAATCCTTGATCGCCTTGGCCACGTTGGCAGGGTCTTTCTCGAACGCGAACTCCGGCGCGTGTACGCCGATCACCACCAGGCCGTGATCGCGGTATTTCTGCGCCCACGCATTCACGTAGGGCAGCGAACGGATGCAGTTGATGCAGGAATAGGTCCAGAAATCGACCAGCACCACCTTGCCGCGCAGGGATTGCGGCGTCAGCGGCGCACTGTTGAACCACTGCGTGGCCCCGGCCAGCGACGGCAGCTCGCCTTCCACGGGCAGCGGCTGGCCGGCCTTGGGCGGCGGTGGCGGGTTAGCGGGCGCGGGGCGCACCGCATCGATCAGCTTCTGCTCGATACCGCTGGTGCTGGCCAGCGACACGCGTGTCAGCAGGCCCGTATCCGCGCCCAGCGCGATCGCCGCCACGCCGCACAGCACCAGCGCGCCCAGCGCGCGGCGAATCCACTCGCCGGCGCCGAGTGAGCGCTTCATCGCGGAAAACACCTTCCCGCCCACCAGCAACGCAAGTCCCAGCGACACCGCCGCGCCCATGGCATAAGTCAACAACAGCAACGTGGTCTGTACGCTGGCGCCCTTCAGGGCGGCACCTGTCAGCAGCAGGCCCAGGATCGGCCCCGCGCACGGCGCCCACAGCAAGCCGGTGGCAATACCCAAGCCCGCCGCCGACCAGGGCGAATCCGCCTGCGTGGCGGAGCGCTCCGTCAGGCGATTGCCAAGCTTCACGAATGGCCTGCTCACCCATTCGGCAACGTGCGAAGAGAGCAGGGTGATGCCCAGCACCGCCAGCACCGCCAGCGCCAGATAGCGGCCGAACTGGTTGGCGCGTATCGCCCAGCCGCCGCCCACCGCCGCCAGCGTGGCTACCAGCGCAAAAGTCAGCGCCATGCCGATCAGCATCGGCAGGCCGTTGCGCGCGAACGGCCGATCCGCACGCGAAAACACGAACGGCAGCACGGGCAGGATGCACGGACTGAGAATGGTCAGCACGCCGCCGAGAAAAGCGAGAATCAGCAAGATCATGAATCGTCGTTCCGGTTGGAATGTGTCGCTTGCACGGGTATTCGTCCTGCGACGCGCAGCGGTTACCTGCCCAGTTATCTGCCGTGCACGAAGTAACCGCCGCCTTGTGCGCAGCGAATGAGGTTCTGTGGAGCAATGCAGGATCGATCATGGCGCAAACCCTGACCTTGAGCACCTTGACCTTTGCGGGGCGGTGGGTACTACTACCGCAGCCCACGATGGGGGTTACGGTTATCGATAAGGTCTTGCCAACGGAATCGACCAGCGCCAGCGATCAGGCCGACCGGCAGCGGGCGGCGTGGATGGCTGCCGCGCAGGCGGGCGACCAGCGCGCCTACACGCGGCTGCTGAGCGATTCGGTCGCGCTGATCCGCGCCGTGGCGCGGCGGCAGGGCGTGCCGGTGGATGCGCTCGATGACGTGGTGCAGGAAACGCTGCTTGCCGTGCATCGCGTGCGTCACACGTTCGACCCGGCACGTTCCTACGACGCCTGGCTGTCGGCCATCGCCAGCCGGCGCGCGGTGGATGCGCTGCGCAGCCACGGCCGCCGCGACCGCCGTGAGGTGCACGACGAGCTGGCGATCGATCATTACGCCGACCGCGACGACGCCAGCACGGGCACCGAGCGCGAGCAGGAGGCGCAGCGTCTGCGCGAGGCGATCGAAACCTTGCCGCCCGGCCAGCGCGAGGCGGTCGAGCAGCTTGGCCTGAAAGAGCGTTCGCTGGCCGAGGCCGCCGAACAGACCGGCCGCCGTACCGGCGCCTTGAAAGTGAATCTGCATCGCGCGCTGAAATCGCTGCGCGATCGAATGCATGGAGAACCCTGAGCCCGATGTCCGACGCACCACGCCATGATGCTCTGATCGACGCGCTCGGCGCGCAGCTGACGCCTGTGCGGCGCCTGCCGCCGCCGTGGCTGCGCACGCTCGGCTGGCTGGCGGTGGTGGCGGCCATCGCGGCGGTGCTGTTGCAGCGCTATGGCGCCCACACCATGCTGCATCGCTGGCAGGCCGCGCCCGACCTGTGCCTGGCGGCCTTCGGCGCGGTTACCACCGCCATTACCGCCGCCCTGGCGGCGTTCGCGCTGGCAGTCCCCGGGCGCTCGATCCGCTGGGCGTTGCTGCCGGTACCCAGCGCGGTGCTGTGGATCTCGGCCAGCGGCATGGGCTGCCTGCGTGCCCACATCCCCGGCATGGCCGTGCTGGACATGCGCGAGGCCAACCATTGCCTGATGTTCATCATCAGTTTCTCGATTCCGCTCTCGGGCCTCTTGATCTGGTTGCTGCGGCGCGCCTACCCGCTGCGCCCGGTGCTGACGGCGGTGATCGTGGGCCTTGCCAGCGCCGCCGCCTCGGCCAGCCTGCTGGAGATCTGCCACAACGTCGATGCGGCCGCCAGCGATCTGGTCATGCATGCGCTGGCGGTGGCGATCGTGGTGGTGGCCAACATGGCGATGGGCGGCAGGCTGCTCACCAAGGCCTGAGCCGCGCAGCCGGCGCGCGGGTTGCAGAATCCTTACACCCGGGCGGTTGCCGGATGGACGGCGGGAAAGCCAACAATCGCTTGACGTGCCGTCACGTTCGGGCGGATATACTGCATCTGCGCCATTCCGCGCAGCCGATACGCCGCGAGGCCCCAACTCTTGACCACCACCCGCCATGCCAAGGCCGTCAACACGGCCACCCTGCGCAAGACCGTTATTGCCGCGCTTGAAGACCTCAAGGCCAAGGACATCCGCGAGATCGATGTCCGCGGCAAGACTTCCATCGCCGACCTGCTCGTGATTGCTTCCGGCACCTCGGCACGCCACGTCAAATCCATCGCCGACGAAGTGGTCAAGTTCGCCAAAAAGGCGGGCGTGATGCCGCTGGGCGTCGAAGGCGAACAGGAAGCGGAGTGGGTGCTGGTGGACCTGGGCGACGTCATCGTGCACGTGATGCTGCCGCGCATCCGCGAGTTCTACGGGCTCGAACGCCTGTGGACCGTCGCCGATCGCGACGAGCGGGGCGAAGCCGCCTTAGCCAGCTGAAGTTGCCGACATGCATGCCCGCCTGATCGCCATCGGCGAACGCATGCCCGCATGGGTTGCAGAAGGGTTTGCCGAATACCGCAAACGGCTCTCCCACGATTTGCCTCTCCAATTGATCGAATTGAAGCCCGGCGCACGAGGCAAGGGCCGCGACGATGCGCGCGCCATGCAGGAAGAGGGCGCTGCGATACTCGCCGCATTGCCGCGCGACACGCACGTCGTCGCGCTCGACGGCCGCGGCAAGAGCTGGTCCAGCGAAGAGCTGGCCGAACAGTTGGGCAAGTGGCGCATGGCCGGACGCGACCTGGCCTTTCTCATCGGCGGTCCGGATGGCCATGCGGCCGAGGTTTTGGCGCGCGCCGATCAAAAGTGGTCATTGGGTCCGCTCACCTTGCCGCATATGCTGGTGCGGCTGGTGCTTGCCGAGCAGCTTTACCGCGCCACGACCTTGCTGGCCGGACACCCTTACCATCGCGCCTGAGCGCCGGGCGAGCGAAAAGCTCCGGCGCCGGTGCGCCGCTTTATCGCAACGGGAGCGCGTATGTGTTTGCAGATTCGCCAGGCCAGCGTCCATGACCTGGATGTGCTGGTGCCGTTGTTCGATGGCTATCGTCAGTTCTACCTGCAGCCTTCGGATCCGGCGCTGGCACGCGCATTTCTGTCGGAACGGTTTGCCCACCATCAATCGCTGATCTTGGTCGCTTGCGAGGATCGGGGCGAGGGCCTTGGATTTACCCAGCTCTATCCACTCTTTTCGTCCGTGCGCGCGGTGCGCGTGTATCTTCTCAACGATCTGTTCGTGGCCGGGCACGCGCGGCGACGTGGGGTGGCGCGCGCCTTGTTGACGGCATCGGCCGAGTATGCGCGTGCACTGGGCGCGGCCGATCTGCTGCTGTCCACCGCGAAGGACAACCAACCTGCGCAGGCGCTTTACCAATCGCTGGGCTGGCGCCGCGACGAAGGCTTTTGCGATTACCGGCTTACGCTTGGCTAGCCCGGGTTGACGCCGGTGACGCCGCGCGGCCCGGCATGCCCGGCACTATTGGCGCCGGGCATGCCATGTCCACGCGCAACGTGGCGATCAGGGCATCAACCGCCGGATGCGGCGCATTGATCCTTGGGGCAGGCGAAGTCGACTTCGGCACCCCCGCCGATGCCCAGGGGGATGTTGGCCCGCGTGTCGACGGTATGCCCGTCTTTCTCCAGCATTACGCTGTAGGTGCCGGGAGGCAGCGAGTTGAGGTTGTAACGCCCCTTGTCGTTGACCGTGGCATGGCGGCGAAGGCCGGTATCGCTTTGGGCGGTGATGACTTCGCCCGCAGGAGCGTGGCCAAAAATATGCGAACTGGTCTCCTGTGCGTGCGCGGTGGCTACTCCCACCGTTGCCAGGAGGCCCGCCGCAAAGACAGGCAACCACTTTGGTGCCGGATGCCGGTTGCGACGAGCATGCGCGTTGGAGACGAACTGCCGGATGCTTTTCATAAAACTCCCTGTTTGCCTGCAGAAAATTCAAAAGCATCGAACCCGCCGGCGTGTCATGCGCCGAACATCATTCGATGTGTGTGCTCAAAGCCGTTTTTGCTTTTGCTTCCATGAGTTGGCCGCTTATGCCATGACACTCCCTGTTCGCCGGGGCTGGGCGTCCCGGATCAGGCTTGCAATGCGTCGTTCCCCAAAACCGGGCGACGGTTCAACGCCGCCGGGTACTTGCCGACGCTAGCACCGTTCGAAATGCCGGTACAAGTGACCATGGCTAGGCCATGGCCGGCTAGGGACATCCGCTCGACCAGATTCTGCATGGGGATCGCAATAAAAAGCGATCCATCGATCGGGCCTATGGATGGCTATCTGGGGCTGGGCGAAATCGCGCCCGGAACGTTGCCACACGCGACATCGGCGTCGGCCGTACGGTTGTGTTTGGGTCCATGCGCAGTATCGCGCCAGCGTGTCGATGCGCCGCTGTACCGCTATGCTCTGGCGATCTAGGTCATTCCTGAGGACGGCGCATGCTTTACCTGGCCTCGCAGTCGCCACGCCGGCGCGAACTGCTTGCACAGATCGGCGCGGTGTTTTCCGTGCTCGGCGTGGATATTCCCGAGCAGCGCCGGGCGGAGGAATTGCCGCAGGATTACGTCCATCGCGTTGCACGCGAGAAGGCGCAGGCCGGTCTTGCCATGCTGCACGATGATCGGCGCGCCGATGCCGTGGTGCTTGGCGCGGATACCGAAGTGGTGCTGGATGGAGAGGTGTTCGGCAAGCCCCGCGATGCAGCCGATGCGACAGCGATGCTGCGTCGCCTGAGCGGACGTACGCATGAAGTTGTCTCCGCCGTGTGGCTGGTTCGCGCCGATCGCGCGGTCGGCGATGTCTGCGTATCGCGCGTGCGCTTTGCCGCGCTGGACGAGGCGACCATTCATGCCTACATAGCCGGCAAGGAGCCCTTCGGCAAGGCGGGGGCCTATGCCATTCAAGGTCGCGGCGCGAGCTTGATCGAGCATCTGGAGGGCAGCTACTCGGGCGTAATGGGGTTGCCGCTGTTCGAAACCACGCGCCTGCTGCGTGCGCTGGGCGTGGATGCGGATGGATCGAGCCAGGGATGCGCTGCTTAATACTTCGCAGCGTTGCCGATCGTGTTGCGAAGAATTAAGCGGAGCATCCCTAGGAGTGAGCGGGCGTCGTCTCGAACAGGGCGACCAGTGCGAACAGGTTGTACACGCCGTGCGCCACCACCGCCGGCCATAGCGACGTCGAGTTAAGGCGCAGCCAGCACAGCGCGGCGGCGAGCAGGATCAGGTTGGGCAGCGCATACCACTGGAAATCCAGCCCGGCCAGATGCACCACGCCAAACAGCGTGGCGCAGATCGCTACGGATAAACCGGTGGAGAGGCGATGCATCAACGCCGATAGCAGCACGCCGCGAAACATCAATTCTTCCACCAGCGGACCGACAGTGACGATCACGATCGCCAATGGCAGGCGCAGGTTCCAGGATGCATGCCGGCTGATGTCCTCGACGTTTTGCGCGACGGCATGCCCGTGCGCGGCAAGCTCGGTAAGCAATGCGCCAAGCGGCGGCATCGTCACGCCCACCAGCAGTGCCAGCACGTACCAGTGCGCCGAGCGCGGCGCACAGAAACCCAAACCCGGCGGCCGCGGCATCGCCCATAGCGCGGGCCAGCGGTGGTGCACCCATCCCAGCATCAGCAGGGCGATCAGCGGTAGTGCGAGGATGATCAACAGGGCATTGCTGTCGGCCCCATGCAGCACCGCCATGACGTGCTGATGCACCAGGGCCGGCGACAGTTCCGGATGGCGGTGCCGCTCGATCGCGCCGGCCACGAAGCTGACCAGCAGTCCGGCCGCCGCCTGCAGGATGAAATACATCACCACCAGCCCCATCGCATGCGTCACGCCGGGCATGCGCAGCGGCGTGGATGCATCGGCGGAACCATCGGGCATGGAAGCGGGCAGGCGCATGAGCGCGGGGCGTCAGCCGGCCAGCAGCGGGCGGCCCAGTCCCATCAGGGCCATCACCAGCAGCGCTGCCCAACCCGCCATGCCCAGCATGTAGCCGGGCCCGCGCTTGCCGGCATCCTGCAGATAGGCCAGCGCGTACCAGACGCGGCCCACGATCCAAGCCAGTCCAGCCACGCCCGCCCACAACACATAACCGCCGTGCACGGCCAGCCATAGCGTGGGCAGAAACATCACGGTGCTTTCCAGCGTGTTCATCTGCACGCGATAAGCGCGTTCGAAGGCCGGATGGCCGCTGATCGCCGGGGCGTCGATGCGGTACTTCGCCCGCGCCCGGCCCACCGCGTACATGGTGCCCAATTGCAGCAAAACCGTCAGCAGGACGACCAGGGCGGGTAGGTTCTGGATCATGGTGTCGCTCATGTCGAAAGAAGATGCCACTGTAGCTTTTTGGTGCGATGCTGTGGGGCATCGCCCAAGCGGCCGACAGCCGCACCGGGCACGTCGGAGGGTCTATGGACTGGCAGAAAGGCGAGCAGAGTCAGAACGTCGAAGTCGATAGCGGCGGCCCGCGCTTCGGCGGCGGACGGATGGGCCTGGGCGGCCTGATCATCCTGGCCTTGCTGGGTTGGATTTTCTTCAAGAATCCGCTGGCGCTGCTGGACCAGGGCGGCGGCCAGCCCGGCGCGTATGCACCCGCCGGACAGCCCGCCCAGGTCGATCCGCAGCAGAAGCTGTTCGTCGAAAAAATTCTGGGGTCGAGCGAAAAGACCTGGGGCGACCTGTTCAGCAACATGGGACGCACGTACGTCGATCCCAAGCTCGAACTTTTCAGTGGCGGCGTCAACACCGCCTGCGGTGCGGCGTCCACCGCGGTGGGGCCGTTCTATTGCCCGGGTGACCAGAAGGTATACCTGGATCTGGATTTCTTTCGCGAACTGCAGACGCGCTTCCATGCCAGCGGCGATTTCGCGCGCGCTTACGTGATTGCGCACGAGGTGGGCCATCACGTGCAGAACCAGCTTGGCATTTTCGACCAGGTCCGCCAGTTGCAACGGCAGGGCGTGCCCATGGAAGGCGCCGATGGCTTGTCGGTACGGCAGGAGCTGCAGGCCGATTGCTTCGCCGGCGTGTGGGCCAACCGTACGCAGCAGCGGCTGCAGTGGTTGCAGCCGGGCGACGTGGAATCGGCGCTCAATGCGGCCAGCCAGATCGGCGACGATACCTTGCAGCGCGAGGCGCGCGGCACGGTGGTGCCGGACTCCTTCACCCATGGCACCTCCGCGCAACGCGTGAAATGGTTCAAGACGGGACTGCAGGGCGGAGATATCCGGCAATGCGACACGTTCAGCGGTTCGCTTTGAGGTCGGCATGCTGCTAGGTGGGTGGCTTCGATTGGCCGTTATCGCAGGTTGCGGCATCTTTGCCGCACGTGCCCGAGGGTGCCCGTGTCCGCCGCCATGATTCATCCGTGCCTGCGTTGCGGTGCTTGCTGCGCGCATTTTCGCGTCAGCCTTCATTGGTCCGAAGCGGAGCCGTCCCTTGGCGGCAAGGTGCCGCGGGCGCTTACCGAGCAGATCGATGCGCATCGGCTGGCGATGCGCGGCACCTGGGCGGCGCATCCGCATTGCATAGCGTTGCAGGGCGCGGTGGGACAGGCCGTGCATTGCGGCATCTATGCGCAGCGCCCCTCCGTATGCCACGACGTACTGCCATCGTGGGAAACGGGTGCGGCAAGTCCGCAATGCGACAAGGCACGCATGGCGCACGGACTGGCTCCGCTGACGCCCGACGACTGGCCGGCCTTTTCGCAAACGTGAGCGCGTATCTTGCCTTCAGCGCATCGGCGGCGTGGCGGCGTCGTCCTGGAAGGCGAGGACAAACTGCCGCAAATCGGTTTCGTTGACGTCGGACACGGCGACATAGTTCATGTTGCCGGCGATCCATCGAATGACCGTATAACCATGCCATTGCGTGACGACCGCCGCCGAAGTTGTCACCGTGGAAGGCCACTGATAAAGATTGATGACATGCAGGCGGCGCTTGTAGACCAGCGCGGCGACACTGTGGCCATCCAGCGCATCGAGGCGTCCTCCGGCCAGCGGAAAGCCCACGCCGGCCAGATCCTTCACGCGTGGCGAAAAATCGAGTTTGCCTTCGAACCATGGCTTCACCGTGTGCTGATCGGTCGACACCACATCCATCAGGTGCTGCTGTTGCAGCGAACGGACATGACTGGAGACGACTTCGCCGGCCAGCGGGTTTGCGCCGATGCCATGTTGCTGCCATAGATAGAACCAGGCCGGTGCGGTCAGCAGCAGCGCGCCGATAAAGCCGGCAGCCATGGCCAAGCCGGGCCATCGCCGGCGCGTCCTGGCGTTGCCGGCGGCGGGTGAGCCAGGCGCCGTCCAACGCGCACGCAGCGCGTCGGGCGCACGCCGGTAAAGTGCCGGCTGCGCCAGTGCCTTGTGCAGCCGGGCGTAGTCGGCATAGCTAGCCGCGCACGCCGGACAGCCATGCATGTGCCGGGTAACGGCCACGCTTTGCGCCGCGTCGAGTTCGTCGTCGAGGTAGGCGTGCAGCAACAGCCTGGCGTCATTGCACATCATGACGGCGCACCTCCTTGGAGTGACCGCTCAAGTCGGCTTTCAAGCGTTCGCGCGCACGCGCCAGGCGCGACATGACCGTACCGATTTTCTGTCCCGTGATCGAGGCGATTTCCTTGTAGGAACAGGCTTCGATTTCGCGCAGCACGATCGCCTCGCGCAGCGGATGGGGGAGGTTCTCCAGCGCCTTCTGCAAAGCGCCGACGTCGAGCGCCAGCAGCACGCGCGCTTCGGGCGTGGGTTGTTCGTCTACTGCGGTGTGGGCATCCTCATCGAAGGCATCGTGCATGCCATCGGGCGGCGTCTTCATGCGCAGCGAGTAATACGTGTTGCGCACGATGGCGAGCAGCCATACCCGCGCATCGCCACCGCGAAAACTGTCGAAATAGCGGAGCGCGCGCAGCATGGCTTCCTGCACCACATCCTGGGCATCGGCCTCATCGCGCGCCAGCCAGCGCGCCAGGTTGTAGGCCGCATCCAGGTACGGCAGCACCTGCGCTTGGAAGCGTTCGCTTGCAGCGCTGGGCCGGGCCGGGGCAGTTGGATGAAAATCAGCTGGCATGAAAGGTATTACCGCTGTCGCGGCGACTTTATTCCCTTCGCCGGAAAGCCGGAATAGGCCACGGTAAAAGCCGGTAATGCAGGCAAGGGCGCAGTGGCGCCTTACCCGCACGGAGAACCGATCATGCAAAACACTCACGACGAGCCGGCCCAGGACCGGCGGCATTTCCTCGCCTGCATGGCCGCCGGGGCCGGCACGCTCTGGTTGATGAAGGGCGGCGTGCTCCAGGCACGGCCGTTGAGCGACGGCAAGGCGGCAACCGGCGACGCCAGTTTCAGTTTCGTGCAGATCAGCGATTCGCACATCGGCTTTCACAAGGCGCCGAACATGGATGTCTCCGGTACCCTGCGCCAATCGCTGGCGGCGATCAGGAGCCAGGCCATTCGTCCGGCCTTCGTCATGCATACGGGGGATCTGACGCACCTGTCCAAGCCGGAGCAATTCGACACGCTGGCCGGGTTGATGCAAGAAGGTCAGGCCGGCAAGGTTTTCTACGTACCCGGCGAACACGATGTCATCGGCGACAACGGCGCCGAATTCTTTCGCCGTTTCGGCGAACGGCAGCAGGCCGGCGGGTGGTACAGCTTCGATCACGGCGGCGTGCATTTCGTCGGGTTGATCAACGTGCTTAACCTCAAGGCCGGCGGCCTGGGCTACCTGGGGGCCGACCAGCTTGCCTGGCTGAAGAACGATCTGGCGGGCCTATCGGCGGAAACGCCGCTGGTGGTGTTTGCGCACATGCCGTTGTGGTCGGTCTATCCGTCCTGGGGCTGGGGGACCGATGACAGTGCGCAGTTGATGACTTACCTGCGCCGTTTCGGATCGGTCACGGTGTTGAACGGGCACATCCATCAGATCCAGCAAAAGGTGGAAGGCACCGTTACCTTTTACACCGCGCGTTCCACCGCCTATCCGCAACCCGCGCCCGGCGTGGGCCCCGGCCCCGGGCCGCTGCAGACCGTGACGGCCGATGCCTTGCACCGCTACCTGGGGGTGCGCGATGTGCGCCACGTACGCGGCTCCAGTGTGCTGGCCGTGACCGAGGATGTGCTGGCATGAACGCGCCGAACGCATTCAAAGTCTTATGCGTGCTGCTGGTTGTGGCAGCGTTGCCTAACGCCATGCGAAATGCTTCGGCGCTGGAGGCCGGGCCGCCGAAAGGTGCGAAGGTGTATCAAGTGGCTATCCACAACTTTGCGTTCGAGCCAAAAAACCTGGCCGTACCAAGCGGTGCCTACGTGGTGTGGACCAATCGCGATGAAGAGCCGCATGTGGTGACCAGTGCCGGTGCATTGTTCCCATCGTCCGGTGCGCTGGATACGGGTGATAGCCACACGGTGATGTTTTCAAAGCCTGGAACCTACACCTATTACTGCTCGATCCACCCCATGATGGTGGGAACCATCACGGTGCACTGAGTGCGGCTTGCTTGGCGTCGAACCGATAGATGTCCATCGCAAGGAAGCCAAGGTCGATGCCGGCGTCGATGCGTCGCGCGCCGGCGTGCTCGCCCGCGGCGCCGAGGGCGACGTACAGCGGCAGGAAGTGTTCATCCGTGGGATGCGCGCGCTTGGCGAAGGGTGCCTGGCGGCGGTAATCGAGCAGCGCATCGATATCGCCGCGTGCGAGTTTCTGCTCCACCCATCCAATGAACGGGCGCACGTAAGGCGCTTCGCGCTGCGCGCCATAGCCCGCGCGAAAATCGCGCAGGTTGTGGGTGATGCTGCCCGAGCCAATGATCAGCACGCCCTCCTCGCGCAGCGGCGCCAGTGCGCGCCCTACTGCGTAATGGTGTGCAGGCCCCAGCTCCGGCTGAATCGACAGCGGCACGACTGGGATATCGGCTTTGGGGTAAAGCAGGCGCAACGGCACCCAGGCGCCGTGGTCCAGGCCGTGGACGGTGTCCAGTGCCGGCGAAAGGTTCGCGCGCTCAAGGCATCGCATCGCCTGGGCGGCCACGTCGGTGGCACCGTGTGCGGGGTAGCGGATGTCGAACAGCGCGGGTGGAAAGCCGTAGAAATCGTGGATCGTTTCCGGTTGCGCCGCGCCGCCCACCGTCGGCGCATGCGCCAGCCAATGCGCGGTGGCGATGACGATGGCCTTGGGACGGGGCAGCGTCGCCGCCAGCTCGACAAGACGCTCGCCAACGTTGCCTGGGTGCAAGGCGGTCATGGGCGAACCGTGCGAAATGTACAAGCTGGGAAGCGCGTTCATGGCGGCAACTCGTAGCGGCGTCTATCCGCAAGTATGGGCGACGCCGCCGCGTGCATCGGTCAACGCTACGGAACGCAGCGTTGCCGATACCGAACAATACGCCTTACTTGCGGCGCGGCGGCTTGCCACCGCCATGGCCGTGCGTGCCGCGTGGCTTGCCGCCGTGGCCGCGCGCATGCGGCGGCTTGAAGCCGGCCTTGCGCGGCGGTTGCTCGCCGCCGCCATCCTCGTTGCCGTCCCATTCGCTGATGCGCAGCATCTGCTGGTTCACCCACACCTTTTTCAGGTGCTGGAAGACTTCACCCGGCATGCCGTCGGGCAGGTCGATCAGGCTGTAGTCCCCGCGGATGCTGAGGCGGCCGATGTACTGGCTGTCCAATCCTGCTTCGTTGGCGATCGCGCCAATGATGTTGCCCGGCTTCACGCCATGCTCGTGCCCCACTTCGATGCGGTAGGTGCGCTTGCCCGATTCGGTGGCATGCGGGCGCGTCTGGCGTGGCGCGAAGTCGCGCTGTGCGTGGCCTTCCTGGTGGTGACGCGTTTCGCGTGCGGGACGGCGCTTCTCGCCATCCTGTTCGGGCGCGCTGCGTGCGTGTTCGCGTTTTGCCGGCGCTTCAAGCAACAGCGGGCGGTCGCCCTGCGCAATGCGCGCCAGCGCGGCGGCGATCTCGACGGCCGGCACGTTGTGTTCCTGCTCGAACTGTTCGATCAGCTGCTGAAACTGCTCCAGTCCGCCGACGGCGAGCGA
Organism: Dyella sp.; assembly: GCF_035503745.1. Classification (GTDB taxonomy): domain Bacteria; phylum Pseudomonadota; class Gammaproteobacteria; order Xanthomonadales; family Rhodanobacteraceae; genus Dyella_B. The sequence continues at coordinate 153,062 of NZ_DATJTC010000025.1, forward strand.
ATCGGCAATGCTCTGCTTGAAGCGCGCGATGCGGCGATCGTTCACCGCCTCGACCGTGGGCAGTTTCATTTCCTCGATCGGCTGGCGCGTGGCGCGTTCGATCGCGCGCAACATGCCTTTTTCGCGTGGGGTGACGAACAGGATCGCCTCGCCGCTGCGGCCCGCGCGGCCGGTGCGGCCGATGCGATGCACGTAGCTTTCGGTGTCGTAGGGAATGTCGTAGTTCAGCACGTGGCTGATGCGTTCCACGTCCAGGCCGCGTGCGGCGACGTCGGTGGCCACCAGGATGTCGAGCTTGCCCTCCTTGAGCTGCTGGATCACGCGCTCGCGCTGCGGTTGCGCGATGTCGCCGTTGATGGCCGCGGCGGCGAGGCCGCGCGCCTGCAGTTTTTCGGCCAGCTCCTCGGTGGCCTGCTTGGTGCGCGCGAAGATGATCATCGCGTCGAACGGCTCGGCCTCCAGGATGCGCGTCATCGCGTCGAGCTTGTGCATGCCGCTTACCCACCAGTAACGCTGGCGGATATTCGCCGCGGTGGTGGTGGCCGCCTTGATGGTGACTTCCACCGGATCCTTGAGGTGCTGCTGGGCGATCTTGCGGATCGGCGGGGGCATGGTGGCGGAGAACAGCGCCACCTGGCGTTCCGGCGGCGTGGCCTGCAGCACTTTTTCCACGTCGTCGATGAAACCCATGCGCAGCATTTCGTCGGCTTCGTCGAGCACGATGAAGCGCAGCTCCGAAAGATCGAGCGTCTTGCGGTCAAGGTGATCGATCACGCGGCCAGGCGTGCCCACCACCACGTGCACGCCGCGCCGCAGCGCATGCAGCTGCGGGCCGTAGCTCTGGCCGCCGTAGATCGGCAGTACCTGGAAGCCGGGCATGTGCGCGGCGTAGCGCTGGAAGGCTTCGGCCACCTGGATGGCCAATTCGCGCGTCGGCGCCAGCACCAGTGCCTGCGGTTTGCCGGGACGCAACTCGATGCGCGAGAGGATCGGCAGCGCGAATGCGGCCGTTTTGCCGGTGCCGGTTTGCGCCTGGCCAAGCACGTCGCGTCCTTCCAGCAACGGCGGGATGGTCGCGGCCTGGATCGGCGAGGGTGCTTCATAGCCCACGTCGGCCAGTGCCTTGAGCACTTCCGGCTTGAGCGCAAGCGCAGAGAATCCAGCGGAGGCCGGAGCGGAGTCGGAGGACGGGGAAGACATGGGGAAACCTCGACATGGCATGCGCGAGGGCATGCGGGAGAATAGGCGCTATTGTAACAGCCCGCGGCGCTCATACCCTTGGGCCTGTTTACCCTATTGGCGTAGCCCTCGCCACGCACTGCCACCTGGCGGCCACTCCCATGCAACGTGGGCTACGCCAATAGGGTAAACAGGCCCTGGATTTCACCCGCTGCCATATTCAGCGATCGAGAAGACGCCATGCCCAACCGCTTGAAAGGCCGTGTTGCTCGGGTGACCGAGGTTTCTTCGGGCATCCGGACGCCGCCGCGCCGGCCCTGGCCGATCGGGGGCAGGGTAGCTATCGCGGCGTGGCACGGAAGCCGAGGCAAGCCCGGCAACGCCGACCCGTTTTCGTTGCAAGCGGTCGCCTGGGAGACGCTGTGATCGCATGGCCTGATCTGCAGACGCCGCGTGCGCGCATTCGCATGGCCGATACGTCCGATGCGCTGAAGCTGCTGCAATACAGGGTGGAAAATCGCGCGCACCTGGCGCCGTGGGAACCGTTGCGCGAATCGGATTACTTCACGTTGTCCCATTGTCTGCAGACGATCGAGCACGGCCGTGAGCAGGCAAGCCTCGATCGCGCTTATCCGCTGATGGCTTTGGACGTCGACGAAGAAGCCGTGCTGGCCACCTTGACCTTCGCCAACATCGTGCGCGGTGCGTTTCAAGCCTGCCATCTCGGTTATGGCGTGGCGGCGCGCATGCAGGGGCAGGGACTGATGCGCGAAGTGCTGGAGGCGGGCATCGCCTGGGCGTGGGGCGAACTGGGCCTGCATCGGGTGATGGCCAATTACATGCCGCGCAACGTGCGCAGCGCGCGCCTGCTGGCGCAGCTTGGCTTCGAGCGTGAAGGGTACGCCAAGCGTTATCTGCAGATTGCGGGAGTGTGGGAAGACCACGTGCTTACTGCGCGGGTTCGCCCCGACGCCTAGCGTTTGTACGCAAACCGCATGCATCGCGCCATCACCCCGGTGGGCACCGGAGTGATGGCATGGATACGGGTTTGCGCAAGTTAAAGAGGCTTACGCCTTCGCCGCCGGTCGCCCGCGACGCGCACGATGCTTGCGATTGCCCATCGCATGTTCGCCCGAGCCGTTGCTCTTGTTCTGTGCATGCCCATGCGGACGATGCGACGAACCGCCCTGGCGCTGCGGACGCGGCTGGCGCTGGCCTTGCTTGGGGCGAGGTGCCTGCGCGTCCAGCCGCAGCGGCGAGGAAAGCTCGAAACCGGGCACTTCGTTGATGGCGATGTCCTGCGCAAGCAGCTTGCGGATGTCGCGCAGCAGACCCGATTCCTCGTGCGAGACCAGCGACAGTGCAACGCCGTCGGCACCGGCGCGGCCGGTGCGGCCAATGCGGTGCACGTAGTCTTCGGCCACCATCGGCAGGTCGTAGTTGATCACGATCGGCAACTGGTCGATGTCGATACCGCGTGCGGCGATATCGGTCGCCACCAGTACCGTGACGCGGCCGCTCTTGAAATCGGCCAGCGCGCGCGTGCGCGCGTTCTGGCTCTTGTTGCCGTGGATCGCCGCGGCGCGCAGGCCCGATTGCTCCAGGTAGCGCACCAGCTTGTCGGCGCCGTGCTTGGTGCGGCTGAACACCAGCGTCTGGCGGCGGCTGTCCTGGCTCAGTACGTGCAGCAGCAGATCGCGCTTGCGCGCGGCATCGACCGGATGCACCTGATGGCTCACCGTGGTGGCGACGGTGTTGGCCGGCGTCACCGACACTTCGCGCGGCGCGTTCATGAACTGCATGGCCAGCGACTTGATTTGCGGCGCGAACGTGGCCGAGAACAGCAGCGTCTGACGCTCGGCGGGCAGCGCACCGATGATGCGCTTGAGCGAGGGCAGAAAGCCCATGTCCAGCATGCGGTCGGCTTCGTCCAGCACCAGCACCTCGATGCCGCGCAGGTCGATGGTGCGCTGTTGCATATGATCGACCAGGCGGCCGGGGGTGGCGATGACGATGTCGATGCCACGGCGCAGCGCATTCACCTGCGGGCCCATGCTCACGCCGCCGAAGATCGTTGCCGTGCTTACGCGCAAATGCTTGCCGTAGTCGCGCATGTTGTCGTTGATCTGCGCGGCCAGCTCGCGGGTGGGCGTAAGGATCAGCGCACGCGGACGGCGCGCGCCGGTGCCCGCCGCGCTGGACAGGCGCTGCAGCAGCGGCAGCGAGAAGGCGGCCGTCTTGCCGGTGCCGGTTTGCGCGGCGGCGAGCAGGTCATGGCCTTCCAGCACCACCGGAATGGCGCCGGCCTGGATCGGGGTGGGTTCGGTATAGCCTTGTTCGGCAAGCGCGCGCAGCAACGCAGGCGCCAGGCCCAGCGATTCGAATGACATTCATAGCTCCCATGCAACCCGGAGCCTTCATGCAGAACCGCGTCGCCTCGTTGAAATTTACCGTTTAGGACCGGGGTTTTTGGCCCGAACGGGCCTGGTCCGAAAGCCCATTATACATGAACGGGGCATGCTTCGCCGGTCGGCGGGTGGGGCGTGATAGCGTCCTGCGGTCACGAACCGGGAGTTGTGCATGTCCGTCCTGTCCGCCCTGCGCGAGTTGAATCACGAGCAACGGCATACCGTGCTGGCAAGCTTCCTGGGCTGGACGCTCGATGCGTTCGACTATTTCATCTACACCTTCGTGGTGGTGGCCATCGCCAACGAATTCCACGTGGACCGGACCCGGGTCACGCTGGGCATTTTCCTGACGCTCGCGGCGCGTCCCATCGGCGCCTTTCTGTTGGGCCGGCTTGCCGACCGCTTCGGCCGCCGGCCGGTGCTGATGGTGGATGTGATCCTGTTTTCGCTGTTTGAACTGGCGACCGCGTTTTCGCCCTCGATCACGGTGCTGCTGGTAATGCGCTTCCTGTTTGGCGTGGCGATGGGCGGCGAATGGGGTATCGGTGCATCGCTGGTGATGGAGTCGATTCCGCCGAAGTCGCGCGGACTGGTGTCAGGCTTGCTGCAGAGCGGTTATCCCTGCGGCTTCTTTCTCGGTGCGCTGGTGAACTGGCTGCTGGTCGATCACATCGGCTGGCGCGGCTTGTTTGTGGTGGGCGCATTGCCGGCGCTGCTGGTGCTGTACATCCGGCGCAAGGTGCCCGAATCGCCGGGGTGGCAGGCAAGCCAGGGCAAGCTCAGTCTGTGGAAAGCGATGCGCGGCCAATGGAAACTGGCCATCTATCTGATGTGTTTGATGGCGGCGTTCAACATGTTCAGCCATGGCTCGCAGGACATGTATCACACCTTCGAGGAAGTGAGCCTGCATCTGCCGACCGGCTCCAGCGCGGCGTTCGTGCTGGTGGCGCTGCTCAATCTGGGCGCGCTGGTGGGTGGCATTTACTTCGGCGCCTGGTCGGAAAAGATCGGCCGTCGCCGCGCCATGATCATCGCCGCGCTGCTTGCCATTCCGGTGATCCCGCTGTGGACCTATGGCGGCTCGCTGCTATGGCTGGGCGTCGGTGCGTTCCTGATCCAGGTGATGGTGCAGGGCGCGTGGGGCGTGGTGCCCACGCATCTGAATGAACTTTCGCCCGATGGCGTGCGCGGCACGCTGCCGGGCTTTGCCTACCAGATGGGCAACCTGCTGGCGGCCGGCACCGCGACGGCGCAATCGTGGCTGGCCAGCCGGGATGGCCTGAACCTGCCTCTGGTGATGTCACTATGGATTGCCGCGGTGGCCGTGTTGCTGGCGTTGCTGGTCTGGCTGGGGCCGGAGGCGCGCGGCGTCGGCTTGGGCCGGCCCGGCAGCTGATAGAATGGCGGTTTTCGTTATCTACCGAGAGAAAGGCAATGAAGGCTGGCAAGGACAAGGTCATCGCGTTCCACTACACGCTTACCGTGGACGGCGAGAAGGTGGAAAGCTCGCACGAGGGCGGGCAGCCGTTGTGGATCCTGCTGGGCCATGGCCAGCTGATTCCCGGCCTGGAAAAGGCCCTGGAAGATCACGCCGCCGGTGACACGCTGCAAGTGGAAATTCCGCCGGCCGAAGGCTATGGCGAGCGCCAGGAAGGCCAGATCCAGCGCGTACCCAAGAAATACTTCCAGCAAGGCAATCGCCTCAAGCCCGGCATGGTGACGGTGCTCTCGCTCAAGGAAGGCGGACAGCGCGCGGTGACGGTGCAGAAGGTGGGCATGAGCACGATCGACGTGGACCTCAATCACCCCATGGCCGGCAAAACGCTCAACTTCGACGTGAGCGTGCAGGATGTGCGCGAGGCCACCGAGGAAGAAATCCAGCACGGCCACGCGCATCCGCCGGGTGCCCAGGCACACTGAACGCTGGCTCCTTCCCGTGTCGGCACGGAAAGCATAAAGAGCAAAAAGCAACGGCGCCCCCAGGCGCCGTTGCCGTTTTCCGATCGTGCGTGCGATCAGACCAGCGTGATCTGCACGTCCACGTTACCGCGCGTGGCGTGCGAGTACGGACAGATGTCGCGATGCGCGATGTCGATCAGCTCTTGCGCCACGGCGCGGTCGATGCCCGGCAGGCTCACTTCCAGCTTCACGGCGATGCCGAAACCGGTGGGTTCGCGCGGGCCGATGCCGACGTGCCCGGTCACCGAGGCTTCCTTCAGCGCGATTTTCTTCTCACGCGCCACGAAACGGATGGCGCCTTCGAAGCACGCCGAATAGCCAGCGGCAAACAGCTGTTCCGGGTTGCTGCCGTGACCGCCGGGGCCGCCCAATTCCTTGGGCAGTTTCAGGTCGAAATCCAGCACGCCGTCGCTGCTGTGGATGTGGCCTTCACGGCCGCCTTTGGCGGTGGCGGTGGCGGTATAGAGGATCTTGGCGGGGTTGCTCATGGGTTTTGGTCTCGCTCTTGGGTGGGTGCGGCCAGCTGGGCCGCCAGGGATTTGAGTTCGTCGCGCAGGCGGATGAAGTCGTCGGCGGACATGCAAAGACGGTTGGCCAGGCAGCGCGGCACGTCCAGCGCACGCTCGTGCAGGTTGCGGCCGGCCTGGGTCAAGGTGATTTCCACCTCGCGCTCGTCACGCTGGCGACGGCGGCGGCCGACCAGGTCGGCTTGCTCCAGGCGCTTGAGCAGAGGCGTCAAGGTGCCTGAATCGAGCTGCAGCCGTTCGCCGAGTTCACGCACGGTGAGGCCGTCGCGCTCCCACAGCACCAGCATGACCAGGTATTGCGGGTAGGTCAGACCCAGCGCCTCCAGCATGGGGCGGTAGGTGGCCGTCATGCGGCGCGAGGCAGCGTACAGCGCGAAGCAGAGCTGTTCGTCCAGAAGCAGGGTGGGTTCGGGGGTTGCCATCATGGGAAAACAATAGCATCAAATTTAATTGTGCACAATATAATTTTTTGCATGAGATGGCGGGAAGGTGGCAGAGGGGTGCAAATCAGTCGAGCAGGCGTTCGCCGTAGGCGAAGTGGTCGCGCCAATACGGGCCGTCGATATCGTCCAGGCGCACCGTGCCGCCGCTGTTGGGCGCATGCACGAAGCGGCCCTTGCCGACATAGACGCCCACATGGCTGATGCCGCCGCCGATACTGAAAAAGACCAGGTCGCCGCTGATCAGCTCATCCATGCGGCGCACCTTCTGGCCGTTCATTTCGGACATGTCGCGGGAGCTGTGCGGCAGAAGGATGTTGGCGGCGTTTCGATAGATGTAATCAACCAGTCCGCTGCAGTCGAAACCGCCTGCGGGTGTGTTGCCGCCATAGTGGTAGGGCGTGCCGACCAGGGCCATGGCGCGGAACAGCACGTCATTGGCGGTGCCGATGGAATTTTCCGGTGCACGGGCCGGCTCGTCGGCCAGTTCCGAATGCGACGGCTTGAACGTGGCTTCCCGCCTCGGACTGCTGGCGCACGCGGCGAGCAACAGCAGCACGCCGGCGAGTGCCGCCGCGCGCAGTGCGCGGCGGAAAAAGTGGTGCTTGCTCCAATCCCCTGTGTTAGCCAGGGTCATAAAAAAACCTCGGCGTTGGCTGCGCCGAGGTTATATCAAATCAATAAGTTGAAGGGAAGTTCTCAGGAGTTGGACGAAGTCGAGCCGGCCGCCGGGACTGGAGGCGGAGGCGGCGGCGAGGGCGGAGGCAGCGGCATGACGCCGGGTGGCGGTGGCGGCACCGGCGCGCCAGGCGGCTTGGGCGGTAACGGCGACAGGCTGAACAGCACCGGCACCTTCACCCATCCCTCCACCGCCTTGCCGTCCGCCATCTGCGGATGGAAGTGCCACTTCATGGCCGCATCACTGGCGGCCTTGGCAAGTTCCGGAGACGTCTTGCTGCCTTCGCTGTCGACATCCACCTTGCGCGCCGTGCCATCGGCGGCCACCAGCACTTTCAACATCACCGTGCCTTGCTCGCGATTCTTCACCGCATCAGGCGGGTACGGCGGCGGCATGGGGCCGCGGTCGTGCCAGTCCAATTTGGGTGGTGTGTCGGCCGGCGGCGCCGATGCCGATTGCGCCATGGCGGCGCCGCAGGCAAGCAGCGCCGTCAAGGCGACATAGCCGGATCGACGGCGCCAGGAACTTAGGAATGGACGGCTGATCATGGTGAGGCGCTCCTTCAATTGGGGTTCGGCAAGCCAGGGGATCATGGCGGGTTGGGCATCCACGCTGGTGCTGCGCATAAGCGTTTGTGCGTAGCACAGCTCGTGCTGGGGCGCTGCACGCAGCACGCTTTCGTCGCAGGCAAGCTCGATGTCCAGCTGGAAGCGGGGTAGCGCGAACCAGGCCAGCGGGTGAAACCACAGCAACACGAGAATGCATTCGCTCAGCAGGCTCCACCACGCATCGCCACGGCGCAGATGTGCGCATTCGTGACGCAGCACCATCTCGCGTGCATCGGTGTCGTAGCGCTCAAGAAAGTCCGCGGGCAGCAGCAGGCGCGCGCGCGGTGCCCACATCACGGCGGGGCCGGCCGCATGCAAGCGCAATCGCCGCGTGAGCAGCGCCGGATATTCGGCGATCAGTTGGCGACGCATGGCAGGCGGCATCGCGGTGCAACCGCGTGCCAGGCGCATGTAGCGCAAGGCCAGATGCAATGCGCCGTAGGCGACGCCGAGCAGCCATATCGCCACGAGCCAGGCATACGCATCGGACACGGCGACGTAAGTGATCGGCAGCGACGGCGTCGGCAGCATGGAAATGACCGGCCGCAACGGCGACGCTTTGATGGGCGCGGGCAGCCACGGCATCGCCGCCATCACGCAGGGCAACGCCCACAGCGTAAACGCGGGGCCGGCGCCGAACGCGCGGCGCAATGGCTTGCGCAGCACCAGGACCAGCACCAGGCCCAAGGTGGCGGTAAGCAGCATCCGTAAAAGCATTGCGTTCATGATCATCGTTCCTTGCGCTCGATGGCATCGATCAGTTTGCGCAATTGGGCGATGTCATTGGGGGACAACTTTTCGTGCTGGCTGAAATGCGCAAGCAACGGACCGACACGTCCGCCGAACACGCGGTCCAAGAGGCTGCGGCTTTCCTGCGCCTGCCATTGCGCGCGGCTGAGCAAGGGCGCGTAGAGATAGCGGCGGCCATCGCGCGTGGCTTCTACGGCGCCTTTTCCCAGCAGGCGATTGAGCAGGGTGCGGATGGTTTTTTCGTGCCAGTCGCTGTTGGCCTGCACGGCGGCGACGATCTGTTCGGAGGACAGCGGCGCTGTCTTCCACAGTGCTTCCATGACGCGGCTCTCGGCGTCGCTGATGGGCGTATGGGCCTGTGGCATCGATCGGCTCCGATTGGATTACAAGTGTAGTCTCGAATCGAGATTACATGCGTAATCCTTGGGGCGCAAGTACCGCGAAAGCGATCAGTGCGCCAGCACGTCGATCGGCTGCTCGGAAAGCGTCTTGCCCTGGGCATCCCAGGCGCGCAGGCGGTAATGGCCGGGGTAGAGGTACAGCACGTTATGGGCGCGGGCCTTGATGAAGGTGTAGCGGTCGGCCGGGATGGCGTTGTCGGGCTCGTTCGGATAGTAGGCATCCACCACGCAGGGGATCTGCCCGGCGCATAGATCGGTGTCAATCTTGTAGGTAAAGCGCGTGCCGCCCAGCGACAGCCAGTAGGGCCGTATGTCGAGGTTGAGGGGCGGCTGCACCAGCACGATGATGCGCCGCAAGACGTCGGTGCTGGTTCCGTCGCCGCTGCGCAGATCCATTGGCGAAGCGGGTGGAAGAATGACGGAGATGTCGTGCATGCGTGGATCGGAACTCCAGTACGCATGCGTGCTGCGATTCTGCAGAACGATGGGCAACTGCGAGGAAAAACGCGAGGCAACCTCGGCGTAATAGCCGAAGTCCAGGCCGCCTGGCGCCACGTCCCGAAATTGCACCTGGTCCACGCAAAGCGGGTCATAGCCGCTCAGCTGTTGCAGCTGCATGGCCATCGGCTTGATGTCATCGCCCAGATTGCCGGGGGCTTTGTCGATATGCGAGTAGCCCGCGTGCACGAACAGCTTGGCTTGCGGATCCTTGGCGAACACCTTCTCGTAGAGCGTGCGTGCCTGCAGCGTGTCGCGGTCCTCGAGCGAGGCATCGTCGGAGTCGTACGGCACGATGATGTAGCCGAGCTTGATGGCCTGGCGAATGATCTCGCCGTAAAGCGGTTCAAGCAGGTATTCGCTGCCGGACGTGTCGATGGGGTAGCCGCGCCGCATCAGGTCCACGTCTTGAGTGCTTAGCGCCTCGGCGGCGAAGTAGCGATAACCCAGCGCGCGCAGGCGCGGCAGCAAGGCCAGCGTCAGCTCGCGCGTGTGCGCATCGTGATGGGCCTCGTTGATCATCACGATGTGGCGCTGCGCGGCAAGCTCGGCTACCGCTTCGCTGGCACTGACGGCTTGCCAGTCGTCGTCTTGCGGCAGGACCGTTGACTTGGGGGGCGCGATGCGGTTGTCGAACGGAAAGGTTATCGTTGCTTCGGTGTACAACCCCAGTTCGCTTTCCACGGTGGCGAGCAGTTGTAGCGCCAAGACTTTTTCGTCCTTGTCGAGCAAGGGCATGACCGATTTCAGGTAGTTGTAGCGCGCCAGGCCATTGGGCGCGGCGCCGAAGCGGGTCACCAGTTCGCGGGTGGACGGCGCAGGAGTCTGCGCGCGCGCACCGGCGGCTGCCAGTAGCACGGTCGTGCAAAACAGGCACATCACAAACGGTATACGCATCGGCATGGCGGTGATGTCGTGGTTGCGCGATACCAGCCTGCGACGTTGCCCGGCCGGGCGCAAGTACCAATTTCCGCGGTCCAGGTCGCTACAATGGCCTGATGGATGCTTCCCGCAGTGATGTATTGATTCTCGGTGGCGGTGTCATTGGCCTTGCCAGCGCGCTCTATCTGCTCAACAACGGCGCCAGCGTGCGTGTGCTGGAGCAGGGCACGCCCGGCTGCGGCAGCTCGCATGGCAATTGCGGTACGATCACCCCCAGCCATGCGGCACCGCTGGCGATGCCGGGCATGGTGGGCGTGGCGTTGCGCTCGATGCTTCGCTCCGACGCACCGCTCTACCTCAACCCCCGCTTCGATGGCCCGCGCCTGCGCTGGTTGCTGGGTTTTGCCAGGCACTGCAACTGGCGCGATTTCGAAGCTGCCGCAAAAGCGCGGGCAGCCATCCTGCAACGGTCCCGCGATCTGCTCGATCAACTGATCGGTGCGGAAAAGCTCGATTGTGAATTCGTCCAATCGGGGGGGCTCTACGTCTATCGCAGCGCGGCCCGGCTGGCGGCGGACGAGCGCCATCATGCCGAGCTGCTCGATCGTTTGGGTATTGCGGTGCAGCGCTTGCGCGGCGAAGAGGTCCAGGCGATCGAGCCGGCGCTCAAGCCGGGCGTGCAGGGCGGCCTGCTGCATCCGCAAGACGCGCGCTTGCGTCCGGATCGCTACGTGGCCGAGCTCGCGCGGCGGGTGCTCGAACGCGGAGGCGTGATCGAAACGGGTGCGCGTATCGAGCGATTGCAAACCGATGGCCCGCGCATCGCAAGCGTGGGCACTACCGGCGGTGATTTTTCGGGCGAACGCGTGCTGCTTGCGCTCGGCGCCTGGTCGCCCTTGCTGGGCCGGCAGCTTGGGTTGCGCCTGCCCATGCAGCCGGGCAAAGGCTATTCGCTTACCTATAGCCGTCCGGTACGCGTACCCCGGTATCCGCTGGTGTTGCGAGAGGCGGCGGTGTGCGTCACCACCTGGGACAGCGGCTTTCGCCTGGGCAGCACGATGGAGTTTTCCGGTTACGCCCAGGGGCTCAACCGCACCCGCATCGATGCCTTGCGCCGCAGCGCCGCGGCCAACCTGCACGAGCCGGAAGGGCCGCAACTGCAGGAAGAGTGGTGGGGCTGGCGGCCGATGAGCGTGGACGAAGTGCCGATCATCGGCCCGAGCACGCGCTGGTCCAACCTGCATCTGGCGACTGCGCACGGCATGCTCGGTGTCAGCATGTCGGCCGCGACCGGGGAGCTGGTCGCCGCGCAACTGGGCGGCACGACGCCGGCCTTCGACCCGGCGCCTTACGCACCTGCCCGCTTCGGTCTGTGATCACGCCTGTGCCGATCGGGCATGTTGTAATCAGGCTGGTTGTAATCCCGCAAGGGCAGACTCGCCGCGGCAAGGGAGAAGGATGATGAGCGATAGTTTCGACCTGATCGTCCTGGGTTCGGGTTCCGGCGGATTGAGCGTTGCCCAGCACGCCGCGCGACTTGGGGCGAAGGTTGCGATGTTCGAGCCGCACGAAATGGGCGGTACCTGTGTCAATCGCGGTTGCGTACCCAAGAAGGCCATGTGGTTTGCCGCACAAATGGCCGACATGCATCGCCTCGCCGCGCAATACGGTTTCCAAACCACGCCGATGCAATTGGACTGGGCGCGCTTGCGGCGGTTACGCGATGACTACATCGCCGGCATCCGCCGGCGCTACGACGCGCGCCTGGCGCAAGCCGGCATTACCGTCGTGCCGGAAGCCGCCAGCCTGGTGTCGGCCGATACGGTCGCGACCGGCTCCGGCATGCGCGCGAGGGCACCGCATATCGTGATCGCCACTGGCGCGCGCCCGCGCCGCCTGGATATCGCCGGCTTCGAGCTGGGCATGCTGTCGGACGACATCTTCGCTTTGGAATCTGCGCCCAGGCGCATCGGTGTCGTCGGCGGTGGTTACGTCGCGGTGGAATTCGCCGGCGTCCTGCATGCGCTCGGCTGCGAGGTTGATATGTTCGTGCGCAACGACCTCTTGTGCGGATTCGACCGCGAGATGGTCGATGCGCTGTCCTCGCACATGCAGGCGCGAGGCATTCGCCTGCTGCGGGACGTGCAGGTGACAGGCGCACGCGGCGTTCGCGGCGATGTCACGTTGGAGACCGGCGGCGGTGCGGCATTCGAAGGCTACGACGCGGTGCTATGGGCGATCGGCCGCACGCCCAACAGCAACGGCATCGGGCTGGAAAGCCTTGGCGTGGCATGCGACGAGCGCGGCCACGTGCTGGTCGATGCCTATCAAAACACCAGCGTGGCGGGCATCTACGCCATCGGCGACGTCACCGATCGCAAGGCGCTCACGCCGGTGGCGGTGGCGGCCGGGCGCGCCCTGGCCGATCGCCTGATCGGCGGCCATGCCGATGCCCGTCTGGACGATAGCGTCCTTCCCAGCGTGGTCTTCTCCGAACCGCCGCTGGGCATGGTCGGACTGACCGAACAGCAGGCACGCGCACGCCATGGCGATGCGGTCAACGTGCACAGCGGCCGCTATACCCCGCTGCAATGGATGGTGGCGGGCCGTTCGGAACAAAGCGTCGTGAAGCTGCTGACCGTTGGCGCGGAGCGCCGCGTCGTAGGAATCCACGTATTGGGGCCAGGTAGCGACGAATTGCTGCAAGGTTTTGCGATCGCTCTGCAAAAGGGTCTGTACTGGCACGACCTGAAGGCGGCGATAGCCATCCACCCCACCGCGGCGGAGGAGTTGCTGTTGCTGCGTTAGTGGGTAACCGGTCACACTCCGGACATGGAGACCTTCAACCTCGAGCGCGGCACTGCGCCGCTTTTGATCAGCCTGCCGCACGATGGCAGCCACATTCCTGCCGATCTTGCCAAGCGCCTGCGCCCCGCCGCGCGCCGAGCGCCCGATACCGACTGGCACGTGGCCAAGCTCTACGAACCGCTTGCCAAGGACCTGGGCGCCAGCGTGATCAAGCCGGTGGTGTCGCGCTACATGGTCGATTTGAATCGACCTGCCGACGGGCATGCGTTGTATCCGGGCCGCCGCGAAACCGGCCTGGTGCCGACCGTTGGCTTCGATGGCGAGCCGTTGTATCTGGACGGCCAGGAACCGGACGCCGAGGAGATCGGCCAGCGGATCGAAACCTGGTGGCGTCCCTATCATCAAGCTCTTGCGGCGGAACTCGAACGCCTTAAAGCGCAGCACGGCCATGTCGTGCTGTGGGACGGGCATTCGATCCGCAGCCATGTGCCCATGCTGTTCGAGGGGCGCCTGCCGGACTTCAATCTCGGCACCGCCGATGGCGCCAGTTGCGGTGCCCAGCTGCAGTGGAACCTGACCGGCGTGATGGAAGCGCAGTCACGCTACGACTTCGTACTCAACGGCCGCTTCAAGGGCGGCTATATCACCCGCCATTACGGCAATCCTGCACATGGTATCGAGGCGGTACAACTGGAGCTGGCGCAGAGCCAGTACATGAATGAGGAGAGCTTTGCCTGGGATACGACCAAGGCGCCGATGGTGCAGGGCACGATCCGCCAGTTGTTACAAAAATGTCTAGAGTGAGGGGCGGGGCTTAAACGCCAAATTTGACCGATTGTTTAAATCATCAGCATTTATTGATGAATTTTTCTCGCCGTTCAGTTCCGGTATGCCGAATCCAAGGCATTGTTGATACCGCCATGCCGCCCGAGGTTGCCGGGTTCCGGCCGGGTCCGTGGCAATTAAAATCTCGAGGCTCATGATCATGATCCGTAAACTTGCGATCGCTTCTCTGCTCGTTGCAGGTGTGGCTCTGTCCGGTTCCGTTTTTGCCCAGTCGACCGCTCCGTCCTCGGCATCGTCGTCCTCTTCGACGACCGCCAAGCACCACAAGTCCAAATCTTCGTCCTCGACCAGCCACAAGTCCCACAAGAAGACCAGCAGCGCGCCGGCTTCCAGCGGTACGGCTGGCAAGTAATCGCGCAAGCAAGACGGTTCGGTATACCGATAACCCCGGTTGGCTCGGCCAGCCGGGGTTTTTAATGTCCGCTGCCGGTCGCCGGCAACGCGGCGACGCACTTCAGTTCGATGGCGATGGGTGTTGGCAGGGCGGTAATGCCCAGCGTCGTGCGGCAGGCATCGACGCCCGCGAAATATTCCGTATAAAGGCGGTTGTAGACCGCAAAGTCGCGCGCCATGTCGGTAAGGTACACAGTGACATCGACCAGGTCTTCCCAGCGCGCGCCGCTGGCATGCAGCACCGCGCGGACATTGGCGAACACTTGCCGGCATTGTTGCTCGATGTCGTAAGCGATCAACTTGCCGTCGGCGTCGTGAACGTTGCCGGGAATGACGTTGCTGCCGGGCTGGCGGGGGCCGACGCCCGACAGGAACAGCAGATCGCCTACGCGCCGCGCATGCGGATATGCGCCCACAGGGGCTGGCGCCGTATCCGTGCGGATCGCCTCGCTCACCGCGGCTCTCCGGCACGGCGCATCAGTCGTTCCAGCGCTTGCTCGTAGCTGGGGCGCACCGTTTCGCGCGAGTCTACGTGCATGTCCAGGTCGTGCATGTGCCCGTTGGACAGGCTGTAGCACCAGGCATGTACGGCCAGCGGCTGGCCGCGTTCCCAGGCATCCATCACGACGGTGGTGGCGCACACGTTGAGCACCTGCTCGATCGCATTGAGTTCGCACAGACGGGTGTTGCGCAAGGGCATCGAGCCGATCGCGTTGAGCGTGCCGGCGTGTTTGTGCGCCACGTCGCCAACGTGACGCAGCCAATTGTCGACCAGGCCCAGGCGCCGTTCGTCCAGCACCGCCTGCACGCCGCCGCAGCCATAGTGGCCGACCACGATGATGTGCTCGACCTTGAGCACGTCCACGGCAAACTGGATGGCGCTGAGGCAGTTCAGATCGGTGTGCGAGACCACGTTGGCGACGTTGCGCTGCACGAAGATCTCGCCGGGCGGAAGGTCCACGATCTGCGTGGCCGGCACGCGCGAATCGGAGCAGCCGATCCACAGGTACTTGGGCGATTGCTGCTTGGCCAGACGCTCGAAGAATTGCGGATCGGCTTCTGTTACGGCGCTCGACCAGCGGCGGTTGCTGTCGATCAGATCTTGCAGGGGACTGCTCACGGCACGTTCCTTTAATAGCGAATACAGATGTTGCGTGGCTCGGTGAAAAAGCGCAGCGCCTCGGTGCCGCCTTCGCGCCCGACGCCCGATTGCTTGCTGCCGCCGAACGGCGTGCGCAGATCGCGCAGCAGCCAGCAGTTGATCCACACGATGCCAAATTCCAATTGCGCGGCCATGCGGTGGGCGCGCGACAGATCGCCGGTCCACACCGAAGCGGCCAGGCCATAACCAGTACCGTTGGCGATGGCCAGCGCCTGGGCTTCGTCGTCGAACGGGATCAGCGTGACGAAGGGGCCGAAGATTTCCTGTTGATTGGTGGCGGTGTCGTTCGACAAGCCTTCCACCACGGTCGGCGCGACGAACCAGCCTTCCGCGCAGCGACCGTTGAGCGTCAGCGCATGCCCGCCGGTGAGCACCTGCCCGCCTTCGTCGCGCGCGCGCTGGATGCAGCCCATCACTTTCTCGAAGTGTTCGCGCGATACCAGCGCGCCCAAGTCCGTGCCGGCGTCCTGCGGGTCGCCCACGCGCAAGGCGTTGACGCGTTCCAGATAGCGTTGGCGGAAGCTGTCATAGATCGAGCGCTGCACCAGCAGGCGCGAGCCGCACAGGCAGATCTCGCCCTGGTTGGCGAAGCCCGAACGCACGATGATGTCCAGATTGTCCTCGCTCAAATCCGCGTCGGCGAAGACGATGGCAGGATTCTTTCCGCCAAGTTCCAGCGATATTTTCTTGAAATGCGGTGCGGCCGTCGCGGCAATGCCGGCGCCGGTGCGCGTGCTGCCGGTGAAGGAGATGGCCTTGACGAGCGGATGCTCGACGATGGCCTGGCCCGTCGTCGGGCCGCGTCCGTGCACGATGTTGAGCACGCCGGCGGGAAAGCCGGCTTCGATGCTCAACTCGCCCAGCAGCGCTGCCGTGCATGGCGTGATTTCCGACGGTTTTGCCACCACCGCGTTACCGCTGGCGAGCGCAGGGGCGATCTTCCAGGTAAACAGATACAGCGGAAGATTCCACGGACTGATGCAGCCCACCACGCCGAGCGGGCGGCGCAAGGTGTAGTTGATCGCACCGCTTTCCATCGCATGGGATTGGCTATCCCACGCCATCACGGCGGCGGCGAAGAAGCGCAGGTTGGATACCGCGCGCGGGATGTCCAGCCGCCGGGCAAGCGCTACCGGTTTGCCGCTGTCGCGCGATTCCAGCTCAGCCCATTCATCGAGCCGTGCTTCGATCAGGTCGGCCAGGCGATGAAGCAGGCGGGCGCGTTCCTCCGACGGGGTCGCCATCCATGCCGGTGCCGCCCGCTGCGCGGCCTGCACGGCGGCTTCGACATCGGCGCGGGTGGAATCGGGACAGTGCGCAAATACCGCGCCGGTGGCGGGCTCATGGACGTCGAGCCAGCGGTTGTCGATGGGCGCCTGCAGGCGACCGTCAATCAGATTGGCGAGGCGTGTGCTTGGCATCCATGCAAGCTTAGAGCCTGCGGGCGCCGATTGCACCGGACGCGTGCGTATCGGTTGCTGGCGACACTTGCGAAGAACGGATCAGGGCATCCCTGGGGCTTGTTTACACTATGGGCGTGGCCATCATGCGCCGGCGCCACGCGCTGTCACCTGACAGCCACTCCAATTCCAATACAACGCGGGCTACGCCCATCGCGTAAACAGGCCCTAGCTCAGGGCCTTGGTGCGACCGCCATCGACCGCGATGCTCACGCCATTGACGTAGGCTGCCGCCGGCGTGCACAGGAACGCGATCACCGCGGCCACTTCGCCCGGTTCGCCAAAGCGCCGTGCCGGCACCGCGGCGGCCATCTCCGCTGCCAGTTCTTCTTCGCTGCGGCCGCTTTTTTTCGATTGGGCGGACAGCAGGCCGGCGAGTCGCGCGGTGCGGGTGTAGCCTGGCAGCACATTGTTGACGGTGATGCCGTCGGCGGCGAGTTCGCCGGAAAGGGTTTTCGCCCACGCGGCCACGGCGGCGCGGACGGTGTTGGAGACGCCAAGGCCGGGAATGGGTTCCTTGACCGACGTGGAGATCACGTTGACCAGACGGCCGAAACGCGCCTCGCGCATGCCGGGCAGCATGGCTTGCATCAATACCTGGCCGGCCAGCAGATGTTGGCGGAAGGTGTTTTCGAAGGCGGCGGCCTCGGCGGTGTGCGCGGGGCCGCCCGGCGGTCCGCCGGTGTTGTTGATGAGGATATGCACCGGATGCGTGGCCACGATATCGTGCGCCACGGCGTGCAGGGCATGGGTGTCGTGCATGTCCACGCCGCGCCAGTCGTGCCGTTGCGCGGGATGGTTGCGTGGCAGGCTTTGCGCCAGTTCTTCAAGGACATCGACCGAGCGCGCCAGTACAGTGACGTCGGCGCCCAGTCCGGCCAGCTCGATCGCCGTCGCGCGGCCGATGCCTTGCGATGCGCCGCATACCACCGCGTGACGCCCGCTGAGATTCAACTCCATGAGGTCTCCTTGGAGGGCCGGCTCAGGCCCGGCTACGCCATTGCAATGCCAGTGCGGCGATCCAGCACGTCCACGCCACCCATTGGCTGTAGCGCCACATCCGCCATAAGCGCGTGATGGCGGCATCGTCGATCGCGGCGATGGCGGGCGAACGCAACACGCTTTGCATGCGCAACCACAGCTGCGGCCCACGTGCGGTTGCGCCGGTGCCGGTGTCCACGATCACCTGCCAGTGTTGTGGATAGCCCTCGCGCAGACGCTTGGCGATACGCAAGGGCAATACCGCATAGGCGATGAAGCAGGCCAGGCCGATCAGCAGCAGGCCGATGTAGACCGCCAACAGGATCAAAGGCTGCTCCAGGTGATGCGCGGCAGATCCGTGCGCAGGGAATGCAGCACGCCATCGCCTTGCGGCGGCTTGCCGCAGACCGCCTTGCTCACTGCCTCGTCGTATTTCCGGTCCATCATACCCACCCACACGACGCCGTCGGGGCCATGCGCGATCTTATAGCTGCCGCCGGTGCTGACGGCGGTCGGCGTGGTGCTGCTGGCGGTGGAGAAGGTGCTGGCCGATTGTTCCCAGTAGGTGTTGCTCGACTGCTGCTTGCTGGAGCTATAGACCACCACGTAGCGTGCGCGCTTGTCCGAGACTTGCACGCTGCCGAATGCGCCGCTGTCGCTGTTGGTCCAGCCCATGTATTCGCACAGCTTCACGTCTTGGGAGTCGATCGGCTGGAAGGCGTCATCCAGCACCACCACGGTCGGCGCGAACAGGTAGCTCGAACGCATCACCGAGCGTCCGTTGATTTCCGATTTCACGCCGATCTTGTACGGCAGCTTCACGTCGTTGGGCAGCACGAAGCTCAGGAAGTAGCTGTGCACGCCGTTGATCGCCGCCACCGGGCCGCTGCCCAGGGTGAACTGCTGTGGACGCCAGGGCAGGGGCGTCTGGTAGGAGAAGTCGGCAAAGCTCGTGCAGCACGGTGTGGCCTGCTGGAGTTGCTTCTTGGCATCGGCCAGCGTCTTCGGCGGCGGGCTGTCGGGCAGGATGGTCGGCAGCTTGACGCTATGGCAGGCGCCCAGCAGAACGGTAAGGGAGATGAGAAGTAGCAGTTTGAATCGCATGGGGAAGAATCGATTTAGAAGTCAGCGCTCCCTGCTGCGCGGGGATAGGGAATGGCGTCGCGGATGTTGGACAGTCCACAGACATAGACAAGCAGGCGTTCGAAACCGAGGCCGAAGCCGGAATGAGGTACGGTGCCATAACGGCGCAGGTCACGATACCAGTCGTACGTGGCGTTATGGAGACCGAACTTGGCCATGCGGCGATCGAGGTAGTCCAGGCGCTCCTCGCGCTGGCTGCCGCCGATGATTTCACCGATGCCGGGGGCCAGCACGTCCATGGCGGCGACGGTTTTTTCGTCGTCGTTCAGGCGCATGTAGAAGGCCTTGATCTGCTCGGGATAGTTCATGACCACCACCGGGCGGCCGACGTGCTTCTCGGCCAGGTAGCGTTCGTGTTCGGTCTGCAGGTCCACGCCCCAGGCGACGGGGAAGTCGAACTTCTGACCGGATTTTTGCAGGATGTCGATCGCATCGGTGTAATCGATGCGCGCGAACGGCTGGACAATGAAATTCTCAAGGCGGGTGATCGCCTCGGGCTGCACGCGTTCGGCGAAGAACGCCATGTCGTCGCCGCGCTCCTCAAGCACCGCCTTGAAGATGGCTTTCAGGAACGCCTCGGCATAGTCGGCGTCGGCGGAGAGATCGGCGAAGGCGATTTCCGGCTCCACCATCCAGAACTCGGCCAGGTGGCGCGGCGTGTTGGAGTTTTCGGCGCGAAAGGTGGGGCCGAAGGTGTAGACCTTGCTCATCTCCAGCGCGTAGGCCTCCACGTTGAGCTGGCCGGACACGGTAAGAAACGCTTCGCGCCCGAAGAAATCCTTGCGGAAGTCGATCTTGCCTTTTTCGTCCCGCGGCAGGTTGGCCAGGTCCAGCGTGGACAGGCGGAACATGTCGCCGGCGCCTTCGGCGTCGGAGGTGGTGATGATGGGCGTGTTGATCCAGAAAAAGCCTTGTTCGGTGAGATGGCGGTGGATCGCCGTCATCATGGTGTGGCGCACGCGCGTGACCGCCCCGAACAGGTTCGTGCGGGGGCGCAGGTGGGCGACTTCACGCAGGAACTCCATCGAGTGCTGCTTGGGCTGGATGGGGTAGGTTTCCGGATCGTCGACCAGTCCGGTGACGACCACGCTGTCGGCCTGTAGTTCGAAACTCTGTCCCTTGCCCTGCGACGGCACCAGGGTGCCGCTGACGATCACGCCCGCGCCGGCGCTGAGGTGTTTGACCTCGCTTTCGTAATTGCCCAGCGTCGCCGGCACGACCGCCTGGATCGGGTCGAAGCAGGAGCCGTCGCTGACATTGACGAACGACAGGCCGGCCTTGGAATCGCGCCGGGTGCGCACCCAGCCGCGCACGGTTACCTTGCTGCCGGCTTCGAGCTTGCCGGAAAGGGCCTGTTTGACGCTGACCACCGCCATGGATTGAAACTCCTAAGGGAAGCGCCCATTTGTTAAGCGCGAAGATGCGAACGGGCATGATAATGTAGGCCTTGCCGCACTGCGACATGCATTTGGTGCGATAAGTGCCCCGTTCGATACAACGCTGCCGTCATGACCATCTCGATAACCGCTTCGGCCAATCAACGCATGCGCCAGTTCCTGGCCCAGACTCCGGGCGCCGCGGGCGTGCGCTTTGGCGTCAAGCGCACCGGGTGCTCCGGCTTCGCCTATGTGGTGGACCTGGCCGACACCGCCGGCGCGAACGACCAGACCTTCCAGATCGACGGCGTACCGGTGATCGTGGATGCCGGCAGCCTGCCGCTGGTCGATGGCACGGTGATCGATTTCCAGCGCCAGGGGCTCAACGCCAGCTTCGTCTTCCATAACCCAAATGCCACCGGCGAGTGCGGCTGCGGGGAAAGTTTCACCGTCGGCTGAACCCCTTCGGGGCGCCATCCCGAGTCAATTCAGCGACTTGCGCCGACTGATTGATCCCGCTTACAATTCCGCTTCTGTCCGCGCCGTTTGGTGCCGGGCGGTCCCTTGCCTCACCGCATCCGGCGGGAGGCTGCTTGGCCCGTAAGGGCCACATCCATAAGGAGTTTTTCCGATGACCTTGCGTCATTACGAAGTTGTATTCCTGGTCCATCCCGACCAGAGCGAACAGGTTCCGGCGATGATCGAGCGCTACAAGGCACTGATCACGACCGACGGCGGCAAGATCCACCGCCTGGAAGACTGGGGCCGCCGCCAGCTGGCGTACCCGATCGTGAACCTGGCCAAGGCGCACTACGTCCTGCTCAACATCGAAGTGAGCCAGAACGCCCTGAACGAGCTGGAATCGGGCTTCCGCTTCAACGACGCCGTGCTGCGCCATCTCGTGATCAAGCGCGACGAGGCCGACACCGACCAGTCCTTCATCCTCAAGAGCAAGGAAAAGGACGACGCCAAGTCCTCGCGCCGCCGTGACGACGACGCCGATGGCGACGACCGCCGCGTGGGTCGCGCCGATAGCGACGACGCCGATCTCGAAGACTGATCCAGGAGCCCAGACCCATGTCCAAGTTCTTCCGCCGCCGCAAGTTCTGCCGCTTCACGGCCGAAAACGTCAAAGAGATCGACTACAAGGATCTCAACACGCTGCGCCAGTACATCACGGAGAACGGCAAGATCGTTCCCAGCCGCATCACCGGTACCAAGGCCCGATACCAGCGTCAGCTGGCCACGGCCATCAAGCGCGCCCGCTTCCTGGCGCTGCTGCCGTACACCGACAACCACGACGTCTGACGTCGTTGACTCGCCCTCTCCCCTTGGGGAGGGGGCAAGTCGATTTTCCTCCGCTCCTCTTATGGGGAGCGGATCGAAGTGAGGGGGCGGTCTTGCGGTGCGGTTGAGCGAAGCGCGTCTTCGCATCGGCTGGCAGGCAAGCGTCGTCCTTCACTCCAGGCTCTCCACGCAGTGGGTGAAGAGACCAAGCAAGGCAAGTTCGGACAACCGTCCACGGCTGCGCCGGGCCACTCCGGTGCTAACGAATCCAAGGAACCACCATGGAACTCATTCTGCTCGAAAAAGTGCGCAACCTCGGCAACCTCGGCGACAAGGTCAACGTGAAGCCGGGCTACGGCCGCAACTACCTGTTGCCGCAAGGCAAGGCCGTGCGCGTCAATGCCGAAAACCTCGCCGCGTTCGAAGCCCGTCGCGCCGAATACGAGGCCAAAGCCAACAAGCTGCTGTCCGACGCCGAAGCCCGCAAGGGCAAGCTGACCGACGTGACGGTGACCATTGCCGCCAACGCCAGTCCGGAAGGCAAGCTGTACGGCTCGGTCGGTCCGCGCGAAATCGCCGAAGCGCTGCAGGCGGTCGGCCACGACGTCCACAAGAACGAAGTGATCCAGGGCGAAGGCCCGATCCGCCACATCGGCGAATTCGAGGTGCAGATCAGCCTGCATGCCGACGTGCACAACACCGTCAAGGTGATCGTGGTCGGCGAGAAGTAATCGCCGCGCGCCATCGCTGGATGGATGCAGACGGGCGCCGTACGGCGCCCGTTTGTTTTGTAGCGGGGCCGATTGTTTATCCCCAGCATCTCACAGGTTATCCACAGACTTATTGTCTCGTCGGGTGAGACGGCACCGCGTATGCTCATTACTTGTGCTTGCCTACATGGCTTTGAGCACCTTCCTTGCCACAGGGAGCGTCCATGTCTTTCGTACCCGAACGTAAAACCGCCAATAGCGCCGTCGAAGCCTTGCGTGTGCCGCCGCATTCCATCGACGCGGAGCAGGCGGTCCTTGGCGGCTTGATGCTCGCTTCGGATGCGCTGGACAAAGTCGCCGACAAACTCGGCGAGCAGGATTTCTATCGCAAGGACCATCGCCTGATCTGGCGAGCCATCACCGAGCTTGCCAACAAAGGCATGCCGTGCGATGCGGTAACCCTGGGCGACTGGTTCGAAGCCAATGACCTGGCCGAGATGGTGGGCGGCGCGAGCTATCTGGTGGAGCTGGCCAACGCCACGCCCAGCGCCGCCAACATTGCCGCTTACGCGGAGATCGTGCGCGAGAAGTCCGTGCTGCGGCAGCTGATCGACGCGGGCACCGCGATTACCGAAGACGGCTACCGGCCCGAAGGCAAGTCCGTGCACGAGGTGCTCGAAAGCGCCGAGCAGCGCGTATTCCACATCGCCGAATCGGGCGCGCGCGGCAAGAAAGACACCGTGTCGATGCGCGAGGCGGTGAAGGATGCCTTCCGCCTGTTGCACGAGCGCTACCAGAACCGCGGTCAGCTCACCGGCATCTCCACCGGCTTCACCGATCTGGATAACCTCACTTCCGGGCTGCAACCCTCCGACCTGATCATCGTGGCGGCACGCCCGTCGATGGGCAAGACCGCGTTTTCGCTCAACATCGCCGAGGCTGCCGCACTGCGTGCCAAGAAGCCGGTGGCCGTGTTCTCGATGGAAATGTCCGCTTCGCAGCTGGCATTCCGCCTGATCTCCTCCGTAGGCCGCATCCACCAGCAGCACCTGCGCAACGGCGACCTTGCCGAGGAAGACTGGCCGCGCGTCACCAATGCGATCGCGCTGTTGTCGGAAGCGAAGATCTTCATCGACGATACGCCCGGCTTGTCGCCGGTGGAAATGCGTTCGCGCTCGCGCCGCCTGGCCCGCGAACACGGCGGGCTGGGCCTGATCGTGATCGACTACCTGCAACTGATGCAGGTGCCAGGCAACAAGGAAAACCGCGCCACGGAGATCTCCGAAATCTCACGCTCGCTGAAGGGCCTGGCCAAGGAACTCAACGTACCGGTGATCGCGCTCTCGCAGTTGAACCGCTCGCTGGAGCAGCGCGCCGACAAGCGCCCGATGATGTCGGATTTGCGCGAATCCGGTGCTATCGAGCAGGACGCCGACGTGATCATGTTCATCTATCGCGACGAGTACTACAACAAGGAATCGCCCGACAAAGGCCTCGCGGAAATCATCATCGGCAAGCAGCGTAACGGCCCCACCGATACGATAAAGCTGACCTTCCTTGGGCACTACACCAAGTTCGAGAACTACAGCCCCGACACCTATGTGGGGCACTTCTGAGCGCGCCTGCCTGCGCTTTGCCATCTCCTTGCCCTGATCCGGGAGCGGCCAGCCGTTACCCTATGCTGCAGCGAGCCGGCTTGCGCGCCGGGGCGCACGTCCGCTAACGAGCTGGGTTGTAACCGTCCGGAACCATGAGCCGCACCACCGTCGCCACCATTCACCTGGGCGCGCTGCGCCACAATCTGGAGCGCATCAGGCAGCTTGCCGCGCCCGCGCTGGTCATGGCCGTGGTGAAGGCCGATGCCTACGGCCACGGCCTGGAGCGTGTGGCGCGGGCACTGAATGGCGCTGCCGACGCGTTCGCCGTGGCCTCGCTCGGCGACGGGTTGCGCTTGCGCGCGGCCGGCCATCGTCAGCGTATCGTCGTGCTGTCGGGCCCCGACCTGCCCGGCGATATCGCCGAAATGCAGCGGCTGGGGCTGGACGCGGCGATCCATCACGAAAGCCAGCTGCGCTGGTTGTCCGAGGCTTCGCCCACGCGTGGCCGGCTGCGCGTGTGGCTGAAAATCGATAGCGGCATGCATCGGCTGGGCTTCGCGCCGGAGCGTGCCGCATCGGTGCATGCGCAGCTTTCGACCATGCCAGGCATCGATCCGGAAATCGGCTTGATGACGCATTTCGCCGAATCGGAAGTCTTTGACGGCGCGCGTACGCGTGAGCAGATCCAGCGTTTTCGCGAAGCGACGCGCCATTTGTCCGGGCCGCATTCGCTTTCCAATTCGGCCGCCGTGCTGGGCTGGCCCCAGGCGCGTGGCGAATGGGTGCGTGCCGGCGGCTTGCTGTATGGGCTTTCGGTGGTGGAAGGCAAGTGCGGCGAGGATTTCGGTTTCCGTGCCGCCATGACCTTGTCCACGCGCCTGATCGCCATCAACCACATCCCCCGCGGCGAGCGCATCGGTTACAACGGTCTGTGGCAATGTCCCCAGGACATGCCGGTGGGCGTTGCCGCCGTCGGTTACGGCGACGGTTATCCGCGCAGCGCCGCGGCGGGCACGCCCGTGCTGGTCGGGCAACGGCGCGTACCGTTGATCGGGCGCGTGTCGATGGATCTGATCACGCTGGATTTGCGCGAAGCGCCCGAAGCGAAAGTGGGCGATCGCGTCGTGCTGTGGGGGCCGGAGCTTCCGGTGGAAATGGTGGCCGCGCAATCGGGCACGATCAGCTACGACCTCACCTGCGGCATGACGCGCCGCGTACTGTTCGTCGAAGACGAAGAGTAAGCGCGTCTCGCGGCGTGCGATCCTCGCAGGCTAAGCTAGTTTCATTCACCGTATCGATCCGAGCGTCATGGCCAAAGCCAAAACCACCTATGTCTGCACCGATTGCGGCGCGGAGCACTCCAAATGGCAGGGGCAGTGCGTGGAATGCAGCGCCTGGAACACGCTTTCCGAATTTGTCGTGCAGCCGGCGCAGAAGTCGGTCGCGGCGGCACGGCAGGGCGGTTATGCGGGCGCGGCCAACAACGTGCCGCGAGTCACGCCGCTTACCGAGGTGCTGGTTACCGCCCAATCGCGCACGTTGACCGGCATCGGCGAGCTGGACCGCGTGCTGGGCGGCGGCCTGGTCGATGGGTCGGTGGTGCTGATCGGCGGCGATCCGGGCATCGGCAAGTCGACCTTGCTGTTGCAGATGCTCGGCACACTGGGCGCCCAATTGCCCAGCGTGTACGTTACCGGCGAAGAGTCGCTGGCGCAGGTGGCCTCACGCGCGCAGCGGCTCGATCTGCCGCTGCAGCCCTTGCATGCGCTGGCCGAGACGTGCGTAGAGCACATCCTTGAGCAAGTCGCCTCCACGCGCCCGCGCGTGCTGGTGATCGATTCGATTCAGACGATCTGGACGCAACTGCTGACGGCGGCGCCCGGTTCGGTCAGCCAGGTGCGCGAATCGGCGGCGCGCCTGACGCGTTTTGCGAAGGAAAGCGGCACCTCGGTGTTCCTGGTCGGCCACGTTACCAAGGAAGGCGGCATCGCAGGTCCCCGCGTGCTCGAGCACATGGTCGATGCGGTGCTTTATTTCGAAGGCGAATCCGGCAGCCGCTTCCGCGTGCTGCGTGCGTTCAAGAACCGCTTTGGCGCGGTCAACGAGCTGGGCGTGTTCGCGATGTCCGAGAAGGGCTTGCGCGAAGTGCCCAATCCGTCGGCGATCTTCCTCTCCGCACACGCGGGCCCCACCTCCGGCAGTGCGGTGATGGTGACGCGCGAAGGCACGCGCCCGTTGCTGGTGGAAGTGCAGGCGCTGGTGGATCAGTCCTCGCTGGGCAATCCTCGCCGTGTCGCGTTGGGCCTGGAGCAGAATCGCCTGGCGATGCTGTTGGCTGTGCTGCATCGTCACGGCGGCGTTGCCGCCTATGATCAGGACGTGTTCGTGAATGTGGTGGGCGGTATCCGTGTGCAAGAAACCGCCGCCGACCTGCCGGTGCTGCTGGCCGTGCTGTCCTCGCTGCGCGATCGGCCGCTGCCGGAGAAAACCATCGCTTTCGGCGAGGTGGGCCTTTCCGGCGAGATCCGTCCGGTGCCCAATGGCGAGGAGCGCCTCAAGGAAGCGGCCCACCATGGCTTCCAGCGCGCCATCGTGCCCAAGTCCAACGCACCCAAGAAAGGCCGCGTCGGCGATATGGAGGTAATCGGCGTGGAGCGACTGGCGCAAGCCATCGATGCATGCCGCTGAGGCGTTTCAATCCACCGCGCGATGCAGGATCACTTCAAGCACGAACTTCGAGCCGAAGAAAGCCAGCACGAGTACGCCCATGCCGATCAGGGTGAGATTGACCGCGCTACGCCCGCGCCAGCCGTGACGCCAGCGGCCGTAGAGCAGGGCGCCGAACACCAGCCAGGCGACGATCGACAGCACGGTCTTGTGCACCAGATGTTGTCCAAACAGGTTGTGCACGAACAGGATGCCGGTCAGCAGCGTGAGCGACAGCAGCACGAAGCCGGCGCCGATCAACCGGAACAAGAGCGACTCGGTCAACGTCAGCGGGGGCAATGCGCTCAGCCACGGTCCCAGGTGGCGATGCCGCAGCGCGCGCTCCTGGATCGCCAGCAGGATCGCCATGGCCGCGGCAATCGACAGCACTGCGAAGGCCAGCAGCGCCACGGTGACGTGCAGCTTGATGTGCCAGTCCATCGATTCGGGCGCGGTGGGTGGTGCAAGAAAACTATCCACCCATAGCAGCAGGGCGCTGAGCGGAAACACGATCACGCCCAGCGTGGCCACGGGACGGGTGAGGTTTACCAGCAGCGTAAGCGCGGACACCAGGCAGGCGACCAGCGAGAGCGCCGCGAAGAAATGCAGGTCCAGCGCGCCGCGGTGCATGGCCAGCAGCCCGGTTGCGTGGGCCAGCACCGCCGCGGTGGCAATGCCAAGGGCCAGGCGCGAGAGCGTGGGGGTGCCCGCGCCAAACAGCGGGCGCGCCAGCAGCCCGCTGGCGAGCAGGTAGCAGACAACGGCAAAGATCGAGAGGGCGGCTAGCATCGCGGGCTAGTGTCGCACAGGGCAAAGAGTGGGTGAACGCGGCAAATCGACCGGCACTTGCATTATTTAGATATTTGTCTAAATATCTAGGCATCGATCAAGACGATGGTGGGCCGTGAAGCAGCAAGCCGTATTCCGTGCATTGGCCGATCCCACGCGCCGCGCGATTCTCAAGCGCCTGCATGGGGGCGCCATGAGTGCGGGCGAAATCGGCGAGGCGTTCGATATCACCGGTGCCTCGCTTTCGCATCATTTTGCGGTGCTCAAGCAGGCCGATCTGGTGCGCACCGAACGGCGCGGCCAGTACATCGTCTATTCCCTCAACAGCACCGTAATGGAAGACCTCACGCGGATGATGCTCGACCTCATTCCATCCGCCGGGGGCAAAGGAGGCAAACGATGAAGCCCGTTCGCAGTTTGTTCTTGTCCGCGCTTTTCCTGCTTACATTGCTGGGGGCGTTCCTATGGCTGTCGCCGCAATTGCCAGCGCACGTGGCCGTGCACTGGAACGCTCAAGGGCAGATCAATGGCTACGCCACGCCCATCAGGGCGGTGGTCACACCCATGATCATCATGGCGGTGCTGGGGTTGCTTACTGTCGCGTTGCCGGCCATCTCGCCGCGCGGCTTCGAAATCACGCCGTTTGTGTCGGTGTTCGTGGTGATCATGCTGGCGGTGCAGGCCTTCGTACTGATCACCGCGCTGGGCATTTTGTTGAATGCAGCAGGCCATCCGATCGGAAAACTGGTGACCAGGATGCTGCCGCTGGGCGTGCTGTTGATGATCATCGGCAACTACATGGGCAAGCTGCGCAAAAACTTTTTCGCCGGCATACGCACGCCATGGACGATCGTCAACGATGAGGTGTGGGAACGCACCCATCGCTTGGCGGGCTGGCTGTTCATGCTGGCGGGGTTGGTTGTGGTCGCGGTCAGTCTCATGGGCGCGTCCATGTTGTTTTCGGTGGGGGCGATGCTGGCCGCCGCGCTCATTCCCGCCGTGTATTCCTACTTCGTTTATCGACGCGTAGAACGCAATCACTGAACCCATTCAAGGAGGCTTTATGAACTCCCAGACGCTAAGCGTGCTGGTCGGACTGTTTTGCCTGATGTTTGCCGCATCCAGCCATGCAGAATCGACGACGGCGTGTCGTGCCCATGGCCAGGCGGCGCTTGCCGCGTGGACGCAGGGCGACGACGCGAATGCGGTCAAGGACTTTTCGCCCGATACCGCCGCGCAGGCGACACCGGAGAAACTCAAGGCCGTCTGGAGCCAGCTGCAAGGCACGGCGGGTGCATTCCGCAAGCTGGGCGATCTGCAGGCGCGCACCGCCAACGGCTACACATTGTTTGCCGCCGACATGGATTTCGCCAACCTCTCGTTCACCGCGCTGATCGCTTGCGATGCGCACGATCGCATTACGACATTCCGGATTGTTCCGGCCGATGCCGCGGTGCGCGGGCAAGCGTCGGCGCCGCAATCGGCTACCGGCATTGCCCGTGCCGTGCAGGTGCCTTCGCCGCTGGGGCCGTTGCCGGGAACGCTGGTATTGCCCAAGGGCGACGGTCCGTTTCCTGCAGTGCTCATGATCGTCGGTTCCGGCCCGCACGATCGCGATGAAGCCATCGGGCCCAACAAAGCCTTCCGCGACCTGGCCGACGGCCTGGCCGCGGCGGGCGTGGCATCGCTGCGCTATGACAAGCGCACTTACGCCTACGGCGCCAAGATGACCGGTAGCGATGTCACCGTCGATAAAGAAGTGACCGACGATGCGGTAACCGCGCTGTCATTGCTTGCCAAGCAACCGCACGTCGATGCCAGGCGCGTTTTTCTGCTGGGACACAGCCTGGGCGCGTTCATGGCGCCGCGCATCGGCGAGCGCGATCCACAACTTGCCGGCATCATCATGATGGCGGCGCCCACGTCGTTCGGCCTGGACACGATCATCAAGCAGATGCGCTATCAGGCATCGTTGCAAGGCGTGCCCGCCGCGCAGATCGATCAAAAACTGGCGCCGCTGATCAGGCAGCGCGACATCCTTGCGCAAGCCGATCCCGCGCACCCGCCGGCGGGCGATTTTTTCCATGCCCCGGCCGGCTACTGGCTAAGCGTGCGCGATTACGACCCGGTAGCGACCGTCAGGCATCTGCGCGAACCGGTGCTGCTGCTGCAGGGCGCGGCCGATATCCAGGTGTTTGCGCAGCAGGACTTCGCCGCCTGGCAGGCGGCCTTCGCGCACGATCCGCGCGTGACGCTGATCGAATATCCGGGGCTCAGCCATATGTTCATGCCGGCCAGTCAGCCGCCCTCGCCGGGCGACTACGACAGGCCTGCCCATGTGGATGCCAAGGTGATCGGGGACATCGCCCGTTGGATCAAGGCGCAGCCGGACCATTCCTGAGGCGCGCTCCTTAGAAAACGGGCGTCTCTGGTATATTTGCCAATCCGCTCAGCCTTTTTCGATGCCATCCTCATGTTCGAGTCGCTCAGCCAACGCCTTTCCGCCACCGTCAACCGCCTGCGCGGCCGCGGTCGCCTGACCGAGGAAAACATCCGCGAATCGCTGCGCGAAGTGCGCATCGCCCTGCTGGAAGCCGACGTCGCGCTGCCGGTGGTGCAGGCGCTGATCGAGCGTGTGAAAGTCCGTGCCGTCGGCCAGGAAGTGCTCAAGAGCCTGTCGCCGGGCCAGGCGCTGGTGAAGGTGGTCAGCGAGGAGCTGACGGCGGTGATGGGCACCGCCAATACCGAGCTGAACCTGGCCCAGCAGCCGCCGGCCGTCGTGTTGATGGCCGGCCTGCAGGGTGCCGGTAAAACCACCACCGTGGCCAAGCTGGCGCGCTTTCTCACCGAGCGCAAGAAAAAGCGCGTGATGGTGGTCAGCTGCGACGTCTACCGTCCCGCCGCCATCGAGCAGCTGCGCACCCTGGCCGAGCAGGTGGGGGTGAAGTTCTTCCCGTCCGAAGCGGGCCAGCATCCGGTGGACATCGCCAAGGCGGCGATGGCCGCCGCGCGCAAGGAAGTGATCGACGTGCTGCTGGTCGACACCGCCGGCCGTCTGCACGTGGACGAAGCGATGATGGCCGAGATCAAGGCGCTGCACGCCGCGGTGACGCCGATCGAAACCTTGTTCGTGGTCGATTCGATGACCGGCCAGGACGCGGCCAACACCGCCAAAGCGTTTTCCGAGGCCCTGCCGCTGACCGGCGTGGTGCTCACCAAGACCGACGGCGACGCACGCGGCGGCGCGGCCTTGTCGGTGCGCTACGTCACCGGGCGCCCGATCAAGTTCCTCGGTGCGGGCGAGAAGACCGACGCGCTGGAGCCGTTCCACCCCGATCGCGTCGCACAGCGCATCCTGGGCATGGGTGACGTCCTGTCGCTGGTCGAGGAAGTCGAGCGCAAGGTCGATCAGGAGAAAGCGCAGAAGCTCGCCGAAAAGGTGATCAAGGGCAAGCGCTTCGATCTCAACGACATGCGCGACCAGCTCGAACAGATGAACAACATGGGCGGCCTTGCCGGCCTCATGGACAAGCTTCCGGGCGTCTCCGCGCTACCCGATGCGGTGAAATCCAAGGTGAACGACGGCGAGATCAAGCGCATGGTCGCGATCATCAACTCGATGACCAAGAAAGAACGCCGCCACCCGGACTTGCTGAACGGCTCGCGCCGCGCCCGCGTGGCGCGCGGCTCGGGCACCCAGCCGGCCGACGTGAACCGGCTGCTGAAGCAGTACATGCAGATGGAAAAAATGATGTCCAAGCTCTCCAAGGGCGGCAGCAAAGGCCTGCTGCGGCAGATGCGCGGGGCCATGAAGGGCATGGGCGGGATGGGTGGCATGGGCGGCGGATTCCCGCCGATGCGCTGAAAGAGGGCGCCCCAGGCCGGCGCGGACACGCCAGCCCCTTCCTTTTTCGCCAAAATTCATTAAAATGTTGCGTTTACCGCGTCCGGTCTAGGGCGCGCATGCCGGGCATGCCGGCAGTTCTGGAGCTTTTTACTATGGTCAAGATTCGTCTTTCGCGCGGCGGCGCCAAGGGCCGTCCGTTCTACCACGTCGTTGTGACCGACTCGCGCAGCGCGCGCGATGGCCGCAACATCGAGAGCGTGGGTTTCTACAACCCGGTTGCTTCGGGCAAGGACAAGCGCCTTGAACTGAACGTGGCACGCGTTCAGGAGTGGGTGGCCAAGGGCGCTCAGCTGAGCGACAAGGTCGCCTCGCTCGTGAAGGAAGCCGCCAAGCAGGCAGCCTGAGCATGACCGCAGCCGGTCGGCGCGTCCTGGTCGGACGCATCGTCGGATTGTACGGAGTGCAGGGCTGGCTCAAGGTCGAATCCTGGACCGAGCCCCGCACACAGATCTTCCAGTACCAGCCCTGGCTGCTCTCATCGGCGCCGGGCCAGGAAGCGGAGATCGAAGGCGTCAAAGGTCGACCCCAGGGCAAGGGGCTCATCGCCAAATTGCCGGGGGTTGACGATCGGGATGGCGCAGCGGCGCTGGTGGGACAGGACATCCATGTCGCCCGCGAGCTGCTGCCGCCGCCCGGCAAGGACGAGTATTACTGGGTCGATCTCGAGGGTCTGGAGGTCGTCACCACGGAAGGCGTCGCGTTGGGACGGGTTACCCACCTGTTCGCTACCGGCGCCAATGACGTGGTGGTCGTGAGGGACGGCGAGCGCGAGCGGCTGGTTCCTTTCGTCCAGGGTGTTTACGTGCGTTCGGTGGATCTTTCCGGCGGGCGCATGGTGGTGGACTGGGACCCAGAATTCTGAGCGAGGGTCCGATGCGCATCGATGTCGTCACGCTGTTTCCCGACTTCATGCGCCAGTGTGCCGCCGTCGGTGTCGTGGGACGCGCGCAGCAACGGGAGTTGCTACAGGTGGAAGCCTGGAACCCGCGCGATTACGCCACCGATAATTACCGTACCGTGGATGGCCGCACCTGTGGCGGCGGCCCAGGTATGGTGATGTTGATCGAGCCTTTGCGCGCAGCCCTGAAAGCGGTGCGCGAGGCGGCACCGGAGCCGGTGCATGTGATTTATCTCAGTCCGCAAGGAACGCGGCTGACGCAAGGCAGGGTGGAAGCGCTGGCCAGGTTGCCGCGAATCGCCCTGTTGTGCGGACGATACGAAGGTGTGGACGAGCGTCTGCTGGCGCACGAGGTCGACGAGGAGCTTTCCATCGGCGATTATGTGCTTTCCGGCGGTGAGCTGGGCGCCGCGGTGATCATCGATGCCGTGGGCCGCTTGCAGGACGGCGCGTTGAATGACGCGCAATCGGCCGAGGAGGATTCGTTCTCGAACGGGTTGCTCGACTGTCCGCACTATGCAAGGCCGGTGCATGACGCACTGGGCGACGTGCCGGAGGTGTTGCTCTCTGGCGATCACGCGGCCATACGCCGCTGGCGCCTTAAGCAATCGCTGGGACGGACCTGGTTGCGGCGTCCCGATTTATTGGCGCAGCGCGCGTTGGACAAAGAATCCCGTGCGCTGTTGGATGAATTCCGTCGTGAATACGCTCACGCCGAGCAGGCTAAACAGCCATCACGACAAAACGATGCGGTCAATGACGACCGCAATCATTGAGAAAAGACAGGTGTTGCCATGAACAAGATCATCGAACAGTTCGAAGCCGAGCAGATCACCCGCCAGCTGCCGGAGTTCGGCCCTGGTGATACTGTGGTGGTTAATGTGAAGGTGAAGGAAGGTAACCGCGAGCGCGTCCAGGCGTTCGAGGGTGTCGTCATCGCCAAGCGCAGCCGCGGCCTGCATTCGGCCTTTACGGTGCGCAAGATTTCGCACGGTACGGGCGTGGAGCGCGTGTTCCAGGCGCATAGCCCCAGCATCGAGTCGGTGACGGTCAAGCGCAAGGGCAAGGTGCGTGGTGCCAAGCTTTACTACCTGCGTGGTCTGGAAGGCAAGGCCGCTCGCATCAAGGAAGACATCGCCGCCGCTTCGTCCCGCGACTGATCCGGGGCACTGCGAAAAAAACCCGCGGAGCGATCCGCGGGTTTTTTCATGCGCGCGATTTGAAAAAAGCGCTCAGAGATTGACTATCAGCCGCTGCGGCTCCTGCAGGAAGTTGCCCTGTACGAAATCCACGCCGCAGGCGAACAGCAGCGAGGTGCTGGCCGCATCCTCCACCCATTCGGCAACCGCCAGGCGCTTCATCTCGTGTGCCTGCTGGCAGATTTCGGTGATCTTCTTCTGGTTTTCGGGGTGCTGCGGCAGATCGGCCATGAAGCTGCGGTCGATCTTCAGGTAATCGGCGTTGATGTGGTTAAGCAACTGGAAGGAGTTCAGGCCCGAGCCGAACTGCTCCAGGGCGAAGAATCCCCCCAACTTCTTCCATGCATTGATGAATTCCTGCGCGGGGCGAAGCAGGGTCACGACCTTGCTCTCGGTCATTTCAAGAACCAGCCGGCCGTTCTTCAGGTTTGCCTGCTTGAGCGTGCGCTCCAGCCACGGCAGCAACTGGGCCTGCTGCTGCAGGGAGTCGGGCGTGAGCTTCACGAAGAACGTGGTGGGCAATCCCGCCCGTTCGCGCGCCTTGAGCGCGGTGATGGCCTGGTTCAGCACCCAGCGGTCGATTTCGGCGTTGAGGCCATATTTCTCGGCGATGGGCATGAAAAAGCCGGGTGAGACTTCGCCTTGCGGCCCGTTCATGCGCAGCAGGATTTCCGAATAGTCGCCCTCGGCGTCCTGCAGGCTGATGGTCTGCTGGTGATAGAGCACGAATTCGTTTTGCGTGAGCGCCTGGCGCACCAGTCCCAGCCAGTTGCGTTCGCGTTCGGCGTCGGCCTTCTCGCGGGCGGCCGGATCGTGCAGCTCGCTGCGGTTGCCGCCCTGGCTTTGCGCACTGCGCAACGCCTGGTTGGCCTGGTTGAGCAGCATCTCGGCATTGGCGTTCTTCTCGCCGAGCAGGCTGCCGCCGATGCTGACGGTGAGGGTAATCGACTGCGTGCCCAGGTCGAAGATTTCCCGCGAGATGGCCTGCTGCACGTTGCCGATCCACTCGCGGATCGCCTCGTCGCTATCGGTGTGCAGGATGATGCCAATGGTGTGTTCGGCCAGTAGGCCTGCGATGTCCTGCTGGCCCAGCTGCGTAGCGATGCGGCGCGAAAAGGCCGCCAGCAGCTCGTCCGCCTTGCCCAGGCCGATGCCGTTGACCAGTTGCGTCCAGTTGTCCGGCTCGACCATCAGCAGGCTCTGGCCCTTGTGCCCTTCGCTGGCCAGGGCGACGGCGCTGTCGATGAACTCCAGCGTGCGTGCGCGGTTGAACAGGCCCGTGACCTGGTCGCGCTGCAATTGCTCGATCAGTGCGGGGTCCACCTGTTGGCGGCGGAACACGACCTGCAGGCAGGCTTCGCCTTCGAAGGTGGCGTGGGCGAATTCGGCGGTGGCGGGGAAGGTGCTGCCGTCGGCGCGGCGCGCCTGCAGTTCCATGCGGTAGTCGGCTTTCTCGCCGCGCGACAGCGCGCGCAGCAGGTTCTTGAAGGCTTCGGCGTTGACGGGACCGATCAGGTCCAGCACCGGCAGGCCCAGCAGGTCGTCGTAGTCTTCGTAGCCGAAGGTGTCCAGGTAGGAGCGGTTCGCGCGTACGTGCATACCCTCGTGCACGTAGGCGATGGGATCGTTCGAGGAGTCGAGCAGGGCGTCGCAGCGGCGCTCGGATTCGCGCAGCGCCGCTTCCAGGCGGCGCACCTGCCGGCGCATGTTGAGCGCGTCGAATTCGCGCCTGATCACCGCGATGACCTGCTTGGGCTGGCTGCGCGATGCCACACCCTGCACGCCGTCCTGGAACATGTCCGCGACGCTTTGGTCGTCGATCTTGGACACGCAGGCGACCAGGGCGATGTCGCGGGCGCTGGCGTCGATCTGTTGCGCGACGTTGCGCAGCGGCAAGCCGTTGACGCTGGGATTGAACACCACCAGGTCCGGGCTGAGTTCTGCCAGCGCGTCGTGAATCTGTTCGGGGGTGGTCGCCCGGGCCGGGCGAACCGCGATGCCCGCATTGCGCAACAACGTAATGACCTGTTCCGCGTCCTCGACCGAATTCTCGATGAAGAGGATCTTGATAACGGAGTCTGTCTTCATGGGCGCGTCGTGCTTCCTTGGATGTGGCTGCCCTGCGCAGCAGGTGGCCGAGGGCTGGCCGGCACTACTGAACTGTTTTAACGGATTCTGCACAGGGCCGCCAGCACCAAATCGCACATCGGTGATCGGACGCATGGCCGGACCGGGGCTCCGGGTTCGCTTTCACCACCCCGCCGGCTGCGTGGAACTGCCCTCAGAGCGGCCGTTTCGACGGATCGCCGCCCACTTCGCGCACCAGCTTGGGTACGAGATAGCCCGGCAGGCGGTTGCGCATCTGTTCGATCAGCGCAAGCGCCCGGGCATCGGCCACTTCGAAATGCGCCGCACCCTGCACGCGGTCGAGCTGATGCAGATAGTACGGCAACACCCCGGCGGCGAACATGCGCTCGGAAAGTGCGGCCAGCGTGTCGGCATCGTCGTTGACGCCACGCAAAAGTACCGATTGATTGAGCACCGTCGCGCCGGCCTCGCGTAACCGCGCGCAGGCCTCATCCACCGCGCCGTCGAATTCGTTGGCGTGGTTGGCGTGCAGCACCACCACTTTCTGCAGCGGCAGCGCGCGCAGCCAATCGACGAACGCCGTATCGATGCGTTGAGGCAAAACGACCGGCAGGCGCGTGTGAATGCGCAGCCGCGTGACGTGCGCAAGATCGGCGAGGCCGCGGCCGAGCTCTTCCAGCTTGCTGGTGGCCAGCGCCAGGGGGTCGCCGCCGGAGAGGATCAATTCGTTGATCGAGGTGTCCCGACCGACATGCTCCAGCGCCTGGCGCCACTGACCGGCGGCCGCCATTTCGTCTGCATAGGGAAAATGGCGGCGGAAGCAATAGCGGCAATGGATGGCGCAACTGCCGCTGGCGATCAACAGCGCGCGACCCTGGTACTTGTGCAGGACGCCCTGCGCCTCGCGCGCGGCCATGTCGCCTACCGCGTCGGCAACGAAGCCGGGCACGCGGTCCAGTTCCGCCAGCTGGGGCAGCACCTGCAGCAACAGGGGGTCGTGCGCGTCGCCCGGACGCATGCGCGCCACGAATCCACGCGGCACGCGCAGCGTGAAACCGGCGTCGGCGGCGGGCAGGCGGTCGGACAAATGGGCAAGGTCCAGCAGGCGCAGGAGCTCGCCGCCATCGGTGACGGCATCGCGCCACAGCTGGCGCCAGTCGGGCACCACGGGCGGTGTAATGCGGGCGCCTGGGCTTACGGTTATCATATAGGGCTCTATGCGGGCCTTGCGGCCCCTGAAACGGTTTATTTTAGCCGCTGATGGCAGCGGTTTTCCTCATTGGAGCGAAGTGCATGGCCAGTTACGATCTTAATGGCGTCAAAAACGGTCTGAAGATCATCGTCGACGGCGATCCCTACATCATCACCGAGGCGGAGTTCATCAAGCCGGGCAAGGGCCAGGCCTTCACCCGCATCAAGATCCGCAACCTGCTCAACGGGCGCACCACGGAAAAGACCCTGAAGTCGAGCGATTCGTACGAAGGCGCCGACGTGGTCGATACCGACATGCAGTACCTCTACAGCGACGGCGAGTTCTGGCACTTCATGCACCAGGAGTCGTTCGAGCAGCACCAGGCCGACGCCGCCGCCATGGCCGAGGCCTCCAAGTGGCTCAAGGGCGAGGAAGAGTGCGTGGTGACGCTGTGGAACGGCCGCCCGATCTCCGTGCAGGCTCCGAACTTCGTGGAACTGAAGATCGTCGAGACCGACCCGGGCCTGCGCGGCGACACTTCCGGCGGTGGCGGCAAGCCGGCCAAGCTGGAAACCGGCGCCGTGGTGCGCGTGCCGCTGTTCGTCAATCAGGAAGAAGTGATCAAGGTCGACACGCGTTCGGGCGAATACGTCAGCCGCGTAAAGTGACGCGCTGACGCGTGAACGCAAGTTAGGGCGTTGGCCGACGGGTCATCCCCGCCAAGGCGGGGATCGTGTGTCAAGGTGTCGCGCGCAGCACTCTTCGCTGCTTTGGGTTCCAAGGTCCATGGAAGCCGCCAGCTGAAAAACCATGGGGCGGACATCATAAGATGTGCCGCCCCATCTCATATCACTTCCCCGCAAGGCCAATCACGATGAGCCAGAACGCTCCGCAGACCGTCGATCTACTTATCGAGGCCCGCTGGGTCGTGCCGGTCGAGCCGCATGATGTGGTACTGGAACATCACGCGGTCGCCATCGACCACGATCGCATCGTCGCGGTGCTGCCGATTGCGCAGGCACGTACCCACTATGCGCCGCGCGAGCGTGTGGAACTGGGCGAACACGTGCTCATTCCCGGCCTGATCAACACGCATACGCACAACCCGATGACGCTGATGCGCGGGCTCGCCGACGACCTGCCGCTGATGGTGTGGCTGCAGCAGCACATCTGGCCGGTGGAAGCGAAGGTGATCGGCCCGGAATTCGTGCGCGATGGGGTGGAGCTGGCCGTGGCCGAAATGCTGCGCGGCGGCACCACCTGTGCCAACGAAAACTACTTTTTCCCCGACGCCATTGGCGCCACCTACCGCAAACTCGGTTTCCGCGCCGTGGTAGGGCTGCCGGTCATCGAGTTTCCCTCAGCCTGGGCCAAGACGCAGGACGAATACTTCGAGCGCGCCGGCGCAACGCACGACAGCTTTCGTAACGATACCTTGATCCGCACCGCCTTCGCGCCGCACGCGCCCTATACGGTATCGGACGAATCGTTCGAGCGCATTCGCGTACTGGCCGATCAGCTGGATATTCCCGTGCACCTGCACCTGCACGAAACCGCGCACGAAGTGGAAGAGGAGCGGAAAAAATCCGGCCTGCGTCCGTTCCAGCGGCTGCAGAAGCTTGGGCTGGTCAACGACCGGCTGATCGCCGTGCACATGACCCAGCTTACCGAGGGCGAAGTGGCGGCCTGTGCCGAAGCGGGCGTGTCGGTGGTGCATTGCCCGGAGTCGAACCTGAAGCTGGCCTCGGGCTTCTGCCCGGCGGAAAAACTGCGCAAGGCCGGCGTGAACGTGGCGATCGGCACGGACGGCTGCGCCTCCAACAACGACCTGGACATGTTCGGCGAGATGCGCACCGCGGCCTTGCTGGCCAAGGCGGTCGCGGAAGATGCCGCCGCTTTCGACGCCGGCTTCGCGCTGCGCGCGGCGACCATCAACGCCGCCAGGGCGATTGGGCTTGAAGAAAGCATCGGCTCGATCGAGGTCGGCAAGCAGGCGGATCTGGCGGCCGTGCGCGTGAGCGACCTGGAAACCCAGCCGTTGTTCCACATCGTTTCGCAGCTTGTCTACGCAACCGGGCGGCACCAGGTCAGCGACGTGTGGATCGCCGGCAGGCGCAAGCTGGCGGCACGCGAACTTGTCGACATGGATACCGCCGGCTTGCTTGCGCGCACGCATGCCTGGCGCGAGCGTATCGCAGCGATATGAACCTTTACCTGGTCATTCTCATGCGTCGCCCGCAGGTCGATCCGGCGGTGGTGCCGTTGCATCAGCAGTTTCTGGAGGATTTGCGCGCACAGGGCCGCAACGAGCTGTCCGGCCCGTTCGGCAACGCATCCGGCGGCGCTTATTTGCTGCGCGCCGCATCGCTGGAAGAGGCCAC
Source organism: Dyella sp. (assembly GCF_035503745.1). Taxonomy (GTDB): domain Bacteria; phylum Pseudomonadota; class Gammaproteobacteria; order Xanthomonadales; family Rhodanobacteraceae; genus Dyella_B. Next base: position 192,317 of record NZ_DATJTC010000025.1, read on the forward strand.
CGATATCGCCCACCGCGATCCGGCCCATACCAGCGGCGGCTGGGATGTCACGCTCTACCAATGGCATGCGCGCTAAGCTTGGCGCCTGGCCTGGAGTCTCCTGATGCAAACCACGCACAACGTCAGTCACGATGAAATCGCCCGCTTCGACAAACTGGCCTCGCGCTGGTGGGATCCGGACGGCGAGTCGCGGCCGCTGCATGACCTCAACCCTGTGCGTACCGCTTACGTCGCCGCCCGCGTTGCGCTCAAGGGTGCGCGCGTGGCCGACGTCGGCTGCGGCGGGGGGCTGCTCAGCGAGGCGCTGGCGCGGGCCGGCGCCGACGTCGTGGGCATCGATCTTGGCCTGAAGGTGATCGAGATCGCGCGCCTGCACTTGCACGAATCGAACCTCAAGGTGGATTACCGCAAGCAGTCTTCCGCCGAGCTTGCGGCGGCGGAGCCGGCCAGTTTCGACGCGGTGTGCTGCATGGAGCTGATCGAGCACGTGCCCGATCCGGCGGCGCTGGTGCAGGATCTGGCGGCCATGCTCAAGCCGGGAGCGTACCTGTTCATGTCCACGCTCAATCGCACGCCGGCGGCGTTCGGCGCGGCGATCCTCGCAGCCGAATACGTGACACGCATGCTGCCGCGCGGGACGCATCACTACGCGCAATTCCTCAAGCCGTCCGAATTGGCGCGCCTGCTGCGCCAGGCCGGCCTGGAACTGGAAGATGTCAGCGGCCTGGGCTACAACCCGGTCAATCGCAAGGCGTGGCTGAGCCGTTTCACGGCCGTCAATTATCTTTTGTGCGCACGCAAGCCCCTATGAAGTCGCTGCCCGAATCACCGCAGGGCGTGCTGTTCGATCTGGACGGCACCTTGCTCGACAGCGCGCCGGATCTGCATGCGGCGCTGGTGGCCTATTGCCACGAAGTCGATGCAGCGCCGGCGCCCTATGCGAAAGTGCGCGAAGTCGTATCGCGCGGCTCGCGCGCGATACTGCGCTGTGCTTTCGATGAAAGCGACGAAGCCCTGTTCGAGCGCATGCCGCGCTACCTGGAGCTTTATCATTCGATGATGACGCGGCACACGCGGCCGTTCGAAGGCATCGATCCATTGCTCCACGCGCTGGAAAGCGCTGGGCTGGCCTGGGGTATCGTCACCAACAAGCCGGCCTATCTCACGGACGACCTGATCGAACAGATCGGGTGGAGCCGGCGCACCTGCGCGGTGGTCTCCGGCGATACGTTGCCGGTGCGCAAACCCGACCCGGCGCCTGTGCTGCTGGCCTGCGAGCGCGCGGGCCTGGATCCGGCGCGCTGCCTGTTCGTGGGCGACGATCGCCGCGACGTACAGGCGGGCAACAGCGCGGGGCTTTACTCCGTGGCCGTGCATTGGGGTTACCTCGATGGCGGTGATCCGCATGCATGGGGCGCCGATCGGGTGCTGGAACATCCGCGGCAGCTTGCCGAGTTGCTCAAGCTGAAGGTTGCAGCGTGAGCGATGGCGTGATCCAGCATGGCGCCTTGCAAAGCTACATCGACAAGTGGCTGTCGGTGCAGCCGCACCAGCGCATGGCGCTGGTCTTCGTCGATCCCGCCAAATACCCCGGGCACGTGGCGTTGGCTGCACTGGAACAGGAGCTGCTTGGGGCCGCCTACGGCATTGCCGAGCCTCAGGTGGCGGCAACCAAACTCAACTGGTGGGCCGAGGAACTCGATGCCGCCGCATCCAGCGGTGGCCGCCATCCGTTGACGCGCGTGCTGTTCGATGAGGAGCGCGCACATGCCATGCCGAAGGAGCGTTGGCTCGCGCCGGTGCTGGCGGCCATGGCGCAACTGGAAGAGGGCACCTCGGTCGATTTTGCCGCGCAGCTCAATGCCGCTTCCGCGCTGCATGGGGCACTGGCCGAGCTTGAGACTCACTGGTGGTACGGCCAGTCCGCGACGCCGGCACGGGCCGCCCGTGTGGCGACCTTGAGTCATTTGCTGCATGCGCTGCGGCGTCTTCAGGACGACGCGGACCGCGATCGCCTGCCGCTGCCGATGGCGCGTCTGGCCCGCTTCGGCCTCAACCGCGCAAATCTGCGCGAACGCGGCGAGGTCCGCGACCAGGCCATCAAGGCCCAATTGAGCGATCTCCAGTCGAGCTGGGCCGATGCAGGCGGCATGACCGGGCCGCTCAGCGTCTTCCGCGCCCTGGAGGCGGGGCAGGGCCAGCGGCTGGTTCGCCGCGCCTTGCAGGCCACCGAGTCGCTGACCGTGCTGCAGCGGGGCCTGGCGGACCGGGGCTTCGGGGTCACCCTGCGCGCCTGGGGCGCGGCCAGGCGGTGGCAACAGCGGGTTGGCTGAATCAAAAACGCACTGTTTCCCGCGTGAACCCTGTTGCGTCGCGTCAAGCTGCCCCAACATAGGAGTCCTCGCGGCGGCCGATCATTGAGGCCGAAACAGGACATTCCCATGCATAGCCACGAAAACACCGCTCGCCTGATGCCTGACGTCGCCACCCAGGCTCATCCGCATCTGGCCGGCGCGCTGGATTGGGTCGGCATGGACGGCATCGAGGCGCCCGTGAGCTTCGACAGCGGCGATGGCCAGGTGCAGCGCAGCAGCGCGCAGGTGGGCGCCTTCGTCAATCTCACCCGGC
>NZ_DATJTC010000026.1:0-17074 GCF_035503745.1 Dyella sp.
GCTGCTGCCGAAATCGTTGTTGCCGCTCAGGGTAATGTCTTGTCCGGCGCCGGCCGTGGTGTCGTTTTGCGTGAAGCTGGCCGCGCCGGTGACGTTCAGCACACCGGTCTGCGTGATCGCGCCGTTGCTCGATGCAGCCAGCGTGCCGGTGATGGTGCCGGCGCCAAGGACAAGACCGCTGTCGTTGGTGACCTGCACATTGTCGCCGTTCAAGGACACCGCACCGCCAAAGCTGTTGCCGCTGGTCAGTGTGATGTCATTGCCGGTCGCGGTGAAACTGCTGGTGCCCGTGACCGTCAATGCCGCACTCTGGCTAAGCGCGCCGCCGCTGCTGGCGGTCAAGTTGCCGCCGACGCTGATGCCCGACAGCTCCAACGGCGCATTCGCGTAATCCAGCGTAAGGTTGCCAGTGATGCTGGCCGGCAGCGTCAGCGTACCCGGCGTGAGGTCGGTGTTGGTGAAACTGAGGTTATCGATCTTCGCGCCCGTACCCGCCTGGAAGGTCGCACTGCTGGCGAAATCGTTGTTGGCGCCCAGGATGATGTTCTGCCCGGTGCCGGCGGTCGTATTGTTCTGCGTGAAGATGGCCGCGCCGCTGACGCTCAAGGTGCCGCTTTGCGTCATCGCGCCCTTGCTCGAGGCGGTTAACGTACCGGTGATGGTTCCGGTATTGAAGTCCAGCGCACTGTTGGCGAGGATCGCGGTATTGCCACCGGACAGCTGCACCGTACCACCGAAGCTGTTCCCGCCGTTGATCAGGTTAATCGTACCGCTGCCCGCGTCGAAGATACTCGCGCCGGTGACGGTAAAGGCCCCGCCCTGTGCGATCGCGCTGTTGTCGGTGGTGATCGAAAGACCGCCGCTGCCGATGTTGAGCGATGTGGCGCTGAACGTGGAACTGGCCGTGGTCAGGCTGCTCAGCGCACCGTTACTGCTGCTGCCCACCGCGCCGGAGAATGTCACGTTGCCATCAGCCGCCTGTGCCGTCAGCGCTTGCGCGGTGCTGCTCGCGTTGTTGACGGTGCTGCCGAAGGTGACCCCGCCACTGGAGCCCGTGCTGTCAACGGTCGTCGTGCCGCCCAGCGTCACCGCGCCGGAATAGCTTTGCGTACCGCCGGTGGTGATGCTGCCATCGAGTACGCTGGTGCCCGACACCGATAGCGAGTCCAGGTTGAACGTGCCGGCAAGGTTGGCGTTGCCGCTGAAGCTGACATCCGCGGTGGCGCCCGTCGCACCGGCGGCCATGGTAATGGTGGTGCCGCTCAGTACGTACGTAGCGGCGTTGTTGAACTGCACCGCGCCGGTGTAATCCTGCGCACCCTGGGTCGACACGCTGCCGCCAAGGTCCGCCTGGCTGCCAGCGCTGACCGTCAACGCGGACAGCAATTGGGTGGCGCCCACCGCGCCATCGAAGTGAACGGTGTTGACGCCTCCACCCGCGGTCAGCGCATAAGGGCCGGGAGTGGGGCTGCCACTGGCGCTGTCGAGCGTGCTGTCGAAGGTGATGTCTCCGCTGGAGCCGCCGGTGCTGGTGAGCGTGGTGTTGCCGGTCAGCGTCACCGCGCCGGTATATTCCTGCGTACCGCTGGTGCTGATGCTGCCGCCGAGCGAACTGGTACCGCTCACCGACAGCGACCCCAGTGTGCTGGTGCCGCCCAGCACCGCGTTGCCGTCGATCGTGAGCGTATCGCTGCTACCTGTCGCGCCGCTGCCAAGGCCGATGCTCGTGCCGGTCAGTGTCACGCTGCTGGTGCCCAGCGTTACCTGGTTGTTGTACGTCTGGGCACCGGTGGTCGTCACATCGTTGCCCAGCGTCAGCGTGCCGGTGGAATTGACGATGAGCGAGCCGCCGGTCAGCGTGCCGTCGAGCGTGACAGTGCTTGGCGTCGCACCATTATTGCCGATGCCGATGCTGCCACCGCTGGTGGCGATGCTCGATGCGCTATCGACCGACACCGCACCGGTAGTCTCGATATCCAGATTGCCGCCGAGCGTGGTGATGTCGGCGCCCTTCATCTGCACAATGCAATTGGTCTTCGACGCGCACGATGCGTTGCTGCTGTAGCTGGTGCCGGCCGCACTGCCGCCGTAGTTGGCCCACAAATACACGTTAAGCGGCAGGCTGCTGCTGGCCGCGGTGATGTTGCTGTTGAGGATGATGCTGCCGGCCGCTTCCAGATACAGCGACGCCGCCCCCGTGCCCGACGACGCGCCGCTAATGGGCGCATTGACGGTGATGTCGCCGTTCTGGTTGCCGTTGCCGGTTCCCCCCTGTGGAGCGGTGAACACGAACACGCTGGTGCCGCCGGTGAGCGCATTGCTCAACGACGTATTGTTGATGACCGAGCTGTTGCCGTTGGCGGTATAGGTGGTTCCACTGACCGAAATATTGCTCGTGGCAGTGTTGTTGATCGTCACATCGTACGGATCGAGCAACCAGGTGCCTGCCACGCCATGCGGTGCGGACGCATCGACACTGCCTTGCGCATCCAGCCCGTAGTGCGAGGAGGTTTCGACCGAACCGCCATTGCCGTCCAGCGCACCGCCGCGTGCGGTGATGCTGCCGAAGAAATTGTTGACTTGATTGCCCCACACCACCACTGAGCCGCCGTTGCCCGACTGCGTGGCATCGGCGTCGAGCGTCGCCGTCGGACCGACATACGTCGCTTGCGCGGTCTGCAGCCCTTCCCCACCCTGGTAGCCGCCGCCGACACGGATACTGCCGCCGCCCTGCGTACCGGATGCGTCGATGTTGCCGGTCACGCCCACGTCTTGGTCGGACAGCACCTGCACGCTGCCGCCATGGGTGCCCGACACATTGATGCTGCCGCTGTCCACGGCGTTGCCGCCGCTGGCCACCAGGCGCACGACGCCGCCGCTGGTGCTGATGCCGCCGGCATTGATCACGCCGGTGTTGTTGACCAGATTGGTAAACAGTTGTTTTGCCGCCGAGGCTTGCAGCACCACCGTGCCGCTGTCGGCCTGCAGCGTACCCTTGTTCACCACTGCCGATTCGTCGTCGTTCAAGCGCTTGGCCAGCGCGCCGGTCACCTGCACGTCGATCAGGCCGTCACCGTCGAAATCGAGCACGGCCCGGTCGGCGCCGTCGAGATTGATGTGGCCGTAGTTGGCGATGATCAAGCCGTCGTTGTCGACGTGGCCGCCGACCAGGCTGACCGATCCGCCGCTCGCCGCCTCGATGATGCCGTGATTGACGACGCCCGCCGTGCCGCCGTTTGCATCCAGGTTGAAATGGCTGGCCAAGAAATCGGTGGGCGTCAGATCGAGCGTGCTGGCCACCAGGCCACCGACGTTCATCTGTGCGGTGCTGCCGAAGATGATGCCGTGCGTGTTGATCAGGAAGATCTGGCCGTTGGAAATAACGTGGCCGAAGATCAGGCTGGGGTTCTGGTCAAGGATACGATTAAGCGCCACCGCACTGAACGAGGGCTGCTTGAACAACACCGAAGCGTTGGCGCCCACGTTGAAGCTCTGCCAGTTGAGCGCAAGCAGCTGCGAATTCTGCTTGACCACCGTCTGCAGGCCGTTCTGCATGATCGAACCGCTGCCACCAACGACCGAACCGCCGGTCGGCGTGGTATTGGCCGCGACGTGCCCGCCTGCCATGGCGTCGCTGAAGGCCAACAACCCCAGCAAGGAGAGGCTCGCTGGCAGCAGCTTGCGCCTGAACCTGGCCAGGCCCTTGGAGGTGGCCGGCGCCGGAGTCTGGCGAATGGGTGTGCGCTGCGGCTTGTCGATGACTGTGTTCATGATCGTCCCCATCAGAACGTAAAGCCCAACCGTCCATACACGTGATAACCGTGCCTGTCCGATGCCTGTTCACCGCCCAATGGAATCGAACCATCCAGATGGAATTCCATGTGCTCGAACTGCGGCAGGCGGAAAATGAAACCCGCACCGTAGCCGCTGAAGCTCACCGGAGGCGTGTTGTTGTGCAAATCGGCACCCGCCGCGAAGCCGCGGGCGTAGTCCAGGAACGTTTCCAGTTCCAATAGCTCACGCCATGGCCTGCCGTAGAACGGCGAGATGACGTTGCCAAAGCCCGGCGCATCGACGTGGTATTCCACCGAGGTGTAATAACCGCGATCGGTGAGGCCATCGGCAATCGGATAGGCGCGCACGCTGTCGGGGCCGCCGATGACGAACTGCTCCAGCGGCGCCAGGGCGTTGGAGGTGTATTGCCCGTTGAACTTGAAATACAGGCGCTGCGCCTGGGTCAGGAATTGCAGGCGCGTGTAGGAAAGTTTCTCGATGGTGAAATCGTGGGCGTGATTGGGGCTGACCAGGTCCGGTTCCTGCGACTGATCGTTGATCGACTTGCGCACGCTCACCTGCAGCAGGTCCACGCCGTGAAACCGGCGATCGGTATGGTTCAACGCATAGGCCATTTCGGCGAGGTCGAACTTCTCGTCCGACAGCTGCGTACCGCCGGTGCTCAGCTTGGACTGCTCGCGGATGAAGTGCACCGACGCCAACATTTTCAGATCGTCGGTGTTCATGAATTTCCAGTCGCCGCCGGTGAAGTACGTCGTCGTCGGCCCCCTCACTTTCAGCGAGGCGAAGTCACCGGAATTGATCTGCAGTTCGCTGCGCGTGCTGCCCACCACCGCGCTCATACCCGGCACGACGACCAGCGGCGCGGTGTAGATCAGCGAGCCGTACGCATTCTGGTTGGGATCGAGCGCGTAGTCGGCATTCGCCGACAGCGTGTCGCCGATGCCCAACGGACTGTTCCAGGTCGCACCCGCCTGCGCGCGATAGCGGCCGGTGAGATCGGTGCCGTAGTTGTTGGCGCCGGCGGTGAAAGTGAAGGGAACCGGCGCTTCGTGGGCCACCATCACCAAGTCCGTATCGCCGGTCTGCTGTCCCGGCTGGAAGGTGGAGGCAACGGTTACGCCAGGCAGGTCGCGCACGTAAAGCAGCGCGGAATCGACCTTGCTTTTCTGCAGCGGTTCGTCTTTCAACCGTTGCGCGGGCGCGGCGATCACGCTGGCGTAATAACGCTTGTTGCCCTTGACGATGATGCGGCCCACGCGGCCTTCCAGGATCTGGATCTGCACCATCTGGTCGCTACCGATGGTCTGCGCCGGCAGGAAGGCGGCAGCGACGATGAAGCCGGCCTTGCGATAACGCGTGGTGATCTGGTCGGCCACGCCCTGCATTTGCGCGAAGGTGAGCATCGCCGGTTTGTCCGCCGTGCCGCCCAGCTTGCGATAGGCCGCGTTGGCCATGCCCTGGATACTGTCGAAGGTGATGCCGGTATCGGGATGATCGCCCACGCCATTGACGCGGAAACCGCGCACCGCGATCTCCTGCGAGGTTGCGGTGCCGGTGTCGCGCTCGGCGACCGGCGGCACCACGCCCGCTTCGCTCGGCGCCGATGCCAGTTGCGCCGTGCTTTGCGCAGTGGGCGCCGGCACCGCGCTGGCCGCCGCGACGGCGCTCGCGCTCGCCGCTTTGGCGCCGCCGCCGGACAGGCTGAACGCCACGATCTGGTCGGAAAGATACGCATGCGCGTCGGGATAGCCCGCTTGCTTGAGCACCGCGGTGATGCGGTCGGCCAGCGCCTGCATCTGCGCATGGGTGAGCGCGCTCGCATCGCCCGCGGCCGCGACGGCTTTCTGATATTCACCATCGATGATTTTTTGAATGCCGGGGGCCGTCGCGGGCACGCCGCTCAAAAGGATGTTCTGCGCCGGCGCGGACGCCTCGCCTTGCGCCCAGGCCCTGCCGCCTCCCAAAGCCAATGCCAATGCCGCTGCCATGCATGCCATTCGCACGATATTGTCCCCTGAATCCGAAACGCGCTGGTGTCTACGGGCAGGAGCGCCCGCGATACTCCCGACTGAATCAACTTCGCTAAAAAACCGAACTTGGGAAGGCGTTTGGCCGCCGATCCCCTTGCACCGGAACGCCATCGGATCGAGGCATCCGGATTTCCCCCTTGCTGCGCTAGCCGCTAAAGCAAGGCAAACGCGATCGTCCTTTGAATCGGCTTGCCAGAGGGCTAATGATGCCCCCACTCAATAGCGTGTTCCAAGTCTCAATATTCGTGCCTGAATTGAGGTAAGTGATCGATTCGGCGACACGTCCGCCGCAAGTCTCGCCACAGCTTCGATTCAGGCTGAACGCAACAACCAGTACGCAAGCAGGGCGCACACCAGCACGACCACCGCCAGCACGCTGGCCAGCTTCCAGGCCGTGGCACGGCGGCTGGTAAACAGCCCGCTCAGCACCTCGGTATCGGCCGTCCGCATGACGCGCTCGTGATGTTGCCCTGACGGCGGCGTTGCAGCCGGCCGCACGATGGCATTGCGCGCGGTCACCACATGGCTGTCGCGCAAGGCGCTGAGCAAATGGCGGCGGCGCGAGCGGTATTCCTCGCGGCTGAGCCGGCCCAGCCGATGCGCCTCGTCGAGCGCGCGCAGGCTTTGATTGGCATTGCGTTCGCGCTCGGTCATTTGAGCTCCCTTAAGATCCGGAAGCCGACGTCTTTCTGCGCCGTGCCGCTATCGTCGCGATGGCTGCTCACGGTGCAGTCGGACCAATAGCTGGTGAAGCTGCCGCCGCGCACCATCACGCCGCCGCCGCGGGTCACCCATTCCCACACGTTGCCTGTCATGTTCACCAACCCCCACGGATTGGACTCGCGTCCCCGTGCCGATATCGGTGCCCCGGAGTTGTCGTCCCCGCCCCCTGCGCTCGGCGGAATGCAGTTGCTGTCCGACGCCTGCGCCCAACTGCCGCCCGCCTGAGCCGCGTGCATCCATTCTGCATCGGTTGGCAGCCGATAGACATAGCCACTGCCCGCGCTGAGCCAGCTGGCGTAGGCCCTGGCCTGGGCCAAGGTGATGTTGCTGATCGGCAGGCTGGCCGAATCGGGGTCATCCCCGGTCTTGGCCTGGCATTGGCCGGTGGCGCTGCAGAAGCGATTGAATTCGCCAACGGTGATTTCCGCCCTGGACAGCGCATACGGCTTGCCGCCGGACAGCCCCGGCACCACCACCAGCGACGGGCCACGATGGCCGGCGATGGTGTCAAAGCAAAGCCGGCCCTTGCCCACGAGGTCGGGCTGGTTGCACGGGTCGGTGCTGGCCGTGGGCGCCGTCGGGGCGGCGATATTGGCGGGAGCCGCGCCATTGGCCGCGCGGGCGGCGAGGTTGGCGGTCTTGGCGCCTGGCGCGGCTTTGGCGATGGCAGCGGCCGGCGCGCCGGGCTGAGTCGGCGCGCCGGCCGCCGGCTGCGCTGGATTGGCCGCTGACGGCCCGGGCGTTGCGGCCACACCGGCCGGCGTCATGCTGTCGAGCAGATCGGCCAGCGTCCCTTGCAGCTGGCCGCGTTGTTTCAGGCCCGACTCCAGCTGCTTGAGGCCATCGGCATCGGCCTTGCGCGCGTCGGCCAGCTGCTTCTTCATGCGATCCAGATCGGTACTGGCCACCGGCTTGCCGCGCGCGTTCATGATGGCCGCGACCAGGTCGTCACGCGCCTTGGCGTTGCGCAGATCAGGCCGGTTGCCGAGCGACCTCAAGCCCTTGCCGAGCAGGTCGGAAGCGGCCTGGTAGCGGCCGCGCTGCATCGCCGTATCGGCCTGGCCCAAATAGGCATTGGCGATCAGTTGCGGGCCCTCCTGGGTCAGGAAGGGGTTGTCCGGCTGCAAGGCGCGGATGCGCGCCAGCGATTCCTCCGCCTTGCCGATGTCATTGGCCGCTGCCGCGCGCTTGACCGATTCGATGCGCGAAGTAACTTCGGCCGCCGCGCTTTCCTGGTTGAGCTGGGCTTGTTCCTGCTGCTGCAAGGCATCCAACCGCGTGCGCTGGGCAAGCAGCGGCGCGGACTTGGGTGCGAACTGCAGCCCCAGGTTCACCGCATTGCTGGCCTGCGGCACTTGCAGCGGATCGGTCTGCCTGGCCGCTTCGGCGGCAATGACATTGGCAAGGTTGTCCACCAGCTTGCGCGTGTCGGGCGAGTTGTCGTTGCGCAGCGACGCCATCGCAGTGGCCACCGACTGCTGCCATTCGGGCGCAAGGGTGGGTTTGGCGATCAGCGCGGCCAACTCCTGGCGCGCCTGCGGCAGGTTTTGCACAGCCTGCGCGGTGGCCTGCTCCGCGCTGGCGGCTGCGGCCGTCTCCGTGAGCGTGGCCAGTTGCGCCTCGCGCTGCCTCAAGCGTACCGACTCGGGAAACAACTTGGTGGCAAGCGCCAACTGGGCCTTGGCCTGGTCGATGTGCTCGGCGCTCAGCGACTGGCCGATCGCGATGTCGTATTTCAGTTCAAGTTCCGCGTTCTGCAGCAACGCACTGTGCGGATCGATGGCGCGGATCGTCGCCAGCGTCTGCACCGCGTTGTTGGGTTGATCCTCGAAAATCGCGTTGGCATCGATGCGCTGAGTCAACTGCGTGTCGAGCGTATTGAGCAATTCGTTCTTTTGCGTCTCGATCGCGCTGCGCTTGGCGTCGAGCGCGGGCGAATACAATTTCAACTGGTCGCGCAGCTGGAACACATGTTGCGTGCCGGCGTAGTCGTAATGATTTTGCGCAGGATCCCAGTAAGTATTGATGCGGCTCAGCAGAAAGTTCTGGATCGCGTCGCCCTGGTCGAGCACCAGCCGCTTGCGCTCGTCATCGCTCAACGTGTTCAGCGCCTGCTGTGCCTGGTCCTCATTGAGATAGTGATTGCCAGCCGAAATGTTGAAGCGCGCGATGACGTGCGCAATATGGCGGCCGTGCAGGTAATACGCCCCGCCCCAACCGGCCGCGACGAGCAGCACCAGCGCACCCGCGCCATACGCAATCTGCGGACCGATGCGTTCGCGCAGGCTTATCTCGCGCAGGCCTTCGATCAGCTCCGCCGCCGTCTTCAGGCGCTGTTCGCCATGGAACGCCACCGCATCGCACAGGGTCTTGTACTGGCGCTTGGTGATGCCCGGCACCGGCGGCGGCCGACGCCCTTCGCGCAAGGCCACCTCGGCGCTGACCTTGTCGAACGGATGCTTGCCCGTAAGCAGCTCGAACGCCACGCAACCGAGCGCATAGATGTCGTCGCTGGGCGTGGGCTCCTTGCCCTGGATCATTTCCAGGCTGGCGTAAGCGGGTGTCAGCGCGCCCAGCGTGCCGGCATCGAACACCGTCTGCTCGCCGGTGGCTTCGCCCAAATGCTTGCCGGCGCGGGCGATACCGAAGTCGAACACCTTGGGCACGCCCTCGCGCGTGACCATCACGTTGCCCGGCTTGAAGTCCGAATGGACCACGCCGGCCGAATGCGCCCGCTTGAGCGCCCACGCCATGCCTTCGATCAACGGACGTGCCTGGGCAAGCGGCATGCCGTTGTAGGCGCGTTCGCGGATCAGGGTTTTCAGGTCCTGGCCGTCGACGAATTCCATCGTCATGAACACGATGGTGCCGTCTTTGTCGAAGTCGAACACGCGCACGATGTTGTCGTGCGCCAGCAACTGCGAACGGCGCGACTCGCGCTGAAGCGCGATCAGCGAATCGGGATGGCGGCGGAATTCGTCGTTCAGCACCTTTACCGCGACGTAGGGATCGCGATCGCGCGCTTCCACCTTGCGTTCGTCGCGGGCCAGGAACACTACGCCCATGCCGCCGCGGCCGATTTCGCGCTCCAGCAAAAAGCGGCCCTTCAGCAACATGCCGACGGTGGCGTACTCGCCGCCTTCGGCCTGCGCCACGCGTTGCCAACTGTCGCGATTGAAGCTGCTGCTGGAGTGCGTGCCCGCGCCGCCGGTTTGGGTATTGGACGGCGCCTGCGAAGCGGGTTTGACCACGGTCGCGTCGGTGGAGGACGGCGCGGTGGCTTGCGGCCCAGGGCTTACCTGCGTGACTTCCGCATCGACCGGCGCGGCCGGTGTCGGTGCGGGCTTGACCATGGTCGCGTCATCATCGGGTGCCGCGGGGGCCACCTGCATGGCGTTGAGCTTGGCAATCAAGGCGCGGGATATTTCGGGCGTGATGCTGCCCGCGCGCTGCGTCTGTTCGAGCAGGGCGACGTCGGCGCGATGTTCTTCTTCCGATACCCGCCCGCGCGCGGTCAGGGCCGCGAACACCTCCGGCAGCTTCACGCGTTTGGCGTTGAAATCGGCAAGCAATTGGGCAAGTGACGTCATGAAGGTGCGATCCCGCTCAATCCTGGAGCCGCACGATCACGGCGGAAATGTTGTCGCGCGCGGCGCGGCTCAGCGATAGTTCGAACAAGCGTGCGAGCAGCACCTGTGGATCGCTGTATGCAACGCATTCACGGTTTAGCTCGGCATCGGACATTTCCTTGTTGATACCGTCGGTGCAAAGCAAGAACGCCATGCCAGGCCGGCTTCCAGCCACCACCCAGTCGACGAACAGATGTTCCTCCGCGCCGATCGCGCGCGTAAGCACTCCTGAGCCTGGCGCCTGTTGCGAGGCGCCGAACTGGGTGACGTCTTCCTTCATGCCGTGCACGTGATCGCGCGTAATCTGCACCAGCTGACCGTTCTCCAAGCAATACGCGCGGCTGTCGCCTACCCAGCCGCACAGCATGAAATCCTTGTCGTGCACCAGCACCACCACGGTCGAGCCGATAATGTCGACACCGCGCTCCAGCGCTACGCGCCGCAGGTCGGTATTGACCTGTACCAGGGCGTCCTCGATCGATTCGATGAAATCGAAGACGTTGCCCTGGCGCGGCAGCGCACCCAGGCGCTGCACGATCATCGAGCTGGCGTAATCGCCGGCGGAATGACCGCCCAGGCCATCGGCAACCACCCACAGGCCCACGTCCTCGCGTACCAGGATCGCGTCCTCGTTGTGCGCGCGAACTTTGCCGGGGTCGGTGTGGCCGAGCGATTCGAAGCGAAGGGTCATGACGTGACCTCGATGACGGCCAGCGGCCAGCGGGAAGATTCCTGCGCAAGCCCGGCGGCGGCGGCGATGCGCGCGCGCGCCTCTTCGCACGAAGGCATCGCCAGCGCGCGGGCGAAGATATCCGGGGCCAACTGCACCAGTTTCTGCGTGACGACCAGCAGCAGGCGATCGCCCGCTTCCACCGCGCAAACGACTTCATCGCACAGCGGTTCGGTGGAACCGCCCAGGCCCGATGCCACGGGCGCTGCACGGGTAAACAACAGATCGTCGAATTCGCCGGCCAACGCCGGTGCATCGCCGCCCGGTGCGGCCGGGCCGGTGGCGAACAACGACTGCAGCTGGCCCTGGCGCCAATGCCACGCCGCCGCCGTGCCGATGCGCAACAGATCGGCCCAGCGCCCGGTGATGCGCACGGCGATCACCGAGCCGTCTTCCGGCAAGGGGTTGATCAGGTCTTCGCTGCTTTCGCGCAGGCGTGGATGCAGGGCAAGCAGGCGCGCGCGCAAGATATGCATGCCGCTGGCAAGCTCGCCGGCGGCGATGTTGCCGGCAACGTTCACCGCATCGGCAGCGGCGCGGCGGCGCGCATCGTGCTCGCCTTCGTCGGCGGCCACCAGGGCCAGCGAGACATCATGGCGATGGACCACCGCCGCACCTGCCGTTTCGCCGGTGCCTTCGTGCTCGCCGACCGATGCCGGCGCCATGCCCATGGACGCCGGTACGCCAAGGTCGGCAAACAGCTCGGACATGTCCTCGGGCAACAAGGTTCGCGATGCGGGCGCGGCCGCGATGTCGGACACGGCCACATGCGCAGCCACCGCCACATGCGCGGCGGCTTGCGCTTTGGGATGCACATGCGGCGCCACCTCATCAAAGGCACCGAGCGACTGCCAGTGGCCCGCCGCCTGCGCCGCATCGAGAAATCCTGCATAAGCCGAAGGCTTGGGCAGCCCGCGCGTGGCCAGCACGCTGGCCGGCACGTGTCCGGCGCCGTGTGTCCACCACAGGCACCAGTCGTGGCCGCTCGCGCTGATGCGCGCCCACAGTTCGGCGAGAAATGCACCGTCCGTTTGCGCGTGCGGCAACGGCAGGCGCCACTGTTCGGCGCTCGACCACGAGACCTGCTGCAGATCATCGGGTGAATTGAGCTGCGGCGAAACGAGAGGCTTGCCGGCAAGCTCCAGCAATTGCGCATCGAACGCTTCGATGCCGATGGACGGGTCCGCTTGCGCCGCCGCATACACGTGCTCGATCGCCGCGAACCACGCATCGCCATGGCGCAGTGCCTGTGCGGCGGACGAGGCGTCCTCCCATGGCGCGGCAATCACCATCGGGAAATGCCGGCCGACGCGGTCGCCCGCCGGCCCCATCACGCCGATCCATGCCGTTGGCGTGCATACGCCGGGCGATAACAGGAAGCGCCACGCGGGGCTGCTGCGATAGGCATGCTGCCAGCCCTGCCCCAGGGCCTGCCTGCTCGCCTCCACGGCGTGCTCGAAATGCCGGTCCCACACCTCGACGAAGGACGACGGCAAGCGGCGCTGCACGAAATCGCCAGCGCTAGGCAGCTTGCCGAAGAATCCCGCCCCTGTCGGATGTGGCATCGTTGCCTAACCTCCGCACCGGAAGCGTTGCACGGTAGTGTTGAGAAACGGATTCTTGAGGTTGTCGGCCTGGATGGTGATCTTGGCGATGTGTCCGCCGAAGTTGAAACTCGCCACGTAACGCAGATCCGACTGCCGCTGCAGGTTGGCCGCCTGCAAGGCGTGGAAAAACGCCCAGTCGCCCTGGTAGTCGAAGGTGCTGAGCAAGGTGCCCGACGCATCCCACGCCGACACCGACACGTGCCCCGGCTGCGGGCCCGGCCACTTCATGCTCATGCTGCTGGTGCTGCCGGGCTGGTATTCGAATTTTTGCCCGTCAACAGTTATGGCGAACTTGCCGATGCCTGCGTCCAGCGAGGGTGCCATCAGCGTGAAATCCACTTCCGGCATGCTGCCGTTGTTGCGGAAGTACATCTGCTTGATCGCATCGGCGGCCTGCGCCTGCGCCAGCATGCCGGGGGAACCGGCGACCGCGCCGGGGCCGGTTTTCCATTTCCAGGTGGCGCCGCTGGCATCGACCAGCTTGTCCAGCGTCTGCTTGTAGAAGCTGTCGAAACGGCCGCCATAACCGAACAGCTCGCCGAAGTTCTGCAGCGGAATGTCAGACGAGCTGGTCGGGGTAAACGGGTAACGTCCGCGGGTGAAATCCGCGCAATCCTTGCCCGCCGCCTGCTGGAACGCATCGCCCAGCGCACCCGTGGTGCCGGTGGCGACCAGGGCCTGGCTTTTGCCGGTCAGCGCATTGACCCAGCCCGACACGGGCGGCGGCAACTGCGCGGCTTCCTGTTGCGCCATCAGCAACTGCGGATTGGGCTGGCCGGCGGCGCTGCTGAAGTCGGTCATGGTCAGCAGGGTCTTGCTGAGCTGGTCGATCACGCTAAGCGTGTGATCGATCGGCGTCGCGCCCGGCGCGCCGTCGGTGAGTTTGTTGAGCGCATCGAAGTGCGCACTGATCGCATCGCCCGGCTTGGCGCTGTTGTCGTTCGCCGCACCGCCGCCGGCGCTCGCAATGGCACGCATCAGGGCGCTCTGCGAGGCTTTCTTTTCAGCGGCTTTCTTCAGCGCGTCCTCCGCCTTGTCGGCATCGGTAGCGGGCGGCGCGCGCAACAGATCATGCGTGTTGTCGCGCACCAGCGAGAGCAGCGCCTTCAACGGCGAGCTGGGGCCGGAAAGCTTCGCCGCGGTGGCGCTGGCATCCTGGATGTTGTTGATCGGCTGCAACTGCAGATCGTTGAGCAGGCTATCCCACGTCTTGATGTAATCGGCCTGGTACAACGCCAGCACTTGCTGCGACAGGCGCGCCTGTTGGATCGCATCGATTTTGCCGGCGCCGAACACCCAGTCGTCCTGGGTAAACTGCTTGACCGCCTGCTCGATACCCTTGCTCACTTCCTCGGCAAACACCGGTTGCGTGTATAGCGCGGGGATCGGTTCGGACAGCGAGGCGCCGCTCTGGCGGCGGAACACATTGCCGAGCAGCCCCAGCTCCTTGTCCAATTGCAGCGGCGGGTAGTCGGACGTGTTCACGTTGAGCTTCAAGTTGCCGTAGATCAGCGTGGACAGATCCGCCGTGCGCAGCGTGCTGCGCGCCTGTTCCACCAGCGCCTGGTCCAGCGTCAGTGCGCGCAGACGCCCAGGTTCGGCGACCAGCGCGTGGAAGTGCTTGGCCAGCGCTTTCTGCAGCACCGGATCGCCGGGGAAAATCTTGCGCCATTCGATGTCGGTAAGCGCTGCCAGCTCGTCGGCATTCTGATGCTGCGGCTCGCCCAGCATCAGGTAACCCTTGAGGTAGTAATACAAGGCCTGCGGATCGCTGGCGCTGGCGGTAAGTCCAGTGCGGAACTGCGAGGCGACGCCAGGCAGCAGCAGGCCATTGAGTTCGCGGATGTACGCATCGTGCACCTGCTGGCCGACCGCATTGCCCTGGTATAAGCCAAAGCGCATCGTCATGGGCACGTTGCCTTTGTACTGCTGCGCGACGTCCTGCACCGACGACAGCCCTTCCAGCCGTGCAAGCACGCGCGCGAAGTATTCCTTTTGCGTGGCGGCGCCGGAGATGTCGCTGCCGGCGGGGTAGTTCTTCAACGCATCCTGTACCTGTGCAAGATAAGCGCTGTTGTGCCCGTAGCTGGTAACAAAACCGGCCAGCAGCAACACGGTGACCAGCAACACGCCGATATACGACGCGGCCTGCAGCAGGATCTTCTGCCGCTCCAGCGCGGGATTGGTGCCGGCAAAACCCGATTCGTGAAACAGCACGTCCTTCAACAGGCGCTCGACGAAGAAGGTGCGCTGCTGCGCGCCGGGCGCATGGATCTGCGCGGCATCGAGACCGAAGGTGCGCGCCACCGCAGCCATCATGCGATCGATCGGCGTGCCTTCCTGCGTGCCCGAGGTGAGATAAACACCGCGCAGCAGCGGCGGCGTACCGTAGGCATAGCCGGTAAACACGCCCTCGACGAACTGCCGCATCGTTTCGCGCAAACCGGCCAGTTGTTGCGGGAACGAGAGAATGGCCGCGCGGCGATTACGATCGCGCTCGGCGTGCATGCGATAGAGCGTGCGCGTATTGAGCCGGTTGAGCAACAGGTCGAACTCGCCTACGAAATGCTTGGCGGCCGTACCGTCCACGGTCTGGCCGACCGGGAAGGACATACCCCACACCTGGCTGCGCAATTGCGGACTCAGATCGTCGAACGACTCGGTGAAGCCGGCGATCAGGTCGCACTTGGTCAGCACCAGGTAAACGGGCACGCCGATGCGCAGCTGCGTGCTCAGTTCATCCAGGCGCCGGCGGATCGCCTGGATGTGTTCCTGCATGCCATTCTGGTCCAGCGTGAGCAGGTCGGACATGCTCATCGCGATCAACACGCCGTTGATCGGCCGCCGCTTGCGGTACTTGCGCAACAGCTTGAGAAATTCGCTCCAGGCGGAAGCGTCGGCTGCCTGGTCCGAACCCTGCATGGTGTAGCGGCCGGCGGTATCAAGGAACACCGCCTCGTCGGTAAACCACCAGTCGCAGTTGCGCGTGCCGCCCACGCCGCGCAGCGCCTGCTTGCCAAAGCGCTCGGACAGCGGAAAGTTCAGGCCTGAATTCTGCAGTAGCGTGCTCTTGCCCGAACCGGGCGGACCGATCACCACGTACCACGGCAAGGTGTATAGATTGCTGCCGCCGCGCTTGCTCTTGCGCAAGCTATCCACCGCTTCCTGGAACCGCGACTGCAACTGGGTGCGTTCGGACGCGCTGCGCTGGTCGCTGTCCGAACCGGCGGGGCTGGCCTCCTGCTCGACCATGTCGCCGGACATCTGCTTGGCTTTGCTGCGCGTGCGCAGATGCTGGATCTGCAGCCAGATCACCCAGATCGCGAGAATCAGGATGATCACCACCAGCCGGGTCACGGCGCTTGCCAGCGGCTGCGAATCGCCTATCCCCAGGTACGGGCCGCCGAACCAGATCAGCACCGACAGCAGCACGATGCCGACCAGCACGATAAACCAACCGGATTTGAACAAGTTCACGATGCTTTTCACGTTCAAGCCTCCGGAATGAACATGATTTCCACGCGCCGGTTGCGCGTGCGGTTGGCGGGAAGATCAGGCGGCAACGCGATCGGCTGCGATGAACCGGCGCCGCTGGACTCCAGCCGTCCGGGGTTGTCCAGGCCTTCGCTGAGAATCTGCATCACCGAGCGAGCGCGCGCGGCAGAAAGTTCGAAGTTGTCTTTGTATTTCAGCGAGCGGATCGGCTGGTCGTCGGTATGCCCCACCACGATCACGCGCCCCTGCACCTGGTTAAGCGCGGCGGTAATCTTGTGCAGCAACGGTACTTCGTCTTGGGCGACATCCACCCCGCCGGAGGCGAACATGCCGGTGGCCGACAGCCGCACCAGCGCCTGGCCATCGGGTTTTTCATCCACGCTCAACAGACCCGCCTGCTCCTCCGGCGCGAGCAATTGCTTGAGGCTCTTGCGCGCCACCGGATGCGCCTGGTTGAGCCGCGCGGTATCGGGCGGCGTGGCGCTTTCCAGGCCGATCTGCGCCACCTGCGCGCTGATCGGCGAAGAGAGATCGTTGAGTTTGCTGTAGAAATAAATGAAGGCAACCAGCAATACCACGGCCGCCGCCGCCGCGATCACCCACAGCGGCACGTAGCGGATCAGCGGATTGCGGCGGTCTTCGATACCGCGCCAATGCGGCGCCAGCTCCTGCGCCGGTGCCGCGCGCTGCGCCTGGATGCGCCGGTACAGGTCTTCCTGGATGTCGGCCAGCTTGGCCCGGCCGCCCGACTCGATCTGGAAACGGCCGGCAAAACCCAGCGCCAGGCAGATGTACATCAATTCGATCAGGTCGATGTGCTTGGAAAAATCCGAGCACAACCGTTCCAGAATCTGGAAAAATTTCGCGCCGCCGTAGGATTCGCTGTGGAAGGTCACCAGCAGCGTTTTCTGCGCCCAGCCGCTCTGCTCGCCCCACGGCGAATTGAGCACCGCCTCGTCGAGCATGGTGCACAGCACGTAGCGCGCGGCGAGAATCGTCTGCGAGGAAATGTTGGCGGCCTGCGCATGATCCTCGAAGCGGCGCATCTGCGCGACGGTCTGG
>NZ_DATJTC010000027.1:0-172342 GCF_035503745.1 Dyella sp.
AACCGGGCCTTGTGGACAGGACGGGCAGCCCGGTGTCTGCCCGCGCAGAATCTCAGCCGCGTGCGTCCAGCGTCTCGTTCCACTCCTGCACGCGGTCGGCCTTGGCGGCGAGCAGCGCATCCACGTCGCCCTCCACGGTGACCTTCTCGATGACGTCGTTCTGGCGGATCGCATCGACCACCTGCTGGTCGTTCGCGTCCACCACCTCGCCGAACACGCTGTGTTTGCCGTCCAGCCACGGCGTGGCGCCATGGGTGATGAAGAACTGGCTGCCATTGGTGCGGGGACCGGCGTTCGCCATGGAGAGCACGCCCGGTTTGTCGTGGCGCAGTGCCGGGTGGAACTCGTCCTCGAAGCGGTAGCCCGGGCCGCCGCGGCCGCTGCCTTCCGGGCAACCGCCCTGGATCATGAAGTCGGCGATCACGCGGTGGAACGACAGGCCGTCGTAGTAACCACGGCGCGCCAGATTGACGAAGCTGGCCACCGTCACCGGGGTTTTATCGTCATGCAGGCGCAGGTGGATCGGGCCGCGATTGGTGGTGAGGGTGACGTTGATGGCCATGGATATTCCTTCTCTTTGCTAGAACGGGATGCCTGCACAGGGCGGCGCGCTTAATCGATTAGGATACCGCCGACCCCGTGCCGTGCAACAGAATCAGTCCAGTCCCAGCATCCCCCGCTGCAACGGACCGGCCCCGCGCGGCGTCCCGGCCGGCGTGGGGAGATCGGCCGGCCACGGCCGCTCGGCGTAAAGATGGGCCCATAGACGGTCCAGCGCGGCGTAGCCATAAGGCAGCAGCGGCAGGTGCCGGTCGCCGAAACCGGGCAGCGCCAGGAAGGCGTCGAAGTGCTGGGCGTGCGGCAGTTTCCAATACAGCGGCTTACGTCCGTGCTCGCCAAGCCAGGCGACATAGGGTTCGGAGCTGAATGTGGTTGGAAGCAGGCCGTCGTCGGCGCCATGCAGCACCCACAGCGGCAGGTTCTCGCGCGGCAATCCCACGGCAACGGCCGCGACCGACGCGCGCAGCGTACGGGCCTGTGCGTCATCGCCGGTCCACAGGCTACGCAGTTGTTCGCAACCGGCCAGTTGCGGATCGATGCTGCCGTCGGTTTGGCCGAACAAGCCCACGCCGTTGCCGGGCGGAATGCCTGACGCGTCCGCCCACCAGCCTGCGCGCGTCGCCGCGTCGGCGACACCGGGCTTGCCGTCCGCGAGCGTGCCGGCGTAACGGTAGCCGCCGGGCATCTCGTGCGCGCCGCGCCGCAGATACGCCGAGGCATACGCCGCACCGAGGGTGCGCCACAGATCGAAAGCCACGCTCAGCGCCGCGGTCGCCATCGCCTGATCGGTCCAGCCCGCGCCACGCAAGCGTTCATATGCTTGCGCTGCCTGTGCGGGTGGCGTCGATGCACTCAACTGGCCACGCTCGCGCAGACTCGCGCCGCGCGCGGTCCACGCGGCAGGTGCTTGACCGTGCACATCGCGCGCGAACGGCACGGCAGCAAAGCGCGCATCGGTCAACGCGCACGGTAGCCAGATGGCCGCTTCGGTAGCGTAGTCATACAAGGCGCGTCCGCGCCCTGGCGTATACACGTTCGGCTCCAACGCCACCACGCCCGCGAGCATGCGCTGATCGTCGATGCCTGCAGCCTGCAACACCGCCCCGCCGCCGTTGGAAAGACCGGTGGCGATGATGCGCGTATTCTGCGGCGTGAATGGTGCCTGCCCCGGGAAGGCGCGATCGAGCATCGCCAAGCCGAACCGCGCGGCCTGCAGTACGTGGCGCCCCCAATCGGCCTCGGGGTTGTCGCCCGAATGCGCATGCTTGATCGCAATGCCCTCGCCGTGGGAGGCGGGCGGCTCGAACTCCAGCAACGCCGCACCGCGCTGTGCGCGCTCGCCACTCAAACCCACGCCGCTATCGTCGGAGAAATCGAAATAGCCCGTGCCCGCGCCCTTGTCGGTGTAAGCCACCGCGCACCCACGCGGCAAACCCCACGCACCGGCCAGCGCGATCGCGCCATAGATGCCGCGCGAACCCGACGAGGCCGTCACCACCAGGCAACGGTGCGCATGGTCAAAGTTGTCCGGCACCTGCAGCAGCACCCGATGCGGCGCATGCGCGCCAGAAAGCTTTGCGAAGGCGTGGTATTCGACGCCCGGAACGTGCGCAACCGCACCGTACACCGTGCCGTAACCACCAAGCGGGCCCAGGTCGGCAATCCCCTTCCAGCTGGTTTGAATCGCGCGTCGGCGCAACTCCTGCGCGCTGGGACGCTGCGCATCGGCGAACGCCGCCGGCGCGCCCCGCAAGCCGGCAAGGCCAAGCCCCGCGCTGAGCAGATCGTCATGCTCGCGATGCGCGGTGAGGCGAACTTCGCCTTGCACGATGTCGAGGTCCCGCATGGAAGACTCCGTTGAAGATGTCCATGCCGCGACGGCGGCAATCGGCCTGGCAACAGTAGCGCGGCATGCAGGGATATTCATCCGCGTGCAAACAACGCCAAGCAACGCAAGCTTGCGCGCTTGCGATCGTCATGAACGGCAGGCAAGCTTGCGCGCTTTCATCACGCGGAGCGGTCATGTCCAAGCAAACCAACATCCTGCAGATTCTTCCCGCCACCGGCTGGGTCGCCGTCTATGACGAGAGCGGCGAGGAAAGCGCCGCGAGCCTGGTGTGCTTCGCCCTGGTGGAAACGCTCGATGGCGGCAACAGGCAGCACGAGGTGCGCCCGATGCACGCCGACGGCAAGCGCATCGTGTTCGCCGATGAGGCGGCCAACTTCCTGCGTGTGGAAGAACTGTCCGAGTTCGCCGGGGACGACGACGAGGAAGAAGAGGTCGAGGACGACGCCGAGGCGTAATCGGCGCGATGCCGGGCCCCAGGGCCGCGCCAGCGCTTCGCGGCCCGGCAACCTGAACAGGGGCGCATGACGCATGCCGCCCCGTGTCCGCCGATACGGGGTTTTCATGCGGGAAACGGCCCCGCCCGGCCCGCGCCGAGGCCTCGCTCAGGCGGGGCAAGCAAGATGTCACATAACCCCGTATAATCCGTAGGTTAACCCTGACCCAAATCTGCGAGGCGGCCTTGCGGCCCGCCCAAGCCCTTTATCCATGTCCATCGAAAACTTGCGCAATATCGCCATCGTCGCCCACGTCGACCACGGCAAGACCACCCTCGTCGACCAGCTGCTGAAGCAGTCGGGCACCCTGTCCGAGCGCACCGTGCTGGCCGAACGCGTGATGGACAGCAACGACCAGGAAAAGGAACGCGGCATTACCATCCTGGCCAAGAACACGGCCATCACCTGGCGCGGCAACCGCATCAACATCGTCGACACCCCAGGCCACGCCGACTTCGGCGGCGAGGTGGAGCGCGTGCTGTCGATGGTCGACACTGTGCTGATCCTGGTCGACGCGATGGACGGCCCGATGCCGCAGACGCGCTTCGTGACCCAGAAGGCGTTCGCGATGGGCTTCAAGCCGATCGTGGTGGTCAACAAGATCGACCGCCCCGGCGCGCGTCCGGAGTGGGTGGTGGAGCAGGTGTGGGATCTGTTCGACCGCCTCGGCGCCACGCCCGAGCAGATGGAATTTCCGATCGTCTACGCCTCGGCGCTGAACGGCTACGCCTCGCTCGACCAGGACGCCCGCGAAGGCGACATGACCCCGCTGTACCAGGCGATCATGGACCACGCGCCCAAGCCCGACGTCGACCCCACCGGTTCTTTCCAGATGCGCATCAGCCAGCTGGATTACAACAACTTCGTGGGCGTCATCGGCATCGGCCGCATCCAGCGTGGCACCCTGAAAAAGAACATGCCGGTGGCGGTGATCGATCGCCACGGCAAGAAGCGCCAGGGCAAGGTGCTGCAGGTGCTGGGCTTCCTGGGCCTTGAGCGCATCGAGCAGGACACCGCCGAAGCAGGCGACATTGTCGCCATCTCCGGCATCCAGGAGCTGACCATTTCCGACACCGTGTGCGCGCTCGACGCGCCCGAAGCGCTGCCCGCGCTCACCGTGGACGAGCCGACCATCAGCATGACCTTCCAGGTGAACAACTCCCCGTTCGCCGGCAACAAGGATCTTTCCGGCGGCAAGTTCCTCACCAGCCGCCAGCTGAAGGATCGCCTGGACCGCGAGCAGGTGCACAACGTGGCACTGAAGGTCGAGCAAGGTTCCGATGCGGACAAGTTCCTGGTGTCCGGCCGCGGCGAACTGCATCTGTCGGTGCTCATCGAGAACATGCGCCGCGAAGGCTATGAGCTGGCAGTGTCGCGCCCGGAAGTCATCATCAAGGAAATCGACGGCCAGAAAATGGAGCCGATCGAACAACTGGTCGTGGACGTGGAAGAAAACCACCAGGGCCCGGTGATGGAACGCCTGGGCACGCGCAAGGGCCAGCTTAAGAACATGGAGCCGGACGGCAAGGGTCGCGTGCGCCTGGAATACATGATTCCAGCGCGTGGCCTGATCGGCTTCCAGAACCAGTTCAAGACCCTCACGCAGGGTTCGGGCCTGCTGTTCCACGTGTTCGACCATTACGGCCCGAAGGAAGAAGGCCAGATCGCCAAGCGCCAGAACGGCGTGATGATCGCCAACGCCGCCGGCACCACGCCGGCCTACTCGCTGGGGCCGCTGCAGGATCGCGGCAAGCTGTTCGCGGCCGAGGGCGACTCGGTCTATGAAGGCCAGCTGGTGGGCATCCACGCCAAGGACAACGACCTCACCGTCAACGCGATCAAGCCCAAGCCGCTGACCAACATGCGCGCCTCGGGCAAGGACGATGCGATCCAGCTGACGCCGGCCACCAAGTTCTCGCTGGAACAGGCGCTGGACTTCATCGACGACGACGAGCTGGTCGAAGTGACGCCGAAGGAAATCCGCCTGCGCAAGAAGCACCTGACGGAGAACGATCGCAAGAAGGCTTCGCGCAGCGCCTGATCGTTACCCCGCAGTTCAAATGAAAAGCCGCCGCCAGGCGGCGCCCCAACCCGGCCCTCCCCTGCCGCACGCAGGGGGAGTTGGGGTTGAGGCTAGCGGGCGATCACCATTTCAAATGTTCGCTGCTGCGTATCGTCGCCGGCGTGGTGCGGTGCATGTCGAACACCAGTAATTCATTGCTTCCCCGTGCAAACCACGATGCGGGGCAATACAGACGCTGCTGCGGCCCGATGCGCCAGTAGCGGCCCAACAGCTTGCCGTTCACCCACAGATAGCCCTTGTCCCACTCGCTCATGTCGATGTAGCAATCGCCGAGCTTGTCGAGGTTGAGGAATGCCTTGAAGAACAGTCCGGGACGAAGCTTCGAAGGCGAATCGGGCCTCATTGGCGGCAGTCCCGCCACGTACGCCTCGTCGATCGGCAGGCTGTGCGCCTGCCAGTCGTGCAGCTCCTCGCCGTCGAGCGTCACCGCGCCGACGATGCCCTTGAAGTCGTACATCGCCTGGCCGTAGCCCACGTGGCCAAAACTGTCCACGAGAATGTCCACGGTCGTGCCCGCGCCGTTGGCAGGCGGTGGAATGTCCACGTAGTGCTGCACGTGCAGGCCGGGCTTGTCCACGCGCGAGACGTAATCCAGATACGTGCCGTCGCTGAACACCGTGCCGTAATCGCGCAGGCCCTCCATGTTCAGCAAGCCGCCGTGCAGCAGCGTCTTGCGATACAGCACCATGCCATGATCCTGGGCAAACAGGATTTCGTTCGGATCTGGCTTCTTCACCGTGTGCGCCGGGATCGGCAGGTTGTCCCAGATCGATGCGAAGGGGTGCGCGAGCACCTCGGCGAACGTCATCGTCGGCGGCGCGGGCGGCGGCGCGGGCAGCGCATGCGGCACGTGCGCGGCGAGCAGCGCGCGGAACGCGTGATAGTCGGGTGTCGCTTCGCCGCGCTCGTTGATCGGCGCGCCGTAGTCGTAGCTGGTAATCACCGGCTCGAAGTTGGCGTAGTCGTCGCGCGCATTGGCGCCCGCGGTGAAACCGAAATTGGTGCCGCCATGCACCACGTACATGTTGAACGAACGGCCTTCGGCCAGCAGCTTGCGCAAGGTGGGCACGAAATTGCCGATCTGGAAATCCGGATCGCCCCAATGCGTGAGCCAACCCGGATAACCCTCGCCCATCCACACCGGCGCTTCACCGGCGATTTCCTGAGCGGCGGCGAAGTCGGTGTCGCCATCCAGGCCCAGTGCGGCGCCGGGCACATAGGTTTTCTGTTTCTCGATCGCGCCCAAGCCATCGGAAATGGAGAACGGCCCCTCAATGCCGCGTGCCTGCCACATCGAGCGCAGCTTCAGCAGATAGGCCAGATCGTGGCCGAACGAGGCGTACTCGTTCTCGATCTGCACCATCAGGATCGGGCCGCCGCGGCCGGCCATCAGCGGCGCGATCTTCAGCGCGATGGCATCCATGTAGCGCTGCACCGCCTGCATGTAGCGCGCATCGTCCTTGGTGCGCACGCGAATGGACGGATCGCGCAGCAGGTAGGCCGGCAGTCCGCCCAGATCCCACTCGGCGCATACGTAAGGACCGGGGCGCAGGTACACCCACATGCCTTCCTGCTGGCACAACTGGATGAAACGCACGAAATCGCGCCGCTCGGTGGTGAAGTCGAATACGCCCGGCTCGCTTTCCAGGTAATTCCACATCAGGTACAGGGAGATGGTGTTCAGCCCCATCGCCTTGGCCATGCGAATGCGATGCAGCCAGTATTCGGCGGGAATGCGCGCCGGGTGCATTTCGCCGCTGCGGATCTGGAACGGCACGCCGTCAAGCAGGAAATGCTGCTGGCTCAATTGGAAGCGGTGCGGCTTGCCGTTGGGAACCGGCTCGGCGCCGGATGCTTTGGAAATTTCGCCATAAGCCAGCGGCACGCTTGCCGCCAACGGTGTCAAAAGCGCAAATCGAAGAAAATCGCGTCGTTGCATGAAACCCTCACACCCTCGCCTCATCTGGCCGTCCAAATACCCTGCCCCTCCCCGATGTGCAGTCAGGGAGGGGCAACGTCAGCACGATGGATACGCAAGCGTTTACGCGACCCACCACGCAACGGAGGGCGCAGGGTACATCAAGGCGTCAATTGAAGGGTCAATACTTCAAACGGCGCCAGTGTGATCGTCCGCACATGATCGGCATCCAACTGCGAGGGCACCTCGCCGCCGCTGTGCCACACATCGCGCACGCTGAACCGGCGCGCCGCCCCCGCCGGCAACTCCAGTTGTCGCTGCAGATCGATCACCGCGGTTTGCGGATGCGCGTCGGGGTTGCGCAAGGTGATGATCGACCTCGCCGGCGACCATGCGGCCCAGCCGTAGACATCCAGGCGGCCGGGATCCCCGCCGATCCAGTGCGAGTCTTTCAGCACGTCGGCATTCGCGCGCGACCATTTGGCGGCGTCGGCCAAGGTATCCCAGTCTTGCTGAGTCAACAGCGAAGGCGTGATGTACATCTCCTGCAATTGCGTGCCGGTGGCGAAGTAGGAGTGCACCTCGTTGGCGAAGTCGTGCCCCGGATCGGTATTGAGGCGCTTGTTCATCTGCGCGTAGATGATGCCGTGAAGCATCAGCGATTGGATCGGGAACAGCGGCCCCTGCACCACGATGTTTTCGTAGGTCTGCTGGTCGCGATAGGTGATCCACTGCTCGCGCTCGCTGCCCACGCCCGCGTGCCAGTCGTCTTCGCCGCCGCGCCAGATCGAGTCGGCATAGCGCAGCCAGAACGGCGACGCCCAGGTACCGGTAGTGAGATTGATATAGATGTCCGGCTTGGCGGCGCGTATGTCGCCGATCAACGCTATCGCCGCGGCAAAATCGCTGTCGAAGCGGCTGCCGGGAAATACCTTGTCGGCATTGCCGGTGCCGTCGAACTTGAACTGGTTGATGCCGTCCTGGTTCACCAGCTGCATCACCACGTCGTGGAAACGCCGGTAATACTTGGGACCGGAAAGCGCCAACCCTCCGTCGATGATTTCGTAGCCGGCCGCCGCACCGTTTTTGACGCGCTCTTCCTTGGGCTTGCTGTAACCGCCCCAAGGCGACAGCCACATGCCCGGCGCCGCGCCGTACTTGGCCGCGGCCTCGCGCAGGGGCACGAAGCCGTGCGGAAAATCCTTGCTGAAGCGCCAGCTGCCGGAACGATCGTCCCAGCCGTCGTCAAACAGAAAGGAGTCAAGCTTCACACCGCGCTTCACACTCAGCTCCTGGCCAAACGCGTTGATGCGATCCAGCGCCTGCGCCTGGGTATAGGGTGTGAAATAGCCGATGTCGTACCAGGAGTTGTAATGCAGAAATGGGCGATACGGATGCGCCCGCTCGCGCTCGATGTAGGTGGCGAAATCGCGCCGCAATTGCCCGGCGCGCACCACGCCGACCACCGCCGAATAAGTGATCGACTGGCCCTTGCGCAGCGGCAGGCTACGCGCCATCGACAGCGTCACGTGGCCCCACGCATCGCTATCGGAAAGCGGATTTTCCAACCCAAGGTAGAACTGACCGGCGACCACGGGCGAACCTTTCACGGTGCCGACCACTTCGGCATGCGCCGGGGTGGCGCGCAGCAGGGAAACATCGGTCAACGGCTCGTCCTGCTTCAATGCGGTGATCGTGACGATCTCGCGCAGATAGGCCGAACCCGTGCGTTGCACCAGCCGCCAGTCCACGCGAAAGCGTCCGTCGGTATCGTTGAACGTGGCGCCGACGTCCTCGCCAGGCAAGCGCTCGGCGAGATTGGAGGCATGCGCATCCACGGGCAGCACATGCATCGCCAAGGGCGAGGCCAGATGCATGTCGCTGGCGCGGATGCTCTGCTTGGCCGGCAGATCCAGCGTAAACAGCTCGTCCACCCTCAACACCTGGCGATTGTCGCGATCGGTGACCGAGACACCCGTAAGCTTGCCATCCACCACGCTCCAGTCGGCAACGATGGCGGCATTGCCGAAGCTGGCCTGCTCACCGTGCGCGGCATACACGGGCGCACCGGGATCGACAATCGCGGCATCGCCGGCACACGCCGTGCCGGCACTGCCCAGCCAGGTGACGCATGCGGCGAGCGCGAGAGTTTTCCTGTACATGCGCGAACGCGGCCGGATGCGTGTCCAGTTCAGCGAAGAGCGATACCGATGGAGCATGCAAAACCTCTTGAGCCCGTGACGGAGCGCGCACCAGCGCGTGCTCCATCGATTTAGTCCAGACGGCGCACCTGCACCGCGCAAAGCAGCGCATCCACGCAGGATCGCTCCACGAAACCGGTTTCCTGCGATTGCGCATTGGCCACGCCGCAGGCCACGCCGAGCCGCAGCGCGTGTTCCAGTGATTGATTCCGTTGCAGCGCAACCGCGATGCCGGCGAGGAAGCAATCGCCCGAGCCGACACTGTTGCGTACCTGGGTCGCCGCAAGGTGCGCATGCCAGATGCCACTGTGATCGGCCGCGATCGCGCCCTGTTCGCCCAGCGTTACCACGGGCATCGCGATGCCCTGCGCGCGCAACGCATGCAACGCCTCCTTGGCTGCGGCAAGGTCGCTGACGGCATGGCCCGTCCATTCGCTGATTTCGTCACGGTTGGGCTTGACCAGAAAAGGATGGGCGCCGACCGCATGCCGCATCACCTCACCGCTGGCATCGACCAGGCAACGCTTGCCAAGACGGTTGACGTGCTCGATCAGCTGGGCATACACGGTGGCCGCAAAACCGCGTGGCACGCTGCCGGAAAGGATCACCAGCCCGCTTTCGTCCACCATCCGGCGAAAGTCGCGCAGCAACGCCTCGCGTTCGCCTTGTCCCAGCAAAGGCCCCTGCCCCAGCACTTCGGTGATGCTGCCGCCGGCATCCTGCAGTGCAAGGCAATGACGCAACGAAGCGGCAACCTCCACACCATGAAACCGTACGCCGCGCTCGCTCATGCGCTGTTGGATCAGGTCGCGATGCGGCGCGTCGGTCAAGCCCACCAGTTGCACGCTTTCGCCCAGCGCGGCGATGGTCTGCGCCACGTGCACGCCTTTGCCGCCGGGATAGACCTGCTCATCGCGTGCGCGATGCACCTGGCCGGGGATCAGCGCATCGAGATGAATGAATCGATCGATCGCCGTGTTGAACCCGGCAACCGCGATCATGGCGTACCCGCCACCAGCGCAAGCGCCTCGGCCGCCGTCGCCTGGCTTGCGGTACCGCCGACGCCGCGCGTGGACAAGCTGCCGCACGCGCTGCCCCAGCGCATGCCATCGGCCAGCGGCATGCCGCGCAGCCATGCATGCAGGAATCCAGCATCGAAGGAATCGCCGGCACCGGTGCTGTCGATCGCATCGACGGCATAGGCCGGCACCTCAAGCCACTGGCTCTGATGCAGCGCGCCGCATCCTTCGCGACCGCGCTTGACGATGGTCTGGGTGCGTCCGTTCTGCAGCGAGGCGAGGGCCTGGCGCACGTCGTCGTGGCCGGTGATGGCCTGCAGTTCCTGCTCGTTGGGCAGAAACACATCGACGTGGCGCAAGACCTCGAGCAAGTCGCCTTCCCATCCCTGTGCGGGATCGAAACCCGGATCGAGCGATGTCGTCAGTCCCGCTGCCGCGGCGCGCGCGAACAACTCGTGGCACCCCGGGCGCAGCGCTTTTTGCAGATAGTAGGAAGATACGTGCAAATGATCGGCGCTCGCCAACCACTCGTCCTTGATGTCCTGCGCGCGCAGTTGCGCTATGGCACCGGCAAACGTCACCAGCGCCCGATCCTGCGGCGTGGACAGCGATGCGGTCACGCCTGTACGCAGGCTGCTGTCCGGGCGCAGGGTGCCCACGTCGATGCCCGCTTCGCGCAACGCCTGCAGGCAGAACATGCCCGAGGCGTCCACGCCGAGCAGGCCATGAAACGCTACCGGGTTGCCCAACCGCGCAAGCCCCATCGCGCAGATCATCGAGGAGCTGCCTGGCGTCATGACGAAATCCTCGGCCAACACTTCCTTGCCCGGCATCGGCAAGGCGTGACAGCCCTTGAAGACGAAATCGACATTGATCTCGCCCACGATCAGGATGCGCGGCGTGCGCCCGTGCGAGGTCATTTTGCCGCTCCGTGGATGGCGAAGTCTTCGACCACGCGCGTCAGCACGCCCGCCGAAGGTGCGTCGGGGCGGCCGCTCAACGCCAGGCAGCGAAACAGCGCCAGCAGTTGCGCCACCACGACACCGGCCAGCAGCGCGGGGATCTCGGTATCGGCATCCAACACCGATGGCGCGATGCGGATATCCGCTGCGGCCAGCACATCGTCGGGCACCTCGTCGCCCACCACGATTTTGGCCATGCCCAACTGCTTGCGCGACAGCTCGCGCAGCACGTCGTATTCGTAGGCGCGAATCGACGGATCGGGAGCAAGCATCGCCACGATCACCGTGGACGGCTGGATGAACGACATCGGCCCATGCCGCAGGCCGAGAAACGTTTCGGCCATCGTCACGACTTTGCCGCCGGTCATCTCCAGCATTTTCAGCGCGCCTTCGCGTGCCGCGCCGAAAGCCGCGCCACTGCCCAGGTACACCACCGAGTCGACATCGCGTTGCGCCAGTTCCGCCAACACGTCGGCGTGCGTATCCAATACATGCTGCGTGCCGGATGCGGCGCGCCGTATGTCCTGGGCGGTCAACGCCGCGTGCGTGCCCTCGAGCAAGCCCGCGCCGCCCAACAGCAGATTGGTGAAGCTGCTGGTCATGACCAGGCTGCGATCGTTGGTGCGCTCGTCCAGTACCAGTACGGTAACGCGCGGATCGTCCCGGTAAAGCGTGGCCAGCTTGCCTTGCGCATTGCAGGTGATCACCAGGTGCCGCCACGCCGGCGCGTGCTGCAGCAAGTGGTTCAGCACGCCGGCACTTTCCGGACTGTCGCCCGAGCGCGCCAGCGAGATCAGCAGGCCCGGCCCGCGTGGCAGTACGCTGGACGCATGCGTCAGCAAGGTGCCGGCGGGGATGGCCTGCACCGGTACGCCAAGGCCTGCTTGCAGCAGGGGCGCCAGGGTCTGGCCGATGTACATCGAGCTGCCCGAGCCGGTCAGCGCCACGTGGCCGGGCCGCGCACCGAGCGCTTTGGCCAGCAGCGCCTGCGCCGCGGTGCCGCGCAACAAATCGAAAGTGTCCTGCCAGGTGGCCGGTTGCTGCAGAATTTCCCGCAGGGTGTCTGCATAACCGGCGTCCCGCTGGGCCTGCACGGGCATGTCGTGGAGCGCGCTCAGCATCGATCCATCTTTCGTTTTCTTTTGAAGTATTGACATTTTGCTCAATTCGAACGAATGTGAAACCATCCGATGACGCTCTCAGAGTATTCGAAATGAAAGATCACTTACAACACCTTTCGAAAGCTTCCGAAAAGTTTTCGCAGCTGTCTCTCTCGCACGGCAAGCGCACCCGCCTTTGGCGCCTGATGTACGGGTATGGCCCGCGCAACGGCAGCCTGCTGGTGTTGCCGCTGGACCAGGGCCTGGAACACGGCCCGAGCGATTTCTTTCCCAACCCGCCGGCGATCGATCCGGAGTATCAGTTCCGGCTGGCCGTGGAGGGTCGGTTCTCCGCCATTGCGCTGGGGGTGGGGCTGGCCGAAAAGTACATGGGCCAATGGTGCGGACAAGTGCCGCTGATCCTCAAGCTCAACGGCAAAACCAACATTCCCAGCGATGCGGAGGCCACCTCGCCGCTGTTCGCCTCGGTGGAAGACGCGGTGCGGCTGGGTGCCGACGCGGTCGGCTACACCATGTATGTCGGCTCGCCGCGCCAGCACGACGAATTCCGCCAGTTCGAAAAGGTGCGCCAGGACTGCGAGCGCCTGGGCATGCCGCTGGTGCTTTGGTCCTACCCGCGCGGCGCGGCCATCGACGCCAAGGGCGGCAAAGGCAGCCTGTACGCGCAAGATTACGCCGCGCGCGTGGCGCTGGAGCTGGGTGCGGACATCGTCAAACTGCACGAGCCGGACGACAGCCGCGGCAACGTCCCGGCGCCGTACCAGCCATTGCAGGAAGATGCGTCCGCCCGCACCCAGCGCGTGGTGCGCTCGGCGGGACGCACGATGGTGCTGTTTTCCGGCGGCGAAAAGAACGACGACGACGCGGCGGTGCTGCGCAAGGTCGAGTTCTACATGGCTTGCGGCGCGAACGGCGTGATGTTCGGCCGCAACATGTGGCTGCGGCCGCTCGACCAGGCCATTGCGCTGGTGCAGCAGGTGCATCAGATCATGGCCAGGCATCCGCGCTGAAAGGGCACTGGCGGCGCGCGTTCTCTGTCAGGCCCACTTGCCCGGCGAGTGTCCCCGCGGGCCTGTCTACACGGTTTGCGTGGCCCGCGCCGGGGAGCGCGCCAGCGCATTGGCGCCGCATCGGGCGCTTCACCCGCGACGTGCCTGGACCGACACTAGCGCAGAGTTTCCAGTCCGCCCTTGGGAAATACTTCGGCGATGACGCATAACATCCGCAAACCGCAAACCGCCCGGCCCGCGCCCTGGTCGTTCCGCCAGCAAACGCGCGGCGGCTGCTTCTGCTGCGCGCCGCCGCACGGCGCGGGCACCATCCAGGCCGGCGGCAAGAACCCGCTGCAGACGGCTCCCGACCAGGGCAAGGCCAGCTTGCCGCTGGAGGATTTCAAACCGCGCAGCATGCTGCGCGTTCCCAAAACCCGCATCGAGCAGCCGCGCTTTCCGGTGATCGACGCGCATACCCATCTGACATGGTCGAGCAAGGTCCGCAACGGTGTCTCGGTGGGCGAGGACATGGTCGTGTTCGCCAGGCCCCAAGACCTGCTGCCGGTGATGGACCGCAAGGGCGTGCGCACGCTGGTCAATCTCACCGGCGGCGTGGGTGCGGGCCTGGAGCAGACCATCGGCCTGTTCGACCAGGCCGCGCCGGGGCGCTTCATCACCCTTACCGAGCCTTCCTACGCGTACTTTCCCGAGCCGGACTATCCGCAGCGCCAGGCCGATGCCATCGACCATGCCCACCGGGTGGGCGCGCGCGGCCTGAAATTGCTCAAAACGCTGGGCCTGTATCTGCGCGAGCAGATCGACAGCGGCCCGCTGGTGGCGGTGGACGACCGGCGTTTCGACCCGATGTGGGAAGCCTGCGCCGCGCATGGCATGCCGGTATTCCTGCACGTTTCCGATCCGGAGGCGTTCTTCCTGCCCACCGACGAATACAACGAGCGTTACGAGGAACTGGCCAGGCATCCGGACTGGTCGTTCTACGGCCCCGAATTTCCCAGCAACGAAGCGATCCTGGCCGCGCGCGACCGCCTGATCGCCCGCCACCCCCGGACCACCTTCGCCCTGATGCACGTGGGCAACTGGGCGGAAAACCTCCAGGCCGTGGCCGATACCCTGGACCGCTTTCCCAATACCCTGGTCGACATCAGCGCCCGCATCGGCGAGCTGGGGCGCCAGCCGCGCGCGGCCAGGCGCTTTTTCGACCGCTACCAGGACCGGATCCTGTTCGGCACCGACGCGGTGCCCTCGCCCTATGGCGACGACGTACCCCAGCAGCTGTTCGGCGACGAGCTGTACGAGATCTACTACCGCTTCCTGGAGACCGAGGACGAATACTTCGACTACGCCCCGGCCCCGGTGCCGCCCCAGGGGCGCTGGTCGATCTACGGACTGGGCCTAACAGACAGCATTCTGCGCAAGATATACCATGACAACGCCGCCCGACTGCTAAGCATCCGCCATGAATGAAGCCCGCGCCTCCGCCCCCTCCCAGCGCCTGTTGGTCGAGGAGCGTCGACGCCTGATCGTCGAATACGTCGAGTGCAACGGCCGCGCCACCGTCGAAGAGCTGGCGGCGCGCTTTGGCACCTCCTCGGTCACCATTCGCAACGATCTGGAAACGCTGGCGCGCAATGCCGCGATCGCACGTTCGCACGGCGGCGCGCTGCCGGTCACGCAGGCCACCGCCAACGACATTCCGCTGAACATCAAGGAGACGCGCTCGCACGCGCAGAAAGTGCGCATCGGGCACGCCGCCGCCAAGATGATCCGCGAAGGCGAAACCATCATCCTCGACTCCGGCTCCACCACGGTGGAGATCGCGCGCCAGATCCGGCAGATGAAATTCGAATCGCTGACCGTAGTGACCAACGCGCTCAACATTGCACTGGAATTATCGACGCTGCCGCACGTGCGCGTGATGATGCTCGGCGGCATGCTGCGCCATACCTCCTATTCGCTGGTGGGGCCCGATGCGGAGCAGGCGCTGTCGCGCATTTCCGCCGATCGCCTGTTCCTGGGCGTCGATGGCCTGGATCCGGTGGTGGGCGTGACCACGCCCGATCCGCTGGAAGCCTCGCTCAATGCGCTGATGATCCGCGTCTCGCGCGAAACCGTCGCGGTGTTCGACGCGAGCAAGCTCGGCCAGCGCAGTCTCTCGGTCATTACACCGGTGCAAACGCTCAACACCGTGATCACCGACAGCAGTGCCGCGCCGGAGATGGTGGAAGCGCTGCAGGAAGCGGGCGTGCAGGTGATGCTGGTCTAGCGGGCCGACGTCCGGCCGCTCTTGTAGAGCTGCGCACGCTCCAGCGCGGCGATGTGCCGTTCCAGCCGCGGCCCAAGATAGCAATGCGATCCGCACGGCAGTAGCCCCACGTCGCCGAACGCGCGCAGATACCACGATGGCGAACGCAAATAGAGATCCTGGTGATCGCCATCCACGTCGTCGCGGTTGGTGAACACCTCCAGAAACGCCACGCCTTCGAGCATGTCGCCGATGCCAGCCATGCCCGCGCGCAGCTCGGCCGGGCGCAGGTAATGCAGCACGTCGGTGCACACGATCAGATCGAACCGCGTATCGAAGCGCAACTGCGCCAGCTGACCGAAACGCGCAAGGCCGATGTTGCGGCTGCGCCCAAAACGCCGCACCACATATTCGCTGGAATCCAGGCCCCGATAATGCACGCCCGGCCGCAACGCGCGCAGCGGTGCGCGCCATACGCCTTCGCCGCAGCCGACGTCGAGCACATTACGGATCGGCCGTCCCAGGTAATACTCCGCCTGCGCCACCGCCATCGCCACTTTGCGCTTGAGCACGGCCGCCGAGGTCACGGCGTGGCTGGGGTTTCGGTACCACTTGTCGAAGTACGCCTGGTCGTAAGTTTTGCGCATGCTTGGACTCCGCTGGGCCCTGCATGGTAACCCTGTCTTAACTCCTTGACCGGAATTTTGTGAATCACGGCGGAATATTCGCGTTTTCTGAAGATATTCGCGTCAGCCTCTTACGCACCCGCACGTTGAGGCGATAAGACACACAAAAGGGGCGTGTTCCATGCAAGCAGATTCAAAGCGGCACAAACCGACGCGAACCTTGCGGTGGCTGGGGCTATGCCTGCTCGCCGCGCCGCTTGCCTGGCCGCTGCTGGCCCAGGCACAAGGCGGCAAGGCACTGACCGCCGACGACATCGCCTGGCTGCGCCGCGATGGCTTCGGTCTCGACAGCGCCACCATCGAGCGCTACCGCGAACTGGGCCGTATACGCTTTCTCGACGAACAGCTCGCCGGTGGCGACGATCCGCTGCCGCCGGCCATCGCCCCACTGATCGACAGCTACGAAGCCTTCAACACCACGCCGGCCACACTCGTGGCCGATTACCGCCAGGAGCAGAAAAAAGCCAAGGAGGTCGATGCCGCCAACGCCAGTGCCAAGGAGATGGCCAAGAAAGACGTGCAGAAATATCGCCGCAGCATCTTCAAGCAAAGCGAGGAAGTGGAACTGTTGCGCGCCATCTACGGCCGTAACCAGCTCAAGGAACAGATGGTGTGGTTCTGGCTCAATCACTTCAGCGTCTACGCGCCCAAGGGTGGCGTAGGACTGTTCACCACCGACTACGAGGAAAACGCCATCCGCCCGCACGCGCTGGGCAAGTTCAAGGATCTGGTCATGGCCACCTTGGAAAGCCCGGCCATGCAGCTGTACCTGGACAACGCGCATAACGTGCGCGGCAAGACCAACGAAAACTACGCCCGCGAGCTG
Organism: Dyella sp.; assembly: GCF_035503745.1. Lineage (GTDB taxonomy): Bacteria > Pseudomonadota > Gammaproteobacteria > Xanthomonadales > Rhodanobacteraceae > Dyella_B. The sequence continues at coordinate 16,976 of NZ_DATJTC010000027.1, forward strand.
ATGGAGCTGCACACGCTCGGCGTCAACTCCGGATACACGCAACAGGACGTACAGCAACTTGCCCTGATCCTTACCGGCGCCGGCATCGCGCCGCAACGCGGTCCCAACGTGATCGACGGCATCGACGGCAATTTCCTCAACCAGCGGCCGGGTGTAGTGCGCAACGGCCTGTTCGTTTTCCTGCCGGGACGGCACGATTTCTCCGACAAGCAGTTCCTTGGGCACGATATCAAAGGCAGCGGCTTCGACGAGATCGAGCAGGCGGTGGACATGATCGTGCACCAGCCGGCCTGCGCCAGGTTCGTGTCGCGGCAGATCGCGCAGTACTTCGTCGCGGACGATCCGCCGCCAGCGCTGGTCGATGCCATGGCCGCCACGTTCCAGCGCACCGACGGCGACATCGCCGCCGTGCTGCGCACCATGTTGTTGTCCAAGTACGTCACCGCCGGTGCCGGCAAGAAGTTCAAGGATCCCACCCAATTCCTGGTCTCGGCGATGCGCCTTGCCTACGACGGCAAGCCCATCAACGATGCCGATCCGCTGGTGAACTGGCTCAACCAGATGAACGAACTGGTATACGGCCACATCACGCCCGACGGCTGGGCGCTCGATAGTGCAAGCTGGTCCAGTTCCGGACAGATGGCCAAACGCTTCGACGTCGCGCGCGCCATCGGCAGCGGCCGCAATCGCCTGTTCGCCGACAGCGACGGCCAGGTCCGGCGCGCCGATCCGCCCATGCTCAATTCCACGCTGTTCCAGCAGACGATCGAACCGACCTTGTCAGCCGCCACGCGCGATGCGCTCGGCAAGGCCACCTCGCAAGTGGAATGGAATACCTTCCTGCTGTCTTCGCCTGACTTCAACTATCGCTGAGGTGATCGCATGAACCGCCGCGAATTTCTACTTGCTGCCGCAGCCGCCGCCGCAGCGCCCGCTCTTTCCTTTTCAGGCCGACTTTTCGCCGCGCCGGCCAACTCCCCGCGTTTCCTGTTCGTGTTCCTGCGCGGCGGCTACGACTGCAACAGCTTCCTGGTGCCCTATAGCAGCGACTTCTACTACGACTCGCGCCCGACCATCGCCATCGCCAGGCCCGATGCCAACAACCCCAACACCACGCTTCCGCTCGACGCGAACTGGGGCATGAATCCGGTGTTGCGCGATTCGATCTACCCCCTGTGGCAGAAAAAGCAGGCCGCGTTCATCCCCTTCGCCGGCACCGACGACTTGTCGCGCAGCCACTTCGAAACGCAGGACAACATTGAGCGCGGCGAACCGCTGCAACATGGCGGCAACTATCGCTCCGGCTTCATGGCGCGCCTGTCCGGCGTGCTGACCGGCGTGCCGGCGATCGCCTTTACCAACAGCCTGCCGCTGAGCTTCCAGGGCTCGGGCAAGGACATTCCGAACATTTCGCTCAAGGGCGACACCAAGGCGCACTTCGACGACAGGCAATCGGCGATTCTCGCCGGCATGTACAAGAACACCGCGCTCGCCTCCGCCGCCGCCGACGGGCTGAGCCTGCGCTCTACCGTCTCGATGGACTTGCGCAACGAGATGGTCGCCGCCAGCCGCGGCGCGCCGAACGCATCCGGTTTCGCACAGGAAACGCAGCGCATCGCCACCTTGATGCGCGACCAGTACCGCCTCGGCTTCGTGGACGTCGGCGGCTGGGACACGCACGTCAACCAGGGCAACGTCACCGGCGGCCTGGCCAACAACCTACGCAACCTCGGCCAGGGCCTGGCCGCCTATGCGGCGGCGCTGGGCAACGAGTGGAATAACACCACCGTGGTCGTCGTTTCCGAATTCGGCCGCACGTTCCGCGAAAATGGCGATCGCGGCACCGATCATGGCCACGGCACCGTGCATTGGGTGCTGGGCGGCAATGTCAGCGGCGGGCGCATTGCCGGCGAGCAAATCGCGGTCAACCAGCAGAACCTGCTGCAGAATCGCGACTACCAGGTGCTGAACAACTACCGCGACGTATACAGCGCCTTGCTGGGCCGTCTATGGGGCTTGCGCGGCCAACAGCTGCAGGTGGTATTCCCGCAGGCGCGGCCGCGCGATCTGCGCCTGGTGTGACGAACCTCACGATGCGAGGGCGACCGCATCGTGACAACAGGCGTCGCTGCGCACTCCCCGGCCGCGGCGATGCCCTGCGCGGCAGCGCGCGTAGCGCCACGTTTGCCCCCATGCAAACGAATTTGCTCTAATCAGGGCCCAGCTTGTTCCCGCTCCGCGCCCTCCACTACCGAACCGTGGAACTCAACGCATGCGTCCATCCACCGTGACCGCGCTGTCGCTGACGTTAACCTTGCTGATGACCCCGATCGCAGCGCAGGCATCGGGCAAGGCGGGCTTCAACCAGCAAGACGCGGCCTGGTTGAAGCGCGACAGCTTCGGGCTGGATACGGCCAGTGTGGCGGCCTACCGCGCACTCGGCCGCAAGGCACTGCTGCAAAAGCAGCTCGACGACCGCCTCGGCGACGCGCTGCCACCCGCGATCGCCGCGCAACTTGCCTCCTACGAATCGTTTTCCACGCCGCTGGAACAATTGCTCGTGTCGATACAACAGGCACAACAGCAAATCAAAATCATGCCCGACGGCCCCGAAAAAGTCGCCGCCAACAAGGCGCTGCAAACGCGGGGCAACCGGATCGGGCTGGAAGCGCAACAAGCCGAACTGCTGCAAGCCATCTACGGCCCCAATCAGCTGAAAGAGCAGTTGGTATGGTTCTGGCTCAACCATTTCAGTGTCTACGCGGGCAAGGGCCGCGTGCGCTGGGAACTGGCCGACTATGAGAAAAACGCGATCCGCCCGCATGCGCTGGGCAAATTCCGCGACCTGGTCATGGCCACCCTGCAAAGCCCGGCAATGCTCGAATTTCTCGACAACGCGCAAAACGCGAAAGGGCACGTCAACGAAAATTACGCCCGCGAGTTGATGGAACTGCATACGCTGGGCGTCAACGCCGGCTATACGCAGCAGGACGTGCAGCAGCTTGCCTTGATTCTTACCGGCGTGGGCATTGCGCCGGTCAATGGCAAGCCGCAGACATTCGCCCCCAGAATGGCGCCGCTGGTCATTCGCCACGGGCTGTTCGAATTCAACCCGCAGCGTCACGATTTCAGCGACAAGCTATTGCTTGGCCATACCATCCGCAGCGGTGGCTTCGACGAAGTCAAACAGGCGGTGGACCTGATCGTGCGGCAGCCCGCCTGCGCACGGTTCATCTCGCGCAAATTGGCCGAGTACTTCGTAGCCGACAACCCGCCGCCCGCGCTGGTCGCGAAGATGGCCGCCACCTTCCAACGCACCGACGGCGATATCGCGCAGGTCGTGCGCACCCTGTTCGAATCGCGCGAACTGCTCGCCAACGCCGGGAAGAAGTTCAAGGACCCGATGCGGTTCGTCGTCTCCTCCGTACGACTGGCTTACGACGGCACCCCCATCGCCAACGCGCAGCCCCTGGTGGGCTGGCTCAACCAGCTCGATGAACCGCTGTTCGGGCGTATCACGCCCGATGGCTGGCCGCTGGACAATGCGAGCTGGTCCAGCTCCGGCCAGATGGCCAAACGCTTCGACATCGCACGCGCCATCGGCACCGGCAACAACCAGCTGTTCACCCCCGCCGGCAGCACCGCGCGCGGCGCGGGCTTTCCAATGCTGACCACGCGCCTTTATTACGACGCGATCGAGCCCACGCTGTCGCAGGCCACGCGCGGTGCACTGGCCAAGGCGACATCGCAACAGGAATGGAACACGTTCCTGCTTTCCTCGCCCGACCTCAATTATCGCTAAGCCCGTTTCACTCGGCGTGATGCGCGCGATGGTAATCGCCGCGCATCACCTCTTGCCAATTTACACCGCCGTCAAACGAGCTCTCCAACCGCAGGCAATAGCTGTCGTCGCCGGGCATTTCGTAGATGTGCCGGGTCTGGCCGCGCGAAGACACGCGAAGAAAGACCAATCGGCTTCCGTCCCAATGCCCCAGCGCCGGCTGCGCGGGTGCGTAACCATAGCTGTCAAACCAATACAGCGCATATTCGCCAGGCTCGGGCCCTGCCATGAACACCGCGTGCGCCTGCAACGACGAAGCGCCATCGCGCTCCTCGCGATAGTCCTGCAACAGCACCTTGCCGCCAAGGTCGAAATGAGCGCTGACCCGCGCGCTCGCCGCACCACCCTGTCCCCAGCGCGTGGTAGCGATCTGCTCTTCGCCCAGCCAGTCGCCAGCCAGCGCGGCAAGCACATCGTTACCTTCCTGCGAGGTCATCGCGCACTACTCCCCCGCCGCATTGGCAACCAGCATGTGCCTGGCGATCTGCCCATGCAAATGCCCCAGGCCGCGCACCATGTGCAACGTCGCGAACAACAGCAGGATGCCTAGTACGCACAGGGTGAAGGCACCTGGCCAGCCGTTCCACCAGGACACAAAATCGCAGATGCGGCCCGAAGCGTCGCAGCTGTTGTAATCGAGGTGGTAGCTATCGGCCACCGCCTTTAAGATCGGCGCACCCGCAAAGCTGATCGAGATGCTTATCATCGTGATAGTGAGCGTGAAATAGATGATGCCCAGCGGAAGCATCAAAATCATGTAGAACAGCGTGCCCCACGTGCGCGGGTCGCTGAACATCGCGCCCACCCGCTTCCAGAACGACATGCCGCGCGTGGAAAACGATGGCCTGCGCGGCATGCGCACACCAAGCATGGTTTCCACGATGCGCCCCTCCACCAGCGACAGCACGCGCACCGAGCCGAAGAACAGCACAATGAACGGAATGCCGATGATCAGCACCGCCAGGCCAAAGGACAGCGAAATGCCCGTTACTGCCCAGGTGAAATAGAAGATGCCCGTCGCCAGCGCCAACACCATGTAGAACAGTGCACCGTAAGCACGAGGGTCCGCGGCGACGCCGAAAAAGCGTCCGAAAATCGAACGCTGCTTCGGCGGTACCGGCGTACGCAACGCGCGCTGGATCTTGATTTCCTGATCGCGGTAGATGTCGGCAACCTCTTCCGGTGCGCCGTAACTACCCACCACCTTGGTCAGCATGTCCGCTTCGCCGCGCCCCGGCTGCTCGGCAAGTTCGGCGCGCAGATGTTCCTCCGCGTCGTACAGCGCATCCTGGATCAACGCAGGATCCGCACCGCGCAGAGCCGCGCGCAGCTGATCCAGATATTCCGCAATGGTACGCGGCGTGCCTGTCATCGCAACTCTCCTTGCAAAACCCTATCGACCGAATCGCGCGTGGCTTCCCACGCCGCGACCCACTCACGCAGAACTTCGCGCCCCAACTTCGTGATGCGGTAATAACGGCGTGGCGGCCCGCTTACCGATGGCTCCACCTCGCTGCCCAGCAAACCGCCGGCCTCCAGGTTCCGCAACACCGGATACAACGCACTCTGCTTGCCCGCAAGCACGCCCTCCCCAAGCTCTTCCAGCCGCTTGGCGATCTGATACCCATATAACGGCTGCCGCGACTGCCCAAGCACCGCCAGCAACACCAGCGACACCGTGCCGGTGGAAAGCTCTTTCTGAAACTTCTTGAGTTGGCCCGCGCTATCGTCCACGGCTGACCCGCTCTTCCGCTTATGTTGGAGTGCACTGTAGTGTGAAGTAAATAATAGTGCATGGGCCTGAAGTCATGGCCGGTATCCCCCCTTTTTGGGCATGACACCAATGTATGTACACGTTGTACAAACATTGGTGTCAGAGGGGGTGTACATACATTGGTGTCAGCCGGCTCGGCTGGTCCTGAGACTAGGCACTAAAGAAGCCTGACACAGCCGCTCGGAGTATCTACATCCGCGCTAAATAGCGCCCTCCAGGAGTCCAACAGGACAATGTGCGGACTTAGGCAGGATTGAACAGCACTTTCGGCGAGCCCCCTTCACGAGTGCCTGATTTGAGGCAAGCCACATTCAACGCGATGCAGCTTCAGGCGAAAAATGAAACAACCGTAACCGCAATGGGTATTGGCAGCTTGGCGTCCTTGCCTGAATTCAATGGAAAGCCGAAGTACACCAGCGATGGATCCTTCCTGTTTTTCGATGGATCCGGTCTCTTTCCCGTTCAATGGCAGGGCGAGGTTCTGTTGGCCAACATCAGCAACTCCTGCTGGGGCTTCACTTCGGATGCCTGCAATGAAGATCTCCTGCTTGGCATTTGGCGCTGGGACGGTCGAGACTTTATGCCTGTGCTTGGCATGGTTCGGCATAAGCTACGCGGGGATTTTGTGTCTGACGAGTGGCTTCCGGCTGACCTTGAATTATCGAATTGAGTTATGTCAACAGCCAGTCTTTGGCAATGGCAGTGAACGCCAGCAGAATTTGGCCCGTTTTTAGCTAATTTGGTTTATAACCGAGAGTCTGCGATCTACGTTGGTCAAACTTGGGCATCTGCGCATACGGAATTTGGAAGTCAGGTAATTTCGAGCCGTTCTCACCCGCAATGTCTCCAATCGTCACCTCCTTACGAGACTCGGATAGTTTGACGCTGAAGAAAGGCGAGGGTCCATTGTCCTCCATGCACTCCCCACCGTATGAAAATCGCTGGCCGTTGATGAGTAACACTTTGTCGCGATACACGGTAAGTTTCAAATCCGGATCACCAGGCCCGCACTGCCCCTGCACCATGTTGTTCAAACTCCACGGAGAAATAACGATGAGGTAGTCATGCCCGCTTAGCCGGCAAGAGACTTTCCAATCCGCAATCTTTTCGCGATGAGTTCCGTGAACGGCATCATCAGGGACGCCCTCCGGCGGCGACACATATTTGACAAGCGATCCCAGCCACTTGGACTGATAGCCGGCGGGCGCTGAATACCCGGTTTCATCAAAATTATCGTAGTTTGCTTCTTGTATATCGATCGTGTTGGAGCTTTTGTTGCAGCTCACAAGAGCAAAGTTCCAAATGTTATCTGCAAGGACTGGTCGGCTGGCAAATGCGGATCCCGCCATCACTAGCATGGTCAAGAAGCGAAAAAAAATAGCGTAACGCACAGAAATATTCCTTCTTCTCTGTCAGAGATTACGATCTGAATGAAGAACGGAGACGGACCAGCTCAAGAAAGATCGACTGCCTCCGCCCCGTACGTATGTCTTAGAGCTCCCCGATTGATCGCGATTCTTCCAAAAATGGATGGAAAACACGCTGCGATTTCTAGCGAATTGAGGACTCCCCTACGCACAATAAGGGGCAAGAGAGCATGAGGCCAGTCATGATTGGTAAGGCCCACTCTGGGTTGCGGAGCGGACCTCCCTGTGCCGCAATCGATGTTTGGCTTTACGCCGGATTGTTAGCCAGACGTGGGGTAGGTAAAGTTCCTATAGGTCAGGGCTTCAGGGGGACGACCAAGCATGCACGTAACCTAAGGAGAAGGGATGGCAAAGGCAACACTCGCGCAATCCGAAGCTGGTGGCCGGAAGCGGCGGGGCCTGCAACGTAGGTCGCGCGCGCGGGGCCATCACCCCCCCTTCCTAGCAAGATGAGCCTTCCTTCAACCAGCACCGCATATGGCCAGTGACCACGGCCGGTTGCTCCAAGGGTATGAAGTGCCCGGCGCTGGGGACGATCGCCAGGCGCGCCCCTGGTATGTGCCCGGCCATATCCCGGTGGATCTGCGGGGGCGTTCGTTGATCCTCCTGGCCGGCCATAAGCAAGGTGAGACAACGGATGGCTGAGAGGTCGCCCGAAAAGCCCTGATAGCTAAGCAGCGCGCGCATCTGCCGCGCGGCGACGACCGCCCCCAGGGATCGCCCCATCGCAAAGAACAGCTCGCGCACATGAGGCGTCGCTTGATTGCAGGGCGCGACATACCCAGGAAAGGCCTGCTCAAGGTAGGCATCTATCTGCCCACCCTCGAGTTCGGCGATCACGCCCTGGTAGTGGTCGCGCACGTGTTGCGGCAAACCACGCGAACTCGTACTCATCAGCGCAAGACTGGAAACGCGGTGCGGCGCTTGGGCCACCACTTCCAGCGCGACACATCCGCCCATCGAAAATCCAGCCAATGCAAAGCTCTCCGGCGCCCTCGCCAGCACGGATTCAGCCATCGCGGCGATGGCGTCTTCCTCGATGACCTGGAGAACATGCGCATCTACGTCGGGAGCGAGGCCTTCGACCTGCGCCTGCCAAAGCCTCTCGTCACACAGCACGCCGGGAATCAGCACCAGTGATCGTCGAACCGACATAGTCGTTCCTGCCTAGCCTTGTCGCCCAGCATTCTCGCTGACAGAGTTCAGGCCGTCGACTGTCCGCTTCCGCAACCCGGAGCGGATGTTTGGTTAGAACCAAATTTGACCGCGGCAGCAACGTGTCCAACATCAGTACGTTGCATCGACTGAACCGCAAGTCTGTTCAAACACCATCTCAATCAAAAAATGCACACTTTCTTAGGCGCGTCCGACTCAAAGCGGACGCGTCGGTACTAGCGAGATGCCGACTAAACGGGGGCCTAATGTTCGCTGTGGCTTTGGTAGGTGTGCTTTTGGCGGTGTAATGGATGCCGTCGTGGATCGCCCTTGCGTTCTTTGCTCGCCCATAGCTTTACAATATAAAGAATAACTTGGAGCAACACGAATGATCGAATTTGAAATCAAGGACGTTGAAAGCAGTGCTTATCTTCGATTTGAGGGAAAAATAACTCAGGGACAGGTTGCGTACGACGGGTGCTCCTTTGCTCTGAAATTGCACTCGACGAATGTAAGTGCTACGACTCACGCATACGATTGTCAATTCAATAAATGGACTCGGTTCTTCGAAGAGCTTGCTTCGAATTCGGGCGGTTGGAATGGTGTAACTGATTGTGAGTCTCTGGAGGGCGATCTTCGCTTAGAGGCAACATCAGATTCCTTAGGCCACATTCGATTACGAATTCGACTTCGCAACGTAGATCCACGGACTATGTGGTCAGCTGAGACGTCAATCACCCTTGAGGCAGGACAGTTAGATACGTTGGCCAAACAGGCGAAGGCTTATTTCGGGTGTTGATGTCATGCCCACTTTTTGGTGGGCATGACACCAACGCGCGGATTTAAGCAAGATTGAACAAAAACTTCGGCAACGCCCTCTCACTAATGCTGATTGGCGGCAAGCCTGTCGGCCTGTCCGCCTGTCCGCAAATCTGTCCGCGGACACTCGATGTCGCAGATGGGCTGCATGCATTACATTGATACGTAACAGCCTTTTGGCATTCCTCTCAATGGTATGAGTTTTGCTGGTCGAGATATTTCGATGCTTGGCACTGGGGGAGAGTTATGCGTCAAATTTTGCTGCGTTTTGCTACGGTGTTGCCGCTGCTGGGGATGCTGATACCCATGATGGCCGGATTATTTGCGCCTGGATATTCATCGATTCACCAACACATGAGCGAATTGGAGCTTCTGTCTCCGAGCATTGCTCTGGCTTGCCGCTTCGGCGCCATAATCAGCGGCCTATCCATCATGGGTTTTGCCTTGGCATTGGTTTTACAGCAAGAATCAAGAATGCTGTTTACAGCCGGCATGGCCGTTATCTTTGGCATTAGTATGATTGCGAATGGGATATTCACCATGGGAAGCCCATGGCATGGCATGTATGCGATTGGCCTTTCAATCATTCTGGTTCCCGCTTTTTTTGCAGCGGAATCCAATAGAAATGATCGCATTTCGCTTGTAGTGAGCAGTATCACGCTGGTTTACATGTGGGCACTCATGACTGGGATCGATCCAAAGCCGATCCACGGGCTGACACAGCGCATTGCCACAATCCCGATGTTTGGATGGTTTAGTTACGCGAGCCTCACGCTGCTAGGCGGAGCGACGAAACGTGCTCGGTAGCCACGAGGTTGGCGTCAGGAAGTGTATGACATCACTGCAATTCGTAGTCATTTGATACAGCTGCACTGTCCGCTTCCGACTGCAGATTCAGCCGATCGATGCAACACATTAGAGGCTGCGTGAGCAGCATGTAGTATTGCATTGTCCCCCTGAATCCGCCGTCGGTAGCGGGCATCCCTGCCGAATCAGCGAACGACTCCGCAGTCACCACGCAACCTCACTACTGAAGCTTCGCGCTACTCAAAACCGGGGCGCCGGCATTCTGGTCAATGTTCGACGCTAGGCAACAAGGCGGCGCGTCGCAGCCGCCGCCAGACTGGCAGCCCTGCGCCAAGTGCCAGAGCGAAGATCCCGCATAGCCACGGGAAGGCGTTGCCGATCCGCGTATAGAGCGTTGACCCTGATCCCAGCGGCAGGTCGGCAACGATCATGGTCAAGCCCGTAGGCGCATCCTTCTTGAGAGCGACCAGGCGCCCTTGCGCGTCGCTGGCGAACACCAGGCCGTTATGGGCGGCCCGCACGATCGAAAATCCGCCTTCGACGCCACGCATCACGGACATGATTCCGTGCTGCCAGCCATCGATGCCCATGTCGCCCGCGGGCACGCCCATCAAGCGGATGCCCTCGGCGGCATCGGAACGAATGGTGTCGGGAAAATCCATGTCTTTGCAGATCTCCACGGCGCGGCCATCGCCCAGCCAACCTGAGACATGACCCGGTGTGAAATCGTCCTCCAGGCCCGGCACCGGGTGGCGCTTGTCGTAGCGCTGAATCCTGCCATCGGGCGCGATCGCAAGCGCGAAGTCGGCGACCGGCGTCTGGGAATGGAAGCCGGCAATGATCTGCACACCCGTATCCTTGGCGGCGGCAACGAGCGGCGCAACGATCGTGCTCAGTCCGGCGGGGGGCGATGCCATGCCGCCTTCCGGGGTAACCGCGAATCTGGCGCCTTCCCGGGCGGCTGCACGGATCTCGCGGGCGTAAATTTCGGTCACCGCGAGATCGGCGGACACGGTCTTCGCCCGCCAGGAATCCGCTACCGCCGTCTCATCGACGATTCCCGCCACCCGCAACACGTCGGGTTGCGGGTGCGTGAGCCGCACGATACCGAACACCAAATTGGCCGCGCAGATCGTCAGCCCGAGGCCGACCGCCGCCGTGTTTCGTTTGAGCCGCAGCGCCATGGCGAGAGTATTGGCGAAGAGGCAAATCAGGAACGTAACGGCGTACATCCCCAAGAGCGATGCGCCCTGAATCAGGACGGGCGCCGACATCGTGCTGTAGGCGAGCGATCCGTAGGTACCGTTCGGGGACTGCAGTTCCATCAGGAACTCGAACGCTGTCCAACACGCTGGAAACGCAAACAGCGTGAGGAGCGGTGGTGCCCTGTGCTGCACGAAGCGCGCAAACCATACCGCGACGCAAAACAGCCCGATATCGACCACCAGAATCGACGTCATGACGAGCGGTGGTATGAGGTGGAGGTAGGGGGATTGCAAAATATAGCCCGCACCGCTGAGGAGCGCGAGGGCGCTCGCCCCGATCACTTGCCACGTGCGCTTATCGCCATAGGCGAGCCACAACAGCGGCACGGGTGCGAACCAGACCAGGGGCCAGACGTGGTCGTATCCCTGTGAGAGATAAAACATGATGCCGCTCAACACGGCGGCCAGCACGGTGATCATTCGTTTTTCCCGGACGGTTTGAGGGAATCGAGGAACTGACGCTGCGCCGCACGGTAAAGCGCCTTGAACTGTTTTTCGCTCGCAAAACGCCTGGCGCGCTGCATCGACACGAATCCCTGTCCGTAAGCCGCGAGCGCCATAGCGATCCCGAGTGTAGGCTCGTCGCGGAACCGACCATCAGCCTTCGCCTGATCGATGCGAGCCATCGCGAGCGCAATGGCCGGCGAGCGGCCCGCGGCGAAATCATCAGGGAACCGGCGCGCCGCGGGCGCGGGCAGGAAGAACGCCGCGTCAAACCTGTGTGGCTGCGTGAGCGCGAAATCGAGATAGGCCTCCATGAGTGCCTCCAGCCACTTCACCGGGTCTTGGGTGCGGATGCCTCGAACGATCGCCTCCCATGCGGAGATGCCGTCTTGCATGAGGGCGTTGAGCAGTTCGTCCTTGTTCTTGAAATGACGGTAGAGCGCCATCGGCGAGAGGTCCGCCCGCTGAGCGACCCTGCGGATGGTCAGCCCTTCGAAGCCTGCGGATTCGAGCACAACTTTCGCGGCGGAGAGTATGCGGTCCTTGGTCATGCGTACACTGTACACAAATGAGTACTAAGTACGCAAGCTGGTCTTGCGACCATAGTCTCAGGGACCGAGGTACTCACTAAAGTGAATGCACTTCCGGAAACCAAAGTCTGTGCAGTTTGAAGTGGGCGTGCACGTGCCTTGCTTACTGGCGGACAGCCAAGTTTGTACACTTTCCACAAAAACAAATGCTTAGAATTCATGGGCACTCGCCTTAAGCGACCCTTTGACAACGAAAGTATGTGCTGAAAACATTTGGGAGAGCGTCGGTTTCCGACCGAGGCGGACATAAGCGAATGAGGGCACGCGATGAAAAATCCGAAAGCCTTTTATGGACTAACCATCACCGTATTGACCGTCGCAGGGCTGCTGATTGCGATTTATGGTGTGCCCATGCTCTCCGAACAGGACTCGCCGTGCCATTACGCTGGAACAACTTCGTTTGGCTGCTCCTCATCGTTCGGAACGTTTATGACATTTTTATCTGCGGGAGTTGCGTTGGCTATTGGTGGAATCTGGACCCTATTCGGCCGCTAGAGAGATGCGTGCCGCTAAAGCGATGCCTGATGATGGATTAATTCATGGCGCCCGATTCCCACCCGGAGCGGAGGCAAACCCTGCAAAACAAGGTTCAGCATGAGGAGGCATCGTGGGAAAGTGGCGGGAGCTGGAAGATTTCACGACACGCTTTGAGCACATGGGCGTCCCAGAGCTTATCCGTTGGAAAGCTTATTTCGCGCAACACGCACAATTTTTGCAGCCCAAAATCCGCAAGCAGGCAATGAAACGCGTATATAGCATCGACAAAGCCATTCATCAAAGATCTCAGGATGCAGATGAATGATGGTGGCCAAGCAGCCATACGAGTGTCCGTTCTGCGGTATAGCCAAGACGCTTCCATCGCCTGCTCTAGAATCTGCTGTTGTCCTGGTGGATGCCAACGTGTTCGCTTTGATTCCGACTCACCATTACGCGGGAATAAAAGGCAACTGCCTGGTGATACCTCGGGGCCACTACGAGAACGTATTGGACATCCCGGACAACCTTGGTAGCGAGTTCTTTCGCGCCACGCGTCGCCTGGCGCACGCCATGCAGAATGCCTTCAGGTGTGAAGGAATCTCCACTCGCCAACACAACGGTCCGGCCGGCGACCAAGATGTGTGGCACTACCATCTTCATGTATTTCCTCGCTACCCAAATGACGGGCTGCATGCGGGGCGTAAAGTGCCCTACTCTACCGAGGAGCGAATGGAGTTGGCAGCCAGCCTTCGCGCCGCTTTGCGGTAGCGCACCTTGCTTGCCGGTTGTACGGCCTGGATAGGGTGCTGCTACAAGGTTGATCCCAACATTTATAAACCACCCTTTTCCGATTGAGGCAATAATAGAAATAACAGTATCTGATCGTAGTTTCACGAGGAAAGTCGAGCATGTCGAACAACCCAAAGCGAGCTCACGCATGCGCTGCCTGCTGATCGAAGACGACATGCAAACCGCCCGCTTCATCCGCGACGGGCTGCTCCGTTCGGGTCATGAAGTCACCCTGTGCGGAGACGGCGCCACCGGGTTGCAGCAAGCGGCCCAGCCCGCGTGGGATGTGATCGTGCTCGATCGCATGTTGCCGGGTGGCATGGACGGCCTTGCGTTACTCGCAAAACTACGCGAGCAGGAAAATCGTACGCCAGTGCTTGTTTTGAGCGCGTTGGCCGGCCTGGACGAGCGCGTGCGCGGCCTGCGGGAGGGGTGCGATGACTATCTGGCCAAGCCGTTCGCCTTCGAGGAGTTGCTGGCCCGCATCGAAGCCCTCGGCCGGCGTGCTTCCATCGCGGACAGCGCCAACGTCCTTAACATCGCGGATCTGTCCATGGATACGCGCACGCGCCGAGCCTATCGCTCAGGAAAACTGATTGCGCTGCAACCGCGCGAATACCAGCTTTTGGAATATCTGGTACGCCACAAGGGTGAAGTAATCACGCGCAAGCGGCTACTGTCGGCGGTCTGGGGCTATCATTTCGATCCCGAAACCAATGTCATCGACGTCCAGATGAGCCGCCTGCGCAACAAAGTGGATCGCGATTTTTCCACCGCGCTAATTCATACCGTGCGCGGCGTTGGCTACACCATCCAGTCACCCGATGAGCCGGTGCATGACTAGCCTGCGCCACTCCATCGTTTTCCGTCTCGCGCTAAGTTACGGCCTGTTGTTTCTGCTATCACTCGCTGCCATCTCGTCGGTTTTCTACGTCGGAACCGCCGGCCTGTTGGCGCGCAATACCGACGGACAGATTGTCGCCATCGCTCACCAGTTGGAACAGGTACATGAACGCAGCGGCACGGGGGCGCTATTGCAGGCCATCCATACCCTGCTTACGGACGACAAGGACGTGGAAACCGAGGAGTACCTGGTACTCGATCCGCAAGGTAGAAAGCTAATTGGCAATCTCACCGCATGGTCCCATCTACCCACTAAAAACGATGCGCTGACGAAGGTGCAAGTACAACGTCTCGGACACGACTCGACCAGCCGCCTGCTTGTGCATCGCTTTGAAGACGGCAGCCTGCTGCTCGTTGGCCGTGACTTGCAGGAACAACACCAGCTCGAACGAATGATCCTCGGCGCGCTGGGCATTGGCGGCCTGCTGGGGCTGCTGCTAGCCATGCTGGGTGCACTGTTATTCCGCGCGCAACTGCAACCGCGTCTCACCGCCATCCAGCTCACAACGCAGGATGTTTCCGCGGGAAAACTCGACCGGCGCATCGCAACTAGCCCGGCCAAGGATGAGCTGGCGGGCATCGCGCGCGACGTCAATCGCATGCTCGATGACATCGAGCGACTGATGGACACGGCCCGCAATGTCTCCAACACCATCGCGCACGACCTGCGCACGCCGCTGGGCAGAATTCGCAGCGCCTTGGAAGAAACCTTGCAGCCTCCTGCTGAAACGGCACAATGGCAGCGCGCTGCACACTATGCGATCGATGAAATAGACACCTTGATCGGTGTCTTCGAAAAGCTGTTGCAAATCGCCGAAGCGGAATCCGGCGTGCGCCGGCAACGTTTCGAAATACTGCCGCTACGCGCCATGCTGGATGATCTGCTGGAACTCTACCAACCGGCCGCCGAAGCACAGGGCATGCGACTGACCTTGGACGTTGAGGGCACCCCCACCGTACTGGCCGATCGGGACCTGATGGCCAACGTGCTGGCCAATCTGCTCGACAACGCGTTCAAATACGCCGGCCAGGGCGCATGCGTCGGTGTTTCCGCCGTGCAGGCCGAGCAACACGTTTCCCTGGTAGTGCAAGACAATGGGCCGGGCATACCGCCTGATGTCATGGCCCGCGCCACCGAGCGTTTCTTTCGCGTGGATGACAGTCGCAGTCAGCGCGGCAACGGCCTTGGCCTATCCATCGTCGCGGCGGTGGTGTCGCTACATCATGGCGAATTGAAGCTGGAAGACGCACGGCCAGGACTGAGAGTGAGCATCCTGCTGCCACGAGCCTGAACTCCTCGCCTCCACTCACTCCGGCGCAGAGGGGCGCCCATGCTGGGCCGGCCGCCGTCAACCTTTCCAAATCGTAACTGTTTCGCACTTGCCGCCACCGGCTATGGTCAGGCGGGCGCCAGCGCGCCCGCTTCCCACCGCCGCGGACCAAGATCGTTCCATGCCCACCCAGCGCTCACGCATCCCCATCATTGCCGTCGCCGTCCTCGTCGTCGCGAGCCTTGGCTACATATGGTTCGCCCATCGTAGCTCATCTCCGGCGGCGGCAAGCGCCATAGCCGGCGCGGGCAGCATTACGCTGACCGATACCCAAGCCAAGCAAGTCGCCGTAACTGCGGTGGGTACGCATACGTTCGATACATGGCTCGATGCCGTCGGCAATATCGACTACGACCAGGACCATCTTGCACAAGTCTCCGCTCCCTACGCAGGCCGAATCGCGAGCGTGGCGGCCAAAGCAGGCGACAAGGTTCAGAAAGGGCAGTTGTTGTTCACCATCGATAGCCCGGATCTGCTGCAGGCGGAATCGACCTTGCTCGCTGCCGATGGCGTACTCACATTGAGCCGCAAGACGCTTACCCGCACGCAAAAAATGCTAGCCATCCAGGCCAGCGCAGAGAAGGACGTAGAACAAGCCACCTCCGACGAGCAGACGGCCGAAGCCAACTATCGCGCAGCCCGCAAGACCGTAATGCTGTTTGGTAAAAACGAGGCGGATATCGATCGCCTGCTCGCCACGCGCAAGGTGGACGGCGCGTTGCGGGTTCTCAGCCCTTTCGACGGCATAGTCGTCGCACGCACCGTAGCGGTGGGCGACTTGGCACAACCAGGCAATTCACCCTCACCCTTCACAGTGGCGGACCTCTCCACCGTGTGGATGGACGCCTATATGCCTGAAAACGATGCGGCCGCATTGAAACTGCATCAGCCAATGGCCATCACCCTGCCCGCGTTGCCGGGAAAAACCCTCCATGGCGAGGTGAGCTACATCGGCAAGGCGGTCGATCCCAACACGCATACCGTGACGGTGCGCGCCGATGTACCTAATCCGTCGGGTGAACTGCTGCCGCAAATGCTGGCCAACGCCGCCGTGCAGACGGCAACACCCGAGCATTCGCCCGCGGTGCCTGAAGACGGTGTCGTGCGCGAGGGTGATGGCACGACCATGGTTTACGTCACGCAGGATGGGCGCCGTTTCGAACAACGCGTGGTCAAGATTGGAAAGCGCCAGCATGGCCTGGACCAGATACTCAGCGGGTTGCAAACCGGCGAGCACGTCGCCGGCGAAGGCGCGCTATTCCTCGACAACATGCTGTCGCAGCAGCCGGACGACGATTGACCCGCCGACCCCCTACCCGCCCCGCTTCCGAATAAAGGCATCCCGTGTTACGAGGCATCATCGCTTTTGCGCTGTCCCGACGTTCCGTCGTGATCATGGCCCTGCTGGCGTTTTTCGTCGCGGGGCTGGTCGCATACGCCAAGCTCAACATCGAGGCTTATCCCAATCCGGCCCCGGTGATCCTGGAAATTACGGCACAGGCACCGGGCTTGTCCGCCGAGGAAATGGAGCGGCTCTATACGCGCCCGATGGAACTTGGCGTTGCCACCACGCCAGGCGTGGACAACATTCGCTCCACCTCGTTCTACGGCCTGTCGTTCGTGCGCGTAACGTTCAAGTACGGTGTCGACTACAACTTTGCCTATACGCGCACAGCCATCAATCTGCAGCAGAACGTCACTCTTCCCAACAATACGCAACCTCAGATCCAGGCGTCGAGCCTGGTGGGTGAAATTTTCCGTTATCAGTTGGTAGGTCCACCGCATTACGGCCTGACCAACTTGCGTACGCTGCAAGACTGGGTGGTGTCGCACCGTTTGCTGTCGGTGCCCGGCGTCGGTCAGGTGGTGACCTGGGGTGGCACCACGAAGGAATACCATGTCGATGTAGACATGTCCAAACTGGAGAGCTACAAGCTCACCCTGCCGCAGGTGATCAATGCGCTGGGCAATGCCAATGAAAACGTCGGCGGCCGCACCATCAACCTCGGCCAGCAATCGGTGAACGTGCGTGGCGTTGGGCTGATCACCGATACCAACGACATCAATCAGGTGGTTTTGTCGCAGAACAACGGCACACCTGTTCTGGTGAAGGATATTGCCACCACTTCTATCGGCTCTGCGCCGCGCCTTGGCAAGGCCGGCCGTGACGATCAAAACGACGTGGTGACGGGCATCGTGGTGATGAACCCCACCGAACGGACCAATGAAGTCATTGCGCGCGTAAAAGCAGAGGTAGACCGACTCAATCACGACGGCACCTTGCCGCCCGGCGTAAAAGTGGTGCCGTTCTACGACCGCTCCACACTGGTGGCAGTGACGACACATACGGTTCTGCACAACCTGCTCTTCGGCTGCCTGTTGGTGTTCCTGATCCAGTGGGTTTTTCTCGGCGACCTGCGCAGCGCATTCATCGTGAGCGCCAACATACCTGTCGCGCTGTTCTTCAGCATCATCATCCTCGTGATGTGCGGCGAATCGGCCAACTTGCTTTCGGTCGGTGCCGTCGACTTTGGCATCATTGTCGACTCGGCCGTGATCATGATCGAGAACATCTTTCGCAACCTGCAAAAGAGCGAGGACGAACAAAAGGAGCTGCTGCACTACTACGCCGAAAGTCGCGGCGGCGCGGGCCCTACCGGACCGGGTGGTCGCGGCTGGACCGATCGCATCCGCATGCTCTACGTCAGCGCCATGCAGGTGGATCGCGCGGTATTGTTCTCGTCTGCCATAACGGTGGCCGCCTTTATCCCCCTGTTCACGATGCAGGGCGTGGAAGGGCAGATCTTCAACCCGATGGCTCGCACGTACGCGTACGCCCTGTCGGGCGCATTGATCGCCACGTTCACGGTTACGCCTGTGCTTGCGTCGTTGTTGCTTCCTCGGCATGTCAACGAAGTGGAGACGATCTTCGTACGCCTCATTCGCCGCATCTATTCGCCGGTGCTTCGCTGGGCCTTGCACCGCCGCAAACTCACCGTGGGGCTTGGCTTGTGCTTTCTGCTGTTGGCTGCGCTGCTGCTGCCGCGCATCGGCACTGAATTCCTGCCCTCGCTGGAGGAGGGAAACCTTTGGATACGCGCCAGCATGCCGCCGACCATTTCGCTCGAATCCGGCATGAAAATGGTCGATCGTATGCGACACATCATAAAGTCCCATCCGGAAGTGATTACAGTGGTATCCCAGCATGGGCGCCCCGACGATGGCAGCGATGCGGCAGGCTTCTACAATGTAGAGCTGTTCGTACCGCTCAAGCCCGAAGACGACTGGCCAAGCGGCCATAGCAAGGCGAAGCTGATTGCGGACCTGCAGAAGCAGTTTGCGGCTGAATTTCCCGGCGTAGGCTTTAACTTCTCGCAGTACATCCAGGACAATGTGGAAGAGGCGCTATCGGGCGTAAAAGGCGCCAATGCGGTGAAAATTCTCGGCCCGGACCTGGGCGAACTGGAAAAACTGGCCGACGAGGTCATGCACCAAATGCAACAGGTGCGGGGCGTGCAAGATCTTGGCGTCTTCCACGTACTGGGCCAGCCCAACCTGAATATCACGGTCGATCGCGCCAAAGCGGCGCGGTACGGCCTTAACACCGGCGACGTCAATACCGTCATCCAGGCAGCGCTCGCAGGCGCGCAGGCCACCACCGTGCAGGAGGGTGAAAAGCAATTCGCCTTGATGGTAAGGCTCTCGCCGCGCTATCGATCCAGCATCGACGCGATTGGCAACATCATGGTCGGCTACACAAATTCCGCCGGCAATACGGCCTATGTGCCATTACGTGAAGTGGCCAACATTACGTTGGATACCGGCGCATCGTACATCTATCACGAGAGCGGCGATCGGTATATACCGGTGAAGTTCAGCGTGCGCGGCCGCGACCTTGGAAGCACCGTGGAGGAAGCGCAACGACGTATCGCGCAGAATGTGAAACTGCCCAGCGGCTATCACCTGTCGTGGGCGGGCGAATTTTCCGACCTGCAGGCGGCGAAACAACGGTTGGCGGTGGTGCTGCCGATCGCCATCGGCCTGATTCTTGCGCTGCTTTTCACGCTGTTCAATTCGATGCGCGATAGCTTGCTCACATTGGCTGCCATTCCGTTCTCGATCGCCGGCGGCATCATCGCACTGTATGTGTCGGGACTGAACTTGAGCGTTTCGGCCGCCATTGGCTTCGTATCGCTCTTCGGTGTGTCGGTGATGAACGGCATTCTTGTCATCACCTATTTCAATCATCTGATTTTCGAAGGCAAGCCGCCCGTAGAGGCGATGTACATGGCCGCCGAACAACGCATGCGTCCCATGCTGATGACGGCACTTTCCGCCTGCATCGGCCTGTTTCCGGCTGCCATTTCGCAAGGTATCGGAAGCCAAGTGCAACGTCCCCTTGCCACTGTGGTGGTGGGAGGTATGTTGCTGGGTCCCATCATGCTGCTGATTGTTGCGCCGGCATTACAAGTCATGGTGGTTGAGTGGTCGCAGGCGCGTCGCGCACGGCACCAACATTTGGCGGGCGAAGAAGGAGGTGCGGCATGAGTCGGCTTCCGCTTGCTCTTCGCGCCCGCCGCCTTGGAGCGTTTGCTCTCCTCGTGCTGTGCAATGGCTGCTCCGTCGGTCCGAATTACCAGCGGCCCGACGTGCCAACGCCGGATCGCTTCACGCGAGCCACGCGGCCAGGAGCTGTCGATAGCGCGCCCAAAGTGCCTGATGCCCAACACTTCGTGGAGGAAGCCGTGCCCCGGGATTGGTGGACGGCATTCAACTCGCCCGCATTGAACGATCTCGTCCAGCGTGCATTCGCGCACAATCCCACCATCGACGCGGCCCAGGCCGCGTTGCGCCAGGCGCAAGAAGATGTCGCCGCACAGCGCGCAAGCTATTTCCCCACCCTACAAGCCAGCTATTCCCCCTCGCGGAATCGTAACGCTGTCGGCACCATTTCCCCGACGCTTACCTCCGGTCAAACCTATTACACCCTGCATACGGCGCAACTCACCGTGGGTTATGTACCTGACGTGTTTGGGTTGAACCGTCGCACGGTGGAGTCGCTGCGTGCGCAAGCGGACATGCAACGCTATGAGTTGGATGCAACCTATCTCACCCTTGCCGCCAACGTGGTGAATACGACCCTGCAGGAGGCGAGCCTGCGCGAGCAGATCAAAGCGGCCAAGGCCACCATCGACGCCAACGTCCGTACACTCTCCATACTGGAACAGCAAGCCAAGGTGGGAGGCGCCACCGGCCTGGATGTAGCAGCCCAGGCCGCGGCGGTCGCGCAAGCCAGACAGGCGCTGCCTGCACTACAGAAGCAACTCGAACAGACACGTGATGCGCTTGCCGTGCTGATAGGCGAACCACCCTCGCAGATCGGCCCCACGCAAGTTGACCTGGCCACGTTGCATTTACCGGCAACACTGCCACTAAGCCTCCCGGCGGAGGCTATACGCCAGCGTCCGGATGTCTTGGCAGCCGATGCTCAAGTGCACGCAGCGTACGCCGAAGTCGGCATCGCGGTTGCCAATCGCCTGCCGCAATTCGCACTGTCGGCGCAATACGGTGGCAGCTCCACGCAATTCAGCCAGATGTTTGCCGATGACAATGTCTTCTGGAGCCTTACGGGTACTGTTTCGCAAACCTTGTTCGATTTCGGCGCACTGAAGCATCATCAGCGCGCGGCCGAAGCTGCCCTCGACCAGGCCAAAGCACAATATCGCAACGTGGTACTGACCGCCTTCCAGAATGTCGCCGATACCTTGTATGCACTCGATGAAGACAGCAAGGCACTCGCTGCCGCCACAGAAGCCGAAACCGCTACGCGTAAAACGCGCGACATCACTGAAAAGCAGCTTCACCTGGGCCAAGTCAATGCTCCCACACTGCTCGCCGCCGAGGAGGCCTATCAGCAAGCAGTGATAGCAAGGGTACAGGCCGCCACCGCGCGTTATACCGACACGGTAGCGCTTTACCAGGCACTTGGCAGAGGCGGGATATAGTCCATTCGCGGCGCGGATTTCGGTCCGGTTAACCAGTCATTGCGCAGAGCACCGCCTCGCCCATGCTGACTAGCAGAAGGTGAGCCCTCCCCCGCCAGGTCATTGGGCTATATTTTGGGGAGGGCTGTTTTCGACCCGAGGTGACCACCTTACTAGCACCAGCAAACAATCGGTGGATTTAGGCTTATGAAGGTGAAGGAATTGGTTGATAGAACGCAACGCCTCGCAAAAGGTTGGATGGACTATCGCCGCAGGCAATGGACCGCAGGTCTGATGACCATTGGTTCTGTTCCGTTGGCGATATTCATTGGCCTGAGCATTGAATCTCTATCCGGCTCAAACGGGCTTGTAACACCCTCTCTCGTCCTGCTCGCCCTACTTCTGTTCGGCTCGTGGAGTTGGTTTGTGCTGTATCGTTGCCCGAATTGTCGAAGGCACTTCCACGTAACTGTTGCGTGGCGTTTAACTAATGGGCGGCGATGCCCCCATTGTGGTTTAGAGCGCTATCAGATCAACTAAGCAACGTCTTGTTTCGGCTGAGCCTGGGGAGTCTACATGGCAGTGATCCCGCGACCGTCGTTTTTGGCGTTCTTGCTGGTGTTGCTCGTTTGTGGCGCACAGGCGCAGGACGTGAAGTCGCCCCCTTCACGGGGACGGCTCATCTCATCGATCGACTTGTCACAGCCTTTCGGCGCCAAATCAGGCTGGCGCTTCATGGCTTTGCAAGGCCCTGACACCTCTGAGCCGGTAATGATGGACTCCATCCCCGGAAAAATTCAGCTCTGTATTACCCGCGATGGCGGTGTATCTTGTTTTCCAGATCTTGATCGCGTCCTGCGTTTGTCTTCGGGAGACGACGGTTATTCCGATCCGCATTATTTGATCGATGCCCGAATCGTGCATCCTCGTGCCAATCGGCCGCTTCTCTTCATGCAGGTCGGCAGCGAACACTCCCTCGACGGTGACCAGCGCCTGGCAACCGTAGTGCTGGCCTATGATCAGATGCGCGAAAACTTCACTGTCGTATATGAAAAGCAGACCAACAAAAACAACAATCAGGAAACCCGCTATATCGCTGATGGCCCTCTGATGGGAGCCATCATTTCCGCCGAACCGACCGGCGACGCGCCTTTCGGTTTCTGGATCACCGTCGACAGGCTCGGAGCTGCTGGCAGATACAAGCAAGTTCTGCGCTACCGCAGTGCTACCCGATATGGGGATGGTAATCCTCTACGCGTCATCGATTCCGAAATGCCAGGAATCCTTAAGCGACTAAGCCTCTGGCATCCCGGCGATAAGTTGCCCTTGCCCCCTGGCGAATGCGCGAAACCACGCCTGATCGGTCAGGAGCTGTGGTGCTGAGGCTCTCCTGGGATGGATTTCGTGGCCTTAGAGAGCCAATCGTATGGCGTGCGCTCCGACCCAGGGTGGCACTGTGTGTATCGTAGTTTTCATGGTTAATGAGGGTACGCATGGACAGAAACACTACGTACATCATAAGCGCAGAACACCCATTTCAAGGAAAGGGGGATCAATGAACTATCGGCGGATCGCGATCTTTTCGTTGCTAGAGCTTTTGGCGCTGCTAATCCCTGGAACATTGTTGGCAGGAATGTTCGGCTGGAAGCCTCTTTCCTTTGGCCCAGACCTTGAACAAGCAGTGGCGACATGCAGATTGATTGACCGTGCGGTTACCTAACACTTCGTGTAGGTGAAGTGTGGAAAGCGGGACGAAGGCAGTAAAGGAGTGCTTGAGGGTTGAATTAGCTCTCTCAACAGTGCCTGCATGAAGACGCATGGTGGTCAATAGTCGTGTACGCTTCTCTTTTTGAGTTGCGTTCGCTGCATACCTATTCCGATAAAGGTCATACGAGGCACATAAACGACAGCAAGAACGCCCGCCAGGCATGCTTATTGTGGAATCTTAAGAAGACACGAATGTTAGCTTTCGGCAATCCATGACGAACATTGAGATGGAGCATGATGAAACTGCGAGCCCGATTTCGTGCATGGTGGGATGCCAGGAAGCCACTATCGTTAAACAAATGCCTGGCGGTGGAATTTGATGCCGACATTGTTTGCGTCCATGTCCTTCAGCGGATATCCGCGAGCTGGGAGCAGGCTTTTCGTTGGGACGAAATCGTAAGAGTGTGCTTCAAGGATGGCGGGATATATAGCTCCGACATTCTTTTCATTGAACTCCGCGGCAGGGAAAAACCGGCTGTGGTTCCCACCGAGGCACGGGGAGGGAGCGAGTTTTTTGCTGACCTCTGTGGGAGAGGACTGTTCCCGCTGGATGTTATGCGCTCTGCAATTCGGGAAACTGGTGGCAAGACGCATTGTTGGCCGCAAAAGTAGCGACCGCCTCCCACCCGATATCGCATGAAAAAGGAGTGTTATGGAATACCGTTATCCGAAGTGGTTACCCTATACGCTGCTGGCGTTTTTCGCTGTCCTTGCGGGCGCGGGTCTTTTCGCCCTTGGAACGATCCCATCAACACCTTCATGCATGCGGGGCGAGATCGCTTTTGGGATAGCCTGGATGCTCCTCCTTGCACTTCTACTAATCGGCTACTTTTATCTCCGCAGCTACTGTATTTCGGTGAACGGCGACGCGGTGATGATCAAGGGTTCTCTTCATACGAGGACAATCGCAATTTCGTCGATAGCACAGATCGTGACAGTCAGTACGCCACGTGGAGGTACAGATTCCTGGCTCTTAAGCGAGCACAATAAGGTGCTGGCTAAACTTGACGGCTCGCTGGATGGCTTCGACTCTCTGCTCTATGACCTTGAGCAGCACGGACGCCCGTATCAGACCACGGTGTTCAGACGGGGATCGTCAGGGTCCTGGGAATGGCGGATCGCCGGCGATACGCATTGGGTATCTAGCAATGGACCAAGCCTATTTCGCAAAAATGATCAACGAATACGCATCATTTTGCTCGTCGGTTTTTCTTTGATGACGATCATGGCTGGCATTGCATGGTGGCTTAACCAAGGCGGTTTTGATGCGTTACTGTAAGGTCCACTCCCCATAGCTGACATGCGGTGGGCGATAAGCGACGATGCCCGCTTCCGTAACCTGGAGCGGACCTTTCGTTACGAAGCATTTAGGTGGAATTGATGAGCGAAGTCATAACAGTGTCTGCAAGACGTACCTTCAAGCGAAGCTTCGTCGTTGCAGTGCAGCTCTGGTTTGGTGCGCCTTCCGGATACGCTGCCACAATTGGCTTGGCAGCATTGATGGCATATCTCTTCTATGACGGTCGCTCACCATGGATGACCGGCATTACCGGCATAGCGTGGGTCGCCCTAATGATCCCGTTTGTTCTTGCCATGCAAGCGTGGAAGATCACGCGTTGGTATCACGCTTTGGGGCAGCCAATCCTTAGCTTTGATGCCGAAAGTGCGACTTTGAGAAGTGGCGACATTGTGACCCGAATTCCGTGGTCCGGAGTAAAGCGCATCAAACTCACTGGCAAGACCTGTTTTATATACATAACACCCCGTTTGGCGTGGTATTTCGCGCGGGACGAAGCCAACAGGCAGGACGAGAAGGGCATATTGAATTTCGCTCAGAGAGCAAACGTGCAACTGGTTGGAAAGGATACTGAATAGCGTCCGCGTTCGACCTGAAGCGGACGTCTTAGCCTCACCAGACCAAGCCTAACTAGCCCGTTCCGTGGAAAAATGCCCATGAGCGGCATCGTGTCGCGTCGTAGTAAGCGCCCAGCTACCCGTAATAGAATGTCCCGCACTGCGGTTTCGCCGCTGCTTTAGGGATTTATCGTGCTCCGTGCGAAGGGCCCACAACGGTACGTGGCATGGCTGGCGATGCTGGCCATGGCGCTTATTGTGGTCGTGCCGCTCGTTACCCGGCTGATACCGGGTGCCCAGACCATGGGCGCCGACGATGCGTCCTGCCCCTACCATTCGGCCGCAGATTCCGCCCATTCGCGCTCGCCGCACATGCCTGCCCACCCGATGGAGTGGTGCGGCTACTGTTGCCTGCTGCACCATAATCCGTTGCTTGGCTCAGAAACGGTGGTTCATTGGGTCGCCGTGGTGCTGCCCGCCGTCATTCCGGCTCCGCATGCGGCATTAGACGCTCCCCACCTTTTGCGGCTCAGCGCCGATCCTCGCGGGCCGCCGGTCGAATTGAGCTAAAACGGCCTTAACCCCGCCGCGGCCGCATCGCGGTCGTTAGCGCCGTACCCGCCTATCCATTCGCCTCAGCCGCAATCGGCCAGGATTGCGTCAGTTTGGCGTAAGGATTCGACTGCCACCACTCATCGGTGATCGACCTTGCGTCGATCCCGATCCATGGATCAATCAAGCGTGCCCTACTCAAACACTATCCAAGACGCTCCCGCCGGCGCCCAGCGGCGGCGTCGGCAATATCCCTATTTGCCCACGAAGTTGATCGTTTCGCACACAGCATGCGTGGCTTTATTGCTGCTTCCGCTGGGAGCGCAGGCATGCGCAACCTGCGGCTGCACGCTGAGCACCGATGCCGCAACGGGCTATTCCACCGCATCAGGCTGGCGCGTGAACGTGGACTACACCTTCATCGACCAGAACCAGTTGCGGCACGCAAGCAGCACCGCTACGCCCGAACAAGTCGTCAATCAGCCCTCCGCCCCTTCATTGGGAGGCGGCGAAATTGAACGGGGTACGATCAACCGTTACATCAATGTCTCGGCAACTTATCGATTCAATGCAGACTGGGGCGTCACTTTCCTGCTGCCTTATGTCATTCGCGACCACTCCACCTACGGCACGCAGCTGGCGCCGTACACACCCAGCGAGAGCGCACCGAATCAGATCAGCGATGCACACGTGTCGGGAGTCGGCGACGGCAAGATCATCGCCAGCTACCAGGGATTTCTGCCGACCCACAACCTGGGTATACAATTGGGCGTCAAGCTGCCCACCGGCGATTACGGTGGCCAAGACATCAACGGAAACCTGGTGGGTCACCCGGTGACGTTCAAAACAGGCCCCGGTCTTGGCCAGTCTCTGGACACCAGCCTGCAGGCCGGCACGGGCAGCACCGATCTGATCATCGGCGGCTATTATTTCCAGCCGGTCAGCCAGAATTTCGATGCTTTCGTGAATGGTCAATTCCAGGCGGCGGTGAAAGAAAACCTGGACCAGCCCGGTGCCGATTTCCGCCCCGGCAACACCACGACCATCAGTTTTGGCGTGCGCTATGAGAAGCATGCCAACTGGGTGCCGCAGTTGCAGATCAATTGGCTGCACAAGATGGCCGACCAGGGTTTCTTGTCCGATCACCCGGATACCGAAGGCGAAGTGGCTTACCTGAGTCCGGGCATCAGTGGCAGCCTGAGTAAAAATTTACAGCTGTATGCCTTTGTGCAGGTGCCCGTTTACAGCCATTTACAAGGCTACCAGCTGTTTCCCGGATGGACCGGTACGGTTGGCTTGAGCATGAAACTATGACGGCAACAGCCGGTCGGATGTTCTGATTTACCTATAACCAAACCAAGCACAGGCAATGTTTAACGGCATTCACTCTCTACGGCACCGAATCACGCTTGCGATCGCGCTTGCGATCGTGATGTGCCCGTTGCATGCCAACAGTCTTGCGGTGGGGAAACCTGCGCCGATGATCACTTTGAATACGCTCGACGGCCAGCATGTTTCACTGGCGGACCTGCATGGCAAGGTAGTGATCGTCACGTTCTGGGCGACCTGGTGCGGCCCCTGCCGCGAAGAATTGCCGCTGCTGTCACACTTTGCCAGCAAGCATGCCAAGGATGGCCTGGTGGTACTTGGTTTCAGCCTGGACAGCCCGGATGATTTGAAGCAGGTGCAATCGGTTGCCGATACACTGAGCTTCAAAGTCGGCCTTCTCGGCGACCCCCACGTTCCCGGCTATGGGCGCATCTGGCGCTTGCCGGTCAGCTTTACGGTGGACCGCAACGGATTGCTCGTCGACAATGGCTGGGAGGATAAAAACCCCGCCTGGACCCAGGCGCGGCTACAGAGCCTGGTGCTGCCGCTGTTGCGCTCATCGCCATGATTATCCCAGTACCACGATGCGCTCCGTTCTTGGCGGCGGCTGCCCATAGGAAATCGATATGAAAACAAACATCAAAGCTGGATCAGAAGACCACAAGGCGCTTTTCTGCAAGCAGTTCATCGATACGTATCAGGATTACGATCCCAGTACGCTGCCCTGGCCGGAACTCAGCGATAAGGACTTGGAACGGCTGCGCGGCGTGCCCTTCTGGCAGGAGGTGTACCACACCGAGCGCCGCGCCGGCGCGATCGTGGATGCGTTCACCCCGCACGTGGCCGATCCGGTCGTGCGTGAAGCGATCGCCTTGCAGGGGTTCGAGGAACGCCGGCACGCGGACCTGATCCGCGTGATGATCGAGCGCTACGGCATCGATGCGACCGCCCAGCCGCTGGAAGACCTGCCGGCCGATCTGGAAACAGCCTTCATCGACTTCGGTTTCGGCGAGTGCCTGGATTCGTTTCTTGGATTCGGCGCGTTCAAGACCGCTCGCCAATCCGAATTCCTGCCGGACAAGCTGTTCGACATCTTCGATACGCTGATGTTCGAAGAAACACGGCATATCGTGTTTTTCATCAACTACATGGCCTGGCGCGAGCGACAGCGCGGACTCGGGCCGATTCGTCGCGCGGTGAAGTCGCTGCGTTTCTACGGACGCGCCGGCGGCCGGCTGGTGGGCATGGTCAAGCGCGGCCAGGAACCCAACGACGGCAAGGATTTTGCCGTCACTCAAACCAGCATGTTCCTGGAGGGGTTCTCGTTTACGCGATTCGTCGAAGATTGCTATCGCGAGAACGCACGCCGCATGAGCGCATTCGATCCGGAGCTGATGCAGCCGCGCTTGCTGCCGTCCATCGCCGGCATGGCGCTGCGCGGCATGAAGGCATGGGATGCCGCGCGTCCCTGGCGCAAATCCAAGCCCAAGGAAGCGCAACGCGAGGCGGCCTGATCCAGGCCAGTCACGCGCAAGAGGCGTACCCATGGAAACCTTATGGATGCTAAGCATGCTCGGCAGCCTGGTTCCACCACTGCTGGCCTTGCCAATAGTGTGGCGCGTTCCTAAAGCCGGGCGCATGCGCCCGGCTGCATAACGAGCAAGATGATGTCTGAAGAAAACCATGCATGCGTAGCCCCGCGCCACGGTGAATGCGGCTCGCATCGAGTCACGGCGCCATGGGTACGGCACGTCCTGGCAATGGTGCTGTTGACGGGGGCGGCGCTCTCATCCAGCTTCGCACGGGCAGCCGACAGCGAACGCTGGGTGGCCGCCTGGACCACGTCGCTGCAGGCGATCCCGCAACTCAGCCATCCACCGCCGTTGTATCGGGCACCGGATGTCAGTGGCCGCACGCTGCGGCAGATTGTTTATCCGACGCTCGACGGCAACATGCTGCGCATCCGTATCAGCAACCGTTATGCGCGCGAACCACTGCGCATCCTGGCCGTAAAAATCGCAGCTTCCGCACGAGGCACTGCCGCCACGGACGGGGAAAGTGTGGCGGTAACGTTTGCAGGCGCCTCACGTGCCACCCTTGCTCCCGATGCGGATATCGAAAGCGATGCGGTGCACTTGCCCGTACATCGCGGGAAGCCGTACGCAGTGAGCATCTACCTGGGGCAAGGACAACATCTGCAGGCGTGGCATCGTGTGGCCAGTCAGTTCAACTATCTTTCCTCGCCAGGCGATCACACACAGGACAGTTCGGCGGCCGCGTTCCGTTCGCGCATCACGCAATGGGCATGGCTTGCTACCGTCTCGGTCGCTTCGCCTTCGGCCAGAAGTATTCTTGCAATCGGTGACTCCATCACCGACGGCATGGCCTCCAGTCTCGGCATGAACCATCGCTGGCCCGACGATCTGGCGCGCCGCGTAGCGAAGGAAGGGTACGGTCCGGTCGCCGTATTGAATGCCGGGATCAGCGGCAATCGCCTACTGTCCGATTCGCCATGTTATGGGGAAAGCCTCTCCTCCCGATTCGAGCGGACCTTGGCGGACACCCCTGGCGTGCAGTCGGTCGTTGTCCTGATCGGCATCAACGACATCAACTTCGCCCACATGCCGCCCCGCCGGGTCCTGGATTGTGACGCACCGCATACGTTGGTGAGCGTGTCGAGCCTTATCGCCGGCTATCAGGCACTGGCGGCCACGGCGCATCGACACCATGTGCGGTTGTTTATCGGCACCTTGACCCCTGCAAGCCTGCCTGCGGAGCGGGAGGCCATTCGTGCCGGCGTGAATCGCTGGATTCGCGCAGGCAGAGGTTTCGACGGGGTGATCGATTTCGACGCTGCGTTGCGCGATCCCGCGCAACCGCAGCGCCTGCGTACCGTCTACGACAGCGGCGACCATATCCATCCTAGCGATGCAGGATATGCCGCGATGGCGCAAGCAGTGCCATGGCGTACCGTGCTGGAGGCATCGCCGCGATGACCATGCCCAAGCACGTTGATCCATCTTTCCATGCGTAATTCTATGCCGATGCCATACCTCCACCGCGTGGCCTGCTACACCCTGGGATGCGTGTTCGCCCTGATCGGCCTGCGCGCCCGGGCCACAGACCAGGTGATCGTGCTCGACTCGGCCCAAGCCCAAATCACCTTGATCGATCCGGTCACGCACAAGGTCACCGGCGTCATCCCGGCCGGCAAAGAGCCGCACCACTTGATGATTACGCCCGACCACCGTTCGCTGATCATCGCCAACTCGGTTTCCAATAGCCTGCTGTTCGTCGATCCGCACACCGGGCAAATTCAACACACGCTCGAAGGCGTGGAAGATCCTTACCAGCTTGCCTTTTCACCCGACCATAAGTGGTTCGTCACGGCAGCGCTGCGCCTTAACCGGGTGGACATCTATCACTACGACGGCAAGAACTTCACCATCGCCAAGCGTATTCCGCTTGCCGATATCCCCAGCCATCTCAATTTTTCTCCGGATGGACAGTTGGTATTCGTTACCCTGCAGGGTTCTGGCGAACTGGCCGCAATCAACCTCGCCACCCAGACACTGGCCTGGCGCATGCCTGTCGGCCGGGCGCCCGCTGGCATCTGGGTGGTTCCCGACAGCAACGACCTGCTGATAGGCATGACCGGCGAAGACGACGTGGCCGTTGTCGACTGGAGCAAACGCCAGGTGATCAAGCGCATTCCCACCGGTCGTGGCGCGCACAACTTCCGCTCGCTGGACGATGGCGTACACGTGGCGGTGAGCAACCGTGTCGCCGATACCATCAGCCTTATCGACTACCGCACGCTTACCCGGTCGTCCGATATCACGGGGCTGCTGCCCGGCCCGGACGATATGGAACTGAGCGCCGACCGTAAATACTTGTGGGTCACCTTTCGCTTTGCCCGCCATGTCGGTGTGATCGACATGACCACCGGCAAGCTGATCGACACGATCGCCGTTGGGCGCTCGCCACACGGGATCTATTTTTTCGACCGTGCCCCCGTAATCAGTCCAAATCCGGATTGACCCGTGGAAAAGGTACAAGCGCGATGATTCCGGACATCTTGCAGGGCGTTCTTAACGGCATCGGCTCGGTGCAAACGATGCTGTTTACCGATGTCGTACAGCCGGCCCTGTACCACTTCGGCTTCATGGACTACGACGAAGACGCCTACGATGCCATTTATTGGGTACTGGTCGGTGCGTTGCAGATCCTGTTTATGTACGCACTGCTCCGCCCGCTGGAAGCGTGGCGACCGGCGGAGCCCTGGAGCGACCGCAAAGCAACGCGGGTGGATATCCTGTACACCTGGATCACCAAACTGGGCCTGTTCAATCTCGTCTTCTTTGTGCTGCTGCAACCGGCCTTCGACCGCCTGCAAAGCAGCATGGTCCTGCATGGCATCCCCACGATCGAACTGGACGCCATGTGGCCGGGACTTACCGACAGGCCGCTCGTGTCGTTCTTCCTTTACCTGATAGTGCTCGACTTCGCCGGCTACTGGTATCACCGCTGGCAGCACCGCTTCGGCGTGTGGTGGGAATTGCACGCCGTACATCACAGCCAGCGGCAGATGTCGCTGTGGACGGACGACCGCAACCATGCGCTCGACACCCTGATCCAGTCGGCCTTTTTCGCCGCCCTCGCTTTGCTGATCGGCGTGGAGCCTTCGCAATATGTGTGGCTGGTTGCATTCAGCAACCTCCTGCAAAGCGTGCAGCACATCAACGCACATCTGCCGTTTCGTTTCGGCTTGCGCCGGCTGCTGGTGAGCCCCGCCTTCCACCGCCGCCACCACGCCATCGGCTATGGACATGAAGGCACGCACTACGGCTGCAACTTCGGCGTGCTCTTTCCATGGTGGGACATGCTATTCAAAACCGCGTCCTGGAATGAAGCACCCGAATCGACAGGCATACGCGACCAGCTTCAGGCACCGGCAGGCACGCAGCGCTGCTATGGGGAGGGTTGGTGGAGCCAGCAGTACCTGGCCTTCATGCGCATTGCACAAAGAATGGGCCATTTAGGCCGCGGCAATGTCGTAAAAAATTAGGCCGCAATATCCTCCCGAGCGCGGCGCGATAACGCTCAAGCAACCGCCCCCGTTACGCTACGCACCCCTTACAACGTCCGATGTTCCATGTTCACTCTGCAAAAAGATCGCATGCTCAGCGGCGATGTCGACGACGAATGCGCAATTAACGCGATACCCGCAAAACGGCCAAGACCAACCCGCGCATAGAGCCACTCTTGGCTTGCGCACCGTTAACCGGCCAGGGTCCCGGGTGCAACCCGGCTCGCACGAAGCGCCGTGCCGAACACGGCACTGACGGAAAACACGGTGAAAGGCCACCTGATGCCTGGTCGCGCCCGCCTTAAGTCCATGGTTCATGGCTTGATCGGAACATCACATGAAAAGCATGACACCTCCTGCTTAAACCAGGCCATGATCAATGCATAGCAGATGGATGAACAGGCAAAAAGGACAAGCGCGAGGGTACTCCGACGCCTGCATTTGCCACCGACGCATTTGTCAGCCGAGTCGTCGCGCGCGGCCTGTCTGCCCCGCTTCGCCATTCGCTGCCCGCCGGCTTTGCCGCGCGGGTGGCCGACCGCGCACGTCAGCAAACGCCCCACCGGGAGTGAGATGGACTGCTAGCGACTGTCTGCGTTTTTCTCGCCCTTACATCCACGCTCCTGTGCGGACGATAGAAACCAGCTTTCCGCAGATCTCTCGATCGAAGGGCACCGCTTGGCCGCAGGGAACATATAGTCAACTGCATCCTTCGGATACAAATGAACATAGAAGCGCGCGACTGTACGTGTCTAATCAGCTAATGGGCGTAGGCGGCCCAGGCTCGGGTCCCGATACCTGATGTCATGCCCGAAGGCATGACACCGAGGCCTACACCATCAGCGCGCGAGCGACCCCGTGCACTGATCGTTGTCGCAAACAAAATCCACTTCGGACGACCTGCTTGCAAAGAGCGGAACGCCCAGCACTTGGGCGACGGTCTTGCCGTTCTTCTCCAGCGACACCAGGTAGGTTCCGGGCAACAGCGAGTGGAGACTGTAGCGACCTTTGTCGTTGGGAGCCCCCTTGCGGGTAATGCCGTTGTCGCTGTGCACCGTAATGGTGCTGTCAGCGGGCGCCTTACCCATGATGCTGGAGCTGGTTGACTGCGCGTATGCAGCGTGAAATGTGAAGGCACCGAATGCACCACAGGCTATGGCCGTCATGAGCTTGAGCGCGTGGCGGCGGCTTTGATGCCGATACGCAACGGTTGCGTTTTTTTGCATGGTCTTCATGTGGGTACTCGTGGGTTGGGGGCACGACAAACCGTTCAACCGCTTGCGCAGCAGTCGGCTTGCGATCGATGTCCATGGCATCGCGGCAGTGGGGTGGCTGCCGGGTTACACATCTTCCTTGTTGGTGAAACGTCCGTTCCTGTGACGCGTTGATCCACACCAGATCGCTTGAATCGACGTGTTGGATGATCCATGACGACGGTGGGTTTAAATTTACCGAGCAGGCTTGCGACCGGCATGTGAAGGTCGTAATGCTTTTTGCATGACGTAAGCCATGGTGCCAAGGCGCTTGATCGCACGCGCGGCCGCATCCTTGCAATGCCTTTCGCGCGCGTTTGCGCATGTCTCCATGACACGACTATCGGTTCAGGATGCGTTGCGCATTCCAACAGCGTAGAGGATATCGTCAAGCACGCGCTCGACGGACTTGAAGCGAGCCAGGACAAGGTGCTGACCGACCAGCGCGCCATGCACGTGAAGCAAGGCCTGGCGGCAATCGGACTCAGCTATTTGCCGCAGGTTTCCTGAAGCCCGCCTCTACGCGAACACGTCACATTTTGCACGCGCTTCTCGCTGGAACCGACTGAACTTGCGGGGGAAAGCAACTCGTGCACCGCACCACGGCATGGTGGCCCAGCACTGTCCCGGAACCTTCATACAAGGGTGGTTCAATGCCGCGTATGCCACAGGCGGCGCGGTCAGCGCGGCCTGCGGCTGGCTGCAAGGGGGAATCCGCAGAAATGGGTGCTGTACCAACCCTGTGTCGTCGTACCCACTCCAGGAGCTTTCACATGTTTAGTCTTCGCAGTTTCCGCAAGGCGCTGCTGCCTGCGTCGATCGCTTGCATGGCATGCGCGTTCGCCGCCTATGCCCAGCCCGACACCGCTTCGAGCCAGAGCGCCGATAACGTTCAGTATTCCCCTTGGCATGGACATGGGCGTTCGCCGCAAGACGAATTGCCCACCGCCACGCCCATCAAGCACCTGGTGGTGATCTTCGACGAGAACCGCTCGTTCGATCATTACTTTGGTACCTATCCGGTGGCGGCCAACCCGCCCGGCGAGCCTCAATTCAAGGCGCGGCCCTTCACGCCGCAGGTGGAGGGACTCACCCCGGCGCTGCTCAATGACAACCCGAACAAGCTCAACCCGATCAACGGCGCCAATGCGGTAAACCCGTTCCGCCTGGATCGCACGCAGGCCAACACCGAAGGCCAGAACCACAGCTACACGCCTGAACAGCTTGCCTACGACAACGGCGCTGCCGACCGCTTCCCCGCCTACACCGGCAATAACACCGTGACCACCACCGGCGCCTTCGGTACGCACGGCCTGGTGATGGGTTACTTCGACGGCAACACGGTGACGGCGATGTGGAACTACGCGCAGAACTTCGCCATGGACGACAACAGCTACACCGACACCTACGGCCCCTCGACGCCCGGCGCGATTGCCGTGGTCTCGGGAACCAACAACGGTGCCAAGGTGGTGCTGGGCTCCGCTTCCACCATTCCCGATACCCAGGGCGGCCTCACCCTCATCGGCGACACGGATCCGGCCTATGACACGTGCTCGTCCAAGACCAGCACGGTGGAGATGACGTCCAAGAACATCGGCGACCTGCTCAACGCCCATCACATCACCTGGGGCGGCTTCATGGGCGGCTTCGATCTCACTGCCACCAATGAAAACGGCACCACCAATTGCCAGCGCAGCACCTACTCCAGCGTGCTCAATGCCACCGAAACCGACTACGTGCCGCATCACAACTGGTTCCAGTATTACGCCTCCACCTCCAACCCCGCGCACACCCGGCCGACATCGGTCGCCCAGATCGGCTACACCGACTCGCAGGACAGCGGCGCCACCCCGGTGCACCACGAATACGACGTCAACGACTTCTTCAAGGCCGTCTCCGAGGGCAACTTCCCGTCGGTGAGCTACATCAAGCCGCCGGCCGTCGGCGATGCACATCCGGGTAACTCCGATCCGCTGGACGAACAGTCCTTCGTGGTGAAGGTGCTCAACTTCCTGCAGAAGCAGCCCGATTGGGATAGCACCGCCGTCATCATCACCTACGACGACTCCGACGGCTGGTACGACCATCGCTACGCCGCGCCCACCACCTCGTCCTTCGATGCCACCAGCACGGAAGGCTCGGTCACCGGTGCCGACCAGCTCAACGCCCCGGGCGTTTGCAATGCTGCTCATGCCAAGCAGGGCGTAGGTGTGAACGGCGGCGCCGTCAACGGCCGCTGCGGCCCGGGTACGCGCATACCCTTCCTGGTGATCTCGCCCTACGCACGCGTCAACTATGTGGACGACACGCAGATCACGCAGGCCTCGGTGGTTCGCTTCATCGAAGACAACTGGCTGCATGGCGAACGCCTCGGCGATGGCTCCAACGATGCCAACACCGGCAGCATCATGGGCATGTTCGACTTCAGCCGCGCACCGTTCGAACAAGCGCCCAAGTTGTTCCTGGACCCCAGCACCGGCACCCCGGTGGACAAGCATCGTCCCTGGAACTTCTAAGCGCCGGCCGCGCTGCCGGATCATGATCTGATCCGGCAGCGCCCCAAGCGGATAACGTCCATCACGGCTCCGCGATGCATCGCGGGGCTGTGATGTTTTCCAGGCCGTATCGCACGCCATCACGTCATTGCCTTGGACATGCCATTGAGATTCCAATCGTCTCCCGCTCGCGCATCGATGCCGCGCGAGCCGTTTCGCTGGCTTCCCCTATTGCTTGGCGCCGCTTGCGCACTCAGCTGCCTGACCGGCTATGCCTTTCTCGACCAGGCGGCGACAGCACAGGACGCCACCGGCCCTGACAGCGGCATCAACCCGCATCCGGTACATCTGCGCTTGCCGCAAACACAACCGCTGAGCGCGGTGGCGCAGCTTGGCAAGTCGCTGTTCTTCGATCCGATGCTGTCCGGCTCGGGCAAGCAATCGTGCGCGTCGTGCCATAGCCCCGACTACGGTTACAACCCGCCCAACGCGCTCACCGTGCAACCGGGCGGCGTGAATCTGCACAAGGCGGGTTATCGCCCTCCGCTATCGCTTGGCTATCTGTATCGGCAACGACCTTTCAATATCGGGCCCGATACCGGCAACGACGAGGTGGCACCCAACCTCAACGCATTGGCCGCCTCCGCGCGCAACGATCCGCGTGCGCGCAAGCAAGCCGGCGTAACGCCAGCCGTTCCCGCGATGGTGGCGCAGGGCGGCTTGTTCTGGGACGGCCGCGCGGACTCGCTGCAACGGCAGGCGTATTTGCCGCTGCTCAATCCCGTGGAAATGGCCAACACCAGCATGGACGAGGTGGTCGACAAACTGTTGCGTAGCCGCTACCGCCAAACCTTTACCATGTTGTTCGGGCCCGGCATCGTCAACGATCGTGGGCAGCTTATCGATGAAGCGATGTTCGCCATCGGCCGCTTTCAGATCGAAGACCCCTCCTTCCACCCCTTCACCAGCAAGTACGATGCGTGGCTGCAAGGACAGGCACACCTGACCCCGGCGGAAATGCGCGGCCTGCGCCTGTTCAACGATCCGCGCAAAGGCAACTGCGCCGGCTGCCATCTTAGCCAGCCCACGCGCGACGGCCTGCCGCCGCTGTTCACCGACACCCAATACGAAGCGCTGGGCGTACCGCGCAACACAACGCTGGCGGTTAACCGCGACCCGCACTTCTACGATCTGGGTATCTGCGGGCCGCTTCGAAAGGATCTGGCCAAGCAGACGCAATATTGCGGCATGTTTCTCACGCCGACGCTGCGCAACGTGGACAGGCGCGCGGTATTTTTCCACAACGGCGTGTATCACTCGTTGACGCAGGTGTTGGATTTCTACAACCTGCGCAACGTCGCGCCGGAGAAAGTCTACCCGCGCGGCGCCAACGGCAAGCCCGATATCTACAACGACATGCCGGCCGCCTACCGCGCCAACATCGACAACACCGACGCCCCCTTCGACCGCCGCCCCGGCGATCCGCCCCCGCTCACCGCGCAAGACATCCAGGACATCATCGCGTTCCTGCATACGCTTGATGATGGTTATTCGACGCAGGCGTCGGATGAGCGAAAGCTCAAGAGGTAAAATGAAGTCTCCTGTCTCCCTGTGAAAGGATAGCTTCGCGGCCGGTCACCCGCGAAGCTCGCAGCTCCGGCAAAAGGCGTTGAAGAAGCTCGCGCAAAACGCTGAGCGAGATCTTCGGCCAATGCGTGATTCAAGCGGCGCCCATCCGGCTCTTGTACGATTTCGCGAGAACGCGCCGGGCATTTTCCGGCGACGTGCGGCAATCACGACAACGGCGGCGGGAGCATCCGGATGGCTAAACGGAAATCGGCATGGGTCGCTTGGCCAGGTGAGCCGTTGCCGCGCGCCTTCTACGATCGGCCCGCCACCGCCGTGGCGCCGCAACTGCTCAACAAGATCCTGGCGGCGGCCGACGGCCGCGCCGGGCGCATCGTGGAAGTGGAAGCTTATGCCGGCGCGATCGATCCGGCAGCGCATACCTATCGCGGCAAAACGCAACGCAACGCGGTAATGTTCGGACCGCCCGGGCATATGTATGTGCACTTCACCTACGGCCTGCACTGGTGCTGCAACTGTGTGAGCGGCCCCGAAGGCGCCGGATGCGGCATGCTCATCCGCGCGCTGCAACCGCTACACGGGCTAGAACAGATGCGCGCAGCACGCCCGCGCGCGGCGAGTGATCGCGATCTTTGCCGTGGCCCAGCCCGGCTGGCACAGGCGATGGGCATCACCGGCGTTCATAACGGCCTGGACCTTGCCGGCGCCAGCGATCGCTTCACCATCGTCGATGACGGCATGGCGCCGCCTGAAAACCTGGTGGGCAGCCTGCGTATCGGCATCAGCGTCGGCAAGGATTTTCCGTGGCGCTGGAGCGTACCCGGCAGCCCTTATGTATCGGGCCCCGGCAGGCGGCGGGGCTGATCCAGGCTCCCTTTACTTGGCTCGCGGCACGAAACCGGGCATGCCCGTCTCCACCACCGCGTTCAAGCGAATATGGGTCGTGATGCCATGTTGTATTTCCTGCATGGCTTCCTGCGGCAGCAGGGCAATCTCGAAATTTTCCCTGATGTGCAACGGATGGGTCGAGGTGGTGAGAAACGCTCCGCCGCGCTGTACCGCCCACGCCAGCGCCACCTGGGCCGGCGTCTTGCCGATGCGCGTGGCGATGCCCTTGATGACCGGATCGTCGGTTATCCGTGGCTCCATGCCATGTCCCAGCGGCGCGAACGCCAGCAGCACGATGCCATGCTTCTGGCAAAACGCGAGCAGCTCCCATTCGGGCAGATAAGGATGGCTTTCGACCTGCACCACGGCGGGCTTGATGCGCGCGATCTCGACGATTTCCTTCAGCTTGTCCAACGTGATGTCCGACAACCCGATGAACCTGCAGCGTCCCTCGTCCACCAGGCTTTCCATCGCCCGCCAGGTATCGATCAAGGTCACGCCCGGATCGTAGACCGGTTCGCCGCGATCGTTCATGGGGTAGTAGTCCTCGCCAGGCTGGAACGCGAACGGCGTGTGGATCAGGTAGCAGTCCAGATAATCGAGCTGCAGGCGGCGCAAGCTTCTTTCGAAAGCGAGCCTGACTCGCTCGGGGCGATGGTTGTTGTTCCACAGCTTGCTGGTGACGAACAGTTCGTCGCGCTTGACCGTGCCCGCTTCGAACGCCTCGCGCAACGCGTCGCCCACGACCTCTTCATTGCGATAAACGTCAGCGCCATCGATATGCCGGAATCCGACTTCCAACGCGGACCGGATGGCTTTCCTGGCCGCCTCGGCATCGGCGATCAAGGTGCCGAACCCGACGGCGGGAATGGTGCTTGCGCCGTCGGCAAGCGGAATTTGCGTATGTGGCAATGACTCCAGGCGATGCATGGTCGTGACCTCTGATGGAGCGCCATCCGTGGCGGGGTTGGCCCCTTGTACGGGGCGCGGGGATGCGGGGTAAACGTGAATCGAGCGCACGTTCATGGTTTGTCACCATATGCCACGCGCTGCTGGGAAACGCCGCTGGCGTTGCCGCCCAGGGCTATGGAAAGCTGCACGGTGTCGAGGTAGCGCGCGGTATTGGCCTGGATCTGGCCAATCAGGGCGCGCTGATAGCTACGCTGCGCATCCAGCACCTGCAGCACGCCGGTTTCACCCACCTCATAACCCTGCCGGTTCAACCTCAGACTGGTGTCGGCGGCGCTCAAGGCGCGTTCCTGGGCGGCGTATTCTTCGGCATCGTGATCGACCGCCTGCAACACGTCCGCGACCTGGCCGAATGACTGGATGACAGTCTGCCGATAGTTAGCGAGCGAGGCCTTGTAGGCGTCGACCGAGGCGCGCTGGTTCGCCTTGAGCGTGCCGCCTGCGTAAAGCGGGCCGGCCAGTGCGCCCGCGACACTCCACAAAGTGCCGACGCCGGAGCCGCTCAGCGCGGACGACAGCGTCAGGTGCGGATACATGTCCGCCGTGGCCACGCCAATCGCCGCACTGGAGGCATGCAGTTCGGCTTCCGCTTCAAGGATATCGGGACGATTGCGCACCAGTTCGGATGGCAGGCTGACGGGCATCGCCTGTGGCAGCGCGAAATCGCTGAGGTTGAAGTCCGGCGCGGTCCAGTCGCCGGGGCTTTTGCCGACCAGGATCGACAGCGCATGCCGCGCCACGTCGCGCCGCTGCACCAGTGGCGGCAGCAAGGTCTGGTCTTGTGCCAGCTGCGTGTTGGCCAGCGCGACGTCCACTTGCGTGGCGCTGCCGACCCGATGCGCCGTAGTCACCAATTGCAGGTTTTTCTGGTCGTCGGCGATCAGCACATTGACCGCGTCGATCTGCGCGCGGGCTGAGGCAAGTTCGATTGCTTCGTTAGCGACGTTGCCGGTTACGGTCAGGTACGCCGCATCGAACTTGTGCCGCTGCAGTTCGGCCAGCGCCGTGCTTTCCTCGACCCGGCGCTTGTTGCCGCCGAAGATATCCAGATCAAAGCTCACTTGCGGGCCGACCGCGTAGAAATGGGTCGTCACGTTTTCCGTGCCGACATTCGCACGCTCGCGACCGCCTTGCGCGCCCATATCCACCTGCGGACGCAGCGCGCCCTGCGCGGCGGCAACGGCTTGGTCGGCCTGCGCGATGGTCGCGTCGGCCGCTTCCAGGTCGAGGTTGCCGGCAATGGCCCTTTGCATCACACCATCGAGCTTGGGTGAACCTAGCGCCAACCACCAGTCGCCCTGCATCTTTTTGCCGATGTCCACGTGCTGCACATCGGCGGACGTGTTGGCGCCGCTCAGCGCCTGCTCGGCGTGTGCATCGTAGTGCCGTGTGGCTGGTGCGGCGGGCCTTTCAAAGTTTGGCCCGACCATGCAGGCCGACAGCAACAGGGACAACGCCGTGGGGACAAGTGTCGTCCGCGCCACGCGCTTGAGCAATTTAGAGGTAATCAGTTTCATGTTGTGACTCCACAACTATCGGTTGCCGGTACGCGGCTTGCGAAGGAATAGAACAAGTGGCGTGGCGATCAGGCCAGCCATCAGCAGGACCTTGAATTGATCGATGATGCCGACCATCGCGGCCTGGCCCGTCACCAGATCGTTGAGCGAGGCCAGCGCTTGCGCCGACATCGTGTTGGCCGCTTCGCTGCCGATAAGGTACGGCCGCAGGTTCTTGGCGAGCGCCAGATGCATGCTCTGGGTGTTGTTGAAGAAATAGATCTGTACGATCGCGATGCCGATCGTGCTGCCGTACAAGCGCACGAGGTTGAAAAACGCGGTGCCTTCCGGGCGATACACCGGCTCCAGCGTGCTGAATGCCGCGCGGGTCAATGCAGGCAACAGCACGCCCAGGCCCGCGCCTTGCAGGACACCCGCCTCCACCACCGCCTGCCAATCCATCAACGGCGAGTAGCACATCATGCGCCAATTGCCGTAGATCACCAGCGCCAGGCCGCCAAGCAGAAACAACCGGTTATCCAGGCGCGGCGAGGGCTTGAAGGTCAGTATGACCGCGCCTACCAAAGCGATGCCGCGCGGAATGGTCACGTTGCCGGCGGTATGCGCCGGATAGCCGAGCAATTCCTCCAGCATCGGCGAGGTCAACGCCAGGGTGGGCAACAGGATGAAGCCGACTGCGAAGTACATCACCGTTGCCACGCTGAAGTTACGATCCTTGAACAGCGCCTTGTTGAGGAAGTGATGCTCCTTGGTCAACACGTGCACGAAGAACAGATAGAAACCGAGCGCCGCCATGATCGCATCCGCCCAGATCTCGGGCGAATCGAACCACTCCATGCGCTCGCCACGGTCGAGCATCATCTGCACGCCCATGATGCCCATGGCAAAGGTGATCAGCCCGAAGAAGTCGAACGCGGCGAGTTTTTCGGCCTTTTTTTCCTTCAGGTAAAGACTCATCGTCAACGCGATGAAAGCAGACAGCGGCAGGCTGACATAGAAGATGGAAGGCCAGCCGAGGTATTCGCTGAGCACGCCGCCGATGCCTGGGCCGCTGAGCATGCCCAGCAGCGAGGTCACGTTCCACACCATGCCGGTCCTGCCCTGGCGTTCGGCCGGCTGTCCATCAAGCAGGATCGCCAGCGAGATCGGCGCAAGCGTGCCGCTCGCGGCGCCCTGCAGGATGCGGGCGGCGACGCACTCCAGCGGCGTCTTCACCATGGCATCGAGAATCAGCGCGAGGCTGAACAAAGCGATCGAAGTCAGCAACACGTTCTTACGGCCGAATCTTCCGGCCAGCCACGCGGTCATCGGCATGACGGTCGCGCCGGAGGCGATGTAAGCGGTGAAGACCCAGCCGATCTCGTCGTCCGCCATGGACATCGTGCCTTGCATGTACAACAGCGCCGCGTTCGGGATCGAAATGTTCATCGACTGCATGAAAGTGGCGAGCAGCGCGGCGATGACCAGTAACCGGCGCGACGTAGCCTCGTTGCCGGCCGCGAGCGCGGTGTTCATGGTGCGGCTCCCGCGACAGCGCTCGCCACGGGCGTGCTCGGACGGACATCGACATGTGCTGTAAC
Organism: Dyella sp.; assembly: GCF_035503745.1. Taxonomy (GTDB): domain Bacteria; phylum Pseudomonadota; class Gammaproteobacteria; order Xanthomonadales; family Rhodanobacteraceae; genus Dyella_B. Next base: position 59,462 of record NZ_DATJTC010000027.1, read on the forward strand.
GCTCATGCCCGAATACAGCGGCCATTTCGGATCGATGTGATCGAACTCCAGCCGCACCGGCATGCGCTGCACTACTTTCACCCAGTTGCCGGTGGCGTTTTCCGGCGGCAACACCGCCAGTTGCGAGCCGGTGCCGGGGCTGATGCTGACCACGTGCGCCTTGAAAGCGTGGCCCGGATACGTATCCACATCGATGACCGCAGCCTGGCCTGGACGCATGTGCGTCATGCCGGTTTCGCGAAAGTTGGCCTCGATCCAGATATTGCGGCTGGACATCAGCGCGAACACCGTGGCGCCGCCGTTGACGAAGTCGCCCACCTGCAGATCGTCGACTTTGGTGACCACGCCCTCTTCAGGCGCCACCACCGTGGAATAGGAAAGATTGAGTTTGGCGCGATCCAGTTGCGCCTTCGCCTCGCGCACCGAGGGATGTTGATCGACATCGATATCCGGATTGCCATCCAGTTCGGCCACGGTGTTGGATACGTCTTGTTGGGCGGATGCGATGTGCTGGCGTGCGACCTGCAGATCCATCTCGGCTTGTTCATAGGCCGAGCGCGAGGTGAAATCGGTGGCAAGCAATGCCTTCTTGCGGTCGTACTCGCGCTCGTCGAAGGCAGCCGTGGCCTTGTCGGACTCCACGTCGGCCACTTGCCGGCGATAGGTCGCCTTCAACGCCTGGACCTGCAGGCGCGCGTTGTTGAGCTGCGCCTGGGCCTGTTCCACCGCAATGCGATAGGGCTCCGGATCGACCTGGAACAGCAGTTGGCCCTGGCGCACCCGCTGGTTGTCCTTCACCGCGATCCGCACCACCTGGCCGGGCACACGGGCGTTGATGGAGACCGTGGCGGCCTCCACGAAGGCGTCGTCCGTGATGACTTCGTGCGCCAGGGAGAGGTAGGCGATGCCGCCGGCCAGCGCCAGCACCAGCGGTAGCCCCGCCATCAGGGGCAGGCGCAGCTTCGACGTGATGCTCCGGCCCGGGGCCGGTCCATCGTCGATTTGATCAGATTGCGTACTCACGACATTTTCCTCAATTATTTCAGTAATTTGAAAGTAAACATTGGCTCTACCCCATCCCGACCGGCCCCGTTTCCCAGATCCCGTGGATGTTGAATTTTGTACTGCATCGAATAATAATCATCGGCACAAATCGGAGTCAAGCATTTTTATGCAAATTGGTACAAAAAAAGATCCGGCCACGAAAAGGCCCCGCGGACGCCCCCGCGCCTACGACCCTGACACCGCCCTGCGGCGAGCCGCGCAGGCGTTCTGGAAAAGCGGTTATGCAGGTACCTCGCTCGACGACATTTCCGCCGCGACCGGCATGAACCGGCCCAGCCTCAGCGCCGCGTTCGGCGACAAGCACGCGATCTACGTCAAGGCGCTGAGCAGCTACTGGGATTTCAAATTCGCGGCGATGCGCAAAGCCTTCGAAGGCGGCGGCAAGCTGACCGACACCTTGATGAAGGTCTACGACGCGGCGCTATCGATCTATTTCGCCGATGACCAACAGGCGCTGGGCTGCTTTGTGGTCAGCACTGCCATTACCGAAGCACCCGGCGACGCCCAGATCCGCGAGATCGTCGCCAAGGGCTTCGATGCCCTCGATGCCGATTTCGAAGCGCTATTCCGGCGCGCGCGCGACAACGGCGAGTTGAACGCGGGTGCCGATCCGACCGTGCTCGCCCAGCTTGCCGTCGCGACCATGCACAGCATTGCCGTACGCGCACGATCGGGCAGCTCGCGCAGCGCGTTGAGGAAGCTCGCGCAAAATACGACGGCCGCGCTCTGCAAGTGAGCGGCCAGCTCCCCGACATCATCGCCGAGGGGCTGGAAGTGTTGTCCTGCGGTATCAATCCCGGCATGCTGGCCGCCGCGACGGGGCATCACTTCGCCCATCCAAGCAATCGTTTCTGGCGCGTGATGCATCTGGCCGGTTTTACGCCGGAAGAAATATCGCCGCAGGACGGCCGCGCGATACTGCACTACGGCTACGGCCTGACCACGGTGGTACAACGGCCGACGGCGGCCGCCGATCATCTGGCTCCAGCGGAATTCAAAACCGCCATGGCGGCATTCGAACGCAAAATCGCGCGTTACGCGCCGCGCTTCGTCGCCTTTCTGGGCAAGGCGGCGTACAGCGGCATGTCAGGCCAACGCGGGGTCGCATGGGGATTGCAACCCCGGCGCATGCAGGCTGCCGCCGTCTGGGTGCTGCCCAACCCCAGCGGCAGAAACCGCGCGTTCAATCTCGCGCAACTGGTCCAAGCGTACCGCCGGCTTCATCAGCAGATGGCCACGACACGCGCAACACGCACGCACGACCCATCCCGTTTCGACAACAACGCTTGCTAAGCGCAAAGGATTGAATCGTCGGCGCCCCTTTCCACGGACAGGTTATCTCGCCTGGGCCATGCAGCCGCTGACCGCGGCGACGCCGTCGAATCGGTCTTGCGTCCAGTTCACCAGATCCGTTTCCAGCCGCGCGCCGGGTGCAAGTAGCGACAAATGATCTTTCCCGGCATAAGTGGCATAGGTGATCGGTTGACCGCGTGCGCAATCGCCTTGCACAAATGCCTGCTGTATCGAGGGCTTCACCAGCGGATCGTCCAGGCCCTGGGCGATAAACACCGGCGCATGAATCGCTCCGTCCGGAATGTTTTCGCGCAAATGCCGCCCTAGCGGCCCTGACGCGGGATCGTGCTTGAAGATGGCGCCATGGACAATCCATGCATCGGCGATGAGCGGAAGCACGCCCGGCCCATCCAGGCAGCGGCGCGCCATGTCGCGCACCGGCAGCGAAGCACCAAAACGCAGCGTGTCCGTGCGTGAGACATCTGGATACGTTTCGCTGTAAGCCATGACGATGTAGGACGACAGGATCCTGCCGATCAACATGTCCTGCGTGTAATCCTCCAGCGCCGGCAGATCGGTGGCCGGCGCAAGTGCGGCGATGCCGGCCACGCGCAGCTCCGGCGCATAGGTCGTCGCCAGCATGCCAGTCCACAACGCCGCGTGTCCGCCTTGCGAATGTCCCCACACGACGACGTCATCGGCCAACCTCAACCCGCTTATCTGCCGTGCGGCGCGCACGGCATCCAGCACGGAGTGCGCTTCATCGGCGCCGACGAGATAGGCTTGCATGCCGGCCGTGCCCAGCCCCGCATAATCGCTCGCCACGATCGCCCAATGGCGCTGCATCGCCAGCGCGACCGCCGGCATGCCGTCGAGCGGCTGCGGCGAAAGCGAGGGCGCGCACGCCGGCACGATGCCGGTGGTGCCGTGCGCCCAGGCAATGATCGGATTGGGCTCGGCGGTATCGCTGGCCGGCGCCACGACGATCGCGCTGGCCAGTGCGGGCGATCCATTCGCGTGGGCCGTTGCGTAGAGTATTCGCCATCCCTTTGCGCCAGCAGGGATGCCGCGCGTGAACGGTTCGGCGCGCAAAAGTTTTCCCGGTTGCGCGGGAATCGCGGACGGCCATACGTAGAACGCATCCGACTGCGCGGGCAGCGTCGCATGCCAGTACACGCCCGCGCCGACAACCGACAAGCCCACGAGCACGGCAAGCGTGCGTAGCAACAGCTTGAACGACCTGCGCCAAGACATCATCCACCGCCCCTGCGCTGCCCGGGTTCGCAACAGCATGGCACGCCTGCCCGGGCTGGATAACAAACCTTTGTATTCCATAATGTTTTTACAAGATCGCGAGGCGGGAATCGAAACGGCAGGCGGCATCCGCGCGCGTCTCTGCTACCGTGGCGCACCGGTCCATCCGATCCATCAGGGGAAGCTCATGCACCTGCGTCTTGTTTCGGCCGCGCTGGCCGTCGCGATCAGTCTGTCGGTCCTGCCGGCCATGGCCGATACACCCAAATCCACGCCCACCGCGAAGGAATTGATCGCCAGGTCCAAGCCGCAGGAATGGCGCACGCCCGATCCGCAGAACCTGCTCTACATGCAATTGCCGCAGGGCCGCGTGGTGATCGAGCTGGCGCCCGACTTCACGCCGCTGCACGCGGCCAACATCCGCACGCTGGTGCGCGAGCATTACTTCGACGGACTGGCGATCATCCGCGTGCAGGACAACTTCGTCACGCAATGGGGAGATCCCAACGACGACGACAGTGGCGACAAAAGCAAGATCAAGCCGCTGGGCACGGCGAAAAGCAAAGTGCCGCCGGAATACACGCGCGCGATCGATCCCAAGCTGCCATGGACGCCCCTGCCCGACGGCGACGTATATGCGCCGCAAGTCGGCTTCACGGAAGGTTTCCCGGCGGCGCGCGATCCCGCCACGGGGCGCGAATGGCTGACCCATTGCTACGGCATGGTCGGCGTGGCGCGCGACATTGCCCCCGATAGCGGCAACGGCAATTCGCTATACGTGGTGATCGGCCAGGCACCGCGCGGGCTGGATCGCAACCTGGCTATCGCCGGCCGGGTGCTGCAAGGCATGCCTTATCTGTCGGCGCTTACGCGCGGCACCGGGCCGCTGGGCTTCTACACGCAGGCGGCGCAGCGCACGCCGATTCTTTCCGTGCGCGTGGCGGCCGACCTGCCGCCGGCCGAGCGCGAAAACCTTCAGGTACTGCGCACCGACAGCGCCACCTTCGCCGCCATCGTCGAGGCCAAGCGCAATCGCCGCGACGCGTTCTACACCTTGCCGGCCGGCAAGATCGATGTATGCAATATCGACATTCCCGTGCGCACCGAGCCGGCCGTGGCTGCGCATTGAGGCAGCACCCAAACAAGCGATAAACCGGCCCGGACGCGTGAACCGGGCCTGAGCGCTTACATGCATTACACAAATTTTTTGCCTGCCTCGTAGTTAGGTGTCGGTGTACCGGCTGTCACCGGCGGCACCGACACGGAGGCGCGCAAGCATGAGGCTCTTCTACAAGTTATCGGCGTGGATCGCGGGCGTGCTGCTGGTGCTGCTGCTCGCACTGATTGCGATCGTCGCGCTGTTCGACTGGAACCGGCTCAAGCCGGTGATCGACGACAAGATCAGCGCGGCCATTGGCCGCCCATTCACCATTCAGGGCAACCTGAGCGCAACCTGGCAGCGCGAACCCGCCGAGCATGGCCTGGCCGCCTGGGTGCCGTGGCCCACGTTCACCGCGCGCGCTATCCAGGTCGGCAATCCGTCCTGGGCCAAACAGCCGAAGTTCGCGCGGCTGGACGCTTTGCAATGGCGCCTTTCGCCGTGGGGCCTGTTGCTGCACCACATCGATGCGCCCACCATTCAATTAATGGGGCCGCAGGTCGATCTTGAACGCGACGCGCACGGCCAGGCCAACTGGTTGTTTGCGCTTGGACAAAGCAATCAGCCTTCCAATTGGACACTGAACCTGGGCGCGATCGGTTTCGATAAGGGCCGTATCGTGCTGGACGATGCGCAAAACCGGCTCCAGCTGGATATAACGATCACGCCGCTGCAACACGCCATTCCCTATGACCAGATCGTGGCGCAAGCCTCCCAGGAAGCACGCGTCGACGTTGGGCACGGCGTCGGCACGGCGGCCGAATCGGATCAGACCAGGCCGGACATGTCGGCCAACGCCAACCGCACGAGTTATCAATTTGCGTGGACGGTCCATGGCAGCTATCAAGGTGCGCCAGTCAACGGCTGGGGCAAATCCGGAGCGGTGCTGGCGCTTGAACAAACCAACCTGCCCTTCCCGATCCAGGCACGCATGCATATCGGCGACAGCAAGATCGCGCTGGTCGGCACGCTCACCGACCCGATCCATCTGGGCGCGCTGGATCTGCGCGTGTGGTTCGCGGGCACTAGCATGGCCAAGCTGTATCCCATTACCGGCATCGCCCTGCCCGATACGCCGCCCTACGGCACCGAAGGCCACCTGATAGCCCAACTGCATCGGCACGGCAGCCGTTTCGACTATCGCGATTTCCGCGGCCGCGTCGGCGACAGCGATCTGGAGGGCGACATGCTGCTGGTCACCGGCGGCGCCCGTCCCACACTGTCGGGCGATCTCCATTCGCAGCAGTTGCGTTTTGCCGATCTGGCGCCGCTGATCGGCGCCGACAACAAAGCCCAAAAGCGGCAACGCGGCGACACCGCCCGGCAACCGGCCGACAAGGTGCTACCGGTGGAACCCTTCCGCACCGACCGCCTGCGCACGATGGATGCGGACGTCACCTTCGACGCCACGCGCATCGAGCATCCCGTCAGCACGCCGATCGATGCGCTCCATACGCACATCCTGCTCGACAGCGGCTTGTTGCAGCTCAATCCGCTGCACCTGGGCATGGCCGGCGGCACCGTCGACGGCCGTATCCGTGTCGAGGGCGGCGTGCAACCCATGCGCGGCGCGCTGCAGCTTAGCGCGCGCCGCCTCCAGCTCAAGCAGCTGTTTCCGACCTTCGGGCCGATGAGCACCAGCTTGGGCGAAATCAACGGCGACATGGCGCTGAAGGCACAGGGCAATTCCGTGGCCGCGCTGCTGGGCGATGCCGACGGCAACGTGAAGTTGTTGATGAACGATGGCGCGATCAGCAAGACGCTGCTGGAAACGGCCGGCCTCAACATGGCCAACGTGATCGTCGAAAAGATGTTCGGCGACAAGACGGTGAAGATCCATTGCGCGGCGGCCGACCTCGACGGCGACAATGGCCTGTTTACCAGCAAGTTGTTTGTGTTCGATACGGACGATGCCACCATCGACGTCAATGGCACGGTGAACTTCGCCAACGAGCACATGGATCTGAACATCGTGCCGCACACCAAGGGCCTGCGCATCTTTTCGCTGCGCTCGCCACTGTATGTCCGGGGTACCTTCAAGCAGCCTGACGTGGGCGTGCATGCCGGCCCCTTGCTGTTGCGCGGCGGGGGCGCGGTGGCGCTGGGTGTGCTGGCACCGCCGGCGGCATTGCTGGCCCTGATCGCACCCAGCCATAACGAGCAGGCCAACACCTGCGCCAAGGTGCTGTCTTCGCTGCACGGCAGACCGCCCCATTCCATCAACAAGTAGGGCAAAGCTGCTGCCGCTATAGGCGTAAGCCGATACATCGGGCCGGCCGCACCAAGCGTGCTGAACTGGCCCTAGAATGGCGGGCTTATCCACTTCGCGTCCCGGTCGCCATGCAGCCCGTCAACCAGGCCCGCCTGCAAATCCACTTTTGCGTGCTGTTGTGGGGCTTCACCGCCATCCTCGGCAAATTGATCACGCTGCCTGCGCTGGCGCTGGTGTGGTGGCGCATGCTGCTGGTATCGGCCGCGCTGCTGCTGATGCCGCGGGTGTGGCGCGGCCTGCGCGCGATGACCATGAAACTGCGCCTGGCCTATGCCGGCATCGGCGTGCTGGTGTCGCTGCACTGGCTGACGTTCTATGCATCGATCAAGCTTGCCAACGCGTCGGTGGGCGCAACCTGCATTGCGCTCGGGCCTGCTTTCCTGGCGTTTATCGAGCCATGGGTGGCGCGCCGCCGCTTCGACCCGCGCGAACTGCTGATTGCCATCGCCGTGGTGCCCGGCGTGGCGCTGGTGGCCGGCGGCGTACCGGCGCATATGCGTCTTGGGATTGCGGTGGGCGTGCTTTCGGCGTTGTTCGTGGCATTGTTCGGTTCGTTCAACAAGCGCCTGGTCGAACACGGCGATCCGCTCACGGTGACGTGCATCGAACTGGGCACGGGCGCAGCGTTTCTCACCGTGCTCGCTCCGTTGCTGCCGCACACGGGCGCCGCCTTCGTGGTGCCCAGCACGCACGACGCCACGCTGCTTTTGATTCTGGCCTTCGGCTGCACGCTGCTGCCCTTTTCGCTGGCGCTGGTCGCGCTGCGCCATATCAGCGCGTTCGCCACGCAGATGATCACCAACCTGGAACCGGTCTACGCCATCGTGCTGGCGATCCTGTTGCTGGGCGAACAACGGCAGCTCGATGCATGGTTTTATCTCGGCGTGGCGGTGATCCTGGCCGCGGTGTTCGCCCATCCGCTGCTGCACCGGCGCGAGCGCAAGGCCTCGCAGCCGGAGCTGCTCGGTACCGCCGAAAGCCACAATATCGTCGATTGACCCCAGGGCGGCCGGCCAGCGGCCGCGCATTGGTCGGCGGCGGGGACTTATACTCAGCTTCCCAGCCTGCCGCAATCGCCATGAATTATCGCCACGCCTACCACGCAGGCAATTTCGCCGACGTCCTCAAGCACAGCGTGCTGTTCGCGCTGATCCAGGCACTGCAAGCCAAAGACGCTCCCTTCGCCTTGATCGACACGCATGCCGGCAGCGGCTGCTACGCGCTCGACAGCGAGGAGGCCGGCAAGACGGGCGAATATCGCCAGGGCATTGCGCGCCTGCTGTTTCCCGATCTGCATCCATCGTCGAACGCCACCGGCGCGACGCTGCCGCCGCTGTTGCGCCATTGGCTCGATACCATCCTGTCGCTGCCAGGCAACGAACATGGCCTGAAACTCTACCCCGGCTCGCCGCTGCAGGCCGCGCGCGCCATGCGCGACACGGACAGTGCGCAGCTGTGCGAACTGCATCCGGACGAAGCGGCGCGGCTGCGCGAACTGTTCCACCACGATCGCCGCGTGCACGTGCACAACCGCAATGGCTACGAAGCGCTGAAGGCACTGCTTCCGCCCAAAGAGAAGCGCGGACTGGTGCTGATCGATCCGCCCTACGAAGCACAGGAAGCGGAGTACCGCCTGATCGAAGCTGCGCTGAAGACGGCCTTGCAGCGCTGGCCCACCGGCATCTACGCCATCTGGTATCCGATCAAACTGCGCAGCCAGGTACAGCCGTTTCTGCGCGGCTTGCAGCACAGCGGCGCGCGGCGCGTGCTGCGTGCGGAGCTGCTGGTGCATCCGGACGATTCGCCACTGCGCCTGAACGGTTCGGGCATGGCCGTTCTCAACGCGCCCTGGAATCTTGACCAGGTGCTGCGCGAACCCTTGCAGGCGATGGCGCAGCTTTTGTCGCAGGAACGTGCCGCGACATGGCGGCTCGACTGGCTGCTGCGGGACGACGATGCGTCGGCCCCAATCAAGCCCAAGCTGGCCCATCCGACCCGGCTACCACCGCCAAAGCGGGGCCGCTAAGCTCAAGCCCCGAGAGGCTGCACGCAAGGATCAACGCTATGCCGATTCGCCTTTTCTCCCGTCCGCTGCGCTGGACCGCATCGCTGCTTGCACTGACACTGTCGGCCTGCGCACCGGCACCGATCTACAAACCCGCGCCCGGCACGCTCACCGCGCTGCCCGCCCAGGTCGCGCAGTCGCCACAGCCATACGGCCATGGCCAGGTGATCTGGGGCGGCAGCGTGATCGGGGTGCGCAATTTTTCCGATCACAGCGAGGTGGAAATCCTCGCCTATCCGCTCGATTCCTCGCAGCGCCCGCAGCCCGATGCCCACGCCGCGGGTCGCTTTATCGCGATTTATCCGGGTTATCTGGAAGCATTCAATTATCCCGGCGGTTCGCTGATCACCGTCAGCGGGCAATTGAACGGCATCCGCTCAGGCATGGTGGACCAGGCGGCGTACGTGTATCCGCTGGTCAACGTTGCGCAGTCGCACGTATGGACGCCGGCGCAAATGCGCCAGGGGCATCCGGATATTCATTTTGGTGTAGGTGTGGCCGGGGGCATACGCTGAGGTCGGCGTTTCTTATCCAGGCGCTTTTGTCGAGGCGTCTTTTATCGAGGCGTCTTTTATCCAGGCGTCTTTTATCCAGGATGGGCAAGGAGTGGCCGCATGTCCGGACATGCCAATTCGCTGAAAGCCATCCTGCTCGCACTGGGCGCGAACTTCGCGATTTTCGTCGCCAAGCTTGTGGCCGCTGTCATTACCGGATCGGGCGCGATGCTGGCCGAAGCCGTGCATTCGCTGGCCGATTGCGGCAATCAGGGTTTGTTGCTGCTGGGCATGCGGCAGGCAAAAAGGCCACCATCCGATGAATATCCGCTCGGCTGGGGTCGCGCGCTGTATTTCTGGTCATTTGTGGTAGCGATCCTGCTGTTTGCGGTGGGCGGCCTGTTTTCGATCTACGAAGGCGTGCACAAGCTCAATGCGCCGGAGCCACTGAAATGGCCATGGCTGGCGTTGGGCGTGTTGCTGTTCGGCATCGTGGCCGAGAGCATCTCGATGCGCGGCTGCATGCAGGAGGTCAATCGCGCGCGCGGCGATCAGGGTCTGTGGCAATGGTTTCGCGAAACGCGCTCCAGCGAATTGCTGGTGATCTTCGGCGAAGATCTCGCCGCCCTGCTCGGCCTGTGCTTCGCCGCCGTGGCGATCGGCGCGACCATGCTTACCGGCAACCAGCTGTTCGATGCGCTGGGAACGATCGCCATCGGCGTGCTGCTAGTGGTGGTGGCGATGGCACTGGCGATCGAAGTAAAGGCGCTGCTGATCGGCCAGGGCGTGGAGCCGCGCCGGCGTGCCGAGCTGCTGGCCTTTCTCGCCGGTCGGCCCGAGGTGGACCAGGTGCTCAACCTGATCACCTTGCAGATGGGTCCGGACGTCATGGTGGCGATCAAGGCGCGCATGGCGCCCACCGCGGACAATCTGAGCCTGATCGAGGCCATCAACACGGTGGAACGCGCCATGAAGGCCCAATTTGCCGACGTGCGCTGGAGCTTCTTTGAGCCGGATGTCACCGATTGAGGAATATGCTGTATCGCAGCATTAAATTCGCATCGAAAGGTTTCAAACGTTTACGGAAACGCGTAAAGGCCGGGAAAGTGCCAAAATAACGGTTGTGGCGCATTCATGCTGCAGTGCACACTATACGCTATAGTATGGTCATGCCGATGACCTCTGCCCGCTCATCCAATCCCCCCGCCCTCCCGCCTCGCGGCAGCGAGCGCTTTGCCAGCCCGCGCATTGTGGCCACGCCCCAGGGCGAGGTCGTGCGAACCGCCGACGGCCGCGAACTGGTCATGCGCGGTATCGAGCCCGGCGACGTGGCCGCCATCCAGCGCTGCTTCAAGCGCCTGTCGCCGCAGGACGTGCGCCGCCGCTTCATGCATGCCATGTCGGAATTGCCGCCTTCGATGGCGCAGCGCCTGTGCCGCATCGATCCGGCCCTGGAAGTGGCCTATGTGCTGATGGACGAGACGGTCAAGCCGGCGGAATTGCGCGGCGTGGGCCGCATTTACGTCGACGAGGCCAGCAACACCGCCGAATTCTCCGTGCTGGTGGAGCTGGAATGGACGCGGATCGGCCTGGGCGCGCTGCTGATGCAGCGCCTGGTCGATGAATCCCGCCGCCGCGCTTTAAGCGAGCTGTGGGGCTATGTGCTGATGGAAAACCGCCCGATGTTGCAGCTGTGCAAGGAACTGGGCTTCGTGGCCAAAATGCTGCCCGGCGAGGGCAGCACGGCGCAGATCAGCCTGCTGTTGCAGTAACCGGCGCGGCGCCCGTCACGGGAGGTCAGGGGGACGACGCGCTACACTTGCGCGCTCGATTGGCGCGCCATGAGGGCTGCGCCCGCCTACACCGCCTGTCCATGCCCAACCCGATCAGTCACCCTCCCCTTCCCAGCACCCCCAAGCACCGCCGCTTCTGGACCGCGCCGCACGGTTCCGCGCGCGCGTTGCTGGTCGCCGAAGCCGCACAATCGCACCAGGGCCTGCTGGTGGCGGTAACCCGCGATACGCAGCGCGCGCATGCGCTGGAAGAGGAACTGCGCATCTTTGCCGGTTCGCTGCCGGTGCTGCATTTCCCGGACTGGGAAACGCTGCCTTACGACGTCTTCAGTCCGCATCCTGACATCGTTTCCCAACGTATCGCCACGCTCTACCAGTTGCCGGGCGTCAAGCGCGGCGTGCTGGTGGTATCGGCCGCCACGCTGATGCAGCGGATCGCGCCGCGCGCGCACATCACCGGCTCCGGCCTGATGCTGCGCAAGGGCCAGAAACTGGACTTGGCGGCCGAGCAGCGCCGCCTCGAAGCGTGCGGCTACCGGCACGTGCCGCAAGTGGCGGAACCTGGCGATTTCGCCGTGCGCGGTGCTTTGATCGACATCTATCCGATGGGTGCGACCGAGCCCTACCGCATCGAGCTGTTCGATGACGAAGTGGAATCGATCCGCAGCTTCGATCCGGAAACGCAGCGCTCGCAGCAACAGGTCGAAAAAGTCGAACTGCTGCCCGCGCGCGAATTTCCGGTCAGCGACGAGGCGGCCAAGGCCTTCCGCAGCCGCCTGCGCGAACGCTTCCCGATCGACGTGCGCCGCTGCCCCCTCTATCAGGACATGAAAGAAGGCGTCACGCCCGGCGGCATCGAATACTACCTGCCGCTGTTCTTCGAACAGACCGCCACGCTGCTGGACTATCTCGCCGACGATGCACTGTTCGTGCTTGGCGAGGGTACGGGCGAATCCGCCGAGCAATTTTGGATTCAGACGGCCGAACGCTACGACCAGCGCGCGCACGATATCGAGCGCCCGGTGCTGCCGCCGGCCGAGCTGTATCTTTCGCCCGAGCAACTGCGCGAGCAGCTCAACAAGCGCCTGCGCGTGGAGGTGGTCGACAGCGGCCACGAACATGCCCTCGCCGTCGGCACGCAGCCGGCTCCGGAACTGCCGCTCAACCGCAAGGGCGAAGAGCCGGGCACCTCGCTGCGGCACTTCATCGACAACTATCCCGGACGCGTGCTGATCGCCGCCGATTCGGCCGGACGGCGCGAGGCATTGATCGAACAGCTGGCCACCGCGGGGTTGAAGCCGCAGATCGTCGAGGGCTGGCGCGCATTTCTCGACGGGGCCACGCGGCTGGCCATCGGCATCGCGCCGCTGGAACAGGGTTTCGCGCTCACCGATCCGGCCATTACCGTATTGACCGAACGCGAATTGTTCGGCGAGCGCGTGCGCACCGAACGCAAGCGCAAGCGCGGGGCGGCGCGCGATCCCGAATCGATCATCCGCGACCTGACGGAACTGTCCATCGGCTCGCCCATCGTGCACGTCGATCACGGCGTGGGCCGCTACCAGGGCCTGGTGTCGATGGAGCTGGGCGGCATGGAGGGCGAGTTTCTCACCATCGAATACGCCAAAGGCGACAAGCTCTACGTGCCGGTGGCGCAACTGGGCCTGGTCAGCCGCTACTCCGGCACCGCGCCCGAACTGGCGCCGCTGCACTCGCTCGGCGGAGATGCCTGGGAGCGCGCACGCAAAAAGGCCGCCGAGAAAGTACGCGACGTGGCCGCCGAGCTGCTGGCCATTTATGCGCAACGCCAGGCGCGCGGCGGCGAATCGCTGCCGATCGACCGTCAATTGGTCGAGGAATTCGGTAGCAGTTTCCCGTTCGAGGAAACCCCGGACCAACTGTACGCCATCGACGCCGTCTTGAACGACCTGGCCGCGCCGCGCGCGATGGATCGCGTGATCTGCGGCGACGTGGGCTTCGGCAAGACCGAAGTCGCGCTGCGCGCCGCCTTCGCCGCCGCCACCGCGGGCCGGCAAGTGGCCGTACTGGTGCCCACCACGCTACTGGCGCAACAGCACTACCGCAATTTTGCCGATCGCTTCGCCGACTGGCCGGTGCGCGTGGACGTGCTGTCACGCTTCCGCTCCACCAAGGAAGTGAACGAGGCCTTGAAACGCCTGGCCGAGGGCCAGATCGACGTCATCGTCGGCACGCACAAACTGCTGCAGCCGGACGTGAAATTCAAGCAGCTTGGCCTGGTCATCGTGGACGAAGAGCAGCGCTTTGGCGTGCGCCAGAAAGAACAGCTGAAAAAGCTGCGCGCCGAAGTGGACCTTTTGACCATGACCGCCACGCCGATCCCGCGCACGCTCAACATGGCGATGAGCGGATTGCGCGATCTATCGCTGATCGCCACGCCGCCGGCGCATCGCATGGCCGTGCGTACCTTCATTTCCGCCTGGGAGCCTGCGTTGATCCGCGAAGCGTTCCAGCGCGAGCTGCAGCGCGGCGGCCAGGTGTATTTCCTCCACAACGAGGTGGAAAGCATCGAGCGCAGCGCGCGCGAGGTGCAGGAACTGATCCCCGACGCGCGCATCGGCATTGCCCACGGCCAGATGCCCGAGCGCGAGCTTGAACAGGTGATGGCCGACTTCCACCGCCAGCGTTTCAATGTACTGGTGTGCACCACCATCATCGAAACCGGCATCGACATTCCCACCGCCAATACGATCGTCATCAACCGTGCCGACCGCTTCGGCCTCGCGCAACTGCATCAGCTGCGCGGACGCGTGGGACGTTCGCACCATCGCGCCTATGCGTACCTGATCGTGCCCGATCGCAAGGCCATCACCGCGGATGCGGAAAAACGCCTGGAAGCGCTCGCTTCGCTGGAAGAACTTGGCGCCGGCTTTACCCTGGCCACCCACGACCTGGAGATTCGCGGCGCGGGCGAACTGCTTGGCGACGAGCAATCCGGCCAGATCCAGGAGATCGGATTCGGGCTCTACACCGAACTGCTGGAACGCGCCGTGCGCGCGCTCAGGTCCGGCAAGGTGCCGGACTTCGACCTCACCAGCGAACACGAAACCGAAGTGGAACTGCACCTGCCCGCGCTGATTCCCGACGATTACCTGCCCGACGTGCACGCGCGCCTGACGCTGTACAAGCGCATCGCCAGCGCGCGCGACGCTGACACGCTGCGCGAACTGCAAGTGGAAATGATCGATCGCTTTGGCCTGCTGCCCGATCCGGTCAAACAACTGTTCGCCATCGCCGGATTGAAGCTGATGGCCACGCCGCTGGGCATCCGCAAGCTGGACTTTGGCGCCAATGGCGGACGGGTGACCTTCCGCGAAAAGCCCGACATCGACCCGATGGCGGTGATCCGCCTGATCCAGAGCCAGCCGCGCGTCTACAAGCTGGACGGTCAGGACAAGCTCAAAGTGAATATGGAACTGCCTGGCGCAACCGAACGCATCCGCGCGGCCGAAGAGGTTCTGGGCCGGCTGGGTGCGCGCAAAGTCGCGGCCTGAAGGTATTACCCAGTTTTGTTCACGCTATGAGCGTCCACTACGCCCGTAGCGTGAACGCGCCCTAGCTTGCGCTGCTTCGCGTCAGGTATTGCAGGCTGAACAGCCCTTGCGCATCCATCCACACGTGCTGGACGGTCAGGCCCGCGATCGCGGCCAGGGCGGCGAAGTCTTCCAACGAGTATTTGCAGCTGTATTCCACCAGCATCGCTTCGTCTTCGCGAAACAGCACCTGCAGCCTGCCCACGCGCACGCGCTGTTCGCGCTTGCTGAGAATATGCGTCTCGATGCGCCCGGCCATGGTGTTGTAACGCGCGCGATGGCGGAACCCGCCAAGCTCGAAATTGCAGCCCAGCTCGCGATTCAAGCGTGTGAGCATGTTGAGCGTGAATGCCGCGGTGACGCCGGCGGCATCGTTGTAGGCGGCTTCGATGGTGGCGCGATCTTTCTTTACGTCCACGCCGACCAGGATGCCGCCGTTGTCACCCATCTCGCCGCGCATCTTGCGCAGCAGTTGCGCCGCTTCGCGTTCGTCGAAATTGCCGATGGTGGAACCCGGGAAATACACCACCGTGCGGCGCGGTGCGCGCGGCGGTACCGGCAGCCGCATGGGCCGGGTGAAATCCACCGAAATCGGCTGGATCGGCAACTGCGGAAAATACGCGGCCATGCGCTCGCTGCTCAGTCGCAAGGCTTCGGTGGCAAGCTCGACCGGCACCCACGCCACCGGTGCCTCCAGGTGCTCCAGCAGCAGCCGCGTCTTGATCGCATGTCCGCTGCCGTATTCGACCAGGCGCGCGTCCGGCCCCAGCACGTGGGCGATGTCGCCGGCATGCTCTTTCAGCAACGCGATCTCGGCACGCGTAAGGTAATACTCCGGCTGCTCGCAGATCTGCTCGAACAAGGCCGAGCCCTGGTCGTCGTAGAACAGCCACGATGGCAATCGCTTGGGTTGCGAACGCAAACCGCGCTGGACAACTTGCAGCAGGGCGTTATCGGGTGGACGCTGTTCGTCCCCTACGACATAGGCTTGTACGCTCATCGGTCCTGTCCCAGACGGATGCCCGCAAACTGCCAGCGGGCATGGGGCGGAAAAAAGTTGCGATAGCTCGCGCGGATGTGATCGTGCGGGGTGGCGCAGGAACCGCCGCGCAACACCCATTGGCCATTCATGAACTTGCCGTTGTATTCGCCCAGCGCACCGGGTAGCGGCTTGAAGCCCGGATAGCTTACGTAGGGCGACGTGGTCCACTCCCACACGTCGCCGTACATTTGCCGCAAGCCGTCGCCATGCGGCGCGGCAACGGGATGGAAGCGGTGCGATTCCTGGAAATTGCCCGTCACGGGCAGATCCGCCGCGGCGCTTTCCCACTCGGCCTCCGTAGGCAGGCGCGCACCCGCCCAGCGCGCGAAGGCGTCGGCTTCGAAATAGCTGATGTGGCAGACCGGTGCCTGCGCCTCCAACGGGCGAATACCGGCGAGCGTGAATTCGCTGGCCAAGTCCTCCTGCCAGTACAGCGGCCGCTGCCAGCCTTCGCGCTGCACGATGGCCCAGCCGTCGGAGAGCCAGAGGCTGGCGTCGCGATAGCCGCCATCGCGCACGAAAGCCAGGTACTCGTTATTGGTCACCAGCCGATTGGCCAGGGCGTGGGGCGTCAACCAGACGCGATGGCGCGGCGTTTCATTATCGTAGGCAAAACCGCTGCCATGGCGATGGCCGATGTCGAACGGCCCTTCGCGGCCAGGCAGGAAATGCATGGGCGAGGATGCATGCCCGCTCGCCGGCGTTTCGCTATCCCGATAGGCCGGATGCAACGGGTTGCACCAGAACGCATGTTTCAAATCGGTAAGCAATAATTCCTGATGCTGTTGCTCGTGCTGCAAGCCCAGTTCGATCCGCTCGGCAAGCTCGGCGTTGACGCCGCGCGCGATGAGTTCGCCCACCGCCTCGTCGATGCGCGAACGGTAATCGCGCACCTCCTCCAACGTCGGGCGCGACACCAGGCCGCGCCGTGGACGCGCATGCATCGGGCCGACCGATTCGTAGTAGGAATTGAACAGGTAGTCCCACGCCGCATGGGGCGAGCGGTAGGCGGGGTCGTAGCCCAGCACAAATTGCTCGAAGAACCACGTGGTGTGGGCCAGATGCCATTTGCCGGGACTGGCGTCGGGCATCGATTGGACCATCAGGTCCTCGGCGCTAAGCCCGGTGCAAAGGGCAAGCGTCTGCCGGCGAACACGCATGAAGCGTGCTAGGCCGTCCTCGGTCTTTACGACAAATATGGGAGCAGTCATGGCACAGGGGGATCTAGGCAAACGTGCTGCGATACACCTTGTGGGGGGCGGGCCAGCGGAAGATCATACACCTCACCATGCCGTATGTATTGTTCACTTTGTGTGATATGGGCATGGCAGGAATATGGGCGCGGCGTCATGCCGCGCGATCATTGCGTATCAATCAATACTGCATTGAGGTGACCGTTATGAAACCCGTCATTACCGTACTCCTGGTATTTGCCCTCGCATCAGGCACGGGCACCGTGCTGGCACAGTCGCAATCGGCAGCGCCAGCATCGACGCCGCCCGCAAGAAACATCCTTCCCAACAATGACTGCATGCGCGTGGACAAGATCAACGAATGGCACGTCGTGGACGACAAGACCGTGATCGCGCGCACCGGGCCTTATCAACGTTACCTGATCAACCTTCAGGCACGATGCCAATGGCTTGGCATTGCCAATAATCCTTTGCGGTTCACGCCGAACATGAGCGAAAAAGCGACGAACAATCGCATCTGCGGTCAGGTCAACGAAAAGGTCAGCTCCAGAAACCAGCCGCCTTGCGGCATCCAGTCAGTGAGCCTGATCAGCGAGGCCCAGTTCGACAACTATCGCGCGCACGCCAAATACCACAGTGTTACCGCACAAAAGCCCAGCAAGACCCAAACGCCTTGAGCCCAAGACCGCGACAAAAAAAGAGCCCGGCATGGCCGGGCCCTTTTTGTTGGGTACCGCTGCGGACGATCAGTAGCCCGTGGCCGGACCGATGTAGCGGGTCTGGTACGGATCGCTGGTCACCACGGTGGTGACCACCGGCGGCGGAGCCGTCTGATACACCACCGTGCCCGGGGCATACACCACGGCCGGCGGCGGTGCGTAATAAACCGGCGGCGGAGCGGTTACCGCCCCAATGACCGCGCCAGCCACCACACCACCCACGATCGCGCCGGCGATCCAACGGCCACCGCTCCAGTAACCGCCGCGGTAGCAGCAGCCACCGTGGTAGCCATAACCGCCGTGCCAACCCGGGCCGCCCCACGGGTGCGCCGAGGCGCCCACCGGCAAAGCTACCGCCGCGGTCAGAGCCAGGCCGATTGCAACGAACTTGCCGATATTACGTTTGGACATGACACACCTCCGTCAAGATGGCTCCAATGGTCGGTCTCGCGCGCTTAATCGGTACTGAAGGTTTTCACTTCTTTACACGGGCGTTTTGCCAAGGATTTAACCCGCCCTCAGGCGGGCGCGGGCGCATCAGCCAGCAGTCGTGGATGTTCGCCCGGCGCGAGAAATCGAACGGGATGCTCCCCGCGCCCCAGTTCTCGATGGTCAGGCGCTCTTCCAGCGCGGCGCGATCCAGGGTGAAGCGGCGGAAGTTATTGGAAAAAACGATGATGCCATCGTGCGTAAGCCGATCCGCGCAAGCGAGCAGCAGCGCAACGTGGTCGCGCTGCACGTCGAAATCCTCCGCGCGCTTGGAGTTGGAGAAGGTCGGCGGATCGACATAGATCAGGCCGAAATGTTCGCGCGCCTGCTTGAGAAAACTGGCGGCGTCCGCTTGCACCAGCCGGTGCCTGGCGCCGGAAAACCCGTTCAGCGCAAGATTGCGCGAGGCCCACTCCAGATACGTCGCCGACAGGTCCACGCTGGTGGTGTCGCGAGCCTGGCCGGCCGCGGCGTACACGCTGGCGGTGGCGGTGTACGCGAACAGATTGAGCACACGCCGGCCCGCGGCCAGCTCGCGCAATTTCGCTCGAACCAGGCGATGATCGAGGAACAGGCCGGTATCGAGGTAATCATGGAGATTGACCTGGAACTTCAAGCCACCCTCTTTCACCTCGATAAACTCGCCGCGCTGGTCGAACTGGCCATACTTGGAACCGCCCTTGCCCCGCTCGCGCGTTTTCAGCGCAATACGCGCGCGGGGTGTTTGGAACACGTCGCCGGCCACGCGCGCGATCTCGCGCATGCGCGTGCGCGACACCTCCACCGGCACCTCTGCGGGCGCGCGGTATTCCTGGATGTGCAGATAGGTGCTGCCGGCAGTGTCGCGATAAACGTCGATCGCGGCGGCGTATTCGGGCAGGTCCTGATCGTAGGCGCGCCATGCGTGAATACCTTCGCGCTCCAGCCGCTTGCGCAGATGGCGGACATTTTTCTCCAGCCGGTTTTTCAGCATCTGCGCGCCGTCCGACAACGGCGCTTTTTCGCGCGGCGACTCATCGCGCGGATGCAGCTCGAAAATCAGCAGCACGGTTTCGAGCGCGCCGTTATACAGCACGTATTTTTTCTCCGGCCGCAGCGTGGTGGCGCGGCCCAGTTCCGCATCGCCGGCAAGGATGGCGGCGCGCCAGCCGGTAAAGCGGTCGCGCAGGGTTTCGCCCAACATGCGGTAGAGCCTGGGCATGCTTTCGCGCTCTCCCAGCCGTTCGCCATAGGGAGGGTTGGTGATCACCAACCCCTGGGCGACACCGGGCGGCGGCGCGACATGCAGCGCGTCGTGGCGATCCAGCGTGAAGAACCCGGCCACGCCCGCTTCTTGCGCGTTGCGCTTGGCCGTCTGCACCATGCGCGCGTCCGCGTCCGAACCGAAGAAGCAGGCGCGCAGCGCGGGCAAGCCGGCATCCGCGCGCTTGCGAGCTTCCTCGATCAGGCTTTTCCACAGTGCGATGTCGTGCTGCTTCCAGCCCAGGAAGCCGTAGTACAAACGGCGCAGGCCCGGCGCGACGTCGGCCGCCATCAAGGCCGCTTCGATCAGCAGCGTGCCCGAGCCGCACATCGGATCGAGCAGCGCGCCGCCTTGCGCATAGATCGCCGGCCAGCCCGCGCGCAGCAGCATGGCGGCGGCGAGGTTTTCTTTCAGTGGCGCTTCGCCCTGCTGCTCGCGCCAGCCGCGCCGGTGCAAGGGTGCGCCGGCCAGGTCGATCGACAGCGTGGCGCGGTCGCGGCGCAGACGCAGGTTGATGCGCACGTCCGGCTCTTGCGTATCCACCGCCGGGCGCTCCTGCCCGCGCTGGCGGAATTGATCGACCACCGCGTCCTTCACCCGCTGGGCCAGGAACTGGCTGTGCGTCAACTTGCTTTGCGCGGTGTTGGCATCCACCGCCAGCGTGGCATGCGGGGCCAGATGTTCGGACCAGTCGATGGCCTGCACCCCGGCGTAGAGCGCCTCGTCGGAAGCGGCCTCGAAGTCGGCCACCGGCAACAGGATGCGGCTGGCCAGGCGCGACCACAGGCAGGCGCGATAGGCCGTCTCCAGACTGCCGGAGAAGCGCACGCCGGCAAGCGCCTCGTGCACGTCCGCGCCGCCCAGGGCCATCAATTCGTCGCGCAGCAGGTATTGGAGCCCCTTGGGGCAGGTGGCAAAGAAGTGATTCAAGCGTTTGTAGCCAACTGTTGCAGAAAGAGGCCGAACTGCCGGCCGATGGCATCGAGGTGCGTGGCAAGGCGATGATCGTCGTCCAGCACCAGCAGCGGAAGCTGGCGGCGGCCGGCGAACTCGTAGATCTCATCGAGCGGACAAACCTCGTCCTGCCAGCCATGGATAAGCAGGGTGGGCACGTCCAGGCGCACATCGAGCGCCAGGTCGCTGCCCGGAATCAACGCCGGCGTGGCGAGCAGAAACAGGCCGGCCACCGGCAGCTCCAGCGAGGCCAGGCCCGATACGAAGGCGCCCATGCTCGAGCCGACCAGCACCGGCGGCACGCCGCAGGCGGCGATGCGCTGGTGCAGGCGCGCGATGCGCGGCGCTACCGAGCCGGCATGGCCCAGCGCATCGTCTTCCCGGTAATCCGGGCGCTCGGTGCTCCATCCCATCGACTGGGCGATCTTCGCCAGCGCGCTCACTTTGGTGGCATCGGGACCGGAATCGGAACCATGGGAGAGAATGATGTGTCCGGGCATGGCGATCTCCGAATAGGGATGCTCTGATTCATTTTGCGCAGGTGTCACCGCCGCTGTCCGTACGCAGACCACAGGACCATCGGCGAAGGCAGACCCGATGTCTGTCGAGACGAGGGGCCGAAGGGATGCGGACGGACGGAGCCGGCCTCGACGTACTCAATTTTAAAATGATGCGGCGATGTCCAGAAGGCCCTCAGGCTCGGCAGGACGCGCATGATAGCCCCGCTCATGCGAGACTGCCGTCATGCCGATGCTCGCCGTTCATGACCAGCCCCTTCCCTACGTCGCGAAATTGCCCGAGCGCCCGGCAAGCGCCGTGACATTGGTGGTGATCCACTGCACGGAACTCCCCGACCTGGCGACCGCCCGCGAATACGGCGAAAAAGTGCTGTACGAAAGCGGCACCGGCAACAGCGGGCACTATTACATCGATCGCGACGGCCAGGTCTATCGTTATGTGCCCGGCACCCGCATCGCCAATCACGTGCGCGGCTACAACCCGTCGTCGATCGGCATCGAGCTGGTCAACCGGGGACGCTACCCGAACTGGTTCGACGCGCAGCACCAGGCCATGACCGAGCCCTACACCCAGGCGCAGATCGACTCCCTGCGTGCCTTGCTCGCGCAGTTGCGGACCGATTACCCCAACCTGCATCAGATTGCCGGTCACGAGGACTTGGACCGGGCCCGGGTGCCGGCCAGCGACGATCCGCACAAGGAGGTGGCCCGCAAGCTCGATCCCGGCCCGCTGTTCCCCTGGGCGCAGGTGCTGGCCGGCAGCGGCCTGACACGCATCGAAACCGGCCCATAGCCCGAGGGCATCGGACGACCCTTATAATCGCTGACCTCTTTTCGCCACCTGGGTTAGCGGCATGCCGGAAAAACACGTCAGCGAACTGGTCGAGCTGTTGGAGCTGGAACGGCTGGAAGACAATCTTTTCCGCGGCCAAAGCCGGGATATCGGCACGCGCTTCGTGTTCGGCGGACAGGTGCTGGGCCAGGCCCTGTCGGCGGCGCAGCAGACGGTCGATCCTTCGCGCCAGGCGCATTCGCTGCATGCCTACTTCCTGCGCGCCGGCGACATCGACGCGCCGATCGTGTACAGCATCGAGCGGGCGCGCGACGGCGGCTCGTTCTCCTCGCGCCGGGTGGTGGCCATCCAGCACGGGCAGCCCATCCTCAACGGCGCCGTTTCGTTCCAGGTGCCGGAAAAAGGCGTGGAACATCAATCCAGCATGCCCGAAGTGCCTGCCCCCGAGGACCTGGAGCCGATCCACCAGGTCTCGCGCGAGGAACTGGCGCGCCTGCCGGTGAAGCTGCAGCGCTGGCTGGGCCACGACGGTCCGTTCGAATTCCGCCAGGTGTGGCCGCGCGACGAGCTGCATCCGGCCAAGCGCCCGCCGATCCAGCACATCTGGTTTCGCCTCACCGCCCCGGTGAACGACTCGGCGGTGCTGCACAGCGCCCTGCTGGCGTATGCCTCCGACTTCCACCTGATCGGCACGGCAACGCTGCCGCACGGCATTTCCTACGTCACCCACAACATCCAGATGGCCAGCCTCGACCACGCGCTGTGGTTCCACCGCCCCTTCCGGGTGGACGAATGGCTGCTGTATTCCTTCGACAGCCCCACCGCACAAGGCGCACGGGGGCTGGCGCGAGGGCAGATCTTCAGCCGCGACGGGCGGCTGGTGGCCTCCACCGCGCAGGAAGGGTTAATCCGCTTGCGCGGCGACTGACTTAGACTGAACCCATGCGCCTGCTCTATACCTCGCCCCGCCAGGAAAACATCGACCGCGTTGCCGCCTTCATGGCCGAAAACGGGGTGGAAACCACTATCACCAACCGTTCCAACTGGAACCGGCCGAGCTACCAGCGCTTCAGCTACCAGCAGCGCCGCGAGAATCGCGACAGCTGGCCGCAGGTGTGGATCAGCCGCGCGGACGACTACACCCGCGGCCGCGAGCTTTTGCGCCAGCTCGGCATCGACCCGATCGTCCGCCACGGCGAGGAGCTGAACGTCGCACGCAATCCGGCCGCCTCCGTCTACACCCGACGCGAACATACGGTGGCCAGGGTGCGGCGTATCGTGCTGCTGTCGATCCTGGGCGTGTTCATGGTGCTGGCGCTGCACTACCTGCACGTGTTCTAACCACTTGCCCCGTACGGACCGTGGCACGGGCCACGGAACGCCCGCGTGGCGCTTGCCATGACCGCCGTAGGCGGTCATAGAATCGGGCCATGCGCTCCGACCACGTCCGCCTGTTCCAGACCCTGCCGCACAGTTGCGGCTATTTTGCCGGGCGCACGGCACAGAACCTGGTGATCGACCCGGCAGCGCCCCAGCTGGACCGGCTGTACGGCGCGGCCCTGGAGCACGGCTTCCGCCGGGCGGGCGGGCACCTGTACTTTCCGCACTGTCCCGGTTGCCACGCCTGCACGCCGTGCCGTATCGACGTGGCCCATTTCCGGCCCGACCGCTCGCAGCGCCGCTGCCTGAAGCGCAACGACGACCTCACCGTGACCGAGCGCATGGCCGGCTACAACAGCGAACGTCACGCGCTCTACTCGCGCTATTTGCGCACCCGCCATCCCGGCGGCGGCATGGACGAAGCCGAGGCCAGCGACTTCCGGCGTTTCCTGACCGCGCCCTGGAGCCCCACGCTGTTTCTGGAGATGCACCTGCGCGACCGCCTGCTCGCCGTTGCCGTGACCGATGTGTGCGCAACCGGCATTTCGGCCGTCTATACGTTTTACGACCCGGATGAAGCGCAGCGCGGCCTGGGTACGTTCGCGATCCTGCAGCAGGTGGAAGTGGCGCGGCGCAATGGCATTGCGTGGGTGTACCTGGGCTTTTGGATCGACGGTCATCCGAAGATGGACTACAAGCGCCGCTTCCAGCCGCTGCAGGTTCGCACCATGGACGGCTGGAACGCGCTCAAGCGCGACTGATCAACCCGCGAACGTGCGTTCGGCCGCGGTGGGCGCAGGGCTTGCCCTGGCCGGCGGATACGGGAACAGCTTGATCAGCGGTACCGAGATGCCGTCATCGCCCACCACACGGCAATGCGTGCGATCGAGTTCGCGCGGATCGTCCACGCCGCAGCTGTGCGCGATGATGCCCACTTCGTGCATCACGTTTTGCGCATAGTTGGCCACGCGCTCGCGCTTGTCGGCAACCACCAGCCCGCGCTGCAGCCGCGGATTCTGCGTGGTGATGCCAGTGGGACAGGTGTTGCGGTTGCATTGCAGCGACTGGATGCAGCCCAGCGCAAGCATGAATCCGCGCGCGGAATTGACGAAATCGGCCCCCATCGACAGCGCCCACGCCACGTCGTAGGCGGTGATGCACTTGCCCGAGCAGATCACCTTGATGCGATCGCGCAGACCCTTCTCGATAAGCGTATTGACCAGCGCGGGCAACGCTTCGTGCAACGGCAGGCCGACGCCTTCCATCAGCGTCTGCGGCGCGGCGCCCGTGCCGCCTTCGGAACCATCGACGATGATGAAGTCCGGCGCGCTTTCGACGCCGCGCCGGTGCACTTCCTCGCACAGCTGCTCGATCCATGCCATGCCGCCGAACACCGCCTTGAAACCGGTCGGCTTGCCGGTGAGTTGGCGGATGTGCGTGATCGCATCCATCAGCTGCGGCACATTGGCAATGTCCAGGTGCCGGTTTGGGCTCTGCGAATCCTGGCCGACGGGAATGCCGCGGATCTGGGCGATTTCCGGCGTCACTTTGGCCGCCGGCAACAAGCCGCCCATGCCCGGCTTGGCACCCTGGCCAAGCTTGATGCTGACCATCTTCACTTGCTTGTGCGCGCAGATGGCCAGCAGTTTGTCGTCATCGAGCTTACCGTCGGGCGTGCGCACGCCATATTTGGCCGTGCCGATTTCGAACACGATGTCGCAACCGCCTTCCAGGTGATACGGCGCCAGACCGCCCTCGCCAGTATCCATCCAGATGCCCGCCTTGGCCGCACCGTGGGACAACGCACGCACCGCCGGGGCGGAAAGCGCGCCAAAGCTCATCGCGGAAATGTTGAAGAATGCCGCATGATCGTACGGCTCGCGGGCGAACGGCCCGATGCGCACGGGCTTGGGCTTGACGTGATGATCGCCGAGTGCCGGGAACGCCGCGTTGACGAAAAACGGTACGCCCTCGCCGCGCAGATCGCGTGTGGAGCCGAACGCATTGGTGTTCTCCGAATTCTTCGCCGCGCGATAGACCCACATGCGTTCGGCGCGGTTGAACGGCAATTCCTCGCGGTCGCTGGAAAACAAGTACTGGCGGAAAAATTCGCCCAGGTGCAGAAAGAAGTAACGGAAGTGCCCGATCACCGGGTAATTGCGCAGCACCGAATTATGGGTTTGGTTGCGGTCGGTCACCCACACCACCATCACCACCAGCACGGCGATGACCAGCAGCAGCACGAACAGCAGCGCAAAGGTCTCCACCAGCACGACCAGCCAATGCGAAAAGCCTGTCGGTTCCATCTTCGCTCTCCCTTCAGCGACCGCTGCCGCCGTTGTCGTCCCGCCCATGTGTTTGGTGCGGGCGTGCCCAAGATTCTATAGCTGCGTGCGAATGGCCTTCGCCGCGCGAATGGCCTTCGCCTTGGCGGCCTCCACATCGGTATCGCGCGCCAGCGTGACCGCCATGCGACGGCGCCCTTTCACTTCGGGTTTGCCGAACAGGCGCAGTTGCGTATCGGGTTCGGCCAGCGCATCGGCCACGCCGTGATAGCGCGGCGCACGCCCCTCGCCCTCCACCAGCACAGCACACGAGGCAGAGGCGCCAAGCTGGCGGATCACCGGAATCGGCAAGCCCAGGATGGCGCGCGCATGCAGCGCGAATTCGGAAAGATCCTGCGAAATCAGCGTTACCAGCCCGGTATCGTGCGGGCGCGGGCTGACTTCGGAAAACACCACGTCGTCGCCCTTGACGAAAAACTCCACCCCAAACACGCCCCAGCCGCCCAGCGCCGAGGTCATCGCCTGGGCCTGCTGTTGCGCCTGCGCGAGGGCGGCGGCGCTCATCGGCTGTGGCTGCCAGGATTCGCGGTAATCGCCGTCTTCCTGGCGATGCCCGATCGGCGCGCAAAACACGGTGCCATCCTTGTGCCTGACGGTAAGCAAGGTGATTTCGTAATCGAACGCCACGAAGCCCTCGACAATCACTCGCCCCTTGCCCGCCCGGCCGCCCGATTGGGCGTAATCCCACGCTTTCTGCAGCCCGGACGCATCGCGCACGATGCTTTGTCCCTTGCCCGACGAACTCATCACCGGCTTGATCACGAAGGGGTAGCCGATCGCCGCGACGGCATCGCGATATTCCGACTCGGTCTGGCAGAAACGGTAAGGCGAGGTGGGCAGCCCCAGTTCCTCGGCGGCAAGCCGGCGGATACCTTCGCGATCCATGGTCAGCCATGCGGCGCGGGCCGTGGGAACGACGCGCAGCCCTTCCTTTTCCAGCTCCACCAGCGTGGCCGTGTGAATGGCCTCGATTTCCGGCACTACCAGGTCGGGCTTCTCACGCGCGATCACGCTGCGCAGCGCGGTGCCGTCCAGCATGTCGATCACATGGCTGCGGTGCGCCACCTGCATGGCCGGCGCATCGGCGTAGCGATCGACCGCGATCACCTCCACGGCATAGCGCTGCAGCTCGATGGCGACCTCCTTGCCAAGCTCGCCCGACCCCAGCAGCAGCACCTTCAAGGCATGTTCCGAATGAGGCGTGCCGAACGGCTTCATCAAGGTCTCCGGTAAAAGCCCTATTCTACCTCCAGGGCGTCGCGGCACCGCCGATACCTCGCGCAGCGGTTACTGGTGTGCCCGGCTTGTTGCCTTAAACGCCCAACCCAGCGCAATCCATCCCACGATGAAGGCCACCCCGCCGATGGGCGTGATGAGCCCGACCATGCGATTGGCACCCAGCGCAAGCGCGTAAAGACTGCCGCTGAACAGCACGATGCCGAGCCCGAAAGCGAACACGGCGACGCGAGCCGCCCTTGCGCGGCCGCAAAGCAGCGCCAGGACGAGCGCCAGCGCATGCCAAAAATGGTATTCCACCGCGGTATGCCACAGCTCATAGTGCGACGCATCCAGCACGGCGCGCAGGCCGTGTGCGCCGAAGGCACCCAGCACTACGGCACTCGCACCCGCCGTGCCGGCCAGCAAACCATCGCAATCATGGACAAGTTGTCGCATGAAAAACCTTCCTTCGCCCGAAAAAACCATCGGCCACCGAGTGTGGCGTATGCTCGGCGGGTCAACTACTGGAATTCTTGCATGAAGCTGCTGCGCGTCGCCCGCCTGGCCTGTCTGTCGATGGTATTGCTGGCAAGCCTGTTGATCACCGCCTGCCACCAGGATCAACCCTCGCCGTGGCAACTGGCGGACATCTCCGGGCACATGCCCGATCTGACGTTCCAGCTCACTGACGATCTGGGCAAAACCGTCACGGCGGACACGTATCGCGGCAAGGTCGTGCTGTTGTATTTCGGCTACACGCATTGTCCGGACGTATGTCCGTTGACGATGGCACATTTGCACGTGGTGATGCAAAGGCTGGGCAAGCTTGCCGATAACGTGCGCATACTTTTCGTAAGCGTCGACCCCGCGCGCGACACGCCGGCGGTCTTGCACGGCTACGTGACCGCGTTCGACCCGCACGCCGTCGGCCTCACCGGCTCGCCCTCGGACATCGAAGCATTGACCAAGCGCTATCGCGCCGCCTTCACCCGCGAACCGGGCAAAGCCGACGGCAGCTATGACGTCAGCCACAGTTCGGGCATCTATATCTTCGACAGCCACGGCAAGGCGCGCCTGCTGGCCACTTCTTCGGACCCGCTGGACAAGGTGGTACACGATTTGCGGCTGCTGCTGGGCGGAGATGCAACGTGACGGCGCGGCGCCTGCTTTTTGGGCTGACATGGGGCCTGTTGCTCAGCGGCAGTGCGCATTGCACGCAAGCCGGACAAATCGCTGCGAGCCACGCATGGATCCGCCTGCTGCCCGGCGATTTGCCTGCCGGCGGCTACGTCGCGCTACGCAACAGCGGTGCAGACGGCGTCGTATTGATCGGAGCGCACAGCAAAACGTACGCGTCGGTGATGCTGCACCAAAGCATACGGGATGCCGCCGGCATGGACCGCATGGTCATGGTGCGCCACCTGGCCATTCCGGCGCACGGCCAGGTGGCGCTGAGCCCGGCCGGCTATCATCTGATGTTAGAGCAGGCCAGCAGTGCGCCCAAGGTAGACGGCACGGTGCAGATCACCCTGGATTTCGCCGATGGCAGCCACCTGCCCGTGGCGTTTCTTGTTCGTCCCGCCAATGCAACCGATGCAAATTGAGCCGTCTGCCGCGACCAGGCATTCATGCGCGTCTTCGCCGTCTCCGATCTTCACCTGGACTACGCCGCCAACCGTCAATGGCTGCAGCAGCTATCGCGGCATGAGTATCGGCACGACGCGCTGATACTGGCCGGAGACATCTCCGATCGGCTGTCCCTGCTGATCGAAGGATTCAAGACGCTGACGGACCGGTTCTCGGCCGTGCATTACGTGCCCGGGAATCACGATCTGTGGGTTTCGCGCGATGGCGTGGGCGACTCCATCGAGAAGTTCGAAGCGGTGCGCGAGGCGGCCTCCCAACATGGCGTGCATGTGGACCCTTACCGCCATGGCGAGCTGGCGATCGTGCCGTTGCTCGGCTGGTACGACTATTCCTTCGGCGAGCCTGACGATTTCCTGCTTGGCGCGTGGGTGGACTATCGCGCGTGCCGTTGGCCGGAGGGTTATGACGCGGCCGCCATCACGCGCTTCTTCACCGGACGCAATCCGCTGCCGTCTTCACTGCCGATCGAGGACACCGGCAAGATCATCACTTTCTCGCATTTCCTGCCGCGCATCGACCTGATGCCCGATCGCATCCCGGCGCGCCATCGCAAGGTTTATCCCGTGCTCGGCACCACCATTTTGGAAACGCAACTCAGACAATGGGGTTCGAGCATGCATGTGTACGGGCACAGCCACGTCAACCGGCGCATCGTGCGTGAAGGCGTGGACTATATCAACAACGCATTCGGCTATCCGTCCGAGGCACACTTCACCGGCCGCCGCCTCGCACTGGTCCATACCGAGCCCTGACGCGGCGATACAAAAAAGCCCTCAACGGCTGCCGCCCGCCGGCGTCGCCCGCATCACCGGTTGTGCCGCGCGCGACGGACGACGCAGCCGGCCGCTGCGCGAAAGACGCAGCCATTGCCGCATTGCGAGCAATCCGCCGATGGTCTCGATGGTCGCCGCCGGCACCCAGATGATGATGCCGCCGATCAGCTGGCCGGTGAAAACATTGAAGTCGAAGGCGCGCCCGCAGATCTCGAAAATCGGGTAAAGATCGGTCTTGGAAAAAGTAATGATGGCGCCGGCCAGGATCTGCGGCGTCATGGTGAGGCCGGGCGAAAGCACGCGCAGCCCTGGAATCATGCGTCCCGGCGGACGCGGCCGATGGTCGAGCACCAGCCACCAATAGATGAACCCGCTGACTATCATCGACCAGTTCATGAAGCGATAGATGCGCCAGTCGAGCATCGCCATCGTCTGCATGGAAGGCACCAGCCAGATCAAGATGAACACGACGAACAGCACCGTGGCAACGGTGGGATTGAGCATGACCGCGCGCACCAGGCGCCACGGCCAGCTGCGCAAGAACGGACGCAGCACATGCACGCGCCAGCGCAACGGCATGCCCGCGCGCAATACCGAACCCGGATACGACGCCATCACCACCAGCGGTGCCAGATGGTGCAGCAACAATTGCTGAAGGCGGTGCATGAAAAATTCATGCTCGGCGTAGAAATCGAAATACGTATGCAGCGTCACGTAGACGATCGCCATGCCCGTCCAGAACGCCAGCCGCCGGCCGCCGCTTACCGTCAGCTTGCGGCAGCCGCGCCAATACAACACGCACGCCGCCAGGAAGGTCGCGAGAAAAACCCACGAAAATTCCCAAGGCACAATCCATTTGAGCAAGATGGCGATCATCGGCCCGATCCACGCCACGATGTGGCGACAGCAGCCCAGCTTAAATCACGGCCTGTTTTGCCCGGCAACCGAGGCTTGCGGCATATTGCCACCCTCACGCGCGCTGTCGCCGGTTGCTGCGATAGCGGCGCCAGCCATACAGCAGGCCGCCCAGAGTGATCAGTATCGGCAACAGTACAATGTTGATCACCTTCAGCCGCGTGCCAAGCGCATCGATTTCCGCATTGAGCTGATGCTGCACGTCGCGCAATTCCTTGCTGATTTCCAGTTCGCGCTTGAGGAATTGCTCGATTTCGCGTTTCTGCTCCATGTTGGTGGCTTCGTCGCGCGCGCCCTTGGTCGGTTGCAGCTCATCCAGCCGCTGCTTGGTGTCGGCCAGCTTGCTTTGCAGCTCCTGCTCTTTCTGCAGAAACTTTCGGTCGGCGGCACGCTGCAATGCCTGCACACGCGTGAAGGGGCGTTGCGAGCTGGAACGGCCACGGATGGAAAGCAAGGCCGAGGAACCGCTGAGGTTGTCCACCAGGTTGCTGATGAAGTCCCCGTTGTTCGCCAGCGCGACACCACCGATCGCCTGCCCCAGATAGGTCTGCGTCTCCACCCATAGGCGATCGGTCAGCAGGTCCGTGTCGGCAACAAGGATGATCTCGGCGTTGGGTGCCGACTCGGCCAGGTGCCCGGGCTTTTTCGCATCTTCCGGAAACGCGCTGACAAAGGGTCCGCGCAGGCGCGCGGCGATCACGTAGTTCTGTCCTTGCGCCTGGTAACCCTGCAGCAGACTGGTGGGATTGTTGGCTGCGTCGATAACGCGCTGGGTGGGCACCACCTCCGCCTCGGCACTGCTTTGCAGCAGCGGTATCAGGCGTGTCTGGGCGTTCGGCAAAAGATCGAAATGACCCGCCGAGGACACATAGATGCGCTGCAGGCTGGAGGTTACGACATCGTCGCGATTAAGCTCTTGCGCACCGAGCCCCAGCATGGCCGGATGGGAGAGATTCGCGCCCGCCAATTCGATCTGCAACGCGCGCCCGCGATCGAGGACCACCTGGTCGGGGCTGTAGGAAACGCCCCAGTCGGCGAACAGGCGCGGCAGGTTGGAGCTATGGTTGTTGGTGGCGCTGGTCGCGTCGTCGAGGAACGGAGTGGGATCGGATTCGGCCAGCGGATCGACGAATACCACCAGATGCCCGCCGCCCAGGACGTATTGATCCAGCGCGTACTGCGCATCGTTGGACAGGTTCTTGGGGTGAATCAGCAGCACGACCTGGATGCTCTTGTCGATCTGCCGAAGCTTGTCCGGATTGAGCACCCGCACGTCGAAAAGCTGCTGCAGCTGCCGCATGACTGTCCACGGCTGCGTGCCCTGCGCGGGATCGCCCATCACCGGCAAGCTGCTGATCACGCCGATGCGCGGCCGTTGCGGTTCGCTCAGCTGATACAGCAGCTTGGCGATGTCGTACTCGAGGAAGGTTTCGCGGCCCTGATCGAAAAAAGGAATGGAAAGCGTGCGGTCGGCCGATTTTCCATCGCTGTCCTCGGGCAGGTCGTTGTTGGCATCCTGGGCACTGTCCGCACCGGCCTGCCGCGTGGCCCCGACCAGGCCGAAAAAGATGCGTTCGCCGTTGGTACCGCCGCTGATGGGCGTAAGGCCGTTGCCTTCGGCACGCGCTTCGTCATCGGAATACGGCACCGGATCGACCACTTGCAGGCGGATGCGTCCGTGCGAACGGGCCACCATTTCCTGCAGCATCTCGTTGACGCGCTGTTCGTAGCTGCGTAGCGAGGGCAGGTCGCGCGTCGCATGCTGGGAGAAATACAACGTCAGCCATAGCGGCCGATGAACCCCATCGATGATCTGCTGCGTGCCGCGGGACAGGGTGTAGAGATGATCCTGGGTCAGGTCGAAGCGCTCCGGTTCCAGCCACCGGCTGGTGAGCAACGCCAGGGTGCAGTAGGACACGATCAAGGCGATCAGCGCGCTGAACAGCAAGGTGCGTCGACGCAGCAACGGACGGATCATTCAATGGCTCCGCTTGAGGTCGAGCACCAGCACGCCGGCAGTCAGCCAGGCGCCGATGGTCAGCACGAAATACAACAGATCGCGCACATCCAGCACGCCACGTGCAATGGCCTCGTAGTGACGCACCATGGACAAGTGCGCCACGCCGTTCACCAGCTTGCGCGGCAGGCCGCCCTGGAAGAAATCCAGCACCTGCGACTGCCCGGCCAGGATCAGCAGCACGCACACCACCGCCGTGAGAATGAAGGCCACGACCTGGCTGCTGGTCAGCGTCGACAGGCACGCGCCGATGGCCAGAAACGCCCCGGCCATCAACCAGCTGCCGATGTAGCCGGCGACGATGATGCCGTTGTCGGGCGACCCCAGGTAATTGACCGTGATCCAGATCGGAAAGGTCAGGAACAAGGCCAGCCCGATGAAAAACCACGCTGCCAGAAACTTGCCGAGCATGGACTGCCACAACGTCACGGGCAGCGTCATCAGCAATTCCATCGTGCCGGACTTCGCTTCCTCGGCCCACAGGCGCATCGACACTGCCGGCACCAAGATGAGATAAAGCCAGGGATGCATGACGAAGAACGGCTGCAGATCGGCGATGCCGCGATCGTAGAAGTCGCCGATGTAGAACGTCATGATGCCCGCCAGCACCAGAAAGATCACCAGGAACACGTAGGCGACCGGTGTTACGAAATAGCTGCGCAGCTCGCGGCGCGCGACGGCCATGATGGGACTCATAGGTGCGCCTGCGCCTGGCTACCGAGGGTGATCTGGCGGAACACCTCATCCAGGCGCCCGCGTTCGAGCTGAATCTCCGACACTTCCAGGCCCTGTTGGCGAAGCAGCGTTTCCACCGGCTCCAGGATGCGCTCGCCGGGCTTGGGAAACACCGTGATGCGGCCATCCAGCGGATCGACTTCGATTCCGGCCACCTGCGGCAGGCGTCCAAGCATTTCCTGCGAGATGGCACTGCCGGCCGCGCTGAACGACACCGCGCCGTGGTAACGCGAGCGCGCCTCAAGTTCGGCGGGCGTGGCATCGGCGCGCAAGCATCCACCGGCGATGATCACCACGCGATTGCACAACGCATGCACTTCTTCCAGCAGGTGGGTGGAAATGAGAATGGTGCGTTCGCGCGCCATCGCGTCGATCAACTGGCGTACCGTGTGTTTCTGGTTGGGATCGAGACCGTCGGTGGGCTCGTCCAGCATCAGCACCGGCGGATCGTGCACGATGGCCTGCGCAAGCCCCACGCGCCGGCGCAGCCCCTTGGAGAGATTTTCGATGCTGACATTCAATGCGTCCTCCAGTTGCAGCCGGCCGACGACGTCGTCGAAACGGCGGCGGCCCGCATACGAACGCAAGCCGCGCATGCGCATGACGAAGATCAGGAATTCGCGCACCGTCATCTCGCCATAGCTTGGCGCGCCTTCGGGCAGGTAGCCCAGCGCACGCCGGGCCTTGAGCGGCTCTTTGATCACATCGTGGCCGCACACGCGCGCCGTGCCCGCGGTGGGAACGAGAAAGCCGGCGATCATGCGCATCGCCGTGGTCTTGCCGGCGCCGTTGGGACCCAGCAGGCCCAGCACCTGCCCCGGCTCGGCGTAGATGCTCAGCGCATCCACGGCCGTCAAATGGCCATAGCGCTTAGTGAGCTTGTCGGTCTCGATCATGTCCGGTCGCAAAGAGAACTGTCATGCAATGTACCGCAAGCACCGCGCAAAGTTCGCGGCGGGCGGCCGCTTGCGCGATGGCAAACAAAAAAGCCCTCCGCGAGGGAGGGCTTTTCGACGCTGCGCGGAAGCTGGCGCTTACTGGCCGGCTGCAGTGCTGGCCGGAGCCGGCGCCGTGCTGCTGGAGGCCGGCTGGGCATTGATCACGCCCGGCTGCTTGATGCCGGCCATCTGCTCGGGCGTCTGCTGCGGCAACGTGCCGCCGTCGGCGGAATCGGTGATCGGCAGGTACACGCCGTACTGCGCGTAGGTGGTGATGTTGCCGCTGTTATCCTTCACTTCCGGCTGGGTCAGGATGTCGTACAGGCGGTTGGTCACTTCATCGAACTTGTAGCCGTGCGTCTGGGCGTAGGCCTTGAGCATGTCGCGGGTCTGCGGCACGCCGGCAGCGGTGCCGTTCCACGGCGCTTCCAGGGCGGGGCCACCGAACGCAAGCACGCCGCGCACGTTGCTGTCGATCACCAGGCGACCGTAGCGATCCTTGCTGCCAGGCTGGTTGTCGTTGGCATTGGCCGGTGCGGCGGCGGTGCTGCTGGAAGCCGGGGCACCGTTTTCATCCAGCGTCGGCGGCGTTGCGGCGGCGAGCTGGTAGCTCTGGCCGGCGACGGTGAGACTGGTGGCATCGATCGGCATGCCCACGTCGAAGGTGTAGGTCTGGTCACCGTAGTTGGTGGTGAAGATCACGCGCGGACCGGTGATGTTCACGCCAAGCTTCTTGGCGGCAGCCTGGATCTGGCTGATCGCGGTATCGGTTGCCGCGTTCAGACCATCCAGGCCGTCCTTGCGCTGCATGGAGGTGGACACCACCAGCATCGGCGTCGGCTTGGTCTGGACGATGTACGGGTCCAGCGCGCTGTAGTCGATGTTGGGCACGCCCGCCAGCACGTTCTGCAGGTTGTTCAGGCTGTACTGGATGAAGGCGTCCGGCGCGCCGTGGATGTACATGTTGGAGTAACGGTTGATGATGCTGAAACCGTAGCTCACGTCATACGACCAGGTGATCTTGGTCAGCTTGCCGGTGCTGCCCTGGCGCAGCAGGTCCAGGGTGAAGTGCTTGTCGTTGCCGCGCCAGTCGTTGTCGACGTTCCAGATGATCTCGGCATCATTGACCGACGGGTCGATCTTGTCGAAACCCGGCTGGGCGCTGGCGACGGTCAGCTTGCCATCGCCCACTTTCGGATCCTGGCTGCTCCAGCTGATTTCCGCGCCCGGGCCGTAGGCATTGCCGGACAGGGTGTATTTGGTGCTGGGATCGTACGCGCGCAGCACGCCGTAGTCGGGGAAGGTACGGAAGTTCGCCAGTACGTCATAGACCTGGCGCAGGTCTTTGCCCACCGTCAGCGTGCGCTCGACGTGGCCGCTAGCGGGCATGATGAAGCCCACCACCACGCCACAGATGGCGACGATGATCAGGGCAACGATGAATTCCAGGACACGCGTCATTCCAGGTTTCTCCGAGACGTCTCTCTAGTGCAGTGGAAAGCGCAGGTCGGGGTGGGTCCGCCAGAGATGGCTTCCTAGGGGGGAAATCGCATCAGACGGGGGGGTCGGCCGGCGCCTAAGCTGCCGATGGTACTTGCTCGCGCGCAGGAACGCTACGGGCCGCGAAGGCCCGTCCCCACGCTGCTTCGCAGCATTCCCTGATTGCGCCCGGAGGGGCTTGTCTGGCTAGACGATGCCCAATTCCAGCGCTTTGAGAACGGCGCGGGTGCGGTCGCGCACGCCCAGCTTGGACAGAATGTTGGAAACGTGGTTTTTCACGGTCCCTTCGGCCACTTTCAGCGAATTGGCAATTTCCTTATTGCTATAGCCGCCCGATAGCAGGCGCAGGATCTCGGTTTCGCGCTCGGTGAGTGGATCGGGCTGTTCCAGGCTGGTGAACTGGTTATGGATGCGGCCCACGCCCGCCAGCAGCCGCTGGGTCACCATCGGCGCCACCAGCGAACCGCCGCTGGCCACGGTGCGCACGGCTTCGACGAGCTGTTCCAGCGAGACATCCTTCAGCAGGTACCCGCGGGCGCCCGCCTTCAGACCCTGCAGCACCAGCTGGTCGTCGTCGAAGGTGGTGAGGATGATGGTCGGCGGCAGCTCGTTTCGCGCGGACAACGCCTGCAACACCTCCAGGCCGCTCATGTTCGGCATGCGCAAGTCCAGCAGCACCACGTCCGGCTTGATCCGGGGAATGTCCTGCACGGCCTGCACGCCGTCGGCGCATTCGGCCACCACGCGGATGTCCTGGGCCAGATCGAGCAGGGAACGCACTCCCTGCCGGACCAGGTTCTGGTCGTCGACGAGACAAACGGAAATCATCGTGGATCCTCGCAACGTGGGTGGTCCATCACTGAACGCATTGATACAACGAACACGGACGACAGGTCATTCTTACAGGGCATCATGTCAGGCTCAACGCCGGGGGCTCGAAACGCGAGGGGGTGTGCGCCAGCACCGACGCCTCACCCAGGGGTAGACGCACGTGGAGGGCAAAACCCTGCCCCGCCCCGCTCTCGACCGTCACATCGCCGCCGAACTCGGCCAGCCGCTCGCGCATGCCCGACAGCCCGTTGCCGGGCAGGATCGCCGCGGTGCCGCGCCCGTCGTCCCGCGCGTGCAGGTTCAGCCGGTTTTCGTCATCGTAAGTGAAGGCCAGCCAAAGGTTGCGCGCGCTGGCGTGCTTGGCGGTGTTGGTAATGATCTCCTGTACGCAGCGCAGCAACATCTGCGCCCGGCGGGGATCCTCGACGCTGAAACGCGGCGGGGTGTTCAAATGAACGCTCATGCTGGGCACGCCATCGATCAGGCTTTGCAAGGCCTGGGTCAGGTCGATGGCATCGTCCTGGCGCAGCTCGCTGACCGCTTCGCGCACGTCCGCCAGCAGCAGGCGCGCGGTGCTTTGCGCCTTGCGCACGTGCTCGGCCGCCGATTCGTTGCTGAGATGGCTGGCCACTTCCAGGTTGAGGCTGAGGGCGGTCAGGTGATGGCCGACCAGGTCGTGCAGTTCGCGCGCGATGCGCATGCGCTCGGCGATGCGCGTGGATTCGGCCAGCAAAGCACGGGTGGCGCGCAGCTCGGAGTTGAGCCGCCGCTGGGCCTCGCGCTCGTCGGCCTGCTGGCTGGCCACCATCGAGGCCACGAAGCCCGGCATGGCCAGTGCCGTATACAAGCATGCCTGCAGCAGGCTAAACAAAATGTTGGCCTTGAACTCGGCGAAGGTCGAAAACAGGGCGGTCAGGCAAATCGTCTGCAGCACGATCCACGCCACGCCGACCCGGGACGGCACCAGCCAGGGCAACACCACCGCCACCACCACCAGCATCGTGGCGGACAGGCCGCTGTGGCTATACCAGCCTGTCATCAGCGCGGCCGCCGTCATCAGCAGCAGGCCGAACAGGCGCACCCCCACATGACTGCGCGAACCAAGGTTCTCGGTGATCAGCAAATACAGAATGCCAAAGACCAGGTAGGACAGCGTCCAAAGCAGCAACGCGAAGCTGGGGCTATGCAGCAGATCCAGGCGGTGGGTCGCCCAGCTGGTGAGCAGCGGAGTCCCGGTGCACAGGTAAACGATCAGCCCCGTAAGGCGCAGTACCCGGATGTGGTTGAAATTGGTCATTCCCATGGCCTGCATGATAGGCCCGCGGCAAGGGCGTGGTATGCGCGGGAAGTCACCCTCTTCAGCCGGCGCGGGGCGCCCAAAAGCCGGCCCGCGGCCACGTGCGCGCGCCGGGCGGCTCGCTTCAAGCACCGGCTTTACAAAGGTTTTACATGCGGCAGTACGGGATGTGCCGCCTGATGCCGCATGCCATAATGCGCTACGAGCTGGGCCGTCAGTCGGTCTTAACTAGCAACCCATCACTGCGGAGCAACGAATGGCCCTTGCCATCCGCGACGTGCGCGAGCACGACTTGGATGCCGTACTGGCGCTCAACAACACCGCCGGTCGCTCCATTCTGGTCCTGGACGCCGCGCAGTTGCGCTACTTCTACGAGCAAGCCGACTACTTCCGCGTCGCGGAGATCGACGGCGAACTGGCCGGATTCCTGATCGCCCTGCGCGACAGCCGCGATTACGGCAGCCCGAACTATCGCTGGTTCGGCGAACACTACCCGTCCTTCGTCTACATCGACCGCATCGTCATCGCCAACGCCTACCGCCGGCACGGCCTGGGCCGCATCTTTTATTGCGACGTGAACAGCTTCGCCGAGGTGCGCGTACCCCTGCTCACCTGCGAGGTGTTCCTGGAGCCGATCGACGACGTGGTGGTGCTGTTCCACGGCACCTATGGCTTCCAGGAAGTGGGCCAGCAGCGCATGGGCGAGCACGGTCCGCAGGTCAGCCTGCTGGCCAAGGACCTGCCCAGCTTCGCGTACGTGCGCGACACCTACCTGGAACACGACGGCCTGCCCGACCTGCCCTGGCTGGCCAGCCGCGTGCCCTACTTCACCCACAACGATTCCCACCCGCGCCGCCTCGCCGGAGAGCGGGGCTCATGACGGTAAAAATGGATACAACAGAAGCCTGTGACCTGCGTTTCGGCCAGGTCGGCATTGCCTGCGTACGCGTGAAACGGCCGGATGCCGCCGCCCTCTGCGAAGAACTCGAACGCCGCGTGCGCGCCGCGCCGCAGTTGTTCAGCCGCGCCGCCGTGGTGCTGGACCTCAGCCACCTGCTGAACCTGCCCGATGACGGCACCGTCGACGCCCTGCTGGAAGCCGTGCGCAGCGCAGGCATGCTGCCGGTGGGCCTCGCTTACGGCACCAGCGCCACCGAAGCGCTCGCCCAGCGCATGGGCCTGCCGCTGATCGCCAAGTTCCGCGCCGCCTACGAACCCGCCGACGGCGGCAGTATCGCGCCGCCCGCGCCGAGCGCCACGCCGGCACCGGCACCGGCACCGGTGCGCGAGCCCGTACTTTCCGCCCCCGCACCCGGCAGCACGCTGGGCGCACAGCATCACGAGGGCGCGGTGCGTTCCGGGCAGCAGGTCTATGCGCGCGATCGCGACCTCGTCGTCACCGCCGCCATCGCCAACGGCGCAGAAGTGATCGCCGACGGCAGCATCCACATCTACGGCAGCCTCAAGGGGCGCGCCATGGCCGGGGCGCAGGGCGATGCGAAAGCGCGCATCTACGTTTCGGATTTCCGCGCCGAGCTGGTGGCCATCGCCGGCCACTACCGCGTGTTTGAACAAATACCCAAAGACCTGGAGGGCCAGTCTGTGCAATGCTGGCTCGATGGGGAAAAATTGCTGATCGCGCGCCTTTGAGCAAGGCCGCGCCGCGGCCGCCACTTATTAACCACTACCTATTACAAGAACACCAGCGGAGATGAGCCTTGAGTGCTGAGATTATCGTAGTGACGTCCGGCAAGGGTGGCGTCGGCAAGACCACCACCAGCGCATCGCTTGCCACCGGCCTGGCCATGCAGGGCAAGAAGGTGGCGGTGATCGACTTCGACGTCGGCCTGCGTAATCTCGACCTGATCATGGGCTGCGAACGCCGCGTGGTGTATGACTTCGTCAACGTCATTCACGGCGAGGCGACGATCAAGCAGTCGCTGATCAAGGACAAGCGCTACGAAAACCTCTACGTGCTCGCCGCCAGCCAGACGCGCGACAAAGACGCGCTGACCCAGGAAGGCGTGGAGAAAGTGCTGGACGATCTGGCCAAGGACGATTTCGACTACATCGTCTGCGATTCGCCCGCCGGCATCGAAAAAGGCGCGCACCTGGCGATGTACTTCGCCGACCACGCGGTGGTGGTGGTCAATCCGGAAGTGTCCTCCGTACGCGACTCGGACCGCATCCTGGGCCTTCTGGCCAGCAAGACGCGCCGCGCCGAACGCGGCGAAGGCGCCGTGTCCCAGCACCTGCTGCTTACCCGCTACAACCCCGCGCGCGTGGAACAGGGCGAAATGCTCAGTGTGAAGGACGTGGAAGACATCCTGGGCATCAGCGTGGTCGGCGTGATTCCGGAATCGGAAAACGTGCTCGCCGCATCCAACTCCGGCGTACCGGTGATCCTGGACGAAAATTCGAACGCCGGGCAGGCCTATCGCGACACCGTGGCCCGCATCCTCGGCGAAACACGCCCGATGCGCTTCCTTGACGCACCGAAGAAGGGCTTCTTCCA
The DNA here is from genome assembly GCF_035503745.1 of Dyella sp. Lineage (GTDB taxonomy): Bacteria > Pseudomonadota > Gammaproteobacteria > Xanthomonadales > Rhodanobacteraceae > Dyella_B. The sequence continues at coordinate 99,491 of NZ_DATJTC010000027.1, forward strand.
GCGCGTATTCGGAGGTTGACCGCGATGGGTATCCTGGATTTTCTCAAGCGCAAGCCCGAGCCCACGGCGGTCGTCGCCAAGGAACGCCTGCGCATCATCGTCGCGCAGGAACGTTCCAATCGTGGCGCGCCCGACTACCTGCCGTTGTTGCGCAACGAATTGCTCGAAGTCATCAAGAAGTACGTGAACGTCGATCTGGAAGCCATCAGCATCAACGTCGAGCGCGATAGCGGGCACGAAGTGCTGGAGCTGTCCGTCGCCCTGCCCGACGGCAAGCCCGCCGGCAACGCCGCTACCTGACCTTCCCCTCTCCCCGGCGGGGAGAGGGAGTCCCATGCACACCGCTGTATTACGCCTTGCCGACGTCGATGGAAGCGCGATCCAATCGCTGCTCGCGCGTTACGGCCTCAGGCTGATCAAGGTCGATGACGGCACGGCCATCCCCGGCAGCTTCTGGGGCGACGAGGAGGCCGGCATCATCGGCCACACCGTTTACGCGCGCGGCGACACGCCCGTGCATTCGGTGCTGCACGAAGCCGGCCATCTGATCGTACTGCCGCCCGAGCGCCGCGCCGAGGTCCATACCGACGCCACCGACTCGATCGAGGAAGAAGACGCCGTCTGCTACCTGCAGATCGTGCTGGGCGGCACGCTGCCCGGGGTCGGCCGCGCGCAGCTGATGGCGGACATGGATGCATGGGGCTATTCCTTCCGGCTCGGTTCGGCGCAGGCGTGGTTCGAGCACGACGCGGAAAACGCCCGCGCATGGCTGGTGGCCCACGGACTGCTTACCCAAGCCGGGGACCCGGTATAGTCGCCCTCGCCCTATTCCGAGCAAGCCCCATCGTGCTGAAGAACACGCGCTACTACGACCCCATCAACGACTTCCGCCGCCGCGTGGCACGCCGGCTCATGCGCCTGGTGTTCGGCAATCATGGCCAGCCCACCTCCGCGCCGCTGCCGGCCAAGGGCATCTATCGCATCCTGGTCTGCCATGTCAGCCACAGCCTGGGCAATACGCTACTGCTGACGCCGCTGTTGTCGGAGCTGGAAAAGGTCTACCCCGCGGCGGAAATCGACATTCTTACGCGCAGCCCGATCGCATCGGAAGTCTACGGCCACTTCTTCAATGTGCAGCGCATCTTCCGTCTTCCCGCACACGGGGTGGGACATCCGTTCCAGTTCTGGGGCACGATGCGCCGCATGCGCAGGATCCGCTACGACCTGGCGATCGATGCCGACCCCTTGTCGCAGACCGGCCGCCTGCTGATGCTGTTGTCCCATTCGACCTGCACGCTCGGCTTCAGCAGCCCGAAGAAACACGGCGAAATCACCCACGCCGTGCCCTTGCCGCCGAATGTGCAAAGCAAGGGCCGCCGGCCGGTGTACCTGCTGCGCAGTGCGATGGGAGGCCATGTCGCGGACGACTATCCGGTGCCCGATATCCGCCTGGGCGCCGGCGAGCGCGAGCAAGGTCGCGCGGCGCTGAGCCGCTCCCTGGCGGCGGCCGGCATCGCCACGCCGGGCCGCGGCATCATCGGCATTTTCGCCAACGCCACCGGACCCAAGCTGCTGGGCGAAGCGTGGTGGACGCGTTTTATTCAGGTGCTTGAGGCGCAGCACCCGGAGCACCGCATCGTGGAGATCCTGCCTGCCTCGGGCCAGTCGATGCTCAGCTCGAAATATCCGGCCTACTACTCCAGCGACCTGCGCAAGCTCGCCAGCGTGCTTTCCGGTTTGGCCGTCTATATCAGCGCCGACTGCGGAATCATGCACCTGGCCTGCGCCTCGGACGTGCCGACGATGGGCATCTTCACCACCACCAGCGCGTCCGAATGGGGCCCTTACGGCCCGGGCAGACACGTCATCGCCGGTTACGAGAAGTCGCCCGAAGATATCGCGCGGATGATCGCCGCCATGCCCGAGCTGACCTCCGGCACCCGCATGTGACGCAAGGATGCCCCCAAACCCTGCGGCATGGGCTAGCATGATGGTCCATGAGGGAGATGGCATGCCTCCCGCTCCAGCCCGGAGCGAACCACCGAAAGGTTGATGATGCCTGCACCACCGGTTTCCGGCGGCGCGGGCATGCCTGTTGCCGTGGAATGGATCCATCGCAAGCAGGAGACGACACAACGTGAGCATCGCTGGATTTCTGGCCGTCGGCATCGGCGGCATGCTGGGCTGCTGGCTGCGCTGGATGCTGGGCATGCTGCTCAATCCGATCTTTCCCACCATCCCCCTGGGCACGCTGGCGGCAAACCTCGGCGGCGGCCTGCTGATGGGCTGCATGATGGGTATCTTCGAACACTTCCAGACCCTTCCGCCGGAGCTGCGGCTGCTGATCATGACCGGCTTCCTCGGCGGCCTGACCACCTTCTCGACCTTCTCCGCCGAAGCCGATACCTTGCTGTTGCGCGGACAATACCTGTGGTTCGCAACGCACGTGGTCGTGCACTTGCTCGGCAGCCTCGGCATGACGATCCTGGGCATCTTCCTGACGCGCGGCCTGTTGCGTCATTGATTGATATGGAGTGGGCAACGTCATGAGCCAAGAAACTTCGTTCGGCGCATATCCAGCCAATGGCGTGTTCCTGCGTTTTTACACGCATGTGCACGCCAAGCACGACGGCTTGCTGATTTCCGAATGGCTGCTGGGACTGGCCAGGCGCCACAAGCTGGGCGGCGGCTCGGTGTTCCGCGCCACGGCAGGATTCGGGCGGCACGGCATCGTGCACCATGAGGCTTTTTTCGAACTCGCCGACGACCTTCCGCAGAAAATCGAATTCCTGCTCAGCGAGCAGCATGCGCAAACCCTGCTGCAACTGGTGCGCGAGGCGGGCGTTAACCTTGTTTATGCATGGTCGCCGGTAAACTTCGGCTTATTGGGCAAGGATCGAGATGCATGAGCCAGGAATCCCTGCGTCAACGCGCAGCCGAACTGCTTGAGCTGGCCGGTGTGCACATCGACGGACGCGCGGCCACCGACATCCGCGTCCACGACGAGCAGTTGTATGCCCGCGTGTTCGCGCACGGATCGCTGGGCCTGGGCGAAGCTTACATGGACGGCTGGTGGGACGCCGAAGACCTGCCCGGCTTTTTCACCCGGATCCTGACCACGCATCTGGACGAGCACCTGAAAACGCTCGACACCCTGATCGCACACCTGAAAGCGCGCTTCATCAACATGCAGCGCGGCCAGCATGCGTTCGAGATCGGCAAGGTGCACTACGACCTGGGCAACGATCTGTTCAAGGCCATGCTCGGCAAACGCATGATGTATTCCTGCGGCTACTGGGCCGAGGCGAACGATCTGGACCAGGCGCAGGAGGCCAAGCTCGACCTGATCTGCCGCAAGCTGAAGCTGAAACCGGGCATGAAGGTGCTGGACATCGGCTGCGGCTGGGGCGAGGCGCTGAAGTTCGGCGCCGAGCGCTACGGCATCAGCGGCGTTGGCATCACCGTGTCGCACGAGCAGGCGGAGCTGGCGCGCGACCTGTGCCGCGGCCTGCCCGTCGAGATCCGCCTGCAGGACTATCGCGAGCTCAACGAGCCGTTCGACGCGATCATGTCGATCGGCATGTTCGAGCACGTGGGCGGAAAGAATTACCGCGAATACTTTGAAGTCGCGCGCCGCTGCCTGAAGGACGACGGCCTGTTCCTGCTCCACAGCATCGGCACCAACCAGGCGCCGGGACGGCCCGATCCGTGGATCGAAAAATACATCTTCCCCAACTCGATGATTCCGGCCGGCAGCCAGGTCGCTGCCGCCCTGGAAGGGTTGTTCGTGGTCGAAGACTGGCATAATTTCGGCGCCGACTACGATCGTACGCTGATGGCCTGGCGCGCCAACGTCGATACGGCGTGGCCCGAGCTTTCGGCGCGCTACGATGAACGCTTCCGTCGCATGTGGTGTTTTTACCTGGCGGTTTCCGCCGCCGTTTTCCGCAGCCGGCGCGATCAGCTCTGGCAACTTACCCTGAGCCCGCACGGCGTACCCGGCGGCTACCGCGTTCCCCGCTGAGGCGCCATGCACATCCCCCGTCGTTTTTTGACCGTGCTGCTACCGCTGCTGTTCTTGCTGTGCGGCAACGCACTGGCGCATCCGGCGCTGTGGCAGGTGAAGAGCGGCAACAGCACCATTTATCTGTTCGGCACCGTGCACGTGCTGCCCAACGATACCGACTGGCATTTCCAGGCGCTCAACCAGGCGCTCGTCCAAAGCCACGCGCTGTACCTGGAGCTGACCGACGATGACCAGGCGAACATGGCGGCATTGGTGATGCGCTACGGCCTGGACACCGCGCACCCGCTGTCCACGCAACTGAGTGAAAGCGACAATGCCGCGCTGGCCCGCGCCGCCCAGGTAGCCGGCCTGCCCGGCGGCACCGCCACCCTGCAGCCCATGAAACCGTGGCTGGCGGCACTGACCCTGACGGTGGCGCCGCTCATGAAAGCAGGCATCGATCCGGCCCAAGGCGTGGACAGGCAACTGAAGCTGCAGATGACCGCCGCGGGCAAGCCCGTGCGCGGCCTTGAAACCGCCGAACAGCAGATCCAGTTTCTCGCCGACATGCCACAAGCGCTGCAGCTTGCCTTTCTGCGCGACACCTTGCGCGATACCGACAAGGACGTCGCCGAACTGCGCTCGCTGATCGATGCCTGGAAACGCGGCGACGTTGGCGCCATCGCCAAACTGGAAAACGATGAGCTGAAAACCCAGGAGCCCGCGCTCTATCAGTCCCTGCTGGTGCAGCGAAACACCGCCTGGGCGGCGAAGATCAAGGACATGCTCAAGCAGCCCGGCACCGTGTTCGTGGCGGTCGGCGCCGCGCATCTGGCCGGCCCCGACAGCGTGCAGGCCCAGCTGGCAAAACTGGGCATTACCACCCAGCAGGAATGAACCGCCGCCTTGACCGCGCGATCAGAAATGCGCCGTGACCGGCTTGGGCTTCAACGGCAGGCGGGGGATATGGATGGTATAGGCATCCATTTTGCCCAGATCCACGTATGAAGCGGTCAACGCCTTGCCATCGAACGCGACGTCCACACGATAAACATGCCCTGCCTGGGCGTTGTCGAGCTTGAACCAGGGGCGGTTGACCAGATGCCCGTTGGAGAGCGTGAGCCTGATCACCCGGGTACCCGGCAACACGCGTACCCAAGGCGTCTTGCCGCCATCCCAGCGGGTCCAGGTGCTCGTCTGGTCCACGCCGGTGATGCCGCAGATGTATTGCGGCTGCTCGGCACAAACCACGATCGCGGTATCGGACTGCGGATGATCCTTGTCCTTGTAGCCCTTGATGGGGTGCCTGCCGCCTATCAGCGCGCATCCGGCAAGCAGGACGCAAGCCGTCGCAACGGCAACCGAGCGTTGAAATGGCATGGTTGGAAGCTACCCCGCGATACGTGCACTGCCGGCATTCTAGCCGAACGCGCCCGCCATCTGGCACCATCCTCCGCGCCCAAGGTGTCTAGGGATGCTCTGATTAATGCTTCGCAGGTGGCATGATGTCCAGAAGGCCCGTGGGCCTTCTGGACATCACCCCATCAAGTAAAATTCAGAGTGCGGGGGCCAGCGCGGCCTGCGGACAGACAGCGCTGGTGACACCTACGAAGCATTAACCGAAGCATCCCTAGACGAATACCCCGATGAACCTGCAAGCCAATTACGAACAGATCCCGCTCAAGGAATACGCCGAGCGGGCCTATCTCGATTATTCGATGTACGTGGTGCTGGACCGCGCCCTGCCCTTCGTCGGCGACGGGCTCAAGCCCGTGCAGCGCCGCATCGTGTATGCGATGAGCGAGCTGGGCCTGGCCGCCAGCGCCAAGCCGAAAAAATCCGCGCGCACGGTGGGCGATGTGATCGGCAAGTTCCATCCGCACGGCGACAGCGCCTGCTACGAGGCCATGGTGCTGATGGCGCAGCCGTTCTCGTACCGCTATCCGCTGATCGACGGCCAGGGCAACTTCGGCTCGCCCGACGATCCGAAAAGCTTCGCGGCGATGCGCTACACCGAGTCCAAGCTCAATCCCATCGCCGACGTGCTGCTGGGCGAGCTGGGCCAGGGTACGGTGGATTTCGTGGCCAACTTCGATGGCACCCTGGAAGAACCCAGCTGGCTGCCGGCGCGCCTGCCGCACGTGTTGCTCAACGGCTCGATGGGCATCGCCGTGGGCATGGCCACCGACATCCCGCCGCACAACCTGCGCGAAATCGCCAGCGCCTGCATCCGCCTGCTGGACGATCCGGACGCGACCGTGGCGGACCTGTGCGAGCACGTGCGCGGCCCGGATTATCCGACCCCGGCGGAAATCATCACCCCGCGCAACGAACTGATCGGGATGTACCAGAGCGGCAACGGCTCGGTGCGCGCACGCGCGGTGTATGCGCACGAAGACGGCAACATCGTCATCACCGCGCTGCCGCACCAGGTCAGCCCGTCCAAGATCCTCGAGCAGATCGCCGCGCAGATGCGTGCGAAGAAACTGCCGATGCTGGAAGACCTGCGCGACGAATCCGATCACGAAAACCCGATCCGCCTGGTGCTGGTGCCGCGCTCGAACCGTGTCGACGTGGACGAAATGATGCAGCACCTGTTCGCCACCACGGACCTGGAAAAGAGCTTCCGCGTCAATCTCAACATGATCGGGCTGGACGGCCGCCCGCAGGTGAAGGATCTCAAGCGCATCCTCACCGAATGGCTGAGCTTTCGCATCGAAACGGTTACGCGGCGCCTCAGCCATCGCCTGGCCAAGGTCGAACGCCGGCTGCACCTGTTGGAAGGTCTGCGCATCGCCTACCTCAATCTGGACGAAGTGATCCGCATCGTCCGCACCGAGGACGAACCCAAGCCGGTGCTGATGGCGCGCTTTAAGCTCAGCGAGGAACAGACCGACTACATCCTCGAAACCAAGCTGCGCCAGCTGGCCCGCCTGGAAGAGATGAAGATCAACGCCGAGCGCGACCAGCTCGAAGAAGAACGCGCCAAGATCAACGTGCTGCTGAAATCGCCGGCCAAGCTCAAGGGCCTGATCAAGGAGGAACTGCGCGCCGACGCCGCCAAGTACGGCGACGAGCGCCGTTCGCCGCTGGTGCAGCGCGACGCCGCGCAGGCGCTGGACGAAAGCGCGCTGGTCGCCAGCGAACCGGTCACGGTGGTACTGAGCCAGAAAGGCTGGATCCGCGCGGCCAAGGGCCACGACGTGGACGCCGAAGGCCTGTCCTACCGCGAAGGCGACAGCCTGCTCGCCACCGTGAAGACGCGCACCACGCAGCACGTGGCGGTGATCGACTCCACCGGCCGCAGCTATTCCACGCCCGCGCACACCCTGCCTTCCGCGCGCGGCAACGGCGAGCCGCTGACCGGCCGCTTCACCCCGCCCGCCGGCGCCCGCTTCGATGCCATCGCCGCCGGCGACAACGACACCCGCCTGGTGCTCGCCACTGACTTTGGCTACGGCTTCGTCACGCGCTTCGAAGCACTCACCGGCCGCAACAAGGCCGGCAAGCAGATCATCACGCTCGGCGACGGTGCGCGCGTGCTGGCGCCGCAGGTCAGCGCCGATCCGGCGCGCGACCGCATCGTGGTCGTCACCACCGAGGGCCATCTGCTGATGTTCTCGGTCGCCGAGCTGCCCGAGCTGGACAAGGGCAAGGGCAACAAGCTGATCGAGATTCCAAAGGCGAAGCTGGGCAGCGGCGAAGAACGCGTGGCCGGCGTGGCCGTGGTCACCGAGGGCAAGGGCGAAGTCACCCTGTTCGCCGGCGCGCGCAAGTTGACGTTGAAGTGGTCGGACCTGGTCGAATACGGCGGCAACCGCGCTACCCGCGGCGGCCTGCTGCCGCGCGGCCTGCGCCGGGTGGAGCGGATCGAGAGCACCGGCTGACCGTTTGATGGAAAGGTTGGCGCGGACGCTTGAAAGGAACTTCGCAGGACAGCAAGTCATCCAAGGAATGTGTGCACGGCAAGGCATGGCCGTGCGTTAAAGATATCCATCCCCGGCCTAACGCCCCACCGGAGCCACTATGAACAGACCAGCCATTACCGCCCTGGCGGCCAGCCTGCTGGCCACCACGGCTTGGGCGCAATCGGCCAGTCAACCGCTGAACCTGAAGCTGCCGCCCAACAGCGTCACGTCTTCAACCGCGGCGGCGCCGGCCTCGCCGCCGCCGGCCAGCGCGTCGAGCAGCCAGCCCAATCCCAGTGCCATCACGATCAACGGCAAGCCGCCGACGGCCAGCGACGCGCCCGGCGTCTACTACGGCGACCACAGCAACACCACGCGCGCCGACAGTACCGCCCAGGCAGGGCCGCCGGCCTGCGACGATTCCACCTACAACAAGCCCCAGGTCCACGGCGATGTCGGCATGGGTGTAGTCAGCGGCAGCCACATCGGCACCGGCAGCTATCAGTCGGGCAACATCACCATGGTGCAGAACACCGGCAGCTGCGACCATCCCACCGGTTCGGTCGGCATTTCCATCGGCGTCAGCCGGTTCGGCGGATTGAACGGTCATTAGGCATGAATGAGGCAGGCCCGCGGCGCAAGCCCCGGGCCTGACCGAAAGCGCATGGAAAGCCTCTGACCGCAGACTGTCGGGCCATTCCGTCGTCAGTGCGCTGTAGAGAACCCTGTGATCCAAAATGTCGAGTTCCGCTTCGAAGGCGGCCGTTGCGGCGTCCTTCTCATTCACGGGTTGACGGGCACTCCCACCGAAATGCGCCTGGTCGGCAAAGGGCTGAACAACGCCGGCTTCAGTGTCCGCGGCATGCAGCTGGCCGGGCACTGCGGCGACGCCCGCGACCTGATCGCCACCGGCTGGAAAGACTGGTATGCCAGCGTGGAAGCGGCGGCCGAATCCTTCCGCCATGAGGTGGATCACCTGTTCGTGGCGGGCCTGTCGATGGGCGGTATCCTGGCACTGAAGCTTGCGGCGGAACGTCCCGAATGGATTGCCGGCGTAGGCGTCTACGGCGCCACCTTCCGCTACGACGGCTGGGCGGTGCCGTGGTATGGACGCTTGTCCTTCCTGTTGCCGCTGCTGCACCGCCTGGGCATCGGCAGGCACCGCATGGTGCATGAAAACGAACCTTACGGACTGCGCGACGAACGCCTGCGCAAGCAGGTGAGCGGCCTCATGCTTGGCGGCGACAGCGCCGCGGCGGGCTTGCCCGGCAACCCGTGGCCGTCGCTGGCGGAGATGTACAACATGGCCGCCGTAGTGCGCCGCGAGCTGCCGAAGGTGACGGCGCCGTGCCTGATCGCGCACGCCACCGAGGACGATGTCGCCAGCGTGGAAAACGCCTACCTCGTCGCGCGCTCGGTGTCCGGTCCCGTAGACATGCTGCTGCTGGAAGACAGCTACCACATGATCACCATCGATCGCGAACGCCGCACGCTGATCCATCGCTCGGCCGAATTCTTCTCCAAGGTCGCCGCCACCCGCACACCTGCCGCGCGCGCCGTCGCCTGAGGAGCATCCCCCGCGTGTCCCCTCTCGTCGCCACGCTGTGGCTGGTCAACGTGACGCTCGACACCGGCGGCCAGCTCGCTTTCAAGGCCGCCGCCAGCGATCCACGCGCGGGCGATGGCCTGGCGCGTTGGCGCTACATGGCCAGCCGGCCGTGGATCTGGCTGGGGATCGGGGCCTACCTTACGCATCTGTTGTCGTGGATCGCCTTTCTTTCGCTGGTGGATCTCTCGCAGGGCGTGTTGCTGGCGTCCATCAACATCGTGGCCATCATGCTTGCCGGACGCTTTTTGTTTCGCGAAAAGCTGACGCCCTTGCGCGCCGCGGGCATCGTGCTGGTCAGTGCAGGCGTAGCGGTGGTGGGGATGGCCGGATGAGCGGCCCGGCGCGCACCTGGCGCTTTTATCTTTGCGGCTTCGCGGTGTTGCTGGCCTTCGACACGGTGGTGCAGCTGAGTTTCAAATACGCTGGCGCGCATGCTTTTCCGCCCGAAGCGAACTGGGCGTGGGTGATGCGCATTTTCGGCCATCCCTGGATCTACATCGCGTTGATCGGCTATGTCGGCAACTTTTTTACCTGGATGAGCCTGCTCAAGCACGCGCCGATCGGGCCGGCCTTCGCCGCCACGCACCTGGACGTGGTCACGGTGATGCTTGCCTCGGCGTGGTTGTTCCATGAGGCGCTGACGCCGCTGCGGCTGCTCGGCGCGGGCATCATCGTGCTTGGCATCGTCTGCCTTGCCTGCGCCGAAAGCGGCGCGCACCCGGAACATGACGCGCCCACCCAAGCCAAGGGCGCACTGGGTGTCGCGGCCGGCGACTGATCGAACCGGCCGCCGTTGCACACATACTCCCCAGTTCGGTAATCACCGCGCACGCGCGGGCGGGTTCACTTCGTCTATGCGCGCCGCTGATCCTGCCTCGACATAAATCAAGCATTTGTCGATAAAGCAGCGGCAAACCGGGCCAAAGGCACCGCCGGGACGATACCGCAGGTAACTGCGACCATCCGCTGTCTGGACAATACGCAGAGACTTACGTCACGCTTGGAGCGAGGACCGACCGGGGAACCGATACATGAGCAACGTGCAGCAGGACGTTTTCCAGATCATCGCCAAGCAGGCGAAGATCGACATCGCAACGATCAAGCCGGAGTCCACGCTCAAGGATCTCGGCGTCGCCTCGCTGGATGCGATCGAAGTGATCTTCGACATCGAGGAACACTTCAACATCAATCTCCCCAACGAAGACACCGATTTCGATACCGGCACCGTCGGTCATTTGATCGAAGCCGTCGAGCGGCAGCTGGCCCAGAAGCCAGACAGCCATTGATTCCATGCGCCGTATCGTGATCACCGGCATGGGCGCGATCTGCGCGCTCGGCCACAACGCCACCGACATCTGGCAGGCCATGACCGAAGGTCGCGGCGGCATCGGTCCGATTGGCCATTTCGATACCAGCTCGCTGCGCACGCCGCCGATCGCCGCCGAAGTGCACGATTTCGAACCGCGCGCCTACATCGAGGAGGCTCGCCTGCCGTTTCTCGATCCGCTCAGCCAGTACGCGCTGGTTGCGGCGAACGAGGCGGTTCGCCAGTCCGGACTGGCTTTGGGTCATGAACACGCCGCGCGCACGGCGGTGGTGGTAGGCGTGGGCTCGGCCGGCGAGGAAACCCGCGAAGGCCTTTACCAGAAGCTTTACGGCGAACAGGCCGGCCGGTTCCATCCGCTGGGGATCGTGCGCATCATGAGCAATGCGCCGGCCAGCCAGATCAGCATGGCGCATGGCATCACCGGCCCCACCTTTTCGGTGGCCAGCGCCTGCGCATCGTCCAATCACGCGATAGCGCAAGCGGCGCTGATGATTCGCGCCGGCCTGGTCGACAATGCCATCGTGGGCGGCACCGAAGCATGCATCACGCTGGGTATTTTCCGCGCCTGGGAAGCGATGCGCGTGCTCGCGCCGGACACCTGCCGTCCTTTCAGCATCAACCGCCGCGGACTGGTGCTGGGCGAAGGCTCGGCGATGTTCGTGCTGGAAACCCTGGAGAACGCGCAGGCGCGCGGCGCCACCATCCTGGCCGAACTGGCCGGCGTGGGCATGAGCGCGGATGCCGGCGACATCGCCGCGCCTTCGGACGTCGGCGCGGCGGCGGCGATGAGCGCCGCGCTGCGGGACGCCGGCATGCAACCGCAGGAGTTCGACTACATCAACGCGCACGGCACCGGCACCGCTGCCAACGATTGCACCGAAACCCGCGCCATCCATAAAGTTTTCGGCGAACATGCGCGCCGTCTGGCCGTGTCCTCGACCAAACCCATGCACGGCCATGCGTTGGGCGCGGGCGGCGCGCTGGAGTTGATCGCCACGCTCGGCGCGTTGCGCACGGGCATCGTGCCGCCAACCTTGAATTATCTCGGCCCCGATCCCGCCTGCGATCTCGATTACGTGCCGCACCAGGCGCGCGCCATGCCGGTGCGTGCGGCGCTGAGCAATTCATTCGCGTTCGGCGGCCTGAACGCGGTGGTGGCGGTACGACAGGCGCGCTGAGCGCCTGTTCCGGCGTTTACGCGTTTACAGGCGCGTAAACGACCACGATTGCATACGGCCATCCTTGTACGGCATCACGCCATGGAAGGGGCGCGGATCGCCGTCGAACACCAGCGGCAGAAAGTGCCGGTCGCCTTCCCACATGGGCAGCGCCATGATGCGATCGACCGCGATCCACTCCAGCGTGCCTTCGGGATTTTCCGTGTAGGGCTCGCCGCTGAAACGGTCGATGACGAAAATGAAACCGAGCCAGTCTTCACCCTGCTTGCCGAAGCCCGGCCAGTTCAAGGTGCCGCGCAGATGCATCGATTCGCAGGCGATGCCGGCCTCTTCGCGGATTTCACGGTGCATGCATTGGGCGATGTCCTCGCCGGGCTCCATCTTGCCGCCCAGGCCGTTGTACTTGCCCAAGTGCTGGTCGTCCGGCCGGGCGTTGCGGTGGATCATCAGTACCTTGCCGCGATCCGGCGACAGCACATAGCCAAGCGTGGCGACGATGGGTGTATAGGGCATGGGTCCGTGCACTGGCATGCAAAGCTGAAGTTTAAAGCCTATGGCGCGCAAATAGGTCTTGCATCGGCAACCGCTGCCCGGTGACCATCCTCGCATGCACCCGACCAGGACCGCTCAACGGTTGCGCCGCAACCTGAAGCCGATGCTGCTTACCCTGCTGGCGGCGGCCGCGCTGGCGGCAGGCTGCGATTATCAGGTGCAGCCGATGGAAAGCCGCCAGGTGTCGTTCCAGGACCAGGAATTTACCGTGGTCAGCCTGGACCTGCGCCGCGAATCGCTCAGCCTGCACTGGCGCAATCCCGACAGCGGCCAGCCGTTCGGCGACATCCAGAGCTTGCGCGAATGGGGTGCCGCCAACGGCAAGCGCCTGATGTTCGCCGCCAATGCGGGCATCTACGACCAAGCCGGCGCGCCGCTGGGCTTGTACGTGGAGAACGGCAAAACGCTGGTATCGCTGAACCTTTTCCACGGCAACCCGGCCGCGGGCAATTTTTCCATCCGCCCCAACGGCGTATTCGCGATCTATCCGGATGGCCATGCGGCGGTGCGCACCAGCACAGATTTCAAGGCCGATGGCAAAGCCGCGGACTGGGCCACGCAGTCGGGCCCGATGCTGGTGATCGACGGACAGATCAACCCACAGTTCGTCGATGACTCCACCAGCACCAGGTGGCGCAGCGGCGTGTGCGCGCACGGACCTTACCAGGTGCTGTTCGTGGTGAGCGAATCGCCGGTCAACTTCCATACGTTTGCGTCCCTGTTCCGCGACAAACTCGGTTGCCGCGATGCTTTGTACCTGGATGGCAGCATTTCGCAGTTCTACATCGACGGCACCGGCTACACCGGTGCTCCCACCTTCATGGTGAAGCCCTACGCGGGCATTTTCGCGGTGTTTGCAAACCAATGACCGACCATCGCCGTTCCCGCTGGTTGCGTGCACTGCTGATCGCTCTTGCCACGCTCGTTGTCGCGCTGTTGGGCACCGGATGGTGGCTGCTCGCCGGCAGCCGTGCCCAGCTCGACGGCGAGCGGCGGGTGGCGGACTTGAACCATGCGGTGACGATCGAACGCGACGCCCTGGGCACCACCACGCTGACCGCGCAAACACGCCAGGACATCGACTTCGCGCTCGGCTACGTGCACGCGCAGGAACGCTTCTTCGACATGGACCTCATGCGCCGCATCTCGGCGGGCGAGCTGTCGGAACTGGTCGGCCGCGCAGCGCTCGACACGGACATCCGCCACCGCCGCCACCGCCTGCGCGCGGTCGCGCAAGCGGCCTATGCCGCGATGACGCCGGCGCAGAAGCGCACGCTCGACCTGTACCGCGATGGCGTCAATGCCGGTCTTGCCGCCCAGCGCGTGCGGCCCTGGGAATACCTGCTGCTGGGAACCAAGCCGCAACCATGGCGCTCGGAAGACACGCTGCTGGTGATCGCGGCGATGTACCTGGATCTCAACGGCGACGGCCAGAACCAGCGCGAACTGGACATCGCGCGCATGCACGCCGTGCTGCCTGACGCACTCGCCAACTTCCTGCTCTCGCCCGATCCCAACTGGGAAGCGCCGTTGAAAGGCGACGTATCGCAATCGCCGGTGATTCCCGGCCCCGATGTCTACGACCTGCATCGCCTTGGCAAAACCGCGGGCGCCGAACAGGTCGCTTCGCTGTCGCATATGAACGTGGAAGAGGCGTTCCCCGGCAGCAACAGCTTCGCCATCGCCGGCAACCTCTCGCGCAGCGGATCGGCGATGGTCGCCAACGACATGCACCTGACGCTGCGCGTGCCTGATATCTGGTTTCGTGCGCGCCTGCGTTATCCCGACGCCAGCGCCCCCGGCGGCGAGCGCGACGCGGTGGGCGTCACCTTGCCCGGCACGCCCGCGTTGGTGGTCGGCTCGAACGGCCAGATCGCGTGGGCCTTCACCAACAGCTATGGCGACTGGCTGGACTGGGTGCGCGTGCTGCGCGATCCGCACGATGCCACGCGCTACAAGGTGCCGGAGGGTTGGGCGACGATCGAGAAACACGAGGAGACCATCCGCATCAAGGGCGCGCCGCCATACACGCTGCAGGTGCAAGACACGCGCTGGGGACCGATCATGGCGACCGACACCGACGGCACGCCGCTTGCGCTGGCCTGGATAGCCGACCTGCCCCGTGCCTACAACTTGGCCCTGATGCAACTGGAACACGCAAGCAGCGCATCGGCGGCACTGGACCTGGCACCGACCTTCGGCATACCGCCGCAAAACTTCCTCGTCGCCGACCATGCCGGCCACATCGGCTGGACCATCGCCGGCAACAGCATTCCGCTGCGCACAGGCTACGATCCGCTGCGTCCGGCCGATGGGTCGCAACCCGATACCGGCTGGGTCGGTTGGGCCGCTCCGGCGCAATACCCACGCGTGGAAAACCCCGACGACGGACGTCTATGGACGGCCAACAACCGCACCGTCGGCGGCGACGATCTCAATCTGCTGGGTAACGGCGGGCATGACCTGGGCGCCCGCGCGCAACAGATCCGCGACGACCTGCACGCGCGCGCCAATTTCGGCCCTGGCAATCTGTTGGATATCCAACTGGACGATCACGCGGTGTTCCTCACGCGCTGGCAGCAACTGCTGCAGCAGACGCTCTCGGGCCCGCAAAACCGCGATCTGGATCAACTACGCCAACTCACCGCCAACTGGCGCAACGAGGCGGCCGTCGACAGCGTCGATTACCGGCTGGTGCATGCGTTTCGCGAAGAGGTGCACGCGCTGGCACTCGCGCCCTTCGAGGCGCAGATCAAACAGCGCTTCGCGGATTTCCAATGGCCCGGCCCCGGCAACCAGGAAGCGGCCGTGTGGGCGATGATCCAGGCACAGCCGGCCAACCTGCTCGATCCGGCCTATCGCGACTGGCATGCACTGTTGCTGAAAGCGGCGCAGAACGTTGCCGATGAACTGGGTAAACAACCCGGCGGCCTCGCCGCGCGCAACTGGGGCGAGGTCAATCACGCGCAGATCGACCATCCACTGGCACGCGCATTACCCGGTTTCATCGGACACCTGCTGAACATGCCCAACGACGAACTGCCCGGCGATCACAACATGCCACGCGTTGCCGCCCCGGCATTCGGCGCGTCCGAGCGCTTCGACGTCGCGCCCGGGTACGAGGACCAGGGCATCCTCGAAATGCCTGGCGGACAAAGCGACAACCCGCTCTCGCCGTTCTATGGCGCCGGCCATGAAGATTGGGTGCAAGGCCATCCCACGCCGCTGCTGCCTGGAAAGACGGTGTACACGCTGACGCTGGAACCAGCCTCTCATCACACGCCATGAGCGCGGCGCCGCGGCACGCACCTGCCGCATCGCCGCTCACTTTGAATTGCCACAGCATGGCATGCATGCATCATCGGCATGCACGCGAAAAAGGTTAATCCAGCAGCATGCGTTCGCAGATCGCGTAATACAGATCCGGCAGGCGCTCCAGTTGCGCCACGTCCACGCACTCGTCCACCTTGTGGATGGTGGCGTTGACCGGCCCCAATTCGACCACCTCCGCGCCCAACGGCGCGATGAAGCGCCCGTCCGAGGTGCCGCCGCCGGTGCTCTGCTCCGGTTCGGTGTTGCACAGATCGCGGCATACCGCTACCACGACCTCGCGCAGGCGGCCCCCGGGCGGGGTCAGGAACGATTCGCCCGATAGATTCCACGCAATCGTGTAATCCACGCCATGGCGCGCGAGAATCGCCTCGGTGCGCTTGCGCAGATCATCCGCCGCGCTCGCCGTGCTATAGCGGAAATTGATCAAGGCGGTGAGCGAGCCCGGTATCACGTTGTTCGCCCCGGTGCCGGCATTGAGATTGGAAACCTGGAACGACGTCGGCGGAAAATCCGCGTTGCCCTCGTCCCAGCGTTCGGCCGTCAGCGCGGCGAGCGCGGGCGCGAAGGCATGGATCGGATTAAGTGCCTTTTCCGGATAAGCCACGTGCCCTTGCGTGCCGTGCACCGTCAACGTAGCCGACAAGGAGCCGCGCCGTCCCACGCGGATCAGGTCGCCAAGCCGTTGCTTGGCGGAAGGCTCGCCTACGACACACCAGTAGATGCGCTCTCCGATCGAAACGAAGTGCTCGGCGACACGCCGCACGCCATCGAGATTGGTGGGGCCTTCCTCATCGCTGGTCAGCAGCAGACCCACGCGCCCAGCATGATGCGGATGCGCCAAGACGAAGCGCTCAAGCGCCACCACCATCGCCGCCACGGAACCCTTCATGTCCGCCGCGCCGCGGCCGTATAGACGGCCATCGCGCACCGTGGGCTCGAACGGTGGACTGCGCCACGCATCTTCGGGACCGGAGGGTACGACATCCGTATGGCCGAGGAAAATCAGCAGCGGCCCCTGCCCTGGCTGGTTGCTTTCGCCATGCGTCGCCCAGAGATTGTCCACCTCGCCGTAGCGCAAATGCTCGATGCGAAAGCCAAGGCGCTGCAATCGTGCGCCGATCACCTTAAGGCAGCCTGCATCCTCCGGCGTGACGGAACGGCGGCGGATCAGGTCGCAACTGAGTTCAAGAACGTCGGACATACGTGTCATAGCGGTCATCGGCCTGCGCATTGCCGCAGCATAGCAAGCTCGCGGTTTCCAGGCATCCGCGCGCCTTGCGCAAGGTGTGGGATGGCGGTGACGCACATCCATTCGCCTGGCCGCTTACACCACGCCCGCGTTGCATGCGCTAACAGCGCTTAACCCGCCGTGCACGCGAGATCGACCCATCAGTAATCCACTAGTTGCTATACCTGCGCGGCGTTCAAACCCTGCCTGTCTTAGCGCTAGGCAAGGGCCGCGGGGGACAAGTCATGGTCGCTGCCGGCGAAGGCGTCTCAACACGCGTTGCGCCGTGCCACCACACCGTTGCTGCTTGCAGCGGGCAGGCAACGCCATTAACGCGTTACCGAACCGGGGGTGTCTCATGCGCTCAAAGATGTTCGTTCCAACGCTATGTGTGACCTTGTTAGCCGGCCTCTCGGCGGGCTCGGTCCTGGCTCTGAACCTATTACCTGTTGCGTTCGATGTCACCGAGAGTGCCTTGTCCGGCACCGTGGCCTGCAATGGAGGCCAGGCACAGCCCATTGAAGCGGTCGATGCCTCGATCTCGGACGACAACGGCGGCCTCAACGATGTGTCGGCATCCAGTCTTTCCGCAGACGCATGCCGATTGCCGCTCTATACCATCCAGACGGCGCAGGATGCTTCCTATTCCGCCGATACGGACAGCTCGGATGTCGGCAATGGCGGCAATGGCGTCGAACAGGTCAGCCTACTGGGCGGCATACTTACCTACGAGGCGAAAACGGAATACGACCTTTGCGCCGCCACCGCATCTGGCGAAACGGATACCATCCATTGCCAGGACGCCACGCAAATTCAAAACCTGGTCTTTGCCGGCGAGCCCATCACGGGAACATTCACCCAGACCACGACATTCGATGCCGTCGATGCGCAAGTGCAACTGTCGCCTCGTTACTGCACAGGCGTCGCCTTGTTCACTGGCAGCCTGACGGTCAATGCGGTGTCGCAGCAGCAAAGCGGCAGCATAGGCTCCATCTCCATGGCACCGATTGCATTGCAAGGAACCTTGTCGTGCGTCGGTCTTCCGCTCGGCAGCATGACGGTGAATCTGCAGGATACGGACATTATCCAATACCAATTGTTAGCGGGCAGCCTTTATAGCCCTCCCACGACGTCGCTCGTCTTGATATTTGGTGCAAGTCCGCCGCCTTCGTTCATCCCTGAATCCGTTGCCAACCCGAATCAGTAGCACAATTAGACCTGTGCCATGACCCCGCGACACAGGGATGTGTCGCGCTATAAGGACCACGCCAAAAAACGGGCCTAACGCCCGAATACTTTCTTAAAGCCATTATCGGTGAAGCCCACGCTCACCGAGCCGTCGGCCTGTACAACCACGGGACGGCGAATCAAGGCCGGATATTCCTTCAGCAACAAGGTCCACTCGGGATCGGAGCCGGGGTTCTTGCGTTGCGGCAACAGATTGCGCCACGTAGTGCTCGATTTGTTGACCAGTTTTTCCCAACCGCCCAGTTGCTGCGCCCATGACGTGAGCGTGGCAGGCGGTAGCGGCTTGGCGCGGTAGTCGACAAACTCGTGCGCAATCTCGAAGCGGTTGAGCCAATTGCGCGCCTTCTTGCAGGTGTCGCAGTTGGGCAGGCCGTAGAGGGTGGGGGCTGTCATCGATTCTGATCCGTTTTCGGTTGTTGTCGCTGCAGCATGCGCAGGATGAAGTAAAACGCCGCGGCTGCGAGCAGATGCTTGACGGTGTGCCCGCTGACGATGCCGCCGCTCCAGCGGAAAATGTCCAGATCCAGCTTTTCGCTGACGAAGGCCACCGCATAGCAGCCAAGGGCCGGCCACAGCATGCCGCGTTGCGTCCACGGCGTGGGCAGCAGTGCCAGCGCCAGCACGATCCATAGCACCGCCCCGCCCTGCGCTATCAGGTAGGGCATCAGGTTATCGCTGTATTCCAGTACACCACGCTGCCCACGCCCAATAACGTGAGCACCCACAGCAGCAGATCCGAGCGCAACCGCAGGCGTTCGATATAGGTGGCCGCGAGCAACGGCATGAACACCAGTGTCATGGGCAACCGATCCCACACCAGCCGCTCGTCTGAAGGCGCCCAGTGGTAGTACGCGGAACCGAAAGCGGTGAAGACCAGGCCGAGAAACATCACGCCATAGGCACGGCGCGGCGCCGCTTCCATCGCACCCACCGCAGGCGTGCGCATCGCCGCCAGTCCCACTAGCCCGACCACCAGAAACATGACGTTCGAGGCGACGTTGCCATAGTTGGGAATGCCCAGCCAGCCGCGCGTGTCCGCAAAATCATGGTAACTCTGCGGCTGTGCGAACGGCGGCATGATGCATGCCGTGATCAGTACCACCACGCCCAGCGCGGCCAGTGCGAAGGCACGGCCACGCACGGGACGAACGGACTTCGATAGGGAACGCTTGCTCACTCGCCGCTGCGTAGCAGTTCGTTGATGCCGGTCTTGCTGCGGGTTTTCTCGTCCACCTGCTTGACGATGATCGCCGCGTACAGGCTATGCGTGCCGTCCTTGGCCGGCAGGTTGCCCGCCACCACCACGCTGCCCGCCGGCACGCGGCCGTAGCTGATTTCGCCGGTGGCACGGTTGTAGATGCGCGTGGACTGGCCGAGAAACACGCCCATGCCGATCACGCTGCCGCGCTCCACCACCACGCCTTCCACCACTTCCGAACGCGCGCCGATGAAGCAATGGTCTTCGATGATGGTCGGGTTGGCCTGCAACGGCTCCAGCACACCGCCGATGCCCACGCCGCCGGACAGATGCACGCCTGCGCCGATCTGCGCGCACGAACCCACCGTGGCCCAGGTATCGACCATCGTGCCCGCGCCCACGTGCGCACCGATGTTCACGTAGCTGGGCATCAACACCGCGTCCTTGGCCACGTGTGCGCCGCGGCGCACGAGCGCGCCGGGCACCACGCGCGCACCGAGGTTTTGCAGCTCCGCATCGTTGCCGTGCGCAAAGCGCAAGGGCACCTTGTCGAACGCCTGTGCCGGGCCGCCATCGACCACGCGGTTCTGATTGATGCGAAAGTACAGCAGCACCGCCTTTTTCAGCCATTGATTGACCTTCCAGCCACCGTTGTCATCGGGCTCGGCAACGCGCTGCTCGCCCGCTTCGAGCAAGTCCAGCACTTGCCCCAGCGCGGGACGCAGATGGGTTTCGATTTCGCTCTGGGTGAGGTCGGCGCGACGCTCGAAGGCATCGTTGATCAGGCTTTCGATGGACTGCATGACAAATGGCTCGCTTTCAGATCAGTACAGAAGATTACATCCACACGCCCCGGCAAGCGTGTATGTCGTGTCATAGGGAACTTAGACAAACGCAAGCGCGATCGGCAATAACACCCCGACCGCCAGGATGAAGGAAACCAGCCCGGGCCTGCGGGTGTAGCGGTAGGCCATGTAAATGCCACCCAATGTCGATAGAAACAAACCAAGCGCGACCAGCGCGAAGAAGATCTTCAGCGGCAGCGGATGCCTGCCGTTGTCGTGCTGGCCATCCGGTTTCGCCTGCATCGGCGGCGCAAGATCCGCCGGCGCACCCGCTGCCGCGGCGCCCTGGGGCACCTGATGACTGTCGGCATCCACCGGCCGCGCCTTGTGCACGGGAACGACGGTGGTTTGCTTCTTGTGCACCTGGGCCAGCGTCACCAGCCATGCCGGCGGCTTGTAATCGCTGCCACGGGTGGTTTCATGCAGGCTGAAAACCTGCAGGCCGCCGGTGAATGCAAAGAAGAGTAAAGCCGGCGCAATAAAAACGCCGACATACAGATGAGCCTGACGTACGAACTTGAGAACTTGATGGGATGCGGACATGCGCCTGCGGCCTTCTCGGCTTGCCAAGCCAAACGGGAAAAAGGGGGGGGTATCAAATGTCAGGCCGCTGACGCGGCCCGGCGGGAAATCATTCCTTGGCAGGTCCGATCCGCTCCACTAAAGCCTGCCACAGACGCTGCTGCTGTGTCTCCTCCAGCGGGGCATTGCGACGGTCGGTCAGCTGGAAGAAGTCTTCCACCCGCTCGCCGAAGGTGGCGATGCGCGCGTCGTGCACGCGAACGCCACAGGCCATCAGTACCTGCGTGACCGCCGCCAGCAGGCCGGGGCGGTCGCTGCACACCAGGGCCATCTGCGTGCGCCCGCCGGCCTGCTTGAAATCGATGCGCGGCACCATCTGGAAGTGCTTGAGATGGCGCGACATGCTGCGCCGGGGCGGCATGATCGGCGCCGATTGCGCAAGTGCGCGCTGCAGGCGTTGACGCAGTTCTTCGGCGCGCTCCTGGCTGGCGGGCTTCTGGTTTTCCGCCTCCAACAGAAGGAAGGTATCCAGTGCCTTGCCGTCGGGCGAACTGAGCACGCGCGCTTCCATCACCGAAAAATGCAGGCGGTCCAGCATTGCCGTGACGTTGGCGAACAGGCCGTCGCGATCGGGCGCGTACACCAGCAGCTCCGTGCTGCCTCGCACCGACATCGGGTGCACGGCGATCAACGGCAGCTTGCCATCGGCCTTGAGGATCGCATCGGTCTGCCAGGCGATCTGCTGTGGATGGTGGCGCAGGAAACTCAGATCGGGAAACCCGGCCCACACCTGCGCGACCGCGGCGGGCGCGTAACCTTGCGCGGTCAGCAGCGCCAGCGCCTGTTCGCGGCAATGTTCGATGCGCACCGACGCGTCGCGCGAAGGTTTGGCATCGCGGCGCAATGCGTAGCGCGTGGCGGTGTAGAGATCGGCCAGCAGGCGATCCTTCCACGCGTTCCACAAGCGCGGACTGGTGCCGATGATGTCGGCGATGGTCAGCAGATAAAGCTGACCCAGCCGCTCGCGCCCGGCCACCGCCTCGGCAAAGCGGTGCACCACGTCCGGATCGGTGATGTCCTGCCGCTGCGCGGTGGTGCTCATCAGCAGATGCCAGCGCACCAGCCATGCCACGCGTTCGGTATCGTCCTGGGCAAGGCCGAGCTTGGCGCAAAAGGCGCGCGCGTCTTCTTCGCCCAGCACGGAATGGTCGCCGCCGCGACCCTTGGCGATGTCGTGGAACAACGCGGCCAGCAGCAACACTTCCGGTTTGGGCAACGTCGGCCACACCTCGCAGGCAAGCGGAAATTCCGCCTGCGTGGCCGGATCGGCAAAGCGCGCCACGTTGCGCAGCACGCGCAAGGTGTGTTCGTCCACGGTGTAGACGTGGAACAGGTCGTACTGCATGCGGCCGAACACCTGGCCGAAAGCAGGCAAGATCGCCGCCAGCAGACCGTGGCGGTTCATGCGCCACAAGGCATCCACCGCTGGCGCACCACGCCGCAGCAACTGCAGGAAAGAGGCTAGCACCTGCGCATCGTCGGCAAGCGCGGCGCCGTGCGCGGCGGTGGCTTGGTGGATGCGGCGCATGGTGTCGGCGCTGAAGCCGATCAGCCCTTTTTCGTCCAGCCGCGCGATGAAAATGTCGACCAGCGCAGCGGGCCGATGCATGAAAAGATCCGGATCGCGCGCGGCCATGCGCGCGCCGTAGCGGATGAAATCGGCGCCGACCGGCTGTGGCGTGCTCGGTGCCTCGAGCATCTCCTCGAAGCGGTCGGCGATCTGTATCCCCAGGCGCTCTACCTGGCTGGCCGCACGGTAATAGCCCTGCATGAACTGTTCGACGCCGAGGTTTTTCTCGTGCTCATCCTCAAAGCCAAGCCGTGCCGCGATAGCGCGCTGATAGTCGAACAGCAGGCGCTCTTCCGCGCGCCTGGCTTCCAGGTGCAAGGCAAAGCGATAGCGCCGCAAGGTCGCTTGCGCGCCCAGCAGGCTGTCGCATTCGGCCGGATCGAGCAAACCCTCGATGACCATGTCGGCAAAGTCGTTCGCATGCGCGACGCGCTGTCCAAGCCAACGCAGGGAATCGAGCGTGCGCAAGCCGCCAGGACCATCCTTGATGTTGGGTTCCAGATTGTTGGCGGTGTCGTCGAAACGCGCGTGGCGCGCGTCGCGATCGGCCAGGCGCGCACGCAGATAATCGCGCGGCGGCCACATGTCCGGCGCATCGACGATCTGGCGAAGCTGCGTATCCATCGCCGGATCGCCCGCCAGCCGACGCGCATCGAGCAAGCTGGTGAACACGCTCGCGTCGGCAGCGGCCAGCGTGCGGCATTGCGCGGGATCGCGCACCGCATGCCCCACTTTCAGGCCGATGTCCCATAGCGTGGCGAAGCATTGTTCCAGCGCGCGCAGCCGTGCGGTATCGGCCTGCTCCACCAGCGCCAGCAAATCGATGTCCGAATATGGAAAAAGCAGGCCGCGCCCGAAACCACCGATGGCGAACAACGCCGCATGACTGACCTCGCCCAGGCATGCCGTCCACACGTGCGCCACGATGCGTGTGACCGATTCGCCGCGCCGGCGGGCCAGCGCCGTGGCGTCGGCGCCATCGCGAAACGCCACCGCGATGTCGCGATCGAGGTCGCCAAGCAACTGCCGCAAGGCGCGCCGCGCATCGCCGGACACGCCCGAACGCGGAACGGCGACCGGCAGGCGCGGAATGGGAGGAAGGGCGATGGCGGACGCATTCATTCGGTGGGAGTCTGCCCTATCCGCTGCTTTAAAATACGGGCCCGGCCGTCATGGACCGGCTTCACTGTCCAAAAGCGCCGCGGCCGGGTCCGGTGCGAAGCCTTGCGCGGCAGGCATCGAACCGATGCCGGATACGTCGCGCAAACGGGCTGTACCCGATGGCGGTTTCGCCGGCACGACCAGGCGGCGAACGCTTACGCGTCCGGCCAGGGCGTGAGGATCTCGTAGCCGTCGTCCGTCACGGCAATGGTGTGCTCCCACTGCGCGGACAGCGAGTGGTCCTTGGTGACCACGGTCCAGCCATCGGGCAGCTGCTTGGTATGCGGCTTGCCCGCATTGACCATCGGCTCGACCGTGAAAGTCATGCCCTTCTGCAGCACCACGCCCGTGCCGGGCTTGCCGTAGTGCAGCACCTGGGGTTCGTCGTGGTAGACCTTGCCGATCCCATGGCCGCAATACTCGCGCACGATCGAAAACCCCGCCGCCTCGGCGTGCTTCTGGATCGCGTGACCGACATCGCCCAGCGTCGCACCGGGGCGCACGGTCTGGATGCCGCGCATCATCGCCTCGTGGGTGGTGTCCACCAGCCGCTTGGCCAGCACGCCCGGCGCACCGACGAAGTACATGCGGCTGGTGTCGCCATGCCAGCCGTCTTTGATGACGGTGACATCCAGATTGATGATGTCCCCGTCCTTGAGCACCTTGCCGGGACTGGGAATGCCGTGACAGATCACGTGGTTGACCGACGTGCACAGGGTCTTGGGGAAGCCGTGGTAGCCCACGTTGGCCGGGGTCGCCTTCTGCACGTTGACGATGTGCTCGTAGGCGAGCCGGTCCAGATCCTCGGTGGTGACGCCGGGCTTGACGTGCTCCTTTAGCATGGCCAGCACTTCGGCCGCCAGCTGGCCGGCGACGCGCATGCCTTGGAGGTCTTGGGCGGATTTGAGCGTAATGGTCATAGTTCCAGGGATCGTCTGATCCATTCTGCGTGGGTGTCGCCAGCGCTGTCTGTTCGCAGGCCCTGGGGCCATCAGAGAAGGCAGGCCGGCCGTCTGTCGAGCCGATGGACCGCGGGGCTGCGGACAGACAGCGCTGGCCCCTCGATTGAATTCGAATGACGGGGTGATGTCCAGAAGGCTCGCGGGCTGTGCCGCGCGGCTTGGCAAGACGGACAGTCTTCCCGGCGCCACGCTACGCAGCCTGTAAGCCTTCTGGACATCATGCCACCCACGCAGAATGGATAAGACCATCCCTCCATATGGCGGCAAAGTCCCCAAAAACCAGCGACTTGCCGCGAAGTCTCGGCCCCGGCTATAATTTCCGGGTTTTGCAGACCCCGCCCAGCCCTTTGGAGGCCCGGGCGGCGCAAAGCGAATGGGGATTGTAACCGTCTCGCGTTACAAGCCCAACCAATGCCACACACGTATCGGCACCGTCTTCGGGGTGCTGTAGCCCCATTCTCCAAGCCATGGGCGCTACGGTCGAAGCCGGGGGTACGTGGAGGTCCCAACCCCCCGGGCCACTCGAAAAGGCCCATTGCAGGAGTATCACCATGGCTCAAGTCACCATGCGCCAGATGTTGGAAGCTGGCGTGCATTTCGGTCACCAGACCCGCTACTGGAACCCGAAGATGGCCCCGTACATCTTTGGCGCCCGCGGCAAGATCCACATCATCAACCTCGAAAAGACGCTGCCGCTGTTCACCGACGCGATGAACTTCCTGTCGGCGATCGCCCAGAAGCGCGGTACCGTGCTGTTTGTCGGCACCAAGCGCTCGGCGCGCGAAGCGCTGGCCGAAGAGGCCGCCCGCGCCGGCATGCCCTTCGTCACCGCCCGCTGGCTCGGCGGCATGCTCACCAACTTCCGCACGGTCAAGCAGTCGGTCGCGCGCCTGAAGGAGCTGGAAGCGGCCGAAACCGACGGCAGCTTCGACAAGCTGGTCAAGCACGAAGTGCTGGCCCTGCGCCGCGAACGCGGCAAGCTGGAAAACTCGCTCGGCGGCATCAAGAACATGAACCGCCTGCCCGACGCGCTGTTCGTGGTCGACATCGGCCATGAAAACATCGCCGTGCAGGAAGCCAAGAAGCTCGGCATCCCGGTGATCGCCGTGGTCGACACCAACTACAACCCCGAACTGGTCGACTACGCCATCCCAGGCAACGACGACGCCATCCGCGCGATCCAGCTGTACGCCCGCGCCGCCGCCGACTCGATCCTCGAAGGCAAGGCCGCCGCCCCGGCTGCCGCCCAGGGCGATGCCAACGAATTCGTCGAACTCGACGAGGAAGGCAACCCGGTCGCCAAGGACGAGGAGCGTCGCGCCGCGGCTCCCCGCCGCAATGCACCGGCCAAGAAGGGCGCCCCCCGCGGCGGCGAGCGCGACGACCGCCGTGGCGGCCGCGGCGGTCGCGGCGGCCGCTCGAACAACGAGTTCGGCGACGCCGAGTAAGCCTTACCCGCTGCCGTGGCGGCCCGCCGCCACGGCAAACCAAGATTTCCGAGGAACTGTCAATGGCTGAAATTTCCGCCCAACTGGTCAAGGAACTCCGCGAGCGCTCCGGCGCCGGCATGATGGAGTGCAAGAAAGCCCTGGTCGAAAACCACGGCGACATCGAAGCGGCGATGGAATGGCTGCGCAAGTCGGGCCTGGCCAAGGCCGACAAGAAGGCCGGCCGCGTGGCCGCCGAAGGCCGCATCGTTGCCGCCCAGGCCTCCGGCAACGCCGTACTGGTCGAAGTGAACAGCGAAACCGATTTCGTCGCCAAGGACGCCAGCTTCGTGAAGTTCAGCGACACCGTCGCCGACGTCGCGCTGAAGTCCGGCGCCAAGGATGTCGAGTCGCTGAAGGCCGCCGCCTACCCCGACGCCGCCTCGGTCGAAGAGGCCGCCAAGGCGCTGGTCGCCACCATCGGCGAAAACATCCAGGTGCGCCGCATGGCCCGCGTGTCCAACGACGGCGTCATCGGCAGCTACATCCATGGCAACCGCATCGGTGTGCTGGTTGCGCTCAAGGGCGGCTCCGAAGAGCTGGCCAAGGGCATCGCCATGCACGTGGCCGCGATGAATCCGGCCTATGTGCGCGCCGACGACGTGCCGGCCGATTTCCTGGCAAAGGAAAAGGAAATCGCGCTCAGCCAGATGTCCGAGAAGGAAAAGGCCAAGCCGGCTGAAATCCTCGAGAAGATCATCGGCGGCAAGGTCAACAAGATCGTGTCCGAAGTGACCTTGCTCGGCCAGCCCTACGTGATGGATACCAACACCTCCGTGGCTGACGTGCTGAAGAAGGAAGGCGCCGACGTGATCTCCGTGGCCCGCCTGGCCGTGGGCGAAGGCATCGAGAAGGTGCAGGACGACTTCGCCGCCGAAGTCATGAAGCAGGCCGGCCTGGCGTAACAGGCCAGCCACGCGGTTGCACGAAGGGCCACGGGAAACCGTGGCCTTTTCGTTTGCGCGCAGAGCTGCGGCTCAGACCGATCGCAACGGCACCGGATCGGGCTTCGGGGCCGGTTGCAGCAAGTCCCAGCGGTTGCCGTAAAGGTCCTCGAACACGGCGACCGTGCCGTACGGTTCGTGACGCGGCGCTTCCAGGAAACGCACACCGCGTGCACGCATGGCCGCATAGCGTGCGTGGAAGTCATCCACGTGCAGAAACAGAAAAACCCTGCCGCCCGCCTGCTCGCCCACGCATAGATCCTGCTCGGACGTCGTGGCCTGGGCCAACAGCAGGCGCGTTTCGCGTGCGCCGGGCGGGGACAGCAACACCCAGCGCTTGCCGCCGCCCAGGGGGGTATCTTCCACCAGCTCGAAATCCAGGCACTGGGTATAGAACGCGATCGCCTCATCGTAGTCGCGCACCAGCAGCGAAACGGCGGCGATGGCATGTTGCATACACAAACTCCCTACATTAACCACGGGCCACACGGCCCCTGGCGTGCAGCATAGACCGATGGCGCGCTGACGTTCGCATCGGCCTCCGCTACAATGCACGCGTTTTGCGCCAAACAATCCGGAGCCTCCATGAGCAACCCGCTAAAGTACCGACGCATCCTGCTCAAGCTCTCCGGTGAAGCATTGATGGGCGAGGCCGACTACGGCATCGACCCCAAGGTTATCGGCCGGCTGGCGGACGAGATCATCGAGATACAACAAGCCGGCGCGCAGATCGGCGTGGTCATCGGCGGCGGCAACATTTTCCGCGGCGCGGGCCTGGCCGCGGCCGGCATGGACCGCGTCACCGGCGACCACATGGGTATGCTGGCCACCGTCATGAACGCGCTGGCCATGCAGGACGCCATCGAAAAACGCGGTGGTTACGCCCGCGTGATGAGCGCCATCCAGATTCACGACGTCGCCGAGGACTTCATCCGCCGCCGCGCCATCCGCCACATCGAAAAAGGCCGCATCGCGCTGTTCGCGGCGGGAACCGGCAACCCGTTCTTCACCACCGACTCGGCCGCGGCGCTGCGCGCGGTCGAAGTGGGCGCGGACCTGCTGCTCAAGGCCACTAAGGTCGATGGCGTCTACACCGCCGACCCGGCCAAGCACAGCGATGCCAAGCGCTTCGAGCAGCTGAGCTACGACCAGGTCATCGAACGCAAGCTCGCCGTCATGGACACCGCTGCCATCGCGCTTTGCCGCGACCACGGCATGCCGCTGCGCATCTACGACATGACCGTGCCCGGCAACCTGATGCGCATCATGCGCGGCGAGGCGGTCGGCACGCTGGTCGCCGACACCTGACACGCTCACACGACGCCGCGAGCGCCAAGGCGAGGCGGCCCGTCCCAGGATCAGGCGCAAGGAATGAAGGCAGCCGGAAAGAGCCCGCGGGCGAACTTTCCGGCTCCCAATGTGCCTCCTACGCCCTGCTATACTTATCGGCTTGCACGCCACCGGGTGATTTCTCATGCTCAACGACATCAAACACGATGCCCAGACCCGCATGGGCAAGAGCATCGATGCTCTCAAGCACGACCTGTCCCGCCTGCGCACGGGCCGCGCGAGCACCACATTGGTCGATCACATCAAGGTGTCCTACTACGGCTCGGACATGCCGCTCAACCAAGTCGCCACGGTCGCGCTGGCCGACGGCCGCTCGATCGTGATCACGCCGTTCGAAAAAAACATGGTTGCCACGGTGGAAAAGGCCCTGCTTGCCTCGGACATCGGCATCACGCCGACCACCGCCGGCACGGTGATCCGCCTCAACATGCCGCCGCTGACCGAAGAGCGCCGCCGCGAGCTGGCCAAACACGTGTCGCACGAAGGTGAAAACGCCAAGATCGCGATCCGCAACGTGCGCCGCGACGCGCTGCAGCATGTCAAGGATCTGCTCAAGGAAAAGCAGATCACCGAAGACGATGAGCGCAAGGCCGACGATGAAATCCAGAAACTCACGGATCGCTTCGTGAAGGAAGTGGACACCATCGCCAAGGCCAAGGAAGAGGAACTGATGGCCATGTAACCAACGGCCATCGGTGCCGCGCCGCAGCGGACATCGCTGGCGCGGCCATTCCCGTTCTCCTCGGGGGAGAGGACAAGGGTGGGGGGTACTACATCTTGTACGATCGCCGCATCCGCCTCAGCCCTGGCCAACCGCACGGCACCGGTCTGCATCTGGCCGCGCCGGCTGCCCCGAAGAGGCACCCAGGCGAAGGGAAGTGGCTATTTCATGGCAATTCCTTCTCCGGCACCCCCACCCACGAGGCAGACGTCGCCGTTGCGGCTACTCTCCATCGATGACCAGTACTGAGCACAAATTCGTACCTCGCCATATCGGCATCGTGATGGATGGCAATGGCCGCTGGGCCAAGGCACGCCATCGCCCGCGCAGCTTCGGCCACAACGCCGGACGCAAGGCCGTGCGCGAAGTGGTGGAAGGCTGCCTGCGCCAAGGCGTCGAATCGCTCACCCTGTTTGCCTTCTCCAGCGAAAACTGGCTGCGGCCGGCCGATGAAGTGAGCGCATTGATGGACCTGTTCGTGCGCGCGCTGGACAAGGAAGTGGACGAGTTGCACGGCAACGGTGTGCGCCTGCGTTTCATCGGCGAACTGGGTGCTTTCGACGAGCAACTGCAAAAACGCATGCTCGGCGCCATGAAACGTACCGAAGGCAACGACAAGCTGCATATGAACGTCGCCGTCAATTACGGCGGCCGCTGGGACATCGTGCAAGCCGCCCGCAAGGCCGCGATCGCCGTCGCCCAGGGCCAGTTGTCGCCGGAGGCGATCGACGAGGCGGCATTCAATCAATGGACCTGCCTGGCCGAATTGCCCCCGCTGGACCTGTTCATCCGCACCGGCGGCGATCGCCGGGTCAGCAATTTCCTGCTCTGGCAGCTGGCCTATGCGGAGCTGTATTTCACCGATACGCTGTGGCCGGACTTCAACCAGGCCTCGCTGCAGCATGCCATTGATGACTTCGCCCGCCGCGAGCGCCGCTTCGGCCGCACCGGCGATCAGGTCGCCCAGGCCTGACCGCTAAGGAATCTTCATGCTGCGCCAGCGCGTCATCACCGCCCTGCTTCTCGCCCCCCTTGCCATCCTGCTCATCCTGTTGTTGCCGACGAGCGTCTTCGCGTGCCTGCTTGCCGTGGCGTTCCTGGCGGCGAGCTGGGAATGGACGCGGCTGGCCGGCATGAAAAGCCGTGCGACACGCGGCTCGCTGCTTGCGGCGGCAGCGGTGGTGTTTGCCGTGCTCTGGACGTTGCGGACATCGACCTGGGCATGGCATGCGTTGCTCATTGCCGGCGTCGCGTGGTGGCTGCTGGTATGCGTGTGGTTGCGCCATTTCGCGTTCGGCGCGGCGCCCACGCCGGAGAATCGCAACCTGAAACTGCTGGCGGGCGTGTTCGTGGTGTTTCCCGCCTGGGTCGCGACCGTAGGTATCCATGGCAGCGCGCCGCACGGCCATGTGTGGACTTTCCTTGCCATGCTGCTGGTATGGGCGGCCGATACCGGCGCTTATTTCAGCGGACTCTTTTTCGGCAAGCGCAAGCTCGCTCCACAGATCAGCCCGGGCAAGACCTGGGCCGGCGTGTATGGCGCTTTCGCCACCAGCGCGGCAGTGGCCACCGCCGGTGGCTGGCTGCTCGAGGTGCGCGACATGCGCCTGCTTGGGCTGGTAGTGCTGTCGGTGCTGACGGTGGCCGGCTCGATCATCGGCGACCTGCTCGAAAGCCTGATGAAGCGCCACGCCAACGTGAAAGATTCCGGTGTGCTGTTCCCCGGGCACGGCGGCCTGCTCGACCGGCTCGACAGCGTGTTCGCCGCACTGCCGATCTTCGCGCTCGGCAAGTGGCTGCTGGGGCTCTGATCGCGCCGGCATGACGCGCCGCATCGCCGTCGTCGGTGCCACGGGCTCGATCGGTTCGGGCGCGCTGCAGATCATCGCGCAACATCCCGGCCGCTTTCGCGCCAGCGTGCTGGCCGCCCACCGCAACGTCGAAGCCCTGGCTGTGCTGTGCACACGCCATCGGCCCGTACTGGCCATCATCGCGGACAAAACCCTGGAGGCCGCACTGGCGCGCCGGCTGGCCGCCGCCGGCGTGCGTTGCGAGGTCGCCGGTGGCGCCGAGGCCATCGCCCAGGCAGTGGCGTCGGGCGCTTGCGACGACGTGATCGCGGCCAGCAGCGGTATCGCCGGCATCGCGCCGGCACTGGCGGCGGCCCGCGCCGGTAAACGGCTGCTGCTGGCCAATACCGAATCGATGGTGACCGCTGGCGTCCTGCTGCGGCAGGCACTCATACAGGGCGGCGGCCAGCTGATCCCCCTGGATGGCCGCCAGCATGCGATCTTCCGCTGCCTGTCGTCCTGCAGGCCGGTCCAGGCCGATGGCCTTACGTTGACGCTGGTGGGCTCGGGTGGGGTATTCCGGGGCTGCAGCCGCGCCCAACTGATGACCGCCGGCCCAGAGCACATCGGCCCTTCGCCGCCATACCCCGGCAAGGCGCTGGACAGGGTCAACGCGGCCAGCCTGATGGATCTGGGCCTGGGTCTTATCCAGGCCCATCACCTGTTCGCCGTGCCGGCGGATCGCCTGCGCGTGATGCTGCAAGCCGACGGGCAAGTGCGCGGCATCGTAGAGCGCCCTGGCAGCGAGGCCCCGATTCAAATCGGCCAGCTGGACCCCCGCCAGTCTGTTGGGGCCGCCCTGGCGTGGCCCGAGCGTATCGATCAGGCCCAAAGCCCGCCCGAGCCTCTCCAGGCAACACCAGCGGCCTTCGAAAAACCGGACGTAAAAACCTTCCGCTGCCCATCCCTCGCGCTCCAGGCCCTGCGTGCGGGCGGCGACGCCGGCACCATCCTGAATGCGGCCAACGAGGTGGCCGTCACGGCCTTCCTGGCCGGCTCCCTGCCGTTCCTGTCCATCGCCGACCTGATCGAGCAGGCCCTGATGGAACTGCCGCCGCAACCCGTGGTCGATATCCAAACCCTGAGCGAACGCGACCGGACAGCTCGTGAAGCCGTCCGGCGGGTACTTCGCAACGCTTGCTGATAAGCTTTAAGTTCCCAAGAGACGTACCAGATTTAATGAATCCCTTTTTCGGCTCGGTGTTCTGGTTGGCGGTCACGCTCGGCGTGCTGGTGACCTTTCACGAATTCGGACACTACTGGGTCGCACGGCGTTGCGGCGTGAAAGTGCTGCGCTTCTCGGTCGGCTTTGGTCCGGCCATCTGGAAGCGCGTGGGCCGCGACGGCACCGAATACCAGATCGCATCCATTCCGCTCGGCGGCTACGTCAAGATGCTTGATGCGCGCGAGGGCGAGGTCGATCCGGCGCTGCTCGGCCAGGAATTCACCCATCAATCGATCTGGAAGCGCATTGCCATCGTGGCGGCGGGACCGGGTTTCAACATCATCTTCACCATCGCCGCATTCTGGCTGATGTTTGTGCTGGGACGCACCGACTACGCACCGATCGTCAGCGCCGCGCCGCAAAGCATCGCCGCGCAAGCGGGCATACGCCCCGGCGATCGCTTGCTAAGCGTCGGCGGCACGCCCGTGGCGACGTGGACCGATTCGTTCGAATCGATCGCCAACGGCATGCTGAGCCGCACTCCGCTTGCCATCATGGTACGCGGCACCGATGGCGCGGACCGTTCGCTGGTGTTGCCACTCAACCAGTTGCCGCCGGGCGAGGATGTCGGCCATTACATGGACAAGCTCGGCCTGCTGCCCGCGCCGGAGCCGCCGGTTGCCGCCACGGTCAAGGCAGGCGAACCCGCGTCGCTGGCCGGCATGCAGGGCGGCGACCGGATCGTCAGCATCGACGGCAACGCCATTGCCACCTTCGGGGATCTGAGCAAACAGATCGCGGCCGCCGCGGCACATTCGCCGGCGCTGTCGGTGGATGTCGAGCGCAACGGCAAGCCCATGCACTTCACCGTCACGGCCCGCATGGAATCGCAGAACGGCGAAACCCCGCACTGGGTCATCGGCATCACCGAGCCGGCACCGGAAACCGCCATCCAGCGCTACAGCCCGTTAAAGGCGTTGGCTGCCTCGCTGGAACTGACCTGGCAGCGCACCACCGAAAGCTTCACCATGGTCGGCAAGATGATTACCGGCCAGGCCGCCGCCAGCAACCTCACCGGCATCATCGGCATCGCCCAGGTCGCCAACGCCGCCGCACAGATGGGCCTGGACCGGTTCCTGGATTTCCTGGGCCTGGTCTCGCTCAGCCTGGCCATCGTCAACCTGCTGCCCATTCCGATCTTGGACGGCGGGCACCTGCTGTATTACCTTATCGAGCTGGTCAAAGGCAGCCCAGTCAGTGAGCGGACCATGATCGCGGGCCAGTACGTGGGCATCGCCTTGCTGTTCACGTTGCTGGGGCTGACTTTCTACAACGACATCCATCGCATCATCCTGCCCTCGTGAGACGGATGCGCGCCGCCGACAACATCATGTTGCCTGCAGGCCGCGGCTTCCTCATTGCGTGGCAACCCACCCGCATCGCGGCGCCCGGCACCCTGTTGCCGGATCCGCCAAGTGCGGGTGCGAACTAAAACACGGGGGCGGGCTCGTTCCAGCCCCAGAAAAATACAGCGGGGCGGCCGGATTGGCCGCCCCGTCCGAATAACACAACGGAATCGACGATGAAGCGTATCGCCGCCCTGATCCTGCTTGCCTCCCTTTCCACGAGTGCTTTCGCACTTGAACCGTTCGTCGTTTCCGATATCCGTATCGAAGGCCTCAACCGCATCTCGGCCGGCACGGTGTTCAACTACCTGCCGGTCAACAAAGGCGATCGCCTCACCAGCGAAGAAGCCCAGCAGGCCATCCGTGCCCTGTACAACACCAAGTTCTTCAGCGACGTCGAACTTGAGCGCGACGGCAACATCCTGGTGGTCAAGGTGGTGGAGCGTCCGTCCATCGCCAAGCTGACGATCCGCGGCAACAACGACATCAAGACCGACGACCTCAAGAAAGGCCTCAAGGACATCGGCCTGACCGAAGGCGAAACCTTCGATCGCCTCGCGCTGGACCGCGTGCAGCAGGAGTTGATCCGCCAGTACTACAACCGCGGCAAATACAACGTGTCGGTGACCCCGCACGTGACCCAGCTGGACCGCAACCGCGTGGCCATCGACATCGAAATCCGCGAAGGCAAGGTCGCCAAGCTCAAGGAAGTGAACATCGTGGGCAACACGGCGTTCACCACCAAGCAGATCGAGAAGAACTTCGAGTCCGGCACCACCAATTGGCTGTCGTGGTATTCGAAGAACGACCAGTATTCGCAGGACAAGCTGTCGGGCGACCTCAAGAAGCTGCAGTCCTATTACATGGACCGCGGCTACGCCGATTTCAACCTGGATTCCTCGCAGGTGACCATCTCGCCGGACAAGCGCGCGATGTACATCGCCGCCGACGTTGTCCAGGGTGACATCTACCACATTTCCGACACCCACCTGCTGGGCCAGCTGATCCTGCCGGAAGACACGCTGCGCAAGCTGGTATACGTGCACAACGGCGACCTGTTCAACCGCCGTGCGATCGAAGCAACCTCCGATTCGATCAAGGCGCTGCTGGCCAACATCGGCTACGCCTTCGCCAAGGTGAACTCGGTTCCCAAGCTGGACAAGGTCAACCACACCGCGGACATCACCTGGTACATCCAGCCAGGTCCGCGCGTGTATGTGCGCCGCGTGATCTTCCAGGGCAACACCCGCACCGAAGACGACGTGCTGCGCCGTGAAATGCGCCAGCTGGAAGGGGCCTGGTATTCGCAGGCGGCGATCGACCGCTCGAAGATCCGCCTGCAGCAGCTGGGCTACTTCAAGACCGTCACCATCGACAAGCAGACCGTGCCCGGCAGCGACGACGAAGTCGACCTGACGGTGAAGGTGGAAGAACAGTCCGCCGGCAGCCTCACCTTCGGCGTGGGCTATTCGCAGTACTCGGGCATCATCCTGTCCAGCTCGGTTTCGCAGAACAACTTCCTCGGCACCGGCGACCGCTTCAGCGTCAGCGGCGAGCGCAGCGACTACCTGACCCAGATCAGCGCCAGTTACGGCAACCCGTTCCTGACCGAAAACGGCATCGGCATCGGCTACAACGCGACCTTCTCGCGCGCGGACTACACCGACCTGGGCAGCCAGTACGCCAGTTACTCCAACAGCACCAAGTCGTTCTCGACCACGCTGGGTTTCCCGATCACCGACTTCGACCGCGTCAGCGGCAGCCTCGGCATCGGCAGCACCAAGATCAACACCTATGTCGGCTACACGCCGCAGGTGCTGGTGGACTACATCAACGCGCTGGGCCACGACACCATCCACACCTGGACGGGCTCGATAGGCTGGGTGCACGACACGCGCAACTCCTACTGGGCACCCACGCACGGTGGCCAGCTGTCGGCGTCCGTCAACGTCGCCCTGCCCGGCTCCACCGTGCAGTACTGGACCTTCAACGGCGAGGCCAACCATTACTGGCCGATCGGCAAGGGCTTCGTGCTGTACCTGGATGGCAAGGTGGGCTACGGCAGCACCTACGGCAACCAGACCTACGAGTTCACCACGGCCGACTACAACATTTCCCCCGGCGTCGGCTACAAGGCGGGACAGAATGTCGCCTTCCCGTTCTGGATGAACTTCTACGCCGGCGGCGTGACCGACCTGCGCGGCTTCCAGGACAACACCCTGGGTCCGCGCGCCTGCGCCGGCACGGCGGCCAACGGCGGCCCGATCACGGCGCTCTCCAACGGCTACTGCCCGGGCAGCACCTACTCGTACGCACAGCCGATCGGCGGTGCGTTCAAGGTGCTGGGCACGGCCGAGATGTACCTGCCGCTGCCGTTCCTCAAGGACATCAACACCGCGCGCGTCTCGTGGTTCGTCGACGTCGGCCAGGCGTATTCCTCGATCAGCAACTTCCGCGCTAGCCAGCTCGATGCCTCCACCGGTGTCTCGCTGCACTGGCAGGCGCCGATCGGGCCGCTGATCATCAGCCTCGGCTTCCCGTTCCGCTCGCAGCCTGGCGATGCCCAATACGAGGAGCGCATCCAGTTCACCTTCGGCAGCCAGTTCTGATCCGATCGACGCTGATCGGATCGAGCACCGCTCGATCTCAAGGAACTGCCTACAGAAAGCGCGGCCATGCCGCGCTTTCTTTTAGATCCGCAAAATCATGCGCGCGATGGGCAATGCCCCCTACAATGCGCCGCATGCCGGGGAGGCCTGCATGAGCACCATCCACTACAGCATCGCCGAGCTTGCCGAACGCTTCTCGCTCCAGTTCCAGGGCGATGGCGCGCGCCTCATCGACGGCGTCGGCACCCTGGCGGGAGCCGGCCCCAGCCAGCTGAGCTTTCTGTCCAACAGCAAATATGCCGCGCAGCTGTCGGCCACGCGTGCCGGCGTGGTGGTGCTTGGCAAGGATGCGCTGCCCAACTGCCCTACCGCGTCCCTGGTCGCACGCGACCCCTATGTGGCATACGCCCATATCGCCGCGCTGTTCGAACGCCTGCCCGCCGCCGCCCCCGGCGTGCACCCCAGCGCGGTCGTCGCCGCGGGAGCGCGCGTGAGCGCCACGGCAAGCATCGGGCCCTGCTGCGTGATCGAAGACGGCGCCGTCATCGAGGACGGCGCGGTGCTGGGTCCGCACTGCATCATCGGCCCCGAGTGCACGGTCGGTGCGCAATCGCGGCTGGTCGCCCGCGTGACGCTGGTTACGCGCGTCACGCTCGGCAAGCGCGTGCTGGCCCATCCGGGCGCAGTGATCGGCTCGGATGGATTTGGCCTGGCCTTCGATCGCGATCACTGGGTGAAGCTGCCGCAGCTGGGCGGCGTGCGCATCGGCGACGATTGCGAAATTGGTGCCAACACCACCATCGATCGCGGCGCCCTGGACGATACCGTGCTGGAAGAAGACGTGCGCCTGGACAACCAGATCCAGATCGCCCATAACGTCCACATTGGCGCGCACACCGCCATGGCGGGCTGCGCAGCCGTCGCCGGCAGCGCGAAAATCGGCCGCTATTGCATGATCGGCGGCAATGCCGGCGTGCTGGGCCATCTGGAACTGGCCGACCGGGTTACCATTACGGCCAAGAGCCTGGTGACACATTCCATTCGGGAGGCCGGCGAATACTCCTCCGGCGTGCCACTGCAGGAAAACCGCCATTGGCGCCGCAATGCTGCGCGCTTCAAACACCTGGACGAGTACGCGCGCCGGCTGTCGGCGCTGGAAAAGGATAAGAACGATGACTGACAACACCGCTTCGATCACGCTGCCGGTGAACGTGGAGCAGATCCAGCAACTGCTGCCCCACCGCTACCCCTTCCTACTGGTCGACCGCGTGATCGAGATCGTGCCCGATCAAACCGTGGTGACGCTCAAGAACGTCACTATCAACGAGCCGTTTTTCAACGGGCACTTCCCCGGCCATCCGGTCATGCCCGGCGTGCTGATCGTCGAAGCCATGGCGCAGTCCGCCGGCCTGCTCACCCAGCTCAGCGAGCGCGCCAAGGGCAATGCCGCCAGCGCGCTGTTCTATCTGGCAAAGGTGGACAACGCACGCTTCAGCGCACCGGTGGTGCCTGGGGACCAGTTGCGCATGGAAGTGAAGCTCAAGCGCCTGCTGCGCAGCATGGGGCTGTTCGAAGCGCGCACCCTGGTCGATGGCAAGGAAGTGGCAAGCTGCGAACTGATGTGCGCCGCGAGGACGGAAAAATGATCCATCCGACCGCGCAGATCGATCCCACTGCCGTCATCGGTTCGAACGTGCGCATCGGCGCCTACACGGTGATCGGCGCCCAGGTACATATCGGCGAGGGCACCGTCGTCGGGCCGCATGTGGTCATCGAAGGTCCCACGCGCATCGGCAAGGATAACCGCATCGCCCAGTTCGCCTCGCTCGGCGGCGATCCGCAGGACATGAAGTTCAACGGCGAGCGCACGGAACTGGTGATCGGCGACCGCAACCTGATTCGCGAATTCGTCACCATCAATCGCGGCACCGGCGACGGCGGCGGCATCACCCGCATCGGCAACGACAACTGGCTGCTGGCCTACGTGCATGTCGCGCACGATTGCACGATCGGCAACCACACCATTTTCTCCAACTATTCGGCGCTGGCCGGGCATGTGGAAGTGGGTGACTGGACGGTGTTTTCCGGCTATTCCGGCGCGCACCAGTTCTGCAAGATCGGCGAGCACGCCTTCATCGCCATGGGCTGCCTGCTGGGCGCCGACGTACCGCCGTTCCTGATGATGGCCAACGACCAGGGCGGCCGCCCGCGCGGCTTGAACACCACGGGCCTGAAGCGCCGCGGGTTCGAGTCGGACCGCATCACCGCCATCAAACGCGCCTACCGCACGCTGTACACCTCGGGCCTGTCGCTGTCGGAGGCGCGCGAGCAGTTAGCCGAGCAGGCCAAAGACAGCGAGGACGTACGCGCGATGCTCAGCTTCATTGATCGCAGCGAGCGCGGCCTGGCACGCTGACGGCGCAGCCGCGCGTTCCCCGCGACGTGGGAGGTTTGGATATGCAAGCTCCTGATGTCGTCCAAGGCGATGCCGGCGCCAGCCAGCCGTTGATCGTGCTGCTGGCCGGCGAGGATTCCGGTGACCAGCTGGGCAGCGACCTGATTGTCGCGCTGCGCCGCCACTACCCGCATGCGCGCTTCGCCGGCATCGGCGGCAAGCGCATGCAGGAGCAAGGCTTTCAGTCGTGGTACGACATCCGCGAACTGTCGCTGTTCGGCTTCGCCGAAGTGGTCAGCCATTTGCCGCGCCTGCTTAAATTGCGCAAGGCACTGGTCGCGCGCGTCATCGCCGAAAAGCCCATCGTCGTGGTCGGTATCGATGCGCCCGATTTCAACCTTGGGGTGGAACAGCGGCTCAAGGCGGCGGGCCTGCGCACCGTGCACTACGTCAGTCCGTCGATCTGGGCGTGGCGCGAAAATCGCGCGGAAAAAATCGGCCAAAGCGCCCATCGCGTGCTGTGCCTGTTCCCGATGGAACCGCCCATCTATGCCCGGCACGGCATCGATGCACGCTTTGTCGGCCATCCGCTCGCCGATCGTTTTCCGCTCGTCTGCGACCGCATCCCCGCGCGGCGCGCCTTGCAGTTGCCACTGGACGTTCCCGTGCTGGCGGTGCTGCCGGGCAGCCGGCATTCGGAGTTGGAACGCCTGGGTGTACCGTTTCTCGATGCCGCCAGGCGCGTGGCCGCCGCCCTGCCGGGTCTGCGCATCATCATTCCCGCCGCCAATGCGCGCGCGCTCGCCACGCTCAAGACCATGCTCGCGCGCGGCCCGCACGACGAAATGATGCCGATACTGCTCGATGGCCAGGCACACGATGCCATGCTCGCGGCGGACGTAGTGCTGCTCGCCTCAGGCACCGCCACGCTGGAAGCCATGCTGGCGAAGCGGCCGATGGTGGTGGGTTATCGCGTGTCGCCGTTGAGCTACCGCATCGCGCGCATGCTCAACATGCTCAAGACCGACGTGTATGCGCTGCCCAACATCCTGGCGCGCGCCTGCGGCATGGGGCCGAAGGCCATGCTGGTACCCGAGCTGATGCAGGAGCAATGCACGGCGGCGAATCTGGCCAAGGCCGCACTGGAACTGTTTCGCGACAGCGATCGGCGCGGCGCCATCGTTGCCGCGTTCGAACAGCTGCATGAAACGCTGCGCGGCCAATTGCACGGCCACGCGGGCGATCATGCTGCGGCGGCCATTGCCCAATTGCTCGATGCGCCCGCTGTCAATGCGCGCTAACATCGGCGCCGCATGAAGTCGAGCTACGATTCAGCCCCCGCATCGCCGCGCCTGCCGCCGAACGGCGACGAATCAGCCCTAGCCCCGCTGGTCGCGGGCGTGGACGAAGCCGGACGCGGACCGCTGGCCGGCCCACTGGTCGTCGCTGCGGTCATACTGGACCGGCAACGCCCTATCGATGGATTGAACGACTCCAAGAAGCTCAGCCACGCCAGGCGCGAGTCGCTGTATCCGCTGATCGTCGAACGCGCGCTGGCGCATTGCGTGGTGGTGATCGAGGTGGAAGAAATCGACCGCCTCAACATCTTCCAGGCCACCATGGCCGGCATGAGCCGCGCGGTCAGAGGCTTGTCGCCCCTCGCCAACGAGGCATGGATCGACGGCAATCGTCTGCCCAAGGACCTGCCCTGCCCCGGTCGCGCCATCGTTGGCGGCGATGCGCTGGAGCCGGCAATCAGCGCCGCATCGATCCTGGCCAAGGTGAGCCGCGACCGCTTGATGATCGCGATGGAAACGCAACATCCGGGCTACGGCTTCGCCACGCACAAGGGTTATGGCACGCCTGCGCATCTTGCCGCACTGGAACGGTTGGGCCCTTGCGTCGAGCATCGCCGCAGCTTCGCGCCGGTCAAGCTGTTGCTCGATCAAGGCAAGTTGTTCTGAGCGAGGCATAGGCGCGCATTTGCCGCGCACCATGTTCAGCCATCTGTGCAACCTTTCCTATTGCACGCGCATCTGAAGGGGTATGCAATGGTGCTGCAAGATCGCCGCAACGGACCGCATGCACCGATGCGGCGATATTCCGCACGGACGCCAACAATAACCATCCGATGCCCATGAGCGCGCGCGTAACAAGCACGCCGTCTCATGCATACCGGATCCCAAGGAGCGTGCCATGATGCTTCCTTTCCGTCGCCGACCGACCTCGCCGAAACCTTCGTCCAAGAGCCGGGACATCGACACTGCCAACCGGGCGGTCGAAACCTCATCGGCCCATCACTCTGCCGCCGGGCTGCATCACCTGGACTACAACCTCGAACCGCTGGCCGTGGAGAGCCTTTCGCACTACACCCAGCCGATGGCCGGCGAACGCTTCCGCGTGCACTGAGCGTACAACGGCGCAGTCGCCCCGGCGGGCTATCGAAGCCCCGGCCCGGGCTCAAGCTGGCCGCCGGGCGGGCATGATTCCGATGACGGCGCCCGCGGGCTTGTCAATTCTTGCCCGCCATCGATCACACCGTTAGGCTGGGACATTGCTTCGCGCGCGAGCCATGTCCCTCCGTTTCGCTCATCTGCACCTGCACAGCGAGTATTCGCTGGTCGATTCGACCATCCGCATCAAGGCGCTGGTCGAGGCCTGCGTGCGCGACGGTGCACCGGCGGTCGCGCTCACCGACGAATGCAACATGTTCGCGCTGGTGAAGTTCTACAAGGCGTGCAGCGCGGCCGGCATCAAGCCCATCGGCGGATGCGATCTGTGGATCAGCGCGCCGGACGATCCGCGGCCGTGGCGCCTGACCGTGCTATGCCAGAACCGCGACGGCTATCTCAACTTGTCCCGCCTGATATCGCGCGCATGGCGCGAAGGCCAGCACGGCGGTCGCGCGCTGGTCGATGCGGGCTGGCTCACGGCCGATGCGACATCGGGCCTGATCGCGCTGCTTGGCCGCGAGAGCGAAATCGGCCGTATCGCAGTGCATCAAGATACCCACACCGCCACGCCGCGCCTGCAGGCGCTGGCGCGGCTGTTCGACGATCGCCTGTACCTGGAGCTGACCCGCTGCGGCCGCGAGGGCGAGGAGGCGTGGAACAATGCCGCGCTCGCGCTCGCCACCGAAGTCGATTTGCCGGTCATCGCCAGCAACGACGTGCGCTTCATCAAGCCGGAAGATTTCGAAGCCCACGAAGCGCGCGTGTGCATCCACCAGGGCCGCGTGCTGGCCGATCCCAAGCGTCCGCGCGACTACAGCGAAGCACAGTATTTCAAACGCCAGGACGACATGGCCGCCTTGTTCGCGGACATCCCCGAGGCGCTGGAAAACACCCTGGAGCTGGCCAAGCGCTGCAATCTCGAGCTGAGCTTTGGCACCTATTACCTGCCCAACTTCCCGGTGCCCCAGGGCCACGACCTGGACAGCTACATCCGCCAGACCGCGCGCGAAGGCTTGAAAGAACGCCTCACCAGCGCCCCGCTGGCCGACGGCTACACGCTGGCCGACTACCAGGCGCGGCTGGAGCGCGAGCTGGACGTCATCATCAAGATGGGCTTCCCCGGCTACTTCCTGATCGTGGCGGACTTCATCAACTGGGGTAAGCACAACGGCATCCCGGTCGGCCCCGGCCGCGGTTCGGGCGCGGGTTCGCTGGTGGCGTGGGTGTTGAAGATCACCGATCTGGATCCGCTGCAGTTCAATCTGCTGTTTGAGCGCTTCCTCAACCCCGAGCGCGTGTCGATGCCCGACTTCGACATTGACTTCTGCATGGACCGCCGCGATGAGGTGATCGACTACGTCGCGCGCAAATACGGCCGCGACCACGTCAGCCAGATCATCACCTACGGCTCGATGGCGGCCAAGGCGGTGCTGCGCGATTCCGGCCGCGTGCTCGGCATGGGGTACAACGCGGTCGACCGCATCGCCAAGCTGATTCCGGCGCGCCCGCTCGATTTGACGCTGTCGTGCGTGCTGGGCCGGTCGGAGAAGGCGCAAAAAGAACCCGACCGCGTGGTCAAGGAGTTCTGCGAACTCTACGAGCAGGACGAGGAAGCGCGCTCGCTGATCGACCTGGCGCTAAAGCTGGAAAACCTCACCCGCAACGCCGGCAAGCACGCCGGCGGCGTGGTGATCGGCCCCAAGCCGCTCACCGAATTCGCACCGCTGTTCTGCGAACCGGGCGGCACCGGCGTGGTCACGCAGTACGACAAAGACGACGTGGAAGCCGTCGGCCTGGTGAAGTTCGACTTCCTGGGCCTGCGCACGCTCACCATCATCGACTGGGCAGTGAAGGCGATCAACGAGCGCCGCCAAACAAGCGGCGAAGCGCCACTGGACATCGCCACGCTGCCGCTGGACGATCCGGCGCCCTACAACCTGCTGAAAAAAGCGCAGACGGTCGCCGTGTTCCAGCTCGAATCCTCGGGCATGCAGCGCATGCTCAAGGATGCGAAACCTGATCGCTTCGAAGACATCATCGCGCTGGTGGCACTGTATCGCCCCGGCCCCATGGACCTGATTCCCAGCTTCGTCGCGCGCAAGCACGGCCGGGAGGAAGTGGAATATCCCGACCCGCGCGTTGAGCCCATCCTGAAAGAGACCTACGGCATCATGGTCTACCAGGAGCAGGTGATGCAGATGGCGCAGATCGTGGGCGGCTATTCGCTCGGCGGCGCCGACCTGCTGCGCCGCGCGATGGGCAAGAAGAAAGTCGAGGAAATGGCCAAGGAGCGCGCCAAGTTCCGCGAAGGCGCGGCCAAGGACGGTCTGAGCGGCGAAAAAGCCGACGCCATCTTCGACCTGATGGAAAAATTCGCCGGCTACGGCTTCAACAAGTCGCACGCGGCCGCTTACGCGCTGGTCTCCTACCAGACCGCGTGGCTGAAGGCGCACTACCCCGCCGAGTTCATGGCCGCGACGATCTCCTCGGACATGGACAACACCGACAAGGCGGTGACCTTCCTGGACGAATCGCGCGCCATCGGCCTGACCATCCTGCCGCCGGACGTGAACGC
Source organism: Dyella sp. (assembly GCF_035503745.1). GTDB lineage: Bacteria > Pseudomonadota > Gammaproteobacteria > Xanthomonadales > Rhodanobacteraceae > Dyella_B. The sequence goes on from NZ_DATJTC010000027.1 coordinate 143,153, forward strand.
ATCGGCGTTCATGTTCGTGGCGGTCGAACCGAAGGTGATCCGCTATGGCCTGGGCGCGATCAAAGGCGTCGGCCAGGGCGCGTGCGAGGCCATCGCCCAGGAGCGCCAGCAGGGCGGCGTCTACAAGGATCTGGCCGACTTCTGCCGGCGCGTGGACCCGTCCAAGCTCAACCGGCGGGTGCTCGAAGCACTGATCCTTTCCGGCGCGCTCGATGCACTGGCGCCCACGCGCGCCAGCCTGATGCTGCAACTGCCCGACGCCATCAAGGCCGCCGAGCAGCACCTGCGCGACCGCCAGTCCGGCCAGAACGACATGTTCGGCGCCGCCATGGGCTGCACCGCGCCAGTCGTGCAGGTAGACCTGCAGACCGCGCCCGAATGGCCGCTGGAGCAGAAGCTGCAGGGCGAGCGCGATACGCTCGGCCATTACCTGTCCGGCCATCCCACCGATCCGTGGCGCGAGGAACTGGCCCAACTGGCCACCTGCCCGCTCGGCGAGATCGCCGACCGCTACCAGCCGCCCAAGCCGCGCCGCAACGACGATGGCGACAACAACCGTTTCCGCCGTGGACCCGACACGCCCTGGACCGTGGCCGGCATGGTGGTGGCCGTGCGCAAACGCGGCGACAGCGACGCCTTCGTACGCCTGGAAGACGGTACCGGCAGCGTCGAGGTGAGCTTCTTCGGCGAGCTGTACCAGCAGGTGGCGCCGCTGCTGACGCGCGACGAGCTGCTGGTGGTGGAAGGCGGCCTGCGCATCGACGAATTCTCCGGCGGCGGCTTCCAGCTGCGCGCCCGCAACGCCTACACGCTGGCCGACGCCTGCCGGCGCTTCGCGCGCTTGATGCGCGTGAAGATCAACGGCATCGGCCCCGATTTCATCACCCAGTTCCGCCAGGCCCTGGCCGGCCACCGCGGCGGCAACGCCAGCGTGGTGCTCAGCGGCTACCACAACGCCATCGCACAGGCGGACTTCGAATTCGGGCAGGAATGGAAAGTCAACGCGATTCCCGAGCTGCTGCGCGCCGTGCGCGGCATGCCTGGGGTGACGGGCGCCGGCCTGAGGATCGTCAAAGGCGACTGACTCGCCAACGCTCTCCCCTGCATGCAGCGGGGGCCTGGGGAGGGGTGAAACCCTACACGTCATCGCGAGATTCAATGCCCCCTCGCAACCTCCCCTGCACGCAGGGGGAGGGGCAAAAGCCGTCCCATACGCCCCCGTTCCCGCCACGTCACCCACCCCGGGTATACTGCGCGGCTTCCGTGCCACTTCGCGCCCGAATGAATCACAATTTCCTCGATTTTGAACAACCTATTGCCGAGCTGGAGGCCAAGATCGAGGAGCTCCGGCACGCCAGCACCGGCCATGACGTCAACATCGACGACGAAGTCGGCCGCCTGCGCGAAAAGCTCAAGCTGCGCACGGCGGACATCTTCCGCACCCTCACGCCCTGGCAGATCACCCAGCTCTCGCGCCACCCCGCGCGCCCCTACACGCTCGATTACATCGGCGTGATGTGCGAGGAATTCCACGAACTGGCCGGCGACCGCGCCTATGCCGACGACGCCGCCATCGTGGGCGGCCTGGGGCGCATCAACGGGCGCCAGGTAGTCATCATCGGCCACCAGAAGGCGCGCGATACCAAGGGCAAGGTGCGGCGCAACTTCGGCATGCCCCGCCCGGAAGGCTATCGCAAGGCGCTGCGCCTGATGAAGCTGGCCGAGCGTTTCAAACTGCCGCTGCTCACGCTGATCGACACGCCCGGCGCCTATCCGGGCGTGGGCGCCGAGGAACGCGGCCAGAGCGAGGCCATCGCGCGCAACCTGCTGGAAATGGCCGAGCTGAAGGTGCCGATCATCTGCACCGTGATCGGCGAAGGCGGTTCGGGCGGCGCGCTGGCGATCGGCGTGGGCGATCGCACGATCATGCTGCAATATTCCACCTATTCGGTGATCTCGCCCGAAGGCTGCGCCTCGATCCTGTGGAAGAGCGCCGAAAAAGCCCGCGACGCCGCCGAAGCACTGGGCCTGATCGCCCCGCGCCTGCTCGAACTTGGCCTGATCGACAAGGTCGTGCGCGAGCCCCTGGGCGGCGCGCATCGCAATCCGCAGTCCATGGCCATCCGCCTCAAAGCCGTGCTGCTCAACGAGCTGGACAAGCTCCAGGCCATACCGGTCCCCGAGCTGTTGGAGCAACGCTACCAACGCCTGCGCGGCTACGGCGCGTACCAGGAATAAACCGGACGATCTTTCCTCCCGCGAGGGAAGATCCACCGCAGCCATCACGCCCACGCGCTACCATCCCGACCATTCCCCGGGACGCACGCCCATGGCCAACGATCAAACCAACAAACTTGCCGTATTGATCGATGCCGACAACACCCAGCCGTCGATCGCCGACGGCTTGCTGGCCGAGGTGGCCAAGTACGGCACCGCGCACGTCAAGCGCGCCTACGGCGACTGGACCGGTACGCAGCTGAAAAGCTGGAAGGAACAACTGCTCACCCAGTCGATTCAGCCAATCCAGCAGTTCAGCTACACCAGCGGCAAGAACGCCACCGACTCGGCCATGATCATCGATGCGATGGATCTGCTTTATTCGGGCCGCTTCGACGGTTTCTGCATTGTCTCCAGCGACAGTGACTTCACCCGCCTGGCCGCGCGCATCCGCGAATCGGGCCTGATCGTGTATGGCTTTGGCGCACGCAAGACACCCGAGCCCTTCGTGGCCGCGTGCGACAAGTTCATCTACACCGAAATACTCGCCGCCAAGCCCGACGAGGAACAACCGCTCAAGCCGCGCACCGCCGCGCAGCTGAAACAGGACAGCGGCCTGATCAACCTGCTGCGCAACGCCATCGACGCCGCTTCCGACGAGGAAGGCTGGGCGGGGCTGGGCGGCGTCGGCTCGATCATCACCAAGCAACGGCCCAATTTCGACTCGCGCAGCTACGGCTACGGCAAGCTCAGCGAACTGATCGAGGCGGTCAAGCTCTTTGAGGTGGACCGCCGCAGCCCCGGCGACGGGCGTCCCAAGTCGATCTATGTGCGCAACAAGAAAAGCCCGGTGGCGCGTGGCTGACGACGATGCCCTGCGGGACATCCTGCGGCAGGCATTGGATGCGCATCCGCACCAGCCGTTATGCGTGGCCTACAGCGGCGGCCCCGATTCCACCGCCTTGCTGCACGCCCTGGCGCATCTGCCCCAAGCGCGCGCACGCGGCCTGCGCGCCATCCACATCGATCACGGCCTGCACGCGCAAAGCAGGCAGTGGGCGGCGCATTGCCAAGCGTTCTGCGCCACGCTCGGCCTGCCATGCGAGGTGCACGTGGCCAACGTGGATCGCACCGCCGGCATCGGCCTGGAAGCAGCCGCGCGCCATGCGCGTTACGCCATTTTCGCCCAACAACTGCATACGCACGAGCGGCTTGCGTTCGGCCACCACCGCGATGATCAGGCCGAAACCGTACTATTGAAATTGCTGCGCGGCGCGGGTCCGGAAGGACTCGGCGGCATGCGCGCCGAACGGCCACTGGGGCGCGGCACGATCTGGCGTCCCTTGCTGGATACGCCGCGCCAACTTTTGCGCGATTACGTTGCCGCACACGGCCTGTCCTGCATTCACGACCCGTCCAACGACGATGCGCAACTGGCGCGCAATCACCTGCGGCACGGCATCATGCCGCTGTTGCACGCACACTGGCCGCAGGCCGCGATCGCCATAACGCACAGCGCCAGGCTATGCCGCCAGGCCGCCGACACGCTGCAGCAGGATTGGCACGCCACCTACGAGCGCCTGCGCGAGGAGCAAACCAACAGCCTGGATGCACGCGGCTGGCTTGCGCTGGCGCCCGCTTTGCGCGGGCCGCTGCTGGCCCACTGGCTGCATACGCAAGGCCTGTCCGCACCGACGACCGCGCAGCGCGAGCAAATTGAACGCCAATGCACCGCCGAGCACGGCCAATTGCCATGCATCCAATGGCCTGGCACCGAAGTGCACGTATGGAAAAACCGCTTGTGGGCCATGCCCCGGCGCCAGCACACCGTCTGGCCGGCCCAGTTGCACTGGCAGGGCGAACGTTTGCCGCTGCCCGATGGCAGCCTGCTGAGCATGGAACCGCCGGTGCAACTTCCCATTCCATTGCGCGTGCGCTGGCGCAATGGCGGCGAGCAGATCAAACCGGCCGGCGACCGCCACACCCGCGATCTGCGCACGCTGTTCCAGGCCGCAGCCATTCCGCCGTGGCAGCGCGAGGCACTGCCGCTGCTCTATGAAGGCGACGAGCTGATCGCGGTGGCCGACCGTTGGCTCAGCGCGCGCGCCGAGGCGCTATTCAAACCGCTCGGCGCACGCCCACGCTGGCAGCCGGCGGCCTAAGGCGCGTCAGGGCTTCTGTCCAACCTTGCCTTCCAGCCCCTGCGACGGTATCGCGGACGAACCGGCCACCTTGCGTTGGACGAAGTACATCAGCACGAACGACAGCAACGTCGTGCACACCAGGACGTCGCCCAGCACATCGAAGTGCAACAGCCTCCCATCGGCCAGCTGCTTGACGACCAGCCCGCCCAGCATGGCCGCCAAGCCGCCGGACATCTGCTGCAGCGAGGAACTGACCGACATGTATGCGCCGCGATCGGACGGCGTAGGCAACGCCGACATCAGCGCCGAAGACGAAATCATGCGCGAGAAAATACCGATCTGCAGCAGCGCGCTCACCGTCACCAAGGTCCAGAACGCCACGTTGGACATGCGCGTATAGATCAGCACCATCACGATCGTCACCGCGCAACCGAACGCAAACACGCGGAACTTGCCGAATTTATCGCTGGCGCGGCCGATCAGCGGCCCCATGATCGCCGACACGGTGCCGGTGATCAGATACACCAGCGACAACTGATCGATCGGAATGCCCACGTTGTGCACCACGAACAACGTCGAATACGGCATCAGCAGGAATCCGCCCATGGTCAGCATCGCCGTGGTGACGAAACCGATCAGGTACGAGCGGGTGGTGAGCGTATGCAGCAAGTGATGCAGCGGATGCTTATCCGGACGCAGCGCCAGGTGCGCATTGACCGGGCGCAGGCGGCCGAAGATGGTGCCGCTGACCAGGGCGCACACGGTCACGATCAGGAAAAACGGTGCGTTCCAGCCCCAACGGCTCGATAGCGCCAGGCTCAACGGCAAGCCGAGCACGGTGCTGGCCGCGAAGGCGGACTGGATGAATCCCATCACGCGCCCGCGCATCGACAGCGGAAACAGATCGGTGACGATCGCCATCGACGCGGCGCCCACCACGCCCGCGAACAAACCGGTCACCATGCGCGCCAGCAGCAGTGCGAGGTAGGTGTGGGCCAGCGCGCAAAACAAGGTGCCCACCATGAAGCCGGCGTAGAAAACCAGCAACAGCTTCTTGCGGTCGAACCGATCGGCGAAACCCGCCGCGAGAATGCCCGATACGCCGGCAGCGAATGCGTACGCCGACACCACGTCGCCAAACTGCGCCGGGGTGATGTTCAAAGCCGGGATCACCATCGCCCCCAACGGCGCCAGCAGCATGAAATCCAGCACGATGGTGAACTGCAGGAACGCCAGCACGGCCACCACAAACTTCTGGTAGCCAGAAAAGCCCGTACCGCCTGTTTCGGCGGCCCGCAACGACGCATTCCCGGTCACGAAAACTCCCAGGCGACCCACATGGGCGCCGCACGATGGTTGACGATCTTGCTAAGATAGTATTTCGATATATCTATTTCAAGCCTCCCAGCCATCATGCCCGCCTCAATCGCCGGCCGCCATGCCCGCCTGGCATCCACGGCCTGCTCGGCAATTGATTCCACTCCTGCGCTGCGCTAGCGTTGCCGGCCATGGCCAAGCCCACTCCCGCCCCCGCTGAAACCGCACCCGTCGCCGACTTCGAACACTCGCTCGACGAACTCGAACAACTGGTAGCGCGCATGGAAGGCGGCGACATGAGCCTGGACGAATCGCTGAGCGCCTTCGAGCGCGGTATCGGCCTGTACCGCCATTGTCAGCAGGCGCTGGACCAGGCCGAGCTGCGTGTGCGCCTGCTGCTGGACCCCGACGCCCCCGAAACCGCCCAACCGTTTGAACCCGAAGCATGAACTAGGTCCGGCCCTGCGGGCACTGATTTCCCGCGCCGAGCGCGCGCTGGAAAGCGTGCTGCCGCCCGAGCATGCCCCACCGGTCGAACTGCACCGTGCCATGCGCTACGCAGCGCTTGGCGGCGGCAAGCGGCTGCGGCCGCTGCTCACCTACGCGACCGGTCGCGCGCTGGGCTGTGACGGTCCCGAGCTGGATGCGCCGGCCTGCGCGGTCGAACTGATCCACGCCTATTCGCTGGTGCACGACGATCTGCCCGCCATGGACGACGACGCCATGCGCCGCGGCCGGCCCACCTGCCATATCGTGTTCGGCGAGGCGATGGCGATCCTGGCGGGCGACGCCCTGCAGGCGCTGGCGTTCGAGATGCTCGCGCGCGGCAACCGCGAGCGAGGCATGGCGATGCTGGACACGCTCGGCCATGCCTGCGGCGCCGAAGGCATGGCCGGCGGCCAGGCACTGGATCTCACCGCCACCGGCCGCGTGCTCACCCTGCACGAACTGGAACACATGCACGCTTGCAAAACCGGCGCGCTGATCCGTGCCTCCGTGCGGCTGGGCGCACTTACCGCCGATGCGGACGCGTCCGCGCTCGCCGCCCTGGATCGCTACGCCGCCGCCGTCGGCCTCGCCTTCCAGGTGCGCGATGACATACTCGACGTGGAAGGGGCCACCGCGGTGTTAGGCAAGACTGCGGGCAAGGATGCGGCGGCGGGCAAGCCGACCTTCCCTTCCATCATCGGCCTGGACGCGTCGCGTGCGCGGCTGGACGAACTGACCGGCGTAGCCGTGGATGCCATCGCACCGCTGGGCGAGCGCGCCGATTGGCTGGGCGAACTGGCGCACTACGCGGCGCACCGCATGCGCTGATGCCACCCCGAGCACGCGCGACCAGGTCCGCGTCGCCGCGGGACCGGTTCAGCTGACCAGCCGCAGCGTGAAGGGATAACGGTAATGCCCATCCGAACTCACCTTCACCGCCGCCAGGATGCAGAACACCGCGTTCACGATCCACAGCACCGGCATCAGCAGAAAGCCAATCAGGACGATCTGCAAAATGCAGCAGACGAAGGCAGCAAGCGTAATCGTCAGCTGGAAATTCAGCGCCTCTTTCGCTTCGCCGACCATGTACGCCTTGTCCGTGCGATCCTTGTGAACCAGCCACACGATCAGCGGCACGATAAAGTAAAAAAGCAGCCCGGAAAGATGGGTCAGCATGGCCAGGTTGCGGTCATTGCTCGATACCATCGGCTCGCTGGGCGGCGAGATCTGGTCGGACGGTGTGCTCATGACATTCCCTCCGTCGATGGATGCTTGTCTTAAGCAAGCATGCTCAGGCTACTTGATCAGTCGCAGCGTGAACGGATAACGGTAACGCACCCCTTCATTGGCCTTCACCGCGGCAATGATGGTGAGCACGAACCAGCCGATGCCGATCACCACCCACATGGGGATGGCGATAATCAAGCCGATGCCGAAGGTGACCGCTGACAACACCAGCAGCGCGAAGGTAATGATCGCCACGCTGATGTTGAAGTTGAGCGCTTCTTTACCCTGGTCGGCAACGAAAGGCATGCTGTCTTTCTTGATCAGCCAGACGATCAGCGGCCCGAGGAAGCAGGCGACGCCGCCGCCATGCACGGAAGTGACAACGGCGCCGAGCAGGGCCGAAAGATGGGCAACCATGGCCCAGGTTCGCTCCTGGGCGGGAATGTCGCTCGGCGATGATGGCTCGCTTGGCGGCGGTACGACGGACTCAGGCGGAACGCTCATGCGCATCTCCTTGCAAGTCGTGCAAAACGCCGGCCCCTTCCCGGTGGAGTGATCCTAGCAGGGCTCGCAGGAACTTGCCGGCCCCTGCGGCGGCCTTTATTCGCCGGCAATCGTCATGCGATCGAGCAGGACGGAACCGGTAAGCAGGGGCGAGCGCCGGTCCACATCCGCGCCCACCGCCACGATGCCGGTGTACATGTCGCGCAGATTGGCGGCAATGGTGATTTCTTCCACCGGGTAGGCGATCTTGCCGTGCTCGACCCAGAAGCCCGCCGCCCCGCGCGAATAATCACCGGTGATGGTGTTGACGCCCTGGCCCATCACCTCGGTCACCAGCAGGCCGGTGCCCAGGCGCTGCAGCATGCCATCGAAGTCCAGCGGCGCGCCGCCGTCGGCATGGCCGGGCTCGACGATCAGGTTATGAATACCGCCCGCGTTGCCGGTCGACTCCAGGCCGAGCTTGCGCGCCGAATAGCTGCCTAGGACATAACGCGCCAGCACGCCGTTCTCGATCAGCGCACTGTCGCGCGTGGCCACGCCTTCGGCATCGAACGTGCCCGAGCCCTGCCCGCGCGGCAGAAACGGACGCTCCACGATGTTCAGCCACGCAGGCATCACCTGCTTGCCCGCGTGGTCGAGCAGGAAGCTGGCGCGCCGATACAGCGATCCGCCGCTGACGGCGCCGACCAGATGGCCGATCAGGCCGCGCGCCACGTCCGGCGAAAACATCACCGCGGATTGACGCGTGGACAGCCGCCGTGCACCCACGCGTGCCAGCGTGCGCTGGGCGGCGATGTCGCCCAGGGCCTTCGCGCTCATGAAATCGTCGGCGCTGCGTGCGCTGTCGTACCAGTAATCGCGCTGCATGCCCGCTTCGTCGCCGGCGATCAGCGACAGCGACAGCGAATGCCGCGTACCGCGCTCGCGCCCCACGAAGCCGTGCGAATTGGCGTACACCGACACGCTCTGGCCCATCTGTACGCTGGCGCCCTCGGAATTGCTGATGCCCGCATGCGAACGGCCGGCCGCTTCGATCTGCTGGCCCAGCGCAATCGCGCCGGCCGTATCGATGGCCCAGGGGTGCCACAGGTCCAGATCGGGAAACACGGTCGCCATGCGCGACGCATCGGCCAGACCCGAGGCGGGATCTTCTTCCGTGTAGCGGGCGATGGCACAGGCCTGGTCCAGCGTGGCCTGGATCGAATCGGCGTTGAGATCGGCGGTGCTCGCCGAGCCCTTGCGCTTACCGAAATACACGGTGAGGCCGAAACCGCGATCGCGCGTGTGCTCGACCGTTTCCACCTCGCCCAGGCGCACGTTCACGTTCAGGCCGGTGTCGATGCTGGCCGATACCTCCGCCTGGCTGGCGCCCGCGGCGCGGGCACGGCCGATGACGTCTTGGGCCAGCTCCGCCAGACGATCGAGTTCGCGCCGGCTGGCGTCCTGCTGTTTGATGGCAACGTCGCTCACTTGGGTTTCCTGGAGAAATGGCAGTTACAATAGCTGGACATGGGGCCGCCCAGACCCATTGCCAACACTTAAAGTCGCCAAGGTTGCCACGGGAGCTGCCATGTCCATAGCCACCGGCATCTATCGTCACTACAAGGGTCAAAGTTACCGCGTGCTGGGTACGGCCCTGCATAGCGAAACCATGGAAGAACTGGTCGTCTACCAGGCCCTTTACGGCGACCATGGCCTGTGGGTGCGTCCCGCCGCCATGTTCGCCGAAAGCGTCGAGCTGGATGGCGAACCCATCCCGCGCTTCGCCCTGGTCGACGCACCCGAACGGAAAGCACTGTGAACCGCACGTACACCGACGACCCCGAGCACGACTACGGCCCCACCCGCACGCAGCAGCGTCGCGACGCACTGGCTGTGCTGGCCTTCGCCACGCAGTTGTCCGAACTGCCGCAAAGCAAGCTCGCCCGCGCCGATCTGCCTGAAGACGTGCTGCGCGAAATCGACAACCTGCGCCGCATCACTTCGCATATCGCGCGCAAGCGCCAGCTGGGTTTTCTCGCCAAGGTGATGCGTCGCCACGACGACGAAGCGTTCGACACCGCGCGCGCGCTGATGGGCGAAAACCGCGAGCAGCAACGCAAGGAAACCGCGGCGATGCACCGGCTGGAAGCCTTGCGCGAGCGCATCATCGCACACGACGACGCCTTGCAGGAGCTGATCGATCAATACCCGGGCATCGATCGCCAGCACCTGCGCTCGCTGATCCGGCAGGCGCGGCTTGAACGCGACGGCAACAAGCCGCCGCGCGCGTATCGCGAGATCTTCCAGCTGTTGAAAACGGTTACGGCAACCGTTGACAATGAAGACGCCGGCTGACGGCGTCTTCTAAGGATCGCTTTACGGATTGGCGCGGCGCGCGCCACTAGCGTGTAAACAGGCCCTGGCGCAGGCGTCCGTCAGGACGCCGTACCGCCCACGGTCATCGCCTCCACGCGCAAGGTCGGCTGACCCACGCCGACCGGCACGCTCTGCCCTTCCTTGCCGCAAACGCCGATGCCTTCGTCAAGTGCGAGGTCGTTACCGATCATCGACACGCGCGTCAGCACGTCCGGGCCGCTGCCGATCAGTGTGGCGCCTTTCACCGGCGCGGTGATCTTGCCGTCTTCGATCAGATACGCCTCGCTGGCGGAGAACACGAACTTGCCGTTGGTGATGTCCACCTGGCCGCCGCCGAAATTCACCGCGTACAGGCCTTTCTTCACCGAGCGCAGGATCTCCTGCGGATCGTGCTGGCCGGCCAGCATGTAGGTGTTGGTCATGCGCGGCATCGGCAGTTGCGCGAACGATTCGCGCCGGCCGTTGCCGGTAGGCGCCATGCCCATCAGGCGTGCGTTGAGCTTGTCCTGCATGTAGCCCTTGAGGATGCCGTCCTCGATGAGCGTGGTGCATTCGGTCGGCGTGCCTTCGTCATCGACGCTGAGCGAGCCGCGGCGGCCCGGCAGCGTGCCGTCGTCGACGACGGTGACGCCCGGCGCCGCCACACGCTGGCCGATGCGTCCGGCAAAAGCGGAGCTGCCCTTGCGGTTGAAATCGCCCTCCAGGCCGTGGCCGATGGCCTCGTGCAGCAGCACACCGGGCCAGCCTGGCCCAAGTACCACGGTCATCGTGCCGGCAGGCGCATCGACCGCATCGAGATTGACCAGCGCCTGCCGCACCGCCTCGTCGGCAAACGCCATGGCACGGCCGTTTTCCAGCAGCTCGCGATAGTCGTAACGACCGCCGCCGCCGGCATAGCCTTGCTCGCGGCGGCCATCCTGCTCGGCGATCACCTGCACGCCCAGGCGTACCAGGGGGCGCACGTCGGCCGCCAGCGTGCCATCGGATCCGGCCACCAGTACGGTATCGAGGGTGGCGCTCAAGCTCACGATGACTTGCTTCACGCGCGGATCGCGCGCGCGCGCATACGCATCGACCTCGCGCAGCACGGCGATTTTGTCGGGATTGGGCAGGCTATCGACCGGATCGATGGCCCGATACAGCGCCTTGCCGCCATGCAGGGCCAACGGCTTGCCGGCGCCGTTGCCGCCGTGGGCGATCGCACGCGCCGCTTTGGAGGCCTCCAGCAGCTGCGGCAGCACGATTTCGTCGGAGTAGGCGAAGCCGGTCTTCTCGCCGCTGATGGCGCGCACGCCAACGCCCTGTTCGATGGCGTGGCTGCCGTCCTTGACAATCCCCTCCTCCAGCACCCAGGACTCGCTGCGCGAGTGCTGGAAATACAGGTCCGCCGCATCGATGGACGGCCCCATCAGCTGGGTAAAGACACGGTCGAGGTCGCCGGTAGCCAGTCCACCGGGGGTAAGCAGGCGGCTCTCGGCCTGTGCGATCAGGGAATTCATGAATAGGGCCAGGTCAGCGGAGATGGGAGATGTAAAAGGCAATCTGGGGTCGAGCGGACCAGTTTAAAACCCGCCCGGGCGAGCGGTCGACGATGCCATTTAGCATGGACCTTGTGACACCCGGCCTCCATCGCGGCCATCACGCCTGCGACGACGCCGCGCACTACGCCTTGCTCGACGACGTGTTCGGCACGTCGGTGAAATCGAAGAACACATTCCCCGAGCAGGACGGCGTGGCCGGTGCCGGCAGGTCGGACGAATTCGTGCGGCAGCCATCTTTTCCGTTCCATGGAAACTCGCAAACGGCACGTCCATCGACTGACGCTGCGCTATCGTCCCGCGCTTGAGGCGGGCGCCGGCGCCCTTGCCGACGCAGCCGGCGCCGGTGCCGCCGGCACGGGTGTTATGGCCGCATCGCCGGAGGTGACGACCGGTTTGTCCCAACTGCCGGTAATGCGCAGCCGTTGTACGGCCATATGGCTTAAGCCCCGGCCCAGCACACCCTGCACGGCAAAGCCCGCCGCCGCGCCGATGGGCCCGGCAACGACCGCGCCTACTACCGGCAGGCTGCTGCCGACGTGCGGAAGAATCACTACTTGCTGGTCGTAGTCGCGCGCGCGCAGACCCGTGCGGCCGGTAATGGTGATTTCGGCGGCGGGGCCATGAATTTTCACGTTGCTGGTGTAGGCGTTGCCGTCTTTCAGGCGGAAATCGCCACTGATCTGGTCGAAAGCGAAACCCTTGCCGAAGACGTCGTTGAAATTCAGCGACAGCCGGCGCGGGAATTCGGCGATCGAGGCCAGGCCGAAGAATCGTCCGCTCACGCCCGGCGATGCCTTGGGAATGAGTCCGTTGGTGACATTGACCTTCAGCGTGCCGTCCATGTTGCCCAGCTCGAACGCCCATGGACCGCCGGGCCATGTCGCATCGAGTTCGTCGTGCGTCTTGCCGCCCTGGAAGATGTCTTCGTAGCCGAACTCGCCGAGCATGTCGCCGAGGTTGTCGGCATCGAACGTGACACGCAGACGCGTGGCGCTGTTGCTTGGCGAACCGTTCCAGTCGCCGCTGGCGTTGACCTGCACGCTCCTGGAATGCGTGGACAGTTCGTCGATATGCATGCCTGTGGCGGTCGGCCAGGTTTCCAGGCGCGCGTCGCCGAGTTTGCTGTCGCCCAGCCGCAGGTCGTGGATCCAGATGTGCAGCGGCGAAATGCCGGCCGGATCGATGCCGGTATTGGCCGGATCGGACACCGGCACCGGCGCGGCGCCGGGATTCTTCGCCGGCTTGGTCGGCTCCTTGGGCCAGTACAGGCGCTGCAAGCGTCCGGTGATGCCGCGCTTGGCCAACTCCACGGTCGGCACGCTGAAGTGGCCCGCGGCGGCGGCGCTGTCCACGTCCAGTTCCAGCGTGTCGCCCTTGGGCGCCGCCCGGATGTGCATCTGGGCAAAATCGCGGCCAAAGACCTGCGCGTGCTCGGTGGTGACGTCGATGGTTTCCAGGCTGATGCCGCTGCTGGCGCTGCCGCCGATGGATTGACGTACCCAGCCGGTGACGTCCAGCTGCGGCGCATCGCCGCGAATGCGCATACCCTTCGCCGGCAGGCTGTCGGGAATCTGATTGCCGAAGGCGAAGGTGGCCGCGACGGGTGTCTGATCGTTCACGGGAAGGCGGATGTGCCCGCTCATCACCGAGCCCAGCGCAAGCTGCAGATCGCTGCCCGCCATCGGCAAGCTCATGCTCAGGCGCAGCGGCAGGCTTGCATCGTCGGCCGGCTTGCTCAACGGCACCGGGAAGTTCAGCGCGATGCCGGTCATCGGCGATTGGATGCTCAGTGTCTGTGCACCCTGCTCGCCTTCGTCCGCATGCGCAATCTGATAGCCGATGGTGAACTGGCTGCGGCCGCTGGCGACGTCGCCGAGCCATTTGAGCTGCGAATAATCTTTAATGAGCTCGGGCACGGTGTAGTTGCCGCTGAGCTTGGCCGACAAGACCGTATTGGGATCGCCGGTGGCACCGGCGATGGCCAGGTCCAGTTGCGAAGGCTCGCCGCGGAATCCAGCCGCCAGCGGGCCCGCGTGAAAACCGTGCGCATCGAACGTCGCCGGGCCGTTGAGCTTGTCCAGTTGCAGGTGCCAATCGGGCGCATTGAAATCGACGTTGTTGAATTGCGCGTTCCCCGCAAGCAGGAAATCGTGCATATCGTGTGTCGGCAAAGACAGATGAAAATCGAAACTGCCGGTGCCGTCGAGCTTGATCTTGGCCAGCGCATCGGCCTGCTTGCGCGCGATGGGGCTGTTGCCGACGAAGTTGAGCATATCGGCGGCTTTGCCGGTGCCGCTGACATTGAGATCGAGTGTGGTGTGCGCCAGTTCCGGAATCACCGCAACCGCGTTGGTCACGTTTACATTCATCGATTGACCGCTGGTCGCCTGCACCATCATGCCCGCATCAATGAAGTTGGCGACCGCGTTAATGTGCTCGGCGACCGGCCAGCTCTTGCCGTAGCTGAGCGTCAGATCGCTGATCTGGGCACGTGCCTCGAAGCGGCCTTCATTGTGATGAAACGGCCAGTCGGCAAGGCTGCCGCGCACCAGCACGGCGGCGTTGTCGAGCTTGCCCGCTACGAACGCCTGGTCCAGCCAGGCGACAGCGGGCGGCGCCAGGGAATTGACCGGCCAGAACAACCGGGCTGCCGAGACGTCGGCGTGCGTGAGCGCTACGTAGAGGTCCAGGAACGGGCGTCCGCCGTCGCTGGGCAACTGCACCTCGCCCTGCGCATTGCCGCCATAGTTTTCGCCTTCGAAATCCATATCGGCCACGCCGATGTGCGTGGCGTCCTCGTCATGCCACAGCGCGATATCGCCGGCCAATTCGCTCATCACGAACGGTTTGCGGAAGGTATGCGGAAAGCTGATGGTGGCGGCCTGCGAAGGCAGCTCCAGCGACACTGCCTCGCCATCGCCGCGCGCCTCGCCGCGCAGATGATCCACCCCCGGCAGCTTGCCGACCGGTGCAATGCCGAGGTCGCCGAAGGTCGCATCGAGTTTTTGCAAACCCGCCGCGGCATTCCAATGAAATACGGCACGCTGCAGCTGGCCGTGCGGCTGGCCATCGGCCAGCCATTGCGCAAGTCCCGGCGAAAGCCCTGGCTTCAGGCCCAGCCACGGCAACAGCGGCGCCAGTTGCAGCTGGTTGGCGACACCGGTGATGTCGGCTTGGGGCGTGCCAGGATGATGGATATCCACCCCCATGGCGCCACCGTCGCTGCCGGCCCAACGCAACGCGAAGCCGCCATCGTAGCGGCGTAACTCCGCCAGGCCGCCGAGCACCGGCACGCTCGCCTTGACGCCTGCCGGGCTGGTCACGGCCAGATCGCGCAAGCTGATCTGGAACAGGTCGCGCACGATCTGCTCGTGGCTCCAGTCCATCCACACGGCCAAGTCGCCGTGACCGCTGTCGATGGTGTAGCCACCCAGCCCCAGGCCTGCGGCGAGGCCACGCAGGTCGGCATTCTGGATCGCTACCCAGACCTTGCCGCTGGCGCCATCGTCGCGAAAGCGCCCCGCCGCCTGCAGCTCGCCGGTCGCGCCCACGCGGTGCATGCGCGCGCCGATGCGGATGTCATTGCCCTGGTGGGTGACGCGCAACTGGTCGGCCAGCATGACGTAGCGCTGGCCCAGCAATTGGTCGTCGATATCCACGCGCAGGTTGTCCAGCCACAGCTCGATCGAAATCCGCCCGAACGAGACGTTCTGGCGTTCCGGGCCGCCCGCCACGCCGATGCCGTTGATGTGCCACTGGTTGTTCGCGTCGCGGGTGAGATCCAGCTCCAGGTCATTGGCCTGAAGGTTCAGCAGATGGCGCGAGGGGAGCAGCCATGCGCCGAAATCCAGCTTCAGGTCGACCTCGGGCACATGCAGCGGGTTGCCGCCCGCGCCGGGCCCCAGGGTGACGCCGCGCATGACGAAGCGCGGGCCGGAAGGCTCCCAGCGCCCCTGCAGCGATGTGAACGTCACCGGGCGCTGCAGCTTGCTGCTGAGCTCGGCCGCCACCCATTGCGGATGTTTGGCGAGCAAAGGCAACAGCACCTGTGCGAGCGCGGCGCTCACCGCCAGCGCGATCACCAGCACGCCAACGATCCAGGCCAGGCTGCGGCCCAGCCAGCGCGTCCATCTTTGCGGCGCCTTGCTCACCAATGGCCCGGATCAAAGTAGTACGACATCGAATTGTTCCTGCGAATAATGCTCTTCGGCCTGGAAGCGTATGCTTTTTGAAATGAACTCTTCCAATTCGGCCACCGCGGTGGATTCTTCCTCAAGGATGCGTCCGACCACTTTGGGGCTGGCCATCACCAGCAGCTTCTGCGCGTTGAACTGGCGCACGGCGCGGGTGATTTCGCGAAAAATTTCGTAGGTGACGGTTTCGGCCGTCTTTACCGCTCCACGGCCCATGCAGGCCGGACACGGTTCGCACAGCTGGCGCTCCAGGCTTTCGGTGGTGCGCTTGCGCGTCATTTCGACCAGGCCCAGCTGCGACATCGGGTAGACGGTGGTCTTGGCATGATCGCGGGCCAGGCCTTTTTCGAGCATGCGGATCACTTGCCGCTTGTGCTCTTCGTCGGTCATGTCGATGAAGTCAATGATGATGATGCCGCCCAGGTTGCGCAGCCGCAGTTGGCGCGCCGCCGCCTGCGCCGCTTCCAGATTGGTCCGGTAAACGGTTTCCTCCAGATTGCGTGTACCCAGATAGCCGCCGGTGTTGACGTCGATGGTGGTCATCGCCTCGGTCTGGTCCACGATCAGGTAGCCGCCGGATTTCAACGGCACTTCCTTGCGCAGCGCACGCTGGATTTCGTCCTCCACGCCGTACAGGTCGAAGATCGGGCGCTCGCCGGAATAGTGTTCGATGCGATCGTCCAGGCTCGGCATGAACTTGTGCACGAACTTGGCCACTTTTTCGAACGTCTCGCGCGAATCCACCCGTACTTTCTCGATATCGTCGTTGAGCAGATCCCGTAGTGCGCGCAGCGGCAGCGAAAGTTCCTCGTACACGCGCTCGCCGACCTTGGCCTTGGCAATATTTTCCTGCACCACGCGCCACACCTTGCCCAGGTAGGTCACATCGAAGGCAAGCGACTCGGCCGACTGCTCTTCGGCGTTGGTGCGCACGATGTAACCCAACGGGTTGTCGCCGATGAGCGGGGTGAGCACGTCCTTCAGCCGCTGCCGCTCGGTTTCGTCCTCGATGCGCGTGGAAATGCCCAGCGTGCGGGCGTGCGGCAGCAGCACCAGATAGCGCGAGGGAATGGACAGGTGCGTGGACAGCCGCGCGCCCTTGGTGCCGATCGGGTCCTTGACCACCTGCACCACGATTTCCTGCCCCTCATGCACCAGCTCGCTGATCGAGGGCATGTGGCCATTGCCGTTGCCGCCGGCCGGTGCCTCGGCGGCGCCGTCGGGCAGGGGCGGACGGACGATGTCCGAGGCGTGCAGGAACGCGGCGCGCTCCAGGCCGATGTCCACGAACACCGCCTGCATGCCCGGCATGACCCGCTGCACCCGCCCCTTGTAAACGTTGCCGACGTATCCGCGCCGCGACGTACGCTCGACATGCAATTCCTGCAGCATGCCGTTCTCCACCACGCCCACTCGCGTCTCGCGCGGGGTGACATTGATCAAAATTTCTTCGCTCACCGACATCCCCAAGTTCAAGCGACCTTTATAGCGGCAGCACGCGAGGCATGTCGATGCGCAACGCACAGCTACTCCTGTACTTGCGCGTTTTGTAAAGTCTCGGCAAGCCTGCTGCCGCTGCGCACCGCTCCGTGGCTCCTTGACGCAGCCTGAACCTATCCGCCCCAATGCATCCGCCCCGCTCAAGCCGTATCGACCGATGCCCAAGACCCCACCCCCGCCGCCTCCCCTGCCCATCCTGCCCGACGTGTTGCAGCCGCGCCTGCGCGTCGTGTTCTGTGGAACCGCCGCCGGCAGGCGTTCAGCTGTGGAGGGCGCCTACTATGCCCATCCCGGCAACCTGTTCTGGCGCGCGCTATTCCTGGCCGGATTCACCCCAAGGCTGCTGACGCCTCAGGAATTTCCCAAGCTTCCTCCATTCGGCCTTGGCCTTACCGACCTAGCCAAGCACCACGCCGGCAACGATGACGAACTGCCCCTGGGCGCGTTCGACGTCCCCGCGCTGGTGACCAAGGTCGAAAAGTACGCCCCCGGCATCCTGGCCCTGACCAGCAAGAACGCAGCCCGGGCGCTACTGGGGCGGGCGGCGGCCTATGGCCTGCAAGGCAGCTCTATCGGCGGCACGCGCCTGTTCGTGCTGCCATCCCCATCCGGACAAGCGCGAGGCCATTGGCAGTTGGAGCCATGGATGGTCCTCGCAAGACTGGCCACGAGCCCGGGAATACCTTCAAACGCCATGCCATGAGCTCATCGCCCCGAGTGGCGCAGAGCAGGGGCCGGCGGCATGATGGAAGATAACCATGCGACAAAGGGGGGAGCGGATGATTTTGCCGTGGCTTGCGAAGACGTACCGCGCTGTCTTTTTCCTGGGGTTGCTGGTCGCCTACGTGCTCGTACTGTACCTCTTCGCGACGCCAACGCATGACGATGCCTTCATGTCATGCGTCCGTTTCGCCGCCCCCGCCATCGAGTTGGCTTGCGCATGGCTGATCTGCGACGTGCTGCTGGCGCTAGCCCGACGCCGAGGGAGCCGCCTGGCGCTGGGTTTGCCATGGGCCGTGGCACTTACGATCGCCCTTGTCTACGCCGCACAGATCTATTCGATCTACCTTTCGGGCAATTTCATCAGTGTGCTGGCGATACAAAATCGCGCGGAAAGCCGCATCGTGCGAAATGCCACCATGTATATGTCGATCGCACTCGCCGTGGCGTGGTGGCTGGTCTTTGTCGTGGGACAGCTTTGCGAACAAAAGCTCGCTGCCGCCAGCGATCAAGACAACGTCGCCCCATTGCAAGGCAGGACACGGCTGGCGATCGCCGTGCTCTTAGGATTATCGGCCGCGCTTTTGTTCCAACGGCAGCACGATACTGGCATGCTCGAAGTGGGCTACACACAGTCACCGGTCATTACCTTCGTGCGCAACGTTTTCGATTCGACGCGAAGCGTTGGCGACGCAGATCGCGCAAACTCGCTCAACGCACCATCCGCCGCGCCGAGCCGCGAACGCTTTCCCCTTGAAAAGTCCCTGATCTACGACACGCCACTGCCCTATCAGGCGAAAGGCGTTGCCGGTACACGGCCCAACGTCATCGTCATCTTCTCCGAAGGCGTATCCGCGCGGCTGCTTGGCTGCTATGGCGGCAAATATCCTGGACTGACACCGAACATCGACCGGCTCGCCAGTGTTTCAATGCGCGTCATCGATTACTACAACCACACCGCGGCCACGTATCGCGGCCTGCGTGGACAAATGGTGTCGGGTTACCCGCAAGCCGGCGGCGATGACGACAAAACCCAGGCCACCGATGCCGCGACAATGGCGTCGCTTTCGATTCAATACCGATCCGTACCCATGATGCTCAAACAGGAGCATTACAATACCTACTTCATATCCCCGCATTACAACCGCGTCGGGCTCAACGATTTATTGCGCTCGCTTGGATTCGACAAAGTTTATTCATTCGAAGACGTAAGCCGGACGGTCTTGCCCGGCAACAAGCTTTACTACGTGGAAGGAGCGCTGAGCGATGACGACGAGTTTGGTGCACTGCGCGCGCTGATGACCCGGGGCGAGCTGAACGGCAAGGATCGCCCGTTCTTCATGGGTCTTTACAATTTCGGGACGCACGCGTTCATCGATATCATGCCCAACGGTGCGAAGTACGGCGACGGCGGCAACTCCGCGCTCAACAAGCTGCATAACTTCGATCACGCGCTGGGCGCATTTCTCGATTACTTCTTCGCTAGCCCCTACGCGAAAAACACCATCCTTGTACTAACCGCCGATCACGCTACCTATCCGGATCAGGATTACCGTGCCGTAGCGGGCGACGGCTACAAGCCACTGCTGGTGGATCGCATTCCGCTGATCATTTACGACCCCACGCACAAGCTCCCCGCGATACTGGATGCACGAGCAAGAACATCCATCGATCTGGCCCCCACCCTCATGCAACTGCTCGGCATCCAGAAGGAAACCAACAGCTTCCTGGGCACATCGCTGTTTGAACCCACACCCAGCTTGATCGGCATGGCGGCCATCGGCGACGAGTTTTTCGCGACCGACCCCGCCGGCGTCTATCCTGAGGCTGACGTACCCGAGCAATACAAAAAAGCCTTCTTGCAGAAAAAGCAGCTGGTCGAGCGCTATTACCAACTGGAGGCGCAAAATAGGTTGTTTCCGACCATCGCCAGCCCATCCGCAGCAGAGACCGCCAAGCACTGAGAACCCGCAAAAGGGGGCGTTCGACCGCGGCGGGGACGGGGCAACACGCATCGCGATAGCGTTGGCATATCGACATGAGCCGGAGAACTTGCGCCGCCGCAAATATTTGCGCAATTTCCAATGGCCTCCGGCCTATGGTTGCCAACAAGAAAATTGTCTAGGCTACTATCTTCCCGGCAACCCCTCATGTCAGTCCTCACACAGCGGCACGCCGTGCGTTGGAGGGCTGATGGAAATCATCGGTTATGTGGATCGTCAAAATCGCGCTTGAGCGGCCGCTCACCTTCATCGTTCTGGCGCTGCTGCTATTGATCCTGGGGCCCCTGGCCATTCTTCGCACGCCGGTCGACATCTTCCCGAACATCGACATTCCCGTGGTTTCGGTGGTGTGGCAATACACGGGGCTTCCCGCCGAAGACATGAACAACCGCATCGTCTCCGGTTATGAGCGCGCACTGACCACCACCGTCAATGACATCGAGCACACCGAGACCAACTCGCTCAACGGCGTGGGCCTGATCAAGGTCTTCTTCCAGCCGAACGTGAAGATCGACATGGCCGTGGCGCAGGTGACGGCGATTTCGCAGACGGTGCTCAAGTCGATGCCGGCCGGCACGACGCCGCCGCTGATCCTGGTGTACAACGCTTCCACCGTGCCGGTGCTGCAGTTTGCGTTGTCGTCCAAGCAATTGTCGGAAACCACGATCTTCGACGACGCCAACCAGATCGTGCGCACTTTCGTCACTTCCGTGCGTGGCGCGGCCACCCCCTATCCCTATGGCGGCAAGCAGCGCCAGGTGGAGGTGGATCTCAATCCGCAGGCCCTGCTTGCGCACGGCCTGGCTGCGTCCGACGTAGTCACCGCGATCGCCGACCAGAACCTGATCCTGCCGGCGGGCACGGAAAAAATCGGCGATACCGAGTACAGCGTGCGCTTGAACGGCAGCCCGCTCAACGCCGAGGACCTGAACAACGCCCCGATCAAGACCGTCAACGGCATCACCATCTACGTGCGCGACGTGGCGCACGTGCACGATGGCTCGCCGCCGCAGACCAACATCGTGCGCGTGAACGGCCAGCGCGCGGTGCTGATGTCGATCCTGAAGATCGGCGATGCTTCCACGCTCGATATCGTGGACAGCCTGCAGGGCATGCTGCCGGCCATCCGCGCGGCCATTCCCAAAGCGCTGCAGATCAACTCGCTGTCCGACCAGTCGCTGTTCGTGCGCGCGGCAATTTCCGGCGTCATCCGCGAAGGCGCGATCGCGGCAGGCCTCACGGGCCTGATGATTCTGCTGTTCCTGGGTTCGTGGCGCTCTACGCTGATCATCGCGATCTCGATCCCGCTGTCGATCCTCGCCTCGATCATCGCGCTGTCGGCGCTGGGCGAGACGATCAACATCATGACGCTGGGCGGCCTTGCGCTGGCCGTGGGTATCCTGGTCGACGATGCCACGGTGACGATCGAAAACATCAACTCGCACCTGGAAGAAGGCAAGGAGGTCTACGACGCGATCATGGAAGGCGCGCACCAGATCGCGGTGCCGGCGTTCGTGTCCACGCTGTCGATCTGCATCGTGTTCGTGCCGATCTTCTTCCTCGGCGGCGTGGCGAAATACCTGTTCGCACCGCTGGCCGAGGCAGTAGTGTTTGCGATGCTGGCCTCCTACGTGCTGTCGCGAACGCTGGTGCCCACGCTGTCGCTATTCTGGCTGCAGAAGCACGAGCACGATAAAAAGCCCACCGGCGCGCTCAGTCACTTCCAGCACGGTTTTGAAACCCGCTTCGAAAAGATTCGCGAGGGCTATCGCCATGCGCTGGAAACGGCCGAACGCCATCGCGGCCTGTTCACGATCCTGTTTTTCGCCAGCTGCGCACTGTCGGTGGGATTGCTCGCGCCGTGGCTGGGGCGCGACTTCTTCCCGTACGTGGACGGCGGCCAGATCAAATTGCACTTCCGCGCCCCGACGGGCCTGCGCATCGAAGAAACGGCGAGGCAGGCCGACGGCATCGAAAATGTGATCCGCCAGGTCATTCCCAAGGCGGAATTGGCAAGCATCGTCGACACGCTCGGCGTGCCCTACAGCGGCATCAACCTGTCCTACAGCAACACCGGCGTCATCGGCACGTCCGACGGCGATATCTTCGTGACGCTCAGCGAAGACCATCACCCGACCATCGAGTACGTGCGCAAGCTGCGCGATGAACTCAAGCACAAATACCCAAGCGTGGTGTTCTCGTTTTTGCCCGCCGATATCGTGGGCCAGATCCTGAACTTCGGCGCGCCCGCACCGATCGACGTACAGGTGTCCAGCCACGATTCCAACGCTTCCACGAGGATCGCCAAAGAGATCTACAGCGATCTGCTGCACGTGCCCGGGCTGGTGGATTTGCGCATCCAACAGGCGCAGAACCTGCCGCAGATCAACGTGAACGTGGATCGCACGCGCGCCAGCATCGTCAACCTCACCACCAACGACATCGCCAGCAACCTGCTCACCGCGCTGGCGGGGTCCTCGCAGGTCAATCCCACTTTCTGGGTCGATCCCAGGACCGGCATCAGCTACACGCTCGCCACGCAGGCGCCGCAATATCGCCTCGATACCTTGCAGGCACTGAAGAATCTGCCGATCACCAGCGTGTCCGGCGCAACGGCGGCGAATGCGAGCAGCGCCACCCCGGGCGCACCCAGCCAGATTCTCGCCAATCTGGCCAGCTTCGGGCGCAGCTTCGGCCCGGCCGAGGTATCGCACTACAGCACGCGCCCGCTGATCGACATCTACGGTTCGGTCGATCGCACGGACCTGGGCAGCGTGGCCAGCGACGTGCAACGCATCGTGGAGCAACATTCGAAGAACCTGCCGCGCGACGTGAATATCAACATCCGCGGCCAGGTGCAGACGATGCAGGCTTCCTACAAGGGATTGCTGGGTGGCCTCGCGTTCGCAATCATCCTGGTGTACTTGCTGATCGTGGTGAATTTCCAGAGCTGGCTCGATCCGATGATCATCATCGCCGCGCTGCCGGCGGCCTTGGCGGGCCTGGTGTGGATGCTATTCCTCACGCACACGCCGCTGTCGGTCCCCGCGCTGATGGGCGCGATCATGTGCATGGGCGTGGCAACGGCGAACTCGATCCTGGTGATCAGCTTCGCGCGCGAGCGCCTGGCGCATCACGACGACCCGGTGAAGGCCGCGCTCGAAGCGGGCTACCAGCGGTTCCGTCCCGTGTTGATGACGGCCCTGGCGATGATCATCGGCATGGTGCCGATGGCGCTGGGCCTTGGCGAAGGCGGCGAGCAGAACGCGCCGCTGGGCCGTGCCGTGATCGGCGGCCTGCTCTTGGCCACCGCCGCCACCCTGTTCTTTGTCCCGACCTTTTTCAGTCTGCTGCATCGGCGCCGCAAGGCGCGCCGCGATGCGGCTGCCGCGTGAGATCACCTACATGTCCAGCGCCAACGCCCCCGCTCCGCATCACTCCGGCAAACCATCGCACGGTGCCAGGCTGGTTCTCATCGGCATCGGTGTCGCGCTGGCGGCGCTTGCCGTCTACGGCATCATCACCCGCGTCCAGGCCCGCCATGCGCTGGCCGAAGACACCAACCGCGACGCGGTGGCCACGGTCAACGTAACGACCGTCCAGTCGGCACCCCAGGACCAGCAACTTACCCTGCCCGGTACCGTCGCCTCCTGGCAGGACGCGCAGATCTACGCGCGCACCACCGGCTACGTCGCCAAGTGGAACGTGGATATCGGCACGCGCGTGAAGAAAGGCCAGCGCCTGGCCGAGCTGGACACACCCGATGTCGATAACCAGCTGCTGCAAGGCAAGGCGCAGATGCGCACCGACGTGGCCAACATGAACTTCGCCAAGATCACCGCCGATCGCTACGAGAAGCTGGTCCAGCAGGGTCTGGTGGCGGCGCAAACGGGCGATCAGTACGTGGCGCAATACAAGGCCGACCTGGCTACCGTGCAGGCCGATGAAGCCAACGTGGCGCACCTGCAGAACCTGGAAGACTTCAAACACATCACCGCGCCGTTCGACGGTGTGATCACGCAGCGCAACCTCGACATCGGCGCCTTGATCGACGCCGGCTCCACCGGCAGCAATCTGTTCGTGATCGCCGACACCAGCAAGCTGCGCGTGTATGTCGACGTGCCGGAAAACTACGCCGCCAGCATCCGGGTCGGCATGCCCGCCGAAGTCTCTCTAAACACCTACGGCGCCAAGCCGATCGCCGGCACCGTGGCGCGCACGGCCGATGCACTGGACCCCACCACGCGTACGCTGCGCACCGAAATCGACGTGGACAACGCCAGCCAGGCACTGGTGCCGGGCGTGTATGCCAACGTCAAGCTGGCCGTGTCGACGGCAACCAGGGATTTCATCGTGCCGGCCAACACCTTGCTGTTTCGCAGCGAAGGCATGCGCGTGGCACTGGTCGATAGCCAGCAGCATATTCATCTGCAGCCCATTACGCTGGGGCGCGATTTCGGCAGTACCGTGGAAGTGGTCGACGGCCTCCACGACAACGACCGCATCGTGATCAGCCCGCCCGATTCGATATACGAGGGGCAGCAAGTGAACGTCAACAAGGGCCAGGCCAGCCCGCCCCGGCAAGCCGCTGTGAAGTGATCAGTCCACCGGCGTATGCCGGTACGTGACGACGTCGCGCTCTTCCACTGCAGCGGCGCGATTGGACCAGGCCTGGCGAACGTAGGTGACGACGGCGGCGACATCCGCGTCGCTCAGTTGTTGCGCGTACGGCGGCATCGAATACGGACGCGGGTTGCCCTGCGTCAGCGGTGCAAACCCGCCCAGCAACACCGCGCGGGTGGCGTTCATACCGGTGGGTTCGAGCACCGTTGCATTGCCGTCCAGCGGTGGGTAGACACCGGCTATCCCTGCGCCATCCTTGCCATGGCAGCTCGCGCAACGCTGCGCATAAATACCCTGCCCCCGCTCGATCAGCGGTTTGCTATCGAAGCTGGGCTTGGTCGTCAAAGGCTTGGGGCGTGCCGGCAACGATTGCAGATAATCGGCGATCGCCTGCAGGTCTTCATCGCGCAGGTGTTGCGTGCTGCCCACCACCACGTCCGCCATCGGCCCCAGCGCGCTGCCCTTGGACGCCTGGCCGGTCTTGAGCAGATCGACGATGTCCTGCTTGCTCCATCCCTGCAGGCCACCGTGTGCCTGCATGCTCAGATCCGGCGCATACCAGTCCACTTCCGGAATACGTCCGCCGGAAAGCGGCGCGCGCGGCTCCACGCCGCCCCATGTGCCGCGCGGTGCGTGGCATTCGATGCAATGCCCAAGCCCCTGCACCAGATAGGCGCCGCGATTCCACGACGCCGATTGCGCCGGATCGGCTTGATAGACACCTTCCTTGAAATAAAGCGCGCGCCAGGCCGCAAGCGTGGCACGCACGTTGTAGGGAAAGCGCAAACCCAGCGGCGTGGCTTGCTGACGCACCGGCGGCAAGGATTTCAGATACGCGAAGATCGCGATCGCATCCTCACGTGTGACCTTGGTAAAGGAGGTGTAGGAGAACACCGGATAAAGCAGCTCACCGTGGCGGCCCACGCCGCTGTGCAATGCGCGCCAGAAATCCTCCAGGCGCCACTGTCCCAGCCCGGTTTGCGGATCGGGCGTGAGGTTGGACGATGGAACATTGCCGAACGGCGTGGGTAACAAACGCCCGCCCGCATAGCGAGCCCCGCCTTGGGCGGTATGGCACGACACGCAATCGCCAGCCGTGGCCAGATAGCGGCCTTTGGCGATCACGGTCGGATCTTTCAGCATTGCCGCAATCGCCGGATCTTCCGCCATGCCGGGCGCCGCGTTCGACCGGTGCGCCAGCCACCACCACAACGCAAGCGCCAGCACCGCCAGCACCAGTGGAATCCACAGCAGACGCTTCATGAGCCGCCTCCCGCGGCATCGAGCACACCGCAGCGCAAGGGCGGCGTAATGGAACCGGCGGGTTGCGGATGCGTATCGGCAGGCACCTCATGGCTGGCCAGCCATGCGGCGACAGCGCTGATGTCCGTCGGCGCAAGGCGATTGGCGATGATGGCCATGCAATCGGGTGCCGCCGATGCACGCGTACCTGTTCGCCAGGAACCGAGCTGGGAACTGATGTAGTCGTACGGCAAGCCGACCAGCCCGGGCACCGACGGCTCGGTGCCGGTCAACGCCTTGCCATGGCAGGCCTGGCATGGCGGCACCTTGAGCGCGGGATCGCCCAGGCTCACCAGCTGCTGCCCGCGTTGCAGCAATGACGGCGCGATATCCGGCACGGGTGCACGCTCATACGGCACCTGCTGCGCGGCGAAGTATTCGGCGATTTGGTGAATGTAGGCCGGACTCAGTTGCCGCACCGTGTATTCCATCGGCGCGTAATGGCGGCGCCCGCGCTGGAAGTTCTGGATTTGCAGCGCCAGGTATCCAGCCGGCTTTCCGGCTAAACGCGGAAAGAAGCCGCTGCCGGGCGAACCCTCGCCATGCAAACCGTGGCAAGCCGTGCAAGCGGCGATGCGTTGCTTCAGCGTATCGGGCACGGACGCTTGATCGGCATAGGCGATACCGCCGGCAACCATACCGGCCAGCACAAGCACCCATGACATGATGCGGCGGTATCCGAACGGCAAGACGGCTCTCCCCATGCCCGCAGTATAAGGCGGCCGCGTGCGCCAGCCGCGCCATGTGCGGTTATGCTGCGGCATCGTGCCACAACCCTTGTGCTGATTCGCTTCGGAGGTCGTCATGGTCCGTTTGTTGCCGTTGTGCACCGCGTTGGCGCTTGCCCTCGCATCGGTCACCCCGCTTGCCGCCAAGGACGACCACCAGGGCGTGGCCTGGCAAACCGTTCCCGAACTGCGCAAACAAATGGATGCCGGCAAGCTGAGCAGCAAGACGCTGGTACAGGACGACATCGCGCGGATCAGGAAGATCGACCAGGCCGGGCCGACCCTGCGTTCGGTGCTGGAGTTGAATCCCGACGCGCTGAAAATTGCCGCCGCGCTGGACAAGCGGCACGGCGCCGCGCACGGTCCGCTTTACGGCATCCCCGTCTTGCTGAAAGACAACATCGACACCGGCGACCGCACGCTTACCACCGCCGGCTCGCTCGCCTTGGCCGACGCACCCGCGCCCAAGGACGCCGCGCTGGTGGTCCGGCTGCGCCAGGCGGGCGCGGTCATCCTGGGCAAGGCCAACTTGAGCGAATGGGCGGATATGCGTTCGGCCCATGCCAGCAGCGGCTGGACGGGCCGTGGCGGACAGACGCGCAACCCCTACGCGCTGGATCGAAACCCCTGCGGTTCGAGCTCGGGCTCGGCCGTCGCCGTGGCGGCAGGGCTCGTTCCGGTGGCGGTGGGCACGGAAACCGACGGCTCGATCATCTGTCCGGCATCGATGAACGGCATCGTGGGCATCAAGCCGACGCTGGGCCTGGTCAGTCGCAGCGGCATCATCCCGATCAGCCACAACCAGGACACCGCGGGCCCCTTGGCGCGCGACGTCACGGACGCAGCTATTCTGCTCAGCGCCATGGCGGGCAGCGATCCCAACGATCCGGCCACCGTCGATGCGGACAAACACGCCACCGATTACACCCGCTTTCTCGACCCGAACGGATTGCGCGGCAAGCGCATCGGCGTGGTGCGCGCGCTGGCCGGCAGCGAACCCAATGCCGACCGCGTGCTCGACGAAGCCATCGCCGCGATGAAAGCGCAGGGCGCGATCATCGTCGATCCGGTCGTCCTGCCGCATCTGTCGGAACTGGGCGATCCGGAAATGACCGTGATGCTGTATGACTTCAAGCACGATCTCAACGCCTATCTCGCCACCCGCACCGGGCTGCAGGTAAAAACGCTGGCCGACGTGATCGCCTTTGACCAGCGCCACGCGCAGCAGGAAATGCCGTGGTTCGGCCAGGATCTGCTGGAACAGGCGCAGGCCAAAGGGCCACTGACCGACAAGGCGTACACCGATGCGCTGACCAAAGCGAAACAACTTTCCGGTCCGCAAGGCATCGATGCCGCGCTGCAGGCCAATCATCTGGATGCGCTGCTCTCGCCTTCGTGGGGCCCCGCTTACCTCACGGACCTGGTACTGGGCGATCACATCGTCAGCGGCAATCCCACCATTGGCGGAGCCTCACAGCCGGCGGCCGTGGCGGGTTACCCATCGATCACCGTACCGGCGGGCTGGGCACATGGGCTTCCGGTTGGCATCGTGTTCTTCGGCACGAAGTGGAGCGAGCCGACGCTGATTTCCATCGCCTATGGCTTTGAGCAACACACCCATGCCTGGCAAGCGCCAAAATTCCTGCCCACGGTGGATGGTCATTCTTATGCGCCGGTGACCGTAGCCGGCCACTGAGCGTTGTGGGCGAAGCGTAACCCGATATCTCATTACCACAGCATCGAGCGTCCACGCATTTACGTTATAGCAACCTTCCACTGCCACGGATCGACTGAATCGGATGGAGTTGCAGCTGGTGACCAATCGTTTTGCGTCCCGGCGACATGACGTGTCTGGTGTTCCAGATGGAACGCCAGACACGTTTTAATAATCAACATAACGTAAAAGATATTCTTATGCGTATTGATAAACTTCCTGGCGCCAACGGCGCTTATCTTTCGTGCGATTTGCCCAACTCATCCACCGCCGCCGCCGCAGAACCGGCCACAACCTCCAATACGAAAAACACCACGGCTCAAACCAACCTCCAGCACCATGACCCCATCGGCGGTGGCACCGGCATCGATACAAAACCGGTGGATTACCAGACCTGGCTGAACCATACCGCGCCCGAGCCTTGGGCGGCCGGCCGGACATATAAACCTGGCGACCAGGTGATTTACGGCCAGAATGTTTATCAATTGGTGGGCGCATGGGATAGCCATGACATCCGGCCCGACACCTGGCGCAGCAACTGGTGGTATAGCGGGAGCGTCCAGAACAATTACAACTATTACGCGAAGCTGCCGCCTGGAACCGCCAGCTA
>NZ_DATJTC010000028.1:0-75487 GCF_035503745.1 Dyella sp.
ACGCGGGACCTGGTTTCCAGGTTGGCGCAAAACCTGGCCCCTATTGAGCCCAATGCTGTAGCAAAGCGCATTGGCCGGGCCCTGATGCAGGGACTGGGCACAAGCACCCTTGTGCTTGTGGCGCTCTACGGCGTGCGCGGGGATATGCCGGCCATGATGGCCAAGCCGCTCTTCTGGCTCAAACTCCTGTTTCCCCTGGCCATCATCGTACCGGCGCTCAAACTGACGGAGCGGCTTGGGCAACCGGGTGTTCCAACCAAGCGAGCGTGGATAACGGTTCTCTTGCCTATCCTGACCTTGTGGATGACCGCAGCAATTGTTTTGCTGTTCACCCCCCGCGGTTACCGTTTGGAACTCATGCTGGGATCAACCTGGAGGGTGAGTACGGTCAATATCGTGCTTCTTTCGCTACCGCCATTGGGTGCGGCGATGAAGTCCATGCAGGGACTTGCGCCGACCCAACTCGCGCTGGCTGGCGCCGGCGTGGGTCTGCTGGCAGGTGCGGAAGGCGTACTGGTGTACACGCTTTATGGCGTGGAGATGTCAGTGCCTTTCTGGGGCATCTGGTACGTATTAGCGATCGGAATAACCACCATCATCGGCGCGCTTCTGGGTCCAAAGCTCCTGGATTGGTAGCCATACCCGCGCATGGCGTCGCGCTTGCGACCTAAGCCATCGGCGGGCGCTTCTCGACTTGGGCAATGGCACCGGCCATCAGAAGCGAGGAAACACAGTGGCCCAGATCCATGCCCGGTTCGCGCCCTAATGCCTGGTTGGCGGCCGATTCGAGATCGCACCCGTCGGCACACGCATCGAGGAACGCACAAGCGCCGATCGAAATGGGCTGCCAAACCACCTTGCTCGAAGGCCGTGCAAGCAGCGCCCCCTCGCCTTCCCAAACCAGATCGGCGGGAACGTCCACGCCCTCCCGATTCGCTCGCCAGATGGTGTAGGCCGGTTCATGCGCAAACCAACGCCAGCGGGCCGCCGGATGCACACGAAGCCTCGCCCGCTCCAGCTCTTGCGGCGATGCCGCCGCCAGATCGCCCACTGTCACATGCGCCTCATCGAGCGCGCTATGCGCCTCTACCCAGAAATAATCGAGTCGAGCGACGCCAGGCAGATAGGGCAAGGATTCGGCGGGTTCGAACGCGGCCAGAAAATCGGGAAACGTATTGCCGTAATGCAATAGCTGCGTCTGTGTCGGTGGCGATTGAGCCGCATACTCGGCAGCCGCCGCCCGAAACCACTCCTTGCCCACAAGGCGCATGACAGCGGGAAAATTCGCTTCCAACGCGTCCACGCACCCTTGGAAGACCGTGTTTCGGTACACCGCAAACCCTGGTTGGGCCGCCATGGCCGCCACGCGACTGTCATGCGGCGCTCGACCGTAGAGAGCATCCACAAACGCATCCTGAAACGAGGCCAGCGAAGGCGTCATGCCGCCACTCCCACCGATGCCCCATCAAGTACCGACTGCGCGCGCCTGCGTTCGTCCAGCAGGATAGGGAACTGCGGCACCTTGTCGTCCCGCTCGATCAGCACAGGACGCGGGCCGATCCGATCGATCAGGTACTGATAGAGGCTCCAAACGCCCTCGTTGATCGCCGCATCGTGAGAGTCGATCAACAGCATGCCATCGGCGTCGGCGCTGTGGCCGGCCAGGTGGATCTCCATGACGGCATCGGCCGCAATGGCGTCAAGGTAGCTCATCGGGTCGATGGTTAGATTGTGGGCGCTGACGAATACATTGTTGATATCCACCAGCAGGCCGCACCCCGTACGGCGCACGACTTCGCTTAAAAAGTCGGTTTCGCTCCAGTCGTGCCCCGGAATGGTCAGATAATGCGTGGGATTTTCAATCGCCATGCGACGACCCAGGGTATCCTGCGTCCGACCGATGTTTGCGCACACCCTCGACAACGCTTCCTGCGTACGCGGAAATGGCAAAAGGTCGGGGTGATACTGATCTCGCCATGCCGACCACGCCAGGTGTTCGGACACCAGCGCCGGTTCAACACGTTCTATTAAGGTCTTCAGACGCTGCAAATGCGCGGCATCGGGCTCCTTGTCTGCTGCGAGCGACAGCGATACCCCGTGCAGCGACAAAGGGTGGCGCGACCTGATCGTCTCAAGCCATGCAAGCCGGGGACCGCCGTCCACCATGTAGTTTTCGGGATGAACCTCGAACCACAAGCCGTGCTGCGCTACGGCATACGCGTCTTCATAGTGCTGCGGCTTCAGGCCGAGGCCGGCGCCGAGGGCACTGCTTGTGAGGTGTGGCAAGACCATGGCGATGCCTGCGATAGGGGCGGCGGTATCCGTCACCACGCGTCGGTGACCCAGCGTTTAATTCGTTTGCATGAACCCATCGGTTACACGGCGAAAAACACCGTAAACCCACGGCAAAACAGCCTCAACGCTGTAACCGACCGGCCCCCTACCCGAACTTAATGGCAACAGCGGCATGCTTGGGTCTTCCGGATGCCGCCGGCAAATGCCGGTGCGTGGCTCAAGCCACTCGCCGCTCGATCGCGAAATGATCCGACCTGCGGTAGGCGTTTGCTGCGCTTTGCTTGATCGCCAACATGAAGACAGTCACCTGAACCCGATGCCATGAACACTGACCTCCTCGTCTCGCTACTTGCCACGGACATCGCGCCCGCGCGCGGAGACATCGTTAAGCGCTATTTGAGCGCATCGCTGCTCGTGGCATACATCTGCGCCTGCACGCTTGCGCTCGTCGGCTACGGGCTGCGGCCGGACATGGCGGCCATGTTGGTGACGCCCCTCTTTTGGCTCAAACTCGCGCTGCCGCTGTCTCTGGCCGCTGGCGCATACATGATGCTTGAACGGCTGGTCAGGCCAGGCCAAGCCGTGGGACGGCGGTGGACCGGCATTGCGATACCCATCCTGTTTGTCTGGCTCGCGGCGTTGACCGTGCTCTGGGAAGCACCCGATGGCCTGCGCGCATCGCTGCTGATGGGCAAGACGTGGCGCACATGCCCGTTCAATATCGCGCTTCTATCCATGCCCTGCCTGTGCGCGGTGCTTTTCGCCGCCCGGCAACTCGCGCCCACGCATCGCACCCTCGCGGGCGCCGTCGCCGGGCTACTTGCCGGAGCACTTGGCACGCTTGCCTACTGCCTGCATTGTCCCGAAATGGGCGTGCCGTTCTGGGCCACCTGGTACCTGCTTGGCATGGCTATCCCCACCGTCACGGGAGCCTTCCTCGGCAGGCAGCTTTTGCGTTGGTGATACACGTCCGTGGAACCCAGCGCCGCGGGATCGTCGAGAACGTGGAGCAGACCCTCGCCATGCGTCCATGGCGAAGGCCCCGGACCGACGAAGTGAGCACCTTCGCGATAATCTGGTGGTGACGCGTTTCAGCTGTCCTACGGAGTAAGACACCATGCGTACCTTAGTCGCTTCGCGGATCGGTGCAGCCTGTTACGCTGCCTGGGGCATTTTCCACTGCAAGGTGGCCTACGACATTTATCGTTTGGGAACGCATCAGGCCGCGCTCGCGCAAGGCCGGCTTTACCAGCTCGCCGCCTACATGCTCAGTATTGCCGTGTTCGCCGTGGCGATCGCGGCACGATACAACTGGCGCAACGATCGACGCGGATACTGGTTGAACCTGTGCGTCGTGGGATGGGCCGATGCGATCTGGGTAGCGGTGGTGGTACTACCCGGCTACGTCGACCTTTTTCGCGGTCTTCTTCCGCCCGCCATCTATGTGGCGGGCGCTTTGCTGACGACCTACGCGCAGCATCGGCGGTCAGGGCCGGCCTGAGTCGCCGACCGGCTCCACCGACGCACTCAAGATATCTCCGCCATTTTGCACTTGAACGAGCACGGCGGTTTGAAGTCCCGCGAGTGAAGGCGCCGGCAGCGAAAACGCCGCATCGTCCCCACGCCACTCCCCGAGTCGCACCAGTTCGCGCACGACATTGCGCTGATCGAGCGTGCGACCGCCGTTTTCGCCGCCGCCAATGGGCACGTGCAGCGTGCGCGGATCATAGCGCACCAACCACACCTCGCTCGGCTCCAGAGGCCGCGTGGATGCCTTGATCTGGACATGATTGGCGGACGGCCAAACGATGGATGGCCCCGAACTCTGCGCTTCGCTTATGGCTTCATTCAATTCAAAGCGATTATTGCCAACAAGGTCCGCATGGCCATTCACATAGACCTGGGGTGTCCAAACGGTATCGCGGTGGCGGTAGTGGGCGTAGCGCCACTGTCGCTGTGTATAGGCATCCGTAGCGAAGGTGTCTTTCCACCCCAGATCATCCCAATAGGTGACACCAAAGGACAAGGCAAGCACGTGAGGGTTGCCCGCGACCGCGTTGAGGTTTTCTTCGGCCGGCGGGCACGAAGAACAGCCCTGGCTTTGGAAAAGCTCGACGACGGTGAGGTTGTTCGTGTCTACGCCCGAAGGGCTCTGCGCCCACGCAGAAGGATACAGAAACCACGCGCAGAGCGCCGCAGATAGGTAGTAAGGCCGTCTTTTCGTCATGGAACACCGCAGGTTTGTGTGGCACCGAGTCACGCGCGGCCGCAGCCGCCCGTAGGATGTTTCGTCGATTCATGCAGATAAGTTACAGGGTGCCTGCACCAAGCCGCCGATGCAGTGGTTTTGTCATGTGCAAATTTCGTGATGACGATACACGCATCACAAATAGCGCCATGAATCACTCCTCGATGTAACCGAGTTCGCCCATTCCCGAAGTGATCCACGGCCGACATGCACGGTCGTGGGAAGTAACCCTTCGCGGCAACACACGCTGCCGCAATTACTCACGTTTACAACGAGGAACAACCATGAAAATGGCAATCTATGGATCGGCGTTGCTCGCGTTGATGGTCGCAAGCGCAGTCAATGCACAGAGCAATGGTTGGAACGACGGTGATCTCATTGTCACCGCATCGAACACGGCCAGTAATCAGCTGCTGGTGTACAACACCCAGGGAACGCTGGTGGAGCAGTCAAAAACGGGCGGCGCCGGCGGCGTAACCGGCAATTCCGGCGGCATTGCGCAGAATCGCGATCTACTTGCCGTCGTCAACTTCGGATCGGGCAACGTCTCCATCTTCCAAAAAGGTGGCGATCGGGTGCCGCTGCAGCTGGAAAAGCTTGTCCCGGCGATTACCAACCCGGTAAGCGTCGCATTTGGCCGCAATCATCTTTATATTCTTACCACCACGCATATCGAATCGCATCTCATCGACCGCAATGGCGTAAGCGCCCAGGCCGACGGCGAAGCACAGCTTGTGATGGCGGACGGTTCGGCAGCGCAAGTAGGTGTACTCAGAGGGCAACTGATTCTTGCCGAAAAGAGCAACGCCATTGAAACGGTCAACCTGACCGATGATGGCGCGGTATCGGGCGCCACCCAACTGGTGGCCAACATCCCCGCTAACGTCAATACGCCATTTGGGCTTGCCACGCGCGGCAATGACGCTTACGTAAGCATCGCGCACGCCAACGAGATCAGCCTGGTTCGCAACGATGCAGTCTTGACGGTGACCGGATCGGGCACGCAGTTGGCGCCGTGCTGGGTGACGCTCGATGGCCCGTTCCTGTTCTCGGCCAACTCGCCGAGCCATTCGGTTTCCCGCTTCGCCGTTTACGGCCAGAAAATCATCCTGGATGCGGAAGTGGTGGCGACCTTCAACGGCAATCCGACCGACATCACCTACCGCGATGGCCTCGCCGCCGTCGTCGACGCCAACGGATCGGTCTCGCACGTATCCATCTTCAACGTTGATGGCGACGGAGATTTCAACCTCAAGAGCAGTGTCACTATCAACAATGTCGCTACCAACGGTATCGCCATTGTCCGGAACGACGGCCGCTTCAACTATTAGTCGCGTTTCGTGTCCATGCCGTACTGGGGAAGGCATACTCCCCAGTACGGCGCTCTCTTGCTTCGTCCAGGCAGCCCATCCTGGCGGGGCTTCCTATTGCCGTTTGTAACTTCTCGCCCGGCAAGACCGAACAAACCATACAGGCCACCCGGGGAAGCCATGTCCGATTTCAATTTCAGCTGCACGCAGTGCGGCAAGTGCTGCCACAACCTGAGGCTTCCCCTTACGCACTCGGAGGCCTCGGCCTGGTTGCAGCGCGGCGGAACCGTTGAGATCCTGTGCGAGGCGATTCCCTGGGTCACCGAGCCGGCTCTTTCAGACGCGCCCGCCATGCATAAGCGCCGTCGCTCCTTTCTCGCCTGCAGCGGGGAGTTGCCCATACGGGTCATCGTCATACTCACGGCAACGTTCGAGGGTGCCTGCCCTCACCTTGGCCGCGACATGCGGTGTGGCATCTATGACCATCGACCGCACGTTTGCCGCATCTACCCGGCCGAGGTCAACCCCTTTATCGCCCTCTCGCCCAGCCACAAGCAGTGCCCACCGGAGGCATGGGCATCCCCAACGCCCTTCATGCGCGCCAACCAGGTCGTGGACGCTCAGACACAGTTGCATATGTCGCTGCTACGCCATGGCGACCAGCTCGACACAGGCATCAAGGCGTGGATCTGCCGGGAATTGGGTATCCGCAGCACCAGCTTGTCGAATGAAGGCTTCATGGCTCATTGTCCTTCCCGTGAGGCACTCCTGTCCCTGCTGCAGAACATTCCACCTGACGTAGATGGCATGCCATCGCAGAATGATTGGTCGATGGTAACCAATCAAGCAGCAACCTTTGACGCGCTGGGCCGGGCCGGAGCCAAGCCCGTGTATGCGGGATCGCTCGCGAGCGGACCTTCGCAATACTTGGGCTTTCGCCCCGACGCGCCGCCGATGGAGGGGCCGGTTTAGCCGGTAATCAACCGAAACACATAGCATCCCGCAGATACGAAAAGTCATTCAAAGGAGTTTCCATGCGTCCCGTGCTCGCTCTTATGGTTTCCACGCTTTTTGCCTTCGGTGGCTTGGCGATGTCCAACCCCGCCAAGGCCGCCACGACTCCGGACGTTCACTCGGCAAGGACATCCGACGTGACCTTCAAGGCGGCCGATGGGGTGAAGATTTATGGCAGGTACTATCATGCCGCCTCACCCAAGGCACTTATTGTGCTCTTTCATCAAGCGCACTCCAGCAAGGATGAATATAAAACCATTGCACCGCGGCTTGTCGCAGCCGGATACAGCGCACTTGCCATCGATCAACGCTCCGGCGGCAACTTGTACGGCCCGAATCAAACTGTCCAGGCATTAGGCCGATCCGCCGATTATCTGGATGCGAAACGCGATCTTGAGGCGGCCCTTTCCTTCGCCGAAACGCAGAAGCTTCCCATCATTCTTTGGGGAAGCAGCTATTCCGCGTCGCTGACCGTGGTGGTGGCCTCCGAGCACGTCAACGAAATCCGCGGCCTGGCCGTGTTTTCACCTGGCGAGTACTTTGACCAATCGCCGACCATGATTCGCACCGCTGCGTCGAAAATCACCGTCCCCTTCTTTGTAACCTCTTCAAAAGACCCCGAAGAAGTGGCTGCGGCGAAGGCCATCCTGGCAGCGTCGCCTTCGACACTGAAGGTTCAGTACGTACCCGTCACCGGCGGTGTACATGGATCTTCCACCTTGATTCCAAGCCGCAATCCCGCCGGGGCCGAAGACAACTGGAAAGCCATCCTGGGGTTCCTTGGCCGGCTCAATCTCTAATTTGGGCGCAGATGCCCCATCGCGCACGCCGTAGCGATCGCCTACGGCGTGCGGCGAGCCAAACCCGTAGCACTTTTGGGTCACCTTGGCGAGCAAGGCGTGCCAGGCTGCTCACGCGCTGGCACAGTCGCATGAGCGTATTTAAGCGTTCTTCCGACGCCGGTCCAACCATGCATCCAGCGACCATGGGCCTGCTCCGCCAATGCATAGCGCCAGCAAGCCGGCGAGATAGAGCATATCCGTCTCGTAACCCGGTTGCCCAAAGTGCGCACCCGAGGCGTCGTAGGACATCAGCTTGATCGAGCTGAATCCGTTAGGCAGATGAACGGTAAAGGTCGCAACCAGTAGCACCGCGATCATCGGAACCGAGGCGACGGGGATCAACGCGCCGAGGAGAATCATCAAGCCACCCAGCACTTCGATTGCGATGGTTGCCCATCCGAGCAAGTCGGCAAATGGCATGCCGATGGCGTGGAGTATGCCGATGAACCCTTCCGGACCCCGGGCGAGCTTGGCATAGCCATGCTCCATGAAGCCATAACCCAAGATCAATCGCAAAGGGATGGCATACCACTCATAAGGAAGCGGCAACGGGGAAATGGCGTATTTGCCGAGAAAAGAGATTTTGTTCATGCCGGCCTTGTCAAGGAATGTCGCGCCAAGTGCGGATCTCGGCGCGTTTAAAGCGCCTGGTTTTTCACCTCGGGCCAATTGTCTTGCGCATGCTGAATGATTCCCGGCGTATCCTTTTTAAACAGCAAGGATGCCTTGGCGTTGTAGTTGAGGTAGAGCTTCCCATTCACCACCACGCCTGTCGTGGGGTCGGTGTCGACTTTCTTGCCATAGGCCGTTCCCACCGCGCAAAAGCCACCGAATTGCGGCAGATATTTTCCGGGATCGGACACAAATAGCTTTCGATCTGCTTCCGAGACGAATAAGTAATGCGCACCGGCATAAGTAGCCGAGATTTGCGCCTTGCCCTGCGTCGGCTTGCCCAACACAAAGTAGGCCACCGGGTCATAACCACGCAATGCCAGACCATGCTCATCGGTGTTCGTCGCCGATGTCGATCCGGGCACACCCGCGTGGACGACCGCCGCCGGCAGTACCGCCAGGGGTATCGCCATCGATAGCAGCATCAGGGCAGCGCTTTTCGGTAATGCACGGAACATGACGACTCCTCCAAGTGGTGGCTATAGGTGCCATGTTTCATTCGTCAATTTCGACGCAAGAGTTACAGCGATTCGTGCCCTGCATTTCAACGTGACGGCCCTAGCCTGCGCCAAAGAAGCGGGGATACCGCCAGTGCGCCCTGCAAGTCGCCCAACGATCCGCAACGCGTGGTTACTAGCGGCTTTAGCCGACGCCCTGGCATGGCCAGGCCCTTGACCCGGCCGCACACACCAACCGGAGGTAGCAAGAGACATTGCGTGTCGTATCACTCAATCGCGCCGACCATCCCTTCACTCATCCAGGTGGCCAGGAATTCGCCTGCCGCAGAGGCGCCGTGATCATCACCCAGCAGGTGCGCGAGGTTGCCACATAGCTCCGCAAACGAAGCGCCGTTGGCGACGGCGTTGATGGCGCGCATCTCAAGCTCATCGATCGTTTGAAAACGACAGCGATGCTCTTCGCGCCAAACCCGAATGGCAGCCGGATCGGTAAAGTACTCCACCGCGGGCGGAACCTTTTCCGAGGCCATCGCGGACCATAGCGCACCACAATTGCTTCGCACGGCAAACATGCGCAAGGTGGGTACAAAGCGGATCCTGGCGCTATCCCAGTCGATTTCCCCACTGATTGCCGCAACGGTTAACGCTTCACCATCGGGGCCGTCAAAGGCGCGGCGTAATGTCCAGTCCAACTGAGCCAGCTCGCCGACTTCCGGACTATCGGGATAAAGCACATCCAGCGCATCGGCGAAATGCTCGCCGTAGTCACTGATCGTCCAACTGCCCGGCGAGTGTTCCTCGATGTAGCGATGCACGGCCTCTTGGAAGGCATCATCTCCCAACCATGCCCAAGTGCGCTCAAACGTGTCACGCATGCACTCTTCCAATTGAGCGCGATAGGCGTGATGGTAGACAGCCAACCCCGGCGCAGCGCTATGGGGCACGTATTGGTCTAAAACGTGGGGGCCGTCCACCAAAAAGGCGCGAAATTGTCGCTGCATGTCCAGGAGGCTCATGCGATGGATTCCTCCACCTGGCGGGCCACGGACGCGACGGTACGCGCCATATCCAATTCATCCAGCAACTCACTAAGCGGCGGAATGTTGTCGTCACGCTCGATCATGCTCGCGACGGAACCGAATCGCTCGCACGCTGCGCGATAAACCGACCACACCGCATTGGGAACAGGCTGATCGTGGGTGTCGATGAGGCGATCCCGCCCCTGGCTGTGACCGGCCAGGTGCATCTGCCTTACGTAACCCTTAGGAATGGCAGACAGGTACTGGTAAGCATCAAAACCCTGATTGACTCCGCTCACATAAATATTGTTGACATCCAACAATAAGTAGCACCCCGTGCGTCGGCACAATTCGGCCAAAAACGCCGGCTCGCTGTAATCGGCCTGTGTGTAGTCCAGGTAAGTGGAAGGGTTTTCCAGCAGAATCGGCCGCCCCAGAAAATCCTGCACCTGATTGACGTTGGCGCAAACCAGATCCATGGCTTCCTTGGTGTAAGGAAGTGGAAGCAAGTCGTGAGAGTTGAAGCCCTCCACGCCCGTCCAACACAGGTGATCGGACACCCAAAGCGGGTCGATGCGTTCGGCCAGACTTTTCAATCGCTGCAGGTAATCGAGCTTTAGCCCATCGGCCGAGCCAATCGACAACGACACGCCATGCATAGCGATCCGATAGCGCGCCCTTACAGCCTCCAAGACAGCCAAAGGCTTGCCGCCTTGGACCATGAAATTCTCGGAAATCACCTCGACAAAATCGACGGAAACGTGAGTGTCGAGAAACTCCTGGTAGTGCACGGGGCGCAAACCCAGGCCAAATCCTTCGAAAGCAGGTAGATCACGCGTAGACATAACCAATTCCCAGAAAGAGAGCCCGACTGGAGGGAGCAGCCGGGCTCTGTCGATCACTTCGACGGAGGGGTGAGGCTGCCGCCCTGCGCCTGGCACTCGCTGGCGGTGATCTTCTTGAAGCCCTGTCCCTTGCAGGAGTTCTGGCCCTTACAAGCGTGATCGCCGGATTTGCAATCGGACTGTCCCTTACAGGCATTGACGCCGTAGCACGGCTGCGCCTGATCGCCCGCCGCGGGCGATGCATGAGCCGGGCTCACCTGAGCAAGGCTGGCGAAAGCGATGAACGCTGCGGCTGCGGCAAGGCTGGTACCACTGGAGAGCTTGATCATGGAACAACTCCTACGTTGAAAGAATGGATTGCCGTGATGGCATGAAGCAGTTCGCGATCGTTTCCAAAGAAGTTACACGGCATCCGCAAATGACATTTCACAAGGTAACGAAAACCCCACTTTCCTTGCGGCGCCGCAGCATTGAGTACGTACCCCACCGCCCTTAGGTCATTTGTCATGTAACAACCAGCAAGCGACGGACGAACCACTAACAACGACGCTGCTTCTTCAGATGAACCTTTAGAAGCAGTCGCGATCGCGGAGGTGGCATGAAACGCAGGCGCTTTCTCCAATGGGCAGGTGGCATGGCGATTGCAGTGTCATCGCCATGGCGGGCCATCGCCCAACCGGATGAAAACCCAGTTGACGTTTACGATCGGCTGAAACAGGCACTCGATCTTCATTTCGTCATAGCAGGCGGAAACATCAGCATCGCCATCGATGGCAATCCATCGACCTTGGACAAGAATCGCATCGAAGCCTGGGTCCGCCGAAGCGCAACGGCCATCGCGGCCTACTTCGGACGGTTTTCCGTCGAACAGTGGGGCCTGCTTGTCACACTCAACGACGGTGAACGCATTGGCCCTGCTACAACGTGGGGACATCCCACTTCCATCACGCACGTTGCACTAGGACGCAATATCAGCGATAGCGCCCTGCACCATGATTGGATCATGGTGCATGAAATGACGCACCTTGCACTTCCCACCGTCCCCCAGAGCAGCAAATGGTTCATGGAGGGCAACGCGACATACGTCGAGCCCATCGCACGCGCGCAAGTCGGTCAACTCACACCGCAGGAAGTGTGGCGTTGGGCGGTGGAGGATATGCCTAAAGGACAACCGCGCGATGGCGATGAAGGGCTCGATCACACCCATACCTGGGGCAGAACCTATTGGGGTGGCGCCATGTACTGGCTGCTCGCCGAAATCGCCATCTACAAGAACAGCCAGGGCCGATATCGGCTGCAAGATGCACTACGCGCCATCAATCGCAAAAGCGGCGGCAATACATCGTTCTGGAGCGTGAATCAAACCATCCATATCGGAGACAACGCCGTACGAGGCGACGCCCTTGCCTCACTTTACAAGCGGCTCAAGGACCGCCCCGTGACAATAGACCTTCAGGGCGCCCTCCAACAATTAGGCATTTCAGAGACCGATGGCGTGATTCGCTTCGACGATAACGCGCCGCTGGCCAACCTTCGCCGTTCCATTACAACCATGGAAGCACCCACCTGACCACGCGAAACAGTGCACGCAAAGCGGCACGTCGATCGAGTCGTACCACCACAAGACGTTCATGAGCCCGAACTCTTGTGTCTTTAATGGTTGCGCTTCGGACCTATACCTATCCCCTCGTAGGTTCGGAGCGCAACCATTCTTTTTGGAAGCGGTGTAGACGCATCGGCGTGCAAATTGCCCGCCCCCTTCCAGCGCCAAGCTGAAGCACGATGCCCGAATTTCTCAAACCACTGCGTACAAGCATCTCTCATGGGAGAGCCCCCATGAAACACGAAAATAAGAGCTTTGTTGCGGGAGTTCCCATGTTTAACGTGTGCCACCTCATGCGCGGCAGGTGCGATGAGATATACCCGGGAGGAAACTTCCACCACCTTCCACGAGAATGCGATCACAGCGTTCTTTTCGATAATGACCAATGCTTTCGTAAAAAAGCCGACACTCGAGCTGGCTTTTTCATGCCACTAACCAGCGTTATCCGCCCACCCCGATCCTGAGCGCGTCGCAAAACAAACTGCGAAAACTTCAGCACCCCAACCATCGGCGACCATTCGCCTCCGGCCCGCCATCGACGCTCAAGATCGAATATCAGGTGGATGCGGTTCTCACGCGAATGGTTGAACACCTCATGCGGCTTCTTGTTATCGAGGTGCATGACGTGGCCGTCGGACTCATGGCAAGAAAGCCTGGACGCCGGAACATAGGCAAGATCGAATGCTATGCACACCATAGCTGGTCCATGTTGATTCATGGATTCATCGGCGCCTGAAATGCCGGGTTGCCTACATAAACGGCTAATTTAAACCCGTTTTGCCGGCTGGTGATGCATGGCGACTTAACAGAACTTATCATGAAACCTTATCACTCTCCCGCGGCAGTCAAATCCCCTGCAGGGCGTACTGCAGCGGCGCCTTCCTGGACCATCGACCATCCACATATTGTGCTGGTGCTGCAAGGAGGAGGTGCACTCGGTGCCTATCAGGCCGGTGTCTATGAGGCGCTACACGAATCTGGAATTGAACCGCACTGGATCATCGGTACTTCTATTGGTGCAATTAATGGTGCGTTGATAGCCGGTAACGAGTCACACAATCGGCTAAGTCGGCTGCAAGCATTTTGGAAGTGCGTAACCCAGCAGCCATCCGCGGCACTGAAGACCATGGAGCAATGGCTTCGCTCCTTGGATGCATTCAGTCCGGCCTGGGAGGCTTTTGCCCATTGGCAACATAACAGCCAAGTAGTGATGCAAGGCATCCCGAAGTTTTTTACGCCAAACCCGCTGAGCTGCATGAATCCGTGGCTATCGCTCGGCGTGGAAAAAGCTGCTTACTACAGTACAACGCCCTTGCGCGAAACATTGTTGGAATTGGTGGATTTTGAGCAGCTAGGAGCGGGAGATGGCGGCCCCACGAGGCTTACCGTTGGGGCCGTAAACGTAAGAACTGGGCAGATGCGTTATTTCGACAGCCGCAGAGAAGTATTGGGAGTGGACCACGTTCTGGCTTCGGGTGCATTGGCACCGGTCTTCGGCGCGGTACGTATCGATGGTGACCCTTATTGGGATG
Organism: Dyella sp.; assembly: GCF_035503745.1. Lineage (GTDB taxonomy): Bacteria > Pseudomonadota > Gammaproteobacteria > Xanthomonadales > Rhodanobacteraceae > Dyella_B. The sequence goes on from NZ_DATJTC010000028.1 coordinate 13,839, forward strand.
GGGGACTGTATTCCAACACACCTATCGAAGCCGTACTCGACGATAAGCCGCGTCGTCATTCGTTGATCTTTTCGGCGCAGATGTGGAAGCCTCACGGACCTGAGCCTCACTCGATATGGGATATACAAGGCCGCATCAAGGATATCCAATACGCCAGCCGATCCGACAACCATATCGAGCGTCAACGTCAACTTCACCATTTGCGCCACGTCATTCGGGAATTGGCCATGCACATTCCGGAGAAATTGCGCGAAGATCCCGCTATTCAGGAGCTCGGCGCCTGGGGTTGCAGCACGGTCATGCACATAGTGCAACTCAACGCCGCGCCACTGCCCGGCCAGGATCAAACCAGGGACATTGACTTCACGGCCCAGAGCGTGGAGCTGCGTTACCAGGCAGGCTACGCCGACGCCATGCATGCCATTCAAGCCCAGCCATGGAAGTCGGAGCAACTGGATTCACTCGAAGGCGTGTTCGTACACGAGGTCAACCCATGAGCCACAAGAGGAATCTAATCCTGGTTGGTGCGGGCTTCGCGGGCCTGTCATTCGTGCGGAGACTTAGACGCTTATTGCCGCCGGACTGGACTTTGACACTTGTCAGCGAAGAAAGCTATACAACCTTCAATCCACTATTGCCCGAAGCGGTTGGTGCATCGATTTTTCCGGAACATGTGATCGCACCTGTGAGAGAGGTCATAAGACCCTCAAGCCAGTGGTGCTTCATCATGGGAAGGGTGAGTGCAATCGATTTACAAAGGCAACTACTGAACTGCGAAACGCTGGACGGTGAAAAAATGCTCCCGTATGACGGCTTGGTGCTGGCCTTTGGCAATCGCGCGCGCCTTGATTTCATGCCGGGAATGGAAGAATTCGCATTGCCCCTAAAGACCGTCGGCGATGCCATGGAAATCCGAAATTCGATCCTGCGCCGTCTCGCGAAGATGGAGTTGGTGACCGATCCAGAATTGCGCAAAGTGCTGGGATCATTCATTGTTATTGGCGGCGGATTTTCTGGCGTCGAAGTCGCCGGTGAAATGATCGACTGCCTCCACAGCATGCTTCGCTACTATCCCAAGGTGCGCAAGGAAGAAGTCCAGGTCACCGTGGTGCAGGATCAATCCAGGCTCCTGTTGGAATTGCCAGAGGGCCTGGCAAGCTCGGCGCAGCGATCGCTGGAACATCGCGGCGGCAAGGTGTTGCTCGGCGAACGGGTGCAGTGCATACATGCTGATGGCGTAACACTTGCCAGCGGGATGCGACTTATCGGGGCAAGTGTCATTTGCACCATCGGCACACGGCCGAATCTGCTTGCGGATAAATTGGCGCGGGATCTGGATATACCGTTAGAGAGAGGGCGCATTCCCGTCCGGGGCGACATGCGCGTGATGTCGTCCAAAGATCACTGCAAAGCGGGTATCTGGGCCATGGGAGATTGCGCACAGATTGAGAATGCGCGCGACCACTCTGTGTGTCCCCCGACCGCGCAGTTTGCGGTACGACAGGGAGCGTGCGTCGCAGACAACTTGATTGCGCACTTGCATGGCAGGAGCACTCGTCCTTTTCGCTACCGCGCGCGGGGAATGCTAGCCTCGATCGGACATAAAAAGGGCGTGGCACAAGTGTTTGGATGGCGTCTGTTCGGGTTGCCCGCCTGGCTGCTCTGGCGTGCTTACTATCTGTTATTGATGCCCACTGCCGGACGTAAAGTGCGGATATACGTTGAATGGACATGGGGCATGTTTTTCCCTCCCGACATCACGCATCTCCGCTATCTTCGGAGCAAGGATCTTTAATTCCAGGGAACCCGTCGCGCGATTCAGCGGTTTGGCGCCTGTGCACATAAAGAGCCGCGTACGTGGCGGAGCCAAGCGATCGACCGAGGATCAGCCTTTAAAGGCTTGATCCACAACATTTTGCTTTTCCAGCATAAACACTGGTTCCGGAAAAATTCAGCCGAACGGCTGTCATATTCGTCGACTAAGTGAGCGGGAAGTGGGGCTTAACAGACCTCTGGTTGTTGCAATCGGTTGAATTGGCGGTTGCAAGCGATCATGCAACTTGATTCAGCTCTGTCCACCTGCGGGTTTTATCACTGGAAAGTTTTATTTTTCGAACCAGCACGCTGCATCTTATCGCATGGCCACACGTCGTACAGCGCTAAGTAGACTTCGTCTTCTGCCGGGTATTGCCACTTTTCCGGATTGACGTCCACGTACTTCATGACCTCAACCGCTTCCTGCCCGATGACAACTCCTTGTGGCAGGCAAATTGAGCCACTCGCATTAGGTGCGTCAGCCACCCCATGCACGTACCCATACCCCATAGATCCAAAGCGACGAAGAATGGAAAGCTCTTGGAATATCCGGACCGATCCGAATAGACATCGATCAAGCCGCTCACTAAGAGTCTTATAATGACGCAGCAAATTCTTTTTTGGAGCCCAGTCAATGAATCCCATGATGGCGGTTCTGATCGTTGCCGGCGTTTTGTGTTGCGACACCATTTATTCGATTAATGACCTCAACAGCCCTATACGGTATGTTGATAAACAACAAGGCTATTTTATTGGTATTAAAAAAAATGAGTTCATAATAGGTACGGCGATCGCCGATATAAAAAATCTGGCCAACGATTTGCCGCAGGCCGATGGGCATGTTGAAAATTGTTCCTCCCACGGGTTCAGATGTCGATCCATCGGTTACTTCGTATTCGCCATCCCGAATGGAGAGCACCGTTCTGCAGAATATATAGCTGGGCCAAGGATATCAATTAAGCGACTTGCAAATGGCGGATGGCGTGGCTCTGCAACGTGCTCAATGATTACCCGAACAGGTTGCGCACGGCATGTTGACGTCAACAAGCTAGTTGTGGCCTATCAATATGACGTTAGTTCGACGGGTATTTTAAAGTCGGTAAAAATTCAGAATTGGAATGATAGCGGACAGTTATTGAATACCCAAAATTTAATTCTCGTAAGTGAGATTGGGCTTAAGTTGAATTAACAAAATGAGCGTGGATACTGGACTGCTGCCGGTTCGGTGGACACCCATCACCTTAAGCTAATTCCACCTGCTGGCCGCCGAATGGCTGCCTTCGGTCACTTGCTTGACCGCCGCGATCTTGAAATCATCCGTGTACGGCTTGCCACTTATGTTGGTCTTCCCAATAGGCCGGCCAGCTCACCCTTAAAAGTTGAACAAATCAAATGCCGACCAGCACAAAAGCCAAAGCTGGCAATCCAATGGCCAGCCGTATCCCAGTGCTCCATCTTCGTATCGACCTTGACCGAACCATGCCCTTGGTTTGGCGTCGAATCGAGATCCCCGCATCATCCACGTTCTGGGATTTGCACGTGGCCATCCAAGACGCCTTTGGCTGGCTGGACTACCATGCGCATGAATTTGAGGTCGGCCCCATTACCATTGGCGTACCCGACGAGTTTGCCGACAAGGACATGGCGCCGGGGTGGACGGTGCCACTATCGGTACATTTTGGGCGAATTAGAACTCTGACTTACCTTTACGACTTCGGGGATGACTGGCATCACACCATCCATCTTGAGGAAGTCAGGGATGCGGATGGCGGTCCTTATCCACGCTGTTTGACGGGGGAAAACGCGACGCCTCCAGAAGACTGCGGGGGCGTTTATGGCTTTGAGCAGCTCAAGGAAGCGCTTACCAAGCCGAAGAGCGCGAAATTTCGGGAAATGCGGGATTGGTTGAAAAACAACCACGCCAAGGTCTACTGGCCGTTTGATCCATTGGCATTCGACCCGACAAAAATCACTTTTCGAGATGCGGCCGAGCGGCTCAATGAACTTCTTCTGTAGGTGGAAGATTAAGCCAATTACCGGATCTCCTTCGTAAGTGGTTTTAATGCTTCCTTCCGAGCTTCCGAATTTCATGCAACCGACAGACGTGCGCGGTAGAAAATGAAAATTTGTCTGTCATTCGCTTGGAAAAATCACAGCTAAGTCGGTGCCACCCCACATCGCGAAAGAGACGTCTGACACGCGGTGCAGAATGCCTGGCATTGGATGACCGAACCAGGATCCAACTGACTTGCAGTTAGTGTTTGCAGCCAAACTTGTCAGAGCATTTGGCTTAGGAAATGATTTAGCCAAACAACTTCGTTTGAGATGCTATGCGTGACTGAAGCCGATAAATGCAAATCGCCACATTAGCGTTTGCGAACACTTCGGAAATTTCAGAGATCAAATGTGCTTATGCCCCACACTTCGCGCACCCTCGCATTAATCTTGGTCGTACTTGCCCTGGTGAGCCACCATTCAATAGTGTTGTGCCAAGCGGCTCCGGCTTTGTCATGGAGTGAGGCTAACTTAGTAGGCATGCACCTATCTTTAGTATCACCAAAAAAAATCGGGCTCATCGACGGATTTAAGATTTTCCGACAAATATCTTTCGATAGACCGCCGCGATCATGACTGGTGTACTGGGCCTTTGACTGTTTGGAAAATTGAGGGAAATCGGCTCAAGATCGGATACACCCCTGACAAGGGAGCGACCCTAATTGGTGCGTCTGCCTCTAGGCTTGTAATGCGCAGCAGTGACGGCACTGTTTATACTTATGCAATCGTGCACCCATAGGCGGCTACAAAATCTCTACTCCGGCCATCCCCACGAACTGCCCCCTGATATGAGGCCTGAATACTCATTTCACACTAAAGAACTTGACGTAACGCTCGTCGCCGACAGCGATCTGCGTGCCGTCTGGACTAACCGCAATCCCACCCTTACCGCCTTGAAAGCCGCTCAACAATTTCCCCGTCCTCGCGTCGACAATCAGATTGTCGTCGCCATCATTCGGACTGCTAGAGCCACCACCGAGATACAGGTAGCTTCCGTCGGGGCTCATTGCAAAATCTCTTGGTTGCAGCGCGGCCGGGACTTTGTGCGCACTTATGTCTTCGCTGGTTGCGTAGGTAAGCATTTCCAGCGTCGGCACATCGAGAATGTTGCCTAGCCCAATCGCAAGAGTCTTCCCTTCGGCATCACTCACTAAAAACATCGAACTCTGCTCCTGAGTCTGGTTATATGTGAGGTACCGCCCACCGCTTTGGACCGTGGTCGGCTTGGACGGAATCAGCAATTTCGTTCGACTTGCTACCACACCGGATGGATCAATCAGGCGCGCAATTACGTCATTTATCTTTAAACTTCGTAGCACGTCGCGATCACCGGATCCAATCGCGCCCGCTGCGCCATCGCCCACTTTTCGCCAAAGACCCACTGCCACAATTCGGCCTCCGGGAGCCCAAGCCAACTCCTGTACCGCCATGCCACCCTCATCGAACTCTTTGTAGCTCCAATTAGTCGTGTCGTAGACGCGAAACGTTAGACTTCCTCCGGCACCAGGGGACGCAAGCGCCTGAGTGCCCTGTCTGTTGAATCGCAGCGATGCAGCCACAACCGTGGAGGGTGCCTCTGAGACAACCTGTCCGGTCATGGCATCCCAAAACTTAATAGGACTGCCACCGCCACCGCGCCCGAACGTCAAGCGCTTTCCATCGGGGGTCCAGGTCAAAAGGGCGTAGGGATCAAGTGCAAAATTGGGAGTCAATCGTTCCGTGTGGGATTGCAATTTATTGCGCTTCAAGTCCCAGACAACGATGTGCGTCGCTCCCGCCCCTACCGCATCCACAATAGCCAAGTAATGGCCATCGGGGCTGTAGGTCATGCTCATCGCGGTGACTTTTGAATGGCCCTCCACGGTGGCAAGGTCAATCGAGTCTTTATCAGCGACCACAGTTACCGGGCCGGCCTTGACTAGATTGCCCACGACATGACGCGCTTGTGTACCGGACGCTTTGGCGGACCACGGCATGAAGCCCATAGCTAGAGCAATTGCGGCGACGATAACGGAAGTGCCAACGCCACGAGAAACTCGGCGGGCCGTCTTGTGCAGCAAGTGGCTAAACATATCTCCCCTTTTAATATAGTAAGCGCTACCAATCTGAAGCTGTTTAGCGCTGAACCACCAACTCATCGAAAAATCACGCCCGAATTTTCTGGGCCTGCGCAACCAAAGATCACCCAGGGTAGACAGGCATGTTGCTTACGTGGATCAGATGTTCTGCCGCATCCTGCTTAGGTAGGCTGTTTTTTGGCGCAAAGGCTACGAACGGTCGCCAGCGCAATGCGTTGCTAATTCTCCCTCATCACGGCCATTCCGGGATAGTTGACGTCAATGCGCTTGCGAATCACGTCATAGCAAACTGTAAAGCCGCAATGGCTAAGCTAAGCATGTGATGCATGCTGGTACCCGTGTCCTGTGGGCAACCTTGCGTGTTCACGTCGGGCCAACTGGTGAAACCGACGGGCTGGTCTACTTGCTTGCGTTGGCCGGTCTGAGAAGGTTTACCGCCCGATGGAGACACCTGTAGGTACATCCCCTTTTCGTCGTACAGCTGATATGGCTTATCGGCAAGCTTGGCCTGCTTGATGTCGAGGACGGTATGGGACATAGGGCATTCCTTCGCAAAGGACTGAGGCAATTTCTTGCATTACCCCAAGTCTGCTCTCACTGAGAGGATGGATTGCAATGGACGCCCCCCGGACTGATCCAGTCGATCGGGCAATAAAAAACCCGCCTAAGTGGCGGGTCTCTTTAGTCTTTTTGGTCTGTATTGGACCGTATCAGACTGCTTAATGGTGCCCAAGGGGGGACTCGAACCCCCACGACTTGCGTCGCTACCACCTCAAGGTAGTGCGTCTACCAATTCCGCCACCTGGGCAGGTGTCTTGCGTTTTTAGTGCTTGCTGGTCGATGCCGCCGCCGGGGCGGTGGCTGTCGGTACTTCGCCCTGCTGCGCCTTGGCCGGTGCCGGCTGCGCGGTCGGGACTTCCCCATTGGCCGGAGCGGCTGGCGCCGGGATGGCGGCCTGCGGCTGGGCCGGCACGACCGGGTGCGCATTCTGCGTCGCGGCGGGCTTGTTGCCAAGACTGCTCATTACGCCCAGGTCGTTGTTGGCGGCCTGCTGGCGCAGCGAGTTGCCGTTGTACTTGAGGTAAATGCCCATGCCGATGCTGAGCAGGAAGAACAGCGCGGCAAGTACGGCCGTGGAACGGGACAGGAAGTTGGCCGAACCGCGTGCGCCGAACACCGTTGCCGAGGCGCCGGCACCGAAGCCGGAACCCGCGTCGGCGCCTGCACCGCGCTGCATCAGGATCAGCACGATCATGGCCGCAGCGATCAGGATGTAGAACACACTGAAGATGACGAACATGGTGTCTCGCGTAGGATTCGATATGGCTCAGTGGGCGGCGTTGCAGATGGCCAGGAAGTCGGCCGCCACGAGCGCGGCGCCGCCGATCAAGCCACCATCCACGTCCGGCTGCGCAAAAAGCTCTGCAGCATTGGCCGCCTTGACGCTGCCGCCATAAAGCAGCCGGGTCAGACGGGCAATCATAGCATCCCCTTGGGCAAGTTGGCTACGGATGAATGCATGCACATCCTGTGCCTGCTGGGGGGTGGCGGTGCGCCCGGTGCCGATCGCCCAGACCGGCTCGTAAGCGACCACGGCGGTGTCGAAGCTGGCAATGCCGTTGAGGGCCAGCACGGCCTGCAGCTGGCGGCCGATGACGGCCTCGGTTTCGCCGGCCTCGCGCTGCGCCAGGGTTTCGCCCAGGCAGAGGATCGGGGTAAGCCCGGCGGCGCGGGCGGCGGCGAATTTGCGTGCGACCAGCTCGCTGCTTTCACCGTGGTATTGGCGGCGCTCGGAGTGCCCCACCAGGGTCCATCGGGCGCCGACATCGGCCACCATCGCGGCAGCCACTTCGCCGGTATAGGCCCCCTGCCCCTCGTGCTCGCTGACGTCCTGCGCGCCGAAGCCTATCCCCGAGCCGGCGTAGGCGGCGGCCAGGGGCTGCAAGTATGGAAACGGGGGAAACATCAGCACATCGATATCCGATGGCTTGCCTTGCGCGATTTCATGCACCAGGCCTTCCGCCATGGAACGGCTGCCGTGCATTTTCCAATTACCCGCCACGAGTTTTTTGCGCATAGCAGCACCCGCCCCAGAGAAAACGCGCAAGCTTAGCGACCCCGGCACAGCCCAGCAACGGCGTTTTTTCTGGGTAACTTGTCGGTGTTCAGCCGCCCTGCCGTGTAGGAAAACCGCCCGCCCTATTGTTAGCGTTAACCATTCGCACCGCATTGCAGACGAGCCATGCCGACGATCCGGCAAAACGCCCGGCTTGAAGAAATGGGGCAGTCACGTAGTGTGGTCACCATTCGCCACTGCCGCAGGGAAACCCCATCCATGACCCAGGCTCGTCCGCTCAGTTTGATCACCGGTGCCTCTGCCGGGATTGGCGCTGCCTTTGCCCGTGCCCTTGCCGCGCTCGGCCACGATGTAGTGCTGACGGCGCGCCGCACCGACCGCCTGGAGTTGCTGGCCACGGAACTGCGTGCGGCGCATGGCATCCAGGCGACCGTGCTGACTAACGACCTGGCCGACCCGCACGCCGTCGAACAGCTGTGCGCGGAACTGGATCGGCGCGGTCTGCAGGTGGATTGGCTGATCAACAACGCAGGCTACGGCGTGCCCGGACGTTTCGATGCGAACGCATGGGCCACGCATGCGGATTTCCTGCGCGTGCTGGTGACCGCGCCCACGGAACTGGCATGGCGCTTGATCGGCGCCATGCGCGAACGCGGCTACGGACGCATCGTCAACGTGGCGTCGTTGGCCGGGCATGTACCGGGTTCGGCGGGACACACGCTGTATGCGGCAAGTAAAAGCTTCTGGATTCGAACCAGCCAATCACTTGCCTTGGAAAACGCTGATAAGGGCGTGAATGTCTGTGCCCTGTGTCCGGGTTTTACCTGGTCGGAATTTCACGATGTCACGGGCACGCGAACACTGATGAACAAGTTGCCCAACTTCATGTGGCAAACAGCCGACGAAGTGGTAAAGGAAGGCATTGATGCCGTAGAACGTGGCGAAGCTGTGCGGGTCACGGGGCGTACCAATCGTTTCATCAAGACGGTATTTAAGCTCATGCCTGACAAGTTGGCATTGAAGATTTCGGCAAAGCAGTCCAAGCGATATCGGGCACAGGACAATCATTAAATATACGCTCAAATACCAGGCACGAACTTCGCCTAGCGTTACCAAGCCTCTTGACCCTGACGCAACGTCAGACCGTAGCTTGGCGATATTCGAAGCCAGTCGGGGAATAGCAAACAATGCGATTGAAGATAGGTGAACTGGCGCAACGTACAGGCCTGACCGTCCGTTCCCTGCACCACTACGACCACATTGGGTTGTTGAAACCGTCTGTGCGTTCGGATGCCGGCTATCGGTTATACACCCAAGAAGATATAGAGCGACTGTATCGCATCATCGCTTTGCGTCAGCTTGGACTGTCTCTGGCAGATATCGGCACCGCCCTGTCCGGCCCAGAAACGTCAATAAAAATCCTGATCAGCAAGCAGATTGGCGTGCTCGAAAAGACTATGGCACGCGATCGCATCCTGTATCACCAACTCTGCGAACTTCGTGATGAACTGGCAACCGGGCAGCCCATCGATCCATCCCGCTGGATGGATACATTGGAGCTATTCACCATGTACGAGCATTATTTTTCACCTGAAGAACTAAAAGAACTCCCGCTTTACAACAATCCCAGCGTTCAACCTGAATGGAATTCGCTGGTTCAACAAGTTCAAGCAGCCATCGACCGAGGGGCCAAACCCGGAGATGCTGACGTGGATTGGCTTGCATTCCAATGGATGCAGATGATTAGCCGGGATACCGGAGGAAATCCAGATTTTCTGATGCGCCTCCACACCATGAACAAGCAGGAACCAGAAATACGCCAGCGAACTGGCATCACGGAAGAACTCGAACACTTCGTCGAACGGGCTATTGTCCAAGCGCGACTGACCATCTTTGAACGCTATTTGTCGCCGGATGAAATGGTTCGCATGAGGGCAAATTACGGCAAACACATGTACGAATGGCCACCGTTGATTTCTGCCTTACTCAAGTCGAGAAACGCCGGCATATCTCCCGATGATCCCGAGGTTCGAAAACTTGCGCGCCGCTGGATGGAGCTCTTCACGGCATATGCGGGTGACGCCCCGACGACCCACAGTCGTATTCGGGAGGCTTATGCGAAGGAACCCCATCTTCGCAGTGGCTCTGCCGTCGATGAGAAACTATTCGCCTACGTAAGGTCATCTTTGGAAGGGATGACTCGATGAGAAAAAATCCACGTAGAAAACTATCTGAATAAACATTCGCTCGGGGGTTGGAAGCACCACCACCCCCCTGCACTTATAAGATCAATTAGAACAATCAGATAGGAATGCGTGGCACGCCCCCCAAAAGCCATAAAAGGCAAGGCGAACATGATCAAGTTCTCGCAGTCACTGGCGTTGAAAAACCAGGCCCATGGCGTGCACGTCTGCACACTGCGCCTCTCGGCGCGGCAATCGCATCGCTACCGCGCGCAGGATTGATCAACCACCGATCCAGCGCGCAAGCGCGAACGCGGCGGCGGAAGCGAGGCCGCCTACCAGCATGGTCTGCAATGCCCCGCGCAGCATGCCGATGCCGGTGAAGCGGCTTTTGGCCGCGCCAAACAAGCCCAGCGCGATCAATGTGCAAACCACCGATGCACGCAGCGCCGGCTGCAGGCCATCGATCAGCATGTACGGCGCCAGCGGCACCAGGCCGCCGACGATGTAGGCGCCGCCGATGGTGAGGGCGCTGCGCAGGGCGCGGCCGGGTTCGGGTTTTTCCAGGCCCAGTTCAAAGCGCATCATGAAATCCACCCAGGCATCGTGGTTCTGGTGGAAGTGTGCGAGCACCGGTTTGCATGCTTCGCGGTCGAGGCCGTACTGGGCGAAGATCTGCACGATCTCGCGTTCTTCCTCGCGTGCCAGCTCGCGCACCTCGCGCACTTCGCGGCGGCGCTCGGCATCGTAGTGATCGGCATCGCCGCGCGCGGCAAGGTAGCCGCCAAGGCCCATGGCGATGGCGCCGGCGGCGATTTCCGCCACGCCCGCCACCACCACGACACGGCTGGCGACAGCGGCACCGGAGAGGCCGGCGGCGAGCGCGAACGGCACCGTGAGGCCGTCAGCCATGCCGATGACCAGGTCGCGGACGACATCGGAAGCGGTGAAGTGCCGTTCGGTGTGATGGTGATGATGCTTGGCAGACATGGCGATTCCTTGCGGTGCACGCAACTTTAGCCGCACGCGGCGAAGGGTGCGGCAATGAGACGTACACGTATTGGCTTTTGCGATGCGGTGGTTACGGTGATGCGCCCGGGCGCGGCCGGCATGAAAGCGGGAGCGGCGGTCGCGTCGCGCCGAAGCGGCTTTTCGGGAAGATGGCCCCTCACCCCAGCGCTCTCCTTGAAGCGCAGAGGGCGTGTGTGAGAAGGCGATGGAAGGGGCGTTCGGCAAGACGCCCCTCGCCCCAACCCTCTCCCCCAAAGGCGAGAGGGCGACCATCGCGTCAGATCAGTTTGATTTCGCGCAGGCGTTGCATGAGGTAGTCGTGGGAGCTGATCGCGGTGTCGTAGCGGCGCGGGTTGTCGGGCGAAATGCACTGCGGCAGCGGATCGAGCATCACGTCGGGATTGGGATGCAGGAAGTAAGGCACCGAATAGCGCGGCTTGCGCGCGTTGGCGTTCTGCGGGTTCACCACGCGATGGGTGGTGGACGGATAAACGTGGTTGGTCAGGCGTTGCAGCATGTCGCCGATGTTTACCACGATGGCATCACCTTCGGTGGTGATCGGCAGCCAGTTGCCCTCGCGCGTGAGCACTTCCAGGCCTTCGGCGCTGGCGCCGACCAGCAGGGTGATGAAGTTGATGTCCTCATGCGCGCCGGCACGCACGTTTGGCAGGTTTTCCTCGGCGATGGGCGGGTAATGGATCGGGCGCAGGATGGAGTTGCCCTGGTCGATCTTGTCCTCGAAGTAGGTTTCCGGCAGGTCGATGTGCAGTGCCAGCGCGCGCAGCACGCGGCTGCCCAGGTGATCGAGCGCCTCGAACAGCTCGTAGCCCAACGCGTGGAAGCCGGGTACTTCGGCCGGCCAGATGTTGGGCGGCATCACGTCGGCGAAACGGGAGTCGCGGTCGATCTCGCGGCCGATGTGCCAGAACTCTTTCAGGTCCGGATAGCGGCTGTCCTTGGCCGTTTCGATCTTGAACGGGGTGTAGCCGCGCGCGCCGCCGGTCCCGGGCACGTGGTACTTCATCTTGGTTTCGGTGGGCAGCGCGAAGAAGCGCTGGAAGGCGTCGTAGGCGCCATCGATCAATGCCGGGGTGATGCCGTGGCCGCTGATGCAGCAGAAACCGAACTCGCGGTACGCCGCGCCCAGTTCGGCGACAAAAGCCGCGCGATCGGTGTCGTAACGGCGTATGTCGAGGGTCGGAACCTTCTTGATGGATGTGTCCATGATGTTTTCCACAGGTTGGCGTGCGGTCGATTTGTGTTCCGCCACCGCAGGGGCGGTGCACGTCGGGCCTGTTCCTTGGCGACCTGGGTGTGGAGCCGGCGCCGGTTAAGGCCGGCCAGCCCCACTTGGTTCACGAGCGTTCGGCTGAGGATTTTACGACGTCGGCGAGGCGCTGGGCCAATACCCTGACTTCGGCCGCGTCGGCGGCCTCCACGGTGACGCGTACCAACGGTTCGGTGCCCGAGGCGCGCAGCACCACGCGGCCGCGGCCGCGCAAGGCCTGCTCGGCCTCGGCCAGCGCCTGGCGTACGGCGTCGGTACCAAGCGCCTCGCGGGCGCCATCGGCGCGGACGTTGATCATCACCTGGGGCATCTTGTGCAGGCCCCGGCGCGCGCCAGCCAGGTCCTGTTCCAGGGATTTGAGCGCTTCGAGCACCGCAAGCGCGGCCACGATGCCGTCGCCGGTGGTGGCGCGATCCAGGCACAGCACGTGGCCGGAGGTTTCGCCGCCCAGCACGCCGTCGTGTTCTTTGAGTTTTTGCAGCACGAAGCGGTCGCCCACGTTGGCGCGGATCAGTTCGATGCCCTGCTCGCCCAGTGCCTGCTGCAAACCGAAGTTGCTCATCGAGGTGCCGACCACCGGCCCCTTGAGCACGCCGCGCGCGTGCCAGCTGCGCGCCAGCACGTAGAGGATGTCGTCGCCGTCGCCCAGCTCGCCGTTACGGTCGACCATCTGCACGCGATCGCCATCGCCATCGAAGGCGAAGCCGATATCGGCCTGCTGCTCCATCACGGCGCGTTGAAGCGCCTGCGGATGCATCGAGCCGACGTCACGGTTGATGTTGAAGCCATCGGGACGGTCGCCGATGACGAACACATCCGCGCCAAGTTCGCCGAATACTTTCGGGGCCACCTGATAAGTGGCCCCGTGCGCGCAGTCGAGCACGACTTTCATGCCGGCCAGGCTGAAATCTTCCGGCACGGTGGATTTGCAGAATTCGGCGTAGCGCGTAACCGCATCGGTGACGCGCACGACCTTGCCGAGGTTTTCCGAATCGACGGTGGTGAACTGGGCATCAGCCTCGCGTTCGATGGCCTCTTCGATTTCGTCGGAAAGTTTTTCGCCATGCGCGGAGAAAAACTTGATGCCGTTGTCGTGATGCGGATTGTGCGAAGCGCTGATCACGACGCCGGCATCGGCGCGCAGGCTGCGCGTGAGATAGGCGACGGCGGGCGTGGGCATGGGCCCGAGCAGGCGCACGTCGGCGCCGGCGGCGGCCAGGCCCGCTTCCAGTGCCGATTCGAACATGTAGCCGGACACGCGCGTGTCCTTGCCGATCAACACCAGCGGACGGCCCGCGGATTTCTTGCGCTGACGCAGCACCACGCCCAGCGCTCGCCCGAGGCGCAGCATGAAATCGGCACTGATCGGCCACTGCCCGACGCGGCCGCGGATGCCATCGGTACCGAAGTATTTGCGTTGGTTCATGGAAAGTCCTGCGTCAAAGCCATTTTTACTCCTTCCCCTGCTCGCCGGGGAAGGTCGCAGAGGGGTAACCCCATCGTGCCCAAAAGCCTGTGAAGAGCTTTACCCCCTCCTAGTGGGCCGTTGCAAGCAGCGGCAGGCGATAAGGCCTGCGCAACGGTAGAAGATGAAGTGCCGCGTATTCAGTCGTCGTCGGGCCAGCGCGGCGCCTTGGGCGTATCGCGCCGCTCGGGCTTGTCGCCCGCTTGCACGGCATGCCACACCTTCAGGGCATCCACGGTGGCGGCAACGTCGTGGACGCGCACCATGCGCGCCCCGCGCTGAACCGCGATCAACGCGGCGGCCACGGAGCCCGCGGCACGCTCGGCCGGCTCCTTGCGGCCGGTAAGCGTGCCGATCATCGACTTGCGTGACAGGCCCACGTACACGCCGCTGCCCAGATCGGCGAAACGCTCCAGCCGACGCAACAGCGCGAGGTTGTGTTCCAGGTCTTTGCCAAAGCCAAAACCGGGGTCGACCACCACCTTGCGCCGGTCGATGCCGGCCAGCTCGCAGGCAAACAGGCGATCGGTGAGAAAACGATGCACTTCGCCGACCACGTCTTCGTAATGCGGCGCATCCTGCATGCTGCGCGGCTCGCCCTGCATGTGCATCAGGCAGACCGGCACGCGCAGGTCCGCCGCCGCATCCAGCGCGCCGTCGCGACGCAGTGCGTAGACATCGTTGATCATGCCCGCACCGGCAGCCACCGCCGCGCGCATTACTTCCGGCTTGGAGGTGTCGATGGCGATGGGCAGCGAGATTCGCGCTGCCAGTTGCTCGATCACCGGCAACACGCGGCGCAGTTCGTCTTCGACGGACACATCCGCAGCGCCTGGCCGGGTGGATTCGCCGCCGATATCGAGCATGTCCGCGCCCTCTTCCACCAGGCGCACGCCGTGTGCCACGGCGGCGTCGAGATCGGCGAACTGGCCGCCGTCGGAAAACGAATCGGGCGTGACGTTGACGATGCCGACCACGCGCGGACGATCCAGCGTCAGCGCACGGCCGTTGCAATCGAGTACGGTGGCAAACAGATCCGTCGACATGCCGCCTTACTCCGCACCGCCCAGTGGGCCCATGTAGCGCCGGTAATAGCGCAGCTCGTCGATGGAGTCACGAATGTCCGACAAGGCCGTATGCGCCGACTCCTTGCTGAAGCCGCGGCCGATCATCGGTGCCCAGCGCCGCGCCAGCTCCTTGAGGGTGGACACGTCGAGGTTGCGGTAGTGGAAAAACCGTTCCAGCTGCGGCATCTGCCGGTGCAGGAAGCGGCGGTCCTGGCAGATGGAGTTGCCGCACATGGGCGACTTGCCCGGTATCACCCAGGGCTTGAGGAATTCCAGCGTGGCCCGTTCCGCATGGGCGTGGTCCACGGTGGAATCGACCACCTGGTCCCACAGGCCCGAACGGCGATGCTGATTGCGGTTCCAGGCGTCCATCGCCTCCAGCCGTTGCACCTCGTGGCGGATGGCGAAAACCGGCCCCTCGGCCAGGATGGCGAGGTCCTTGTCGGTGACGATGGTGGCTATTTCGAGGACCGAATCGTTGTCGGTGTCCAGACCGGTCATCTCCAGGTCGATCCAGATGAGGTTGTCTTCGTTGACTTGGCTCATGCGCCCTCCGTTGGACCAGTTTAACAGCTCATCATGCGATGATCCGGTGATGCAGACCCTCTTCTGGCACGACTACGAAACCTTCGGCACGGACAGCCGCCGCGACCGGCCGATCCAGTTCGCCGGTATCCGCACCAACATGGAGCTGGAAATCGTGGACGAGCCGGTGATGTTCTTCGCTCGGCCGCCGCGCGAGATGCCCCCTTCCCCGGAGTCCTGCCTGATCACCGGGATCACCCCCCAGCAGGCCGAAAGCGAGGGTATCGGCGAAGCGGACTTCGCCGCACGCGTGCACGAGCAACTGGCCGCCCCGGGCACCTGCGGCGTAGGCTACAACTCCTTGCGCTTCGACGATGAATTCACCCGGCAGCTGCTGTATCGCAATTTCTACGAACCGTATGCACGAGAGTGGGAAAACGGCAATTCGCGCTGGGACCTGATCGACCTGGTGCGCATGTGCGCGGCGCTGCGCCCCGAGGGCATCGTGTGGCCCACGCGCGAGGACGGCATGCCCAGCTTCAAGCTGGAGCATCTGGCCCAGGCCAACCATCTGCGGCAGGAACGCGCCCACGATGCCTTGTCCGACGTGCATGCGCTGATCGACCTGGCGCGCCTGATCCGGGTGCGCCAGCCACGCTTGTGGGATTGGCATTACGGGCTGCGGCGCAAGCAGCGCGTGTTCGAGTTGCTGGACGTGGCCAACATGACGCCGCTGGTGCATGTTTCCTCGCGCTACCCCGCCAGCCGCCACTGCCTGGCGGTGATCGTGCCGCTGGCCGTGCATCCCAGCCGCACCGGCGAAATCATCGTCTACGACCTGGCGCAGGACCCGGCGGATCTGCTCGCGCTGCCCGCCGATGAAATCGCCGACCGCATGTTCACCACGCGCGCCGATCTACCGGAAGACATCGAGCGCATACCTTTGCGCACCATTCACGCCAACCGCTCGCCGGCGCTGGCGCCGTTGTCGGCGCTCAAGGGCGTGGACATGCAACGGCTGCAACTGGACCTCGACCGCTGCCTTGCGCATGCCGACCGCTTGCGCGCCGCCAGCGGCTTGCGCGAAAAATTGCGCGAAGTGTTTGAGCACGCCAGCAGCCCGCCGCCGCCGGAAGATCCGGAGTTGGCCTTGTACGGCGGCTTTCTGCCTGATGCGGACAAGCGATTGCTGCGCGACGTACGCGCCACGCCACCCGACCAGCTTGCGCAGCGCCGCTTCGACTTTCGCGACACGCGCTATCCGGAGCTGCTGTTTCGCTACCGCGCGCGCAACTGGCCCCAGACACTGACCCCGGAAGAACGCGAACGCTGGGAAACCTTCCGGCTGCATCGCCTCACTCGCCCCACCGCGCTCACCGCCATGACGCTGGCCGATTACTTCGCCCGCCTGTCCGAGCTGCGCCACGATCCGGCGCACGCAGAAAAACACCAGCTGCTCGACCGGCTGCAGGCCTGGGGCGAGCAACTAGCCATCGAAGCCGGCATTACCGCCTGATCCACGGAACCATCGACACCATGCCACGCACTTATTTCACGCCCGCCACCTTCCGTTTTCTTCGCGCCTTGAATCGCAACAACAATCGCGAGTGGTTTCTTGCGCACAAAACCGATTACGAAAAAGACGTGCGCGATCCGTTCCTGCAACTGATTACCGATCTGCAGGCGCCACTGGCCAAGATCAGCAAGCATTACCGCGCCGATCCGCGCACGAACGGCGGCTCGCTATTTCGCATCTACCGCGACACGCGCTTCTCGGGCGACAAGGACCCGTACAAGCCCTGGGCCGGTGCGCGCTTCTTTCACGAACGCCGGCATGAAATTCCCGCACCTTCCTTTTACCTGCATGTGCAGCCGGGCGATTGCTTCGTCGGCGGCGGCATGTGGCATCCGCAAGCCGATGCCTTGAAGCGGATTCGCGCTTTCATCGCCGACAATCCGGCTGCGTGGAAGCGCGCCACGCAAAGCAAGGCGTTCCGCGATCATTTCGAGTTCTGGGGCGAATCGCTGACACGGCCACCGCGCGGGTTCGATCCGGAGCACGAGCTGATCGAGGATTTGAAGCGCAAGGATTTCGCGGCGGGCGAAGCGTTTGAGGAGGCCATGGCGTGCTCGGCGGAGCTGTTGCCGCATGTAGTGGAGCGCTTCAAGCGGGTGGCGCCGATGATCGATTACCTGTGTGCTTCACAGGAGTTGGATTTTTAGGATCGCCGCCGAATACAGGCCACCGCGGGAATGACGGCCGAGGGACACAAGCGCTTTCGTTTGGCATAAAAAAGCCCGCTTTCGCGGGCTTTTCTCAACCTCAGGCTTCCGGCCGCATGTACGGAAACAACAACACATCGCGTATCGACGACGAACCGGTCAACAACATCACCAGTCGATCGATGCCGATACCCAGGCCGCCGGTCGGCGGCAAGCCCACTTCCAGGGCACGGATATAGTCCGCGTCGAAGTGCATTGCCTCGTCGTCGCCCGAATCCTTGGCATCCACCTGCGCCTGGAAACGCGCGGCCTGGTCTTCCGGATCGTTCAATTCGGAGAAGCCGTTGGCGATCTCCTTGCCGTTGATGAACAGCTCGAAGCGATCGGTGATGCCCTTGTCGACATCGTTCTCGCGCGCCAGCGGCGACACCTCCACCGGATGGTCGATGATGAAGGTGGGCTGCACCAGCGTGTGCTCGACCGTTTTCTCGAAGATTTCCAGTAGCAGCTTGCCCCAGCCGTAACCCGGCTTGACCTGCACGCCCAGCCGCTTGGCATGGGCAGCCATCGCGTCGCGGTCACGCAGTTCCTCGCGCTTGATCTCGGGGTTGAGCTCAAGCACGGCATCTTCCATGCGCCAGCGGCGGAACGCGGGACCCACATCGATATCGGCGCCTTCCCAGCTGAGCTGAGTGGTGCCCAGCACCACTTGCGCCGTGTCGCGGATCACGGACTCGGTGAGGTCCATGATCTCGTGATACGTGGCGTAGGCCTGGTACAGCTCCAGCATGGTGAACTCGGGGTTGTGCCGGGTGGACACGCCCTCGTTGCGGAAATTGCGGTTGATCTCGTACACGCGATCGAAGCCGCCCACGACCAGGCGCTTCAAATACAGCTCCGGCGCCACGCGCAGGAACAGGTCGATGTCCAGCGCGTTGTGATGGGTAATGAACGGTCGCGCCGTGGCGCCGCCGGGGATGATATGCATCATCGGCGTTTCCACTTCCATGAAACGGCGCGGCTCCGCTTCCAGCCATTGGCGCATGTAGCCGATGATCTTCGAGCGCAGCGCGAAAGTGCGGCGCGCTTCCTCGGTGACGATCAAATCGACGTAACGCTGGCGATAGCGCTGCTCCACGTCGGCCAGGCCATGCCACTTGTCGGGCAGCGGGCGCAGGCTCTTGGTCAGCAGGCGCAAGGCATGCACCTTTACCGACAGCTCGCCGGTCTTGGTGCGCATCAGCACGCCTTCGGCGCCGACGATGTCGCCCACATCCCAGCCCTTGAAGGCCTTGTAGGTATCCTCGCCGACCGTGCCCTGGTGGATGAACAGCTGGATACGCCCGCTGAAATCCTGCATCTGCACGAACGCTACCTTGCCCTGGTCGCGCTTGAGCATGATGCGGCCGGCCACTTTCACATGGCGCCCCAGCGCTTCGATGGCTTCGGCGGTATGCGCATCCTTGTCAGCGAATTCCGCCTGCAGGTCGCCGGCGAAAGCATCGACCTTGAAGTCGTTCGGAAAGGCGATGCCGGTGTCGCGCAGCGCGCGCAGCTTTTCGCGGCGTTCGGCAATCAGCTTGTTTTCGTCGGTGGTTTCAGTCATGGATGGTCCGTGTTGTCCCGACGCCCGCGCGGGGCGCCGAATGCTTCTTTAATGTGTCGATGGCTACACCAGCGCAGCGCGGCTTGCTTGCGATAACCAACGTGCCGTCAGTGGCTTTTGTGAAACACCTGCTTGACCGCATGCGTAGTCGCGTTCCAGCCCTCGCGCGCGCCATGCGCAATGCCGTGGCCTACATCCGCCGCGCCGTGCCCGATCGACTTTGCCACATGGGCCGTTCCGTGGCCGACGGTCCTGGCTGCCTGCGCGGTGCCGTGGCCGATGTCGCGTGCTCCGTTGCCGATCCCGTGGCCGACGGTTTTCGCATCCTGCTTCATGTCCTGGCCGAAGCCCCCAGGCGCGGCGCTCGCCGTGCGCGCCGACAACGCCAGCAGCGCACAGGCTAGCAGCATGCCGGCGGCCTTCGCACCGGTCATGCAGCGGCTCCGCGGGCATCGATCAGGCGCATCGGTCCATCATGCGTCGACGCGCTTGGCGCCGGCGTCCAGGCCGGATTTGAGGCTGGCTTCGACGAACTCGTCCAGGTCGCCGTCCAGCACTTTCTGCGTATCGGTGCGTTCGATGCCGGTGCGCAGGTCCTTGATGCGGCTCTGGTCCAGCACGTAATTGCGGATCTGGCTGCCCCAGCCGATGTCCGATTTGGTCGCTTCCAACGCGTTTTTCTCGGCGTTGCGCTTTTGCATCTCGATTTCGTACAGCTTGGCGGCCAGCATTTTCATCGCGCGGTCGCGGTTGGCGTGCTGGCTGCGCTCGGTCTGGCAAGCCACCACCACGCCGCTGGGCATGTGCGTGATGCGCACGGCCGATTCGGTCTTGTTGACGTGCTGGCCGCCGGCGCCGGACGAGCGGTAGACGTCGGTCTTGAGGTCGGCCGGGTTGATCTCGATGTCGATGTCGTCGTCCACTTCGGGCGAGACGAATACCGAGGTGAAGCTGGTGTGGCGGCGGTTGTCCGAATCGAACGGGCTCTTGCGCACCAGGCGATGCACGCCGATTTCGGTTTTCAGCCAGCCGTAGGCGTAATCGCCTTCCACGCGGAACGTGGCGGACTTGATGCCGGCAACTTCGCCTGCGCTCACTTCCATCAACTCGGTTTTCCAGCCGCGCCACTCGCACCAGCGCAGGTACATGCGCAGCAGCATTTCGGCCCAGTCCTGCGCCTCGGTGCCGCCGGCACCGGCCTGGATGTCGACGAAGGCATTGGCCGAGTCCATCTTGCCGGAGAACATGCGCTGGAATTCCAGCTTGCCGACCTGCCCTTCGAGCTGGCCCACGTCGGCGACGACGGATTGGACGGTGGCGTCGTCGCCATCGGCGGCGGCCATCTCCAGCAGTTCGCCGGCGTCGTCCAGACCGGCGGTGATGCGGTCGATGCCGCTGACGATGGTGTCCAGGCGGGCGCGTTCGCGGCCCAGTTCCTGTGCGCGCGGCGGATCGTCCCAGACGTTGGGGCTTTCCAGTTCGCGGCTTACTTCTTCCAGGCGCTCACGCTTGGTGGCGTAGTCAAAGATACCCCCTAAGCGATTCGATGCGGCCCTTGAGGTCCGCGATCTGCGCGAGGATCGGATTGGTTTCGATCATGAGGTGGAGCCTGAAGGTGGTGCGCCATGGCGGCGCGAATCAATAGTTTATGGTAACAAATCCGCCGCTGGGGGCCTAGGCGATGGCACCGGAGCCTGATCCGCACAGGCAGCCGCGCCCACCGCCGCGCGCCCTTCCCGCATCGATTGGCCATAGCCTGGCACTGCAAGCGATCTTATTGCACACCCCCTATCGCCTACCTACACTCCGCCCCGGCACTGACGCAAACCTTATGCGCTACAAGGAGCTGTTCCGTGAAATTCCCATTCGCGACTTCGGCTGTTTTGTTCGCTGCCTTCATCGCCTGTGCCGCCTCGGCGCAATCGTCGATCACGGACGGGAGCGGTACCGGCGCTGTCTCCAGTGACACTATCAAGACCATCGTCACCGCGGTCGCCAAGGCCGACCTCGGGACGCTGGACGCGTTGCGCCAATCCTCCACCGACGACGCCACGCGACGGCTGGCGGCCATGGCCGCGGAACGCATCCAGGGCGACTTCGACAAATCGAGCGCGGACGCAGCGGTCTGCGCGAGAACGTACTTCGACAGCGCCGTGCAGACGGCCCTGTTCTGCGCGCGCTTTCGCATCGGCAACCTGCGCCTGGCCGGCCGGGAAAGCGACGCGGACCAGGCCGACCAGGACATGGTCAAGCGCTTCCAATCCAAACTGCCGGCGCAGCAGGCGCAAAACATCCAGAACGCCGCCTCGGCCTACGATGCCTTGCCGGTGCTCAGCGTGCAGCGCCCCGGTAACGGCTTTCGCATTCCCTTGCTCTACGCCGAGCACCTTGAACGCAACGGCGGCATCACCGAAACCAGCAAGCGCGACATCGCGGTAACCGCCAACGGGCAAACCGTAAACATGCGCTTCGCCACCGGCCCGGCTTATCTGCAACTGGATGAAGACACCGCCAGAAAACTGGGCGTGCGTATCCTCGATGCGCACGTCGCGGCCAGGACTGCGTTCAACGATAAGATCACGGCGCAGACCGGCGTGCTGGACAAGCTGAGCTTCGATGGCGTTACGGTAGAAAACGCTCCGGTCGTGGTCGTGCCCAGGACCGTGCCGACCATCGGCATCGGCATCATCAAATACCTGGGCGCGATGCGTATTACCAAGGACGCCATCATGGTCTACGGCCCCAACGATCCGCGCCCGGCCGGCAGCGATCCGATCCTGATCGGTAGCCGTATCAATGGCGGCAACATGCACATCGTTACCTCGCTGACGATCAACGGCGCGGCACACCTTACCGTGATCAACACCGCCGACCCGTTCTACCTTACCGGCAGCAAGGGCGCGATGGCGGATCTGGACACGCGCTTCGCCGGGCAATTGCAGCGGCGCAGCGCGAGCAACGTGAGGCACGGCGAAACGATCGACCGCACCCTGGCCGACGTGTTGATAGGCGGCCAGCCGATGCGGATGAAATTTGGCGTGCTTGCCGACGAGAACTCGCCCTGGAACTACCAGCTCGGGCGCAGCGCACTGCAGGATATGGACATCTATCTGGACTTCCAGCATCGCCGCCTGGCGCTGATCCCGCGCAGCGACATCCGCTGACGCACCAGGAGAGCCGGCCGCGCGGTGCAGCCAGCTCCCCTTGCAGAAACACCCCTCACACGGTTGCCTGCAGGGCGTGCGCGTGCACATCGCGGACAGCACGCCCGGAAGGATCGGCCATGGCCGCGAATGCGGGATCCCACGCCAGGGCCGCGGGCGAGGAGCAGGCAATCGACTTGCCGCCGGGCACCGTCGCGGCGCAGGCTTCGCCCGGAAAGTATTTTTCGAAGATGCGGCGATACAGGTAGGCCTCCTTGGTGGCCGGCGTGTTGAACGGATAACGTGATACCGCCGCCGCAAACTCGCGGTCGCTGATGGCCTGTTCGGCATGCGCTTTCAGTCCGTCGATCCAGCCATAGCCGACGCCATCGCTGAACTGCTCTTTCTGCCGCCACAGGATCGCTTCGGGCAACGCACCCTGGAAGGCTTCGCGCAGCACCGCTTTCTCGATGCGGCCCTTGCCGGCCATCTTATGCGTGGCATCCATGCTCATCGCCACTTCCAAGAAGTGCAGATCCAGGAACGGCACGCGCGCTTCCACACCCCAGGCCATCATCGATTTGTTGGCGCGCAGGCAGTCGTAGCTGTGCAGCGCATCGATCTTGAGTACGGTTTCTTCATGGAAGGCTTCGGCGGAGGGCGCCTTGTGGAAGTACAGATAGCCGCCGAAAATCTCATCCGAGCCCTCGCCCGAGAGCACCATCTTCACACCCATCGCCTTGATCCGACGTGCGAGCAGATACATCGGCGTGGAAGCGCGGATGGTGGTGACGTCGTAGGTTTCGATGTGCCGGATCACTTCCGGCAACGCATCCAGCCCTTCCCAGAAGGTGTAGACGAAGCCGTGATGCACGGTTCCCAGCGCATCGGCCACTACTTTCGCCGCCGCCAGATCGGGCGAACCGGCAAGGCCGATGGCGAAGGAATGCAGGCGCGGCCACCAGGCTTCGCTGCGGTCGTCATCCTCGATGCGCTCGCGTGCATAGCGTGCGGCGCACGCGGCCACCAGCGAGGAATCCAGGCCGCCGGACAGCAGCACACCGTACGGAACGTCAGTCATCAGCTGGCGGTGCACAGCCTGTTCGAACGCCTCACGCAGTCCGCCCGGCGTAAGCGATTTATCTTTGGTCGCCGCGTAATCGCGCCATGGACGGCTGTAGTAGCGCTGCAACTGACCGGTGGCGCTATCGTAGACATGCCCCGGCGGAAACGGCGCGACATCGGCGCAAATGCCTACCAGCGCCTTCATTTCCGAGGCCACGCACAATCTGCCGTGTGCATCATGGCCCCAGTACAGCGGGCACACGCCGATGGGGTCGCGCGCGATGAGATAGCGCTGGGCATCGCCGTCCCACAACGCGAAAGCGAAAATGCCGTTGAGCTTGCCCAGAAAATCGGCGCCGTGGTCGGCGTAGAGCGCGTTGATCACTTCGCAATCGGAGCCGGTGGTGAAGTCGTAGCCGCTCTTCGCGCGCAGCTCGCGATGGTTGTAGATCTCACCGTTCACCGCCAGCGCCAGCTTGCCGTCACGCGAACGCAAAGGCTGCGCGCCGCTGGCGGGGTCTACGATGGCCAAGCGCTCGTGCACCAGGATCACCCCGGCGTCCACGAACACCCCGCTCCAATCGGGCCCGCGATGGCGCTGGCGCTGCGACAGTTCCAGGGCCAGTAGGCGCAAGGCAGCGAGGTCGTCGCCCGGTTGCAGATCGAACATTCCGAAGATGGCGCACATGACACATTTCCTTTGCTTGGGTGGGTAAGGCGTAAAAACAAAAGGGCCCGCACTTGGCGGGCCCTTTTGCGTGTGTGTTTGGTCTCTTGCTGCTACACGCCGGCCCACCCGTGATGACGGGTATTGTTATTGGCGTTGTTATTGAGGCCGTTCGCAGCCACGCGCACCTGCGCCGGCAAGGCGGCGATCAAGGCGGGATGGCTAGTGCAGGAGGCGTTCATGACCCGACTACAGCACAAGGCTAGGCGGCGCGCAAGCTGTAACAGCTCCGAAACAGCATCCAGAACGTGCTTTTGCCAGAGCCATAGCGCGCCCGGCGCTGCCCTGCGCCCGCTAAAGGCTGCTCAGATCTGGGCGACCCAATGCAACGCGTCGTCCAGTTCGCTGTTGCCGAACAGCTTGAACTGCGTGGGCATGGCAAAGCCGAACATGCTGGACATCACGCGTACCCAGCCCACGTCGGTAACCAGGGCGGTGCGCTCCCAGCCGGAAATGTGACGAAAGCCGAGCTTGACGTCGTCCCACATCGCGCCGGGCGCAAAGCCAACAAAGTCCTCGCCCAGGTGGATCAGGATGCGTAGCCGGCGGTTGAGGGCGAAGGCCGCCTCGATATCGGGCACCATCACGCTTTCATAGTCGCTGGCGGTGACCATACCGTGCATGCGGAAGCCAAGGATGCCGGCGGGAAGGCTGGGAATCTGTTCGATCATGATGGCGCTCCTGCATGCTCGCTGCCCGGCTCTATCCAAGCGCCATTTGCGCCGCCGCACAAGCGCCGGAGTGTGAACGGGCACGGTACCGGCCGGGAAAGCGGATCAGGCCGGCTCGATGTGACGCAGCAGCAGGCGCGGCGATTCACGCCCTTGCCAGTCGTTGATGGTCAGCTCGTAGGCCGCGCGCAGCATGGCGGGCGGCGGCTGGCCGTGGTAGCCGTTGAACATCACCGCATCGTGTAGCGTATCGTCGCGCGGATCGCGCAGGCTCAGGCGCAGATGACGCTCGCCCATCGGGCGCCAGCTGAAGCATTCGAAGCGGTTGTCGAACACCGGCTCGGGAAACGCCTGCCCCCACGGGCCGGCAAAACGCAGGGTGCGTGCCAGGTCCAGGGTGAACATGCCGGCGGGCAGCTCGCCATCGGTGTAGAGCACGGCCTGAAGTTGTTCCTCGTTCAACCATTCGCGCGCCACCGCGTCGAACGCGGCGGCAAAACGCGCATAGCCGGCCGCCTTGAGGCTGAGCCCGGCGGCCATCGCATGGCCGCCGAAGCGCTCGATCAGGCCGGGATGGCGCGCATCGACGGCGGCCAGCGCGTCGCGTACGTGGAATCCGGCGATGGAGCGCGCGGAGCCACGCAACAGCTCGGGCTCATCCTCGCTTGCCGGGGCGAACGCGATCACCGGACGATGCAAGCGCTCCTTCAACTTGGACGCCACCAGGCCTACCACGCCGGCATGCCAGCCCGGCTCGAACAGGCAGACGCCGACCGATTGCGTATCGATGCCCGCGGCACCGGCGACCATCGCTTCGGCCTCGGCCACCATCGTCGCCTGCAGGTCGCGCCGTTCCTGGTTGATCGAGCTTAGCTGCTCGGCGTAACGGCGCGCCTGCAACAGATCGTCCGTGAGCAGGCTTTCCACGCCCAGGCGCATGTCTTCCAGGCGGCCGGCGGCATTCAGGCGTGGACCGACCGCATAACCGAGGTCGCTGGTGCACAGCGCCCAGACGCTGCGCTGGCTCGCTTCGATCAAGGCGGTAATCCCCGCGCAGGCGCGCTGGCTGCGTATGCGCTTCATGCCCGCTTCGACCAGCACGCGGTTGTTGAAATCCAGCGGCACCAGATCGGCGACCGTACCCAGCGCCACCAGATCCAGCAGCGTGGACAGATCCGGCTCCGCGTCCGCCGCAAAGCGTCCCTGCTCTCTCAAATGTGCGCGCAGCGCCAGCAGCACGTAAAACATCACACCCACGCCGGCCAGCGCCTTGCTGGGAAAACCGTCGCCGTGCACGTTGGGATTGACGATGGCGTCGGCCGCCGGCAACCGCTCGCCGGGCAAGTGATGATCGGTCACGATCACGCGCATGCCGCGTGCCTGCGCCGCCGCCACGCCGGCCACGCTGGCGATGCCGTTGTCGACGGTGACGACCAGTTGCGCGTGTGCGGGCAGCGAAGCGACCAGTTCCGGGGTGAGGCCGTAACCGTGCACGAAACGGTTAGGCACCACGTAATCCACACGGCGCGCGCCGAGCATGCGCAAGCCGCGCACGGCCACGGCGGTGCCGGTGGCACCATCGCAGTCGTAATCGCCGGCGATGATGATCGATGCATCGTCGGCCAGCGCCTGCCCCAGCAGCGCCACGGCCTCGCGCATGCCGCCCAGTTGCCGCGGCGGCAACAGGCGCGTCAGGCGATGCTCGGCGTGCTCAGGCCCAAACACGCCCCGTGCGGCGTAGACGCGCTGCAAGATGGCCGGTACCGCGTCGCTCCATCCAGCCGGCTCGCCCAGCAACGGCCGCCGTTGCAAGCGAATGCTGCTCATGGCGCGTTTCGCCGCCACAAACGCAGGCGATGCCAGGGACGATGCAGCCAGCGTTCGCCGCTGGCGAAAGCCAGCATGACCTGTTTTCGGCTGCACAAAGCCTGCAGCGACGGCAGCCACTGCCGCGCCACGTCGTCGGCGCTCTGATCCTGCAGGTCGACCAGCCAGCCCGCCTCGACCGTCGCGATCGACGGCGCGCTGCGATGCTGCATGGCGATCCCCGCACGACGCGCCAGCGCGAGCAACAGCAAGTCTTCGCCAATGACGCCTTCGAGCGTGGCCGTAACGTTAGAAGGCAACGCACCACCGCCCCAGAACCACACGCTGTTGATGGGCGGCAAGCCGCGCAGGCGCCGTTCGGCATTGACCGGATGCTGGTGCAACACCACTTGCGCGTCGTTGAACAGCGCCCGCCAGCGGCGTGCATGCAATCCGTGCGGAAGATGTTCGTAGAGATCTTCGCCCAGTGCCTGCTCCGGCGCTGCGAAGTCGGGCAGCGTGTCCGACGAGGGAAGACGAAGGTGCCAGCGATCCGGCGCGGAAACCTCCAGGCTCATGTCGGCTTCGGCGAAGATCGGTTTCAAGGGCTCGGCAAGCGAGCGCGCTTCATCCATGCTCAACGGCAGCTGGCCGCAGGCGAGCAAGCGTGCGCCGCTGAGGTCGGGCTGCACCCAGGCCGGATCGGCACTAAGCCATGCGGCGGCTTGCGCCGCATCACCGGCCAGATGATCGCGCGTGAGCGCCGCCGCGGGTAGCCCATGGCCGCAGTCGAAGTACGCGGCCAGGCCGCCCAGATAACCTTTTGCGCCCTCACCCATGCGATCGGCACGACCCAGCAACGCACGCAGGGGGTGCGAGGGCTCGAAACGCTGCAAATGGGGCAGCCAGCACTCCACGTGTCGCATCGACATATCCGCCATGGCTCAGGCTTCGAGCTGTTCGTACAGTTCAAGCCACTCCGCTTCCAGCGTTTCTTTCTCCTTGCGCAATTGGGTCTGGCGCAGACCAAGCTTCATCAGTTCCGCGGTGGAGCCGTTGTAGGTTTGCGGATCGGCCAGTTTCTGTTCGAGCGCGGTGAGATCCTGATCGATCGCCGCCACGCGCGCTTCGATTTTTTTCACGCGCTGACGCGCGGCTTTTTCGTTTTCGCGCTGGGCCGCCGCGGCGCGGCGCCGATCCGCCGCCGATTCGACCGGCACGGCCTGGGCGCTGACGTTTTTCTTCGGCGCATTGCCGCGCGCGCGTAGCCAGCGCGCATAATCGTCGAGATCGCCGTCGAACAGTTCGGCGTTGCCGTCGGCGACACGCCAGAAACTATCGCAGACCATACCCAGCAGATGGCGATCGTGCGAGACCAGCACCAGCGCGCCATCGAAATCGGCCAGCGCGTCGGCCAGCGCTTCGCGCATGTCCAAGTCCAGATGGTTGGTCGGTTCGTCAAGCAACAGCAGGTTTGGCTTGTCCCATGCAATCAGCGCGAGTGCAAGGCGCGCCCGCTCGCCGCCGGAAAAACCATCCACCGATTCAAACGCGCGGTCGCCGGCGAAATTCCAGCCGCCGAGAAAATCGCGCAGCATCTGTGCGGCGACGCCGGGCGCCTTGTCCTGCAGATGATCGAAGGGGCTGGCGCCTTCGCGCAGGCTTTCCACCGTGTGCTGCGCGAAGTAGCCAATTTTCAGGTCCTTGTGCGCCTTGCGCTCGCCCCCCAGCGGCGGGAGTTCGCCGACCAAGGTTTTCACCAGCGTGGATTTGCCCGCGCCGTTGGGCCCAAGCAGGCCGATGCGCTCGCCCGCCTCCAGGCGGAAACGGACGTCCTGAAGAATGGTGGCGGGCGGTTGCCCGGCCTCGCCCGCATAACCGGCGGCAACGTCTTCCAACTGCAGCATCGAATCGGGCAGGCGATCGGGTACCGCGAACTGGAAGTGGAAGGCCCGTTCCGCCCGCACCGCTTCGGTGCCGGCCATCTTTTCCAGCCGCTTCATGCGCGACTGCGCCTGCTTGGCCTTGCTGGCCTTGGCCTTGAAACGATCGATGAAAGATTGCAGGTGCGCACGCTCGGCCTGCTCGCGTTCATGGGCGATCTGCTGCAGGCGCAGTTGCTCGGCGCGTTGCAGTTCGAATGCGCTGTAGTTGCCGGCGTAAAGCTTGGCCCGGCCCTCGTTGAGGTGCAGCGTGTGAGTGATGACGCCGTCGAGGAATTCACGATCGTGCGAAATCACCAGCAGCGTGCCCTGGTAGCGACGCAGCCATTCTTCCAGCCACAGCACGGCATCGAGGTCGAGGTGGTTGGTGGGCTCGTCCAGCAGCAGCAATTCGGATGGCGCCATCAGCGCGCGCGCAAGGTTCAGGCGCACACGCCAGCCGCCGGAAAACTCGCACACGGCGCGCTCGTGGGTGTCGGCGCTGAAGCCCAGCCCGTGCAGCAAGCGGCCGGCCCGCGCCCGGGCGTCGTAGCCGTGCAGTTCCTCGATGCGATGATGCGCGCGCGCCATCGCCTCGGTGTCGCCGCGCGCCTGGGCGTCGAATTCGTCGCGCAGCGCCGTGGCCAGCTCGACGTCGCCGCCCATCACGTATTCGATGGCGGGATCCGGCAGCGCGGGGGTTTCCTGGGCCACCGAGGCCAGGCGCAGCCTGGCGGGCAGGTCCAGCTCGCCGCTGTCGGCCTCCAAGTGCCCTTGCAGGGCCGCGAACAGGCTCGATTTGCCGCAGCCGTTGCGGCCGACCACGCCCAGGCGCCAGCCGGACTGGATGACCAGGTCGATGTCCGAAAGCAGCAACCGGCTGCCGCGGCGCAGGGCGAAATGGCGAAACGCGATCATGGGTACTCGATGAAGATCCGGGGGGCCAGCGCCCGCAGCCGTGCATGATAGCGGCCAAGGCGCGCCCACGCCGAATGGCGCGGCGTCACATCTGCCCGTTTTGCTCGTGGCATGGCGCAAACAGTTCTGCTACAACGACGCGTCAACGCTTTACGCGGAGAGGGGACCCATGTTCAAGCACCGTACCAACCTGCCCTTGCTGGCCGCCATCGTGGTCGGCGCCGGCCTCGTCGCGGCCCAGGCCGCCCACGCCCAGGAAACCTTGACCCAGCGCGTGCAGGACGAAAAAAGCATGCATCTGCCGGCGCGCGGCTTGTCCATGGCGCAAGTGGAGAAGGCATACGGCGAGCCGCTGCGCAAGCTGTCTCCCCGTGGCGGCGATTCGTCCAGGCATCCCACGATCAACCGTTGGGAATATTCCAACTTCATCGTCTATTTCGAAAACACCCACGTGATCCACTCGGTGCTCAACACGCCGGCCGGCAATAACCGGAATCCCGCCGCGGTGAACTGATCGGCGGCGGCGCGGGGCGAGGGGGCGGCAGCTTCGCACCCGCCCCGTTACGGCCGGCTGCATCGCGATCTCGCTACTCGCCGCCCGCCCCTGCCTGTAAACTTGCGCATCTGTCGCGCCCGGCCCTGTTCCGGGCGCTTTCCCCCTGCGCGAGCGTCGTTCTCATGACCGATTCCAACTTGCGCCTGCCGGCCGAATGGGAGCCGCAGGCCGCCGTTCTGATTGCCTGGCCGCACGCCGGCACCGACTGGGCCGAACGGCTCGATGCGGTGGAATCCACGTACGTGGCGCTGGCCGCGGCGGTGACCCGCTTTGAGCCGTTGATCATCGTGGTGGCCGACGAAGCCCTTGAAGGTCACGTCGTTGCCAAACTGCAGCAAGCCGAGGCGGATCTCAAGCGCATCCGCTTCGTGCAACTGCCCTATGACGACACCTGGCTGCGCGATTCCGGCCCGATCACCCTGCGCGATGGCGACCGCTTCCAGCTCACCGATTTCCGCTTCACCGGCTGGGGCGGCAAGTTCGGCGCCGAGCAGGACGATGCCCTGATCGGCGGCCTGGTCGAAGCGGGCGTTTTCGGCAACGCCACGCACGAGCGCATCGACTGGGCGCTGGAAGGTGGCGGCATCGAGAGTGACGGCCAGGGTACCGTCCTCACCACCTGGCGCTGCCTGGTGCAGCGTCATCCGGAGCAGTCGCGCGATGAAATGAGCGCGATCCTGCGCAGGAGCCTGCACGCCGAACGCGTGTTGTGGCTCGACTACGGCTACCTCGAAGGCGACGACACGGACGCGCACATCGACACGCTGGCGCGTTTCGCGCCCGGTGACCGCATCGTGTTCCAGGCCTGCGGCGACCCCACCGACGCACACCATGACGAACTGCACCGCATGGGCGACGAACTGGCCGCGCTGCGCAACGCCCAGGGCAATCCTTACACGCTGTATCCGCTGCCGTGGGCACAGCCGGTCATGGATGAAGGTCGTCGCCTGGCGGCGTCTTACGCAAACTATCTGATCGTCAACGATGCGGTGCTGGTGCCCGCCTATGGCGATCGCGCCGATGACGTGGCCTCCCGCATCATCGGCCAGGCCCATCCTGGGCGCACGGTGGTGCAGGTGCCCTGCCGTCCGCTGATCTGGCAGAACGGCAGCCTGCATTGCATCACCATGCAATTGCCTGCCGGCCTTATCTAGGGATGCCCTGATCCACGCTTCGCCGGTGGCCCTGTGGCCTGCGAACAGACAGAGCCGGTGACACCTGCGAAGCATGGATCAGAGCATCCCTAAACATCCATTCAACACCCGTCCATTAAAATGGGACGGTTTTGCAGTCGTCAGGACATACTCATGATCCGCAAGCTTCTCAAAGTGGCTCTGTTGCAGGAAACCCACCGCGGCAGCCGCGATGCCAATCTCGACGCGATCGAAACCGGCCTGCGCGAGGCGGCCAAGACCGGCGCGGAACTGGTTCTGCTGCAGGAATTGCACAACGGGCCCTACTTCTGCCAGCACGAATCGGTAAACGAGTTCGATCTGGCCGAAAGCATCCCCGGCCACAGCACGGCGCGCATCGGCGCGCTGGCCCAGGAGCTGAAGCTGGTGGTGGTGGCATCCCTGTTCGAGAAGCGTGCGGCCGGCCTGTACCACAACACGGCGGTGGTGTTCGATCGCTCCGCCAGCATCGCGGGCAAGTATCGCAAAATGCATATCCCCGACGATCCGGCGTTCTACGAGAAGTTTTATTTCACGCCGGGGGACCTGGGTTTCGAACCCATCGATACGTCGGTCGGCCGGCTGGGCGTGCTGGTGTGCTGGGACCAGTGGTATCCGGAAGCGGCGCGACTGATGGCGCTGGCCGGCGCGGAGCTGTTGCTGTATCCCACCGCCATCGGCTGGGATCCGAATGACACGCAGGATGAAAAAAATCGCCAGCGCGATGCCTGGATCACCGTGCAGCGCGGCCACGCGGTCGCCAATGGCGTGCCGCTGCTGTCCTGCAACCGCACCGGCTATGAGGCCGATCCGGCGGGCGTGGGCGCGGGCATCCAGTTCTGGGGCAGCAGCTTCGTGGCCGGACCGCAAGGCGAATTCCTCGCCCAGGCCGGCACGGACGGCGGCCAGTTGCTCGTGGTCGAGATCGACATGGCGCGCAGCGAGCACGTGCGCCGCATCTGGCCGTTCCTGCGCGACCGCCGCATCGACGCCTACGGCGATCTTTTGCGTCGTTTTCGCGATTAATTGACATCGGGGACCCGGGCCGGTCCTCGGATTCACGTTTCAGCTTGCACTGTTGGCGGCTAATCCCCATGCTGGCTATCGTCCCTTCCCTCTTTCCCCAATCCATCGCATGAGCGTTACCGAAACCGATCCCCTCGTCCTGTCGGATCTGCACGACCAACCGATCGAACGCGTGCAGCGCGACGGCGTGGAGTACGTAGTGCTGGGAACGGCGCACGTATCGCGCAGCAGCGTGGAGGCCGTACAGACCTTGCTGGCCCGCGAGTCGTTCGATGCCGTGGCGGTGGAACTGTGCGAAAGCCGCGCCCAGGGCATGCGCGATCCGGAAGCGTTCAAGCAGATGGATCTGTTTCGCGTGATCCGTCAGGGCAAGGCCGGCATGGTTGCGGCCAGCCTGGTGCTATCCACGTTCCAGAAGCGGCTGGCCGATCAATACGGCATCCAGCCGGGCGCCGAGATGAAAGCGGCGATGGATGGCGCCGATCAACGGCACGTCCCCGTGTGGCTGATCGATCGCGAAGTGGGCACCACGCTCAAGCGCGCCTGGCACAGCGTGGGCTTCTGGCAGCGTTTCGGGCTGCTCGGTGGGTTGCTCGCCAGCGTGTTCGAGCGCGAGACGATCGACGAAAAGGAAATCGAGAAACTCAAGCAAGGCGACATGCTCGAAAGTGCGTTCAGCGAATTTGCCAGCGAATCCGAACCGCTTTACCGCAGCCTGATTGCCGAGCGCGATGCCTTCATGGCCGCGCGCCTGCGCGAGGAAGCGGCCAAGTCGGCGAGCACCGAGCCGCGCAAGGTGCTGGTGGTGATCGGCGCCGGCCACTTGAAAGGCATGTGCGAGAATCTGCGCACGCAAGCGGCCGATCCGGCCGCCACCGCGGCGACGCTTGCGCAAACGCCACCGAAGTCACAGTGGCCCAAGTGGCTGGCGATCGGGCTGGTGCTGCTGGTGTTCGTGGCGATCGGTTATGCGTTTCATCGCAACACCGCGCTGGGTGCGCAGGCGCTGCGCGACTGGGT
This sequence comes from Dyella sp., assembly GCF_035503745.1. Taxonomy (GTDB): domain Bacteria; phylum Pseudomonadota; class Gammaproteobacteria; order Xanthomonadales; family Rhodanobacteraceae; genus Dyella_B. The sequence goes on from NZ_DATJTC010000028.1 coordinate 47,258, forward strand.
GCTTTATACCGGCGGTTTCTCGGTACTCGGTGCCTTGATTGCGCGTGCGCACCCGCTGAGCGTGCTGGCCGCGTTCGTCGCCGCACCGATCAAACCGTTCCGGCCGGGTATTCCTTCCGGCGGCATCAGCGCGATGGTCGAAGCGTGGGTGCGGCGTCCGCGCGTGGCCGATTTTGAAAGCCTGCGCGAGGACATCGTGCATTGGAGCGGCTGGTGGACCAACCGCGTCGCGCGCACGCTGCTCAATTTTTTCCTGGTCAGCCTGGGCACGATCGTGGGCGAATACGCCGCCGGCATCCACATCCTCAAGAGCTTGTTCTAAGGGTCAGGCAAGCCCCGCCGCGGTGTCGGCACCCGGACGGGGAGCGGCCTTTTGTCACACTCCCCCGCCCCTTCCCCGCCCATTGTGACGCCTCCCGAGCAGCCTCTATACTCGGTTGAGTTGCACGCATCCGCTGGAATCGTGGGGATCCTCTTGATGACTCGATTGCAATCGTTCGGCGTGGCCGCCGCTGCCTTGATGCTTTTGGCGAACGCCGCCCATGCCACTGGCGACAAAGCCAATGGCCGCACACTGGTCTACACCTGCAATGGCTGCCACGGCATACCGGGCACCTACAATGCCTATCCGCAGTATCCGGTGCCGAAAATCGCCGGCCAGAACGAGCAGTACATCATCAGCGCGCTGCACGAATACAAATCGGGCGATCGCACGCATCCGACCATGATGGCCCAGGCGCAAAGCCTCTCCGACCAGGAGATCGAGGACATCGCCGCCTATCTTTCCAGCATCGCTGCAAAGTAATCAGCCAAGGATTCCCCCTGCATGAAACGTGCGCTTACGCTGCTTTCGTTCGGTATTGCCCTTGCGCTGGCTTCGGCCCCCTTGCTGGCTAGCGGCAACGCGGAAAACGGCAAGGCCAAGGCTGCCGCCTGCATCGCCTGCCACGGCGCCGACGGCAATGCGGTCGATCCGCAATATCCGCGCCTGGCCGGTCAGTACTACGGGTACATCAAGGAAGCCTTGCACGAATACAAGGACGGTCGCCGCAACAATCCCATCATGAAGGGTTTTGCCAGCACGCTGTCCGATCAGGATATCGAGGACATCGCCGCTTATTTCTCTTCGATGCCGTCGAAACTGGATACGCTCAAGGGGCATATCCAGGGCGACTGAAACCTGAGGCTGCGCCATCCATAAAAAAGCCCGCCCATTGGATTGCGGGCTTTTTTTGTGCCTGCGCGCAGGATCAGCCCATCGCCGACTGCCCTTCCTTCTTGCGGTAATACGGATTGTTGCCGCCGGCATGGTCGGTGGCATCACGCACCGCGGTAATTTCCGGCACGCGTTCGCGCAAGGTCTTCTCCACGCCATGCTTGAGCGTGACATCGACCATGCCGCAACCGTGGCAACCGCCGCCGAATTGCAGTAGCACCACGCCGTCGGCGTCGACCTCGAGCAGGCTGACGCGGCCACCGTGCGCGGCGATGCGCGGATTCACTTCGGCTTCGAGCACATAGCGCACGCGCTCGACCAGGCCCGCTTCCATGCCCGGCAATGCGCCCTTGATCTTCGGCGCGCGGATGTTCAACTGCCCACCGGTCTGGCTGGGTTCGAAGTCGATGTTGGCGCCTTCCAGCCAGGGCGCGCTATCGCCTTCGACATGGAAATCGAAACCCCTGCATTCGACCGTCCATTCGTTGCCGGTAAGCTCCTGCGGCTCGCAGAATTCCAGCTCGCAATCGGCGGCGGGCGTGCCGGCCGCGATGACGCGCACGCGGATGCCGAGCCCTTCGATGCCTTGCTGGGAAAGAAGGCGCAGGAAATGCTGCTGCGCGCGTTCGGAAATCTCGATCATGCCTGCTCCGCAACTGCCATCGGTGCCCGATTGGACGGGCCATACAGCACCATTTTAGTCCTGTTTAATCCAAAAATGTCCGACGGCGGTTTTTTCGCGTACAGTTTCGGCGCTTTGCCGCTTCAATCCCAGGAGATCGCCATGACCGCCCTTCCGCTTGCCGCCCAACACTGCCAACCCCGCAAGGGCAAGGAACACGCGCTGGACGAAGCGGCCGTCGCGGCGCTGCTGCCGCTGGTGCACGGGTGGAAACTCACCGAGCAACGCGATGCGCTGGTGAAGGATTTCCGTTTCGAAAATTTCCATCACACGCTTGGCTTTATCAATGCCGTCGGCTTCATGGCCAATCATGAAGACCACCACCCCGATATCGAGGCGGGCTACGGCCATTGCAAGCTGCACTGGTCCACTCACGATGTGGGCGGTTTGTCGCTGAACGACTTCATCTGCGCCGCGCGCGTCGACGCCCTGCTCGCCCGTTGAACCAGGCCAAGCGCGCGCAAGCGAGGTGGCCCTACGCAGGCTATGCGTTGGCTGCCATCATCGTCTATCTCGCGCTAGGCTGGCTGGCGGCACGCATCACCGCCGCGCACTTGTTGAATCAGGCGCAGTGGCAGCTGGCGCGTGTGGAGCATCACGAACCGCTGTGGGAATGGCGTCTGCGCAAGCCGCGCGACCTGATCGCAAGCCGCGCTTTCGGCAACGCCAAGGTGACCGGCGGCGAGGATGCGCTGGACATCACCAGCCTAGACGGCACGCCGTTCGAACTCGGCCTGCCGATTGCATGGTCGTTGGACCTGGCGCACTGGCCGGTGCTTCAGCTGCAATTGCAAAGCAGTGCGGCGGGTACGCTCGGGCTGGTCTGGCAAGGCCCCGGCCGTGCGCCCGCATGCCTTGCCGCGGCTGCCGGCTCGCTGACGCCCGACACCCGAACCCTGCGCATCGATTTGCGCGACCTGGTATGGCATTCGGCGGGCGATGGTTCCTGCCCGGCACCCGGCGTCGCGCAGCTGTTGCGCTTGCGTGTGCAGATACCGCGCAACGCGACGCTGCGCCTGAGCGCGGCGTCCCTGATGGCAACCCAGGCACTGCCGCCGCTGGCCGATACCCGCATCGATCTGCCGGCGCACGCCAACAGCGATGAACTAGCGCGTGCCACGGCGCCAGCCCAAGACTGGGCCATGCCCTTGTTCCGCCTGCCCGCGGGCATCGGCGCCGAAGCCATGCTGCGCCTGCGCGACCCACTGCGCGAGCGTTGGCCGGCGGCCTTGATCGTGCCGGCTGGCGCTACGCCGCAAGCGGCACCCCAGCACTCGTACCGAGCGCTGACGTGGCTCGCCTGCGTTCTTTACCTGGCGGCCCTGGCGTGGCTGCAGTGGAAACCGCTGCGGGGCCGGCTGCGACCCTGGCTTGAGATAGCCGGCTGCCTGCTCGGGCCGCTCTGGCTGGTGGCCGGCCTCCATTGGGGCTTGTATCCCACGCCGCTAGGGGTGACGGCATTCGCCGGCGGACTGGCCTTCGCCCTGATGATCGAGCGCCGCCACCTGCCGCGCCTGTGGCAATGGCCCCAAACCCGCGGCACATGGTTATGGCCGATGGCAGCCATGCCGGCCACATGCCTGCTGATCGCGCTTTATGGCCACGCCCCGCACGCGTTGCCATTCGGGCACGTGGTGGCTTACTTCGGCTGGGCGTGGCTGCAGCAATGGCTAATGCTGGTGGTGTTGCTGCGGCGCTTCGAACGGGCGCTGCCGCGACCGGAATGGGCCATGCTGGCGGTCGCCACCGTGTTCGGGCTGTTCCACACGCCCAATGGGCTGGTGATGCAACTGTGCTTCGCGGGCGAACTTTGGTGGGTGTGGTGTTTCCGGCGCTCGCGCTCGGTATTGCCCATCGCCCTGGCGCACGCGGTGTGCGCCTTGCTGATCGAATCGGCCCTGATCGGCGGTTGGCTGCGTTCGCTGGAAGTCAGCGCCCGCTTCTTCCTCTAGTCGCGGCAAGCGCATCGAGGAAGCTTTTAAGTTCTTCCGGCAATGGGGCCGAGAAGCCGTAGGCGCGCCCGTCCAGCTCGAAGGACATGTGTGAGGCATGCAGAAACAGCCGGTTGAGCCCAAGCTCGCGAAAACGCTTGTTGGCCTCGCGCTCCCCATACTTGCTGTCGCCGGCCAGCGGATGGCCGATATGGGCGGCATGCACGCGGATCTGGTGTGTACGGCCCGTGCCCAAGGTGGCCTGCATGAGCCGCGCACCGGGGTACTGCTCCATCTCCCGGAAGAAGGTCAGCGAGGGCTTGCCGCTTTCCGCGACCCGCACCATGCGCTCGCCGCCCTGCAGGATGGACTTCTGCAGGGGCGCGTTGACGTCGAAACGGGCCTTGGACGGATGTCCCACCATCAGGCACAGGTACTGCTTGGTGACCTCGCCGGCACGAATCGCCGCCTGCAGGCCGGTCAACCCGGCCCGGGTGCGGGCGAAGACCAGTACGCCGCTGGTATCGCGATCCAGCCGGTGAACCAGCTCCAGATGTTCTTTCGGACGTGCCTGCCTGAGTAGTTCGATCGCCCCGTGACTGACCCCGCTGCCGCCGTGGCTGGCCATGCCCGACGGTTTGTCGATCACCAGGAAATGCTTGTCTTCGAAAATCACCGCCTCGGCCGCCGCCGCGATGGCTCCCTGGGAGGCCCCCTGCTCGGCCGGCCGCTCGGCCACCCTCACTGGCGGAATGCGCAGCGTATCGCCCTGGCTGAGACGCGTATCCGGCTTGGCGCGCTTGCCGTTCACACGCACCTGTCCGGTGCGCAACAGTCGGTAAATCATGCTCTTGGGCACGCCTTTGAGCAGGGTCATCAGCGCGTTGTCGATGCGCTGCCCGTCTCGTTCCGGACCGATCTCGACTTGACGCACCCCGTGAGGAAGAGCAGGGGAAGTTACCGTCTGCATTGAAAAAAACCTGGGTAGAGAGGATACTCGCACAGCGCTTAGCCCGGTCCGAGACACAGATTTAAGGATCAGGCGCCCGCCTGTTGCGTAGGCGATGTTTGGGTCGGCCGCCCTCGCGGCAGCCGGTTGCAAACACCCTTTCATCGTAACGGTTCGGGTAGCCGCTTGTCCGGTCTCAATGAGTAGACAGACAAGTCGGCGTGCGTGCCACGAATCAACCCGGTATCGGGAACGTTACCGTTTATTTGCCGCTTTACCGCAGCGGCGCGATCCCCGGACAGGCCGCCACGCCAGGCGCCACCGCGGCGCGCGACGCGCGGCCAAGCCGAGGAATTACAATGAAAAGAATGTTGATCAACGCAACTCAGCGTGAAGAGTTGCGTGTGGCCATCGTGGATGGCCAGACTCTTTACGATCTCGATATCGAAATCCCTTCCCGCGAGCAAAAGAAAGCCAACATCTACAAAGGCCGCATCACTCGCGTCGAACAGTCCCTCGAAGCCTGCTTTGTCGATTACGGCGCCGAACGCCACGGTTTCTTGCCGCTGAAGGAAATCGCGCGCGAATACTTCACGCAGGGCCTGGACCCGTACAAGTCCAACATCCGCGAACTGGTCAAGGAAGGCCAGGAAGTCGTCGTCCAGGTGGAAAAGGAAGAACGCGGCAACAAGGGCGCCGCGCTTACCACCTTCATCAGCCTCGCCGGCCGCTACATGGTGCTGATGCCGAACAACCCCAAGGCCGGCGGCGTATCCCGCCGCATCGAGGGCGAAGACCGGCAGGCGCTCAAGGAAGCGCTGGACCATCTCACCGTACCGGACGACATGGGCCTGATCGTGCGCACCGCCGGCATGGGCCGCGACGCCGAAGAACTGCAATGGGACCTCGACTACCTCCTGCAGCTGTGGAAGGCCATTTCCGGCGCCGCCCAGGCGCAGAAGGCGCCGTTCCTGATCTACCAGGAATCGAAGCTGTTCATCCGCGCCCTGCGCGACTACCTGCGCAGCGACATCGGCGAAATCCTGATCGACGAGGAATCGCTTTATCAGGATGCGCGCGACTTCATGCAGCAGGTGATGCCCAACGCCCTGCGCAAGCTCAAGCTGTACAAGGACGACACCCCGCTGTTCTCGCGCTACCAGATCGAAACACAGATCGAGAGCGCGTTCGATCGCAGCGTGCGCCTGCCCTCCGGCGGCTCGATCGTCATCGACCAGACCGAGGCGCTCACCGCCATCGACATCAACTCCTCCAAGGCCACCAAGGGTGGCGACATCGAGGAGACCGCGTTCAACACCAACCTTGAAGCGGCGACGGAAATCGCCCGCCAGCTGCGCATCCGCGACGCCGGCGGCCTGATCGTCATCGACTTCATCGACATGGACAGCCCCAAGCACCAGCGCGAAGTCGAAGAACGCCTCAAAGATGCCGCCAAGCTCGACCGCGCGCGCATCCAGATCGGGCGCATCTCGCGCTTCGGCCTGCTGGAAATGTCGCGCCAGCGCCTGCGCCCGTCGCTGGGCGAAGCCACCCAGATCGTATGTCCGCGCTGCGAAGGCCATGGCCACATCCGCAGTGTGGAGTCGCTGTCGCTGTCCACGTTGCGATTGATCGAAGAGCACGCCATGAAGGACAACACCGGCCAGGTGTTGGTGCAGGCGCCCCAGAGCGTGGCCAACTTCATGCTCAACGAAAAGCGCGCCAGCGTGGTCGAGATCGAACTGCGCAACAAGGTGCACGTCGTCATCGTGGCGGACGACAAGCTGGAAACGCCGCACATCGAAATCCAGCGCATCCGCGAAGCGGACATGGGCGAGCACAGCAAGCCCAGCTACGAGCGCCTTACCACGCAGGAAGAAGCCCCGCTGCCGAAAATGGGCCAGATGCTCGGCAGCAGCGAGCAGCCGGCGGTGAGCGGAATCGTGCCCTCCAGCCCCGCTCCGGTGCGCGAGGAAGATGAACAACCCGTGGTAGCCCCCGCACCTGCGGCGAAGCGCTCGCCTGCGGTCGCGGCGGCGCCGGCTCCGGCTGCCAAAGCGAGCGGCGGTTTCTTCTCGCGCATGTTCGGCTCCCTGTTCGGCGGTGGCGCGGCACCCGCCCCTGCCCCGGCGCCCGCGCCGGCACCCACGCGCCAGGAATCGGCCCGCGGCAAGCCGCAGGACAATCGCCGCAACGACCGCACGCGCACCGATGGCCAGGCCACGCGGCAGGCGCAGCAGAGCGGCACTCGCGGCGGCGCACAGCAGCAAGGCAAGAACCCCAATCAGCGCCAGCGCGGCAACGAGCAACAGCAGGCTCGCCAGCAACAGGGCGGCGGCAAGCAGCAAGGCGGCAAACAGCCGCAGGAACCGCGCCAGGCCAAGCAACCCCAGGCAGCCGGCGATGCCGCCGCAACCGAGCGCAATAACAGGCAAAACGCGCCGGTCGCAAAACAGCAGCAGGAACCCCAGCAGCGCGCCCCGCAGGGTGAACGCCCCGCGCAAAGCGAACGTGCCCCGCAGGGTGAGCGTCCGCCGCAAGGCAATGCGCCCGCCGCGGCGCCCAAACAGCCTGAACCGGCAAAGCCGGCTGCCGAGACCACAGCCGTGGCCCTCGCCCAAGGCGCACCCGAGGTCGCGGCCGAAGCCGGCGCGGAGAGCGCGAGCCAGTCGCGCCGCCGTCGTGGCCGCCGTGGCGGTCGCCGCCGTCGCCGTCACGAAGGTGCCGCCGCCGACGCCACGGGACAGAACGACCAGATCATCACGGGATTGGACGACGAGGATCGGGACGACGACGCCGAGATGGAAGCAGGCGACGTTGAACACGCCTTGCCGGAAGCCGCGCCCAAACCGGTAACGGCGCACGCCGCCCCGGTTGTGCATGCCTCACCGGCAGCCGAAGCCGTGCCGGCGGCCTCCTCCCCGGATACATCAGAACCTGCGGCAGCGGCATCGTTCGAGCACGCACGGGAATCGTTCGCGGCCGAACCGCTGACGGAAACCAAGGCCGTCATCGCCGCCAACGATCACCCTGTCCAGATCACTGCACAGCCCGTTGAAGCCGTTGAAGAAACCACAACGCCGCTGATCGTCGCGCCCGCCCCCGTGCCCGCTTCGTTCAACTTGCCCGTATTGCCGCCGATCCCGGCCCACAGGGACGCTGCCGAAACGTCCGAACAGGCGCAGACGCACACTGCGGTGGCCGAAGCGACGCCTCACGTGCACGCGGAGGCGGTAACCGTCACGGTCCCCCACGATACCGCTCCCGCGGCAAACGAGGTGGGGATGACCACGCCGGCGGAATCGATCGTGATACCGCAGCCGCCAGCGCAAAGGGTTGAATTGACCGCCGAGCCGTCCGCTCCCGAGCCCGCGATCGTTTCACCCGCCCCACTGTTCCATCAGCCAGAACAAGGCGACTTGCTATCTACGCCTCTGCGCCAACACGCGTCGTCGATATCGACCAACCATGCCGCCGAAGCGCCAAAGGCACCCTTGCCCGAGGAAGACGAAAACCACACGGCACAGCGAGACGGCAAGCCCTCCTGACCGCCGCAGGCGATCGCTTCAAGCAAAAGGCCGGATCATGTCCGGCCTTTTTTTATGCGTGTTCGCAACGAGCTCAATTTCCGACCTGGTTGTTGTGGGTATCGAGCAAGCCGTGCACCGTCATCAGATGTGCAAGGCTGATCACATGATCCACCTGCAGTTTTTCCATCAGGCGCTGCTTGTAGGTGGAAACCGTTTTCGGGCTGAGATTCAGCTGCTCGCCGATGGCGGTCAACGGCCTGCCGCGCACCAGCATCATGGCCACCTCCAGCTCGCGGCTGGAAAGATGGTCGAACGGCGACCCCTCGCCATCGAGCGTGGCCAGGGCCAGCTGCTGGGCCACTGCCGGCGCCAGATAGCGCCGCCCGGCCGCCACCTGGCGTACCGCATTGAGCAATTCCTCGGCGGCGCAACTCTTGGTGAGGTATCCATGCGCGCCGGCATCCAGCAGGCGCTTGGGAAAGCGCGCATCGTCCACGACCGTTACGACGATCACATGTGTGGGCAGGTTCGCGCGCGCCACGCGCTCGGTCAGCTCGATGCCGCTCATGCCGGGCATGTGGACATCGACCAGCGCGATCCTCGGCCGGGTTGCCCGGATCAGGCGCAGCCCCTCCTCGGCCGTACCTGCTTCGCCGCAAATGCGGATGTCCGGTTGCTGCAGGATCATCCTGAAGCCGGTGCGAACCAACTCGTGGTCGTCCACGAGCACCACATCAATCATCGGTTACCCTCCCTGGAAGGAACTACCCCGCGCAAAGTAGGCGTCTTACCGGCACATTGCAAGCCCGTAACCCCTGGTCCAGAAAGGATTTTCCATATAACGCAAAGACTGACGCCATAAATCAGAATTTACCTACATACTCTCTCCAAAATCAGTGTCACAATTCGATTTGTAGTACCTGCACGTAGTTCGTATCGCACTCCCCAGCAAGGCTAGTCCGCACTAACCCGAATGGAGCGTAACGATGGTGATCTACTCGCTCAAACAGTCCCTCGACGGGGGCTGGAGCATCCGCCGCGACACGGCAACCCTGTTTAGCCAGTTAAGGCTGGGCCCGGCCATCCAACTGGCACGCGAAGCCGCCCGCGACGAACACAACCGTTCCGGCCGCAGCACCTGCGTGGAAATGCCGGGACCGACATCCACGATCCGCCTGGCGCAATACGCCAAACCCGGCGTGCCGATCGAAAGCGCCGTGGCCTGATGCCTCGCCTCACATAGACGCTCGCCTGGGTTACCGAGCGTCCCCATGTTACGATCGCGCGCCTGCCGCGGATCGTCCGGCAGCTGTCCCCGCCCGGATGGCGAAACAGGTAGACGCAAGAGACTTAAAATCTCTCGACCGCAAGGTCATGCCGGTTCGATCCCGGCTCCGGGCACCATAAAATCAGCAACTTAGATGCCAACCCCCTCCAGTCTCTCGACCAGATCACGCCACTGGTGATTGTTAATCGATTGCTTACCATCGTCGCTGCACTGCCTTTGCGACGATAAGGACGAGGTTTGGAACGCTTGGAGGAGTCGCTCCTCGTGGGAGCCGAAGGGATGGCCGCTGCGCTACGTGCGCAGATCGGTCAGTGGACACATACAGGGCTACAAGGAGCCGTACTTAGACCAGTTTGGCGGGCATGGAATTACCACTTTGAACGCAGCGTGATAGAGGCGATGGACGTGCTCGCAAAGCTCCATGAGCTGACTGATCGAAAGACTCTCTTGCCATGCAATATCGGTGAAAAGTACGTCTGCGGTCCTTTCAAACTGGAACGTACCGTGCGTCAATGAATTTCGAATATGTTGTACCAAGGTGTCGTCACCGCGTTTGATACTGCCCGCACGGTAAATATCCCGAAAAGCTCGAAGGATTGAGGCCTCAGGCACGTCGTCCAGGCCTCGCTCAAGATGCAGGCTTCGCATATAGCAAAGTGCCGTAAATGCCATGAACACCACCGATGCCCTTTTACGCATCTCTCTCAATTTAGCGGCAGGGATGTTTGGCGGACCTTTGAAGTCGATATCTGTTCTGGCGATGTCGTGACTCGCGCTTACGCAATTGAATGCCGTGATGAATCTCTCATCGTCAATTGCCAGACTTTGTGCATTCAGCGCCAATCGAAGGTCATTGTCTGAAATAGCACGCAATCTAAGAAGAAGATGCTCAATGTCCATGGCTGCTTTTCCGAATGCCTTCGAGTTCAAATACGCAACCATTTCGATTACGGCGCGTATTGGTCAGGACGGTCAAGGCGTCAGATTTAATAAGGACGGCTCCTTCAATACTGTTTTAGATCCAAGGACGAAAACGCAATGAGCAGGTTTAGCGTCGACTTTGTCAGCCCGGTTGAATATGAGTGGCTCGCGGCGGAAATATCCTACGATGGGCAACTCATATGTCGAGTTAGTAACGAGCGAAGTGATCGTGAATTGGAAGTCCAGTTCGCATTTGACGCAAGAATCGGCAAGGTCATGACCCCAACAGTTCCATTGCGTGAGCTCATGACGCTTTTAGAAGACGTCGCAAAAGAGGTGCAGGCATTTCGCGATAAGTAGCATGTCAGCTGAGCCACTAAAGTTTATTGCTGATCTGGAATTGAGTGGCGCCAACCTTAACAGCGATCCTTGGGCGCTAGCAGTCTTCACATTATGCACGCATGACGTGCCCCATGGGATCACCGGTTCGGGCGTTAGCTGATGAGTGGACTTAGTCCATTTAGTTTAGCTAATCATGACACTCCACTCAGCAATGTGATGCCAGGCCCCGCGTCCCGAGGAAATTGCAAACCATCAGCTTCCATTCAATCGCAAGAGCCGCATCACAGCGCTCTTAACACCCCAATTCAATTGGCTTTAGCCGGGGCGATGACCTGCTTCGCAAATCGCTCCATTTCCTCTAGCTGAGGGCTCATTTGCAGCAGCAATAGGTCAACGCCTGCGTTGGAGAATTCTTCGATGCGTGCGCGCACCTGCTCAGGTGTGCCGATCAGGTCCGGACGCAGGCCACGATTGGATACGGAATATTCTTTGATTTTCAGTTCGCGTTCGAGCTGTGTGCCAGAGAGCCATTGATCAAAGTTGTCAAAACCAGGCGCCTTCGGATCGAGCGTTGTAATGCGCTCGACTTCCGCCCTGGCCTCCTTTTCGGTACCACGCACGATGGCGTAAGCGGCCATGCCGAATTGCATGGGCGGCAAACCAGTTTTGGCGCGTCGCTCGCGCATGTCGGCTATCTTCTCTGCGATGAATTCCGGCTCATCGCCATGCATGACGTAGGCGTCGCAACGCTGCACGATCAAGGCCTTGGCTGCTTCGGATTCTCCACCGGCATAAATGGTTGGGCGCGGCGAGGAAATCGGTTTGGGCTCACAGATAGCGTCGGTCAGCGCATAGCGCTCGCCATGGAAGGTAAAAGGCGTTTGCGACCAAAGACCGTCGACCACTTGCAACCATTCGTGAGTGCGAGCGTAGCGGTCATCGTGTTGATCAAAAGCCAGACCGTATTGCTTGGCTTCGTCGGCCCACCATGACGAGACCACGTTAAGCGCCAGTCGGCCACCGGAGATGCGATCGACATTGGCCGCCTGTTTGGCGAACAGTGCCGGATGATGGAAGTTGGGGCGCACTGCCACCATGATTTCCAGCGTTTGCGTCACCGCTGCCAGTGCTGCGGCGCTGGACCAGGCATCGAGTGCGGGCTCGGTTACGCCCTTGATATCATTGAGATTAAGCTCGGCGATCAATGTAAGGTCGTAGCCGATCTGCTCGGCCCGCCTGCACAAATGGCTAAGATAATCCCAGCTGGCCTCCATGCCTTCATCGCGCACATTGCGCAACCATCCACCGAACACGGGTGCCCAGAAACCATACCTCATGCCGCTTTCTCCCGAATTTTTTCGATGGCTTGGATCAGGTAGTCCACCAGCTTCTCGTGGGGATCCCAGCCAAGCACGTTGAGCGGATCTGCAACGAAGTTGGACAAGCCATTAATGTCGTAGAAACGGCGCGCGCCGTCGCGATCGTCAATCATGAATTCGATGCCGCCGATATCAAGTTTCGCGGCACGTGCAATTGCTTCCGCCGCACGGATAGCGTCCTGGTCGGGCTTGTACTCCCGCACCGTGATGCGCGGCTTGTCGATCAGACACACGTCGGCGGGGCACAAGTCGAATGTTCCGCCATCGGTATTGAGTGAAATCGCATAGAGGAAGTTGCCGTTAAGCGTTTCCATGCGAACCACCTGCTGACCGCGCGCGGGCACGTACTCCTGAACCAGCAGGACGCTGTCGATGCTTTTCGGCGTACTGCCGTTAGCAACCGCTTGGGTCAGCTCCTCCAAGGTTTCGTAAAACGATACGCCCGCACCGGAGCCGCCGATATTAACCTTGACGATTACGGGAAATCGCAGCGTCTTCGCGGCCGCGATGATATCGGCTTGTCGATGCACCACACGTGTGGCCGGAATGTCCAACCCCAACGATTGAATCAACGCCATTTGGCGGGCCTTGGAGGCGTCGATCGCCAGCGCCTGTGTACCATTGATAACGCGCGCACCACTCAATTCCCACGATGCGTATAACGATTGCGCGTAAAAAATGGGGTGCTCGTCCTGGCGCAGGAAGGAACTCATCGCCAGGCGGCTCAATACCAGCGGTGCTGGAGCTTCGGCGTTTTCAGGGTCAAAGTGGTGGTCCTGAAATTGAATAGGCTGGTAGGCGACATTCCGCCGGTCAAGCGCGGCGAATAGCAGCTTGAACCAATCGGGGTGCTCGTAAATGATCGCTAGCGGTGGTCGATGTGTCATGCGAGTGGTTTTCAAAGAGGCGTGTTAACCGTGGTTTAGCGTTCCAGGCGTCGGCATATCAACAGATACTTCGCAGCTCAACCGACACGCCAGATGCCGCGTAAGGTAATTGGAAGGGAACGTTCAGTGGCGTCAGGCAGGGCGTAAGCTATTCGCTGCCTGATGGCTTTTGGTTACAAGGTGCGTTGGAATCCGCTCCGGAATTAACTGATTTCTGGCCGGAAAGCGCCCCTCTACAAATGAACATTTGGCATATGGCTACGACTGTCTTTCATTTATAGCGCTGTAACCTGCCTATTCGCCCCAACGAAATGCTTCAACGGGGCCTTCGACTGCCGGAATCTCGGCAAATGCCGCAGATGAAACATCGCCTGGCCGCAAAGAACGGCAGTTTCGTGCTGCCTTACATCCGATACAGAGAGTCATTCATACATGCCAGCTCCTCTCAAAGTCGTCGCCGTTATCGGCAGTACATCGCCCTTTTCGCGCACGCTTGTATTGGCACACGCGATGCTTGACGCCCTGTCGCGTAATTTGCTGATTGACCGCCACGTAGTGGAGTTGACCCACATCGGGCGAGAACTTGGGCAATCGCTTGTCCGTGGCGAACTACCCGTGGAGATAGAGAGGGAGCTCCAGCGCATCGAATCGGCTGACATGGTGCTGGCAGCGGCTCCGGTGTATCGCGGATCGTACCCGGGCCTGTTCAAGCATCTGTTCGACATGATTGAGACGGATGCGTTCGTAAACAAGCCCGTGCTACTGGCCGCGACCGGCGGAAGCGAGCGCCACGCGCTCGTGATAGAGCATCAGCTACGACCACTTTTTGGATTCTTGCAAGCATTGACCTTGCCAGTCGGCGTCTATGGCACGCCGGCGGATTTCGACGGACAACGCGTGTCTAATGCTCTGCTGCTTGAACGCATCGCGCTAGCGGCAGAGCGCGCCGCGGCTGTACTTGGCAAAAGCGATCCAGAGACCAACATGTGGCAGATTGCCTAATGCCGGGCAGCGGTGAAGCATCCGCCCCAGCCCAGGTCGAAAACGAAGACGCCGTTGAAACGACCGTATAACTTTGCGCAATCCGGTTACCCGTAACGCCGGGGCCTGATCCGGCGAACTCCCTATATCTCGGGCGACGTGGCGCGGCAGCTAAATGGCCGCCCATGACAGTAAAGGGCGAAGGTATCCGGTATGGCGCAGTCACTATCGAGTAGCGGTGGCCCCTCACCTCGCACGGCCTTTGTGCTAGCCGGTGGCGGCAGCCTGGGAGCCGTCGAAGTAGGAATGTTGCAGGCCTTGCTGACTTGGGGGGAAACGCCGGCCTTTCTGGTCGGCGCTTCGGCCGGCGCCATAAATGCGACTTACTTTGCCGCCGAACCCACGTACGCGCGCACTGAAAACCTGGCGCGTCTGTGGTGCGCGCTGAAGCGGCGTGACGTACTCCCATTCAGCCTGCTTGGCATACTGCGCAGACGCGGTCATCTGGTGGAGTCCGATGCGCTGCGGCGCTTACTGGAACGGCATCTTCCGTATCAGCAACTTGAGCATGCCGCATTGCCGGTACACATCGTGGCTTCGGATATGTTGACCGGACATGAAGTCGTGCTTTCGTCGGGCTCCGTGATCGACGCCGTACTCGCCAGCGCCGCTATTCCCGGCGTATTTCCTCCAGTGCAGATCGGCTCGCAATGGCTCGTCGATGGCGGCGTGGCCAACAACACGCCGATCTCCACGGCGATGAATCTTGGTGCGACACGTATCGTTGTGCTACCAACCGGCTTTGCCTGCGCGCTTAGCCGACCGCCTTCGGGCACCATCGCGCGCGCCATGCATGCACTCAGCCTGCTTGTATCGCGCCAGCTTGCACATGATGCAGAACGTTTCGCAGGCACCCATGTACAACTTCGCATTGTGCCAAGCCTCTGCCCGCTGAATATTTCATCCTACGATTACTCTGCGGCGGTTTCGCTGATAGCCCAAGCCAGGGCAAGCACGCAGCAATGGCTCGCAGCAGGCGGCTTTGAGCAGGATTGGGTGCCCGGTCAGTTGCAAGATCATCATCATGGATAACAAACCCTGTTGGTTTTAAGTTGCCACCCAAAGCGGGCACTTTTCGGGAACTGATACCAGCGGGCTGAATGTTTGTGAGCATTCAGCTAGTCAGTTGACGCATGTGCATCGATGTCACTGGCGAATCTCTGCAACAAACGCACAAACTGTTCGATATCGCGGTCGTTCCAATCAGCAAACAGTGCTCGGCCAAAGCGATCGCGCGCGGCGTCCAATGCATTAGTCATTGTTTTGCCCTTCCTCGTAACCACAGCTGCGGTAACCCTGCGATCCTCAGCACCCGGTTGACGCGTGACCAGGCCAAGACTCTCCAGCTTCGCGACCTGTTTGCTTACCGTCGAATAATCACGTCCAACGCGCCCCGCCAAATCGCCCACCCCAATGGGGCCAAGCCGCTCGATGAGCACTAACAGCGGAAACAAGGCGCGATCCAGCGAAACCCCCGCCTCCTTGACCATGGCTTCGTCACGATCGGGCCGATTAAAGACGCTAATGATCGTGATCAGGGCGCTGTGCAGGGTGCGGATCTGTTCGGAAATATGTGCATCTTGCACATTTCTTTTCGCAGGCATATCATCCCTCCAAATTATGTGCATTGTACACATATTGGAGTAAATCAAAATGTCGAACCCTTCTGTGGTTGATGTACTGATCTGCGGGGCCGGGGCGGCTGGCCTGACGCTGGCCATCGAGCTGGCGCGGCGCAACGTGTCCTTTCGGCTGATCGAGAAAATGGACGCCCCGTTTCACGGATCGCGTGGCAAGGGCATTCAGCCCCGCACGCTTGAGGTGCTTGAGGATTTGGGCGTCCTGGACCGCATCATTGCCGCCGGCGGCGTCTATCCGCCCCAACGCGACTACGGCGAAGACGGAAGCTACAAAGAGTCGCAAATCATAGACCCTGCCGAACCGACGCCGGCTGAGCCCTATCCCATGCCCTGGTTGCTTCCTCAATTTCTGACGGAGCGCATCTTGCGCACGCGGCTGCTCGAATTGGGCCGATATCCGGAGTTCGGTAGTGAGCTGGTCGAGTTTAGCCAAGTTGGAAATGGTGTCATGGCCCGCGTCGTCCGCAACGCAAATGAAGAGGTTATCCATGCGCACTATCTCGTCGGGGCCGATGGCGGGCACAGCTTTGTGCGCAAGGCCCTTGGCATTGATTTCCCGGGTAAAACTTTGGGGGTTCGTGGCCTCGTGGCCGATGTCACCATGACAGGCCTGGAACGCGACGCGTGGCATCGCTTCAACCACGGTTCGATGGAGCGGCAAGTGTCGATATGTCCACTTGCCGGCACTGACCTGTTCCAGATCCAAGCGCCGATACCCCTGGAGGGAGAGATAGACCTTTCCGCAGGCGGTCTCACGACGATGCTTGGCGATCGTGCGGGTCGAGACGATTTACAGGTGCGATCGGTCTCCTGGGCATCGGCGTTTCACATGAATGCGCGATTGGCCGATCGCTATCGAGTGCAAAACGCTTTCCTCGTTGGCGATGCGGCGCATACCCATCCGCCCACCGGCGGACAAGGGCTCAACACCAGTCTACAGGACGCCTATAACCTCGGCTGGAAGCTCGCCATGGTGACGCGCGGCGCTCCGAAAGCGCTGCTTGACAGCTACGAAGAAGAACGCCGTCCCATTGCGGCGAGCGTGTTGGGTCTTGCTACAAAGTTCCTCGATGCGGCTAAGCGAGGCGATACTCGCAGAGGCCGAGAAGCACGCCAACTCGATCTGGGCTATCTCGAATCATCGCTTGCGTTGGAGCTTCCGCAGCGTACACGTGGCCCATTCGCCGGCGATCGGGCACCCGATGCGCCCATTCGCGGCGCAAGCGGCCAACCGACACGTCTCTTTGATCTATTCAAAGGCACCCACTGGACGTTACTTGGCTACCATGTGAAGCACGACTTAGTTTCCCCTCGGCCGGGACTGCATATCCACGTGTTCGGTGAGGGCGGCGACGTCATCGATAATCACGGACACTTCGAACATGGCTACGGCGTGACGCCACGACAATGGGTACTGGTGCGGCCGGACGGCTACGTCGGTGCGATCGTCTCGTCTGACCACATAGAGGCACTGGAGGACTACCTTCAAGATGTGGGCTTGGGCGCGGAGAACTCGGTGCATGCCTGAGTGCCTCGACAAGGACCGGACGGCGCTGGCGTAGGCAATTAACTACGTTGCCTCCAATGCCAATCCGGAAAACTTCAACGGTGCCCAGCGCTAAAACATAGGTTGGACTTATACGCTGGCACACAACGCAGAGCGCCCCCGCTGCACGCCCATCCCAGTGGGGCTTGAAGCGCGAAATACCCCGGACCGATCTTGGCCAGGAATGCGATGACCCATCTTTGCCCCCTGCGCCGGCAAGGCCACCTTTCACCTAAAAGACGCATATCATCAAATAGTTATACGACTAATAACGCTCAGACGCGTAACTCCCCATGGGGAGTTCTACCCATCGCAAGAAAAGCTTGTCTACTGACGACGTGGATCCGGCGAACGCGCCGCGCGGCGGGCCGCCTCACGAACCGCGATCTAAGCGAGCGATAAGTAAGCATGGGCAAGCTTGGCGCACCCATTCCACGAGATTCTTCCATGCGTCGCTCCCTGACCATCGCCCTCCTCGCTTCCCTGGCCTATGCCGCTGCCATGCCCAGCGTGGCGGCAAATGCGGCCGTAACCCCCATCAAAGTCATCCAGCAATGGAAGCTGGGCGGTGCGGGTGGCTGGGATTACCTCAGTTTCGATGCGCGGCGCCGGCATTTGTTTGTCAGCCGCGGCGACCGGGTGCTGGTGGTCGATGTCGATGGGGGCAAGGTGATCGGCACGATTCCCAACACCAACGGCGTGCATGGCGTTGCCATTGCCGATGATTTGCACCGCGGATTTACCAGCAATGGCAAAAGCCATTCGGTGACGATGTTCGACCTGGATACGCTAAAGACCCTTGCCACCATAACCGGCACCGGTCAAAAGCCCGATGCCATTCTCTACGATAACGCGTCGCATCATGTCTTCACGTTCAACGGCAAGAGCGGCACGGCCAGCGTTATCGATCCGGCCAAGAAGGCCGTCATCGCCACCATCGTGCTTCCCGGCAAGCCCGAATTCGCTGCGAGCGGCGACAACGGCCACGTTTTCGTCAACATTGAAGACAAATCGGAGCTTGCGGATATCGATAGCGCCACTTACAAGGTGCTGCACGTGTGGCCGCTGGCGCCGTGCGAATCGCCGAGCGGGCTGGCGATGGACCGGGCCCATCAACGCTTGTTCTCGGTTTGCGACAATCGTGTGATGACGGTGCTGGATGCGCATGATGGCCACCGCGTTGCAACCGTGCCCATCGGCGACGGCCCCGATGCGGTGACGTTCGACGAAGGCACCGGCACGGTGTACAGCTCCAACGGCGAAAGCGGCACGCTTACCGTGGTGCACGAGGACGATCCGGATCACTACACCGTCGTAGCCAACGTGCCGACCCAGATCAGCGCGCGTACGCAGGCGCTGGATCCGCAGAAGCATCGTATCTATCTATCTTCTGCGCAGGTCGCTGCGGGGAAGGAGGCCAATGGCCATCCGAAATATGTGCCCGGCAGCTTTGCCATTCTCACCGTCGGCGAACCTTGAGGCCAAGGTTGCGCACGTCCTCTCGCCCGCATGGGGAGAGGACATGCGCATGGTCGCAGGTGCACTATGTTGACGCTTTTTCCATGACCGGGATCGACACGCGAACGAGCAGCCCCTTGCCCAAGGGCGAGTCGAGCAAGGCGATCGATGCGCCATGCAGTTCCGCCGCGCGTTGCACGATCGACAGTCCCAACCCGTAGCCATCGCCGCTGCTGCTGGCCTCGCGATGGAAGCGCGCGAATACGCTCGCACGCCGCTCGGCGGGAATACCGGGGCCATTGTCGACAACGTCGATCACGATGGTCGTTCCGGTGCGGTGCATCGACAACTGCACCTGGCCGCCCGATGGCACATGGTGCATGGCATTCTCGATCAGGTTGCGCAGCAGTGCTGCGAGCGCGGCCTCGTAACCGAGCAGCCTCAGGTGGTCGTCGTGCTCGATGAAGGCGAACTCGACGCCGCCCTCGCCCAGCAACGGTGCCAAGTCATCGATGACGTTCATGGCGATCGTCACCAGGTCTACCGCCTGTCGCTGCCCCGCCGCCACGCCGGCTTCCAGGCGGGCCAGCGCCAGCAGTTGTTCGATACGCCGCGCCAGCCGCGCAAGACCCGCCTGCGCGCTGGATAGCGCCACCCTGGTATCGGGAAGAATCTGCGTGGCCACGGCGTTGTCCAGATGGATCATCGTGGAGGACAGCGGCGTGCGCAGTTCGTGTGCAACGTCCGCGCTGAAACGGCGCTCGCGCTCCAGCGCATCCTCCAGCCGTTCCAGCTGCGCGTTGAGTGCGCCGACGACGGGCTGCAATTCCTGCGGTGCGCGTTCCAACTGGATCGGCTGACGGCTTCCCGGCGCGCGCGACGCCAAAGCTTCGGTCAACCGTTGCAGCGGAAGCAAGCCGCGTTTCACCGCCCACCCCACCAGCAAGGCCAGGATCGGCAAGCCGAGCAGTGTCGGCAACCCCAGGTCGAGCCACATCGCATGGGTGATATCGCGGCGGCTGTCGTCGCGCTCGCCCATGCGGATCATCACGCCGCCGGCATCGTCGATCAGCGTGAAAACGCGCCAGCCGTAACCTTCAAAATCATAATTCTCGAAACCGGACGTGGGCGTAAGCGGCAGCGGCAAGCGTGCAAAATTGGCGGTCGTCAGGCGCAGGCGCTGCTGCAGGTCGAACACCTGATAACCCACTTCGGTCTCGTACGTGCGGCCGTGCATCAGCTGCTCTTCGGCCTGGCGCCCGATGATCGGCACGACCAAGAGCCCCTGTCCGGGCTTGCGCAAGGGATCGATGCCGGCGCGTTGAATCAGCACGTCCAGCGTTCGCGCCGACTGCGCCAGGCGGCCGTCCAGCAATTCGTGCGTTTCCTTCAGCGTGCGCCAATAGCTGTACAGCCCCAACGGCAAAAGCACCGCTACCAGCACCACCACGATCATCCAGCGCAGGCGTCCGCTCAGGCTCAACGGTCTCACGTGGGATCCCTTGGAATCATGTAACCGACACCGCGGATGGTGCGGATCGCATCGAAGCTCAACTTGCGGCGCAAGGCGTGGATCTGCACTTCCAGTGCGCTGCTGCCGACCGAATTGTCCAGGCCGTAGAGCGAGTTTTCCAGATGCTCGCGGCGCACGATGCGGCCGGCACGCTCCATCAAAATGCGCAGCAGCGAAAATTCCCGGCGCGTGAGTTCAATCCGCTTGCCGCGAAATTCCGCCTCGGACGTGCCGATGTCCAGGCTCAGCACACCCACGTCGATACGGTTGGCCGCAAGACCCTGGGCGCGACGCGTCAGCGAACGGATGCGCGCGCTCAGCTCCTCCACATGGAACGGCTTGACCAGATAGTCGTCGGCGCCCGCATCCAGGCCACGCACGCGCGCTTCCAGGGCATCGCGCGCGGTCATCACAATCACGGGCGTATTGACGTGGGCGCGGCGGGCCTCGGCAAGCACTTCCAGGCCATCCTTGTTGGGCAGGCCAAGGTCCAGCAGCACCAGGTCGGCGGTCTGGTCGCGCAACGCGGCCAAAGCCTCGCGCCCGTCACGCAGCCACGTCACGGCGTAGGAGAGCTTTTCCAGCGCGTGCTGGATCGCCGTCCCCAATGGCAGGTCGTCTTCGACCAGGATGATGTGCATACACTTGCCCTATCGCCGGCCGCCTGTGACATCTACGGCTTCCGTTTCGCATTATGTGAAGGTTAGCTTAGACCGGCCTTACCGTCGCCATCACGCCACGTAAACGCTCGAAAGGCTTTTTTTCCCGCAATTTGCCCCGATTCGTGCCCCGGCGCACACATCGGAAAAAATGAGTGCGATGTGCGCCCGCGGTTCACGCGCGCTGCACGCCCCCGTGGCGACATTACGCCGGCTTT
Source organism: Dyella sp. (assembly GCF_035503745.1). Taxonomy (GTDB): domain Bacteria; phylum Pseudomonadota; class Gammaproteobacteria; order Xanthomonadales; family Rhodanobacteraceae; genus Dyella_B. Next base: position 68,458 of record NZ_DATJTC010000028.1, read on the forward strand.
GAACGCCAAAGCACGAGCCATGGAGACCTGGCCGGGGAGTCGCCTTTCATCAGGTTACGTTTGCGCTGCGCTTTGAGGGGTAACGCCCTTCGATGCGAAGGACCGCTTTGCCATCACTTTGATAGGAGTGCGCGATCTATGAAACCGTTTGCTCTTGTACGTGCGTCGTGGCTGGGTACCTGGATGCTTGCCGCGTTGTCGCTCGCCGGCGTGGCACAGGCGGCGGACACAGCCAGCCCGCAGGCCGCCCTCACCACGGTCAGTTCGCTCTCGCCAGGCGCCCGGCCGCTAAACGTGCCGCTGGATTATGTGATTACGCCCAACGGCTACTTTGCCGCGTCCTGCGTGCAGGCCGTACGGCAGGGCGAAAGAGTCCTTACCGACGGCAGCATCGAAGCCCAGGACGGCTCGCTACGCAAACCTGCGGCCTGCACCAAACCGCATTACACGCAAAGCGGTATGCGGATCGACCCCAGTGGCCATACGTCGGCACCCACCAGCCAGCGGCAACCGGCATCGGGCTACAGCGGCTGGCTGCTTACCGCCTATTACACCACCTCCACCGGCGTGGGCAGCATTGCCGCCAATTGGGTGGTGCCTTCCTCACCCAGCAAAACCACCAACCAGGTCGACTATTTCTTCCCTGGGCTTGAGCAATCCGAATCGGATGCGCAATCCATCCTGCAACCCGTGCTGGGCTATAACGCCTTCAGCGGCTCGGGCGTAAGCTTGTGGACCTTGTCCAGCTGGAACTGCTGCGTCAGCGGCACGACCTATTACAGCGGCCCGGTGAACACCGCCGCTGGCGACCAGATCTACGGCATCGTCAGCGCCACCTGCGACGGCGGCAGCAATTGCGCAACGATCACCTCCACCGACGAAACCAACGGCCACACCACCACGCTGAAAACCAACCCTTACGCGGCACTGACGTGGGTATTCGGCGGCACCCTGGAGGCCTATAACATCTCCAGTTGCAGCCTGCTTCCGGCGAGCAAATCGGTGGTTTACAACGGCATCCAGGTCAAGGATATGAGCGGCAATACGATCAGCCAGGCATGGACGCCATGGAACATCATCGGCTCGTCGAGCCCGCAATGCGGCTACGGTATTTCCACCACCACCAGCAGCGTCACGCTCGATTACTGAGCGCCCTGCCCGAATCGGGGCGGCGCGAGGTTCACCACGGGATCGGGCGCCTGTGCCAACAGGCGCCCGGGTTTGGCCGGACGCAGGCTGCGCCCCGGCGCAGACCGAAACACTCGCCCCATGCCGCCTGCCGCATGGCCACCATGCCTGGACCCCATGCTGTTTGTACAATCCCCAGGGAACGACACCACCTCCCGGACGGCATGGCATGAAAGCGCTGCAGTTCACCCATTACGGCACCCCGGACGTTCTGCAATACCTCGAGGTGCCGACGCCGGAGATCGACCAAGGCTCGGCACTGGTAAAAATCCACGCCGCGTCAGTCAACCCCAGCGACGTGAAAAACGTGGCCGGCGCCTTTTCGCATACTGTACTGCCGCGCATTCCCGGACGCGATTTCAGCGGCGTGGTGGAACGCGGCCCCGCCGACTGGCTGGGTGCGCAAGTATGGGGAACCGGCGGCGATATCGGCTTCTCCAGCGACGGCACGCATGCCCAATACATCAAGGTGCCCATCGCCGCGCTGGCGCGCAAACCGGCCGCCATCAGCCACGAACAAGCGTCGGCGATCGGCGTTAATTTCGTGGTGGCATGGGTGGGCGTGATGAGCTACGCGCAGCTGCGCGAAGGCGAAACCATCGCCGTGATCGGCGTGGGTGGCGGCGTCGGCGGCGCGGTGACGCAGATCGCCAAATCGCTGGGCTGCCAGGTGGTGGGCATCAATTCAAAACCGGTCGATCCGCATTCGCCGGCCGGCCGCCGGATCGATCACTTCGTCGCTTTCGACGAGCACACCGTGGCACGCGTGCGCGATATCCAAGGCCTAGCCGGCGGCGTCGATGTGGTTTACGACTGCGTGGGCGGCATTGCCTTCGACATGGCGCTGGGCTTGGCCAAGCGCCGCGGGCGGGTGGTGGAAATCAGCGCTGTCGGCCGCCGCCGCGTTGAATTGGACCTCATCGATTTCTATCACAACGAAACCCAGCTTTTGGGCGCCGACAGCGCCAAGCTCGGGGTCGCCGAATCCGCACCGCTGATGCGGGCCATCACCCAAGGTTTCGACCGCGGCTATTTCGAGGCGCCGGTGATTGCGCATCGCTATTCGCTGGCGCAAGGGCGAGAGGCTTACGCGTCGGTCGTGCAAGGCACCGATGGGCGCGTCGTGATCGTGCCGTGACGCCACCCCCTTCCCAGCAAGGAATCACCGTGAAGGCTTATCTCATATCCCTGGCCGTAGGGACTTTGGTGGGCGTCATCTATGGCCTGCTACGCGTGAAATCGCCTGCCCCGCCCACGGTCGCGCTGGTGGGCTTGTTTGGCATGCTGGCCGGTGAGCAGCTTGTGGCCCTGATCCGCGCGATGCTGCGCTGACGCCAAGGCAAGTTAGTTACTGGGCCGCTTTGGGCTTGCGTCCACGGCGCGGCTTGGCTTGGGCCTGCGCGATCAAACCCTGAAGATAAGCGATGCCTTCTTCTTCGGGAAAGAACGAAACCACGTCCGCGACCGTAAGCTTGTAACGCGCCTGGAGAGCCAGGAATTCCTGGCGCGCTTTCTCCATCGCGGAAAGGGCGGCCTGCTTGGCCGTCTTTTTCTTGGCCGATCGGTCTTCGATTTGCTGGTCTAGCGCCGCCAGTTCTTCCTGGAAGCGGCGGAAAGCGTCTTTGGGGAGGGTCATGGCAACTTGGGGCATTGCAGGGGGGACGATTATCTCACATGAAAGCGGGGGCCTCAGGCGCCGGCCTTCACATATCGCCGACCGGCGAGTTGAGCCCCCGACACCCGGCTACTGCGCCAAATAGGACGCCCACGCGTGCAACAACCCTACCCCCTGGCCGGCGCCACCATCTTCACGTTTTGAATGACGCCTATGCGTATCATGCTTTCCATAGGTTCCTGCCGCGGTATCGATCTGCGAGGACGATCAGCCACGCCACACGTGGCACGCTTTAAGCTTTGCCAAAGGGCGCCATCGGAACTCACCACTCAAGGACGACTCCGAGACAGTCATCTCGAGTCAGGGGGTGTGGGAGATGCTTAAATCACTCGCCGAAAACATCTGGCTGCGACAGCTGGCCGTCATTGTCGGCTATGCGATGGCCTATCTATTGATCCGACCCTATTCGGACGCCATCTGGGCGGTTTCGGCAGGCCTGCGCCTGAGCTTTCTGTTGCTGTTTCCCTATCGCTACTGGCCCGCCGCGGTGCTGGGCGAGCTGATTCCGCTGATGCGCGACAACCTCGCCTGCCTGGATCAATTGGGCATCGCATGGGTCGTGATCAACTCGGTGCCACCGATTTTGCTGGCCATGCCTATCGTGTGGTGGTGCCGGCGCGAGCTTTCGCTGTTTCCATCCAAGCGGCTGGTGAAAGTGAATGCGTTGCTCGCTTGCATCGTGCTCGTCTCCGTGCTTTGGACGGCGGTGAACGTCGCGGGGTTGATGGCAGTCGTTCAGCCTTCCAACGTGCCCCATCCGTACCAGTTCCACAAGCTGCAAATCGTGCAATTGTTCCTGGGCAAATACGCGGGTATTTTGACGCTGGTACCGGTTGCGCTCGCGCTCAAGCTGCGTAAGGCCGCCACATGGCGGGCGCACCTTGCCGACTGGGCAAGGAGCCAGCTTGCACTGGAAACCGCCGTACTGCTGCTGCCCACCCTGGCGGTGCTGGCTTGGATGGGCCGTGGTGCATCGACCGATGCACAGCAAGTCATTCGCATGGCGATGTTCCTGCCGGTTGCATGGCTCACCATGAAACATGGATGGCGTGCTGCGGCCATCGGCACCGCCGCGGTGATGACCTGCATCTTTATCCGCATGGAATCGCGCCCGGACGCGCTGGACATCGCCGGCGCACAGGCGTTCATCACCTTCTCCGCCACGTGCCTGTTCGTGCTCGGTGCACGCATCACCGCACAGAATGCCGCCGACGAACAAGAACGACTGGATGCCAAAGCCGCGGTGAAACTCGCCCAGCAGGGTTTGTATCTGTGCGAGATCCGCATGCGCCAGACCGCGCAAGCGCTGGAACAGGTCGGCGGCACGCTGCAGTTGACGCACACGCGCCTGCTCAACCGCTTCAAGCACATGCTGCCGATGATGGAAGGCCAAACCTATTATCAACAGGCCGCCGCCACGCAAAGCCAGGTCTATCGCCTGGCCGAATCCATGCACCCCAACGCATGGCGCGAGCGCGGACTGCCGGCCGCCCTGCGCGAAACCATCGCACGCACGCTGGATGAAGAAGGCATCGCCTATCGCTTTGACTTGAAGGGGCGCGGTCTGAGCCAACTTTCGCTTGGCGTGCACGCGGCCATTTATCGCCTGGCCTGCGAAGCGGTGGTCTACATCAGCGAACAGCAGACGTGGTCCGCGATCTCGATAACCCTGCGCGGCGGGCTAAGCAATGGCCAACGCTGGGCCGTGCTGCGCGTGGAAGGACTGGCCAGTCGCGGCGACATCAACGACCCGGTCTACAAAAAACACGAAAGCCAGCAACTGGCATCGAAACTTGGCGCCAACGGGCTGGGCATCAGTGCCATGCGCGACCACGTGCGCCTCTACGACGGAGAACTTCATGTCCGCACATCGCCGGACAAGCTGCAAATTACTGCATTGATGCAGGATGCCAACAGAAAACCGCGGGAGTCGCCCATGGCTCCCCCCGCAGTCTGCATACGTTGATCGGCGTATTCGTGCCGATCCATTCATTACGGATTGCTGTTGCCGGTCGGGATACCGGTCACGTTGCCTCCCGTGCAATTGAATGGGTCGGTGCATGTGCCCTGGTCATTCGCCGTGCTGACAATAAGCTGCACGGCGCCCGTGCTTTGCGGGCTCGCGCTGATCTGCGTGGTGCCGTCGCGATAAACCGTCTCGCCCGATGCATTGGGACGCTGGGCATTGGCTTGGGGCTGGTACGTCACCACCGACGAAGCATCGGCGCCTATCGGCAATACCAAGACGACATGATCGGCTACCGCAACAGCGCCGCGCACCGTGCCATTCAAATCGTTGACCTGGATGTAACGGATACCATCACGCGCAAAAACGTAGACGTGGTAATGCGGACTGACACTTACATCCGCCGCGTTCGGCCATGATTGTCCAAGACCCGTGGAAGGCGGCTGGCCCGCCCATACGGAAGCAGAAAAAACCATCGCAAGCATGCTCGACAAGGCAGCTTTGCGTGAAATGAACTTCAGTGATTCACAGAACATAAAACCCCCCAATCTCGTGGCTGCAATATGTATTGCACGCGTGAATGTAGCATCGGGAAGTGTTTACAAAACGCAAAAATACCCGGACGTCATCGCGGGAATAGCGCGATGGATTAACGGTATTTCCGTCTCCCAGAGCGCTCACCGTCTTTCAATCGAGGGAATGCGGCGCGTGGGTTCGTGCGGCCGGAATTTAGCGGACAAGCCTTGATTAACCGGCCCAAATACCAAGCCAGCTTGAACGCCCACATCGACACCGCTGCGCCAAAGAGCTTGGGCATGTGCGGCGCGACCACAAGAAGTGGTCGCCGCGTAGGCACGCACCAAGATCAAGGGCGCGCCTCCACAAGAAATGCCATGGGCAACGAACTAAAAAAAGGTCGCGAAACTTTCTCGCCATAAGATAAGTTGCACATTGACCTGCTCAAACTGTCGGACACAGACCTGCACAGACGATTTCATAAGTTGCTTGCAGGTAGCGACGAACCCAAGCGTGTGCAGGACAGGGTCTACGTGCACCGTGAACTGCAACGCAAGAGCGTGACGCGCACTTTGTTGTGAATGGAGCATAAGGAAGCGCATCCCGCTACTGCTTGCCAGTTAAGCCATTTCAATTACCTGTATGACGCCGGGCGGGAACGCAGGCCTTGTCCATGCGACGGCAGTACGCACCGGGTGAGCGAGGCTGGGTGGATTTCTCCGGCGCGAAGATTCAGCAGGAAGTTTATGCCTGCGGCACACCCACGACGGTCGAATTCCTGAAGGACAGAACACGCCTGGCGTCGCACCCTCGCTCGGAGGTGTTGGGCGGCAAAACGACAGACCGCTCCCATATGCCCGAACACCAACTGGCGTGAGCCGACCACACGCCCGAGCGTTATCGGCAGTGGGCGAGCGGTATGGGACCTCGGGCGCTGTCGGTGGTCGAGCACCTGCTTCAACTCACAGATCACTCGGTACGTGCGCTCAATGCCTGCGCCACGCTGCAGAAGCTGTGCCGAACCCGCGGCCAAGCTCGGTTCGAGCTGGCGTTTGCCAAGGCCATCGTGATCCAGTCGCCGACGCCCAAAAGTATTTGTTCGATTCGGTAACGACGCCTTGAGGGCCAGGTCTTGCCTTCGGCATCACCCCAACGCCTGCCGGCTCACGTGAAATAGACTCTGCGGCTCAACTGCGATGCAACGCATGCCTTGCGAGGATCGTCCATCGAGCTATCAGTGGAAATTGGCTCGGCACAAGGCATATGAACTGTCTGACTACGGCACTAGACAGCTCGAGTCACCTTCCTCCAGCGTGCCACCGTGATCAGTGGTGTCGCCCTTGCGAGCGACTGGCTTGCCATGAAGGGAGGCACCGGGCGAGCCGCTGATGATGGTGGCGCCGCAACTAATGCGGTCGCCCACGCAGGCCACGAGCTTGTCGCGCACCATGCCACCCTTGGTGCCGGTGGTGACGCGACCATCACCATGGAAAGGACACGAATGCCGATGGCCAACGAGAACCACAGGGGATGGCATGGTGATCAGTCCTCGAGGTTTGGCAGAGGGCCCGGCCGACTGGCGATGAAGTCATCCAGCACCTGGCGGTCACGCTCGGCCTGTTCGCGAGAAATCGGCGGGGGGGACAAGGGTTCCTTGGGCTTGGGCGGTGCCACTGCGCCGGGTC
>NZ_DATJTC010000029.1:0-101510 GCF_035503745.1 Dyella sp.
ACCCTCCGTTCGGATACGCGCCGAACAAGCTGCCGCATGGCGCGAGGAAGAAGCCCGCGAACATCCGTATAGGCGTCCAAGCGATCCGGAACAGGCGGCACGCGACAAGCAGACGCTGGATGACTTTATTGCCGGCGGCCCCGGTGTGGATTTGGACAAGCCATGACCGCCACTCAGCGCCACATCACGCTTGTGGTTTCCAATCCGGAGATCCTGCAATACGGCAACAAACCGCGGCATCGCTTTGATCGCACGGGAGGCACGATCGGTTGTCGAGGGGCCAACTGGTTGCTGATGGATCACCATGATCGTATCGAACCGATCCACTGCGAGATTTGCCTGGAAGACGGCCATTTTTGTGTCGTTGATCGATGCGGCAAAACCCATATCAATGGCGCCCACGCGCCAATGGGGCGCGGTGTGGGTGCGCGGTTTAGCGAAGGGGATACCCTTCAGGTCGGTCCCTACGATCTGACCGTGCTTCTGGGCGATGCCGATGCGATTGACGGAGCATCCCAGTCCCTTGGGGAGGACGGGATCGACCCGGAGTGGGCCGGTTTGCGGCGTGAGGGCGCCGAACTATCACACGCGCCGATGTCGTCAATGGCATTGCGGGATGCGCATGCAGCGTTTCAAGCGCTCGCCGCACCCGACCGCCCCCTTGCGTATCTGGATCCCCTCGAGGCGTTGGACGCGGCCGAGCGCGCCACTACGCGTTCCTCGCACGACCCGCTGGATCCCACCCATTACGGCCTGGCGGGCCCCCAGCCCCAGGCCGACCTTGGCGCCACCCGCTTCGAGGCGGTATCCGGCACACCTAAAACGCTTTCTGGAGAGACAGGCATGAGCACTTTACCGTCGGACACGACGCAAGCCCAGCATTGGTTGACCGCGCAACAGTTCTCGGGTGGGGATGCGCGCCAATTGGTCGCCCCCCTGATGGAAGGCCTCGGCGCGTCATGGGGGGCCATGGAGGGGCGGGCCGCCTATCGGTTGCTGCAGGAGACTGGACAGGCGCTTGAGGCGACGTTGCGTGGACTGTCAGCGCTGTATGGCTCGACGACGGAAAAGGAAGACCGACTGTCACTGCTGGGTCGCACACTGCAACCCATTGAGGACAACCCTTTGCGCCTGGGCCTGAACTATGAAGACACCGTACGCGCGCTTTTCGGCAACGAGCGCAGCGCGGTGCATCTGTCGCCCAAGGCGGCCGTGGAGGAAAGCCTAGCGCAGGTCCGTGGCCATCAGGCGGCCCTCGTGCAGGCTATCGGCGCCGGTTTGGAGGCGCTGCTTGGGGCGTTCTCACCGGACGTGTTATTGCAACGCTTCCAGCGCTACCAGCCTGATCCGGCGCAGCCCTCCGGTGTTGGCGACTGGGCGTGGCAGATGTACGCCCACTATTACGGTGAGTTGGCTTCGTCGCGGCAGTTGGGCTTTGAGAAGCTGTTCTGGGAGGTCTTTGAGCAAGCCTATGACCGAGCGCTCCGCACGGAGGCACAATGAGGTTCCGTCGAGCCGCCGTGTTGCTGCTGGTCTTAGTGAGTGCGGCCGGCTGCAGCATGCTCGGATTTCATCGAAAGGATGCAGAGGCGCCGACGCAGGTGGCGCTGAGTTTGTATGCGGCACCCAACGTGAATCCCAACGCCGATGCGTCGCCACCGGATATGTCCGCGCCTGCCATGCAGACATCGGACATGGCGACAGTCACGGTGGACATTCACGCCGAGGAAGGTCCGTACCTCGTCAACCTTACGGGAGGCAGCAAAGCCGAACTCGCCGAAAAGATGAAGGCGTTGCTCGACTATCTGCAAACACCCGACGAGGGCAGGCCCGCACCACAGGTGGCGTTGGAGGTGTCGCCCGTGCCGGGAGCGGCGGCTGTGGACAGCGCCCCGTCTGTGTCGGGTTCCCATGGCGCGGGAACGGTGGCATCGACCGTCCAACCCACCGTGGCCACGGCTGCCGCCGTGGCGCCTTATGCGCCTGGCGTACCCAGCGGCGTGGGCAAGATCACCGCCGGTGCCGCGAGTATCCTCGCGACGCCCCCGCCCACCGCATCGCCTATGGCTGCAGCCCCTCGATCTTGGTCATTGGCAGCCGCTCCACTGACACGCGGCAACGCGACAGTCATCGAGCAGGTGCCGGTTCCCCTTCATGCGGGCAGCCAAACATCAGCGGCGGGCGCCACGCATGCCAACGCACCGGCCCTTGGGCAGTATGCCGATAGCCCATCGGGCCCATCGTCTACGCCGGAGGCCTCCACAATCGCCAATGCCGGCACGCCGATTTCCTTCAAGATCCTGCAATTGAAGGACGATTCAATGTTCCTCAATGCCGATCACGACCTGCTGGCCGAAGATCTGAGGAAAGCATTGGGCAGCACCTATATCGATGACGATGACTACGTGCTCCAGCCGGGGCAGTTCAAATACATCGATTTCAAGAAGATGGACAAAAACACGCGCTATATCGCCGTGCTCGCCAACTTCCACGATCAAAGCAGCGCCGCCTGGAAGCAGGTGATGCGTATCGAAGCGGGCGGCTACAAATACTCCCTGCTGGTGATGCTTCAGAACCTCGACGTCGTCATGACGGATGAGAGCTACCACCAGCCGCCGAGGAAGAAATCATGACATCAAGAAACCCGGTCATCTGGAGTGAAGGACTGTTCGTCAAACCCCAGCACTTCCAGCAACAGCAGCGCGCGCTGGAGCATCATGCCAACCAGCGGGTCAGCGCGGTCAGTGCGCACCTGTATGGCTTGAGCGAGCTGGAGATCAACCAGGAATACTTAAGCTTCGGCAAGATCGCTATCGTGCGTGCGCGCGGCGTCATGCCGGACGGCAGTGTGTTTGACCTGCCCAACGACCAGGCGCCCCCGGCGCCGCTGGCTATCACCGATGCCTCCAGCGCCAATCAGGTGGTCTATCTCACACTGCCGCTGAAGTCCGATGGCGTGCTCGAAGTTCAGTGGCCCGAGTCCTATGCCCAGGCGCGCTATGCGGCGCGCGCCGAAGAGGTCAAGGACACCCACAGTCAGGAGGGCGACTATGTCTCGATGGATGTGGCGTCGCTCAATCTTCAATTGACCCTGGAACGCGACGATCGCAGCGCCTTTACCGGCATTGCGCTGTGCCGCATCCTGGATCGCCGACCGGACGGCAGCCTGATTCTGGACGAGACCTTTTATCCCACCAGCCTGTCCCTCAGCGCGATCCCGCCACTTCATCGTTTTCTGGGCGAAACCGCGGGTTTGATGCGCGAGCGTGCGAAAAACATTGCCGAGCGCATCGGTTCGCCCGGCCAGTCCGGTGTCGCCGATGTAACGGACTTCAATCTGCTGCAAGTGCTCAACCGTTTGCAGCCTTACTTTCTGCATCTGTCCCGATTGCGCCACGTGCACCCCGAACAGCTCTATGTCGCCTTCAGCCAGGCCTGCGGCGAACTGGTGACGTTCACGGACGAGGGGCGCTTGCCGCTCGAGTATCCGGCTTATCAACACGACAATCTGCGCGTTTCCTTTCGCATGCTGGAGGAAACCTTGCGTCGATCCCTCAGCACCGTGCTCCAGCCGCGTGCGGTGTCCTTGCCAATCATCAAGCAGCAGTACGGCATGCTTACCGCCGCCGTCCAGGATCGCAGCTTGCTGGCGAGTGCGGACTTTATCCTGGCGGTACGCGCGCGCATGCCCCTGGACACGCTTCGCCAGCAGTTCGTACAGCAGGCCAAAGTGGCGTCCATGGAAAAGCTCGGCGAACGGGTCAGTCTCCAGCTGCCGGGTATCCCGCTGGGCGCCTTGCCGGTGGCACCGCGCTATCTGCCATTCCACGCCGGGTTCACTTACTTCCAGCTCGATCGCACGCACGCGAGCTGGCAAATGATGCGCGATACCGCCGGCTTCGGCTTCCACATTGCCGGCGACTTCCCCGAACTCGAACTTCAGTTCTGGGCCATCCGGAGCGAATGAGATGACCGACTCGACCACTATTCGGCAGCGCAACGGCTTCTTGCGCGGCACACCCACCCCTGTGTTCGCCCAAAAGCAGTTCATTGGTTTCCAAACCATTGACGGCATCGACAACGATGCGGATCTCGGCTTCCCTTTGCGAGGCCACGGTTTCAACCCGCTGGTGGACGCCGCGCTGCCGCTCTTTGGCGTGGTCATTCGCCTGCGTCGTATGGACAAGCACGGCCACGTCGAACGCTTGTACAACGCCGTGCGCGATCAGATCGCAGCGATCGACGAAGAGGTGCGCAGGCAGGGTTACGAGGCTGCCACGCAGCTGGCTTACCGTTATGCCCTGTGCGCCTTCATCGACGAGGCGGTGATGCAAACGCACTGGGGATCGCATTCCTCATGGGCGGAACGCTCGCTGCTGAGTGCGCACCACCAGGAAACATGGGGTGGCGAAAAGTTCTTTACCGTTCTCTCCCGCATGTTGATGGACCCCAAGAAGTACCGCGACGTGCTGGAGTTCAAGTACTTGTGCCTTTGCCTGGGGTTCAAAGGCAAGTACGGCGTGCAGCACAACCAGACCGAAGCACTTCAAGGACTCATCAAGAAGGTGCACAAGGTGCTGCGCGAGCTGCGCGGTGACACACCCGAACGGCTCACCGACGGACAAGATCAGGTCACCCGCCGGCGCTACAACGTGGGTTGGCAGTGGCCGTGGTGGACCCCGTGGCTGGCCGTGCTCGGTGCGCTTGTTGTGGTCTACGGGCTGTACGCGATGAACCTGCATCAGACCGCGGATGAAGTGCTTCGCTCGCTGGACACCATGCTCAAGCGATAGCTGCGGCGTGAAAAACGCGTGGCGGGCAATCCATTGCCCGATCGGGCAAAAATTTGCCCGCTTGAAACGGCACAAAATCAATCACTTGAAAGTAAGCGAGCAACCCATTGCCCGATGCATCGGAAAAATCGGTCATTTCGGAGAAGGCGTGAGCAACTACCTGCGGCAGCGTGCGAAAGAGGATTGCGTAAAGCGTTGATATGCAGTCATTTTGTTCACACGCCGGCGTGTTGGCACGGCATTTGCTACACCGCCTCTCGTCATCCCTGCGGATGGCTTCGCGGCCCATGTGGCCATCGCTCACGACAATGGACTTCTGTCATGCCAACACCCGCCTATATCAGCATCACCGGTAAGACCCAGGGCAACCTCACCAAAGGCGCCTTCACCGCCGACTCCGTCGGCAACGTCTACGTGGAAGGCCACGAAGACCAGATCCTGGTACAGGAAATCGAGCACCGCGTCACCACCCCGACCGACCCGCAGAGCGGTCAGCCGTCGGGCCAGCGCGTGCACAAGCCGCTCATGTTCACCTGCGCACTCAACAAAGCCGTGCCGTTGATGTATCAGTCGCTCGCCTCCGGTGAAATGCTCCCCACGGTCGAAGTGCAGTGGTTTCGCACCTCGGTCGATGGCAAGCAGGAACACTTCTTCACCACCAAACTGGAAGACGCCACCATCGTGGACATCACCACCGTGCTACCGCACGCGCAGGACGCGTCCAAGTCCGACTACACCCAGCTGATCAAGGTGTCGCTGGCCTACCGCAAGATCTCCTGGACCCACAGCATCGCCGGTACCGAGGCTTCGGATGACTGGCGCAAGCCGATGGAGGCTTAACTCTCCGCGCAACATCCGAGGTGGCGGCCGCCACCTCGGTTCATTGATTGAGGACATCATGGAAACAACGCTTCATAAACCCTCCGGCGCGTTCGTCGCCGCATCGTGGATTGCCCTTTTGCTCGGGGTCGTCGCTTTTCTGGTCGGCCTGTGGAACGCGGCCTTGGCGCTCAACGAAAAGGGCTACTACTTTGTCGTGCTGATGTTCGGCTTGTTCTCGGCAGTCTCCATTCAAAAGAGCGTCCGTGATCGCGCCGACGGCATCCCCGTCACCGGCATCTACATGGGCTTGGCCTGGATGTCCATGCTCATGGCTTTGGTGTTGCTCGCCGTCGGCCTGTGGAACGCCACCAGCCTGCAGCTGAGTGAGAAGGGGTTCTACGGCATGGCATTCGCGTTAAGCCTCTTTGGCGCCATTGCGGTGCAGAAGAACACGCGTGATTTGGCTCACCGTACACCAGAGAGCACCGCCGATTAATTTCGCTCCGGCGACCTTGCCGGGTCGCCGACTCGCCAGGACGAGAGTGATGTCACGCCAAACGGATCTGCGTTTCACCTTCCAGGCGGCCAGCGGCCCGGCCTTGGAGGTCATCGAATTTCATCTGGACGAAGCGCTCTGCGAGCCCTACGTGCTTACGCTGGAGTTGGCGAGCGCCCATGCGGCCATCGACTTTGGCCAGCTGCTGGATCAGCCAGCGGTGTTCACGCTATGGCGCGGCGAACACGCCGAACGCATCGTGCACGGCATGGTCAGCGCGTTCGAGCAGGGCGACACCGGCCATCGACGCACCCGCTATCGCGCAATCGTGGAGCCGATGCTGGCGCGCATGGGCCTGCGCAGCGACTGGCGCATCTTCCAGCAACAGACTGCGCCGCAGATACTGCGAGCCGTGCTCAAGCGCTCAGGCATCGCCGACGTCGACCAGCGCCTCAACAAAGACCATCTCCCCCGCGAATACTGCGTGCAGCCCGGTGAGACGGATCTGGATTTCTTTACGCGCCTGAGCGCCGAAGAAGGTCTGTACTACGCCTTTGAGCACAGCCCCCATGGCCACACGCTGATTCAGGGCGATGTGCTTTACACCCACGGCGTCATCACCGGCGGTGCCGTCACCTACAACGCCACCCCGGGCGGTGATCAAGCCGAACCGTGCCTACGCTCGTTCCGTTACACCGAACACGTGCGAACCGCCGCGCAAACCCAGAAGGACTACACCTTCAAGCATCCGCGTTACGGTCAAAGTCACACCAGCACCGGCAGCAACCTCGACCATCAAAGCCGCGACTACGAGCGCTACGACTACCCCGGCCGCTACAAACAGGACGAAGCCGGCAAACCGTTCACCCAGACGCGCCTGCTGGCGCTACGCCGGGATGCGCAAATCGCCACCATCGAAGGTGACGACGCGCGCCTGCAGCCCGGCCTCGCCTTCGACCTGCAAGGCCACCCGCGCGAGGACTGGAACACCGGCTGGCGGACTGTGCGCATGGTGCACACCGGCACCCAGACGACCAGCCAAGCCGAAGAGAGCGCCGACGCCACCACTGGCACCCGCTACCGCTACATCGCGCAGGTGATCCCCGACCGCATCGAGTGGAAAGCGTCCCTGCACCCCAAGCCGCGCATCGATGGCCCACAGATGGCGACCGTAGTCGGTCCTCGGAACGAAGAAATCTTCACCGACGAATACGGTCGCGTGAAAGTGCAATTCCCGTGGGATCGCCAAGGCCAGAATGACGAGCACAGCAGCTGCTGGATTCGCGTCAGTCAAAACTGGGCCGGGGCCGCGTGGGGCCACATCGCCATTCCGCGCATTGGCCATGAAGTCATCGTGAGCTACGTCGATGGCGACTGCGACCAGCCCATCATCACCGGTCGCACCTATCCCGCGACGAACCCTCCGCCCTACGCCTTACCCAAGTTCCAGGCAATCGAGGCAGTCAAGAGTAAAGAGCTCAAGGGCAATCGCGCCAACGAACTACGCATCGATGATACGCCTGAACAAATCAGTGCGGCGCTGATGAGCGACCACGGCGCCACTGCCCTGCACTTGGGCTATCTCACCCAACCTCGCCCCCAAGGCGCGGCACCTCGTGGCGAGGGTTTCGAGCTGCGTACCGACGAGCACGGTGCGCTCCGAGCAGCCAAGGGTCTCCTTCTGTCGACGGACGGACGGGTCAAAGCCCAGGGCGGTCAACTAAGCCGTGCGGAACTGGTGCAGTGTCTGGAAAGCGCGTTGGAACTGGCCAAACAGCTCGGTGATTATGCGGGCCAACACCAGAACCTTATTCATGACGCGCGGCCTCAGCAGACCTTGAGCCATGCCGTACGTGACTTGGGGCACGGCGCCAACGACGAAAGCCAAGGCGCCAACGGTGGCCTACCGCTGATCGCACTGAGCAGCCCGGCTGGCATCGCCGCCGGCACGCCGCAATCGATCACGTTGGCGGCGGGCCAGCATGTCGATAGCGTGGCGCAGCAAAACCAGCAGATCACCGCCGGCCAAGCACTGGTGATGAACGCCGGCCAGGGCATCGGCTTCTTTGCGCAGGGCGGTGAACTCAAGCAGATCGCCCACCAAGGGGATCTCACCTTGCAAGCGCAGCAAGCCAGCGTGCGCCTCGAGGGTAAGCAGAGCGTGGAACTGTATGCCACTGACGACCATATCCTGGCCGTTGCGGGCAAACACCTCACGCTGATGTGCGGCGGTGCGTATATCAAGCTGGAGGGCGGCAACATGGAGTTGGGGTGCCCCGGTGAACTGCGCTTTAAAGCCGGTAGCTACGACATGGAGGGTGCAGCGAGTGCGCAAGGTGAATTGCCGCAGTTTGACGTAGGTGACACGCAGCGCCAATTCCGTGTGCTCATGCCCGACGGTGAGCGACCTGTGCCCGATCAACCCTACAGCATCACCTCCAAGCATGGCGAGATGGTCAAGGGTGTCACCAATGCCCAGGGAGTCACGCAATGGCTGCAAAAGGACACCATGCAGATCGCTGAGCTGGTGCTGCACAAAACGTCATGACCGACATTGTGTTCGTCGGCCTCACAAGGCCAGCGCATCTGACATCGAATGCACGAAGCGTTCAGCCATGAGCAACACCATTCCTGCTACAGACCAAACACGCGCACTGCTGCTCCCCAAGGCGGCAATTGCCGATGTACACAAGCAACAGCCCAAACCATGCATCACCATCGTGGTGCACGGTGTCGACGATCTCGCGGGGGGTGTATGCCGACATCAAAATGGTGTCGGACACGTTCCCAGTGGGCATTGGAAATTTTCGTCATAAGCCTATTTTGCAGGCATTTCATGCAACTTCCGATTTTGAGACAGTTTCTGCTGAATTTTGATCGACATTCAAGCGCACCAGCGCACCGATAGTTCGATGGCATTCCTACAAGGAGATGGCAATGCAATTTCCCGGCAAGCGCCCCGTACGTGAGGGCGACAGCACTACCCACGGCGGTACCGCGCTGCCGGTGTCGCATCAGTGGCGTATTGACGGCCGACATGTCGTTCGCGTCGGAGACGCCGTGAAGTGTCCAAAATGTGGACACACCACCATCGTCGAAGGCGATGCCTACCTGCGCATCGGTAACAGGGCGGTGGCCTTGCATGGTCACCACACCAGTTGCGGCGCCACTCTTATCGCGAGTCTGCCGGCATAGGACCGAGTGACCCATCGTGCCAAGGTTATGCCCGTGACAGGAAGAGCGGGTCACCCCTGAGTACAATAATGAGCGATGCCGTCGACCATATCTATCAACGTTCCATCGACGTCGAAAAGGCGGTCGCTACCCGTCGATAGAGCCTGCAATCGCTGTGAAGGCCCTCTTGCTTATTGGAGGCTATCCAGGACGCTCATTCAGCCAGAGAGGCTCTGATGTGCATTGCATGGTGCGTGGGCATTGGGTAAGGCGAGCTTGTATATGCACTGCCTGTGACCAGGAACGTCAGGAGCGACATCGTGCGCCAGAACGTGAGCGGCTGGGTACGTGGGTCGTCAGGGGAGACATGGTCTGAGTCCGAATCAGAACAAGCTGGGAGCGTATGCGAGAAGGAAAGCCGCTGGAGGGCACCTATGTGGTAAACGTCTTCGACAAAGACGATCACTAATGGTGTGGAGTATGATGTACGGCAAATGGACTGGGCCGAGCATCCACATGCAATCCCCGCGCACGAGATCTAACGCAAGGGTGTCAGATTAAAGCAAGCAACATCGCTCGAAGCCTCGGGATTTTCACCGTGAGCCCAACGATCTTGGCATCCGCTTCCACCAGTAGCGATAGCGCATGATTTCTCTGAAGGGTCATGGGTTCGATCTTCTCCTTGAGCTCGTTGTTACGTTGGAAGCACCTAACACATCTTGTCGTGCAGAGGTTCCTTGAGCGGCACTTCGTGCTGCACATAGGTCTGAATCCCGGCGACGAGTGCGAAGGTACAGGCGCCGGGGCAGGCCGTGTTGTCTCGTGTCGCTCAGTCAGGTGTCCACCCAGCCGGGCCCAGGCCCATTAACCTCGCTAGTCCAAGCAGGGTGGCTCAACCGATTCCCACGGACAAGGACTGCGGTTACGCACTCAGTAGCGCCAATTTTCGACTCAAATGCATGATGCCGCCGGTACTTTTCAAATGCAGATCGGACCCTACAAAATTGATCCTCCACTGGTCCTAGCGCCGATGGCTGGCGTGACCGATAAGCCTTTCCGCTTGCTTTGTAAGCGTCTTGGGGCCGGTTACGCTGTGTCTGAGATGACCATTTCGGACCCCCGGTTCTGGGGTACGAAAAAGAGCCAGTGGCGCATGGATCATGTGGGCGAACCCGAGCCGGTTGGAGTTCAGATCGCGGGGGCTGATCCGCGCCTTCTTGCCGATGCTGCTCGGTACAACGTTCAGCAGGGTGCTGAGGTGATCGATATAAACATGGGGTGTCCGGCCAAAAAGGTCTGCAGTGCATGGGCAGGATCTGCCCTATTGCAGGACGAATCTCTGGTAGGGCGCATCTTGGACGCGGTGGTGGGGGCAGTGGATATTCCAGTGACTCTCAAGATCCGCACAGGCTGGGGTAAAGAAAATAGAAATGGTGTCGCGATTGCTCGCATTGCTCAATCAGCGGGCATCGCGGCCCTGGCGGTGCACGGACGAACGAGGGATATGCATTACACCGGCGAAGCGGAGTATGAAACGATCGCCGAGATTAAGCAGGCGGTACACATTCCGGTAATGGCTAACGGAGACATTACCGACCCTGAGAAAGCAAAGAAGGTGCTTAGCGTGACGGGGGCTGATGCGCTGATGATCGGTCGCGCTGCGCAGGGGCGTCCATGGATCTTCAAAGAGATCCTTCATTATCTAGAAACGGGCGAAAAGCTGCCGGAACCTACTCCAAAGGAAGTGGGCTCCATTCTCATCGCTCACCTCGAACAGTTATACGAGCATTATGGGGAAAGGGACGGCGTTCGAATTGCTAGAAAGCATCTGGGATGGTATGCCAAAGACCGCGAGGAACATGTCCGCTTTCGAGCGGTGGTGAACAGGGCGGAGACGGCGCTCGAGCAGATGAGCTATGCCCGGCAATATTTCGAGTTGCTTGAGGGTGAGTGCGGATAGGAATGTCCGCTGACACGGGCATACTAGATGTCAGCCGTTTCAGTCAAAGCGGGTGACAGTAGAGACTGGTGGTTAGGTCGTTATAAATATAGTTTTTCTGTCTCTCGCTCCACCCTCTTGTAAAGGGTACGTGCTGCTGTCGATGATCTGCGTGCCGTTGGCCACGTTGAAGCGCGCCGCCTCGGCCAGCCCGGAACGCCCAATGCCCCGGCGCCAGCCCGAGCCGGGGGCGTCTTGCTGGCCGGCAGATGCGCTCGCCGGCCACGCATGGGAACGGGTGCCTTCTCAGAATGGCGGCGGCGCGCCGCTCAATGGATGGGTGCGCCGCTCAGCGCTTCGGGCGCGTGCTTATGCCTGAACAAAAACACGAACAATACCGCGACCACCAACGAATACGAGGCGAAGCTCATCCAGATGCCATGCCATTCCAGGCTGCGGTCGGGGCGCGTGAAGTAGGTGTCGATCACCACGCCGCTGATCCAGCTGCCCAGCACCGCGCCGATGCCGTTGGTCATCAGCATGAACAGCCCCTGCGCGCTGGCGCGGATCGCCGGGTCGCTCTGGCCTTCCACGAATAGCGAGCCGGATATGTTGAAGAAATCGAAGGCCATGCCGTAGACGATGCACGACAGCACGATCATCCACAGCCCCGCGCCAGGATCGCCGAACGCGAACAGGCCAAAGCGCAGCGTCCACGCCAGCATGCTGATCAGCATCACCGTCTTGATGCCGAAGCGCTTGAGGAAGAAGGGAATGGCCAGGATGAACAACGTTTCCGACACCTGCGAGATCGACATGATGATCGCCGGGTAGCGCACCGCGATCAGGTTTTTGTACGCGCCGATCTTGTCGAAATCATGCAGGAAGGTATCGCCGTAGGCGTTGGTCAATTGCAGGGCCGCGCCCAGCAGCATCGCAAAGATGAAGAACGCCGCCATCTTTGCGTTCTTGAACAGCGCGAAGGAGGTAAGCCCGAAGACGTCGAGCCAGGAGCGATGATCCGCCCCGCGCAGGCGCGGCGGACACGGCGGCAACGTGAAGGCATACGCGCCCAGCACCAGTGCGGCGGCCGCGGCCACGTAGAACTGGCCGGTAGTGGTTTCCAGATGCAGCAGGCTTACCGTCCACATCGCGGCGATAAAACCCACCGTGCCCCACACGCGGATGGGTGGATACGCGCGCACCACGTCCACGCCGTCGCGCTTGAGCGCGTTGTAGGCCACGGTGATCGACAGCGAGATCGTCGGCATGTAGCACATCATGTTCAGCAACATCACCCAGAACAGCGTGCGCGGGTTGTCGATCATCGGCACCATGCACAGCACGAGGGCGCCGCCGAGGTGCAGGCACCCGTACAGGCGCTCGGCGCGGATCCACTTGTCGGCGATCACGCCGGTGAGGGAGGGCATGAACAGCGAGGCGATGCCCATGGTCGAGAAGATCGCGCCGAACTGCTCGCCCGACCAATGGCGGTTCTGGAACCAGTAGGCGCCGATAGTGATCAGCCAGGCCCCCCACACGAAGAACTGCAGGAAGTTCATCGCGATCAGCCGCAGCTTGAGACTCATGGATGGGTGTCCTGCATGGTTACTTTTCCCCTGTATCAGGCCGCGGGCGAGTAGGTATCGATGGGCCCGCCGGTACCCGGCGATGGTGCCGGCAAAGGCTTTGTCAAGGCATGCAAAGGCCTTGGTGGTGTAAGGCAATAGCCCTTGGCAGCGTAGAGGAAGGCCCGGCCGGCCGGCAAGGTTCGCCGCGGCAGGTGTCAGGGGATGGGCCGAACCCTTACACTGCGCGCCAGTTCGCAGGAGCCCGCTCATGAACCTGTTCATCACCATTGCGATTGTCCAGATCATCGCCCTGATGAGTCCCGGGCCGGATTTTTTCTTCGTGTCGCAGACGGCGGTCAGCCGCTCGCGGCATGAAGCGATGGCCGGCGTGGTCGGCATTACGCTTGGCGTGGCGGTATGGTCGGCGCTGGCGCTGCTCGGGCTGCAGTTGTTGCTGCATCGGCTGATCTGGCTGGAGCGGCTGATTACGATCGGCGGCGGGCTGTATCTGTGCTGGATGGGCGTGAAGATGTTGCGCGGCGCGTTCGCCAAACCCTCGGCCGATACTGCCGAGCCCGCCGTGCAGGTGTATGCGGGCGCGCTGCGTTCGATGCGCAATGGCCTGTTCACCAACCTGGCCAATCCGAAAGTGGTGATTTATTTCGGCAGCATCTTTTCGGCGTTCGTCGGCCAGGGCGTTGCGTCCGGTGCGCGCTGGGGGCTGTGGGCGCTGGTGGTGATCGAGACGTTCCTGTGGTTTTCCTTTGTCGCGGGCTGCTTTGCGATGCCGGTGATGCGCCGTGGTTATCTGCGCATCAGCCGCTGGATCGACGGCTGCGCGGGCGCGGTGTTCATGTTGTTCGGCCTGCACCTGATCTTTTCGCAGCGCAGCGCCTGATCGGCTCAGTGGCGGCTTGGCATGTCAAGCGCCTGCGCGACTTCGCGGCGCAGGATCGGCAAGAGTTCGGCTTCGAACCACGGATTGTGCTTGAGCCATGCCTGATTGCGCGGGCTGGGGTGCGGCAAGGGCAATAGGCCATTCGCCAAGTGCTCGCGCCAGGCCGATACGGTGTCGGTAAGGTTGGCGCCGCAGCGCGTGCCCAGCAAGCCCGCTTGTGCGTACTGTCCGATCGCCAATGTCAGTTGCACGTGCTTGAGCATGGGCATGATGCGCGGGTGCCACGTGCGCGCGCATTCGGGGCGTGGCGGCAGGTCGCCGTTACGGCTGCTGCCGGGAAAGCAGAAGCCCATGCTGACGATCGCGATGCGCTGCGCGTCGTAGAAGGTTTCGCGATCGATGCCGAGCCAGCCGCGCAGGCGATTGCCGCTGGCGTCGTCGAACGGCATGCCGCTGGCGTGCACTTTCCGCCCCGGCGCCTGGCCCACGATCAACAGCCGCGACGAGCGCGCTGCCTGGATGACCGGTCGAGGTCCGTCGGGCAGGTGCGCCGCGCACAAACGGCACGCGCGGACGTCCGCAAGCAATGCACCCAACGTATCGCGCCCACTCACGGCAGCAGCTTGCCGGGATTGAGAATGCCGTACGGGTCGAACGCGGCTTTTACGCTGCGCATCAGGTTCAGCGTGCTTTCCTGCAAGGCAAGTGGCATGAATGGGCGTTTCACCAGGCCAATGCCGTGTTCGCCGGACAACGTGCCTTCCAGTGAAATCACCAGCGCGAACACGTCGGCGAGGCATGCATGCGCGCGTTCGCGTTCGGCGTCGTCGCGCGGCAGCAGATTGACGTGCAGGTTGCCGTTGCCGGCATGGCCGAAGGTGACGATCAGCACGTCATGCTTCTTGGAAAGTTGGCGGATGCCTTCGACCAGTTGGGGCAGATGGCTGACGGGCACCACCACGTCTTCGTTGATCTTGTTCGGCGAGATCGTGCGCTGTGCGGGCGACAGCGCCTTGCGCGCCGACCATAGCGACTGCGTTTCCCCGCTGCTTTGCGCCACGCGCAGTTCTTGCAATCCTTCGCCCTGCGCCGCACGCGACACCGCGTCGACGGCGGAAGGCAAGGTATCGGGCTCGCCGTCCACTTCGATCATCAGCATCGCGCCGGCGAGCGGTACGTCTTCGCCGCCGTGGTCGTGCGCGAGCTTCAGCGCGACATCGTCGATAAACTCCAGCGCGCACGGCGTAACCGGCTGCGCCATGATGCGTGCCACGGCATGCGCGGCGCTGCCCACGTCGTGGTATGTCGCGCGCAAGGTGCGCAGGCCCGATGGCTTGGGCGTGAGCTTCAACGTGGCTTCGGTGATCAGCGCGAGCGTGCCTTCCGAGCCGATCAGCAGGCGCGTGAGGTCGTAGCCGGTGGCGCCTTTGCTGGTATAGGTGCCGCAGCGAAAACCTTCGCCGGTACCCGCAACCGCCTTAAGGCCCAGGGTGTTTTCGCGGGGGCTGCCGTATTTGACGGTACGCGGGCCGGCTGCATTGCAGGCCAGGTTGCCGCCGACGCTGCACCACGGCGAGGAGGTGGGATCGGGCGGCCAGAAAAAACCGTGCGGGGCCAGTGCGCGTTGCAGGTCGCCGTTCAAGACGCCCGGCTCCACCACCGCCAGGCGGTTGTCCGGATCGATGCGCAGGATGCGGTTCATCCGTTCGAAACTCACCACCACGCCACCCTCAACGGGTACGGTGGCGCCGGTGGTGTTGGTGCCGCGTCCGCGCGCGATCACGGGTACGCGATGTTCGCGGCATGCTTGCACCAGCGCTTGGATTTGCATGTGTTCCTGCGCGAATACCACCGCATCGGGCATCGCGTTGTGGCGCGAGTTGTCGTAGGCATAGGCGATGCGTTGGGCTTCGTCGGTGAAGCAGCCCTGCGGGCCAAACGTGGTGCGCAGGGTGTCGAGCAGGCTGGCGGGGAGTTTCATGCGCACAGTATCCCACCGGCGCCGCTTGCCGTCAGGCGGCGTCGAATGCGTTGCGCAGCCAGTTCATGCGGGCATCGTCGATGGGGCCGTCATAGCTGACGACGTCGAAGCGGCAGGCGCGATGCGCATGCTGCGGATGGGCGGCCAGCCACAGTTGCGCGGTCCGCACCAGCCGGGCCTGTTTTGTCGCGGTGATCGAGGCCAATGCGTCGCCGTGGCCGGCACGTACGCGATGGCGCACTTCGGCGAACACGATGGTTTCGCCATCGCGCATCACCAGGTCCAGTTCGCCATAGCGCGTGGTGTAGTTGCGCGCGAGCAGCTTGAGCCCGGCGCGTGTCAGTGTGCCGCACGCGCGCTCCTCGAAAACCGCACCTGCCTTGCGCATCAGTTGCCGCTTGGCGCGGCGGCGCTGCTCGCCGGTGCCGGCGCGCTGCTGGAGGGCGCCGGTGCGTTTTCCATTTGCAGGTCGCCGGTCACCGGATGGGCTACGCCATCCTGGAACTTCAGCCAGGCCAATACGCGATTGATGTGGCCGAAGGTGTCGGCGGTGAGCTGTCCGGTGGCGCCGGGGACGTAGCTGCCGGGATGGCTGCGCAGCCAGTCCAGGTACGGCACGAGGTTCCAGGCATCCATGCCGAAGGCAAACAGCAGTGCGGTGGCGCCGCGCGCTGCCGGCAATTGCGCGGCGATGTCCTGGTAGCTGGGCAGGCCCGTCTGCGCGTCGAACAGCCAGGGCGCGTCGCAAAATTCAACGCCTTCCAGGTCACGGTCCGCGGCGGGGTTCTCCACGCCGCTGTAAATATGCGAGGTGGCGAACACCGGCAGGTTGATCCGCGCCACGCGCAGCTGCGGCAGCAGCAGGCGCGCCTGTTCGGCGCGCATGCTGATGAAGATGCCGGCATCGCTGCCGGCGCTGCCGGCATTGAGCGCGTTGATGGCGTCACCGTCATTGACGTTGCCCGAAGCGATCTGCGCTTCGCCGGCGATCTGGCCGCCCTTGGCCTGCAGCTCGGCCTTGAAAGCGGCCGCCGAGCGCTTGGCGAAATCATCGTTGGAAATCACCACATAGGCACTATGCACGCCGCGGTCGATCATGTGGTCGGCAACCTGCGCGCCTTCGTCTTCAGGCAGCAGCGCGAATTCGCTGGTGGTGCCGGCAGGCAGGCTTTTGTTTTCCGAACGGTTGAGCGCAAGCACCGGCACCGGCAACGAGGACTGGCCCAGCACGCCCATCACTTCCGGACGCATCAGCGGGCCCACCACCAGTTGCGCGCCGTCGGCGACGGCCTGGTCGTACGCCTTGATCGCGCTTGCCGCATTGCCGCCGCTGTCGTAGACGCGAATGGCGGCACGCGGTGCGTGCGTATCGGAAGCCTGGAAATACGCGGCAAAAAAACCTTCCCGAATGGCCGAACTTGCCGCGACCAGGCCATCGCTGTTGGGTAGCAGCAAGGCGATGCGCGCGGGCATCTTGTAGCCTTCGCGGACGCTGGCGTTGCTGCCCGGTACCAGGGTGCCCACGGGCTGGTTCAGGTTGGGCTGCGCCTGCGCCATGGTGACGCCAAGACGGCCCAATGCCTCCACGATCCACGGCAGCATCGGATCGCCCGACTGCATCGCGGCGGCGCGCTGCTTGAGCGGCGCCACACCCAGGCGCGCCAGCAGGGAAACGGCCTGATCGCGGTTCTTCTGCCGATCGGCGCCTTGCAGCAGGCCGTCCAATTGCACGCGCGTGCTCGCCGCGCTCCACAGGTCGCCGGTGTCGGTCATCGCCTGCGCGCGCAGGTCCAGCAGACGCGGCTGCAAGTCGGCGGGCGCATTCGCCGAGCTGGTGATCTGCAACGCGAGCGGCGCGTTGTGCTGGGCGATGGCGATCTGCGCGCGCAAGAGGTCCAGCCGCAGCGGATCGTCATCGGTCAGTTGGTCGCGGTGCATGCCGGCGACGATGGGCATCGCGCGGTCCAGGGCGTTTTCCTGCGCATAGGCTTGGGCGGCGAGCAGCTTGTAGTGATCGGCGCGGTCGGGGGTTTGCGCGGCAAGCGCGAGGTATGCTTGCGCGGCCTGGTCGTATTGTCCCTGGTGCGCGAGGTTGTCCGCGCTCTGCACCGCGGCGACTTCGGCAGGTGAGCGCGGCACCATCGATGGTACGCAGGCACTCAATGCCACCGAAATCAGCAATCCTGACGCGGCAAGACGACAAAGGCGCATGGGTTTCCTCGATTCTTTAGTCAAAGCGGGTCAATTGCGCGATCATAGCTGATCGCATCGACAGCCCGCGGTGGACGGATTCCAGCATGTCATCGACTCAGACCGGCTGCCTGTGGGTGGTGGCCACGCCTATCGGCCATCGCGACGATATCTGCGCGCGCGCCATCGAAACCTTGCGTAACGTCACGGTCATTGCCGCCGAGGACACCCGGTACAGCAAGCCCTTGCTGCTCCAGTACAACATCGCCACGCCGCTGCTGGCGCTACATGAACATAATGAGCGTGAAGCGGTCGCGGCGATCTTGCGGCGGCTGCAGCAGGGCGAATCGGTGGCGTTGATTTCCGATGCGGGCACGCCCCTGATCAGCGACCCGGGTTTTCGCCTGGTGCGCGCGGCGCGCGAAGCAGGCATCCGCTGCGCGCCGGTGCCCGGTGCTTGCGCGGCCATCGCGGCCTTGTCGGTGGCGGGGCTGCCCAGCGATCGCTTTGTGTTCGAAGGTTTCCTGCCGGCCAAGCCGGCGGCGCGGCGCGCCAGGCTGCAGGAACTTGCGGGCGATGCACGCACGCTGATTTTCTACGAATCCTCCCATCGCATCATGGAGAGCCTCACGGACATGCGCGAGGTCTTCGGTGCGGAGCGTGCGGCGGTGGTGGCGCGCGAACTGACCAAGCTGTTCGAGACGGTGTTGAGCCACACGCTGGGCGATCTGGTCGAACGCGTCGCCGCCGATGCCAATCAGCAGCGCGGCGAATTCGTGGTGCTGGTCGCCGGGCGCGGCGAGGATGTGGATGGCCGCCTCGCCGAGGGCCAGCGTGTGTTCGCGCTGCTGCGCCAGGAACTGCCCGCGGCGAAGGCGGCCAAGCTTGCCGCCGCGATCACCGGCGCGCCGCGCAAGGCGCTTTACGAGGCTTGAGCGGCAGGCATCGAGGCCGGGGCCTCCCGTGCCGTTGGTGTCGTATCGCCCTGGATTGCCGCTTTTTTGCCATGACTGGCCGCTGCCCTGCCGATACAATGGTCGGCGGAGTCGGCCGGACAGTCGCGTCGCGCGCAAGCGCATCGAGGAAAGTCCGGGCTCCACAGGGCAGGGTGCCAGGTAACGCCTGGGCAGCGCGAGCTGACGGCCAGTGCAACAGAAAGCAAACCGCCGATGGCCCGCAAGGGCACAGGTAAGGGTGAAACGGTGCGGTAAGAGCGCACCGCGCGCGGGGACAACGTCGCGTGGCACGGTAAACCCCACCCGGAGCAAGACCGAATAGGGGAACGATAACGCGGCCCGCGTTGTTCCCGGGTAGGTTGCTGGAGCCAGGCGGCGACGCCTGGCCGAGAGGAATGACTGTCGCGCCGCAAGGCGTACAGAACCCGGCTTACAGGCCGACTCCACCTCTTTCCTCCGTAGTTGCCGTCCATCCGATCGTGTCGGATGGACGGCAATCGGCTGTAGGCCTTGGATGAACGCCGGGTTCATCCCGAGATGGCCTGGACGGCCGGACAGAGCGGGCGCCGGCGGGCGGCCGATGGGCAAAAAATCTCCAGCTATCAAGCACCTTGGAGCACTTGCTAGAAATCGCTGGAAATTTGGCCGCACTGTTGCCTTTCTCATTGATTCACAAGCAAAAATCCCTTGACAGTCGCAGGGGGTGAGACTATCGTGGATTCCTGTGTGAAATCGTGGGATTTCGTGGGAGTTTACGGGTCGTGTTCCAGGGCGAGACCGCCATCACCGTCGACGACAAGGGCCGCCTGGCCATCCCGACCGCGTATCGGGAGCTGGTGGCGGGCGCTTGCGCCAATCGGCTGGTGATCACCTACAACCCCTTCGAGCAGGGCTGCCTCTGGCTGTTCCCGCGCGCGGAGTGGGAGCGGGTGCGCGACCAGGTGAACGCGTTGCCCAACGTCAAGGCGGTGCATCGTGCGCTGCAGATGAAGCTGGTCGGCGCTGCCGCCGACGTGGAGCCGGACAGCGCCGCGCGCATCCTGCTTCCGTCCAGCCAGCGCACCGCGGCGGGCATCGAGAAAAAAGCGGTTCTGCTGGGCATGGGCAACAAGTTCGAGCTATGGAGCGAGCAGGCCCACCTGGCCAAGATCCGCCAGACCATCGGCGAAGACGAGATCAGCGACGACATGACGGACTTGCGGCTCTGACCGGTGACGGCCAGAGGCGAAGCGATTGCGGACATAAGGCGGGAGTGCGGCATGGCCAAGAGCCAGAATTCATGTTGCCAATGGCCCGCGCCGGGAGTGAGTTGCGTGCAAGGCAAGCAAGCGCGAGGGAGTGTATGTCCGTACACGACCGAGCGATGACGCGTCCTTGCGCCCAACCAGGCCCGGCTCTTCGGGTTGTGTCGTTGTGGCCTTCATGCAGCAGCGCGCGGCTTGACCGGGGCGTCACCCCGGCTTGCGCCGCAGCCTGCCGCCTGAGGACCACAACGACACAGCGCGGGCCATTGGCAACATGAATTCTGGCTCCGTATTGCGGCACATCCCGGTAATGCTGGATGAGGCGGTGGAGGGTCTCGCCGTGCGGGAAGGTGGGCGGTATCTCGATGGCACGTTCGGACGCGGCGGTCACGCCCGCGCCGTGCTGTCGCGCCTGGGGCCGGCGGGGCGCCTGCTGCTGATGGATCGCGACCCGCAGGCCATCGACGCCGCGCAGCGGGAATTCGCCGCCGATCCGCGCGTGTCGATCCGCCACGGCAACTTTTCCACGCTGGCCGAATGGGACGAAACCGCCGACGGCCTGGATGGCGTGCTGCTGGATCTTGGCGTCTCATCGCCGCAGTTGGATGAAGCCGCACGCGGCTTCAGCTTCATGGCCGATGCGCCGCTGGACATGCGCATGGACACCACCCAGGGCGAGAGCGCGGCCGACTTTCTCGCCCGCGCCGACGAGCGCGAGATCGCCGATGTGCTATGGACCTTCGGCGAGGAGCGCTTCAGCCGCAAGATCGCCCGCGCCATCGTCGAGCGTCGCGCCGAAGCACCGATCGCCCGCACCGGCGAGCTGGCCGCTCTGATCGAGCGCGTGGTAGGCCGACGCGAGCCGGGCAAGCATCCGGCCACGCGCAGTTTCCAGGCGCTGCGCATCCGGGTGAACGGCGAACTGGACGCTTTGCAGCGCGGGCTCGATGCCGCACTCGAACGCCTCAACGCGGGTGGCCGTTTGTCGGTGATCAGCTTCCATTCGCTGGAAGATCGCGCCGTAAAGTTGTTCATCCGCGATCACTCCGGCCGCGTGCAAGGCAGTCGCCGTGGGCCGCCGGTGGCGGCGGCGCCGGCGCGCCTGGCGGCGGTGGGCAAAGCACGGTTTCCGTCCGAGGCGGAGCAGGCGGCCAACCCGCGCGCGCGCTCGGCGGTGCTGCGCGTGGCGGAAAAATTGCCGGACGAGGTGCTGGCATGAAGGTGATCGGCGTCTTCGGCCTGCTTATCCTGCTCGCCGCCGTCATGGTCAGTGCGATCGCGGTGGTGTGGACGCGCCACCAGAGCCGCGTGCTGTTCGTGCAGCTCACCCAGCTGCAAGGTCAGCGCGACGATCTCAACATCGAATTCGGCCGGCTTGAACTGGAGCAGGCGACCTGGGCCGAGCCGCGCCGCATCGATGACGAAGCGCGCAGCAAGCTGGGCATGTTCATGCCCAGCCCACAAGACATCCGGCTGGTGCAGCAATGAACCCGCGCCCGCGCATCCCCGCCAAACCCGCCGCGCGCCGCCAGAGCGCGGGGCCCAGCGTGCGCCGTCGCATGTTGCTGGTGATCGGCGTGCTCGGCGTCGCGTCGGTCGGGCTGGTTGCGCGCGCGTTCGATTTGCAGGTAGTGCGCAAGCAGTTCTATCAGAACCAGGGCGACGCGCGCTTCCTGCGCGAAGTGCCGATCGCGGTGTCGCGCGGCACCATCTTCGATCGCAATGGCGAGCCGCTGGCGGTATCCACGCCGATGGTGTCGATCACCGCCGTGCCCTCGGAAGTGCTGGACAACCCCGACCGCATCCCCGCGCTCGCCCAGGCGCTGGGCACCACGCCGGACGATTTGAAGGCGTACCTGGAACAGCGCGCCGATCGCGAATTTACCTACCTGCGCCGGCAGATGAGTCCGGACGCGGCCCAAGGCGTGCTTGACCTCGGCGTGCCGGGCGTAAACGGGCAGCGCGAATACAAGCGCTATTACCCCTCCGGCGAAGTGACCGCGCACGTGCTGGGCTTCACCAACGTCGACGATCATGGCCAGGAGGGCCTGGAACTGGCGTTCGACAACTGGCTGGCCGGCAAGCCGGGCGCCAAGCGCGTGATCCGCGACCGCATGGGGCACATCGTCGAAGACGTGGAACAGGTGCGTGCGCCGCAGCCCGGTCAAAACATTACCCTCAGCATCGATCGCCGCATCCAGTTCCTCGCCTATAGCGAGCTGAAAAAGCAGCTGCAGAACGTCAACGCCGATTCGGGCGAAATGGTGATCATGGACGTGCACACCGGCGAAATCCTCGCCATGGTGAGCCTGCCTACCTTCAACCCCAACGTTGTCACCGATAGCCAGCCTGCACAGCGCCGCAACCGCACCGTTACCGACGTGGTGGAACCGGGCTCCACCATGAAGCCGTTCACCATGGCCGCGGGCCTGTCCAGCGGCAAGTACACGCCCACCTCGCCGATGATCGATACCGGCAACGGCCACTGGTACTTCATGGGCAAGGACATCCGCGACGTGGAGTCGGGCGGCAACGGCATGCTTACCCCTACCGGCGTGCTGACCAAGTCCAGCAACATCGGTGCGGCAAAAATCGCGCTGTCGCTGGATACCCAATTCCTCTACGACACGTATCGCGCGTTCGGCTTCGGCGAAAGCACCGGTAGCGGCTTTCCTGGCGAATCGGCCGGCTTCCTCCGGCCGGGCCATACCTGGCGGCCGATCGAAAAGGCCACGATGGCCTATGGCTACGGCCTCAACGTCACACCGCTGCAGCTGGCGGTGGCCTACGGCACGCTGGCCGACAACGGCATCATGCACACGCCTACCTTCATCAAGGGCGGAGGCGATGCCGGAAAGCAGGTTATCTCGCCCACCATCGCGCGCGAGCTGGTGGACATGCTCGAAACGGTCACCGCGCCGGGCGGTTCGGCCACGCGTGCGCAGATCGCCAATTACATCGTCGCGGGCAAAACCGGCACCGCGCACCTGGCATCCGCCGGCGGTTACGCCAAGAACAGTTACAACTCGCTGTTTGCCGGCATCGTGCCGGCCACCGATCCGCGGCTGGTCGGCGTAGTGGTGATCAACAATCCCAAGTCCAGCATTTATTACGGTGGCCTGGTATCCGCGCCGGTGTTCTCCAGCGTCATGACCGGCGCGCTGCGCCTGCTGGACGTGCCGCCGGACAACATCGGCCGCTGGTATGCGGGTGGTCCGTTGCAGGCCGGCGGCGGCCTGGCGGGTACCGCGACCGCGCAGCCGCAGAACGCCAAGGACGATCAATCCGCGGTGGAGGCGGTCGAGCCATGACCGGCCAGCGTCTGGATCACCTGCTGCAAGGCATCGCCGAAACGAGGGCCGCGGGCCCCGTCATGGTTTCCGGCCTTGCGCTCGATTCGCGCCATGTGCGTAGCGGCGACGTCTTTTTCGCCTTGCGCGGGACGCGCGGGCACGGCATCGAATTCGTCTCCGGCGCAGTGCGGCGCGGCGCGAGCGTGGTGCTGGCCGAGGCGCCCGCGTGCGCATTCGAGCCGGTCGATGTGCCGGTGTTGTGGATAGAGGGCCTGCATGCGTTTGTGGGCGAGATCGCGGCGCGTTTCTTCGGGCGCCCTTCCGAATCGATGCGCGTGACCGGCGTGACCGGCACCAACGGCAAAACCTCCACCGTGCAGCTGCTGGCGCAGGCGCTGGAGATGCTTGGCCATCGCGCGGCGACCATCGGTACGCTGGGCGCGGGCCTGCACGGCCAGTTGCGCGAAGGCGAGCGCACCACGCCCGATGCGATTGCCGTGCAGCAGCTGCTGGCGCAATTTCGCCGCGACGGCGCCACGCATGTCGCGATGGAAGTGTCTTCGCATGCGCTGGAACAAGGGCGCGTGGCGGCCACCGCATTCGAGGTCGCGGCGTTCACCAACCTCACGCGCGATCATCTGGATTACCACGGCAGCATGCAGGCCTACGGCGCAGCCAAGGCGAAGCTGTTCGCATGGCCGCGACTGCGGGCGGCGGTGATCAATACCGACGATGCGTTCGGTCATGAACTGGCCGGCACACTCGCACCCGGCGTGCAGACGCTGCGCTTCAGTAGCGCGGGCGATGCGCAGGCGGAGATTGGCGCCACCGATATCGTGACCTCGGCCGAAGGCATCGCGTTCCAGTTGCGCACGCCATGGGGAACGCGGCATGTCCGCAGTCGCCTGCTGGGACGCTTCAACGTCGCCAACCTGCTCACGGTGGTGGGCTGCCTCGGCGCACTGGGCGAATCGTTCGGGCGCATCGTGGACACCGTCGAGGCGCTTGAGCCGGTCAACGGCCGCATGAATCGCATCGGCGGCGTGGATGGCCTGCCGCTGGTCGTGGTGGACTACGCCCACACGCCCGATGCGCTGGAACAGGCGCTTGATGCGTTGCGCGCGCATTGCGCGGCGCGGCTGATCTGCGTGTTCGGCTGCGGCGGCGAGCGCGATGCCGGCAAGCGTCCGCAGATGGGCGGCATTGCCGAGCGTCTGGCCGACACCGCGATCGTCACCGACGACAATCCGCGTGGCGAAGACGGTGACGCGATCGTCGCCCAGATCCTGGCCGGCATGCGTCACCCGGAGGCGTCCATGGTGCAGCGCGATCGCGAAGCGGCCATCCGTGCCGCGTTGGGCATGGCGCGCGCGGGCGACGTGGTGCTGATCGCCGGCAAGGGACATGAAACCTATCAGGAAAGCGCGGGCACAAAGCGCGCATTCGACGACATGGACGTGGCGCGTGCCGCGTTGGGAGGGCACGCATGATGCGCTTGAGCGCCATCGCTTTATGGACCCATGGCCGCATGCTCGGCGCCGACGCCCAGACCACCGGCGTGGCGATCGATTCGCGTAAGGTGCAGGCCGGCGACCTGTTCGTCGCGTTCAAGGGCGAGCGCGTGGATGGCCATGACTATCTCGCCGATGCCAAGGCGCGCGGCGCCGCCGCCGCGCTGGTCGCGCGCAAGATCG
The DNA here is from genome assembly GCF_035503745.1 of Dyella sp. GTDB lineage: Bacteria > Pseudomonadota > Gammaproteobacteria > Xanthomonadales > Rhodanobacteraceae > Dyella_B. The sequence goes on from NZ_DATJTC010000029.1 coordinate 25,052, forward strand.
ACATCGACCTGCCGCAAGTGCTGGTGGACGATGTGGAGCTGGCCTTGGGCGATTTCGCCAGCGCGGTGCGCGCGCAGCGCAATGCGCACGTCATCGGCATCACCGGCTCCAACGGCAAGACCACGGTGAAGACGCTTGCCGCCGCGATCCTCTCGCGCCACGGCCGCACGCACTTCAACACCGGCAGCTTCAACAACGAAATCGGCCTGCCGCTGACGCTGCTGTGGATGCCCGAAGACACCCAGTACGCGGTACTGGAAATGGGTGCCGGCAAGCCGGGCGACATCGACTATCTCGCTGCCATCGCACGGCCCGAAATCGGCCTCGTCAATCTCATCGCGCCGGCTCATCTTGAGCGCATGGGTACGATCGAGATGGTGGCTGAAACCAAGGGCGCGGTGTATCGCGCGTTGCCGGCCGACGGCGTGGCGGTGATCAATGCCGACGATGCCTTCGCCAGCTTCTTCGCGGGTCTGGCCGGCGCGCGCAAAGTGCTGCGCTTCGGGCTGGATCACAAAGCCGACGTCGGCGCCGATATCGTGGAGCAGCGCGTGGACGGTTCGCGTTTCGTGCTGAGCACGCCGCAAGGCGATGCCGAAGTGTCGCTGCCGCTGCCGGGTCGCCACAACATCGCCAATGCGTTGGCGGCGAGCGCGATTGCGCTGGCGCTGGATGTGCCGCTGGACACCATCGTCGCCGGGCTTGAGCAGGCCTCGGCGGTGGAGGGGCGCTTGAAGCGCATCGCCATGCCCAACGGTTGTACGTTGATCGACGACAGCTACAACGCCAATCCCAGTTCCATGCACGCGGCGATCGATACGCTCGCGCTGGCCGAGGGCGAGCGCTGGCTGGTGCTGGGCGACATGGCGGAACTGGGCGCCGATGCGCGCGCGCTGCATGCGGGCGTGGGCCGCCATGCGCGCGAGCGCGGCATCCAGAAACTGTTCGCGGTCGGTCCGCTCAACGCCGCCGCTGTCGAGGCGTTCGGCGCGGGCGGCGCGCATTTCGCCGACAAGGCCACCTTGGTCCAGGCGCTGCGCATGCAGCTGCGTGCCGGGGTCACGGTACTGGTCAAGGGCTCGCACTCGGCGGGCATGGAACAGGTTGTCGCCGCGCTGAAAACCGCGCAGCCGCAGGAGGGCGCCCCCCATGCTGCTTGAATTGGCCGACTGGATGGCGCGGCATTTCACCGCTTTGCATCTGTTTTCCTACATCACCTTCCGCACGATCATGGCGACGCTGACGTCGTTGTCCATGTCGCTGTTGTTCGGGCCGGCGTTGATCCGCAAATTGGCGGCGCTCAAGGCGGGGCAGGTGGTGCGCAAGGATGGTCCGCAGACGCACCTGTCCAAGGCCGGCACACCGACCATGGGCGGGGTGATGATCCTGCTGGCGGTGGCGGTGGCGACCCTGCTGTGGGCGGATCTCGCCAATCGCTACGTGTGGCTGGTGCTGGCCGTGCTGCTGTGCTTTGGCGCGATCGGCTTCTACGACGACTACCGCAAGCTGGTGCTCAGGGACAGCCGCGGCCTCGCTTCGCGCTGGAAATACTTTTGGCAGTCGGTGTTCGGGCTGGGCGCGGCGTGGTTCCTGTTCCATAGCGCCGTGCTGCCGGCCGAGACCGCACTGTACGTGCCGGTATTCAAGCACGTGGCGGTGCCGCTGGGCGTGTTCTTCCTGGTCGTGGCCTATTTCATGATCGTGGGTTTTTCCAACGCGGTGAATCTCACCGATGGCCTCGACGGCCTGGCGATCATGCCGACCGTGCTGGTATCGGGCGCGCTGGGCATCTTCGCGTACCTGGCCGGCAACAAGGTGTTCTCCGAATACCTGGCGATTCCGGCGATTCCCGGCGCGGGCGAGCTGGCGATTTTCTGCGGCGCGCTGTCCGGCGCGGGGCTGGGTTTTCTCTGGTTCAACACCTATCCGGCGCAAGTGTTCATGGGCGACGTCGGCGCGCTGGCGATCGGTGCGGCGCTGGCGGCGATCGCAGTGATCGTGCGGCAGGAAATCGTGCTCTTGATCATGGGCGGCGTGTTCGTGATGGAAACGGCGTCAGTGATGCTGCAGGTGGCCAGTTTCAAGATGACCGGCAAGCGCATCTTCCGCATGGCGCCGATCCATCATCATTTCGAATTGAAAGGCTGGCCCGAGCCGCGGGTGATCGTGCGCTTCTGGATCATCAGCGTGGTGCTGGTGCTGATTGGCTTGGCAACCTTGAAGGTGCGTTGATGTTTGATTTTGACACATCGCAGGCAAAGCGGCGGCAGGGCCCGCGCGGCAAGTTCGACTTGCCGCTGCTGGTGGCTCTGATCGCGCTTGCCTGCGTGGGTGTCGTGATGGTCACTTCCAGCTCGATCGCGGTAGCCGATTCCCAGCATTGGGGCCAGTTCTACTTTCTGAAGAAACACATCATGTTTCTTTCGATGGGGCTGGTGGCCGCAGGCGTGGCGATGCGCACCGAGTTGAAAGTGGTGGAAAAGCACGCCTTCTTCCTGATGCTGGTGGCCTTCATCATGCTGCTGGCGGTGTTCGTGCCGCATCTGGGCATGAAGCTCAACGGCGCACGGCGCTGGCTCAACCTGATCGTTACCTCATTCCAGCCGGTCGAGGCGGTGAAGCTGATCCTGGTGGTGTACATCGCCAGCTATCTGGTGCGCCACCGCGAAAGCATCGAGACGCGTTTCCTTGGCCTGATCAAGCCGCTGGCGGTATCGGGCGTGATCGTGCTGTTGCTGCTGGCGCAGCCTGACTTCGGTTCGGCCACGCTGGTCATTGCCGTCACCATCGCCATGGTATGGCTGGGCGGTGCGCGGCCGATCTTCCTGTTTCTGATGGGCCTGCCGCTGATGCCGCTGCTGGCGATCGCGGCGACCAGCGAAAGCTATCGCATGAAGCGCCTCACCACCTTCCTGCATCCGTGGGATCACCCGTTCGACGACGGCTTCCAGCTCACCCAGTCGCTGATGGCGATCGGCCGTGGCGAGTGGACGGGCGTGGGCCTGGGGTCGAGCGTGCTGAAACTGTCCTATTTGCCCGAAGCGCATACCGATTTCATCTTCGCCGTGATCGGCGAGGAGCTGGGACTGTTCGGCATCATCGCCGTGATGTGCCTGTTCGCGCTCACTGTATGGCGTGGCCTGCACATAGGCCTCAAGGGCGTGGAAGTGGGCCAGCGTTTTGCCGGCTACATCGCCTTCGGCATTTCCCTGATGATCGGCCTGCAGACGATGGTGTCGATCGGCGTGAACCTGGGCGCGCTCCCCACCAAGGGCCTGACCCTGCCGCTGATCAGCTACGGCGGTTCGTCCATCGTGCTCACCTGCGCGATGGCGGGCGTGCTGCTGCGTGCCACCTACGAAATCAACCGGGCGCTGGATGCGCGGCAGATGGCCACGCGCGTGCCTGCCGCCGCCGTGCCGGACGCGAACGCGCCGGCGACGCCACGCGAGCGCGAGGCGGTGGCCGCATGACTACGCAGGCTCCTGTCTTGATCATGGCCGGCGGAACCGGCGGCCACATTTTCCCCGGCCTGGCCGTGGCCGAAACGCTGCGTGCGCAGGGCGTGCCGGTGGTGTGGCTGGGCGCAGCCGGCGGCATGGAAACCAAAGTAGTGCCCGCGCACGGTATCGAGCTGCACACGGTGGCGGTCGGCGGCCTGCGCGGCAAGGGTTTGAAGACGCGCCTGCTGGCGCCGTGGATGCTGCTGCGCGCACTGCTGTCGTCGCTGGCCGTCTTGCAGCGGATCAAGCCGCGCAGCGTGCTATCGATGGGCGGCTACGTGGCCGGTCCCGGCGGTGTTGCCGCGCGCCTGTTGCATCGTCCGCTGCTGGTGCACGAACAGAATCGCGTGGCGGGCTTTACCAACCGCAAGCTGGCCGCGCACGCGCGTCGAGTCATGGCGGGCTTTGCCGATAGCCTTCCCAATGCCCAATGGGTGGGCAACCCCGTGCGGGGCGCCATCGCATCGTTGCCCGCGCCGGCGCAGCGCATGGCCGGCCGCACCGGCAAGCCGCGCCTGCTGGTGCTTGGCGGCAGCCTGGGCGCGCGCGCGTTGAACGCATCGGTGCCGCAAGCGCTTGCACTGATGCCGGCGGAGCAGCGTCCGGAAGTGCTGCATCAGTGCGGCAACCGCGGCATCGAGGAGGCGCGCAAGGCGTACGCGGATGCGGGCGTCCAGGCGCGCATCGTGCCATTCATCGAAGACATGGCCGGCACCTATGCATGGGCGGACCTCGCGCTGTGCCGCGCGGGTGCGTTGACGCTGGCCGAGCTGACCGCCTGCGGCCTGGGCGCCGTACTGGTGCCTTTCCCGCACGCGGTGGACGACCACCAGACGCGCAACGCCCAAGCGCTGGTCGCCGCTGGCGCCGCGCAACTGATACAGGAGCGAGATCTGAATACCAACGACCTGGCGCAGCGCCTGACGACCCTGCTGGGCGATCGCGCGGCACTGCTGGCGATGGCCGAGGCGGCGCGCACGCTGGCCAAGCCGGATGCTGCCGCGGACATCGCGCGCGCCTGCCTGGAGGTGGCCGCATGACACCGCGCCGCCTCCTTGCGCACGAAGACTTGATGAGCACTTTCCGTCGCGTGCATTTCATCGGCATCGGCGGCGTGGGCATGAGCGGCATCGCCGAGGTGCTGCACAATCTCGGTTATGCCGTATCCGGTTCCGATCGCAGCGAATCGGCCACTGCGCTGCGTCTGCGCGGGCTGGGCATCGAGCTGCACATCGGTCACGCGGCGGCGCATATCGGCGATGCCGACGTGGTGGTTACATCCAGTGCCATCAAAAACGACAACCCCGAACTGGTTGCGGCCCACGAAGCGCGCATTCCGGTCATCCCGCGCGCGGAGATGCTGGGCGAGCTGATGCGCTTTCGCCGCGGCATCGCCGTGGCCGGCACGCACGGCAAGACCACCACCACCAGCCTGGTCGCCAGCGTGCTGGCCGAAGCCAATTACGATCCCACCTTCGTAATCGGCGGCCAGCTCAACGCCGCCGGTGCGAACGCGCGGCTGGGCACGGGACAATACCTGGTGGCCGAGGCGGACGAGTCGGACGGTTCGTTCTTGCTGCTCTCCCCGGTGATCGCCGTGGTCACCAATATCGACGCCGATCACCTGGAAAACTACCAGGGCGATTTCGCGCTGGTGCGCAAGGCGTTCAGCGATTTCCTGCATCGCCTGCCGTTTTACGGTCTGGCGGTGTTGTGCGTGGATGATCCGGAAGTGGCGCAGCTGGCCAAGATCACCGCGCGCCGCGTGATGACCTACGGCATCGACAGCAGCCACGCGGACGTGCGCGCCGCCAACGTGGTGCAGCGCGGGTTCGAAATGCATTTCGATCTGCTGCTGCCGGGCATGAAGGATGCGATTGCGGTGCGCCTTAACCTGCCGGGCCGTCACAATGTGCTCAACGCATTGGCGGCGGCCTCGATCGGTTGGCAGCTTGGCGTGGAAGCCGAAGCGATCGCGCATGCGCTGGCCAATTTCCAGGGCGTGGGTCGCCGCTTCCATCGGCGCGGAGAGATCGCACTGGATCACGGCAACGTGATGTTGGTCGATGACTATGGCCATCACCCGCGCGAACTGGCTGCGGTGTTCGCCGCGGCGCGCGGCGGTTGGCCGGAGCGGCGCCTGGTGGTCGGCTTCCAGCCGCATCGCTACAGCCGCACGCGCGATCTGCTGGACGATTTCGCCAACGTGCTGGCCGAGGCGGATGTGCTGGTGCTGACCGAGGTCTATCCCGCTGGCGAAGCGCCGATCGCCGGCGCCGATGGCCGCGCGCTGGCGCGGGCGGTGCGCGCCCGCGGCAAGGTCGATCCGGTGCTGATCGGCCATCCGCGCGAATTGAAAGACACGCTGCCGGCGCTGCTGCGCGATGGCGATCTATTGCTGCTGCTGGGCGCCGGCGACATCGGGAGCGCGGCGGTGGAGCTGGCCCAGGCCGGTCATTTGAGGACCCACGAGTGATGAAGATCCAGGACCCCGCACAATTTGGTCGCGTCGCCGTGGTGATGGGCGGCAGTTCGGCTGAGCGCGAGGTGTCGCTCGACTCCGGCCGCAATGTGCTGGCGGCGTTGAAGGCGCGCGGCGTGGATGCGCATGCGATCGACGGCATCCCCGCGCTGCTGGATGCGTTGCGCGCCGGTCATTTCGCGCGCGTGTTCAACATCCTCCACGGCCAGCACGGCGGCGGCGAAGACGGTGTGCTGCAAGGCGCGCTGGAGTCGCTCAACGTGCCGTACACCGGTTCGGGCGTGCTCGGCTCGGCCTTGTCGATGGATAAGACGCGCTCCAAGCGCGTGTGGCAATCGCTGGGTTTGCCGACGCCCAAGTTCGTCGCACTGCCGCGCGGCGCGGACGTGCATGCGGCGGCACGGGAGATCGGTTTCCCGTTGATCGTCAAGCCTGCCTGCGAAGGTTCGAGCGTGGGCGTCACGCGCGTGTTCGAAGAGAAAGATCTTGATGCCGCCGTGGCTCTGGCCGAGAAGTATCCCGGCGATCTGCTGATGGAAACGCTCATCGAAGGCGACGAACTCACCGTCGGCATCCTCGGCCGCCAGGTGCTGCCGAGCATCCACATCGTGCCCAAGGGCGCGTTCTACGACTACAACGCCAAATACATCGCCGAAGACACGCGCTATATCTGCCCGGGTCTGGAAGGCGAAGCCGAAGCGGCCCTGCGCGCACTCTCACTGGAGGCCTTCGATGCGCTCGGCTGCTACGGCTGGGGCCGCGTGGACGTGATGCGCGACCGCGACGGCCGCAACTGGCTGCTGGAAGTGAACACCGCGCCGGGCATGACCTCGCATTCGCTGGTACCCAAGGCCGCCGCGGTGGCGGGCATCGACTACCAGACCTTGTGCTGGCGCGTGCTGCAAACCAGTTTCAGGGAGGATGCATGAGGGGAAGCATCCGCCTCGTTGCCTGGTGTCTGGCCATCGCCCTGGTGGTGTTGCCGATCGTGGGCGTGTTGTGCGGCTGGTTTGCCGCCGACCGCTGGCCGGTGACCCAGCTGACGGTGCAGGCCCAGTTCAAGCACGTGAGCGCCGAGCAGATCCGCGCTGCCGTGCAGCCGCGCCTGGGCAAGGGCTTCTTCGCCTTGAATCTGGATAACGTGCAGCAAGCGGTGGCGGCCTTGCCGTGGGTCGAATCGGTGGAGGCGAGCAAGCGCTGGCCCGATACCCTGCTGTTGCGCGTGTACGAGCGCCAGCCCTTCGCGCGCTGGAACGGCAACCAGCTGATCAGCGGCGAAGGCAAGGTGTTCAACGTGCCGGACGCGGCCCAATACACGCAGCTGCCGGATCTGCACGGACCGGACGACCATCTGGCCGAAGTGGTGAGCTTCTTCGCCGAAGCGCAAAAGGCGTTCACCGGCACGCATTTGAAGATTACCGGCGTATCGCTGACCGAGCGCGGCAGCTGGAGCGTGGCCACCGATTCGGGCGCGCAGATCGTGATCGGCGATCGCGGCCAGGCCGGACGCCGCCTGCGCCGCTTCCTGGACGTGTATCCGCAGGTGATGGCCGGTCACGTGCAGGGTTTTGAATATGCCGATCTTCGTTACACCAACGGCTTCGCCGTGAAATGGCCGCAAGCGACGGCCGCCCCGACCGCTCCTACCGCCGGAGGCACGCCCCGCACATGAAACAGAGCCTGCTCTCATACACCACGCATCTCGCGCTGCCTTTGATTGACCGCCAGATGGTCGTGCGTGGCGCGGCGCCCGGCTGGCTGTCAGGCCAAGGCGCGCGCCGCCGCACGGCGGCCAATCAGGGGCAGGCATCGGCGCCGGGTCTGTTGGCCCACATGGCTGCGTCGTCACTCAGTTACGTATCGACATACGCTTTTTCGTTCTTCCTTGCCCTGCGGGCAAACAGCTTCCGGCGCGGGGTGCTTGGTATATGAGAGCAGGCTCTCGAAGTGAAAAGCAGCTGGTTGTCGGCCTCGACATCGGCACCTCCAAGGTGGTGGCGATCGTGGGCGAGTACGAGCCGGGCGAGCCGATCGAAATCATCGGCATCGGCTCGCACGTGTCGCGCGGCATGAAGCGCGGTTCGGTGGTGGACATCGAATCGACCGTGCACTCGATCCAGCGCGCGGTGGAGGAGGCCGAACTGATGGCCGGTTGCGACATCCGCTCCGTCTTCGCCTCGATCTCCGGCAGTCATCTGGAGACACGCAACTCGCACGGCACCGCGGCGATCCGTGACCGCGAAGTGGCGCCGGGCGACCTGGAGCAGGTGTTGGAAGCGGCGAGCGCGGTAGCGATCCCGGCCGACCGCAAGGTCTTATATAAAGAGTCGCAGGAATACCGCATCGACGGCCAGGACGGCATCCGCTCGCCGGTCGGCATGAGCGGCGTGCGCCTGGAAGCCTCCGTGCACCTGGTGACCGGCGCGGCCGCGGCGGTGCAGAACATCAGCAAGTGCATCCAGCGCTGCGGCCTGTCGGTGGACGAACTGGTGCCCTCGGCCGTGGCCAGCGCCAAGGCGGTGCTCACCGACGACGAACGCGAACTGGGCGTATGCCTGGTCGACATCGGTGCCGGTACCACCGACATCGCGATCTACACGCAAGGTTCGATCCGCTACACCAAATCGCTGCCGGTCGGCGGCGACCAGGTGACCAACGACATTGCCTACGGCGTGCACACGCCGACCGCGCACGCGGAGGAAATCAAGATCAAGTACGCCTGCGCGCTGGCCCAGCTGGCGCACGCGGAGGAAACCATCCAGGTACCGAGCGTAGGCGACCGGCCGCCGCGCCGGCTGGCGCGCCAATCGCTCGCGCAGAGCGTGCAAGCGCGCTACGAGGAAATTTTCGAGATGGTGCAGGACGAGCTGCGCCGCTCCGGCTACGACAGCCTGGTCGCCGCGGGCGTGGTGCTGACCGGCGGCGCCTCGCGGATGGAGGGCGCGCTGGAGCTGGCCGAGGAAATCTTCCACAAGATGGTGCGCATCGGCACGCCCCAGCACGTCAACGGCTTGGGCGAAGTGACCGCCAACCCGCTCCATTCCACGGGCGTGGGCCTGCTGCTGCATGGCGCGCGTTCCGGCGGCACGCGCATGAGCGGCCCGGCCGGCGGAAGCATGGGCGGCCTGGTCGAGAAGCTGCGCGGCTGGATCACCAAGAACTTTTAAGCGGTTTGGCCGCGCAGGAGGCGCGGTACGGGCGAATGGAGGTTCGCTCATCACCAAGGGATGACAGGAGTCGTCCCGCGGTTACAACGACAACGAAAGCTCTACGGAGGACGGGAAATGTTTGAATTGGTCGAAAAACTGGCACCGAACGCGGTGATCAAAGTCATCGGCGTGGGCGGCGGCGGCGGCAACGCCGTGGCGCACATGCTCAACTCCAACATTGAAGGCGTCGACTTCGTCGTCGCCAATACCGACGCGCAGGCCATGAAGGGCTGCGGCGGTCGCATGCACCTGCAACTGGGCGCCAACGTCACCAAGGGCCTGGGCGCGGGCGCCAACCCGGAAGTGGGCCGCCAGGCCGCGCTGGAAGATCGCGAGCGCATCGAGGAAATGCTCGAAGGCGCGGACATGGTGTTCATCACCGCCGGCATGGGCGGCGGCACCGGCACGGGTGCGGCGCCGGTGGTGGCACAGCTGGCCAAAGAGAAGGGCATTCTGACGGTGGCGGTAGTCACCAAGCCGTTCCCGTTCGAAGGTCGCCGCCGCATGCAGGTCGCGCTCAAGGGCATCGAAGACCTGTCCCAGCACGTGGACTCGCTGATCACGGTGCCGAACGAGAAGCTGCTGTCGGTGCTCGGCCGCGAAGTAACCCTGCTCAACGCATTCAAGGCCGCCAACGACGTGCTGCAGGGCGCCGTGCAGGGTATCGCCGACCTCATCACCAGCCCGGGCCTGATCAACGTCGACTTTGCCGACGTGCGCACGGTCATGAGCGAAATGGGCCTGTCGATGATGGGTTCGGGCACCGCCCGCGGCGATGACCGCGCCCAGGCCGCCGCCGAGGCCGCGATCAACAACCCGCTGCTGGAAGACGTCAACCTCAACGGTGCCTGCGGCATCCTGGTCAACGTGACCGCCGGTCCCAACCTCACCATGCGCGAGTTCGACGAGATCGGCCGCATCATCCACGACTTCGCCAGCGAAGACGCCACGGTGGTGATCGGCACCTCGCTCGATCCGGAAATGCAGGACGACGTGCGCGTGACGGTGGTGGCCACCGGGCTCAACCGCGTTGCCGCGCGCCAGCCGATCCGTCCGGTGGCGACCCAGCAGGTGGAGATGCGCCAGCGTCCGCGTCCGATGGTGCTGCGTACCGGTACCGGCAACGAGGTGGTCGATTATGCCCAGCCGGAAGTGGTGGCGAACAATCCGCGTGGCGGGGACGCCTCGGCCAAGAGCGCCGATCCGAGCTTCGACTACCTGGATATCCCCGCTTTCTTGCGCCGCCAGGCCGATTAAACGTAAAGAATTGTGAATGTGATGAACTGACGACGTATTAACTTGTCAGTGTTCCCTGTGCCGGACAAGGAGGCGTATCCTCCCTGTCCGCAGCCTCGCCGCCGCCGGGAGCTGGTTGCGGCAAGGGGACATCACTATGTCGGCTGGCGTTCGTATTCGTGCGTTGAATGCGATAGGCAGTGCGGCCTTAGGATGGCGCACGATTGACAGTGTGGTGTGGACTTGCCGCCCTGCCGGTCCAAAATCCCGTTGCCGGACCTTCCCGTCCCCGGCGCGGGGTTTTGTGTCGAATCGCAAGTACTTGAATTATCTGTAGTGCTTGCATCATCAACATGCGAATGAATCGCATTCGTTGATGAAAGGAAAATGAAGGATTGCCCGGACTGTACGGTACGGTTTGTTTTCCCGCAGGTTAAGACTGTGTTAGCATCCCAGCTCGAATTGGCTGCTGCCCCTACAGGTACACAATAAATGATCAAGCAGCGTACGCTTAAAAACATCATCCGTGCCACCGGAGTCGGTCTGCATACCGGCGACAAGGTGTACATGACACTGCGTCCGGCGGCGCCCAATACGGGTATCGTGTTCCGTCGTACCGATCTCAATCCACCGGTGGAAATCCATGCGCGTCCGGATCTCGTCGGCGACACGAGATTGTCCACGACCTTGGTCAACGGCGACGTGCGTGTCTCCACCGTGGAACATCTGCTGTCGGCGATGGCAGGGTTGGGCATCGACAATGCCTACGTGGATCTGTCCGCGCCGGAAGTTCCGATCATGGACGGTAGCGCCGGTCCGTTCGTCTTCCTGCTGCAATCGGCCGGTATCGAAGAACAGTCGGTCGCCAAGCGCTTCATCCGCATCAAGAAGCCGGTGAAAGTGCAGGAAGGCGACAAATGGGCCACTTTCGAGCCGTTTGAAGGCTTCAAGGTCGGCTTCTCGATCGAGTTCAACCACCCGATCATCTCCAAGCGCACCTCGCGCGCAGAGATCGACTTCTCCACCACCTCGTTCGTCAAGGAAGTCAGCCGCGCACGCACCTTCGGCTTCATGCGCGACATCGAGATGCTGCGCGAACACAACCTCGCGCTCGGCGGGTCGATGGACAACGCCGTGGTGCTCGACGACTACCGCGTGCTCAACGAAGACGGTCTTCGCTACGAGGACGAATTCGTCAAGCACAAGATCCTCGATGCGATCGGCGATCTCTACCTGCTCGGTCACAGCCTGATCGGCGCGTACTACGCGCACAAGTCCGGTCACGAGTTGAACAACAAGCTGCTGCGCGCGCTGATGGCCGACGTCACGGCGTGGGAAGAGGTCAGCTATCAGGACGATCCGGCCACGGCGCCGATCTCCTACGCCCATCCCGCCCAGGCGATCTGATTTCGCCTTCCGCATCACCCCCAAACCGGGCCCTTTGGCCCGGTTTGTTCATTTATGTGATGCACATCACACTTTTGTCGGCCTTGGTTTCACGTTATTAAGACGTGGCCTAAAGACCGCGACGGGGTATTGCGTGGTATAAAACCGAATCCCGTGCCGGGGGTGGGTGGCTTTCGCCTGTCCGCCGGTCGTGACGCTTAAGCTCAGGGCGTCTTGTCGGGAGAGGAATTCGCAGTCTCGGCGACGGACGCCAGCTCCAGAAACATGGCCCTCAATTGAGGGTCTTGGATCGACTTCGCAGCAGCCTTCAAGTGAAGCGCTGCCGCGGCGGAAAGCGGTTTTAACTGCTCCGGCTGGGGATCGGGCGGAGGAAGGGGGGCCACTTTCACGGTGACTGAGCCGGCATTCGCGCCAATGGCGCGTGCGGCAGCGAGGATCTGCGTCTGTTGAAGACGCAACCGCGATGCCCAGGTCGGCGAGGAAGCCAGAAATACCAGACGATCGTCGCGCACGTTCGCAAACCTGACCTGCTCGCGCAGGGGCGACGGCAACGTTTGGCGCAATGCGCGGTCCAAGGCTTCCAGCTTGCCGGCTTTTTCCGCCAGTGCAGCCACGGGGCCGATATCGGCAAGGGATTGTGGTCCATGGCCGGTGCGGCTGGAGGCGGCGGGTGCGTCGCGCTGCATCAGTAAAAAACTTCAAAGTGGTAACGACATGCAAATCATACTCGTCTCGCGCGCGGGGAAAGTGCCAAGAACACTCGACCTGGCCAACCGGCAACTGCGCTGGCGCGTCCTGGGTATCGGCGCTGCCGTGGCGCTGGCGATCGGCAGCCTTGGCGCCGGCATGGCGCTGGCCCTGGCCAGTCCGCGCGATCGCGCGATCGCCCAGATCAATGCGCTGCACAAGCAGGTTACCCAGCAGGACAAGCAATTGGGCGACCTGCGCGAGGACGCGCATCGCCAGCTCGACGCGTTGGCCGTCAAGCTCGGCCAGCTGCAGGCCCAGTCCACGCGCCTGAATGCGCTGGGCGAGCGCCTGGTCGAAGTGGGCAAGCTCGACAGCAACGAATTCAATTTCGACCAGCCCCCGCCGGTCGGCGGCGTGGAGGTCAGCGCTGGCGGCAGCGAATACGCCTTGCCGCAGACCCTCGATGCCAGCATCGAGCAGTTGGCCAACCAGTTCGACACGCAGCAGGCGCAGCTCAGCGCCATGCAAAGCCTGCTGCTGAATGCCCGCATCGATTCCAACCTCAAGCCGACGGGCATGCCGGCGGACGGCTACATCTCTTCTTACTTCGGCGTGCGCGCGGATCCGTTCGATGGCACCGCCGAGCGTCATACCGGCCTGGACATCGCCGTTCCCTACGGTAGTCCGGTGCGCACCGTGGCCGAAGGCATGGTGACCTACGCGGGCGTACGCAGCGGCTATGGCAACGTAGTGGAGATCGACCACGGCAATGGCTACATGACCCGCTATGCCCATAACAGCAAGCTGCTGGTGCATCCGGGCGAGCACGTGCGCGTGGGCGACGAGATCGCCGAGGCCGGCTCCACCGGCCGTTCCACCGGCTCGCATGTGCATTTTGAGGTCTGGTACAACGGCCACGTGGTAAACCCGCTGGCCTACGTAAAGAACCACCGCTGAGCGCACGGTTGCGCCGATCCATTCATCGCAGGCGGCATGATATCCAGAAGGCCCGCGGGGCGTGCCGCACGGCTCGGCAGGACGGCCAGTCTCGCCGGCACCGCGGGTGACACCTGCCAGGAATGGATCACAACGTCCCTCGCGGCGCCCTTGAAAGCCGGGCGCCATACCGCCACTCCCTAGCACGACGTCCGATACCACCGGGTGTGCCGCCGGCTCCAGGCGTTTGGGATAGCCGGCGGACCCTAGTATCATCGTTCCTTTGTCCGTCCGGGCCTGTTCCGGCGGGCGTCCTTAAGTTTCCAGATCCGGAAGATCGATGCTCAACCGTGCCCTGACGAGCCTTTTCGGCAGCCGTAACGAACGCGTGCTGCGCCAGATGTCCAAGACCGTCGCGCGCATCAACGCGCTGGAACCTGAGCTGGAGAAGCTCAGCGACGAAGCCTTGCGCGGCAAGACCGCACAGTTCAAGCAGCGCATCGCCGATGGCGAGACGCTGGACAAGCTGCTGCCGGAAGCGTTCGCGGTAGTGCGCGAAGGCGCCAAGCGCGTGCTCGGCATGCGCCACTACGACGTGCAGTTGATCGGCGGCATGGTGTTGCACATGGGCAAGATCGCCGAAATGCGCACCGGCGAAGGCAAGACCCTGGTCGCGACCGCGCCGATCTACCTGAACGCGCTGGAAGGCAAGGGCGCGCACGTGGTGACGGTCAACGACTACCTGGCCAAGCGCGACGCGGCCCAGATGGGCAAGCTGTACAACTTCCTGGGTCTTACCGTGGGCGTGGTGTGGCCGGGCATGGAGCACGCCGACAAGTTCGCCGCCTACGGCGCGGACATCACCTACGGCACCAACAACGAATTTGGCTTCGACTACCTGCGCGACAACATGGCGTTGTCCAAGGACCAGCGCTGCCAGCGCGGCCTGCACTACGCCATCGTCGACGAAGTGGACTCGATCCTGATCGACGAAGCGCGTACCCCGCTGATCATTTCCGGCCCCGCCGAGGATTCGCCGCAGCTCTACATCGCGGTGAACATGCTCGTGCCCAAGATGACGCGCCAGGAAGTGGAAGACGGTGCGGGCGATTACTGGGTCGACGAAAAGCAGAAGCAGGTGCACCTGTCCGAAGAGGGCATGCAGCATGCCGAGGAACTGCTGCGCCAGGCCAAGGTCATCGACGAAGAGAGCAGCCTGTACGACGCGCGCAACCTGGCGATCGTGCATCATCTCAACGCGGCACTGCGCGCCAACGCGATCTATCAGCGCGATGTGGACTACATCGTGCGCGACGGCGAAGTGATCATCGTGGATGAATTCACCGGCCGTACCCTGGCGGGGCGCCGCTGGTCCGACGGCCTGCACCAGGCGGTGGAAGCGAAGGAAGGCGTGCCGATCCAGCGCGAGAACCAGACGCTGGCCACGGTGACGTTCCAGAACCTTTTCCGCATGTACAAAAAGCTGGCCGGCATGACCGGTACGGCCGATACCGAAGCGTACGAATTCCAGCAGATCTACGGCCTGGAAGTGGTGGTGATCCCCACCCACAAGCCGATGATCCGCATGGACAACGCCGACATGGTGTTCCTCAGCCAGGACGTCAAGTACAAGGCGGTGATCGAAGACATCCGCGACTGCCACCAGCGCGGCCAGCCGGTGCTGGTGGGCACCGCTTCGATCGACGTGTCGGAGCTATTGTCCAACCTGCTGCGCAAGGAAAAGATTCCGCACGAAGTGCTCAACGCCAAGCAACACGAGCGCGAGGCGCACATCGTGGCGCAGGCGGGCATGCCCGGCGCGGTGACCATCGCCACCAACATGGCCGGCCGCGGCACCGACATCGTACTGGGCGGCAGCCTGGAGGCGGCGTTGGCGGCATTGCCGGAAGACGCCAGCGAAACCGACCGCGCGCGCATCAAGTCCGAATGGAAGAAGCGCCATGAGCAGGTGCTGGCCGCCGGCGGCCTGCACATCGTGGGCACCGAGCGCCATGAATCGCGCCGCATCGACAACCAGCTGCGCGGCCGCTCCGGCCGCCAGGGCGACCCCGGCTCCTCGCGCTTCTACCTGTCGTTGCAGGACAACCTGCTGCGCATCTTCGGCGGCGAAGGGCTGGTGCGCTGGATGAAACGCTTCGGCATGAAGGAAGACGAAGCGCTGGAAGACCGCATGATCAGCCGCCAGATCGAAAAGGCGCAGCGCAAGGTCGAACAGCACAACTTCGATATCCGCAAAAACCTGCTCGAATACGACGACGTCGCCAACGACCAGCGCAAGGTGATCTACAGCCAGCGCGACGAACTGCTCGAAGGCGAGGATGTCTCAGCCACCGTTTTGGACATTCGCGACGACGTCGTCGAGGATGTGGTACGCCGCTACGTGCCGGCCGAGAGTATCGACGAGCAATGGGACATTGCCGGCCTGGAGCGCGAGCTGGAAAGCGATTTCGGCCTGTCTATCGACCTCAAGCACTGGCTTGAGGGCCAGCGCGAGGCCGATGCCCAGACCGTGCTGGAACACGTGCGCGCGCAGCTCAACGGGATGTTCCAGGCCAAGGAAACGCAAGTCGGCCCGGAAACCATGCGCCAGCTCGAAAAGCACATCATGCTCAGCGTGGTCGACAATGCATGGAAAGAGCATCTTTCCAGCATGGATTACATGCGCCAGGGCATTTATCTGCGCGGGTATGCCCAGCAGGATCCCAAGCAGGCGTTCAAGCGCGAGTCGTTCGATCTGTTCCAGCAGATGCTGGCACGCATCAAGACCGAAGTAACGCAGATGCTGGCGCGCATTCGCATCCGCAGCGAGGAAGAAGTCGCCGCGATGGAAGCCGAGCAGCAGCGCATGGCCGAGCGTTTGCAGCGCCAGATGCAGGCCAGCGGCGGCGGTGCCCCGGCCGGCGGCGCATTGGGCCTGGAGACGCAGGCGCCCGCGTCACCGCCCCAGCCCGCGTCGAACGCTGGCCCCAAGGTGGGCCGGAACGATCCGTGCCCCTGCGGTTCGGGCAAGAAGTACAAGCATTGCCACGGTCAGCTGAGCTGACCGCCGGCGCGGATAGATAGCGAACGCAACAAAACCTCGCCGCCCTGCATGCGGCGAGAGGGCGGGGGTCAGTCGCCGCCGCCAGGTGGGCGGGTGCGATGCGGCTCGGCGTCCACGGTCACGTAGTGCGGTTCCTCGCCATCCAGGCACAAGGCGG
Organism: Dyella sp.; assembly: GCF_035503745.1. Classification (GTDB taxonomy): domain Bacteria; phylum Pseudomonadota; class Gammaproteobacteria; order Xanthomonadales; family Rhodanobacteraceae; genus Dyella_B. The sequence continues at coordinate 41,736 of NZ_DATJTC010000029.1, forward strand.
TGAGCTTGCCGCCCCATACGCATCCCGTATCGATGCCGTAGACACCCATGCCGACGAAGCGGCCCAGGGCCGACCAGTGGCCGCACACGATGCGCGTGTCGCGCCGGCGCATGCCTGGTACTTCAAACCACGGATACATGCCGGGTTTCTGCGTACCCGGCGCGCCCTTGCCTTCGAAATCGATCCGTCCGTTGACGTCGCAGAAGCGCATGCGGGTCAACGTGTTGATGGATGCGCGCATGCGCTCGATGCCCTGCAGGCGGCTCGTCCACGCCGCCGGGCGATTACCGAACAGATGTTTCAGCAAGCGGGGGTGGCGCGGGCTGGATAGTTCGCGCTCGACTTCCGCCGCGCACTTCTGTGCTTGCCGCAATGTCCAGATCGGGGCGAGGCCGGCGTGGACCATGGTCCAGCCCAGCGACTCGTCGTGGTGCAGCAATTTCTGCTCCCGCAGCCATTCGAACAACGTGGGCGCGTCCTGGGCGAACAGCACCTGGCGCAGCTCGGGGTTCACACGCTCCTGTGCATCGGGCTTGCGTAGGGAAATCGCCAGCAGGCTCAGGTCGTGATTGCCCAGCGTGACCACCGAATGCCCGCGCAGCGAATGCACCAGGCGCAGCGTTTCCAGCGACTGCCCGCCCCGGTTGACCAGGTCGCCACAGAACCACAGCCGGTCGCGGGCCGGATCGAAACGCAGCTTTTCCAGCAGCCGTTGCAGTTCCGGATAGCAGCCCTGGACGTCGCCGATGGCGTAGGTAGCCATCAGCAGCGTGCCTCAGGAGCCTGCTGCGGGTGGTTCATGTGCAGGCCCTCAGTGGAGAGTGCGGGGAATGGAAAGGGTGAACGCGGGGATGGGCGCTTCGAAGCGGGTGCCGTCGTCGGCCACCATCTCGTAGGTGCCATGCATGGTGCCCACGGCGGTTTCCAGCACGGCGCCGGATGTGTATTCGAAATCGTCCCCGGGACGCATCCAGGGTTGTTCTCCGACCACGCCGTCGCCGCGTACTTCTTCGACTTTACCGTTGGCATCCGTGATCACCCAGTGACGGGTGAGCAGGCGTGCGGGAAGGTGGCCGGCGTTATGCAGCGTGATGGTATAGGCGAAGACGTAGCGGTTCTCGCTAGGCACGGATTGATCGGGCACGAAGCGGGTTTGCACGTACACGTCGATCGTGTAGGGGGATTTCTCGTTCATGGCGCGATTGTAAGCGGTAACCGAGCGCAAAAGCAGCGCGCGCCGACAGCCCGGCGCGCAATACGATGACACGGCCATGTCAGGGTGAAATTTTGGCCAACCGTACGAAATCGGCCGGCGCCAGGGTTTCGGCGCGCGCTTTGGGATCGACCTCGGCACGGCGGATCGTGTCGGCGTCCATGAGTTGGCGCAGTGCATTGCCGAGTGTCTTGCGGCGTTGTGCGAAAGCGGCTTTCACGATCGCATGTACACGCTGGGGATCGGCGTCGTGCCGCGCTTGGGCGGCGAGGGGTGTCAGGCGCACCACCGACGAATCGACTTTTGGCGGCGGGCGGAACGCGCCCGGCGGCACGTCGAACAGCGGCTCGACCCGGCAGGCCAGCTGCAGCATGACCGAAAGACGGCCATACACCTTGCTGCCCGGTTCGGCCGCCATGCGATCGACCACTTCTTTCTGCAACATGAAGTGCATGTCCGCGATCGCGGCCGCATGGTCGACGCAGTGAAACAGGATGGGGCTTGAAATGTAATAGGGCAGGTTGCCCGCGATACGCAGGCGCGGCACGCCATGGCGCTGCGCCAGCGCGGAAAAATCCACCTTCAGTACATCGGCATGGATGATGGCCAGCTCGCCGATGCCGGCGGCGTTCGCCTGCAGATGCGGCAGCAGGTCGGTATCCAGCTCGATCGCGGTGAGTTTGCCGGCCGCGGCCAGCAGCGGGAAGGTCAGTGCGCCTTCGCCCGGGCCGATTTCGACCAGAAAGTCATCCGGACGGGGCGAGATCGACTTGACGATGCGCTCGATGTAGCTGCGCTCGTGCAGGAAGTGTTGGCCGAAGCTTTTCTTGGGGCGGGCGCTCATGGATGGCCTTGCGCAGTGGCCGTTTCGTCCCGGCGATCGGTGCCGGCAGACCGGGCCGCCGTGCTGCGGGATGCCAGCTGCAGCGCCATCTTCGCCGCCGCGATCAGGCTGGACGGATCGGCCTTGCCGCTGCCGGCCAGATCCAGCGCGGTGCCGTGGTCGACCGAGGTGCGAATGAAGGGCAGGCCCAGCGTGAGGTTGACGGTGCGATCGAACGCTTCGCTCTTGAGCACCGGCAGCGCCTGATCGTGATACATCGCCAGCACGGCATCGTAGCGTTGGCGCTGCGCGGGCACGAACGCGGTGTCAGCCGGAAGGGGGCCGAGCAGATGCATACCTTGCGCGCGCAGTTTTTCGAGCACGGGAATGATGACCTCGATTTCCTCGTGTCCGAGGTGGCCGCCCTCGCCGGCATGCGGGTTGAGACCCAGCACCGCCATGCGCGGCTCGGCCAGGCCGAACTTGGCGCGCAGTTCGCGGTGGACGATGTGCAGCGTGCGCTCCAGCGACGCCGGCGTAATCGCACCGGACACGGCGCTGAGCGGCAGGTGGGTGGTCGCCAGTGCGACGCGCAGCTCGGGACTGGCCAGCATCATCACCACCTCGGTCCGGCAATGTGCGGCGAAGAACTCGGTGTGGCCACTGAACGGGATGCCGGCGTCGTTGATGGAGGATTTCTGCAGCGGCGCGGTAGCCACGGCGGCGTAGCGGCCCTGCAGGCAGCCGTCGGCTGCCTCGGTCAGGGTGGCGAGCACGTAGTTGGCGTTGCGAGGGTCCGGCTGGCCGGGGATCTCCTCGGCCGCCAGCGGGACGTGCCGCACGCGCAGGGTTCCCGCAGGACGGTTTGCCGTGTCCGTGCCGTCATCATCGCGCAGCTCGATCGCGACGCCGCAGCGCGACGCGGCGCGTTCCAGCAGCGCGCGGTCGCAGACCGCAACGAAATTGGCCGCCAGGGAGGTGGCGGCCAATCGGACCAGCAGTTCGGGACCGACCCCCGCCGGCTCGCCCGCGGTAAGGGCAAGCCGCGGTAGCGCGAGGCTGCTCACGGCATGCTCGCGCGTCGCCGTGCCATCAGGAGGACACCTTGTTGTCGGTGTTATTGGTGTCTTCAAGCTCAGGCACCAGGATCTTCACGTAAGAGCTCGAGCGCAGATCGCGCAGGAAGTCGTCGTACGCCTGGTCGGCCTTGCGGTTGCCGATCGCCTGGCGCGCCTGGTCGCGGGCGAGCTGCGTGGTCATGTCGGTGCTGCGCGTGCCCAGGCGCTGCAGGATGTGCCAGCCGGCCTCGCTCTGGAAAGGCTGGGAAATTTCACCGTCCTTCAGGTCGGCCACTTTCTGGCCGATCAGCGTGCCCCAGTCGCCCTGCTGGAACCAGCCCATGTCGCCGCCGTTGTTGGCGGTGGTGTCGTCATTGGAGTTGTCCTTCGCCAGCTTGGCGAAGTCGGCGTGCTTGTTGACGAGCTTGTTGTACAGGTCCCGCGCCTTCTGCTCGGCCTGCGCCTGGGAGACCAGTTCGCTCGGGCGAATCAGGATCTGGCGGGCGTGGAATTCGGTCACCATCTGCTTGGACTGCTCCCGCTCGGCGATCAGCTGCAGGATATGGAAGCCGGTCGGCCCATGCAGGATGCCGCTGACCTCGCCCGGCTTCATGCTGTCGATGGTATCGACGAAGGCCGGCGGCACTTCGTCCACGCGGCGCCAGCCCAGGTCGCCGCCGTCCAGCGCATCGGCGGCATCGGAGAAACGGATGGCCGCGGCCTTGAAATTCATGCCGCCCTTGATCGCCGCCAGGGCCTGCTCGGCTTTCTTCTGGGCGGCCTGGATGTCCTGGGCGCTGGCGCCGCTGGGAATGCTGATCTGGATATGCGCCAGATGCACCTCGCCGGACTTGTAGTTGGGGCTGTTGAGCAGGTTGTTGATTTCGCTGTCGGTGACCGACACCGAGTCGTGCACCACGCTCTGGTGCAGCTTCTGCACGACCAGTTGGTCATGCAGCTGCTGGCGGAACGCATCGAAGCTCAAGCCGCTTTGTTCGACGGCGCCACGCAGCTGATCGGGGGTCATCTTGTTCTGCGCGGCCACGTTCTGCACCGCCTGGTCGACATCGGAGTCGGAAACGCGGATGCCCTGGTCGTCCGCGCGCTGCAGCTGCAGTTTCATCAGGATCAGGCGGTCCAGCACCTGGCGGCGCAGGACGTCGATCGGCGGAAGCTGACCCTGCTGGCCGGCATATTGTTGCTGGATGGCTGCGACCGCCTCGTTCAGCTCGCTCTGCAGGATGACGTCATCCTCCACCACGGCGACGATACGGTCGATCGGTTGCGGTCCACTGGCCGCGGCGGTGGCGTCCTGCGGCGGCGCAAGCAACTGGGCCTGGGCCAGCGTCGGCATCGCCAAGACGATCGTCAGCAGGAACAACGCAAAAATCTGCTTCATCAGTGAACAGCCTTCTATCGCCAATGGCGAGCGAATTAACGGTAGTCTCGAAAAACGGCCTAGGCGGCCATCTTGCTGAGGGCGCCCCGGGCCTCCTGGGCGCGCTTATTGATAGCCAAGGATATCACGCCGCAGGATGCTGTCCGTCTGGCCACTGAACGAACCCATGCCCTTGAATTCCAACTCAAACATGACGGCCGTATCGGTGCCGGGGCCGGTCTGGCCCGGCAACAGGCTGTTGACGACGCCGTCGTAGCCGGTCACGTAGTGGCGGGCCACCAGGCTGACCTTGACGCAACATCCCTCGTACTGCACGCCGGCAAGGGCCTCCACGGTTTCGTGGTCCATCACCGAGTAGGTCCAGTCGCCGATCAGGCGCCAGCGGTCCGTGAGCGGATAGACCGCGGAGATATCGTATTGTTCCACCGTTTTCTGGTACGCCTCCGCCGTGGTGGCGCTGGGGGCGGTAAGGGCCAGGTTCTGGCGCAGGCGGTAGGAGAAGTTGAGCACGCCGTCGAAGCCAAGGCGGCGCTGGATCGTGAACGTGCCCAGCTCGGTCTTGCGGGTGTTGGGGTTCCACAGGTATTCCGAGCTCATCGTCCACTGATCGTTGAGCTGGCTGCTCAGTTCCGCCACGTAGTCCGAGCCTGCCCAGTAGGTGGGCGGGTAATAGGTCTGCTGAACCAGCTGCGGCGTGAAATAACGGATCTGTCCGAATGTGGCCGTGAGCCGTTCCACGCCGCCATCGTCAAGCAGTCGGCTGGTGACCGCGGCGGTGAGGTTGTTCGCATTCATCTGCCGATCGGCGCCGGAGAACTGGTTCGGCGAGAAAAGCATCCAGTCGTCGAAGTTCATCAGCGAGGTATCGAACAACGGCAGGTTGTTCTGGTTGCGGTAGGGCACGTACAGGTAGTAGAGACGCGGTTCGAGCGTCTGCGTGTAATCGGTGCCGAACATCGATGTGTTGCGATCGAAGATCAGCCCTTCATCCAGGCTAAGGATCGGCAGCGACCGGCTGGGGGTGGAGTCGGTGTACTTGTAGCTGGTCGTCGTTGTCCGGGTGGTGATGGCGTAGACGTAATCCTGATAGCCCGCATCCAGCGAATAATCGGTATAGCGATAGGCGATTTTCGGCCGGATGAACCACCACGGGCCCTGGTAGTCCGCGTCGACGTAGGGATACAAATCCAGGCGGCTGCCTTCCACGCTTTGCGGTTTGTGGAACGACACCGCTTCGCTGGTCAGCCCGAAGTCGTACCAGTGCCAAAACGGAACGTCCATGTTGAACGTCGCGCGCGGCAGGCGTTTATAGGGTTCCACCGAGTTGGGCTGCGACGGATCGACGTTTTGCCACAAGTCGCCGCCGATCTGCGCGCTCCACCAGTTGCCCGATCCGTTGAGATAGAGGCTGGAATACAGGATCGTCGTCGAGACGCTATACAGGTCGTCGCCGAAGTCGTGCAGGTAATTCTGGTCCGAGGCGCGGTTGATGTTGGTGCTGAGCGACCAGCCGGGGAAAACGACCGTATTGTTGATGAACTTGTAGGAGTATCGCTGCTGGCCTTGCGTATCGATCGCGGTCGGCGTGATCTTCTGGTCGTTATAGTTGTCGCTCGGCAGGAAATCGAATTCGAACGTGCCGTTGGTACGGGGGAACAAGTAACGCACTTCGCCGCTCAGCATGGCCCCGCGCAGCGAGTAGTAGCGCGGGTCGAGCGTGGCGTCGTAGTTCGGCGCGAGATTGAAGTAATAGGGAATGCGAAACTGGTAGCCGGCGTTGCCGGTGTGTTCGAAATACGGGTACAGGAAACCGCTGGAACGATCGTCGGTCAGCGGGAAGGACATGTAGGGCGAGTAGAAGAACGGCACGCCGAACATGGACATGGTGGCGTCGCGCGCCACGCCCCGGTTGGTGGTCTGGTCGGTGTCGATCTTCTTGGCGCGGATTTCCCAGATGTGGCGGCCGATATCGCAGGTGGAGTAGGTGACCACGTCATAGCGATTGCGGTTTTCGTCGATCATCTGCGCACGCACGGCAGTGCCGTTGCCGTGCGAATCGAGCATCTGGAAGCGCACGTTGCCGGTGGCGATGCCCGTGCTGTTGTTGGTGTTGCCCACGATATGGTCGGCCGACAGCAGGTGCGTGGCCTCCTGGTAGTGCACGTTGCCGCGCGCATCGTAGTCGGAGGTATCGCTGTTGTAATCGGCGACATCGGCGTGCAGTTCCTGGTCGGCACGGACCGTTTTTACGTGGCCGGTCAGGTGGTAGATGGTCTGGTCCGGGCTCTGCACATGGTCGGCCCACACGTAGGTCTTGGCCGAGGCGCGCAGCGCCGAATCCTTGCTCAGGAAGGGGTCGTAGAACTCCAGCAGGCCGTTGGGGCGGCATAGCGCGAAGTTGTCCGGGCGCGGCGGGCAGATGAAGGTGCCCAGCGGACAAACGACCTCCGACCCGTCCAGGGAGCTTTTGACATGCTTGCTCTGAGATGCGGCCCGCACGCCAGGGCTGCTCAGGAGAGCGGCGGCGGCGGCGATTGCCAGCAGGCGGCGTGGAGGCATGGAACGCAAGGGCGGCGTAGGCTTCACGGAGTCAGGGCAGTCAATCGGCAACGAAGGGCGTTAAGCTAGCAGAAAGACCCTTGGGGATGCTCTGATTAATTTTCCGCAGGTGGCATGATGTCCAGAGGGCTCGCAGGCTGTGCCGCGCAGCTTGGCATGGCGGCCAGTCCTCCCGGTGCCGCGCAACACAGCCTGCGGGCCTTCCGGACATCACCCCATCAAGTAAAATTCAGGGTGCGGGTGACACCTGCGAAAAATTGATCAGGGCATCCCTGTACGGCACGCGGTTCGCAAGGAGCTGTCATGAATCATCCCAAGATCGGCAAGACGGACGAGCAGTGGCGCGGAAGCTTGAGCCCCGAGCAATATGCGGTATGCCGGTGCTCGGCCACCGAGCCGCCGTTCAGCGGCAAGTGGTATCGGCACAAGGAACCGGGAACCTACGTTTGCGCCGCGTGCGGGACGCCGCTTTTTGCGTCCGAGGCCAAATACGATTCCGGGTCGGGCTGGCCGAGTTTCTTTCAGCCGGCAACCCGTGCCTCGATCGGTCTCGTGCCGGACGAAAGTCACGGCATGCATCGCACGGAAGTGCGCTGTGCGGCCTGTGAATCACACCTTGGCCATGTGTTTCCCGATGGTCCCAAGCCGACGGGGCTGCGCTATTGCATCAATTCGCTGGCCCTGGATTTCGCGCCGATGAAATAAGGGCGCGGCGCCTGCTCAGTCGAGCAGCGCGCCCACATGCGCGCTTGCGCTGGCGGCCAGCGCGGCCAGGTCGTAGCCGCCTTCCAGCGTGGAGACCAGTCGTCCACCCGCATGCGCGTGCGCCAAGTCCAAGAGGCGTTCGGTGATCCAGGCGTAGTCCTCCGCCTGCAGGCGCAGGTTTGACAGCGGGTCGTCACGGTGCGCGTCGAAGCCGGCCGAAACCAGTACCAGCTGCGGCTTGAATGCATGCAGGCGCGGCAGCAGCGCGTCGTTCCACAAAGCGCGGAATTCGTAAGAGCCTTCGCCGGGCGAAAGCGGCGCGTTCACGATGTTGCCCGCACCGCGTTCCTCGGCGCTGCCCGTTCCCGGATACAGCGGGGACTCGTGGCTGGAGACGAACAGCACGCGCGGGTCCTTATGGAAAATATCCTGCGTGCCGTTGCCGTGGTGCACGTCGAAGTCGGCGATCGCCACGCGCTTCAAGCCGTGGGCCGCGATGGCGTGCGCGGCCGCGACCGCGACGTTGTTGAACAGGCAAAAGCCCATCGCCTGGTCGGGCGTTGCGTGATGTCCGGGCGGGCGAACCGCGCAGAACGCGCGCGTGGCGCTGCCCCGCATGACCGCATCCACCGCGGCCACCAGCGCGCCGGCGGCGCGCAGCCCGGCCTCGGCCGAGGCCGGCGACATCAAGGTATCTTCATCCAGCCGGACCGTGCCCGATGCGGGCAGGATGTCCAGGATCCGGTCGATATGCGCGGCAGTGTGCACGCGCAACAGCTGTTCGCGCGTGGCGCGCGGGGCCTCCACCCGGTCCAGGCTCGCGAAGCGGTCCTGGTCGAGCGCCTGCAGCACGGCGCGCAGGCGTGCCGGCGATTCCGGATGCCCGGGGCCCGGATCGTGCCGCAGGCACGTCTCGTGGGTGAAAAGCTGCACCATCATCGCCGTGATTCAGGGGCTGGGCTTGCGGCGGCGCTCGTGTTGCCAAAGCACCTCGCCGTGGCCGCTGGCCCGCGCCAGTACGCGGCATAGCACGAACAGAAGATCCGACAAGCGGTTGAGGTAGCGCTGCGCCTGCGGGCGGATCGTTTCTTCGCGCCCCAGCGCAATCACCTCCCGCTCGGCCCGGCGGCACACGGTGCGTGCCAGGTGGCAGCAGGAGGCTGCCATGCCGCCACCGGGAAGGATGAAATCCTTCAGTGGCGGCAGCGGGTCGTTAAAACCGTCCAGCGACTGCTCCAGCCGCGCGATGTCGGCGTCTTCGATCATCGCCATGCCGGGGATGCACAGCTCGCCGCCAAGGTCGAACAGCTCATGCTGTACCTGGGTCAGCGTTTCGCGCACGGCATCATCCACGCCTTCGCAGGCGAGCACCATGCCGATCGCGCTGTTGAGTTCGTCGACGGTGCCATAGGCGCCCACGCGCAGCGAATCCTTCGCCACCCGCGAGCCGTCGCCCAGGCCGGTGCTGCCGTCATCGCCGGTGCGGGTGTAGATCTTGGAAAGACGGTTGCCCACGGTCAGTGCTGGATCTGTCCGCTACGCTTGAGCGCGCGCGACAGGGTCACCGCCAGCACGTGCAGCACCGCGCCCAGGCCGACATACAGCGCCGTGGTCTGCAGGAACGGCAGGTACCAGTCGCCGAGGTTTTCGAACCACGCGCCCATGCTGCGGGGCGTGGGCACCGAGTGGCTCAGCCAGTAGAAGCTGCCGTTGGAAATCAGGTAGCAGAGATTTTCCGCGACCAGCAGCGCGACCGCCGCCAGCGCCAGCGTGGACAGGCGCAGGCCGGCCTGATGCTTGGCCAGCCAGCTGCCGCCCAGCCACAGCGAACCGTAGGCGGGAATCAGGAACCAGTAACCCGCCGATACGCAGTAGTGGCTGAAGAAATCGATGCCCATGCCGGTGATGACGACATAATCGACCACCACGGCCTCGGCCATCAGCAGCGGGAAGGCCCAGCGGGCCGAACCGCGCAACCAGAACCCGGCCAGGAAAAACACGCCCCAGCTGGCGTCAGGCAGTGCATCGAAGTGATGCAGGATCGAGTGATGAATGCGGGTGAGCGCCATCAGCAGCGCAAGCGCGGCGAAGATGCCGAGGCGTTGGTTCTGTGTCATCACCATGAAGAACTCCGTGCAGTGCTGGCGGCCGGGAAAGAATCCCAGTTTAGCCCAATGCGGGGCGGTCAGACGCATCCGCGAGGTTCTGCGCGTATCATCCCGCGCATGACTGCCTCCATTCCTTTTGCCGCCAACGGCAACGTGCTCATCATCGGCGGCGGCCTGGTTGGCGCCAGCCTGGCGATTGCGCTGGACCTTGCCGGTTGCCGCGTCACCCTGGTCGAAGCGGCCGCGCCGCGCGCCGATGCCCAGCCCAGTTACGACGAACGCAACCTTGCGCTGGCGCGCGCCACCGTCAACGGGCTGGATGCGATCGGTGTCTGGTCGCTGGTGGCCGCGCAGGCCACGCGCATCAGTCATATTCACGTGAGCCGCGCCGGCGAGTTCGGCAGCGCCCGGCTCGACGCCGCGCGGCACGGCGTCGATGCGCTGGGCTGGACCTTGCCCGCACGCGAACTCGGCAGCGCCTTGCTGCGCCGCTTGAACACCTGCCAGCGCCTGGTGCGGCTGGCGCCGGCAAGCCTGACCGGGCTGGAAAAGCACGCCGATGGCTGGCGCGCGCAGATCCGGACCGCAGAGGGCGCGCAGTACATCGATGCCGCCTTGCTGGTCGGCGCCGACGGCACCGAATCGTTCGTGCGCGGCCAGCTCGGCATCCAGGCCGAAACCTACGACTACGAACAGACCTTGTTCGTCTGCACCGTCACTCCCGAGCACGATCCTGCGCATCGCGCCTGGGAGCGGTTTTCCGATGAAGGACCGATCGCGATGCTGCCGTTGGCGGAGCGTCGCTGCGGCATGGTGCTGACGGTGCCCTCGGCGTCCACCGCGGAAGTGGCCGCGCTCGACGACGAGCGATTCACCGCGCTCGCGCAGCGCCGCTTCGGATGGCCGCTGGGCCGTCTGGGCAGGCCCGGCAAGCGTTACCCGTATGCCATCCGCCGCGTTGCCGCCAGCAGCCTGACCGCGCCGCGCGCGGTGCTGGTCGGCAATGCCGCGCAGACCGTGCATCCGATTGGCGCGCAAGGCTTCAACCTGGGCTTGCGCGATGCGCTTACGCTGGCCGAACTGGTCGCCGAGGCGGCCGATCCCGGCGCCCCGGCGCTGCTGGAACGCTACGCCGCCCGCCGTGCCCCCGATCGCGCGGGCACGATGGCGATGAGCCACGATCTGGTGCGTTTCGCTTGCATGGAGCAGCCGCTGCTGGCGCCCTTGCGTTCGCTGGCCTTGCTCGCCTACGACCGGATCGCCCCGCTGCAGCGCGTGCTGGCGCGGCGCGGCATGGGTTTCCGCGGCGAACCGCCGCGTGCCGTGCTGGAGCGTCTGTCATGAGAACGGTGCCTTCGAGCCTGCGCCGCGGTCCGGGGCTGGACGTTGCCGTCGTCGGCGGCGGCATGGTGGGCGCCGCCGCTGCGCTCGCGCTAAGCCGCGCGGGATTCCGTACCGCCTTGCTGGAGGCGCGGCCGCCGTTGCCCTGGCAGGCCGGCGACGACGTCGATCTGCGCGTGGTCGGGCTGGCGCCTTCGTCGATCGCCTTGCTGCGGGATCTGGACGTCTGGACGTCCATTCGCGATGCGCGTGCATGCCCTTATTCGCACATGCACGTGTGGGACGCCGGCAATGGTGCCGCGATCGATTTCGATGCCGCCGACGAAGGCCGCGACCTGCTCGGCTACATCGTGGAAAACAATCTGGTGCAATGGACGCTCTGGCAGTCGCTGGAGGCGGCGGGCGTGCGGCGGCTGTGCCCGGCCACGGTGAAGGATTACGAACTGCGATCGGACCGCGTCATGCTGGAGCTGGCCGACGGCGAAAGCCTGGCGGTGCGCTTGCTGGTGGCCGCCGATGGCGCAGGTTCCCCGCTGCGCGCGCGCGCGGGCATCGCCACCCGCGGACGCGACTACGCGCAGCGCGCGGTGGTGGCCCACGTGGCCACCGAGCGGGCGCACGCCCACACGGCCTGGCAGCGTTTCCTGCCGACCGGGCCGCTGGCCTTGCTGCCGCTGGCGGACGGGCGAAGCTCGGTGGTGTGGTCCTTGCCCGAAGCCCAGGCGCGTCGCGTGCAGGCATTGGATGACCAGGCGTTTTTGGACGAGCTGGGCATCGCCAGCGACTTCCGGCTCGGGCGGATCACCTCCACCACGCCGCGCGCGGCCTTTCCGCTGAAGCTGCAGCTTGCCGATGCGTACCAGGCCGAACGTTTCGTGCTGCTTGGCGATGCCGCCCATACGGTGCATCCGCTAGCCGGCCAGGGCGTGAACCTGGGGCTGCGCGACGTGGCCGAGTTGCGCGATACGCTGGTGCAGGCGCACGAACAGGGGCGTGACATCGCCGCTTCGCACGTGCTTCGGCGCTATGCGCGGCGGCGGCGCAGCGCCGATACGCTCGATGCCTATGGATTCGATGCGCTGGCGCGCATCTACGGCTGGCAGGCGCAGCCGCTGGTTGCCGCGCGCGGTGTGGGTGTGCACGTCATCGATCGCCTGACGCCATTGAAGCGACGCATCGCCGCGCATGCCGCGGGCAGCTAAGCCTCTTGCATGCATCGGCCTTCGTCGCGGATTTTGTTTCATGGTCCAGGGATGCTCTGATTCATTCTTCGCAGGTGGCATGACACCCCATCAGGTAAAATTCAAAGTGCTGGTGACACCTACGAAGAATGAATCAGAGCATCTCTAACGCAGAGGAATCACATCATGCGCTTCGTCCGGCTCGGTTGTCTGGCATTGCTGGCAGGGTTGAGCTTCGCCGCGCAGGCGAAGATGGTGCAGCGTCCGGTGGAATGGACGCTGGACGGTACGCATTTCAAAAGCGTGCTGGTGTACGACGACGCGAGCAGCGCCAAGCGTCCGGGGCTGGTGATGGTGCCCAACTGGTACGGCGTCAACGATGCGGCCGTGCAGAAGGCCAAGATGATCGCCGGCAAGGATTACGTGATTCTGCTTACCGACATGTACGGCGAAAACGTGCGTCCGCAGCAGGGGCACGCCGACCAGGCCCGGGCGGCGACCAAGCCGCTGTACGGCGATCGGGCGCTGATGCGCAAGCGCATCAACGCGGCGCTGGCGCAATTGAAGGCGCAGGCGGGCAGCGCGCCGATCGACCTGTCCAGGCTCGCGGCCATCGGTTTTTGCTTCGGCGGCACGGCCGTGCTCGACCTGGCGCGCAGCGGCGCGGACGTGGCGGCGGTCGTGTCCTTCCACGGCGGCCTGGCCACGGATAACCCTGCGCTGGCGCAAAACATCAAGGCGCGCGTGCTGGCGATGAACGGTGCCGACGACAAGGGCACGATGCCCGATGCCGACAAGTTCATGGACGAAATGCGCGGTAGCCCGGCCGACTGGCAGTTCGTGGTGCTGGGCCATGCCGTGCACTGTTTCACCGAGCAGGATGAGGACTCGCCCGGCTGCAAGTACGACCCTCGCGCCGCCGCAAGAAGTTACCGGTTGATGCGAGACTGGCTGCATGGGGCTTTCACCAACACGCCCTGAAGGTTCTGGATCCCACGATCCGGCTTGTATCTTCGGGTCTGCCCGTGCGATAACCGCAGGGTAGTTCGCTGCGTGAAGGGGATGGTGTCGCGGCGTTTCTCGTCGTGAGTCGGAGCGCTCCGCCTGCCCATGCGCGGGCACGGGCGCCCAAGTTCAAATAACAGCCGTTGGTTGATTTTTGCCGGTGCGGTTCGACAGTTGTCGCGTCATGACAAACACAGGGAGATGTAGTTCATGAACACTTTTACCAAGGCATTGACGGCTAGCCTGATGCTGGCCTCGCTTACCGCTGTCGCAAGCCCTTACCAGACGATGCAGGGCGGAGATAGCGCGATGTACGGAAGGCATCAGGGCATGATCTATTACCGCGTCGGCGGTATGGTTCCCGAGAAATACCTCGCGAGCGATCACGCGATCGTCAACTATCACCACTACCATCTGGAAAAGCCACAGGATGGTTATGTGTGGGTGCACGGCGAGGAAAACGACTATCTGCTGGTGGCCAAGTCCACGCATCTCCTGCGCAGGATCGAGTTCCGCCCGAACATTCCACCGGAAGAGGCGTCAAGCAAGTAACAATACTGGCTTGCGGATGGGGAAAGGCCCACGCCTGGGCGTGGCTTTCCCTCATGGCGGATGCGTGCGGCGGCCGGCGCGGGCCACGCCCATGGCGCGGTCTGACTCGGTCAGTGCGTGCGATCCACCGCGTAGGAGGCAAGCGCCATCAGTGCGCTGCGGTAAGACGAGGCCGGGATCTCGCTGAGCGCGGCCTGCGCCGCGGCGGCGTGCGAGGCGGCGCGCTGGTGCGTGCGTTCCAGTGCGCCCGAATCGCGGATCGTGGCGATGATGCGGTCGAGCGAGGCAAGTTCGCCGTGCTCGACGGCTTGGCGCAGCGACTGCGCCTGGTCGGCGGGGGCTTTTTCCAGGGCGTAGATCAGGGGCAGGGTGGGCTTGCCTTCGGCCAAGTCGTCGCCGATGTTCTTGCCTAGCGTGCGCGAATCGCTGACGTAGTCCAGCAGGTCGTCGGCAATCTGGAACGCGTAGCCCAACTGCATGCCATAACGGCGCAGCGCGGCGACCTGGGCGTCGGGCAGTCCGCCAAGCAGGCCGCCCAGTTCGGTGGCGGCGGCGAACAGCACGGCGGTCTTGCGCTCGATCACGGCCAGGTAGGCCGCCTCGCTCACATCGGCGTTGCCGATGTTGAGCAACTGCAGCACCTCGCCCTCGGCGATGGTGTTGGTGGTGTCGGCCAGGATGCGCATGATGCGCATGTCGTCCAGCTCCACCATCAGCTGGAAAGAGCGCGAATAGAGAAAGTCGCCCACCAGCACGCTGGCCGCGTTGCCCCACAGCGCGTTGGCCGTCTTGCGGCCGCGGCGCAGATCCGATTCGTCCACCACGTCATCGTGCAGCAGGGTGGAGGTGTGGATGAATTCGATCACCGCCGCGAGCTTGACGTGCTTGTCCCCGCTGTAGCCGGCAGCCCGCGCGGCCAGCGCATGCAGCATGGGGCGCAGGCGCTTGCCGCCGCCGGCGATGATGTGATCGGCGATCTGGTTGATCAGCACTACGTCGGACGCCAGCCGCTGGCGAATCAACGCATCGATGCGCTGCATATCGCCTTCGGCGAGCGCGCGTACGCCCGCATAGTCGAGCGCGGGGTCGATGGTCTGGAGAACGGAAGTGCTCATGCGGCGGGTGCTGGACATAGATCCCCGATTATAGAGGCGCCAGCCGGATTACGTGTGATTCCCGGCGGATTTTCTCCCGCCGGCCCGAGGCGATGGCGGACAGGCTGCCTGGGTGTCGTCCGGCATCGGCCCTGGGGGACCCTATGCTACGATGCCAAACCAGCCTGCTATAGGGCATCGTTCGAGGTTATTCATGGCACGCGGTATCAATAAAGTCATCCTGGTCGGCAATCTCGGCGCGGACCCCGAAGTCCGTTACACCGGCGGCGGTACCGCGATCGCCAGCCTGAGGATCGCCACCTCCGAGCAATGGACCGACAAGCAAAGCGGCCAGAAGCAGGAGCGCACCGAGTGGCATCGCGTGAAGCTGTTCGGCCGCCTGGCCGAGATCGCCGGCGAGTACCTGAAAAAGGGGCGCCAGGTCTATGTCGAAGGCTCCCTGCGCACCGACAAATACACCGACAAGGACGGCGTGGAGCGCTACTCCACCGACATCATCGCCAACGAACTGCAGATGCTGGGCGGCGGCGGTGAAGGCGGCGGCATGGGCGGTGGCGGCGGTGGCGGTGGTTATCGCGAGCGTGCGCAAGGCGGCGCGCCGCGCCAGCAGGGCGGCGGCGATTATGGCAATGCCCCGCAGCGCCAGTCGGCCCCGCCGTCGGCGGGCGGCGGCAGCCAGTTCGACGACGACGATATTCCGTTCTGAGCGCCGTTTGCGCCAAGAAAAGTCAGGCATTGAATCAACCCCATGATATTCATGGGGTTTTTTGCATCGATTGGCGGCACTCGATGAGTGGTGAGCGTTGCCCGTGCCCCTCTGCCCCTGTCATCCGGGCCGTGCGCGAAACATCCGATACTTGAGCGAAACCCACGGTCCTGACGCATCGCCGGACCACTTCGCATCGCTCATCCTCCCCTTCGCTAATTCACTAATTCGCTTGTCGCTTATTCACTCCAGGAGTCGAACATGGTGCAACCGATCGTAACGGGCTTGTCAGGGAATGAAATCTATTGCATGCAGCTGAAAGGCTTCAGGCCCAGCGGCATCGTGGTAGGCAACAGTGTTCAATCGATGGGGTTTCTGGGCGGCGTATCCTCGGCCTTTCGCGGCGCCATGGGCGGCGAGGTTTCCGCCGTCACGTCGATGATCCATGACGGACGCGAAGCGGCCTTCGAACGCATGGTTGACGAGGCGCGGCGCGAAGGCGTGCACGGCGTGGTGGGCGTTTCTTCCGAACTGCGCAATCTGGCGGGAAATTCCGAATTCCTGTTCGTCGGCTCCGGCGTCGTCGCCGAGACCGGCGCCGCGTCGTTTACCAGCGCGGGCGATGCGCAGGAACTGTATTGCCACATGGATGCCGGTTATCGGCCGCTGCAATTTGTGTTCGGCAACATTGCTTATTCCGTCGGGGCAGTGGGCGGCATCGTGGGCAATCTCAAAACCATGGTTCGCGGTGAAATTCGCGAGTTCAGCGACATCTTCAACACCACCCGTCATCGCGCGCTCGATCGCATGGTGAGCCAGGCAAGAAAGGCTGGCGCCAATGCCGTGGTCGGCGTCAGAACCCACGTCATGAAATTCGTCGGCTTTCACGAGATGTATATGACGGGCACCGCGGCGATGCATCCGGAACTGCCTGCTCAATGCATGACCTATCCGGTTACCAGCGATTTGACGGGCGAAGAGCTGTGGTCGATGACGAGCCTCGGTTACGTGCCGATCAAGTTGCTGATTTCGACGTCGGTGTATTCGCTGGGTGCCATCGGCAGCTTCAAAGCCATGCTCAAGGGTTTCGTCAAAGGCGAAATCAGCGATTTGACCACCATGATCTATGACGCCAGGGAGCACGCCTTCGATCGCCTCAGAAGGGATGCCGCGGCGGTCAACGCCGAGGAAATCGTGGGCATCAAGACCTACATCATCGAACTGAGTCCCGGGCTGATCGAAATCGTTGCCGTGGGAACGGCCGTGCGAAAGCTGCCGGGCGTGAAGGTCGCCACGCCCGCGCTCCCCGCACAGGCCATCATTCGCGACAAGGACACCTGGGTCAGTGGCGAAAGCGGATTTTCGCTGCAGTCCACGCGCGGCGGCTAGCAACCGCACGCCACGGCATCATGGTGCCGTGCGCGGGCTTTTTGACACCGGCGCAACACCAAGCGCGCGCGTCGCGGCGAAGCATGCCCATGCCTTGTCCACGCAGCGATTCGTGAAAAGCGCGCGGCCTGCACGTGGAGTAGACTGCCTGCGCTCCATTCCGGCAGCGCAGGGTCACGTGTTGCCGACGGGCGTTCGATAGCCGCATGTCGTAGATGGACATTCTTCGCGAACGGAGAAAGCCGGATGATGGCGGGCCGCACCAGGCATGTCCGAGGATCGGATTGGCGTTCGGCGATACGGGCGTTCGCGTGCGCCGGATGGGTGCTGTGCGCGGCTTACGTGTCCGGCTGCGCCTCGCCGGGCGGCGAACGCGCCTGTGCGCATACGGCCGAGGCCCTGCTTGAGAAAGCGCAGGACTGGCAGGCGCAGGCGATCCGCGTGCAGTCGCCAAGGGCGCAGGCGGGTGCATGGATCCAGTGCGCGACGCTGGCGCACGCGGCCATGGCCGCCGACAAGGCGGCGACCGAAACGGCTGCGGGGCTGCTCGCCACGCAATGCAGCCGCGCTTACTTCGACCTGGCTGCGCAAGGCGGCCCGGTCGGCGTGGCGCGGGGCGAATCGTCGCTGGGCGGCATGTCCATCCGAGTGGAATTCCGCGGCGTGCCGGACAGCCTGGGCAGCAGCGTTTTTCTGGAGCCGGCCGATCAGGTGAGCATGGAGCCGTTTGGCGGCGTGCGCTATCAACATCCCGGTTTCGGCGTGCCGATGGTGGCTTTTGCGCTGCCTTGCAAGGATCGGCCGATCTGCCGCCTGTATCCGCCCGAGGGTGTGTTCCGGCCGGTCACGATGTGGCTGGAGGCGGCACCGGGCGCGGGCGCCAAGGACAATCTACCGGTGCTGGTGCTGCAGAATCCGGTGCTTTTGCCCGAACACGTGGCGGGCTCCAACCACTATCTGCTCGCTCAAGATACCTCCGCGCCGTACGCGCAGCTGCTGGAGCGCTCGCACATCAAGCGGCTGGCGTGGTGGGGCCTGATCGGCGGCGCGGAAGTGGGCAAGCGTTCGGGCTTGTTTCTGCTGGACGACTACGACCCGGACAAGACGCCGATCATCATGATCCACGGCCTGGGTTCCAGTCCCGTGGTATGGGCGCGCTTGAGCAATGCGATCATGGGCGATCCGCAACTGCATCGGCGTTACCAGATCTGGCACATCGTGTATCAGACCAATGCACCGATGTTGGTGGATCGTTATCGCGTGCAGCACTCCATCGACCAGGCCTGGACGATCCTCGATCCGGACGGCCATGCGCCGGCCAGGCAAGGGGTGGTGCTGATCGGGCACAGCTTGGGTGGCGTGATCGCGCGCCTGTTATGCGCGCAAAGCACGCCTGCGGTATGGGATGCGGCCTTTGTTGCGCCGATGCAAAGCTTGCATGGCGATCCGGCCGATCTGCGTGCGTTGAAGAACGTTTTCCAGTTCAAGCCTTACCCGGGCGTTGACGAGATCATCTTCATGGCCGCGCCGCAGCGTGGCAGTCCGGCCGCGGAAGGTTTGCTGGGGCGGCTGGTGGGGTTGCTGGCATGGCACAACATCAAAGAGCTGGCGGGACTTGCGCGCATTGCCGTGCAGAATCCCAAGGCCATTCAGCCGCAGCTGTTGTCGATGCTTGAAACTGGGCACATCTCCAGCATCGTGAGCCTGCGGCCCGACCAGCCGGTGACGCTTGCGGACGAGAAGCTGATGCCCGCACCGGGCGTGCGTTACGACACCATCGCCGGCATCATTCCGGGCCTGCGACCGCCCGGCGATGGTTTCGTGCCGCTGAGCAGCGCCCTGCTGCCGGGTTCCACCACCACCTTGATCATCCACTCCGACCACAAGGTGCCGGCCAAGCAGGAGGCCATCGCGGATGTGCTGAAAATCCTGCGCGAACACGACAAGCCGCACGAGGTCGCCGCCGCGACACGATGACAACGCAGAGTGTCGATCGCTTACCGCGACGCATCAGGCGACGCGGCGCACGGTACTCGTTGCAGGCCTTCCGGCTGCAGGCAATGCAAGTCCGCAGCATGCAGGCGCAGAATGCGGCGCAGCTCGATGATCGCCTGCGGCGTTTCCTGCACATCGTGCCAGGACGGCACCGCCAGCTCCGAATCGGCGCCGGCCAGGTGCGCGCTGGTGTAAGGCACCACGCCGTCGTCCGAATCGGCCAACGGCGTGCCGGGCTTATGCACGCCGACAATGGTGTGATAGTGCACGTTGGGCGAAATCGGCAACGTGCTGGACGCCTTGATGAAAGGATCCGTGTCGCTGAGGTTGTCGATGCTGTTGGGCAGGTGCACCGGCTTGCCGGGCGTGGCGTTCTTGCCCTGCATGGCGTCGGTGATGTTCTTGCCTTCTTCCAACAACGTGATGGGCAGGCGGATCAGGTCGCCGATCCAGCGCGCCAACTTCCACCGCGCCACCGGCGTGCCGCGATGCGGCGCGGCCAGGAACACCGCGCGCGTCACCTGCGGCATGGGCTTAAATTGCAGGTAAGGTGCCAGGCGCTGACGCAGTTTCTGTTTGTCGGCGGCGGAAAGATCACGGCGGGCGGGTACCACGCTCCATAGCTTGTCGTCGCTGGACGACACCAGCAGGCGCGCGATCACGCCGCCCATGCTGTGCCCGATCAGCACGATATGATTGGAAGCGATCGCGTGGCCGGAAGGGTCGAAGTGGTGCAAGGTGTCGTCGATCGCGCGGCGGATCTGCAACAGGTTCGCCGCCACCGGCGCGTTGGTGGGGTAGTACACCTCCCACACTTGATACGTGCGGCGCAGTTGCGCATCGCCCATCACTTCGTTGACCACGTTGATCCACGCTTCCGGACTGCTGGCAAGGCCGTGCAACATGATGACCGTGAGCCGGTCCGGATCGTAGGGCTGCATCAGCAATACTTGCGCCTTGGTCAACCCGCCGCGCCCCAACAGCGAGCGAATCGATTGCCGTGCGAAACCCGAGCGCGCAAGCCATATGCCGTAAGGGGCGGTGAAGTTGGCGGCAAGCGGAATGGATTGGCCGTCCAGCGTGATCGTACTGTCCAGGTACGGGTTCTTGGCATACACGCGCACATCGGTGGTGGCGAGCACGCTTTCCAGGCTGGTGCCGGGAAATTCGAGCACGGCGGTCAGCGGCACATAGTTCGGCTCGCGCCATGCGTCATCGCTATCGCCGGGCGCGGCGCCGATGGCGACGAATTGCGAGCCGAAGCCGTCGCGCCGGTAGATGTTGCGCAACCCACGAAAACGCAAGCCTTCGGCGGGAATCAGTTCCTTGGGGATGTAGTTGCTTGAGCCCATGTAGACGTCGGTGTTGGGCCGAAGCACATGCCATCCGGCAATGGGGACGCTGTTCCAGCCGGTGCCGAGCGCGGGCAGCCGCTGGAAAAATTCGCGGACGGCCTGTTGCACGGCGTAATTGTAGAAATCCAGCACCTGTGACTGGCGCATCTCGAACGCGCGCTCGCCCGGATCGCGCGCGGTGAAAAACAGATACGCATAGGCATAGCGCGCCGATTGCAGATACTCGTTCAGCGCCTGGTCGTTGGTGGCCTCGCCCTTGCTTTGGCGTTCGGTCTGCAGCGCGTAGGCCAGCCACAGCTCCGCCAGCGCGGAAAGCCGCCGCTCGTCGTCCAGCCCGTCGGAATAGAGCAGGGTGTTGCTGCAGCGGGGGAAGTTGGCGGCGCAGGCATCGCGGCTCAGCGCCACCACGTTAAGCGTCTGGATGGTGCTGTCGCTCAGCTGCTGGTTGCTCAGCACGTCGCTGCGGCGCTGGGTGGCGTATTGCTTCGGCGTCACGTGCTTGACGCCCACCATGTCGCAGCCGGCCGCCAGCAGCAGCGCCAGCAGCGCGGCGGCACGGATGATCCAGTTGGATGGGCGGCCCTTCATCGGTTCTTCACTGGCGGGAAAACGGGATGAGCGGTCGTTGCTATTATCCATGCATCGGCGGCTTCGGAGGTATCCGGTGATCCTGCGATGGGTGCTCTACGTCCTGACGACCTTGCTGGTGGCTGCCTCCGGCAGCTGGGGCGCGCTGGCGCTGTGGTACCAGGCGGGCAGCAACGGGACGTTCCGCGCCATGATCGCCATCGCCTGGTCGCTGCTGGCGTTGACCGCGCTGGTGTTGCTGTGGTCCCGGCGCGGCGGTGGCGTGCCGACCTTCGTGTATCTGCTGGCCTTTGCCGTGCTGCTGGCGTGGTGGGGCACGATCGCGCCGTCCAATCATCGCGACTGGTCCGACGACGTGTCGCGCATGCTCAGCGGCAACGTCGATGGCGAGCGCGTGACGCTTTACAACGTGCGCAACTTCCGCTGGCGTTCCGACCAGGATTACGACGTGCGCTGGGAAACGCGCAACTACGATCTCGACCGGTTGGCGGGCGTGGACATCATTCTTTCGTCCTGGGGCGTGCCGGGCATTTCGCATGCGCTGGTGTCGTTCGGTTTCGACGATGGCGCGCACGTGGTGTTTTCGGTGGAAATCCGCAAGAAGCACGGCGAGGCGTTTTCCTCGCTGGGCGGATTCTTCAAGGAGTTCGAGCGCACCATCGTGGCGGCGGACGAGCAGGACATCGTGCGCGTGCGCACCAATGTGCGCGGCGAGAACGATCATCTGTACCGCTTGCGCATGAGCAAACCCGCCATGCGTGCGCTGTTTCTTGCCTATGTCAAAGAGGCCAACGAGCTGGCCGCCAAGCCCGCGTTTTACAACACCGCAACGTCGAACTGCGTGACTATCGTGTACCACATGGCCAAGCAGATCGACCCCGGCCTGCCGTATGACTACCGCCTGTTGCTGACGGCCTATCTGCCCAGCTATCTGTACCGCATTGGCGCACTGGATAGGCGCTATTCGCTCGCGCAGTTGACCGCGCAGGGCGATATCACTGCACGCGCGCGTGCGACGGGTCCGCAGGACGATTTCTCGCGCGCAATCCGCACGCCGCCCGAACCCGGCGAGGACGCGGCGCCTTAAGGGTGCTCCGATTACTTTTTCGAAGGTGTCACCCGCCCTGTCTGTTCGCAGGCCACAGGGCCATCGGCGCGGGCAGACGGGCTGTCTGTCAAGACGCCGGACCGAAGGCATGCGGACAGATAGCGCGGGCTTCTGGACATCATGCCACCTGCGTTAAGTCATGCCGGCACGCGCAGTGCCGGCATGACGATAAGGCTTACTTGACGGTGAAGCTGTTGTTGCTACGATCGACATCGGGAATCGCGTGCGCAGGATCGATCGTGGCCGATTTCACCGGCTTGTCGCCGTCCACGCGGATGTCGTAGCTGCGATGCTCCATCCAGGTTTCCACCGGCACGCGGATGTCCTGCTTGCTGCCATCGGTGTAGACCACTTCCAGCGTCGCCGGCATCACCAGCTTGTCCAGATTGGCCACCGTCACCAGCGCACCCTTGCGCCAGTCGCCATCGATGGCGGTTACGTTCCGCACGGCCAGGTCGAGCTTCCAGTTGTTTTCGTACCAGCCGCGCCAGAACCAGCCGAGGTCTTCGCCGGTTTCGCTGTCCATGAAGCGGAAGAAATCCGACGGACTGGGATGCTTGTAAGCCCAGGTCCGGATGTACTGGCGGAACGCAGGGTCGAAACGTTCCGGTCCCAGGATCTGTTCGCGCAGCAGTACCAGGCCGTAGGCCGATTTGAAGTAAGTGACCGGGTGACGGTATTTCTCGGGGATCTGGTCGGCGCGCGTCAGCAGCGGCGGTGCGTCAGGATCGGTCAGCACCTTGACGATTTCATCCGCGGGATTGCCATGGCCCGGCGCGTATTCGGAATCGCGCTTGGGCGCGTATTCGCCGTGGTTGAAGGCATTGGCTTCATACACGTCGATGAAGGTGTTGAAGCCCTCGTCCATCCATGCATTGCGGCGTTCGTCCGTGCCCACGATCATCGGGAACCAGGTGTGGCCGATCTCGTGCGCGATCAGCGCATGCAGCTCGCTGCCCTTGGCTTCCTTCGAATCGAAGGTGATGCTGGGATATTCCATGCCGCCGGCGCTGCCTGCCTCGTTGATGGCGACCGGATAGGGGTAGGGATACCACTGCTTGGAGAAATACTCGGTCGCGGCTTTGACATACTCGGTGGCGCGACCCCATGCGGCGTTGCCGGCGCTTTCCACCGGATAGGCCGATTCGGCCAGCGCGGTCTTGCCGTTGGGCAGGTTGATGCGCGCCGCATCCCAGACATAGGCTTTGGAAGCGCCGAACACCGCGTCGCGGCTGTTCTGGATGCGAAAGTGCCAGGTCAGCGTGCCGCTCTGCTTGGGACGCGTGTTGGGGTCGTTCACTTCATCGGGCGAGCGGATCATCACTGTCGCATCGCTGTGGCGCGCCTTGTCCAGGCGCTCAAGCTCGGTCTTGGTAAGCACGTCCTGCGGGTTGAGCAGTTCGCCCGAGCCGACCACCAGCATGTTCCACGGCACGGTGACCGAATAATCGTAATCGCCGTATTCGAGGTAGAACTCGTTGTTGAGATACGGATCGGTCGTCCAGCCGCGCAGGTCGTCGTACACGCACATACGCGGATACCATTGCGCAATTTCGAAGATCTCGCCGTTCTTGCTGGGATTGACGTCGGTGCGCCCGCCGAATTCGCCGGGCACGGTGTAGCTGTAGCTGATGTGCACGCGCAGCTTGCCATCGCGCGCCTTCAGCGGCTGCGGCAGGCGGATCTGCATGCGCGTGTCGGAGATCAGCCACTCGGCTTTCTCAAGCTTGCCCTCGGCGCCCTCCACCTGCACCGAGGCGATATGCTCCCCGTCGGTGAACTGTTTGGGAAACGCCTCAGCGCCGAACGCGCCGCGTGCGTCCTTGCGATAGCGGTTCTGCTCCACCTGCAGCCACAGCACGTCCAGATCGTCCGGACTGTGGTTGGTATAGGTGATGACTTCCTCACCGCTCAGCAGTCGCGTGGCCGGGTCCAGCGTGGCCTTGATCTGGTAGTCGGCGCGATTCTGCCAGAACAGTGGCCCGGGCCGGCCGCTACTGGTGCGGAACGCATTGGCCGCTTGCCGATACACGTACGGCGCGAAGGTCTGCAGCGGATCGTAATGGGACGCCGGCGGCGTCTGGGCCGCCATCCCCGTGCCAGAAACGAACAGCAGCGCAAGAGCGAGCGGATGAAGCATGGGGAGGCGGCGCATGGGTTTTCCCGGCTGAAAGTTTACGGAACGCCGCCGGCACGGATCAGGGCGAGCACCTCGTAGCACGCGCCCATGGTGTGGTAATCGGTCTTGCCGGCGGGACTTTTCTCGTCGCTGTAGGAACGGTTGTCGCGCGTGAGGATGCGCAACCACGCCCCATAGCGATGATCCACCAGATGTTCCCACGCGTACGCCCACAGCTTCCCATACCATTGGTCATACTCAGGCAAGCCGGTGCGCGCGTGCAGCAGGGCGGCGGCGGCCAGCGATTCGGCCTGTACCCAGAAATACTTGTCGTCGTCGCAGACCGAGCCATCGGGCGCGAAGCCGTAGCACATGCCGCCGTACTGGCTGTCCCAGGAGTGCTTGAGCGCGGTGTCGAACAGGTGGCGCGCGGTGGGCACGATCCATGCCTCCTCGCGACCGCGTTCGTGCAGCAGCGGTTCGAGAATCATCAGCAGCTTGGCCCATTCCGTCTGATGGCCGGGCTGGAAGCCCCACGGACGGAACAGGTGCTTGGGATCGTCGCGGTGGTATTCCCAGTCGATCGACCAGTCGGTGTGGTAGTGCTCCCACACCAGGCCGTTGGCGAGCGCGGCCTGGCGGCGGGTCATGCTGTCGGCGAGGGTGAGCGCGCGTTCCAGATAGCGCGGCTCGTCGCTGGCCTGGTAGGCCGCCAGCATCGCCTCGCACATATGCATGTTGGCGTTCTGGCCGCGATAGGTGCTGAACTGCCAGTTGGCGTCGGCTTCGTCGCGATAGAGTTTTGCCTCTGCATCCCAGAAGCGCGCTTCGAGCAGCTGCCAGGTTTCGTCCATCCATGGGAGCGCTTCGCCAATGCCGGCCTTCAACGCCGTCGAGTAGGCCAGCAGCACGAAGGCCACGCCGTAGGCGTGGTGGGTGCGGTCTTCCGGCTTGCCGTCGCGGATGGTCCAGGCATAACCGCCCGTCGTCGCGTCGCGATGCACTTGGCGCAGGTAGCGCAGGCCGTGCCGCGCGGCGTCAAGGTATTGGGGATCGCCGAACTCGATCGAGGCCATCGCGTAGTTGAAAACAAAGCGCGTGCTGCTTACCAGATGCCGATGGCTGGTGTCGTAGACACTGCCGTCGTCGCGGAAGTAATGGAAGAAGCCGCCGTTGGGATCGATCGCGCGCGGGTGATAGAACGCCATGGTGGTAGCGATGTGCTCGCGCAGAAATGCTTCCGAACGGAAATCGGGCGAAGCGGAGGGGGTCATGCGTGGTTCTCCAGGAAATGTTCCACCTCGTCGGCGCTCGGCATGGAAGCGAACGAGCCGTGCCGCGATACCGCGATGGCACCGCAGGCGCTGGCGTAGCGCAGCGTGGCGTGCAGGCGGGGCAGCGCGCCCACCCATGCATCGAGGTTGGCGGGGGTGATGTCCTGCGCGGCCAACTGGAACAGGAGGCCGCCGACGAAGGCATCGCCCGCGCCGGTGCTGTCGACCATCGGCACGTTGAAAACCGGCAGCTCGCCTTCGGCATCGGGGTGATACCAGCGCAGCGGCTTGGCGCCGTCGGTCACGACCAACAGGCGCGTGCAGCCGTTCCACAGGCGATCGAGCAGGGCCTGGGCGCCGTCGGTGGCAAGCCAGTCGAATTCTTCCGCGCTCAGTTTCACGACGTCCGCCAGATGCAGCGCGGGCCACGCATAGTGGCGCGGCTCGCCCTCGCGCGGCCATAGCGCCGGGCGCAGGTTCAGGTCGAAGCTGACCAGCGTGCCGGCGCGCCGCGCGCGGTGCATGCCTTCCATGGTGGTCGCGGCAAGATTGGGTTCGGTCAGGCTGTTGGAGCAGATGTGGAACGCGCAGGTGTGCTCGAACGCGTTGGCGCGGAAGTGTTCGGCGCGAAACAGCAGGTCGGCCGAGGGCGGACGGTAGAACGCGAAGCTGCGTTCGCCGATGTCATCGAGCGTTACAAACGCCAGCGCGGTATTGGCCTCGCCGGTGCGTACCACCTCGGCGGTGTCCACGCCCGCCAGTCGCAGGCTGTGCAGCAGAAAATCGCCGAAACGATCCTCGCCCAGCATGCCCGCAAAACGCGAGTGGCCGCCCAGCCGCGCCACCGCGACCGCCGCATTGGCCGGCGCGCCGCCGGCGAAAGCAAGAAAGTGTTTGGCAAAGCCATGGCCGTCGCTGCCTTCGCCGTGCATGTCGATCAACGCCTCGCCGAAGCAGAGGATGGAACGTTTCATCAAGTAAACCCCGGAACTTCATAATGCCGCCCGCGTGGGCGGCGGATGGATGACACGATCCTCAACGCTGGATCATCCGTGTTGCGCATCGACGGGCGCCGTGCGGATGTAGGAACCGCGCAGGCCGTAGAACACGATGTAGGCGTAGCACAGCAACGGCAGCACGAACGCGTGCTGCACGCCGATGCCGTCGGCCAGGTGGCCTTGCAGGTAAGGCAATACGGCGCCGCCCACGATGGCCATGATCAAAAGGCTCGACGCCTTGCCGGTCAGCGGGCCCATGCGCTCGATGCCGAGCGAGAAAATGGTCGGGAACATGATCGAGTTGAACAGCCCGATCGCCACGATGCTGTACATCGCGGCATTGCCGCTGGTGGCCATGGTGGTGAGCAGCAACAGCATGTTGACGGCTGAAAACACCGCCAGCAGGTTGCGTGGCGAAAAGCGCGCCAGCAGCCATGAACCGAGGAAGCGGCCAACCATCGCGCCGCCCCAATAAAGCGATACGTAGTGCGCCGCTTCCTGTTCGCTCATGTGGCCGATGTCCGGCAGCGACAGGTAATTGACCATGAAGCTGCCGATCGACACTTCCGCGCCGACGTAGAAAAAAATGCCCAGCACGCCGAACAGCACGTGCCGATAGCGCAGCGCGTCGAGCAGGGTGTGGTGGCTGGTGTCCGCCTTCTCGGTGCTTTCATCCAGTGCAGGCAGGTTGAACACCCACACGAAGATGGCCAGCAACCCCAGCACCACCGCCAGGCCGATATAGGGAAGCTGCACCGATTGCGCTTCCTGCAGGCGGTACAGCGTTTGCTGGTGCGCCGACATTTGTACGATATCGCTGGCGCTCTTCACTTTCGTGGACAGGATCAACAGGCTGCCAAACCAGGGAGCGATGGTCGTGCCCAGTGAATTGAGCGCTTGCGCCAGCGTGAGCCGGCTCGAACTGGTTTTTTCCGGACCCAGCAGCGCGACATATGGATTGGCGGCAACCTGCAGTACGGTGATGCCGGTCGCAAGCACGAACAACGCGGCAAGAAATGCCGGATACAGGCGCATGCCCGCCGCCGGCCAGAAGCCGATCGCACCGATGGCGGCGATGATCAGTCCGGCCACGATGCCTTTCTTGTAACCCAGGTGCGCCACCAGCCGGCCGGCCGGCAGCGACATCAGGAAAAACACGCCGAAGAAGGTCAGCTGCACCAGCATCGCCTGGGCATAGTTGAGCTGGAATACCGCCTTCAAATGCGGAATCAGGATGTCGTTGAGGCAGGTCAGGAAGCCCCACATGAAGAAGACCGTGGTAATCACGGTCAACGCCATCGGGTAGTAGGTATAGCGCTCGTCCTGCGAGGAGGTTACGGAAGACGTAGAGGACGTTGACGACGGTGGTGCGGTAAAGGCCATGACGTTTTCCGTGGGACTCAGGCGTGGGGCGGGCAGCTGCTGTCGCGGACCAGCAATTGCACGGGAACGATGGTCTGGCGCGGCGCGGCGGAAGGCTCCTTCACGCGCTGCAGGATCAGCTCGGCCGCCTGGCGGCCGCGATCGCGCGGCGTCACGGCCAGGGTGGTGAGCGGCGGCGCGCTGACGGCGGCCTCGGCGATGTCGTCAAAGCCGGTGAGGGCGAAGTCGGTACCCGGCTGCAGCCCGCGCTGGTGCAGGCCCAGCATCAGGCCCAGTGCCACCGCATCGTTGTAGCAAACGGCCGCCGTGGGCGCCTGCGCGCCGGCAAACAGCTGGTGGCTTTGCGCCACTGCGTCCAGGCGGTTGGGGATGCATTCGACCATCCACTGCGGCTCCACCGCCAGGCCCGCCGCGCGCATCGCTTCGGCATAGCCGGCGCGGCGCTGTTTGCACGAGCTGGAACCCAGATGGCCGCCGTAGAACGCGATGCGGCGATGGCCCTGCGCGATCAGATGCTCGGTGGCCAGGCGCGCGCCGCGCTGGTTGTCCAGGAACAGACGGTCCCAATGATCGCAGGCGGAAACGTCACCGCTCACTTCGCGGTTGAACAGCAGCAGGGGCGTCTGCGTGCCGACCGCGCCGAGAATCTGTTCCGCATCGCTGCCTTCGGCCGGCGACAGGATGATGCCGGCCGGGCCGTGCTCCATCAGCGAGCCCAGCACCGCCAGTTCGCGCTCGGTCGACTCGCCCGTGCTGCCCAGCAGGGTGACGAAGCCGGTGCTGCCCAGGATTTCGTCGACACCGGCCGCAAACTCCGCGAAGAACGGGTTGGCCAGGTCGTTGAGCACCAGTGCGATGCTGGACGATGTGCGTCGGCGCAGGTTCGCCGCCGCGCGGTTGTAGACGTAGCCTTGCCGGCGCAGTTCTTCTTCCACGCGGGCGCGCGTGTGTTTATTCACCAGCGGGCTGCCCCGCAGGACCAAGGACACGGTTGCGCGCGAAACGTCGCAACCGGCTGCGATGTCGCTTAGGGTGACCTTGCGGCCGACCGGCGGTATGTTCCCCATTAAGAGCCCGTCCTCATTGTTCTATGGCCCGCATTTTTGCGTTTGGAACGATCCAAATCTACCTGAATTGGTATTTTTTACGATTACGCACTGCAACATGCGAAGAATGCCCGGCAATGCTAGCTTGGCATGTTTAGAACGATCCAAAACTACCCACCGGCCGCCCCCCATGATCTACCGCCCGCTTCGTTCCTGCCTTTACGCCCTGATGATGGCATCGCTCGGCATCGCACTTGCCACCCCCTCCCTGGCTGCTGAACAGCATGCGGCAGAGGTTGATCCTCGCATAGGTACCGGGGGAGATGGGCATCTGTTTCCAGGCGCCACGGTGCCATTCGGCATGATCCAGCTTTCGCCGGACACCGCCATGCCCGATTTCAAGCACGCCTATAAGTGGGCGGCAGGCTACCAGTACGGCGATCCCACCATCATGGGTTTCTCGCATACCCATTTCTCCGGTTCGGGCCATTCGGACCTGGGCGATGTGCTGGTCATGCCCATCGCCGGCGACGTGAAGCTTGACCCGGGCGACGAAAAGGTCCCCGGCAGCGGCTACCGCTCGCGCTTTGACCATGCCACCGAGGTGGAGCACCCCGGCTACTACGCGGTGACCCTGAGCGACTACGGTATCCGCGCCGAGCTGACCGCCAGCCGCCGGGTGGGCTGGCACCGCTACACCTTCCCGCTGGGCAAGCCCGCGCATCTGCTGCTGGACCTGCGCCCGAGCATCTACGACTACCCAGGCAAAGTGCTGTGGTCCAACCTCCAGGTGCGCGGCGACGGCACGGTCACCGGCTGCCGCACCACGCGCGGCTGGGCGCCCGGCCGCGAGCTGTGCTTTGCCATGCGCTTCAACCAGCCGATGACCTCGCGCGAGCTGTACGACCGCGAGACCGACCTTATCTACAAGGGCTTCAAGGGCCCCGGCAACCAGCCGGAGGATGCGAACGCGCAAAACGGCCGCGCGCTGGTGGGCGTCTTCGATTTCGGCCAACTCAAGCAGCCGTTGCTGGTGAAGGTTGCGGTGTCCTCGGTCAGCGAGGCCAATGCCATCGCCAATCTCGACCAGGACGGCAAGGGCTGGGACTTCGACCGCCGCCGCGCCGAGGCCACGGCAGCCTGGGACAAGGCGCTGGCGTCCATCGACGTGGATGGTTCGTCGACCTTGCGCACGCAGTTCTACACCGCGCTCTATCACTCGATGATCGCGCCGAACCTGAGCATGGATGTCAACGGCGAATTTCGCGGCCCCGATCACCAGGTGCACCACGCCGACGGCTTCGATTTCTATTCCAGCTGGTCGATGTGGGACGTTTACCGTGCGCAGCAGCCGCT
This sequence comes from Dyella sp., assembly GCF_035503745.1. Taxonomy (GTDB): domain Bacteria; phylum Pseudomonadota; class Gammaproteobacteria; order Xanthomonadales; family Rhodanobacteraceae; genus Dyella_B. The sequence continues at coordinate 72,112 of NZ_DATJTC010000029.1, forward strand.
GCTGATCCTTTTGCATCCGCAACGCACGGTGGATTTCGTGCGTTCGCTGATCGCCGCGCAGCAGGCCAGCCCGTTCGGCATGTTGCCGGTGTGGGCCTACCAGGGCCTGGAAACCTGGTGCATGACCGGCTACCACGCCGTGGCGATCATCGCCGATGCGTACATCAAGGGCATCCGCGGTTTCGACGCCGACAAGGCGATGAAGGCAATGGTGTCCACCGCCACCTATGGCGATTACGGCGACCTGGCCGATTACATGAAGCTCGGCTACGTGCCGATCGACAAGGAAGTGGAAGGCGGCTCCAAGACCCAGGAATACGCCTACGACGACTGGGCCATCGCGCAGATGGCCAAGGCGATGGGCAAAAAAGACATCGCCGCCACGTTCTACAAGCGCGCCACCAACTGGCGCAACGTGTGGGATCCGAAGACCGGCTTCATGCGCGCCAAGCTCAGCAACGGCCAGTTCCGCGAACCGTTCGATCCCACCAGCGCCGGCTACGGCGACGATTACACCGAAGCGAACGCCTGGCAGTATTCCTGGTATGTGCCGCAGGACGTGGCCGGGCTGATCACCGCGATGGGCGGCGACCAGGCCTTCGACCACAAGCTTGACGAGCTGTTCGATGCCAAGGTGGATCCGTCCATCTTCAAGAACGTGGAAGACATCACCGGCCTGATCGGCTGGTACGCGCACGGCAACGAACCGAGCCATCACATTGCCTACCTGTACGACTACGCCGGCGAGCCGTGGAAGACGCAAGCCCGGCTCAAGCAGATCATGGATAACGAATACGGTCCGGGTCCGGCCGGCCTGATCGGCAACGACGACCTGGGCCAGATGTCGGCCTGGTACATCTTCACCGCACTGGGCTTTTATCCGGTCACGCCGGCCAGCGACGAATACGCCATCGGCCGGCCGTTCGTGCCGCGTGCGGCGATTCACCTGAGCAACGGGCGCACCTTCACCATCACCGCCTCGCCGATGGACGCGGCGCATCCGTACGTGGGCGCGGTCACGCTCAACGGCAAGCCGCTGGAACGCGTGTACCTCAAGCACGCCGATATCCTGGCCGGCGGCGAGCTGCACTTCAGCATGCAGGCCGAGCCCAACAAGCGCTGGGGACAGGCGATTTCCGCGCGGCCGACCTCGATGAGCCCGTACTCGCGCTGAATTTGGCTCGATATTAGCCACTTGCCCTCGCCGTTCACCCTGGCGGCGCGGGCAGGCGGCCGAGGGGCGCCTGTGCGGGCGGGCTGGTCAGTGCTGGCAAACATGCGCAGAATGCATGCATCATGCCGGATGCGCATGTCGATCAGGGGCCATCAATGATCCGCGCGGGGGTGCGACAAGTCGCAGCATTACGCTGGCGTACCGGCGGACTGCTGTTTGCCGTACTGGTGATCGTGGCGCTGCCATACATGATCACGCGCGGCGGCTCGCAGCAATCGCTGGCGGCCGGCGAGCGGGTCACCCGCGCCGCGCAAGTGCAGGCCCTGGTCTACCGCATCGCCGACCAGACCCATGACGGCGAATCGGCCTTGCAGCATCTGCTTGCCGGCGAGCCGCACAAACAATCCGAAGCCGCGGCCCAGGCCACCGGCAAGAGCGTGCCGCCGCTGCTGACCGAACTGCGCCGGCTTGCCATCGACTCGCCGCAACAGGAACACCTCGTCGAGCAACTGGACGAGGTGGAAGAAGGCCGCATGGCGCTGGTGCAGCAGGCCCTGCAGCGCTACCGGCAGAACGATTACGCCGGCGCCGAGCAGGCGCTGCGCGACGCGAGCGAGCTGTACCGCATCGACGGCCTGGTCAGCCAGATCGTCGCCAACGCGCAACAGACGCTGGAGGAGCGGCATCTCGATGCCCAGCAACAGTCCGTCAACAACCGCCTGGTGCTGGCGCTGACCGCCGCGGCCCAGCTGTTGATGCTGACTATCGTGGTGGTGGTGTCCGAGCGGCAGATCGGCCGGCGCCTGCAGGCGGAGATCCGTGAGCGGCAGGCCGTGCAGCGCTCGCAAATGATCCTGCAGGCGGTGCGCGAACCGATCGCGTTGCTCGACCACAACCTGCGCACGCTGCTGGTGAACGCCGCCTTCAGCGAACTCTACGGCGGGGCCGAAGACCGCCGTGCGGAACATCTGGAGGACATCGGGCAGGGAGCGTGGGCCGACGAAGTGTTGCAGCAGCGCCTGCGCGACGTGCTGCTGCGCGACCGCGAGCTGTGGGATTTCGAGCTGACCCAGCGCACCATCGACGGCGTGGAGCGGCACGTGGTGATCAATGCGCGCCGCCTGCAACAGCGGGACAGTGAAAGCCCGGCCCTGCTGCTTACCGTGAGCGACGTCACTGCGCGCGCGCTGGTCGAGCAGCAGGTGAAGGAGCTCAACCACCAGTTGGAAGGCAAGGTCACGCAGATTTCCGACGTCAACCGCGAGCTGGAGGCGTTCAGCTATTCGGTCTCCCACGATCTGCGTGCGCCGCTGCGGCACATCACGGCTTTCGCGCAGAAGCTGGAACACCATCTGGGCACAGAGGTTGACGACACCGCCCGTCATTACCTGGGCGTCATCCGCGAGGCTTCCGGGCGCATGGCGCAACTGATCGAGGACCTGCTGGTCTTTTCACGCCTCGGGCGCGGCGCGCTGCGCTTGCAAGCGGTGGACATGCAGGCGCTGGTGGAGGAGGCGCGCCTGCTGGCCGAGGGCGACGCGCACGGGCGCAGCATCGAGTGGAACATCGGGCCGCTGCCGGTGGTGGTGGGCGACGAGAACATGCTGCGCACGGTGTGGCAGAACCTGATCGGCAACGCGGTCAAGTACACCGGGCAGCGCGAGGTGGCGCGGATCGATGTGTCGGTACGGCGGGACGGCAGCGGCGACTATGAATTTACCGTGGCCGACAACGGCGCGGGTTTCGATATGCGTTACCTTGACAAGCTTTTTGGTGTATTCCAGCGGTTGCACAAGGCCAGCGAATTTCCCGGCAACGGCATCGGACTGGCCAACGTGCGGCGCATCATCATGCGCCACGGCGGCCAGGTGCGGGCCGAAGGCGAGCCCGGGCGGGGCGCGAGCTTCCACTTCACCCTGTCGGGCATCGATCCACCGACGGCGCAGGGATGGTTATCGCCATGAGACACGGTCCATTACGCACGATCTTGCTGGCCGAAGACAGTCCGGTCGATGCCGAGATGACGATGGATGCGCTGCGCGATGCGAATCTGGCTAATCCCATCGTGCACGTGGAGGACGGTGTCGATTGCCTGGACTGGCTGTACGCGCGCGGCGACTTCGCCAACCGCCCTGGCGACGATCCGGCGGTGGTGCTGCTGGACATCAAAATGCCGCGCATGAACGGCCTGGAAGTGCTCACCCAGATGCGCGCGGACGATCGCTTCCGCCGCACGCCGGTGGTGATCCTGTCCTCCTCGCGCGAGGAGAGCGATCTGGTGCACAGTTGGGACCTGGGCGTGAACGCCTACGTCATCAAGCCGGTGGACGTGGATCAATTTTTCCAGGCCGTGCGTACCCTGGGCCAGTTCTGGGGCGTGCTCAACCAGCCGCCCGAGACCGAATAGGCCCCCGTGCCAGGGTAGGGGCGCGCTATCGTCGTCCGTTGAAATATGATCGCCAGGGTGACCGCAGAAGGCCCGCAGGATGCCGGATAAGTCCAACCACCAACGCGCGCTGTCGCGCATACGGATTCTGCAGGTGGAAGACAGCCCGCTCGACGCGGAGCTGATTCTCACCGAATTGCAGGCCGATGGCATCGAGTACGACGTTCGCCTCGTCGACGACGAACCTTCCTACGTGCAGGCATTAGAACGATTTAATCCCGATATTGTGCTGTCGGACCTGAGCATGCCGGGCTTTTCCGGCCAGCGTGCGCTGGAGCTTTGGCGCGACCGTGGGGCGGGCATTCCGTTCATCTACGTATCGGCCACACTCGGCGAGGAGGCCGCGGTGGAGGCGCTGCGCGAAGGCGCCACCGATTACATCCTCAAGCAAAACCCCGCGCGCCTGGCCAGCGCCGTGCGCCGCGCGCTGCGCGAGGCCGAAGAGCAGCGCGCACGCGCGCATGCCGAGGCCGAACTGATCCGCGTGCAGCGCTTCGAAAGCCTGGCCATGCTGGCCGGCGGCCTCAGCCACGACCTGCGCAACTTGCTACAACCGTTGTTGCTGGCCGGCGACAGCCTGCTCGATTACCAGAACGATCCGCGCCTGGCCCGGCTGGGCGCACTGGTGCGCGACTGCGGCCGGCGCGGCATCGAGATGGTGCAGTCCATGCTGTCCTTCGCGCGCGGCGCGCGCCGCGCCGAGCAGGTGCGGGCGCAGGCGCTGGTCGATGCGCTGGCGCTGCTGCTGCAAGGAAGCGTGCCGCGCACCGTGCATCTGGATATCGAAGTGGCCGATCCGGAGCTGGCTTTCGAAGGCAACCACACCGAATTGCAGCAGTGCCTGCTCAATCTCTGCCTCAACGCAATCCAGGCCATGCCGCATGGCGGCATGCTGCGCGTGATGACCTGTCGCGTGCCGCTGGACGCGAGCTTCTTCGATCAGGGCGAAGACGCGCAGCCGGGCGACTATGTGCGCCTGTCGGTCACCGACACCGGGCAGGGCATGTCCGAGGAGGTGCGCAGGCGCCTGTTCGAGCCGTTTTTCACCACCAAGGAAGGGGGCACCGGACTGGGCCTGCTATCGTGCCGGCGCATCGTCGCCAGCCACGGCGGCGTGATGCGGCTGGACAGCATCGTGGGCGAGGGTAGCTGCTTCGATATCTACATTCCGCTCACCCGTCCCGCCGTCGATGCGCCGGAGCTGGCGGAGGGCGATGCCGCCCTGCACGGCAATGCCGAGCACGTGCTGCTGGTGGTGGAAGAGGCCGGCCAGCTCACCCTGCTCACCGATACGCTCGACACATGGGGCTACGAAGTGCACGCCAGCCAGAGCGGCACCGCGGCGCTGCAGTGGATCGAAGCCTGCGGCGTGCCGGACCTGGTGGTGATGGATGGCGACATGAGCCTGTTTTCCAGCGAACGCACGCTGGCCGCGCTTAGCGAATACGGCTACCACAACGGCGTGCTGATGCTGTGCCGGGCGGACGATCCGCCGGAGCCGGGGTTGCTGCCGATGCCCGGACAGCTGCGCCGGCTGGATAAACCGGTCAGCACCCGCGCGTTGCTGCAGGCGGTGCGCGATTCGCTGCGCGCCGCCCATGCCTTCGGGCATGGCCGGCGCGACACGTTCTAGATACGGTCAGTCGATGCCGAGCTTCTTCAGCTTATAGCGCAGCGCGCGGAAGGTGATGCCCAGTTTGCGTGCCGCGGCGGTCTTGTTGTAGCGCGATTCTTCCAGCGCCTTCATGATCGCCGTGCGCTCCAGATTGCTGATGTAATCGTCCAGCCCCACTTCGCTGGCCGGCGCGTGCGCAGGCGGCGAGGGCGGGATGGTGGCCGAAGGCGCATGCTGGCCATGCATGCCTGCGGCGGGCTCCGCCACCTGGCGCGGGGTGCGTTGGGGCAGCATCAGGTCGCTGGCATCGATGCGGTCGCCGTCGCACATCGCCACGGCGCGTTCGAGGATGTTTTCCAGTTCGCGTACGTTGCCGGGAAAGTCGTAGTCTTCCAGCGCCTGGCGCGCTTCGGGCAGCAGCCTTACCTGTGCGCCGCCGCTCTTGTTGGCCAGCTGCTTGAGCACGAAGTCGGCCAGCAGCGGCACATCGCCGCGGCGCTCACGCAGCGGCGGCACGCGCAGCTCGATCACGTTGATGCGGTAAAACAAGTCCTGCCGGAACTGGCCCTGGTCGACCAGCGCGGCCAGGTTCTTGTGCGTCGCCGAAAGAATGCGCACGTCCACCGCCACTTCCTCGCGTGCGCCGATCGGCCGCACGGCTTTTTCCTGGATCGCGCGCAACAGCTTCACTTGCATGTGCAGCGGCAGTTCCGCCACTTCGTCCAGAAACAGCGTGCCGCCATGGGCGGCCTGGAACAGGCCTTCCTTGTCGGCGACCGCGCCGGTGAAGCTGCCTTTGCGGTGGCCGAAGAATTCGCTTTCCATCAACTCGGACGGAATGGCGCCGCAGTTCACCGGCACGAACGGACCGGTCGCGCGCGGGCCTTGCTCGTGGATCAGCCGGGCTACCAGCTCCTTGCCCACGCCCGATTCACCGGCGATGTACACCGGCGCCTGGTTGCGGGCCAGCTTGGCAATGGTGCCGCGCACCTGCTGCATGGTGGCGGAGTCGCCGATCAGGCGATCGCCGGAACCGGCGGCCGGACCGCTGGCGCTGGCGCCGCTGCGTTTTTCCTCGGCGAGCTTGAGCGCGGTGCGCACCAGCCGGCGCAGCATCTGGATGTCGACCGGCTTGGAGACAAAGTCGAACGCACCGGCCTTCAGCGCCGTGACGGCCGCATCGACGTTGCCGTAGGCGGTGATCATCGCCACCGGCGTCTGGTCGTAATCGGCGGCGATCAGCTCGATCACTTCCTGGCCGCTGCCGTCGGGCAGGCGCATGTCGGTGAAGCACAGGTCGTAGTGATGCTCGGCCAGCGCATGACGGGCCTCAGCCACCGTGCCGACCGCATCGACCTTCAGGTCCATGCGGCCCAGGGTGATGGTGAGAAGTTCGCGGATATCGCGTTCGTCGTCGATGACCAGTACGGTCTGTTGGCTCATGATTCAGCGGCGAAGGTGAGATTCTGTTCAGGATACTCGCGGCACTTGCCAGTGGCAAAGCATGAAGTGTGTGCGTAGCGTCAATGCCCAAGATGTTGTAGGAAAAACCTGGCAATGACGCGATAGGCATCTTTTGATTCAGGCAGCTCCGGGTCGGAGAAGAAGGAGTGCCACATGCCCTCCCAGATGTGCAGTTCGGTCTGGGCCCCGGCCTGGTCCAGCAATTGCTGGCTATAGATCAGCGAACTCAAGGTCATATCGCGGGTACCGGAGATCAGCAGGGTCGGCGGGAACTTGGCCAGCAGGGCGGGCGACAATCCCGGCTGCACGAGCGGGTCGTTCGGGTTGGCGCCACGGAAGTAAGGCAAGGACGCCAGCCCCATTGGATGCGTGGGAATGCCCTGGCCGTTGAGCATCGGCGCCACGTAAGTGGCATCGCCCAGCACGTCCACCAGTGAGCCGCAGAAGATGCCGATGGCGCCGGGCACCGGGAGCTTGTCGCTGATGATGCGCGCGGTCGCCTCGCCGGTCAGGATGCCGCCGGCCGAGCAGCCGTAGATGCCGATGTTGCCGGGCTTGTACTGCTTGAGCAGGGCGCGGTAGACCGCTTCCACGTCATCGCTGGCCGCGGGGAAGGTGTATTCGGGCCCTTGGCGGTAGTCCACGCTGATCACCTTGATCCGGCCGACGCTGGCGATCGGGATCGATTCCACCAGGCCGCCGCTGTGCGCACCCCACAGGAAGGCGCCGCCGTGCAGGTTGATCAGAACGCGGTCGCGGTTGTCCGGCGCCACGCCCTGCGCGGGCAGCACGACGTCGGTGCCCACGCCGGCGATGGTTTCGCGGTGGATCTTCACCGGGTAGAGCTTCTGCATGCGCGCGGCGCGGTCGCTGTTCAGGCGGTCGTAGAACGCGCGGCTTTGCTCGATCGGCGCAGTGATCGGCGGTGCTTTAGCCCCTTCGGCCAGCATCTTGGGGAAGAACGCACGGGCCTGGGGCGAGGCGAGGCTGGAATAGGGGATGGTGCCCGCGGGCGAGGTGACGCTGCCGTCGGGGTGGAACAGCGGTTGCGGTTTGTCCTGTGCGCACAGCGTGTTGCTGGCCAACGTGGCACACAACAGGGTGACGGATGCGATGAGCGACAAACGTGAGGCATGCATGGTGCTTTTCCCTATGTCAGTCATTACCGAACGGTTGCCTCCCTCGCTGCCATTCCAGTGCCGGAATGACAGCGCGGGGGGAATGAAGCGTCATGGTGCGGTTGCGGGAGCCTTGTCCGCGGCGGAAGATTTCCCGGGCGCTTCGTTCAGCACCTCCTTCATCTTCAAATACACCGCATTGGTCCAGCCAAAACCGATCACATTCTGCGAATAGCCCGCCGACACCTTCACATCCGCATTGCCCAGCGCCATGTTGTATTTCTCGCGGATGGTGCCGTCGGCGGCGAAGCTGCGGTCGATGGTGGCGTCGAATTTGCGCGCGATGCGCTGCGCATCGTCATGGAAGCCGTAGTCGTCGAGCCCCTTCACCGCGAGCCAGTTGGTTGGTGCCCAGCCGAAGGGACTGTTCCACTGCACGCCGGCCGGCCGGTTGTCCATGGCCAGGCCGCCCTTCAGTTCGAAGATGGAAAGCTTGCCGCGCACGGCGGCGGCTTGCTGCTTGGACGCGGCGCCCGCCCACAACGGATAGAACGTGGTCAGGTACGGCGCGTCGGACGGTTTGCCGGCGATGAAGTCGTAATCGCGATACATGCCCGACTCCGGGCGCCACAGGTATTTGTTCATCGCCGCCTTGCGCGCGGCGGCGGCCTGGCTCCATCGTTCGGCGTCGGCGGTCTTGCCCAACTGCAGGGCGAAATCGCGCAGGTCCAGTTCGTAGCGATAGAGCAGGGCATTGAGATCCACCGCCGCATAGTGGTGCGTGGAGCCGCCGAACGGGCCGAAGTGGAAGTTGGTGTCGAAGCCCGATTCGCGCATGGCGCGATCGCCGTGATAGTAATCGGCGGTCAGGCGATAGCCGTCCACCCAATCGCCCGCGCACACCTTCGAAGTACGCACGTCGCAGCTTGTGCTGGCCAGGCGCGCGGCTTCGGCGTCGTCCGGATGCTCGGCGCCCTTCAGCAGGTAGCCGGGATTCTGCGCCGGGTGCGCGATCAACCACTTGATCACGCCGTTATAGAACGAGCTGTTCTGCGCCTCCAGCACCGGGCCGCTGCCCAGGTCGTAGTAGCGGGCCAGGCCCGTATCGCCCGCCCGGTGTTCGGGGCGCGTCCAGATGTCGTGGTTGCGCACCGCCAGCGGGTAGGCTTTTTCAAGCCACGCGCGCTTGGCTTGGGCGTTGGGGAAACTGGCCGGATCATCGAGCAGCGCCACCATCATGGCGGTAAGGAAGGGCGGCTGCGAGCGGCTGAGGTAATAGGTGCGGTTGGCGTTTAACACGCCGCCGTAGTACTGCACTTCGAACAGGTGGTTCTCGACCATGTCGCGCGCCAGATCGAGGCGGTGATCGGCCACCAGCCCAAGCGTGATGAAGTAGCTGTCCCAGCCATACATTTCGTTGAAGAAGCCGCCCGGCACCACGTACGGATGCGGCAGGTACAGCAGGCCCTGCACCGGGAGCTTGGTGGCATCGATATCGCCGAGCTTGTCGATCACTTTGGGCAGCGGCCGCACATCGACGTTGCAGCGTTTGCCGATCTGGCTCAGCTGGGCCGTGATCGGCCATTGCGCGGGCACGTACAGCACCGGGCGCGTGGCGACCTTTTCGTCGGTCAGCGAGGCGCAATCGTCCATCGAGCGGGTGAGGGTGGTCCAGGCCCGGTCGATATAGGCGCGCGTTTTAGCCGGATCAGGCTGCGCCGCCAGCGCCGTGCCGGCGAGCGATGCCGACAGCAACACTGCGGCCATGCAGCGTGCGATGCGACGGGTGGAGGGCGATGGGGAAGCGTTGATGCGATTGGCGCGTTGGATGTGTTTCATGTCTGTACCCCATGGATGGCGGCCGGCGGTGGCGGTGGGGTGCCGGCTGCGTGGTGCAACGATTCATAATGCATGGCGCGTCAGCGTCACCTTGCCCCGGGCGTCGCGCTTGACGTCGATGTCGTAGTACTGGCCGCGAAACGCGATGTGTTGCAGTGTCATGGACGTCCACCCGGGCGGCAGCATGGGCGGATAAGCTTCCACCAGTCCTTGCTGCCGGATGCGCAATCCACTGAAGCCATAGATCAGGTTCTGCAGGAAGCCGCCGCTGGCGGTCGCGAAATAACCGGTGTTGTTGTTGGCGGTTTCGGTGCGCACGTTGAAGGGCGGCTTCAACACGTGCGCGAGCAGATTGTGCTCGAACCATTTGCCCGCATCATCGTTGTCGCCGGCGGTGGAAGCGGCGATGGAAAGCGGCGTGAAGCCCATGCTGTTGGGGTCTTTGTGCGATCGCAGGATCGGTGCGATCGCGTAGGCGTAATCGCGCCGGCGCACCGCCGCATCCATCGGCATGTCGAGCGAGGGGTACGACAGCATGGGCAAGGAGCTGCCGCCCCACGAATCGATGTCGTGCGGCACCGATTCGTCGAAATCCAGATAATGGCCCTCTTGTTTAGAAAACGGCAGGTACAGGCCCTGGGCCACGGTTTCCCACTGCGGATCGGGCTTTTCGCCGACCACGCCGGCGGCGGCCGTGGCGATCTGTAGCGCCTTGCGTGCCGAGGCATTGGTGAAGGTGTCGTTCGGCACGTCGCTGTAGTCTTCGTCCACCGAAGTGACGTGCTGGATTTCATAGCGATGCTTGGCGGGCACGTCGGTGGCGCGGCTCGCCCAGAAATCGGCGACGGCCTTGATCACCGGCCAGCCATGCGCAAGCAGCCACGATCGATCGTGCGTGGCAAGGTAGTACTGCCATTGCGCGATGGCGATGTCGGCGTTGACGTGAATCTCGCGCTCGTCCAGTACCCAGGCAAAATGCGGCGTCTGCGAGCTGCCGTTGTCGGGATCGGCTTCCCACGGATACATGGCGCCGCGCAGGCCGCGTGCGCGGGCGCGTTGCTCGGCCGCGGGCAGCGTCTTGGCGCGGAACATCACCAGCGACTTCGCGCGTTCGGGGTGCAACAGCAGCAGGGCGGGGAAAACCCAGGAATCGCTGTCCCAGAACACGTGTCCCGTATAGCCGGGGGTCATGCCGCAGGCGCCGATCGGCCATGCCGTGTCGGGCGTGGAGTTGGACAACAGGTAATACAGGTCCGAGTGCACGATCTGCTGGGCTTTGGGATCGCCGTCGATCACGATGTCCGATTGCCACAAGTCGTGCCAGGCGCGCTCATGCTTGTCCAGCAGCGAATCGAAGCCGGCCGCGCGGGCGCCGGAAGCAAGCGCCAGATCCTGCCGCGCGTCCCCGCCCCAGTCCGCGCGGGACAGTGCCACGTACTTGGTGAAGGTATAGGTGTGGTCTTTATGGACGTCTATACGCAGATTCAGGGCGAGCCGATAGGCATCCTTGTAGAGTGTGACGTCTTTCGCCTGCACGCCCTTGGGCAACGCCACCGCCACCGCTTCGGCCATCGCGGCACCTTGTTCGGCGCGGCCATCGAGCCACAGCGTCAGCGTTGCGGCATCGCCGCCATCGTTCACGACGTGCGTATCGCCGTGGTACCAAAGCGGCGCGCGGTCCGGCGTGGCGGGCGCGATGGGCTGCAGCGCGAGATTGTTGGCTGCCACCGCTTCCTGCATCTGCGGACCGGTCATCGTTCCCAGCGGGAAGCGCGGCTGGTGCGGCGCCCAGGGATTGAGCGCGAAGGAAAGCTCCACTTCGCCGTCGAAATCCGGCGTGATCGTCAACTGATTGGCGGCCAGATGCGGCGAGGCCTGGCTCACCAGCGTGAGCACCTGGACATCGGTCGATTTGCGTCCGTCGACGTAGCGATAGCGCGTGCTCAGCACGCCGTTGTACATGTCCAGCGTCTGGCTGTAATTCTGGAATCTTGCCGCACTGATATCGACTTGGTTGAGCCAGAATTGCCCCGCATGCGAGGGGCCGGTGCTGTAGTCGATCTCGCTCCAGCCGGGAATGGCGGCGGGGCGCGAGACGTCGCCCTTCGCGTAATCCATGAAGGCGGCCATGTACGCCAGATTGCCTTCCGTACCGCGCGGCGCGGTCAAGGTCGAAACGTAGCCGTTGCCCAGTTGCCCGGGGAAATAGGTATCGAGATCCTGCAGCCTGGCGCTAAGCACAAAGCTGGGATCGGTCGCCGCGCAAGCCTGTGCGGCGAGCAAGGCCAGCGAGGCGCCGATGAGGCACGGGCGCTTCATGCCCGGTCCTTGGCCGTTGCGTGGATGCTGGCCGGGCAAGGCCGTTGGGTATCAAGTGCGTACATGAGTGGCATGCGCGGGAAACAGGTCGTCGGGGGCAATGCGCAGCCATGCCGTGCTGTTCTGGCTGCGCGGCGCCTTTTCGACCAGATGCACGAGCTGGAAGCTGCACGTGTCGACCAGTTCGTCCAGCGCCGTGCGTTGATCGCCATCCAGTCCCTGGCGCAACGCGGCGGGAATGCGCTTGGCGTTGAGCATGCGCACCAGGTTGTCGAGCATCCAGTACGAGGGCAGGTAGGTCGAGGCGCTATCGATGTAAATGGAAGAGGTGGTGTTCATATGCGCCAGGTAGGCGCCGAGCAGCTGGATGATGGTCTTGGGCGCGTGATTGAAATCGGAAAACAACAGATCGATTTTTTCACCTTGCGCCACCGCTTCCACCGCGCGCGGCTGGAATTCGATCTCGCCCTTGACCAAGTGCACCCGGTCGGCGACGTCGGCGTGCTCGAAGATCCACGCCATGCAGGCTTCGTAGGCGCCGGTCTGCGACAGCTGCGCAAGCTCCAGCAGTGGTCCATGCAATTGCGCGAGAAAGGTTTTGACCGATGCATCCTGGAAATGGCTGCCATTGTCGAACGTGTAGATGCGGCCCTCGCCGAGTTCCTTCAGGGCGGTGGCGATCCATGCGGTGGTCGCGCCGAAACCGGTGCCAAGTTCCACCACCACGCGGGGCTGCTCGCGGCGCACCATGCTGTAGAACAGCATGCAGAGATCTTCGCTGCCGTACACCGGGCCCAACTGGTCGCGCAGTGCGAGGAGGCAATCGATGTTCCGTCGGATGTTCCATGCCTGCACAAATTTCTCCCAAACCTTTGTTGAATGCGAAGGTCGCCGTTTCTTACTGGGTTTGCGGTACCACATCGAAAGCCACGGTCAGCCTGGCCTTGTCGCTGTGGAACGGCACGGTGCCATGCCAGACATACGACGGAAACAACGCCAGCCGGCCCGCTTGCGGACGCACCACGTGCTGGGCGTGCAGCGGCGGTTCGGTGATGATGCTCGGTTCGCCGAACGCCAGGCATCCATACAGCGAGGATGACTGGGCCATTTCATCGGGCAGGTCGACGTAAAACGCGGACGAGATCCAGCCGCGCGGATGCACGTGATTATTGTGATAGCCGGCGCTGTGCAATCGCACCGACCAGCCGCCATTGAAGCGATAGGCACCACGGTTGCGCCGGCGCAGCGGGTCGCCGCCGTTGCCGATGTAGGCCATGTAGTCGCGAATCGGCGCGTCGAAGGCCTTGAACAGGGCCTGGATTACCGGATCGGCTTCCCGCGTGAGATCGTTGGTGGTTTCCGTGCCGTGGCGCAGCGACTGGAACAGCAAGGGATGGCCGTGCGGATTGTGCAGGCGTTCGAGGCTTTGCTTGAGGTCGGCCAGGAAGCTTGCCAGGTCCGTCCACGGCGCGGGTGCTTGCAGGCGGTACGCGCGCACCAGCTTGGCGTAGTCGCAGAACGCCTCGTAACGTCCGTCGCCAAGCAATCGCCAGGCCGTGGTTTGCAAGGCGATCAGGTATTGATCGTCGGGTGCGGCGGCTAGCAAGGTTTCGCAATGGGTGAGCGCGGCACGGGCGTCGCCCGTGCCGAGCAAGGCGGCGGCGAGCAGGTTCTTCGCCGAGGTCGAGCCGGGCGAAAGACGCAGCGCGCGTTCGGCCAGCGTCACTGCCGTGGCGGGTTCGAATTCCAGCGCGGCCAGGCCCGCGCGTACCAGCAAGGCCGGGCCCGCTTGCGCGCGCGCCGCCGAGACGGCCAGGCAGGCGTAGGCGCCGCGTGCGTCGCCCGCGCCTTGCAGGATGGCCGCCTTGGCCGCCAGCAGCGCATCGTCGCCCTGAAAGCGCTGCAGGGAGTAATCGAGCGCGGCGGTGGATTGCGCCCTGTCGCCGGTGCGCATCCATACCAGTCGCGCCAGGTGATTGTGCGCTTCGATATGGCGCGGTTCCTGGCCCAGACATTCGCGCAAAGAGGTTTCCGCGCGCTCGAACTGGCCCAGTGCGATCAGGCTGTTGGCGTGAGTGAAATGGACGGCCGCGGTCCGGTGGCCGCGCGCCAGCGCCTGCTGCGTGCTGCGTTCTGCTTCGGCATGCCGGGATGCGGCGGCCAAGGCAATGGCCAGCGCGTGCGCGGCGCCGGGATGATCGGGCATCCGCTGTGCCAACTGGCGATAAAAGTCGACCGCGTCGCCCTGGCGCCCGAGAGCGGCGAGCGCCGCGACATGCTGGGTGACCAGTTCCGCCGGCGCCTGTCCGGATGCGCACAGGGGCTCGATTACGGCCAGCGCCTGGGCCGGTTGCTGCTGGTCGTTGTAGTGGCGTGCCAATAGCCATGCCGCGTGCGGCAGGTGTTGCGCGGCACGTTGCAGTAGCGGCAGCGCTTCGTCGTAGCGTCCGCTGTGGAGCAGCATTTCGCCCAGCGTGGCCAGCGACGCCGGCCAGCCGGGATCGGCGGCGACGGCACGCCGCAACCACGCTTCGGCGCCCTTGGCATCGCCCAGCGCCAGTTGCACGCCGCCGAGCAGGCGCAACGCTTCGCCGTAGTCGGGATGCTGTTCGACCACTCGCTCCAACTGCTGGTGGGCGGCGCGAAAATCGCCCGTCTGCAGCAGGCTGCCAATCTGCCGCATGGTGTCGACAACGGGGGGCGGCGGGGTGGACATGGGCGTGCGGGCTTGCCTGCTCGGGTTATAAGGCTTGACGGGTCAACACCGCCTTGCCCGACGCATCGCGCTGGACGGTGATGTCGTAGAGCTTGCCACGGAAACGGACATGCCGAAGCGTCAGCGATTTCCACGACGGCGGCAGTTGTGGCGCGTAGGCAGCATCTAGGCCCTTGTCGTCGATGCGAAGACCGGTCAGGCCGTACATCATGCTCTGCACGAAGCCTGCGGACGTGGCCAGAATATAGCCCGCATTGTTGGCCACCGTTTCGGTGCGCACGTTGAACGGCGCCTTGAGGAAGCCCACCAGGTTGCGCGCGATCCAGTCGCCGGCCGCTTTCGCATCGCCCAGTTCCGAGGCGCCGACGGCGAGCATCACCATCATCATCTCGTTCGGATCGTCGCCGTGCACTTTCAGTTCGTGCAGCTGGAAGTCGAAATCGTTGCGGCGCACCGTGTCGGACATCGCCAGATCCAGGTTGGGATACATCAGCCAGGCCAGCGACGAACCCATCCAGGTGATCTTGTCGTGCGGCACGGATGCGTCGAAGTCCAGATGCCGCTGCTCCTTGTCCAGGAAGGGGATGTACATCTTCGCTGCAATCTGCGACCACTTCGGATCGGCGTTTTGTCCCACGCGTTTGGCCGCCTCGACGGCGATCAGCAGCGCTTTGCGCGCGGCGGCGTTGGTGAAGGAATCGTTCGGTACGTCGTCGTAGGCTTCATCGGGCGAGGTGACGTGCATGATTTCGTAGCGATCCTTCGCCGCGTTATAGGTCACGCGGCTGGCCCAGAACTGGGCTATCTCCTGGATCACCGGCCAGCCGTATTGCTTGAGCCACGCATCGTCGCCGCTGGCCAGGTAATACTGCCATTGCGCGATGGCGATGTCGGCGTTGACATGGATCTCGCGATACACGCCATAGGCAAAATGCGGCGTGTAGTCCACGCCGGTCTGCGGATCGGCTTCCCACGGATACATGGTGCCCTTGGCACCGTATTGCCGCGCGCGGTCGCGCGCCGGCTGCATGGTGCGGTCGCGGAACATCACGATCGGTTTGGCACGCTCCGGATGCAGCAGCAACAGCGCGGGGAACACCCACGAATCGCTGTCCCAGAACGCGTGCCCGGCGTAATTGGGCGTAAGCGCGCAGGCGCCCATCGGCCAGGCGGTGCCGACGGTGGTGTTGGAGAGCAGGTAGTAGAGATCGGAATGGACGGCTTTCTGCACCTGTGCGTCGCCGTCGATCACGATGTCCGATTCCCATAGTGCGTGCCACGCGGCCTGGTGCCGGGCGAGCAGGGTCGCAAAGCCGGTCCGCCGCGCTTGCGTGGCCAGCGCCAGGTCATCCTTGGCCGCGCCGCCCCAATCCTGGCGGGACGCGGCGATGTATTTGTCGAACGTGTAGGTAGTGCCTTTGCGCACCTTGGCCGTGACGTGCAGCGAGAGCACGTCGCTGGTTTTTTCCAGCGTCACATTTTCAACCTGCAGCGACGCCGGCAGTTGCACCGCCGCCGCTTCGGCCATGCTCAGGCCCGCCTTGGCGCGGCCATCGAGCCATAGCGTGAGGGTCTTGCTGTCGCCATCGGCCGCAAGCACTTGCGTGTAGCCCGGATACCACACGGCGGCGCGGTCGGGCGTGGGGATCGGCTTGTTGTCCAGGTTCTGTCCGCTGGCGATGACGGCGGCGATCATCTGGTCGCCGGTCATGCTGCCGATTGGAAAGCGCGGCTGGTATGGGGACCACAGCCGGATCGGGAAGGTGAGTTCCACGCTGCCGTCGAACTGCGGCGTGATCGAGATCTGCGTGGCCGCGAGGTGGTTGTCGGCCTGGCTGACGAAGGTGACCACCTGCACGTCGGTGGACTTGTTGGCGTAGTCGAAGCGATAGCGCGTGGTCAGCGTGCCCTCGTGCATGTCCAGCGTTTGCGAGTAGTCCGCGAAGATCTTGCTGTCCAGCCGGGTGGAGTTGATCCAGCCGCCGCCGGGGTTGTAGTCGATCTCGCTCCAGCCGGGAATCGCCGCGGGACGTGCGATGTCGCCCTTGCTGTAATCCATGAACGCGACCATGTAGGCACGCGAGGGTTCCGTGCCGCGCGGCGAGGTCATGGTGGAAAAGTAGCCGTTCGCCAGATAGCTGGGAAAGTAGCTGCCGAAATCCTTCGACGTGGCGGTAAGCGTAAAACTGGGATCGGTCGCGGCCTGCACCGCCGGCGCGGCGGCGGTGGCCAGCAGAAGCAGCGCGGTTAGGCCGATGGTGCGATGAGTCATGAAAGCTCCAGCAATGACGCGCGTTGCCGTTTCCTGCCAAGGCAACGCTATTTGGCGATAAGGCTCGAAATGCTCGCCGTTTGTGTTCCTTCGCGGTCGGTTTCGCGCTTGAACAGGAACAAGGTAATCAGGATCAGCAGCATCGGCACCAGCGAAAAGTAAAACGCGTGAATGCCGTCGAAGCGCGAGAACACGATGGCGGTAATGCGCGAGCCCAGCGTGCCGCCCAGCGCCGAGAAAATCACGATCAGGCCGGTCATGGCCGCATGCGCGGGCTTGGGCAGCGAGCTGAGCGCCACCGAGTTGATGACCGGATAGATCGGCGCCATCAACAGGCCGATCAGCGGAATCAGGTAAGCGGCGATCGGCGCATTCAGCCAGCCCACGTTGGCCCGCGCGGTCACGCCGTGTGCCAGCGGCAGGGTCAGCATCACCAGCAGGCCCATGCCCAGCACGCAGAGGTTGAGCAGCATGTACCAGCGCATCCGACGCAGCAGTTGTCCGGCCACGATGCGCCCGAGCGCCGATGCCGCGGCCAGGATCGTCGCTAACTGGATGCTCATCGCATTGGGCAGCTTGAGGATCTCGTTGTTGAAGGTGGGCAGCCAGGTGCTGAAGCTCTGTTCGATCAGCACGTACAGGAAGGCCGAAGCCAGGAACACGTACACCAGCGGGCGCAGGAACAGGTGCACCATTTCCAGCAGCGAACCGTGGATGGACTTGGTTTCCTTCGTGCGTGCGGCCGATTCATCGAGCTTGGACGTAGCCAGCAGCACGATCACCAGCACGCACATCACCACCAGCACCCAGTACACGTTGAGCCAGGACGGACTGGCCGGCGATTGCCGATTGACGAACGCGCTGAACAGCCAGCCGGCGATCAGCACGCCCACCATGAACAGGCCCTCGATGGTGTTGGTGAGGCGGCCGTGTTCGGACCGGTCGTTGGTGAGCAGGCCGATCGAGGAGTACACCGACACCTTGGTGAGCGCGAAGGAAACGCCCACGCAGGTGAACAGCAGTTCCGTGGTATGGAAGCTCGGAAACAACGGCATCAGCGCGCATGCGCAGGCAACTATGCCCAACGCGATCATCATCGCGCGCCGATAGCCAAGCAGGGGAAGAAACGAAGCGACCAGAAAGGACGTCACCGCGATCGGCAGGTCCTTGAACAACTCCAGCAAGCTCGCCTGCGGCTTGTCCACGCCGAAGGTATATATCGATTGCAGGATGACCGTGCCGACGCTGTTGAGCAAGATGGCGAAGACCATGTAGATCAGGGCCAGCGCAGCGGTCATGCGGAATCGATTCATGGCGACCTGCTTGGATAGGTGCGTGGGCGCCAACGCATGGTGCTGACGCCGCATGGAGCCGGTAACCCTTGCGTGGCCGATGCCGGCCGATCCTCGGTCGCCATCGTGCGCGGCACGGGCACTGTACAACGAGTAAGACGGCCCTGGAGCGGAAAGTCCATGGCCGGGTGCTTGCACACCCGGCCATGGGTGCCCCAGGGAGGGGAGGGCGACTAACCGTTGGAACGGATGCTTAGAACTGGTACTTGATCTGGCCTTGGATTTCGCGGCCCAGGATCGAGCGGGCCAGAATTACGCCACCTGTACTTGCAAAGCCGAACAGGCGGGCGTTGCCTTCGGTGATGCCGATCTGGTTGGTCATGTTGGTGCCATTGAGGCTGTACACCCAGTGCTGACCCACATTGGCGGCCAGGAAGAAGCTGAGGTCGTAGTAATAACCCAGCGGCTGCTGTTCGATCAGGTCGCCGTAGCGGTTGCCCACGTATTCATACGTGATGCCGCCGCGGATGCTGCCCCAGCTGGTCGGATAGGTGTAGGCCGGCGTCAGGCGGAACTGCACCCTCGGCTGACGCTGCAGCACCTTGCCGTACAGGCTGGCGTATTCGGTTGCGCCGGACTGCGCGGTATAAGCCTCAAGACCGGTATTGGTGTAGTGGCCATCCATGTAGTCGCCGCTCAACGCCACCGTGAAGTTCTGGAATGGCTTGAACGTGGTCGAGAGGTTGACGCCCTTGGTGTTGGTGCCGTACAGCAGCGAGATCTGCTGGCCCTGCGGATCGGTGTAGGTGTAGGGCACGCCGAAGAACAGACGGTGGTAGGCGCTGGCATCCACCACGACCCAGTCGGACTGGTACTTGAAGCCGATTTCCTGGTTATGGATCTTTTCCACCGGCGTCACCACCGGATAGCTGCCGCGCAAGTCGTCGAAGCCGGGGAAGTGCACACCGTCATTCAAGCGCACGTAGGCGCTCATGTTCGGCGTAAACTCGTAGTTGGCACCGATCGTCCAGGAGGGCGCGCTCTTGGTGTACTTGATATACGTCTCGCCCGCGTTGTAGTTGAGGTACTCCGCGTTGTTGTTGTAGAGCGTGTACAGGTTGTCGTCGAGGTCGCCGGTGGTCGGATTGATCAGGCCGCCGCTGACCTGCTGGCGCTCTTCGCGGAAGCCGGCATCGATCAGCCACTGGTCGATCTTCCAGCTATCGGTCAGGAAGAACGCGGTGTTGAAGCCGTTCCAGCGTTCCTGCAGCGCGTAAGTCGGGCCGCTGACGAAACCCTGGTCGCTGCTCAGCTGATAGGTGTTGCCGCCGCTGTTGATGTCCACCACGATCGGATTGGGGTTGCTCACTGCCTGCAGCAACATGTTGTTGCCCAGGAACCAGGTGTCGTGGTCGGTGTAGACGTCGGTGAAATTGCCCAGCGTCAGCGTGTTGCCGTCGAACAGCTCCTTGCTGATATGGAACTCGTTGCTGGCCGAGGTGATGCGCTTATGCACGTACCAAAGACCCTGCGTGGTGACGTTCTGGCCCATGTCGGCGGTCTGGCCATTGGTGTAGCTGGCCGTCGCCGTGTAGCCGGCCGGTATGCCGTCGGCCGCGGCTTGCGTGGCGATGTAGGAAGACAGCGTGCTCGGATTGGCGCCGGTGCTGAAGAACGAAATCGTGTTCATCTGGCCGAAGGTGAAATTGGCCTTGTCCGAGATCGTCCAGCCGTTGCCGAAATCCCAGTCGAAGTTGCCGCCGAACGAGCGCAGGTTGGAGCCGCGGCCCTTGGCCAGGTTCAACGGAATGCTGCCGGGCGTGCAGCCGGCGGTGTAGCAGGGCGATACCTGGATCGACTCGTACTGGTCGGCCTTGCTGCTGAAGGTGCCATTGAGGGGATCGAAGCCCGGATAGGGGCTGAAGTCGCCCTTGCTGGGGTTAAGGATCGGCGTGTCGGTGACGAACTGGTTGTGGTCTCTCAGTGCGCGCGCATACAGCATCAGCGAGCCGCTATCCCAGTCGCGCGTCAGCGTCGCGGCGAGCGAGCCGCCGTCGTCGGCGGTAAATTGCGCATCGCGGTAATCGTCGCGCCGATACCAGCCGCCGAAGCTGCCGTACCAGTTGTTGGCGATCTTGAAGCCGATGAAACCGTCCAGTCGCTGCAAGCCGTCGGAGCCGGCGGTGTAGCCCAGGTCGCCGGACGGTACGTCGGTGCCTTCCTTCTGGATGAAGTTGGCCGTTACGCCAGGCTGACCGGTGCCGTACAGCACGGCCGGGCCGCCCTGGATGATTTCCACATGGTCGATGGTGTCATCGGGAATACGCGTCAGCGAGGAGGTATCCAGGAACGACAGCGCCATCGGATACATCGGCGAACCGTCGAGCTGGAAGGTGACGTACGGCGCGTCGCCGCCGCCCGGGAAGCCGGCCACTTCGATGTTCGCGCCGGTCTGGCCGCCGGACGATTCGGGGAACACGCCGGGCGACTGCTTAAGCAGGTCGGCCGCGCTGATCGGGTTGGATTCCTTGATCTGTTGGGAAGACAGCGACGTGATCGAATAGGCCGCGTCGATCTTCTTCACGCCGCCCAGCGTCGCCGTACCGGTGACGACGACCTGGTCGAGGGTGGTCGCGTTTTTCGCATTGGCAGCTTGTTGCGCACCGGGGCTGGCTTTGGCGGGCGCCGTTGTGGTGGTCGAACTCTGGGGCTGCGCGGTCTGGCTGGTTTGCTGCGCGCACACGGCGCCGGACATCAGCGTTGCCGCGATCGCCGCCGGTAGTGCTAGACACTTCAAAGGCTTGCTGTTCATCGTTCGTTCTCCCCAAACGGTTTTTGTAAATGTTTGCGTGGCACGCCACGCCTGTTAGCCGCTTTATGTCATCAACCTGCCGATATCGAACGCGGCGACGTCCGGTAACAGCAAATCCGCTTCGGCCAGCGCGTGCGCGTGGCCAATTCCTACTGCTTTCATTCCTGCTGAGTGGATGCTGGCTATTCCCGCCGCGGCGTCCTCCACGCCCAGGCATTCGCTCGGTGCCAGGCCGAGGCCGCGAGCGGCGGCCAGGAAAATCTCAGGGTCCGGCTTGGCGCGACTGATGTGGTTGGCGTCCACCACGTAGTCGAACAAATCGGCGATGCCGAGCTTTTCCAGCAAAAGCGGTGCATTGCGGCTGGCCGAGGCCAGCGCGGTCTTGAGGCCGGCGCGACGAACCGATTCGATCGCCGACTTGGCGCCCGGCAGCAGGTTCTGCGGGCCGAAGCGTTCGATCTGCTGGCGGTAATAGGTGTTCTTGCGCGTGGCGAGGTCTTCTTTTTCCGGCTCGCTGTAGATGCGCGGCGACTGTTCCAGCAGGATGTCCAGCGATGCGCGCCGATCCACGCCCTTGAGCCGTTCGCCCACCGAATCGTCGAACGGAATGCCGATTTCCGCGGCGAGTTTTTTCCAGGCCGCGTGATGCACCACGGCCGTATCGGCGATCACGCCATCCAGATCGAAGATCACACCCTTGAGCGAAGTCTCCGGCGCCTGCGAGGGCAGCGCACGGCGCACCGGGTACCCCTTGCTCAACAGCACGCTCTGGCCGTGATGCAGGATTTCGATTTGCGCGCCTTCGGTCAGCGTGTATTCCACGCCGCCGGCATCGACAGCGACCCGGATGTGCGCCTGGCGCCAGCGCAAGCCGAAGCGATAGCCGTTCCACGCCTGCGGCAGCGCGGGTGCGAAGCTTGGACGTCCGTTTACCGTGCGCAGGCCGCCGAAGCCCCAGGTCAGCGCCAGCCAGCTGCCGGCCATCGCCGCCATGTGTACGCCGTGCGACGTGTTGCCGTGCAGGTTGTCCAGGTCCACGCGCAACGTGTCGAGGAAATAGCGGTAGGCCTTGGACGCGTAGCCCACTTCCGCGGCGACGATGCTGAAGGTGGAGGCCGACAGCGTGGAATCATGCACCGTCACGCCTTCGTAGTAATCGAAGTTGCGGCGCTTGCTGTCCTGGTCGATCGCATGGCCGGCCAGCACGAACGCCTGCAGCACGTCGGCCTGCTTGCAAACCTGGTGGCGGTAGATCGTCAGCGGATGCATCCTCAGCAGCAACGGGCGATGCCCCTGCCCGTCGGCGTGGGCGATCGGCAGGCGCGGCTTGTCGAGGAAGTCGTCGTCTTGCGGAAAAATGCCCAGCTTGGCATCGACCGGCAAATACATCGCATCGGCGGCGGCGAGCCATGCGGCCACTTCATTGTCGGTCAGGTCGATCGATGCGGCGATGCGCGCGTAGTCCAGCGGATGCTCGTGCGCAAGCTGCCGGGCGATCGCGCCGGCATAGCGCAGGTGCTGCTGCGCCATGTGGTTGGTGTAGTAGTTGTTGTCGACCAGCGCCGTGTATTCGTCCGGGCCGGTGACCTGGCAGATGCAGAAGGCGTGCCCGCGGCGGGGATTGTAGTAACCCACCTGCAGCCACAGCCGCGCCGTTTCGAACAAGGTTTCCGCGCCGCCGTGCACCAGGAAATCGACGTCGCCGCTCGACTCAACATACAGCTGGATCGCGAAGGCGATCGCCGCATTGATGTGGTATTGCGCCGAGCCGGACGGAAAGTAGGCCGAACACTCATCGCCGCTGATCGTGCGCCATGCGTATAGCGCGCCGATCGGGTGATTCATTTCGCGCGCATGGGCACGCGCGCGATCGAGCGTGCGCACGCGGTATTGCAGCATGCCGCGCGCGTGTTGCGGCGATGTCAGCGCCAGCACCGGCAGGATGAACGCCTCGGCGTCCCAGAAATAATGCCCTTCGTAGCCTTCGCCGGTGAGGCCCTTGGCGGCGGCGCTGCCGCTGCCGTCGCGGCTGGTCGATTGCAGCAGGTGGAACAGGTTCAAGCGCAGCGCCTGTTCCACCGAGGGGTCGCCATCGATCGCCAGGTCCACCCCCTGCCAGAACGCGGCGCACGCCTTCGCCTGGTCCGCCAGGTGCGCATCGAAGCTGAGCGAGAGTGCATCTTCCAGCGAGGTGGCGACGGTGTTCAGCAGCGCCGTTTCCGCATCGCCCCCTTCGGGCAGGCTCCACGCGTAGGCGATGTACTTTTCCAGCAGCACGCTCTGGCCCGGGTGCAATTGACCGGCGTAGTGCTGCTGCACGCCCAGGTCGTCCTCGATGATCGCGCGCGCGAACGTCAGCCCCTGTTCCGGTAGCCGATGGCGCTGGCCGCTGGCCAGGCGGATGTGGCTGTGCTGGGTGCGCTGGCAGATCGAGGCCAGGGTGTGGTCCGAATCGGAGGCGGTGATGCTGAGGCCGCCCATCACCCGCGTGCCGATGCGCGGGTCCTCGCCCTGTTCGGCGGCGGTGGCGTTGGCCATTAACGCGGATTCCAGCGTAATCGGTCCGCGGTAATCGATAGAGGTGACGCGGTAGCGGATGCACACGAGGTTGGGCGTGTGCAGGGGTACGATCCGCTCCGCGTCGATCTGCAGGGTGACGCCCGTGGGGGAGCGCCAGTGCAGCGTTCGTTGCAGACAGCCGTTGCGCAGGTCCAGGCCCTGCTCGAAGGACAGCCATTCGCCATCGTCCAGGTCGACCAGGGTTTCGCCCAGGCGCAGGCCGATGTGGGTGCCGTCGGCGACCGGCAGGCGGGTATCGGTGTTGCGCGCAAAGCCGGGGAAACGTTCGTGGTATTCGATCGGCGTGCGTTCCCACACGCCGGTGAGGAAGGTGCCCTGTGTGCGGCTGGCGCCTTCTTCCAGCCCCCCACGCACGCCCAGCACGCCGTTGGCCAGCGCAAACAGGCTTTCCAGTGTGGCGCGGTCGGATTCGGTAGGGCGGCGCGCGTGCACCAGTCGCCACGGGTCGGTGGACCCGTGTTGCGCCGTGTCCCTGGCTAGCGTTGGCGCATGTTGGCTTTGCACGCAGTCTCCCCTTGGCATCTTGGCTTGTTTCTCTTTCAGCCCGTGGGGCCCATTGCAGGGGCGAGCATAAGAGCGAATGATATCGATATCAAGATATCGATATCATATGTCGCACCGCATCAATGCTGCGCCCGGGCACGTATGGGAAATGTCGTCGCACGTGGACGAAGAGGTGGTTGCAGGCCAAACTTGATCGCCGCAACGGTTTATAGCCCCCGCCCTCGAAGGCCCGATCTTGACGAACGCCAAGAAAAAACAGCCTGCTGCGCATCGTCCCAACCTCACCATGGCGGATCTGGCCGAGCTGGCGGGGGTGTCCAAGATCACCGTGTCGCGCGCGTTGAGCGAAAGCCCGCTGGTGAACATCCAGACGCGCGAGCGGGTGCAGGCGCTGGCGCGCAAGCACGGGTACAAGCTCAACGTCAGCGCCCGCAACCTGCGCCTGCGGCGCAGCCACACCGTGGCGGTGATCGTGGAGATGAAGCCGTCCTCGGGGCGCACCATGTGGGATCCGTACCCGCTTTCGCTGCTCGGCGGCATTTCGCACGAGCTGACCTCGGCCGGCTACAGCGTGTTGCTGACCACCCGCCAGGGCGCGGCCGACGCCGCCGTGCAGGCGGCCGATGGCCTGATCCTGCTCGGCCAGGGCGTGCGCCAGGACGCCGTGCGCCTGTACGACAAAGTGGGCCTGCCCATGGTGGTGTGGGGCGCGGCGGACCAGGGCGGCGACAACCACGTGGTGGTCGGCAGCGATAACCGCCAGGGCGGCATCAGCGTGGCCGAGCGCTTTCTGTCGATCGGGCGGCGCAATCCCGTCTTCATCGGCAATCCGGACCATCCGGAAATGGCACAGCGTTTGTTCGGTTTCGTTGACGAGTTGGCCGGGCACGGCATCAAGCCGTTGCTGCTGCGCCGGAATGATTTCACGCTCGAATCGGGCATCGACGCGGTGCGTTCGCTGCACGAGCGCAAAGTACGCTTTGATGCCATCTTCGCCTGCAGCGACTTGCTTGCGATGGGGGCGATCCGCGCGCTGGTGGAGCTGGGCCTGTCCGTGCCCAATGACGTGTCGGTAATCGGCTACGACGATACGCCGCTGGGCGCGAGCTTCCTGCCGCCGTTGAGCACCGTGCGGCAAAACTGGCAGGAAGGCGGCGTGCTGCTGGCGCGCAAAGTGCTGGCGATGATCCACAACCAACCGGTCACCTCGCAGATGATGGCGACCACGCTGGTGGTGCGCGCAACCTGAGCCGCGGCGGCATCGCCGATGGGTGGGCGGCCGTGCGCCCGATGGCGTGCTTGGGTTACCCCGGAAGTTTTGGCCTGCATGAGGCCTTGGACGCTTGCACGGACGCGGCGACGCAGGTGGGGGCGTGCCGCTCCCACTCGCCCGGATCGAGCGACCCGGACGAATAGGTGGCTGGAATGGGCAAATCCTGTTTTTACTAGGTCTTGGCGCCCTTATGGTCCTTATCGTCACCGCTGCCGCCGCCTGCAAACAGCATGTGGTAGATGCCCAATCCGCTGGCGCCGCCCGCTACGAAGAACGAGGCGTTTCTTACCTGATATTGGTGCCGTTCGTATCGGTTCTTTTTGTTCGCCAAGGCCTTGTCGGCCGACGTCTCCAACTGGCTTTGAAATTTCGCGTTGCGGTCGCGCATGTAGTCAAGGGTGGCGCCAGGATTCTTCAAATACTGCGCAAGTTCCGCTTCGAAATTCTTCTTCTGCTTCAGTAAGGAAGTCAGTGCTTTTGCATCTTTGGGATGCACGGTGTACACGGACCGGAGGGTGACGGGGGAATGAATATTGAAAGAAAGCCAATGGGGCGTATGGCGTCCTAAAGGACGAAAGGGGATGGTTGAGGGCGCATATTGCACGGGACTTTGCAGCTTTTCTTTTTTAGCCAGATAGTTGATGGCATGGTCAAGATCCAGATGGGTTAGCGTCTCTTTTCCTGGATAGCGATTTAGCAAGATGGCTTTCAGCTCAAGCTCCAGGGCGCCGTCGAATCTCAGCCAGGTCTTCACGTCGTTGAGGCGCAGGGACGGATGCCGGGCGATCATCGTGGCCAATGTCATGGTGTACTTGTCCGCCAGCGCCTGAAAATTCTTCTTCTGCTGACTCCATGCGGCTTTTTTATTCGCATAGGTTTGGTACATCTCCTTCAGGGCTGGTGAGGTGGCTGGAATATCCTCGATGCTGGCCGGGATCCTGGGCAGCTCCGTAAGCTGCTTAGGCATGGGCGGCTCTTCATCCAGAAAGGGCGGGGTGACGAAGCCCATCCCTTTGCTATCGAGCAATGCCCGCGCCGCGCTAAGCGACATCGGCGGGCTCGCGGGGGCTCTGCCGGCAGGGGCCGGTTCGTTCGATGCGGCCCGTGTCGATCCAGTGCGGCTGTGCTCCGGTCCGGCAGGCAACGAAGGGCGATGGCTGGAAATCCCTTGCGACGGGCGAGAGACAAAACCGGCCGCTTCCGGCGTTGGCGGCGTCATCGACGCGGGAGTGGGTGCGCGATGGTTTTCGCTTTGTTCGCTGGCACGGACTTCTGTAGTGGTGGTGCGCGTATTGGTGGCGCGAAAGGAGAACTCGGAACGAAAGCTGGCGTGCGGTACGCTGAACATGGATAGGACTCCTGTCTGAGGAAAGGAGCGCGAGCCGTCGCGCATGCCAGCGCTGGACCGATTCCCACGGCTCGTACACCGTTACGCAAAACCTTCACGCGACAGCCGTTGCGCGTGTGGTTTGTGCGCGCTTGCAGGCTAGTGATGTTCCATGCGGCCGGTGCGTTAGTCGGTTGGTGACGTGCAACGGGCGATGTGCCCGGTAGCCATGCTGGTCCAGACATGCCGCTGTCGATCCGGCGGGCCGCGTTTGGCCGGCTGTTCGCCGCATGGTGTTGCGAGCCTGGCGACGTGCCTTAGGTCGTCATGCCGGGGGCAAGATCACTGACAGTGGTCGAGTCATCCATATACCGCCATCGATCCGTGCATGCGCGCAATAAAAGACGTATCGGCTCGATGTGCCCGCGCGAGCAGAAGGCGAATGCCGACATGGTGCGGGTGGATGTTCGTCGTGGCCCACGCAGGGCGCTTCCCATCCTGGGAAGCCGCCCTGGTTACGCATTCAACGCATCGTCAGGACAACATGAATCCACTTGGCAGCGTCTCATCTCGCAGCGCTTCGACGGTACCGGCGGCCAACGATGGCGAACAAGGCTCGCCATCGCCACTCAAGTCTGGGCCTGCCGTGGTCTCGCTTCAACCGTCATCACCCTTCCACGCCGAACCGGCCGGCGGCCGGCCGGTTTACGCGACGGCAAACACCGTCGCTTACGCTGCGGCGGCAAAGAAGCCTGAGCCGGCGCATCAAGCGCCACTGCTGGTGCCTTTTTCGACGCCGCAAGACACCCAGGCTTTCCAGGCGCGCCTGTCGGCGCTTGCGCAGCTGGAAGTACCGGACGCGCGAAAGGCCGCCCGGGATTTCATCCGGCAAAACCTTGGCGTGGACGGCGACCAGTACATCGTGGCCCATTTCAAGGACGATGACAGCAAAACCCAAGGCAAGCCGGATAAAGCATTTACGCTGACCGAAGCGGTGATGCAGAACTTTCCCGGCTTTCGCCATCGTGGCGCGGCTCCTTATCTATCCGACGAGATCGGCTTCTACTCCACGGGCGGCGTTCCCGTCACGAAAGAACTCAAGAGCTTGCTGCACAGTCAAAGCGCCGGTGAATTTTTCGGGTATCTGGGCAGATCGCTGATCAATCGAACCGGCCCTGGCTACATCTACAACCTATTCGCGCACGACAACCCCGCTGCGGAGTCGCTCAAAACCGTCGATCAGTCGTTCGGCATCTACAAGAAAACCGCCGGCGGTGCGCAATCCTATGCGAAAGATAGCTGCTCGGACCTTCTGCCGTCGGAGGTGTACAGAAGGTTCAAGGCAGGCGCGTTTCATCAAGTGCCGTACATCACCGCGTTGAACGCTGAACTCGATACCTATTGGAACACGGTCAAAGGCGACTGGCCTTCGGCCAGGCGCTATCAGTTTCTGGAAGATGCCCGCGGCGCGGCGCAGCGTGGCAGCTTGACCAAGGACGAGTACAAGATGGTGATGAAAGCGGCCGTGCCGCAGTTGCCGCTCAAGCCGCCCTACACGCTGAAGGACCTCGATCGCGCATCGCCGCCGGATCCATCCGTGAAGGTTGCGCGTTTCGATATCTACGGTTATCGGGCTACCGACATCGTGCGGTTCATCGGGTCCGATCACCGGGAAGTGATGTACATCCCGGGCAACGAGCCGCCATTCGTCGTTTTCCACAACAACAAGGAGCGCAATGATTGGGTGGTGGCGCAAGGCAAAGATCCCTCCAAGTCGGCGCAGCTGCTTCGTCACTTCTCCGTCTACGACCGCCAGGACGGCACGCTCTTTAGCGGTGTGGAAAGTGCATTGAAAGGATTGGCCCACGGCACCTGGTCGCCGGGCGACGGCTATGTCGACCAGGACAACCGGTTGATCGAGGGCGACGTCTTCCAGGACATGGCCGGGCAAGTGGAGCATCGGTTGCGCGAGGACAGCGGCATGCAGACGCGCACGGCAGGGGAAGCATGGCTGGATACGCTCAACATGTGGAGCGTGTTGATGATCGTTGGGCCTGGAAAGTCGTTATCGGCGGCATTGCAAGTCGGCAAGGCGATGCAGCTGGGAACGCAAATCGCAACGGGCGTGGTGAGCAGCGTCAACGGCAAGACGCCCGACGAGCGCGAGGGTGGCGTGCTTCAGACCGGAGTAGCCGCGGGAACGGCACCGGTTTGAACGGTACGCGACTGTCGTGCGCGAATCATGACTTTCATTGTGCAGGAGATCCACCTTATGTCCCCCGTCATTTCTCGCTCAGAATTTATGGCTGGCACGCGTGCCGAGCCCGAGTCCACCGCATCGCCGTCCGCGCGCGATAGCGCGGCGCGGACAAGCCGGGAGTCGGTGGTGAGCATCGTTCCCGGCGGCGGCGACGGCTTTTCGCTGCCGTCCGCGACGACGGCCATGCCAAGCCGGCCGCTTGCCGCATCGTTTGGCATCATTCCCCTTCGAGGCCATCCCGGCGAGGCGTATGAGGTTGCCCATCCCGATTCGACGTCGCCGCAACGGCTCTACAAGCAAGATCCGGAGACCGCTTTGCCGGTCTCGACGGGTAGTTACGTGCAAAAGAATCCGCAAGGCGAATGGGTGCCGGCCAGGCCTGCGGCGC
>NZ_DATJTC010000030.1:0-44272 GCF_035503745.1 Dyella sp.
ACCCCCTCCCAGCCTCCCCCTGCAAGCAGGGGGAGGAGCCAAGAGCAAGCGTGGGCGTGAATCGACGGCGTAGCGTTTCCATCTCGCCGCAACCTGCCCCCTCCCCTGCGTGCAGCAGGGGAGGGTTGGGGTGGGGTGAAGCCCGTCATGGGAAGCAAGAGCATCACCCCCTCCCAGCCTCACCCTGCAAGCAAGGGGAGGAGCAAGAGGGTGCGCGCTGCTGAAAATAGGGCGGCGCATATCAAAACCCTGCCAAATGCTGCATCAGATCCCAACCCACGCTCTGCAGCGAACTGTACGCACTGCCCAGTCCGCGCAGCGCCAGCCACAGCGCGATGAAACCCATGCAGATGCTGATCGGGAAACCGACCGAGAACAGGTTCATCGACGGCGAAGCGCGACTGGTCGCGGCGAAGCCGATGTTCACCAGCAGCAGCGCCGTCATCGCGGGCAAGGCCACGCGCAGCGCACCGGAAAAGAGATTGCCGCCCGCCGCGGCTACCGCGTACAGCGATTTTTCATCCAGCCCCGTCGCGCCGGGCGGCAGCGAGCGAAAACTGTCGGCAAGCAGCGAGATCACTTGCAAATGGCCGTCCATCGCCAGGAACAGCAAGGTCACCATCACCAGGTAGAACTGGCCCAGCACCGGCACGCTGGTATTGCTGGTGGGATTGACCAATTCGGCAAAACCCAAGCCCATGCTCTGCCCGATCAGCATGCCGCCGTAGGACACCGCCTGGAACACCAGTTGCAGCACAAAGCCGATGCTGCCGCCGATCAACACCTGCGACACCATCGTGGCGGCACCGGTGCCGCTGAACAGATCCAATTGCGTGGGCGCCAACGGCGCCAGCACCATCGTCAGCACCAGCATGATCGCCACGCGGATGCGCATCGGGATCACCGTGGCGCTAAAGACCGGCGCGATCATGCAAAAGCCGCCGACGCGACCCAGTGCCCAGAGCATGCCGGACAGCCAGTGGATCAGCGCCGACATTTCGATCGTCACTTGACCGCCCCCGGCAGGCCGACGATCACCTCGTGGGTGAACTGGATCAGCGTGCGCAGCATCCACGGGCCCAGCAGCAAACCCACCGCCGCCATCGCCAACAGCTTGGGAATGAAGCTCAGCGTCATTTCGTGGATCTGCGTGGCGGCCTGGATGACGCCCACCAACAGACCCACCAGCAGTGCGGTCAGCAACAGCGGCGCGGCCACCATCATCGCCACGTACAGCGCGTGCTGGCCAAAGTTGAGCGCCCATTCCGGCGTCATGTGTAGAAACTCCCCGCCAACGTGCCGATCAGCAGCGACCAGCCGTCGACCATCACGAACAACATGATCTTGAACGGCAGCGAGATGATCGATGGCGACACCATCGCCATGCCCATCGACATCAGCACGCTCGCCACCACCACGTCGATGACCAGGAACGGGATGAACAACAGAAAGCCCATCTGGAACGCGGTCTTCAATTCGCTGGTGACGAACGCGGGCATCGCCACGCGGAAGGGCACATCATCCTTGCTGGCGTACGGCTGCTCCCTGGCCAGATGCCTGAACAGCTGCAGATCCGCATCGCGGGTCTGGTCCAGCATGAAACGCTTGAACGGCGCGGTGGCGGCAGGCAGGGCCTGGTCCGCGCTCATCTTGTGGTCCATGTACGGTTTGACGCCGTCCTGGTAGGCACGGTTGAACACCGGCGACATTACAAACATGGTCAGGAACAAGGCCAGGCCCAGCAGCACCTGGTTGGGCGGCGCCGACTGCGTGGCCAGCGCCTGGCGCAGAAAACTCAACACGATGATGATGCGCGTGAACGAGGTCATCATCAGCAGCACCGCCGGCAGCAGGGTCAGCACTGTCATCAGTGCCACCACCTGCAGCGACAGGCTCCAGTTCTGGCCCCCGCCCGCGTTTTGTACCGTCAGCACGGGAATGCCGACGGAGGAGGAAATCGGCGCAATCGGGGCAATGGGTGCGATCGCGTTGGAAGCGTTCGTGTTCGCCGCCGTGGTGGCAGTCACCGCCGCCTGCGCGCCGAACGAAACGAACAACAGCAAAGACAGGGCAAACAGCCGGCGCAGGAAGATCTTCATCCGTTGCGCCTCCAACGGCCAAGCAGTTCCGCGAACGGCGGCTGCGCGGGCACTTGCGGCGCTTCGTTGGCGACCGTGCCTTCGTAGACGTGCAGCGCGCGCACGCCGCCCGCCCCCACGCCCACCAGCAGGCGCTTGCCGTCCGCCTCGATCAACAGCACCCGTTCGCGCGCGCTGAGCTGCATCGCCTCCACGCAGCGCAGGCGGCGGCCGCCGCCGGTCTGGCGCGACTGCAGGCGCCTGGTCAGCCAGCCCGCGGCGAAGATCAGCGCCACGATGCCGCCCAGGCTCAGCACCACGCGAATCAGTTCGCCGGTGACGTTGATGTCGGGCACGCTCGCCATCGGCGCGCGTGCGAGCGTCAGCAAAGCCATGCTCATCGCAGCTTCCGCACACGTTCGGCCGGGCTGATCACGTCGGTCAGGCGGATGCCGAATTTCTCGTTGATGACGACTACTTCGCCGTGCGCCACCAGCGTGCCGTTGACGAACACGTCGAGCGGCTCGCCCGCGGCGCGGTCCAGCTCCACCACCGAGCCCTGGTTGAGCTGCAGCAGGTTGCGGATGCTGATGCGGGTGCGGCCCACTTCCATCGCCAGCGTCACCGGTACATCGAGGATCATGTCCAGGCGCACGTCGGCGTTTTCGGCGGCCGCGCCATCCAGGTTGTCGAACTCGACGCGGCTCTCGCCGTTTTTCGCGGCGCCGTTGAGAAGGTTGGCGGTATCGTTGCTCTGGTTCATACGATTTTTTCTGGTGTGAAGTCGAGGTTGGGGAGCGGCGCGCGGCGGCCTGCCGGAGTCTTGTAGCGAACGGCGTAGCGGCCGTTGGACTGGCCGTAGTGACCGCGGAACACGGGTACGTCTTCGGCGAAGATGGTGGTGACCTCCGGCAGCGTGACCGGAATCACGTCACCCACGCGAAGGCCCAGGAAGTCGCCGATGTTGATCTGCGTTTCCAGCAGCAGCGAAGTTAATTCCACTTCGGCATCCATCACTTCTTCGTGCAGGTAATTGATCCAGCGTTCGTCGCGTTCGCCCATGCGGTCGCTCTGCACGCCCGCGTCGAGCATGGTGCGAATCGGCTCGACCATCGAATAAGGCAGGGTCAGGTGAACTTCGCCGCCACCGCCGTCCAGTTCCACATGGAAACGCGACACCACCACCGTTTCGGTCGGGCTGACGATGTTGGCAAATTGCGGATTGATTTCGGAGTTGAGAAATTCGAACTGCACGTGCATGGCCGGCGCCCACGCCTCGACCATCGCGCCGAACACTTCGTTGAGCAGAATCTGGATCACCCGGTTTTCGGTCGGCGTGAAATCGCGGCCCTCGATGCGCGCGTGATAGCGCCCATCGCCGCCGAAGAAGTTGTCGATGACGGTAAACACCAGGCGCGGCTCCATCACCGCCAGTGCGGTGCCGCGCAGCGGCTTGACACGAATCAGGTTGAGATTGCTCGGCACGGCCAGGCCATGCACGTACTCGCTGAACTTCACCATCTTCACGCCCAGCACCGACACTTCGCAGGTCTTGCGCAGCACACCGAACAGGGCGGTGCGGAAGAAGCGTGCGAAGCGGTCGTTGATCATTTCCAGCGTCGGCAGGCGACCGCGCACGATGCGGTCCTGCTGCGTGAAATCGAAGTCCAGCACGGTGCCGGGCGGCGGCGGCACGTCGCTTTCGGTTTCGATCTTGCCGCCGTCCACGCCGTTGAGCAGGGCGTCGATTTCTTCCTGGGATAACAGATCGCTCATCGAGCCGTCCTCGTCACTGCATCACGAAACTGGTGAAGTACAGGGCATCCACGTCGGGCTTGCCGATCTTGTCGGCCACTACTTTGCGCACCGCATCCAGCGCCTGGTTCTGCAGCTTGACCTTGCCGGCGGTGTTGCTCAGGCCCGCGTAGGTCTGGCTGCTGAACAGCATCACCAGCGCATTGCGGATGACCGGATCGCTGTCCTTCACCGCCTGCACGGCGGCCGGATCGTGCGTCATCACCGTCACGCCCACCTGCAAGTAGCGGGTGGAATCCTGATCCTGGAAATTGACCACGAAGGCCGGATCCAGCGGTACGAACAATTCCGGCGCCTTGGCCGCCGCCGCTTCCGCGTTTGCCGCTTTCTGCCCGTGGCCCGTGAACCACCAGGCACCGCCGCCACCGAGCAACAACACCGCCATCACGCCGACCATCAACGGCATACGGCTGCCGCGCTTCTTGCCGGCAGCATTTTCTTCCTGAATCTCTTCGGCGCTAGCCATGAATAACCCCAACTCCTGTGCATGTAGTGACGCCGCGACCGGAAACGATCGGGCATGGTCTGCAGGGGTTTTAGCAAGCGGCGTGCCACCGGGAGGAATGGCGTCGTAGCGCGGTTTTTCAGCTGCGGCGCGGCGGACGATGGCGTTTTATTGACGCGTGTCGGGATGCGGACGCGGCATGGGTGTGGTGATTCTGGCGGTGGCGGCGATATCGTCGGCATCTTGCAGGGTCACTCGCCATATCCCTGGCCGGACACGCACTCGCTCCTCGCCGTCGCTCCGGCGCAGGCCCGAATCCAACGACGAAAAGCCCCGTGTAGCGCGAGGCCACGATGGGTGCTGTCGCAGCATTCCGGCATGCGCCGGAATCGTGAGCGAAGAGCGACGTTTTAGGCGAAGGCGTCGAGCAAACCCACCGCCACGCGCTGCGCGGTGGTGACGATGGAATGGTCCGCACTGTCATCCGCGCCATTGGCCGACTGCCCGCCCGATTGCTGCTGCGGCTGCCCGCCCGACTGTTGCTGCGCGCCGTGCTGTCCCACGGTGGCGTGGCCCAGCGAAAGGCCCTGCCCGCCCAGCATCTGGCCGAGCTGGCTTAGCCCCTGCTGCACGGCGGCGGCGGCGGCCGGATGCTGCGTCATGAAGGCCACGTCGACGCGGCCGTGCTGCACGCTGACCTTTACGTCGAGCGGCCCAAGGTCCTGCGGATTGAGGCGAATCTGTGCCTGCTTCAGATCCTGTCCGCTGAGCCAGGTCACTTGCTGGCCCAGTTCTTTGGCGAAACTGGAGGAATCGACCGGCGACTCCACCGCAAGGCTGTGCGTGGCGGTGCTGCCGCTCGTGCCGGCCGGCGTTGCAACCGCGGAAGTAGCCAACACGCCGCGCAGCGCGGACAAATCGTTCGGGCTTTGCG
The DNA here is from genome assembly GCF_035503745.1 of Dyella sp. GTDB lineage: Bacteria > Pseudomonadota > Gammaproteobacteria > Xanthomonadales > Rhodanobacteraceae > Dyella_B. The sequence continues at coordinate 5,273 of NZ_DATJTC010000030.1, forward strand.
CCTGGCTGCTTGCAGCGACCGGCGATGCCTGGGCCGCTGCATGCGTACCGGCCGACAGCGCGCCGGCCAAGGCTTGAGCGGCGGCATCGGGACTTGGCGAGGACGCGTTGCTGCCATCGGTGGCGTTGACGGCGCTGTTGCCGGCATCGGCGCCATTGCCGGCATCGGCATCGTTACCGGAAGATTTCTGCGCAGCCGTGGCGGCCTGGACGAGCGCCGACGCCGTACCGCCCGCGGCCGCGCCGCCGATCTGCGTGGTCGTGGTGCTGCCCTGGTCGCTGCCCTTGCTTGTGCGCGCGGCCGTCGATGCACTGCGCTCAACCATGGTCGCCGCGCCGGCTCCCGCCTGCGCGGCATGCGCCGTCTGCTGCGCGTGGCCGCCGGCGAGCTTGACCGGCGCGTGCTTGGCTGTCGGCGTGCCTGAGCTGTCGCCGGCCGCCTGGTCGATCAGGCTCAGCACTGCGCTTGCCAGCGAGTCGGTGCTGGTGTCGTCCGAACCACTGTCCGCCGCGCCGGCCTGCCCCGTGCCGGTGGTACCGGCAGGGGTCGCGGCCTGTGTGGCCTGGGTATCGGCAGCTTGTGCAGCGCCGGCCTGGCTGCTGGTTTGCTGGCTGCCGTTCTGGCCAGCCTGCGTCGCGCGTGCGCCGTTCGATGCCTGTTGCTGTTGCTGCGCCTGTTGCTGCGCCCGCTGTTGGACCTGTTGCGATTGCTGTTGCGATTGCTGTTGGGCCTGTTGCGTTTGTTGTTGCGCCTGCTGCGCCTGTTGCTGCGCTTGCTGCTGAACCTGCTCGGCTTGCTGCGTCTGCTCGGTCTGCTGGGCCTGCTGTTGGGCCTGTTGCAGGTGCGCGTCGAACGCGGCGTCGGCGCTCTGGCTGTCGCGCGCCGACGCGGCCTGCGCCGCGCTGGCGGCGGCGGACTGGCTGGCGAGGTTGACGGCGGATAACGGACTGGCGCTCATGCGCGGATACTCATCAAGAGGGGCATCGGCATGGATGCAGCAAAATCCAAGCCAAGACCAAACGCGCCGTTCATGGCGTACCTGCGGGGCGGCGGCGATGCTGCATGCGCTCGTCCACCTCGGACTGTTCGCGCCGATCTTCGCGCTGCCGCTCCTGCGTGCGGAACCGCTCAACCACGCTGTCCAGCGCGTTTTCGCGGGCATGCGCCTGCAGCCAGCGCTCGCGCGCGCCATCCACTTGCCGCTGCAGGCGCTCGACCGTGCGGGCCTGCTGCGCGATGGCCTGGTCGATGCGTTCGACAAATTGTTGACGGTTGAGCAAGGCGCTCACCGTCAGCCCGCCGGCGGACACGCTGTAGTCTTGCCGGTAGCGCTTGAGGTCGGCCATCTGCTGCTCGGCCTGGGCCAGCTTCTGCTGCTGCTCGGCCAGGCGTTGCAAGGCGTCTTTCTGGTGCCGCTGTGCCTGATCCACCGCCGGCTGCAGGCGTTCGGACCGCGAACTCATCCGGCGATCTCCTTGGCGAGCGCGCCCAGCCTTTCCTGCGCGGCGCGCATGTCCACCGGGTCGTCCACTTCCTGCTGCAGGAAACGCACCAGGCGCGGCCACATGGCGATGGCCTGGTCGACCTGCGCGTCGGAGCCTTTCTGGTAGGCGCCCACCGCGATCAGGTCCTGGCGCTGGCGATAGGCCGAATAAACCTGGCGAAAGCGCTGCGCGGCGCGCATCTGTTCCTTGTTTACGACCGACGGCATCACGCGGCTGATCGAGGCTTCAATGTCGATCGCCGGATAGTGGCCCGCTTCGGCGAGATCGCGCGACAGCACGATATGGCCGTCCAGAATCGCGCGCGCCGCGTCGGCGATCGGATCGTGGCGGTAGTCGTCGCCTTCGGTCAGTACGGTGTAGAAGGCGGTGATGGAGCCGCGGCCTTCGGCATCGTTGCCGGCGCGTTCCACCAGTGCCGGCAGCATGGCGAACACCGACGGCGGATAACCCTTGGTCGCGGGCGGCTCGCCGATCGCCAGCGCGATTTCACGCTGCGCCTGGGCGTAGCGCGTCAAGGAATCCATCAACAGCAGCACGCGCTGGCCGCGGTCGCGGAACCATTCGGCGATCGCGGTGGCGTATTGCGCGCCGCGCAGGCGCTTGAGGGGCGGCGCGTCGGCGGGCGCGGCCACGATCACGGCGCGCTCGCGCCCTTCGTGGCCCAGCGTGTGTTCGACGAACTCTTTCACTTCGCGGCCGCGTTCGCCGATCAGGCCCACCACCACCACGTCGGCGTCGGTATAGCGCGTCATCATACCGAGCAGGGTCGATTTGCCTACGCCGGAACCTGCGAACAGGCCAAGGCGCTGGCCGCGTCCCACCGTCAAGATCGCATTGATCGCGCACACGCCGGTGTCCAGCGGAGTATCGATCGGCTTGCGCGCCATCGGGTTGATCGGTTCGCGCTTGAGGCTAGCGTGGCCTTCCGCGCGCAGCGGGCCTTCGCCATCCAGCGGCACGCCGTCGGCGCCGATGACGCGGCCCAGCAGCGCCTCGCCCACCGGCAAGCCGCCCACGCGCGCGCAAGGACGCACGCGCGCATTGGGCAACACGCCATGCATTTCGGTGACGGGCATCAAGAGCAGGCGTTCGTCGGCGAAACCCACCACTTCGGTATCCAGTTCGCTGCCGTCGGCGGCATCGACCATGCAGCGCGAACCGAGCGGCGCTTCGCAGCCTTCGGCTTCCAGCGTCAAGCCGACGACGCGGCGCAGGCGGCCTTCCACGGTCAGCAGTTGCGCATTGTGCGCACGCTGCGCGCGACGCGTGAACTGTTGTAGCCAGCGTTCGCGGCGCGCGTGTGCGGCGGCTTGCGCGTTCATGCGGGAACCTCCGCTTCGCCCTCGTCCAGATCGTCGCCGAGCACGGCATCGACCACGGCGGCCAGGCGCGTGCTGACGCGCGCATCCAGCCGCGAGCGCTGGCTTTCCAGCACGCAGTCGCCGCGCTTTAAGGCCGGATCGGCACCGAAGCGCCAATGCGGTTCCTCCGCGCCCAGTTCGCGCAAAAGATCCATGTCTTGCGGATTGACCCACACGCGCAGTTCGCGCGTGGCCGCTGGCAGTGCCGCCGCCGCTTCGCGCACGGCAAGGGCGATCAGCGCCGGATCCCGTTGCAGCTCTCGCCCGACCACGCGCTGTGCGATCACCGTGGCCAGCAAGGCCAGTTCGCGCTCGGTGGCATCGTCCAGGCTGGTCAGCGGACGCGCGGCAGCGGTGCAGATGGCATCCAGTCGCGCCAGCCGGTCATCGGTTTGTTGCTTGGCGGCGGCGCGCCCTTCGGCTACGCCCGCGGCATAGCCTTCCTCGCGCGCCTGGCGCTGGATTTCTTCCAATTCGTAGACGGTGGGACCGGGCGCCGCCTCGGCTTCGGTTTCCGGTCGCGCGAGGGGATCGCCGACGGTAGGCGGCTCCCAGCGGTCGAAGCCGGCGATTTTGTCGCGGCTAAGTACGCCGGCCATGGATTACCTCCCCGCCATTCCCTCCCCCTGCTTGCAGGAGGAGGTTGAGGGGAGGGCAAGCGCTTGCGCGCGCGTGCGAGCCGGCGCGCCAGCCGTTCCCGGCATGCAAGGGAAGGCGCCTGGCGTGGAGAACATTTTCGTGGTGTCCGCCATCACACGAACTCATCGCCGTTGGCGGTGAGGTTGATCTGCCCGGCATCGGCCAGCTTGCGCGCGATGCCCAGCACTTCTTTCTGCGCCGCATCCACTTCGCTGAGCTTGACCGGGCCTTTCACTTCCAGGTCGTCGCGCAGCATGTCGGCGGCGCGCTTGGACATGTTGGCGAAAATCTTTTCGCGCACCGCGGGCTCCGAACCCTTCAACGCCACGATCAGGCGCGCGGAAGGCACTTCGCGCAGCAACGTCTGCATGCTGCGGTCGTCGATGTCGGCAAGGTCTTCGAACACGAACATCAGTTCTTCGATCTTGCCGCCGAGGCCCGAATCCTGGGTGCGGATCGCACTCATCAGTTCCTGTTCGCGCGAGGTTTCCATCGCGTTGAGGATCGCCGCCGCCGCCTTCAGGCCGCCCACGGTGGCCGATTTCAATTTGGAGGAGGTGCCGGAGAATTGGCGTTCCATGATTTCATCGAGTTCGTTCAGCGCCTGCGGCTGCACACCATCGAGATTGGCAATGCGCATCACCGCGTCGCTGCGCGTGCGGGCGGGCAGGTAGCCGATGACTTCGGCGGCCTGGTCCGGCTCCAGATGCGCCAGCACCAGCGCGATGATCTGCGGGTGCTCCATGCCGATCATCTCGGCGATGGCGCGGCTTTCCATCCACTTCAGCGATTCCAGGCCCTTGGTGGAGCGGCCGAGCAGGATGCGGTCGATCAGGCTGCCGGCCTTGGTTTCGCCCAGCGCGTTGACCAGCACCTTGCGGATGTATTCCTCGGTACCGACGCCCAGCGCGGTCTGCCGGCCGATGTCGTCGCTGAGCTTGCCCAGCACCATTTCGACCTGGTCGCGCGAGACGTTGCTCAACGTGGCCATGGCCGTACCGACCGCCTGCACGTCGCGCGCGCTCAGGTGCTTGAGCACCTCGGCGGCATCTTGCTCGCCCAGCGTCAATAACAGGATGGCGGCGCGCTGCGCGCCGTTGAGCGCTGCCTCAGCCACCATCGTCGCCCACCCAATTCATGACTACCTGAGCGACTTGCTTGGGGTTTTCCTGCACCAGCTTGCGCGCCAGGCCAATTTTCTGTTCGTAGGCCATGCTCTGGATCTGCGGCTGGCTGATGCGTACCTGGTCTGGGCGATCGTCCTGCGGATCATCATTGATGCGCACCGACACGGTGGGAATGGGGCCGGCCAGCGCCGGCATCGGCTCGGGCCCGCGCAACAAGCCCTTGAGCATCGGCTTCAACAAGCCGAAGGCGATCAGCACCGCGATCAGGATGCCCGCGCCCTGCTTGATCAGGTCGAGCACGCCCGGACGCTGCCAGAACGACTCGCTGACCGGCGCGCTGTTATCGACCGGCGTATCGGAGAACGCTTCGTTGACGACGCTTACGCTGTCGCCGCGCTGCTGGTCGAAACCCACCACGTTCTTGGTCAGCTCGGTAAGGTGCTGCAACTCTTGTGCGGTGAGCGGCACGCTCTTGCCCTTGCCATCGACGGGGGCCTTGTTGTCGACCACCACCGCGACGGTCAGGCGCGCCAGGCGCCCGGCCGGATCGCTGACGTGGCTGATGGTGCGTCCCAGTTCGTAATTGCGGGTGGAACTGGATGATGTATCGATAGGCGTGGACGCCTGCGCAGCGGCCGCGTTGGCGGCGGGAGCGGCGGCGGTGCCGGGCGCGGCACCCGCGTTGGGCTTGGCGGCGGTGGGCTGCGCCACGGTATTGGGCGGCTGGTTGCTCAGCGCGCCGGCCACTTCGCCGGCGCCGCCGTCACGCTTCTGGTCGCTGCTGGTCTGTTCGCTGCGCAGCGCCGGCTTGTCGCTGTCGTAGCTCTCGCTGGCTTTTTCGGTCTGACTGAAATCCAGATCCACATCCACTTGCGCGCGCACGCGGCCGACGCCAACCAGCGGCGTGAGCAGATCCTCGATGCGCTGTGCGTAGCTGTTTTCCATGCGCGTGGCCAGGCGCATGCGCGTGTCGTCGATCGCGCCGGGGCTATCGGGATCGGAAGTGGTGAGCAGCACGCCCTGCTGATCCACGACCGATACCTGCGAGGGATCGAGATCGGGCACGCTGGCCGACACCAGATGCACGATCGCCGAAACCTGGCTGCTGTCGAGCTGGCGGCCGGGATACAAGGTGAGCAGCACCGAAGCGCTGGCCGGGCGATTGTCGCGAATGAACGCCGACTGCTTGGGCAGCGCCAAATGCACGCGCGCCGCGCGCACAAACTGCAGGCCGGCGATGGTGTTGCCCAGGTCCGTCTCCAGCATTTCCTGGTAATGCTTGCTTTCGGCCATGTCGCTCATGCCGAACGGCGAATCGTTCTGCGGCATCGTGCCGCCGGCGGTACTGCCTTGCGGCAGGCCCTGGCTGGCCAGGCGCAGGCGCGTATCGGCCAGCACGTCGGCCGGCACCGAAATGGAAGCGCCGTCGGGGCCCAGGCGATAGGGTGTATTGCTGGTTTGCAGCGCCTGCGTTACTGCGGCGGCGTCCTTCGGATCAAGTCCCGCATACAGCAAGGCGAAGTTCGGGCCGCGCGACCACAGCACGATGGCAACGCCCAGCGCCACGGCACCGGCCACGCCCACCAGCAACAGCAAAAGGCGCGTAGTCGGATTGCGCAGGATGCTTTTGAGCTGATCCTGGCGCGAAGCGTTGTCGGGCGCGATAGCGTTTTCGGCCATGAAAACTACTCAACCTGTGGGCGTCGTGCGGGGTGGGGGCAAAGGCGTCGATCAGACTTGCATGTTCATGATCGTGGTGTAGGCGTCGGTGAGCTTGTTGCGCACCTCCACCAGGCCACGAAACGCGAGGTCGGCTTTCTGTCCGGCGATGGCGGTCTTGACGATGTCCGAACCCGGATCGCCGCGCTCGAAGGCATTGATCTGCTGCTGCGCGTCGTTCTGCTGCGAAGCCACCGCATTGAGCGATTGCTTGAAGATCGAACCGAAATCCACGCCGGGCGAACTGCCCGAGGTCGGCGAAGCCGAGCCCGGCGAAGTGGAAGACAACGTTCCCGATGCCTGCGCACTAAGCGCGCGCATCTGCGAAAGCACACTGCTGACGTCGATCTGACTCATGACGAATTTCCAACGCGTGAACGGTTATGAAGGGCTTCAAGCAACGGCCGTGCCATTCTGCGCCGACGTATCGTTGGCGCGCGCGCACGACTGCAAACCGTATTTGCGCAGCTTTTCCACCAGCGTCGTGCGCTGCATGCGCAGCAACTTGGCCGCATGCGCCACTACGCCGTCGGTGATGTCGAGTGCTTGACGGATCAAGCCCACTTCGATGTCGGCCAGATGGTCTTTGAGGTCCACGCCACCTTCGGGCAGCAGGACTTCCGTCTCCAGCGCGACGCGGCCCTGCGAGGGCGCCGGTTTGTTCTGGCCGTCGAGCATGGCGCGCAGGATGCTGCCGCTGGCTTCGTCGATCGGCTGCATGCCGCGGTATTTTTCCGGCAGGTCGCCGGCGCGCACTTCGCTGTTGGGATACAGGATGGCCAGGCGTTCGACCAGGTTGGACAGCTCGCGCACGTTGCCCGGCCAGGTGTGCTGGCGCAGTGCCTGCAACGCACTGCCGCTAAAGCGCACGGTGCTCAGGCCGCGGCGCTGCAGGCGCTGGTTGAATTCGCCGATCAGCTCGGGCATGTCTTCCAGGTGCTCGCGCAGGGCGGGCATTTCCAGCGGGAACACGCTCAGGCGGTAATAGAGGTCTTCGCGGAAGCGGCCGTCGGTGGTGGCCTGCTCCAGGTTGCGGTGGGTGGCGGCGATGATGCGCACGTCGCAGCGCTGGGTGCGATTGCTGCCCACGCGCTCGTACACGCGTTCTTGCAGCACGCGCAAAAGCTTCACCTGCATCGGCAGGCTCATGTCGCCGATTTCGTCCAGGAACAGCGTGCCGCCCTCGGCCATCTCGAAGCGGCCCTTGCGCGTGCTGATCGCGCCGGTGAAGGCACCCTTCTCATGGCCGAACAGTTCGCTTTCGAGCAGCTCCGCGGGAATTGCGCCGCAGTTGATCGCAACGAACGGTTTGTCGCGACGCGGCGAGCAGTCGTGGATGGCACGCGCCACCATTTCCTTGCCGGTGCCCGATTCGCCCAGCACCAGCACGCTGGAATCGAACGGCGACACCTGGCGGATCAGCGCATTGACGCGACCCATCGCGGGCGAGCCGCCGACCAGGCGCAGCACGGAACTGTTGATGCGCGGCGGCGGCGAGCGACGCACGGCTTCGGCCAGGCGCTCGTAGCGCAGCGGAAAGTCGAGCACTTCCACCTGCGCGCCATGGGCAGCATCGGCGCTTGTCATGCGCGCCAGTTGTGGGGAGTCGGCGCCGACGAGCACCAGGGTCTGGTTGGCCGCCACGTCGATCGATGCCAGCAGTTGTTCGCAGGCCGCGGCGTCGGCGATGGTTCCGATATAAACGGCGCGCCATTCGCGCTCAATCGAATCGGCCGGCTGCGCTTTGTCCCAACGCTGAGGGAAATACCCCATAAATTGCATGGCCGACGCAACGATGTCGGCGCGCGTTTCGTTTGATTCGATGATAAGCACGTTGCTGTTTGGCATGAGTACGAGTCCTGCTTCGTTACCGCTGACTACTGTTGAACAATCACGTTTCCCATCCCAAGCGTGTTGTCCCCTGCGTGTCAGGTATCCGTCGCGACACATGAAATGGGTGAGCAAGAAGAACGCCAAAAAAATTGCTGCCCAAAGTGTCTGCTCGTGCCTTATGTGACGAATTTCTCTCCCGATCGTTGCGCCAATTCACATCGCCGAATCTGTTGCAGCGCGCAAGAATACGTTTACATCAACCACTTAGAACGTTTTCGTGGTGTGCCCTGAAACGTCACCCGACGCCGCGTTTTCCTCGTGCCAAACCCGGGCCGGCGGGATTTCGGCGTGCATGGATGTTCCGTCGCGTGATAGCGATCACATTCCGTGCTTGCTGCCCAACACACTTTCCGTCGCGCCCGCCAAACGGGCCTCTGCCACTTTGCGGCGATGGTGACAAAAAACGAAACGTTCCAACCCATCCTCGACCAGTTCGCTCATTTCACAAAAGTAAACGAAAGCGTTGCCGTTACCGAGGGAATGCCCCTTTCGGGCGGCCAATTCCAGCGGCAAGGCGCGGCAGGCGTCGAAGTGCAGGCGCACCAATAAGGTGTCGGCCGGCGGCAACAGGCTTTCGGGCAGCACCGCGCCCACCGCGTTGAAACGCACCGCATGGCGTGCCGGCAGCAGGCTGTCGGGCACCAGCGTGCGGTCGATAATGTCCAGCAAGACATTGATTTTGCTGTCCATTCGCTGCAGTTCTTGCATCAGCGGGCTGTCGTCGTCGGGGTTTTCCACACGCCGCTCGTCGAACGAGGCCAGCGCGCGCAGCACGTGCAGGTTGCGTTCGTTATAGCGTGCGATCGCCTCGGGGACCGGCTCCAACGCCTCGGCCGCCACATGCGGCTGCCCCTGATAGGCCATCCGTTGGGAGAATTCCTGCCATCTTTCGTATGTTTGCATGATGCGACTCCCGGCCAGGCCAGGGCGGAATGGGCGGCATGCCGGATTTACGCATAACCGATGCCGTGGATGCTATGCGTCGCGCCGGGCTACGCCGCGCCCCCAAGGGAGGCACGCGGCCTATCGGGACGAGGCGATATAGGTGCGCAGCGCGCGATGGTTGTACCGGTGCTGGTCCAGCTGCTTGTGCAACGCAGCACGCGCGCCCTCGGCAAGGGCCAGCAAGGTCTGGTTGTGCTTGAGCAGGGCCGCCACGAGCTGTCGCTCGCCCGCACCCAGCGGCTCGGCGCCGCACTTGCGCAGGCTGCGTTGGCGCTCGGCATCGAGCTGGCTGACGCGGTCCCAGTTGTCGCCGGCGGCGGCATCGAGCATGCCCACGGTCAGCTCCAGGGCACGCGTGAGCGGGGCCGATGCCGGCTCGTTCATGGCGTGACGGCCTGCAGCTTGCCCTGCTCGGCCAGAAATTGGACGCGGATGGCGGCCCAGGCTTCGCGGATCGGCTTGATCAAGCGTTCGCTTTCGTCCAGCGCGCGCAGGTCGTCGTTGAGCTGGGCATGGATCAGCCGGCGGCCGATATAGTCGTACAAGGCATCCAGCCGTCCGGTCAGCACCGGCTCCACGTCGTGGTTGAGGCTGCGGCGCAATTCGCCCAGGATGCCGATCGCCTTTGAAAAAGCCTGGCCCTTGGCGGGGATGTCCTTATGCAGGATGTGTCCCTTGGCCTGGTTGATACGATCGACCAGGCCATCCAGCAGCATGGCGATCAACTGGTGCCGGTCGGCGCCTTCGACGCTGCCCTGCGCCTTGGTCTGGCGGTAAAGCGCGCTTGGATTTCGCATCGCGTAGCTCATGGTGCTTGATCCCTACTCCCTGTTCTTCGATCAGCCGCTGCTGCTACTGCTCTGTTTTTCCAGATCAGTCAGGTAGGAGCTGGTGTTGTTGAGCGAGGACATCAACGTATCGAGGTTGGAGTACTGCTTGACCAGCTGCTCCTGGTAGGTGGCCATGCGCGCATTGAGCGCGGTCTGCTGGGTACCCAGGTTGGTGACATCTGTCTGCAGGTCGTTGATGCGGGTTTGAAGAATGCCGCTGCTGTTGGTGTAGCTGGTAACCAGGTTGCTCAGCTGGGTACCGACGCCGTTGGCGCTGCTGAACAGGTTCTGCACCGCCGAAGGGTCGCTGCTCAGTTCGTTGCTGAGCGTGTCGCTGTTGAGCGACAGGCTGCCGTCGCTGTTGCGGGTGATGCCCAGGGATGCCAGGTTGCCGATGCTGTTGCCTTGCAAGGTGTTGCTTATCACCTGCGAAATCTGGTTCTGGATCGCGGCCAGGGTTGGATCGCCCAGCAGCACGCCCGCCTCGCCGGTGGAGCTGTTGTAGCTGGCCAGCTCGCTCACGTCGCTGTTGTAGGCGTTGTAGGCGGTGACGAAGTCGTTCACCGCGGTGGTGATCGGCGTGGTGCTTTGCGCGATGGTGAGCGTGGAAGTGCCGGTGGAGGTGAGATCCATCGTCACGCCGGTCAGCACGCCGCTGACGTTGTTGCTGGAACTGGTGGCGGCAATGCCATCCACGGTGAGTTCGGCATCCTGGGCCGCGCCCGTGCCAGGCGAATTGAGCTGGTTGGCGAGCGTGGTGAGTCCGCTGCTGCTGTTGGTGCCGGCGCTCACGGTGAAGGCATTGGCGGTGCCGGTTTCGGTGGAGGTCAGCACCAGCTGCTCGCCGCCGGTGCCCGCCACCACCGCGGCGCTGACGCCGGGGTTGTCGCTGGCGCTGTTGATGTTGCTGGCGATGGTTTCCAGGTCGTCGGAAGAGGACACCGTCAGGTCCAGGGTCTTGCCGCCCACGGTGATGTCCAGCTCGCCGCCGCCCACCCCGGCACCGCTGGCGTAGGCGCTGCTGACGCTGGTCTGCGCCGTGGCCAACTGGGTCACGTCGATGGCGTAGCTGCCGGGCGTGGCATCGGGCAGCGTGGTAGCGGTGCCCACGCCACTGGCCGAGGTGCTGTTGGCGGAGAACGTGGCGTTGTAGGTTTGGTAGGTGCTGCTGGAAGTAAGCTCCGACAGTGCGGTCTGCAGGCCCGTGAGCGCGGTGCTGAGCGCGGTCAGGCCGGCGATCTGCGCGTTGTCGGTATTGGTCTGGTTGGTGATGTCCGCCTGCGGCGCGGATTCGGCGGCATTGACCAGCGCGGTGATGATCGAGCTGACGTCCAGGCCCGAACCCAGGCCCAGCGAGCTTAGGATGCCGGTGCCGGAAATATTGGCGACCGAGGAACCGGTGCTGCCCGAGGAAGACGTGCTGGAGGAAGAACCGGTCACCGCGCTGGCTAGCGCGCTGGAGGAACTTCCAACACTGGAAATGCTGCTCATGTGAGACCTCGCAATTCATCCTGCCGAATGGGGGCGCAGTCGCCGCCGCTCGCCAAGCTGCCGATAAAACCCTCACATTCGACTTGAAGGCTTTAGCCGCCGCTCGCGTAAGTTTTCTGGCGGCGCGTGCGCCGCCAGAACCCTTTTAAGCAAAATCCCGGCCATGGCCTGATCGCCATGGCCGGTGGTGCCTGTTACTGGAGCAACTTCAGGATGTTCTGCGGTTCGGAGTTGGCCGTTGCCAGCACCGAGATACCCGCCTGCTGCAGCACCTGCGCCTGGCTCAACACCGCCGTTTCCGCGGCAAAGTCAGTGTCCTGAATCGAGGACTGCGAGGAGGTCAGGTTGGTCTGCTGCGAGCTCAGCGTGGAGATGTCGGACTGGAAGCGGTCCTGCACCGCACCGAAGGTGCTCGACAGCGTACTGACCTGCGACAGGGCCGCATCGACGCGGGAGATCAGCTGGTTGGCATCGTCCACCGTCAAAACATCGCCGCCCGACAGCGAACCGGACGCCGACAGCGCGCCGCCGACATAGGCCGCACCCGTGGCCGCCAGGCCCGTGGCCGCGCTGCCCAGACCGCTGGCACCGAACGCCGTGGTGTTGCCGCTGGCCGTGAGGGTGGTGAAGCCGGCGCCCGAAGAGCCCGCCGACGCACCGGTGACGCTGGAGCCGTCAACGGCCAGTTCGCCCGAGGAGTAGATGTTGATGCCGCCGCTGGCATTCACGGCCGCGCTCACACCGTCGATACCCGCGGCGTTGATGGCGTTGACCACGTCCTGCGAGCTCGAAGCCGTGCCGCCGGTGAACGTGAAGGAGGTGCCGTCCGCGCCGGTGATCGACAGGCCGCTCAGGCTCAGCGAAGCGCCGGTACCGCCGGTGGCATCGACGAACGCGCCGCTGATGTTGCCGGTGGAGATTTCCGACACCTGGCCCAGCTGGCTCGTGGTGGCGCCACCGCCCAGACCCACATCGATGGCCTGGCCGACGTTGGCGCCGACCTGGAACGACAGGCTGCTGGAGGAGCCGTTCAGCACATTGATGCCGTTGAACGAAGTCTGGTTGGCGATGGTGTTGATCTGCGACAGGTACTGCTGAACCGTGGTGTTGATGTCCGCACGGTCCGAAGCCTGGTACGTACCGTTGGCCGACTGCACCGCCAGATCGCGGATCGACTGCAGGTTGGAAGTGATCTGGCTCAGCGCCGAACCGGCCGTCTGCGACAGGTTGATGGCATCGGTGGCGTTCTGGCTGGCCTGGCTCAGGCCGCCGATCTGGGTCTGGAAGTTCTGGACAATGGCGTAACCGGCCGCGTTGTCGGCGGCGGTGTTGATCTTCAGACCCGAGGAAAGGTCTTCGGTCGCGGTGCTCAGCTGGCTGGACGAAGTCGTCAGGTTGTTCTGAGCTTGCAGCGAAGAAACGTTGGTATTGAGAATAAGTGACATGGAAGTCTCCTGGAACCGGTAATGTGTACTCAAGCCGGCGGTCCAGTGGCTGCAATGCCAACCGCCTCGGAGACTTTTTCGGCGCACGCCGGGAATACTTAAGCGCATGGCGCTAAGAAATCTTCTGTTCGCTCAAGGAGATGAGCAAAAAAATGTGATGCATTGCGCCTAAAGGTTTTGCGGTTGCTGTCGAAGACGACGCCGAACGCCCTCTCCCTTGGCATGTCGTCATGGCGGCGACGGCCGCCATCCGGGGCTCATTGGCGCGCCGAGCACTCCCTCCCTATATAGAAGCCGTGCCCTGCGGGCGTCCATTTGCGCCGGATGACTTGCTCCGCTCGCCGCGTCCGGGACCGTCCGTGGAACATTGCGCGCTTGCTGCGGCCTTCGCCGGCATCGCGGCCCGGGCATCGCCGCACTTGGCACCAAGCTTGCTCCTTACCTCCCGTAGCCGGTGCCGGCACGCCAAAGCGTCGGAATTCTGACGCTTGCGCGCCGCACCTCATGACTTTAGGCGAGGAAATCACATGCGGTGTGTGCTTGCGATCTGCGCGGTCTTCAAGGACGAGGTCGCGTATTTGCGCGAATGGGTCGAGTTCCATCAATTGATGGGCGTGGAGCGGTTCTACCTCTACAACAACAACAGCTCCGACCGTTACCTGGACGCCTTGCAGACGCATATCGAGTCCGGCGCGGTCGTGCTGCACGAATGGCCGCAGCATCCGGCACAGCTGCAGGTCTACGAACATTGCCTCAAGACCCACGGCGGCGAGGCCGACTGGATCGCTTTCCTCGACGTGGACGAATTCCTGTTCTCGCCCAAAGCGCGACTGCTGCCCGATGTGCTGGCCGACTACGCCGACTACCCCGCCGTGGGCGTGAACTGGGTGATGTTCGGCTCCGGCGGACACAAGGAAAAACCCAAAGGCGGCGTGCTGGAAAATTTCCTGCGCCGCGGCGACATCAACGGCGGGGTGAAATACGCGCACCTGCGCCTGCCCGATGGCAGCTACCGCTCGGAAAATTCGCACATCAAGAGCATCGTGCAGCCGTCCAAGGTGGCCAGCTGCCCCAATCCGCACTATATGCTCTACAAGAACGATGCGCGCGCGGTCGACGAAAACGGCCGGCCGATCGACGGCCCGTTCACCGACACGGTGTCGGTGCAGCACCTGCGCATCAACCACTACTGGAGCAAGTCCGAAGAAGAGTGCCGCTACAAGTTCAGCAAAGGCTTCGCCGACGGCAACGGCAGCCGCGACTGGAACGAATACCTGCTGCACGAGGAAGTACTCAACAGCGTGCACGACGACACCGTGCTGCGCGTGGTCGCGCAGCTCGGCACCGAGCCGCCCACGTGGCCGCTGGAAAGCTTCGTGCGCAACGACGAAGGCGTGTATCACTCGCCGCTGCGCGACCGCCCCGCGCACAAGGGCATCCATGGCACCGCCATGCGCCTGTTCGACGTGATGCAACAATCCACCGATACCAGCCTTTTTTCGCCGGTGCTGGCCAAGGAAATCCATGGCCGCACCGCCGCACCGCAGCTGTCGCCGCGGCGCGCGAACGCCCTGCATGCGCTCGAAGACATCGCCATCGGCAGCCGCGTGTTGCAATTAGGTGTCGGCGGCGGCGTGCTGGCGCAGGCGTGGATCGAACGCGGCTGCCATGTCGATGCGGTGGAATTTGCGCCGCACTGGGCACGCGTTGCCGCCGCGCGCCTGCGCGAGCAGCCCAACGCGCGCGTGTTCCAGGCCAGCCTGCGCGAGCTGGAACTGCGGCCCGAATACGACCTCGTCGCACTGGATTTCAACAACGATTACGCCGAAGCATGGCCACGCGGCGATGCCTTGCGCGAAGCCATCGCCGTCGCCGCCCGTGCGCTCAAACCGGACGGCGTGCTGTGGCTGTCGGCGGGCAACCGCATGGCCGATCCGGGCAACGGCACGCTGCTTACGCGTCATCAACTGGAAGCGGCGCTGCATTCGGCGGGCCTGGTGCAGATAGACACGCACCTGGCTTTCCCCGATGCACAGCTGCCCGAACTGCTGATCGCCGCGTCGGCGCTTGCCGCGGACTGCACCCTGCGCGTGGACGAACTGATCGCCCAGCGCCCGCTGCTGCGCGATGCGGGCCAGGAGGCGGCGCAATGGGCACGGCACCATGAAGCAGGCACCCTGGGTCAATACGCGCCGGGCCTGCTGCTGGTGGCGCGTCGTGAAGGCGTACCCTCGCCGCTGCGTGCCCACTTGCTGGCACAGGTCTACGTGGACAACCGCGTCCCTGCGCTCAATACCGTTACCGATTACCTGCGCGGCGGCGATGGCATCGACGTGGTGCCGCGTCCGTTGCTGCCCAACCTGCACTGGCAGACCGCCGGCTTCGAACAGGTACACCAAGCGCACGCCTACACGCACGACGATCGTTCGCTGCTGGTGGAGATCCGCAAAGCCATCCACGCGCGCCGCACCGATCGCATGATTGCCTTGCTGCGCCAGTGGGGCGCGCTGGTCTACGCGCAAGCCGACGACGAAGACAAGATTCCACCCGAATGGCTCGATGCCCTGCCCGCAAACGTCTTCATCGGCACCGACGGCGGCCTGGCGTTCCGCCACGGCGAATGGCGCGCGCAGCAGCCGATCGAGAAACAGATCCCGGTGTACGTGGGCTTGTGGCAGATCGCCTACGAAGACGGCCTGGAAGCGCTGCTGGGCATCGCCTCGCCGATACAGCGCGTTACCTGGCTGTGCAAGCGCCTGCTGATCGACGCCTCCGCCGAGTGGATCGGCCACGGCCGCAACATCAACGAATCGTTCGCGCGCGAAATTCACGAGGGCGATTGCTGGAACCGCACCGACCGCCACCTGAAAGTGCTGCCCGACTGGCTGGTGCCGCCACCGCCGTCGGATCTATACAAGCACTGGCAGTCACAGCAGCAACTGAGCGACGTAGCGATCAAGCAGGCGCTGGGGCATATCGAGCGCCATGGCACGCCACGTATTCTGATCGCGGTGATCGACCCGGCCGGCGACGCCGATGCGGTGGCCTTCACCGAGGCCAGCCTCGCGGCACAGCACTACGCGCAGCACCGGCTCGCCGTCCTTTCCGGAGACGAGGACCTGATACCGCGCCTGAACCGCGCGATCCAGGACAGCGACGCCGACTGGGTGCAAGTGGTGTACGCGGGCGACATGCTGCATCCGGCGATGCTGCTGCTCCTGGCCGAACGCGCAGCCACGCAGGCGCAGCTGGGGGCGATCTATTTCGACGAGGACACGCACAACAAAGGCGTGTTCGAACAGCCGATCTTCAAGCCCGATTTCAATCTCGACATGCTACGCAGCTACCCCTATGCCGGCCGCGCGCTGGCGTTCAAGCGCGAACGCTTCGTCGCGCTGGGCGGGCTGCAGGAAAACTACGGCGATCTGGCCAGCTACGACTTGCTGTTTCGCCTTTTGGAAGCGGACGGCCTGCATGCGATCGGTCACATTGGCGAGGTGATGCATCGCGCCGCGTTGCCGTATGCGCAGTGGCTGGCCGGCGAAGCGGTGAAGGTGCATAGCGCCAGCATCGTATCCAGTCATTTGCAGCGCTTGGGCATTGCGCACACGATGGAACCCGGCGCCCTGCCCGGCTTCAATCGCGTGTTGTACCAGCACCATCGGCAGCCGCCCGTATCGATCATCGTGCCGACCAAGGATCAGTTGCCGATCCTCAACGGCCTGCTCGACAGCCTGTTGTCCAAGACCACGTATCAGAACTACGAAGTACTGATCGTGGACAACAACACCGAGGAACCGGCCGCGCTCGCGTATCTGGCCGGCATCGAGCAACTCCACAGCACGCAGTTGCGCGTGCTGCGCTATCCGCATCCGTTCAATTACTCGGCGATCAACAACTTCGCCGCCGCGCAGGCGCGCGGCGAATACCTGATCCTGCTCAACAACGACACCGCCGTGCTGCACGGCGACTGGATCGAAGCGCTGCTCAATCACGCGCAGCGGCCGGAAGTGGGCATCGTCGGCGCCAAGCTGCATTACCCCGATGGCCGCATCCAGCACGGCGGCGTAGTGCTGGGCCTGCGCGGCCCGGCCGACCATCCCTTCATCGGCCAGCCGATGGAAGCGGACGGCTATATGCATCGCCTGCGCGTGGATCAAAACTACACCGCCGTCACCGCCGCCTGCCTGATGATCCGCAAATCGGTGTACGAGCAGGTAGGCGGGCTCGACGAGCAGGACTTCAAGGTGTCCTACAACGACGTCGATCTGTGCCTGAAGGTGGACAAGGCCGGCTATCTCACTGTGTGGACGCCGTATGCCCGGCTGATGCACCTGGGCAGCGTCAGCCAGACCAAGGTGGACAAGACCGCACAAGACGCCAAGCAGAAGCGCTTCCAGGGCGAGCAGAACGCGATGTACCGCAAGTGGCTGCCGCGCATCGCGCGAGACCCCGCCTACAGCATCAACCTGAGCATCGACGGCATGGGCTTTGAACTGGACGCACAACGCGTCAAAGGCTGGCAGCCCTTCAGCAAGCCCCTGCTGCCGCGCCTGTTCTGCGTGGCGGCCGACTCGCACGGCTGCGGCCACTATCGCATCGTGCAGCCGTTCAACTCGATGCAGCGCAAAGGCCTGGCCGAAGGCATGATTGCCGGCGTGCATCTGTCGCCGGTGGCGATGGAACGCTTCCAGCCGACCTCGCTGGTGCTGCAGCGCCAGGTCACCGACCAGCAGATCAAGCTGCTGGAGAGTTACCGCGACTTCTCGCGCGCGTTCAAGGTGTTCGAACTGGACGACCTGATCCAGCAGATTCCGATCAAGAGCCACTTCCACGGCCTGATGCCCAAGGACATCGTCAAGTCGCTGCGCCGTTCGCTCTCCACCGTGGATCGCTTCGTGGTCTCCACCGATGCGCTGGCCGAACAGTTCAAGGGCTTCCATGCGGACATCCGCGTCGTGCAGAACCGATTGCCGACCGACTGGTGGGGCAACCTGCCCGCCAGCGAGCGCCGCGTGGGACGCAAGCCGCGCGTGGGCTGGGGCGGCGGCTCCAGCCACCGTGGCGATCTGGAACTGATCGCCGACGTGGTGCGCGATCTCGCCGACGAAGTGGAATGGGTGTTCTTCGGCATGTGTCCGGACAAACTGCGCCCCTACATCCACGAATTCCACAACGGCGTGCCGATCGAAGAATACCCACGCAAACTCGCCTCGCTCAACCTCGACCTTGCGCTGGCCCCGCTGGAAAACAACATCTTCAACGAATGCAAAAGCAACCTGCGCCTGCTGGAGTACGGCGCGTGCGGCTTCCCCGTGATCGCCACCGATATCGTCTGCTACCAGACCGATCTGCCCGTGACCCGCGTCAGGAACCGTTACAAAGATTGGGTCGACGCCATCCGCATGCACCTGGCGGACCTCGACCAAACCGCACGCACCGGCGACGCCCTGCGCGACGCCGTGCACAAAGACTGGATGCTGAGCGAAGACAAACTCATCGAATGGCGCACCGCATGGCTACCAAACTAAACCGCCGCACCACCCTCTCCCCTTCCGTGATGCAACACAGCCAGTTTGTGAACCTGTGGCTGAAGCAGACACCCGGACCGCATGAGATACGCATGCAACAACAACGCCGCCACGGCGTGCTTTACGACGCGGTGCATGCCTACACCCTACCCGCGACCAAGGCTCACCGCCACTAGCGCAACTGAGTTTGGACTGGAATTTCGGGGCACCTTGCGCGCCCCTTTTTTTGCCCGGCTATCGGCGGCGAATGGCAAAATCCGCCTTGGCGGCCCGCAGCGCCACCGCCGGATCGGGCGAGGCGGCTTTGATCGCGCGCTGATACGCCCCAGGACGGCGGCGAGCAAACCGCACTGACCGCTGCAAGGAAATGGCACTCTCGGCGGGCTGCGCCCGGCGCAAGATCAGCCTTGCAAATAATTGAACAGGCTGTTGCCCTGAACCTTGGCGAAGGCTTCCTGCGACGCCTGCAGCGCGGTCGATTGCAGCGACAGGTTGCTGATGGCCGTGGCCGCGTCCACGTCCTGCACCGAGGTCAGTGCGGTCTGGTAGGTCGTGTTCAGATCCGAATAATCGGAGCTTTGCTGGGTCAGCGTATCGATGCGCGTACCGACCGACACGCTGGTGTTGGACACCGCGCTCATCGCCTGGCTGAGCGATTCAAGCTGGCGGTTCATGGTGTTGGTAAGCTGCGTGGAACTTTCGCCGCTCTGCAACGCATTGATCATGTTGTTGAGGGTAGTGAACACGCTCTGCGTGTTGGACGCGGTGTCGGCCTGCACGTTCACGGTGTCGCCCGAAGCGGGCGTGCCGCTCAGGCTGATCGATACGCCGTCGAAGCTGATGCTGCCGCCGGCGGTGTAGGTGCCGGTGATCGGGTTGCCGCTGCTGTCGGTGACGGGGTTGCCGTTGGCATCGGTCACGCTGTAGGTGCCGTTGGCGCCGAAGGTGATGGTGTCGTCCACCGGGCCCGAGGCGTTGGCCGCGTTCCACGCGCTTTGATCGGTAACGCTGTTGGCGCCGACCACCAGGGTGCCGGTGTTGCTGCTGTTGGCGCTGGCCACGAACGAGCCGTTGCCGGCGGGAATGTCCATGAAGAGGGAGCTGCCCGGGTCGCCGGTGGCAACCTGCAGGCCGCTGCCGATCGTGGTAAAGGTTTGCTGGTCGTTGCCGGCGTAAGTGACCGCGCCGGTGCTGCTGTCCTGGGTGAACGCGGTGGTCGCGGTGCTGGTGCCGGCGAACAGCGATTGCCCGTTCGCATTGGTGGTATTGGCCAGCTGCAGCAGCTGGTCACGGTATTGCGTGAGTTCCGTGGCCAGGTTGCTCAGGTCGCTTTGCGACATGGTGCCGTTGATCGAGGAAAGGCCCACGTCGTTGACGCTGTTGAGCAGGTTGGTGACGGAGCTGAGCGTGCTCGATTCGGTGGACAGCTGCGTATTGGCGTTGGTGATGTTGGTGCTGTACTGCGTGTTTTCGGCCATGATGTGGTTCAGCCCCACGATCTGCGCCGCGCCGGTCGGATTGTCGGAAGGCACGTTGATGGCGATGCCGGTGCTCACCTGGTTTTCCGTCTCGTTCAACTCGCTTTGCTGGGCGAGCATGGTGGACACCGATTGCTGGTACATCCAGCTGGTGGAGATGCGGATCATTAGGCGCCGTCCTGTATCGCGGTGATCAGGCTGTTGAAGATCTGCTGGGCGGTGGTAATGACCTGCGCCGAAGCCTGGTAAGCCTGCTGGAATTGCACGAGGTTGGCCGCTTCCTGGTTGAGGTTCACACCCGCGGCGCTTTGCTGGTTGCTGGCTGCCTCGTCGTACAGATTGGTCTGCGTGGTGAGATTGCTGCTGGCCTGGCTGCCGGCGTCGCCGACCTGCGTGGTGAGGTTGGTGTAGCTGCCGACCACCGACGTGGTGCCGCCGTCGAGCACGTCGGCATCGGACAGCGCGGCCAGCGCGTTGGCATTGGTGTTGTCGTTGAGGCCATTGGTGTTGGCCGCGACGGTGAAGGTGTCGCCGCTGGCGGGCGTGCCGCTGAGGCTCAAGCTCCAGCCGTCGGCGGTGATCGGCTGGCCGGAGGTGTAGGTGCCGGTGGTGGTGTTGCCGTTGCCGTCGGTGATGGTGTAACTGCCGCCGCTGCCGAAAGTGATGGTGGCGCCGGAGAGCAGGTTCGCGTTGGTCGTATCGGTCACGCTGACGCTGCCGACCGCGCCGCTGCCGGTGTTGCTGGTCGCCGCGGTGGCGGTAAGCGCCGCGGCGGCGGCAATGCCGTTGCCGCTGGTCAAGCTTACGCTGAGCGAGGTGGCCGCGTTGCGCGTGGGTTCGATTTCGTAGCTGTCGCCCGTCTGCGCGGTGCCGGACACGCTGAAGGTAAGCCCGTCGGCGGACAGCGTGCCGTTCGCGTTGGCGGTGAGCGCCACGCTCTGGCCGCTGGTGGTGCTGAGGCTCCAGCCGTTGGTGCCGGTGCCCGAGCCGGTGTAGGTGAGGATGTAGTCGGAGGAGGTCAGTTGCGAGGCGTCGCTGACCGAGGCGCTGATGGTTGCGCCGCCGCTGGAATTTTTGCTGGACGGCAGCACTGTCGGCGAATCGACGCTGAAGATCGCCTGGCCTTGGTTGCCGCTGAGGTCCAGCCCTTGCGCCTGCTGTCCGTTGACGCTGGAGGCCAGCCCGATCGCCGATTGGCCCAGCGCGTTCTGCGCCGGCTCCAGCACGGTGTCGCGGTAGTCGATCAAGGCGCCCAGCGTGCCGCCGGAAATCTGCGCGGTGACGTCGTTGCCGGAGCTGTCGAATACGTCGGTACTGGTGGGGTCGTACTGGTTGCCGCCGGAGGACAGCGCATACGACTGCGTGCCGCTGACCAGCGATTCGCCGGCCGAGGTGTACACGCTGACCGAGCCGTTGCTGTTGGTGGTGGCGGAAATCCCGGTAAGGCCGGCGAGTTGCTGCACTAGCTGATCGCGCTGGTCGAGCAGCGAGTTGGGGTTGCCGTTGGTGCCGGCCTGCAGGATCTGCCCGTTGAGCGCGGCGATCTGCGAGCTTAAGCTGTTGATGCTGGTCACCGTGTTGGCGATCTGCACGTTGACCTGGCTCGACTGTTCGCTGAGCTGCTGGCCCAGCGTGTTGTACACGCTGGCGAGCGAGGACGCATCGCCCAGCGCCGCGGTGCGCACCGAGCTGGAACTGGGCGAGGAAGCCACATTGCTGAAGCCGCTGTAGAAATTGTCCAGCGCCGTCTGCAAGTTGCCGCTGTCGCTGAACACGCTGTTGAGCGTGCTGGCCAGATCGTTGGTGGTGGTGGCGCCCTGCATGCTGCTGTTGCTGCTCCACAGCGCGGCAGTC
Organism: Dyella sp.; assembly: GCF_035503745.1. Classification (GTDB taxonomy): domain Bacteria; phylum Pseudomonadota; class Gammaproteobacteria; order Xanthomonadales; family Rhodanobacteraceae; genus Dyella_B. Next base: position 27,091 of record NZ_DATJTC010000030.1, read on the forward strand.
AGGTACTGGCTATAGGCGCGTTGCACGGCGACCACATCGACGCCGCTGCCCACGGTGTAGACGCCGTTGCTTTGCGTGTAGCTTTCGGCCTGCTCGACGCTTTCCTCGCTGTAGCCGCTGGTGCCGGCATTGGCGATATTGTTGCTGACCGTGCTCAGGGCTACCTGGGCCGCATTGAGCCCGGAGATGCCGATGTTGAGCATGCTAGACATGGAGCAATCCTTAGTAACAGGGCCTTAGGTCGCGCGAACGTCAGGGGTCACGCATAAGTGTCGGCGGGGACGGGGTTTTCTTGAGCGCATCCAGCGCCTGGCGCATGACGGAGCTGTTGGCGATGGCCGCCACCTTGCCCGCGTAGTCCGGATCGGTGGCGTAGCCGCCCTCCACCAGTGCCTTGGCGTAGCCGAGCACGTCGTCGCCGCGTCCGCGCGCCTGCGCATAGCGCGGGTCGCTGACGATCAGGTCGGCGTAGTCGGCCAGCGAGTCGGCGGTGGATTTGTAGGAACGGAACTGCGCCTGCTTGCGCACCGGGATGCCGCCCTCGTATTCCAGCGTGGGCACGCTCACGCGCCCGCCGCCCCAGCTGCTGCCGGCCTTGATGCCGAACAGGTTGAAGCTGCTGCTGCCGTCCGCGTGGGTGGGCATGTGCTTGCCCCAGTGGGTTTCCAGCGCCGCCTGTGCCAGCACGGTGCGCAGCGACAGGCCCAGCTGCTTGGCCACGATGCTGGCCTGCGGCGCCAGTTCGCGTACGAAGGTCTCCGCATCGGCCGGCACCCAGGACATGATCGCGCGGCCGGTGGAGCGGGCCGCGTCGCCCAGGTCGTACAGGCGCTGCTTCCAGTTGTCCACCATGCCGGTGGTGCTGGGATCGACCGCGCCGCTATGGTCGGCGCCATGGGCGTTGTGGCCGCCAAGCTGGTGGATCAGCAGCTCGGCAATCCCAAGGCCCTTGCCATGCTGCGACAGGTTGAGCGAGAGCTGCTGGTCATACATGTCCTGCCACTGATCGCCGGCCTGGCTTTCGAACAGCGGGTCGCCGAAATTCGCCTCGCGCATCGACTTCAGCAGCATCTGCGTGAACATCGCCTCGAACTGCTTGGCGACGGCGGGCAGCGTGGCGTTCTGATCGGTTTCGGCCTGATGGCGCAAGGCGCTGAACCCGGACAGGTCGGTCCAGGTGCTCAGGCTTTGCGCGGCGGCGTTGCCGATATCGGCCATCTCATATCACCACGAGGTCTGCATGCAAAGCACCGGCTTGTTTCAGCGCTTCGAGAATGGAGATCAGATCGGTCGGTGTCGCACCCACCTGGTTCACCGCGCGCACGATCGAATCGAGGCTCGCGCCAGGACCGAACTTGAACATGTGCCCGCCGGACTGGTTGATCGACACGGAGCTGTTGGGCACCACCGTGGTCTGCCCGCCGTTACTAAAGGCATTGGGCTGGCTCACCTGCGGCTGTTCGCTGATGGTGACCTGGATCGAACCGTGCGCCACCGCGGCGGCGCTTACGCGCACATCCGAGCCGATCACCACCGTGCCGGTGCGCGAGTTGACGATGACGCGCGCGGGCGCGTCGCCCGGATTGACGTCCAGCGACTCGATCGCGCCGAGCCAGGCGACTTTTTCGCTGGCATCGGCCGGACCGCGCACCGCCACCGAACCGCCGTCGAGCGGACGGGCGGTGCCGGCGCCATAAAGATGATTGATCGCATCGGCGATGCGCCCCGCCGTGGTGAAATCGGCGCTGTTGAGATTGAGCACGATGTCGCCGGGCTTGTTGAACGAGTTGGGCACCGTGCGTTCCACCGAGGCGCCGTTGGGAACGCGGCCGCTGGCGGAAACATTGATCTGCACGCTGGAACCGCTCTTGCCCGATGCGCTGACGCCACCGACCACCACACTGCCCTGCGCCATCGCGTAGACGTTGCCGTCGGCGCCGCGCAGGGGTGTCATCAGCAATTCGCCGCCGCGCAGGCTTTTGGCGTTGCCGATCGAGGCAACGGTGATGTCGATGGTCTGGCCCGGCTTGGCGAAGGGCGGCAGTTCCGCGGTAATGGTCACCGCCGCTACGTCTTTGAGCTGCGGCTGGATGCCGGTGCTGGGAATGGACACGCCAAATTCCTTCAGCATGTTTTCCAGGCTTTGCGTGGTAAACGGCGCCTGCGTGGTCTGGTCGCCGGTGCCGTCCAGGCCCACCACCAGGCCGTAGCCGACCAATTGGTTGCTGCGCACGCCGGCCACCTGCACCAGGTCGCGCACTTTGTCGGCGTGTGCGTTGGGCGCGAACGCAAGCGAAGACACCAGCAACGCCGCGACCGTGCCCAGGGAAATGCGTTTGCGCCACGATGCGTTCATCAGTAGGGCATCCACTTGGAATTGAAGAACCGTGCCAGCCAGCCTTGCTGGTTGGCGCTGTTGAGCACGCCGCGCCCGGTGTAGGTGATGCGCGCATCGGCCACGCGGGTGGAATCGACCGAGTTGTCCTGCTCGATATCTTCCGGGCGCACGATGCCGGACAGGCGGATCAGCTCCTGGCCCTGGTTGATGGTCAGCCACTTTTCGCCGCGCACCATCAGGTTGCCGTTGGAAAGGCGCCGCGCCACGGTGACGGTGAATTCGCCCGTGAGCTGGTTGCTCTGCGTGCTGCTGCCGGCGCCGTCGAAACTGTTGGCCGAGTTGAGATTGCTGTCGGCGGTGTTGCCGCCACTCACGCTCAAGGTATGGCCCAGCAGTTCAGGCGCGCTGAGCGTGTTCTTGTCGGTCTTGGCGGTGGTGGTTTCAGACTTTTTGCTCGCCTGCATCGCCTCGACCAGGTTGATGGTGAGGATGTCGCCCGCGCGGTGCGCGCGCGGGTCGTTGAACAGCTCCATGTTCTGCATGTCGTGATAGATCGAGCCATCGGCCGGCGGCGGCGTGGTCTGCTGCACCGGCGCGGTGGCGGCCCATTCGGCCTCTTCCTGCTTGTTGCGCTCCTGCATGCTGCCGCAGCCGGCCAGCGCAGCCAGCGCCAGCGAAGCCAAAACGATACGCGCGTAAAAAGAAGAAGAAGACATGGCGATACGACTCAGGTGTGTTGGATGACAAACGACAGCATGTCGTCGACGGCGCTGATCGATTTGGAATTCATTTCGTACGTGCGCTGGGCCTGGATCATGTTGACCATTTCCTCAACCACGTTGGTGTTGGACGATTCCAGCGAACCCTGCGCGAGCGTGCCCATGCCATTGACGCCGGGCTGGCCGGTCTGCGCGGTGCCGCTGGATTCGGTTTCCAGGTAAAGGTTCTGGCCCATCGCTTCCAGGCCGGCGGGATTGACGAAGTTGGCCAGCTGGATCACGCCGATCTGGGTGGGGGCGGTGGAGCCGTTGCTGGTCGCGCTGACCGTGCCGTCGGTGCCGATGGTGACGCTGTTGACGTTGGCCGGCAGGGTGATCGAGGGCACCAGCGGATAACCGTCGGCGGTGACGATCTGGCCGGTGGAATCTTCGTGCAGCGAACCGTCGCGCGTATAGGCCACCGTACCGTCGGGCAGGCTTACCTGGATGAAACCGTTGCCTTGTATGGCCACGTCCAGCGAATTGCCGGTCTGCGTGACCGCACCCTGGGTGAACAGTTTTTCGCTGCCGACCACTTTCACGCCCGTGCCTAGCAACAAGCCCGACGGCGCCTCGGTCTGCTCGGTCGTCTGGCTGCCGGGCTGGCCTTCGTTCTGATACATCAAATCCTGGAACGAGGCGCGCGAGGCCTTGAAGCCGGTGGTGCTGGCGTTGGCCAGGTTGTTGGAGATGACATCCATCTCCGTCTGCTGCGCGTCCAGGCCGGTCTTGGCGATCCAAAGAGAGGAAAACATCGATTAGCTCCTATCGTTAGCTGGTCTGCAGCAGTTTGGTGCTGCTGTCGGCGTCGTCTTCGGCGGTCTTGATCGAACGCACTTGCATTTCGTATTGACGCGACAGCGAAATCATCTTCACCAGCTCCGACGATGGATTGACGTTGCTGGCTTCCAGTGCGCCGGATGTCACGGTTACGGTGTCGTCGGCATCGGCGGTGCTGCCATCGTTCATGTGCATCAAGCCGTCGGCGCCTTCGGACATCTGCGTCACGTCGGGATTGACCAGCTTGATCTGCCCCACCGCCGCGATGGTGTCGGGCCCCTGCCCCAGCGGCACGGTGGAAATGGTGCCGTCCTTGCCGATGCTGATCTGTGCGCTCTGCGGCACGGTGATCGGGCCGCCGGTGCCCATCACCGGATTGCCGCGGCTATCGGTGAGATTGCCTTGCGCATCCAGTTGCAGGTTGCCCGCGCGCGTGTACGCCTCGCTGCCGTCGGCGGCCTGCACGGCGATCCAGCCCGGGCCGTTCACCGCGATATCGAGCGAGCGGCCGGTGTGCTGGATCGAACCTTGTGTTTCGTCCTGTCCCACGCCCTGCGCCACGGCGTTGATGCGCGTTTGGGCACCAGGGCCGAGCACCGGCACGCTTTGGAACGAGGCCAGCTCGCTCTTGAAGCCGACCGTGGATGCGTTGGCCAGGTTGTGGCTCACCGCATCCTGCGCACGCATGATCTGCGTGGCGCCGGTCATCGCGATGTAGACGGAACGATCCATGGGTCAGGGCCTTATCTGGCTTAGCTGCGGTCAACCGCCTGGAACAGCGCCTGGTCCAGCGAACTGACCGTGCCGAGCATCTGCGAGTTGGCCTGGTAGTCCTGCTGCGCCTGGATCATGTCCACCAGCTGCGCGGTGGTGTCGGAGGTGTTGGAGGTTTCCAATTGGCCCTGCTCGATGTCGCCGTACTGGCCCACGCCGGCCGTGCCCATGGTCGCGATACCGGACGCCTGCGTCGCCACCCAGTTGTTGTTGCCGACCTGTTGCAGACCGTTGAGGTTGGGAAAGTTGGCCACGGCGATCTGGCCCAGCTGCACCGTGTCGTTGTTCGAATAGATGGCCGTGACGATGCCGTCGGTGCCGACCTCCACGTTTTCCAGCACGCCGGCCGCGTAGCCGTTCTGGTCGTAGTCGGGCGAATAGGCCGAGCCGTACTGCGTCATGTTCGACGCATTCATGGTGATGGTGGCGGGGAAGGTGGCGCCGTTGGACGGCTGCGTCGGCGTGAAGCTGAGGTTGCCGTTGGCCGGCGACACCAGTGTACCGGCGCTGTTGAAGGTCATCGTCGCCGTGCCGGCGCTGTTGCCGTCGATGTACAGGTTGGCGTCCCAGGTGTTGTTGCCGGTCTTGACGTAGTACACCGTGGCGTTGTGCGAACCGCCCTGGGAGTCGTACACGGTGAAGGTGGAGGCGTTGTTGTAGCTGTTCGCGTCGGTGGTGCTGAACGGCGTGTCGGTCGGCAGCGAATCGGATGCGTCGAGATTGGTCGTGGAAGTAATGGTGCTGGTGGCGGTGGCCGCCGCCTGCGAGGTGTTGAGCTGCAGATTGCTGAGCGTGCTGGTGTTGAAGCCGGTGCCCGAACCATTGGGCGGATACACCTGCAGATAGCCGCCGCTGGCATCCACCACGTAGCCCTGGCTGTTTTCGGTAAACGCGCCGTCGCGGGTGTACTGATTGCCGCTGCCGTTGTTGACCACGAAGAAACCGTTGCCGCTGATCGCCATGTCCAGGCTGCCGTTGGTGGTTTCCAGATCGCCCTGGGCGAACTGCTGCTCGGAGCCGGTCATCTCCACGCCGCTGCCCACGGCCGCGGAGCTGAGATTCAAGCCTGTGACCGCATACACTTCGGCGAACTGCGCGGTGGAGCCCTTGAAGCCCACGGTGCCGGCGTTGGCGATGTTGTTGGAGATGACGTTGAGCTGCGATTCGGCTGCGTTGATGCCGCTGAGTGCCTGATTGAGAGCCATGCTGTATTCCTCGGAATGAGATACCGGCGAGCGAAACGCCGAACGTTCGTCAATTGATCTGCGCTACCTGGCTCAGCGGCACCCCGCCGACGCCCGCCACCTGCAGGTAAGTACCCGTGCTGCTGCCGCCGTAGCCCACGCCGGTAACCGCACCGGAGGCGTAGGTGGTCAAAGCCGTGCTGCTGCCGCCGCTGTTGGCCGAGATGCTGTAGGTGCCGTTGGCCACCGCGTTGCCATTGCTGTCGGTGCCGTTCCAGCTGAACTGCGCCAGCCCCGCCGGCTGCGTGCCCAGGTCCATGGTGTCGATGGTGTTGCCGTTGCTGTCCTTGATCGTGACGACGACGTCGCCGGCGGTGGTGACGTTGACGCCGCCGTTGACCGCGCTGCCGCTGTAATCGAGCGTGGACGAGGGCACCAGCACTTGCTTGCCGACGAGGTTGGACGCGCTCAGCACCTGCGAGGTCTGCATGCCGCTGCTGAGGTTGCTGTTCAGCGTCTGCACGTTGGTGTCGATGTCCTGGTCGGTCGATAGCGTGGCGAACTGCGCCAGCTCCGCGGCCATCTGCGAGTTGTCCATCGGCTGGGTCGGATCCTGGTCCTGCAACTGCGTGGTAAGCAGCTGCAGGAAATCCGATTGCGTCATGGTCGAGCCGGTCGGCGTGCTGGTGACCGTGCTGCCGGTCAGGCTCAGGCCGGTAACGGAATTGCTGCTGGTGCTGCTGCCTACGGCGGACATGGTTGACTCCGAAAATTAACTGCCGAGATCGATGGTCTTGATCATCAGCTGCTTGGTGGTATTCATCACTTCGACGTTGTTCTGGTAGGAACGCGAAGCGGAAATCATGTTCACCAGCTCATCGATCGGATTGACGTTGCTGCCGTACACGTAGCCGTTCGCGTCGGCCATCGGATTGCCCGGCTCGTAATGCGACTCCACCGGCTGCTGGCTTTCGGTGACGCCGACCATGCGCACGCCATTGTTGACGGCGCCGTCGCTGGATGCGCCGGTGACGCCTACGCCATCGCCGTCCTGGGTCGGTGCAAACAGCAGTTCCTTCGCCTTGTAGGCAGAGTCGGCGCTGTTGCTGACGCTGTCGGCGTTGGCCAGGTTGCTGGCGACGGTGTTCAGCCGCAGCGATTCGGCGGCCATGCCGGAACCGGCCGTGTCGAAGATTTTCATCAGCGACATCAGCTTTGGCCTCCGCCGTTGATGGCCAGGCGCAGCGTCTGGATGGAGCTGTTGATGAAGCTCAGGCTCGCCTGGTAATGCACCATGTTGCTGGCGAACTGCGATTGCTCCACCTGCGTGTCGACGGTGTTGCCGTCCATCGACGGCTGCAGCGGCACGCGGTACTTCAGATCGTCGGTGGAGGTGGTACTGTCGCTGCCGATCTGCCCTTCGCTGGGCGTCGCCAGCTGCAGGTTGGTCGAATCGCCGCTGGCCTGTTGCAGGGCCGAACGGAAATCCACGTCGCGCGCCTTATAGTTAGGCGTGTCGGCATTGGCGATATTGGATGCGATCGTTTCCGAGCGTTGCTGCCACAGCCCGAGAGCCTGGCCGCTCAGCCCGAAGACGTTGTCTAGCACTGTACTGACGATGCCCATGATCGATTCCTCGCAGCGTTGACTGCTTGCGAAGGATCAGGAGCAAGTTGCATGCCACGCGCAAAAAACCGCATGGCGCGGCCATTTGGCGCATCACACAGCAGTGCGGCGCCAAGCGCGGCGACGGTATACCGGCGCGGCGAGGACGGAATCCCGACGGCATTTCGCCGCCAGGACGACCGTCAATTTGTTGACGGCAGCATCAGCTCGAGCACCGTCTTGGCCAATAAATCGGGCTGGAATTTGGCGATGAAGCGGTCCGCGCCCACCTCGCGCACCAGCGTTTCGTTGAAGACGCCGCTGAGCGAGCTGTGCAGCACCACCTTCAAGCCGCGCAAGGCGGGCGTGTCGCGGATCGCGCGGGTCAGCGCATAGCCATCCAGGCGCGGCATCTCAATGTCGGAGATCACCAGCTTGAGCATCTCCTCGCCGCTTTCGGCGAGCTGGTTGAGCATGTCCAGCGCCTCGCAGCCGTCCTGCGCCACCAGGCAATCGATGTTCATCTGCTTGAACAGGTTGACCAGGCGCAGGCGTGCCACGGTCGAGTCGTCCACCACCATGATGCGCCGCTGCGGCAGTTCGCGGTGCTCGGCTTCCTGTTGGATATGCGCGGAAAGCTCGGCCGGTGCGCCATCGATGCTGGCCAGCACATGCTCCACATCCACCACCGCCATCAGGCGGCCATCCACGCGCGACACCGCGCTGACGCGATTGCCGAAACCCAGCGTACTGGGAGGCGCTTCCAGCGATTGGCCGGTGCAATGGACGATGCGCTGGAAGTCGGTGACCAGAAAACCTTGCATCGAACGGCTGAATTCGGTCACCACCAAGTGTGCCGAATCGTCATCGACCAGCGGCCGGTAGCCCAGCGCGGCGGCCAGGTCGATGACCGGAATGGTCTTGCCGCGATAGTCGAAACTGCCGGCCAGCAGCTCGTGCATGCCCGGCAGGCGTTCCATCGGCGGTTTGCGTAACACTTCGCGCACCTTGAACACGTTGATGCCAAACAGCTGCGCATCGCCCAGCCGGAACAGCAGCATGGCCACGCGATTGTGACCGGCCAGCCGGGTGTGACTTTCCACGCTGTCCAGTAGGGCCCCGGCCGTCATGGTGTTCCTCTTAAAGGTTGCGCCTTGCGCCGCGCGCAGCGGCTCGTGCGCCTTTATCGGCGCCAGTGGCGGCGGACTTGAGGACTGACCCCCTCCCCCTCCAAGCGGGGGGAGGAACAACCGCTCCGCACATGGCACACGCCTTGCTTCCTCAAGTTCCAACGCTTCCCGACGATTTCAGGGAACCTACGAACGGAAATGCTTCGCTTATGAGTCTGATCCGCAGCCAGCATCTGGCCGCCCTGATACAAGCCAACCTCGCCGGCAACCAGGCCGAGGTGGCGCGATTGAGCCGCAAGCATCCCACCGCGGCCAGCCTGCTGGCGCCATTGCTGGCGCGCCTGGCGCCGCGTGCGCCGGCGGCGGTGGCGCTGCAGTCGCTGGAGCAGCAAAGCCTGGTGCTGAACCATGCGCAGACCCTGCATCGCGATCAGCTTTCACTGGAAACCTCGATCGGCGAGGCCCAGGGCAGCGTCAGCCAGTTGACGGACTACAGCGCCGGGATGTCGACGATGCTGCAGCAGGCCCAGGGCAGCATCGACCAGGCCGCCGATGCCGGCGGCCTGAGCACGGCCAGCGTCGGCGAACTGAACGGCCAGCTGCGCCTGCTGCGCAGCGCGCTCTCGGCGATGAACCAGAACCAGAGCCTGTTGACCGAACAGGTGGCGCAGATCCGCGCGCTGACCACCAGCGTGCAGGAAATCGCGCACCAGACCAACCTGGTGGCGCTCAACGCCGCGATCGAAGCGGCGCGCGCCGGCGATGCCGGCCGCGGCTTCGCCGTGGTGGCTGACGAAGTGAAACAGCTGGCCGAGAAAACCGCGCAGGCCACGGCGGAAATCGAATCGGTCACCAGTTCCATCGGCGAGTTCTCGCTGCAGATGAACGGCAACGTGCAATTGGGCCTGCAGCGGCTGGAGCGCGCGCAGGCGGGCATCGGCGAAACCGAGCGCTCGCTGCAGCAAGGCGGCCAATCGCTCAAGCACAGCGGCGAACGTTTGCGTGCGTTGCGCGAAGCGCAGGACGCCTCGCACGTGCGCGCCACCACCATGAAAGCCACGCTGGGCGCCTTGCAACGCCGCGCCTACGAGACACGCCGCTTCGGCGAAGCGCTCGGCCGCGCCGCCGCGCTGGCGCATCGCTCCAGCCTGGGCTGGCTGGAAGGTGAAAGCGGCAACGACACCGCCAGCCTCAGCCTCACCGTCCGCGAATCGGTGGTGGGCCTGCGCCAAAGCGTGGAGCTGGCCTTGCAGGAACCGACCTCGCTGGACCGCCGCTGGTTCGACACCGACGTGCTGGTGCGCAGCCTGGACCGGCTCACCGCGCGACACAGCCAGCACCCATCCAACCAGGGCTTGCGCGAATCGGCCGCGCGCCTGCAGGAACACGGCCAGGCTTTCCTTGAACTGGTCAACACCGGCCAGTTCGACCTGGCCAAGAAGTTGTGCGGCAAGTTCGAAGCCGAACGTGAAGCCATCAACCATCAACTCGCCGCGATCCTCACCGACGACCTGACATGACCGCGCTAATCGCCACCTTGCTGATGGTCGCCGCCGGCGCGAAAACCGCGCCGGGCGCCACGACCACGCCCGCGCAATTGCGCGCCGCCGCCCAGGCAGCGGTGCGCGCCCAATACGCGGACGCAGGCAGCCGGGTGGTGATCGTGCCGGCCGCGCTCAACCGGCGCCTGCGGCTGGCCGCGTGTGCGCATCCGCTGCAGACGCACCTGCCCGCGCGCCAGGGCACGCCCTCGCGCGTGGCGGTGGCGGTGAGCTGCAACGGCAGCCCGGGCTGGTCCATCGAAGTGCCCGTGCAGATGCAGGTGTTTCGCCAGGTGCTGGTAACCAGCCGCCCGCTGGCGCGCGGGGACATCGTCGGCCCGGCCGACGTGCACCGCGAAGAACGCGACGTGGCCCGGCTGGGCTACGGCTATGTGGAAAGCCTCGACCAGATCGCCGGCCATTCGCTGTCCCACCCGCTGATCGCCGGGGTGGTGCTGGAGCCGGGCGACCTGAACGGGCGCCAGACCGTGCACGCCGGCGAGCAGGTGTCGCTTATCGCCCAGCTCGACGGCATAGAAGTACGCACCTCCGGCATGGCGCTGGACGGCGGCGACACGGGTGCCCAACTGCGCGTGCGGAACGGAGATTCCGGCCGTATTATCAATGGGATAGTAGTCGGCGAGGGGGAAGTGCAGGCACTGCCCTAAGCTTTCCGCACGCGGACATGCTGGCCCCCGTCGGCAGGATTAAAGTTTCTCCGTACCGCGCCGATAACCCTAACAGAGCTCACTTCGAACAGAGAATCCCGAGCGCTATGAACACAACTATTTCATCCAACGGACTGCCGCAACTCCCGCTCCCGACCACGAGCACGGACAGCAGCGCCTCCAGCCAGACGGCCAGCACGTCGTCGTCGAACGCGGCCGCCTCGCCGCCCGACGACAGCGTGAAGCTGACCGACTCGGCACGCGCCCTGCAGCAGGCCAGCAGCACCGACAGCCCGGTCGATACCGCACGCGTGGAGCAGATCAAGAACTCGCTCGCGGCGGGCACCTACCAGGTCAACCCCAACGCCATCGCCGACCGCCTCGTCTCGATCGAAAACCAAATCGGCAACAAGTAAGCCATGAGTCCGAATCTGCAGGCTGAACTCGGTGCCGCGCTGCGCACCGTCCTGGACGAGATGAGCGCGACCATCGCGCAGCTCATCACCGTCCTGGACGAGGAACGCGAAGCGCTGATGTGCGCCGACGCCAAAGCGCTAAACCGCTCCGGCGAAGCCAAGCAGATGCTGATGCGCAGGCTCGAACAGCTCGATGCCGAACGCCTGCACCTTGGCAGCACTTCCCCCGAAGCCGCGCAGCAGATGGATGGCACGTGGCGCGAATTGTTGAAATCGCTCGCCGCCTGCCGCGACAAGAACCAGCGCAATGGCGCGCTCGTGGGCCAGCGATTGACACAAGTGCGGCGTGCGCTTTCGGTGCTCACCGGCACCGACTCGCAAACGGGCACTTACAGTCAAAGTGGAGCAGTCCAGGGCACGCATCGTTCCGTACCGCTTGCCCAGGCCTGAAAAGCAGTCCCCTGGTGCGTCGGGCGCGGTGCCCGGCGCATGGAAGTTGCTTCACCCTCGCACGGTATCGACGCATGACGACCAGCACAGCCACAGCGCCCGCCCCGCAGCACGAAGTTTCCACCACGCTTAGCGACATGCTGCTGCCGGTGGTGCGCAGCCCGATGCTGGATACCGAAGAAGAGCTGTTCGCCTACGAACTGGTGTTCTATCGACAGGGCGCCGGCACCGATGCCGACACCACGCTGCAGGGCGGCATCGTGTCGGGTATCACCGATGGCGCGATCACGCGGCTGGTGCGCGGCAACCGCGCCTTCATGCGCGTATCGCGCTCGCTGCTGCTGGAACAGACCGACATTCTCTCGCACACGCCACGCCTGGGCGTGATCGTGGATCCCTTCCAGGTGCGCGACGTGGCGCTGGTGCAGCGCCTGCAGCAACTGGCGCTGCGCAACTGCGCACTGATGCTGGACCTGGGCGCCTGCGATCCGTCCGCCTGCGAACCTTACGGACCGCTCGAACCGCTGCTGCGCCTGGTGCGCTACGTGCGCCTGGATGCCAAGGCGCTGGACGCCGACAGCCTGGCCGAGCGCTGCAAGCAATTGTACGAACGCGGCCTGGGCGTCATCGCCGGCAACGTCGACGATCACCTCACTTATGCGCGCTGCAAGAACCTGCCGTTCCAGGCCATCCAGGGCCGCTACCTGCTGGTGCCGCAGCAGATCGAAGTACCCGTGCTCACCCCCAGCCGACTGAGCCTGTTGCGCCTGATGGGTGCATTGCAGGAAAGCAACGCCGGCCCGGTGGAGCTGGGCGAGATCATCCGCGACGACGCGGTGCTCAGCTACAAATTGCTCGGCTGCGTGAACTCCGCGTATTTCGCCCTGCCGCGCCAGCTCAAGTCGATCCAGCAGGCGGCGATCTTCTTCGGCCTGGCGCGCATGCGCAACTGGATCAATACCATGGCGCTGAGCAGCATGGACGACCGTCCGCCGGAATTGCTGCGCACCGCGCTGATCCGCGCGCACATGTGCGAAAAACTCGCGCAAGGCATGCCGACCGAACAGCAGGACATGGCCTTCATGGCCGGCTTGCTCTCGCTGCTGGACACGCTGTTGTGCGCGCCGATGGAATTTGTGCTGAGCCACCTGCCGCTGGCGCCGGAGATTCGCGAGGCGCTGGTGGAAGACCGCGGTCCCTTCGCGCCGCTGCTTGCGCAGATTTATGTGTGGGAGGCGGGCGACCTCAAGCATAGCCAGATGCAGCCGCAGGACATCCGGCGCATGGCCGGGGCGTATTTCGAGGCTACGCAGTGGGCCGATCAGGTTTATTCGTTTGCCGAGCAGCGGACGCAGTAACGGGCGGTTTTCGCTGGCGGCGGCTTTGCCGCTTAACGTGACGGTTCCTCGCCTCGCCCCCGAAAGGCCGCGATCTATCGGTTGTCCCCGCGCGCCCTGAGGGTGCGTGGTAGCGAGTGCGCCGCACAGGGGCGGCACGCCCCTCCATTGAATTGCCGCCCCACCAAAACCATATTCAGCTTCCCGCCCGAAACGGCTACGACCCCAGAGGAAGCGCCCCGTGTCCACCCAAACCCAAACCGCGATCCTGGCCGGCGGCTGCTTCTGGGGCATGCAGGACCTGCTGCGCCGCTACCCCGGCGTGCTGTCCACGCGCGTGGGCTATTCCGGCGGCGACGTACCCAACGCCACCTACCGCAACCACGGCACGCATGCCGAGGCGATCGAGATCGTGTTCGATCCCAGCCGCATCAGCTATCGGCAGATCCTGGAGTTTTTCTTCCAGATCCACGACCCGACCACCAAGAACCGCCAGGGCAATGACATGGGCATGAGCTACCGCTCGGCCATCTTTTATCTGGACGACCAGCAGAAAGACATTGCCCAAGACACCGTCGCCGATGCCGACGCCTCCGGCCTCTGGCCCGGCAAGATCGTCACCGAGATCGCCCCCGCCGGCCCGTTCTGGGAGGCCGAACCGGAGCATCAGGATTACCTGGAACGCTACCCCGACGGCTACACCTGCCACTTCATCCGCCCGGATTGGAAGTTGCCCAGGCGCGCGGGATAAAGCCTGCGAGGCGAACGGCCGCCGATTGGACCCGGGCGACCGGCGCCTACCGCTTTGCCCGGTAGCGCGCTTGTACGCCGGCCATGTACTCGTAGTACGGTTCTGCGCATCCATCCTGGTCGCTGGTGTTTATGACGTACGAACAGCCCATTGTTCAGTCGGCCGCGGTGATCGCCATGCACATGATCGACATCGCCGATGCGATCGACCTTCCCGGCGCGCAAGCGCTGTGGGAAAAGCAAAAGCGCCCGGCCGGCGTGCGCAGCAAACTCAGCAGCACGCCGCCAAAGGCGGTGACGTTCGGGGTGCCGCCCTTGCTGCTGACGCTCGATCCGCTGGATCTGACGCTGCTGGGAAGCGCGTACCGCGCCCAGGTCACGGTACGTTTGTACGATTTCGGCGCCGCGGCGTTTTCGATCCAGGTGCCGGTGGCGTCGTGCGATTGGGCGGCATTTTCCCAATTGGTCAATGCGGTCGATGCCCTGCTCGGACCCGGCGCCGACAGTCCCGTATGGATGCAGTTGCTGGAGCCCGTACGCGCCGTGCTGCTGTCAAGCTTGACCAGGCCCAGCCCGGCCTCGCTGCACGAGGATTACCTGCTGGGCATCGTGCATGCCTTCGATAGGGCGATACCGGCCGGCAGCATGCACGAGCGCATCGACCTGGTGCCGCTGCTTTCCGGCGAACAGCGTGCGCTATCGGAACAGGCGCGCAAGGATCTATTGCAGCAGCGCTTTTCCTACTACGTGGACGACCTGGTCGTGCTGACCTGGGACCGCGCTTTCATGTACGAGCCGCGCCGCGATTCGGATGTGACGGACATTCTGGAAGTGGCCAATGCGCAGCTGCTGGAAATGCGCTTCTACGACGAACTGCTCGACGCTGAACTGCCGCGCATGTACGACATGGTCGAAGCGGCGCACCATGCCGGCAACCCGCTGGCCTCGCGCCGCTTCGCCGACCTGGCACGCAAGCTCTATACGCTGGTGGCCGAAGTCACCGAAGTCACCGAGAAAGTCGACAACGCGCTGCAAGTGACCGAGGACGTTTATCTGGCGCGTGTCTATGCCTCGGCGCTGGATCTGTTTCGCGTGCGGCACGTCAGCGAAGCGGTGGACCGGAAGCTGGCCATCATCCGCGATACGTACGATGCGCTTTACGAGGAAGCGTCCGGCAAGCGCGCGGAGTTGCTGGAAATCGCCATTATCGCGTTGATCGTGGTGGAGATCGTGATTGCCGTGCTGCGCATCTAGGGCAAACACGCCCCAGCTTTTCCTTCTCCCCTTGGAATGCGCTTCGCAAGCGGCATGATGTCGAGAAGGCGCGCGGGAAGCGGCATGGGCGAAGTTGCGGCGCGCTACGTCCCTGGCGCCTTGTCGTCATCGCTCATATCCATATGCATGGTCATCCCCGCCCACACATCGGCGGGATTCTTGGCGTTGGGATAAACGTGCGTCATCCAGCCGAACACCACCGGCAACCACAAGCCATGCGCGTCCTCGCACGCCTGTTCGGTATGGATGCTGCCTTGCGGGCCGAATGCCGCATGCGGCCCGTACTGCTGGCCGAGCGGCAGATTCTTCGGAGCGCCGCAGAAATCCACATGGCGGTGCCAGGTGGCGATGCTGAGCGGGACGATGGCATTCAACTGCTCGGCAGTGGCGTTTTGCGCGGCGCTATACATCACGCCGACTGCCTGCATGCCTTGCGGCGTGCGCCGGTAGAGGATGGAACCGGGGTGATCGTAATCAATGTGCTGCCGCCCGAGCCGGGTGTAGCGATAGCTGGTGTAATGCACCTCCTCACCCATCTTGCCGCTGGGAAAGAAAGGCTTGTAACCGTCGGCGAGCGCGGTATTGACGTCCGCGTAGTGCGCCAGCACACGCTTGGCGGCGGCGGCGATGGCGGTGGCGCGTTGTTCGTCGCCCGGTTGCGCGGGTGCCTTCAGCGACATCTGCATATGCTTGCCCATCTTCATCGATGGCACCGGTGTCTGGTCGGTCTTGCTGCTGTAGTCGTGCAACGCCTGTTCCCACAAGGGGAATGACTGCGCCATCGCGGCAGTGGCCCCGCCCAACGCCAACGCGCCGATGAACATGGATAGACGTTTTTGCATATGCGCTCCCGCTGCGATCTCATCGCGCCGATGACGTTATGCCTGCACCGGAATCCGGATGCTTGCGATAAAGCCGCGCGGCGTACCGTTGCGCCAATTGAGCTCGCCGCGATGAATCTCCGCCGCGCGCGCGACAATGCTCAAGCCCAGTCCCGTGCCGCTGCCGCTGCGCGCCTGGTCGCCGCGGTGAAACGGCCGCCCCAGCCATTCCAGTTGTTCGTGCGAAACGCCCGGGCCCTGATCGATCACGCTGACCGTCCAGGAGGTGGCATCGGTTTGCAGCCGTACTTCGAACGGCGCCGCACCGTAGCGCTCGGCGTTGTCCATCAGGTTGCCGATTGCGCGGCGCAGCAGGCTCGGCTTGATCCTGGCCGAAAACAGCGCCGGGCCGTGCCATTGCCAGTCGTCCGAATGTGCACGCAAGGCCAGCAACTGGCCAATCAGGGTGACGATGTCGATGTCGCGGCTGGGCTCGTCGCGGCCATCGCGCACAAACGCAAGGCACTGCTCCAGCGCGCTATCGAGTTCTTCCAGATCCGTCACCATCGCCTGGCGGCGCTGCGCGTCGCTGGCGTCGCCCAGCTCCAGCGCCAGCCGCAGGCGTGCCAGCGGCGTGCGCAGATCGTGCGAGATGCCGGCGAGCATCAGCTCGCGTTCGCGCGCGGCGTGGCGCAGGCGCTCGCCGGCCTGCCCGATCGCCAGCGCGAGTTGCTGCACTTCGCGCGGACTGCCGGTGAGCTGTGTCTGCAACACCGGCTCGCCGGCCAGCAATCCGCGCGCGTGGGTGGCCAGGCGTTCCAGCGGCTGCGTGAGCATGCGCGCGGCGAACGAGGCGATCACCAGCGCGATCACGCCGGCCAGAATCATCACCAGCATGCTCGATACGATCACCTGGCGCCGATAGCTCAACGCATGCAACACAATCCAGCGTTTCCGATCGTGCGCACTGCGGATCCAGATCTGCGGCGCGGGCGTCTGGGTGACGACCACGCGCGAGGGATCGCCCAGGATCGCCCCCACTTCGCGGCCAACGTCGGTCACCATCGGCGACAGGCGGACCGTCGCCGGAGGCGGCGGCGTGTCGGAAAAGTGCAGCCCCACTTCGTCCATGCGGCCGATGGTCTGTGCCGAATCCACATCCTTGTGCATCGCAAGCTCGTCCGCCGCCAGCGCCGCCACCACGACCAGGTGACCGTAAGTTTCGCTGCCGGCGCGCAGGGTGATGCGCGTGGACAGCATCGACGCCAGCGTCAGCGCAAGCAACAGGGCCAGCACCAGCAGGCCCAGGATCAGCGAGAAGGTGGACGGGCTGCGCTTCATGCGTTCGTCCCCTG